>NZ_JADOUA010000001.1:7594731-8992097 GCF_015751755.1 Actinomadura viridis
TCGGCTGATGGGCGGATTGAGGTTTTCGTTCGTGGTGCGGATGGTCACTTGTGGCATATATGGCAGGTGGCTCGGGATGGTGATTGGTCGGTCTGGGAGGATCTGAGTGGTCATCGTCCGCTTCCGAATGGTGGTCTGTTGGAGGTGGCGGGTGATCCGGCTGCGCATAGTTCGGCTGATGGGCGGATTGAGGTTTTCGTTCGTGGTGCGGATGGTCACTTGTGGCACATATGGCAGGTGGCTCGGGACGGCGACTGGTCTGACTGGAAAGATCTCGGAGAACTCCACCCGCTTCCGAACGGTGACTGATATGCACGAGTGCTTTGCAAGCCTCGTGTCAAGCAGTGCGCGGAACGGGCAGAGGTGTGGCCGCGCTGGCAGGATCACGGCCTCGTCTTCCCCCCACGCCTGGGTACGCCCACGGAGCCGGACAACCTTCGGCGCGCCTGGAGCCGTATCCGTGAGGGCGCCGGTCTAGAGATCGTGGCTTCCACGACATTCGGCACACCTGTGTGGCTGCTGAACTTGAGGGCCCCGCCGCACGTCGTCCGGGAGATCGTCGGGCACAGCGACATCGAGGTCACGGTGACGATCTACGCTCACGCGGCCCTCGCCGAGAATCGGGCGGCGCTGCGAAAGCCGGGGGATGCCCCCGGCTGAAGTCGTTGTCGTCCGTACTGTCGTCAACAACGCCTCGAGCGATGATCAATCAGGGCGTTCGTGCTGCTCAGATGGTGTGGGCAGGGACGGGGCGAACCACCGTGGGCGATCCCGCCGAAATGGCCCGGATGGCGCTGACCGCGGCCGATCTGGCCGAGCCCCCGCTGCGGCTACTGCTACCGTTCATCCGGAATCATGGGTTCGGTCGGCGGCAAGGCCGTCGCCAGTGCGAGAAGAAGTCCCTTCATGACCCTCCCCGGACTCGACCGGGTCGGATGGTCCACTCTCCGGCATGCCTACGGATCGGCCGGTGACGTACCTGAACTGTTGCGGCGGATCGCCGATGACCAGGACGCCTCCGACGCGCTCTTCCATCTGAGGAACAACATCTACCACCAGGGCGGTTTCGTGTGCTCCGCCGCCACGGCGGCCCTGCCGTTTCTGGTCCTGCTGGCCGGGGCGGCCGAGGTCACCGTGCGGCGGGAGGTCGTGGAACTGCTCGGAGATCTGGCTGGGCAGGCCGTCCTCGCGGCGCCTCGGCATGTCGACCCCGGCTGGCGGCCGGCCTGGCGGGCGGCGCTGCCAGGTCTGCTGGCACTTCGTGACGATGCCGATGTCGAGGTGCGCCGTAGCCTGGCACGAGCGCTCTCAGAGGCCGCCGCGGACGCGGATGCGGTGGTCACCGCACTCTGCGACCGGTACTCCCGTGAGGAGGATCCGGCGGTACGGATCGGGATCATCCTGGCCGTCGGGGAGCTCACGGCCAGGTGTTCGGCCGAGGTCCTGCCCGAGACGGCGATCTGGCTGCGGGGGCTGCGCGCACATGCCGACCCGCAGATCCGGCTGGCCGCGGTGGTCGCGCTGGACCAGGCGATCGTCGCCCAGCGGTTGGGTACGGATCTGGACACGCTCATCGAGGCCATGGGCGATGATGGGATCGGGGTCTGGCGGGACGTGCCATGGGTCGGCGCGACGCCGGCTTGGCTGACCGAGCACTATGGCGGGAGCGCCGCCCGGTTGGTCGGTTGGGTGGACGGGCGGCTCGGTGACGACGCGACCACGCGTACCGAGGTGTGCCGGGCTTTCCTCGGCCACCGGGACGCCGACCGGCGGGTCGGCGCGGTACAGGCGGCGGCCGAAGTCTTCAGCACCTGGCGGTCTTCTGGCGAGCGGCTGCTTCCTGATCTGGCGGAGCGGACGGCGGACCCGGCGGGCGCCGTCCGCGCCTATGCGACCCACGTGCTCGCCGCCGCCGGCGAGGAGACGGACGGGTACCGTGACCTGCTCGCCGCGCGGCTGTCCGACGACCGGCGGCTGTCCCGGCACGGCGACAAGCGGATCAGCGATGTCGCGGCCTGGGGGCTGGCCTGGCGCCACGACCCGCGGTGCCTGCCGCACCTGCTGGCCAGGCTCGGCGACCGCGAGCTCGGTTACGGCACTGCCATCGTGCACGGTTACCCGTCGTACATGACGAGCCTGCCGGCCGTACAGGAGGTGCTCGCACCTCTTCGCGAGCATGCGGGCGTGCTGCTTCCGGTGATCCGCGAGCGGCTACGTGACGGCGGCCATGAACTCCGCCGCGCCCTCGCCGAGCTGCTGGAGCAGTGGGGTGAGGTCTCGGCGCCCGCCGTTCCTGAGCTGGTGGAACTTCTCGGTACGGAGACGCGAGCACAGGGAGCCCTCGCACTCGGAGCCATCGGTCCCGCCGCCGGCCCCGCCGGGCCGGTCATCGAGCGGCTGCTGCGGCGGCCATCCGAACCGTCCGAGGGGTGGAACGCGCGCGTGTCCGCCGTCGTGCTGCCGTGGGCGTACTGGCGGATCACCGGCGATCCCGAGCCCGCACTCGCCGCGATCGGCGGCATGCTCGACGAGGAACCCGACGAGTGGGGCTTGCGAGAGCACTGGCGCTGCCTCTCCGACCTCGGTACGCACGCCGCGGTCCACATCGACCGGATCCGCGGCCACATCGGCCGGCAGAGCGAATGGGAGCAGGTCCTCGCCGCTCATGCGTTGTACCGGATCACGGGCGATCCCAAGCCCGCCGTCCGGGTGCTCTGCCGAGTGGTCTGGCCGTTCGCGTCGGGCGAGAGGCGCCCGGTGGCGTGGGCGGCGTTGCGCTGTCTTACCGAGATGGGGGCCGCGGCGAAGCCCTCCCACTGGGTGCTGCGCGACGTCCTCAGCTCCGACCGCCGGTACAGCACCGACGGCGGCTGGCGCAGGTTCGCCGAGGACCGGGAGCTGCGTGAGCTGGCGACCGACATCCTGAGGTTCGCCGAGGTGTAGTTCCGCGCAAGGAACGGAAGCCCCACGCACCCCGCTCGGTTTCAGAACGACGCAGGTCACGCAAGAGCAGGCGCAGGCGCAGGCGAGGAGAATGGGTCCGCAAAGACGGGCGGTACGGCTTAGCCGCTTACGTCCCGACCACGGCGGGCACCCGCTCAAACGGGTCCAGGGCTACGCCCGGTCGCACGAGGGATGCGCGTCAGAAGCTGACCAGACTTCTCGAACAGGCCGACCAGGGCGTCCCGGTCTCCTCGCAAGTCGGACGGTGGCGTACTGGCCGACGCACGTCGTCCAGGTCGAGCGGGCGGCCCAAGATCGTCAGGCACGGCGACAACGACGTCACCATGACGATCCACGCCCCGCGGCCCTGGATGAGAAGCGGGCGGTGCTCGGGAAACTGGGGGATGCCTTCGGCTGAGGCCGTTGCAGTCCAAGAGGCCCGAAACCGAGACTGGTTCCGGGCCTTTTGGCTGGTCATCTGAGGTGGGCAGGGGCGAGGGCGAACCACTCAGGCCGGCGAACCGCGGTTCCGGGCAGTGCCGGTCAGACTGCGACGCTGGCCAGGGCCCATCGGCCGGCACCTGTTACAGCATGAACGGAACGGAACTGAGATGGCCTGACGGCTGAGCCCTCAGTGTGACGCGCGGCGATCTGCGACGCGGTTCGAGCGGCGCTATCCGGCGCAGTCGCCGTCAGGCGACGAGGCGTCGCGGGCGAGGTCGATGACCTCCACGACGATCTCGGTCGAGGTCTGCGGCGACTGGCCGCAAGAACCCAATAAACCCTCTTCGGTGCGCACTTGACCTAAATCAAAGTCGAGGTTCTACGGTCGGAGGGAAGGCGTGCACGGTATTAGGAGCAGGTAATGAGCGTCACCAACGCCAGGGTTACCGACCCCGATCGGTTCCTGGAGGTCTTCGAGACCGTCGGCGCGGAGAAGCGGCGCAAGCATGGCTGCCGGGGGCCCTGGGTCTACTTCGATCCCGGCGACGCGCACCAGGTGTGGTCTGTCTTCGACCGGGACGCGAAGGACTACGACGAGTTCCTTGCGGCCCCTGAGATCCCAGCCATTGCACGAGTGCTCGAGCGTCCAGGCGCCGCCGGTGCACGCCATCACCCCCCGACCGAGCTCGACGCCTGACCACTGCACAGGGAGAAACGTTCATGGCTGTTACGCCCTCGCGGGCCCGCAAGTTCAGCTCGGCGATCGGCGAGGACGCCGTCCGCTTCGGCGACGGGATCCTCATCGCGCCCGCTCTCGGCAAAGAGGTCGGCAGGTCGATGAGCGCCTACACGTCGTTCTTCCAGATGGGGGCACGCGCCGACCTGCCTGCCCCCTATGCGGAGGTCTGGGTGGTGCTCAGCGGAGCGCTACGAGTGGGTGCCGAGAGCGACGCCGTGACGGTGCGCGCAGGCGACTTCGTGCACGTTCCGGAGCAGGCGCCCGGGGTCGTCGAGGCCCTGGAGGACACCACGATGGTCTGCGTGTCGGTACCCGCTCACTGACGAGGGCGGCGGTCACTTGCGTTTGCGAGGCCGATTCAGAAGGGCACCTGCTACGGGAACGGCGCGACGAAGGCGGGAGCGCGAGCACGCCCGGCACGGTGTGGGAAGACGGCGGGTGGATGTTCGTTCAGGAGAACGGCTGGCCGGTCGACCCGACGATGGACCGTGATGAGTGGAAGCACCTGCTCGCCGCACCGGAGCCGCTCTCCCACCACCATTGCCGGCTCGTTCAGCCACTACGCCTGTCAGAACTCAGTACGTGTGTCGCTTCTGCCGTCCCCCAGGACAACGTGGCTGTCGTACAGGCCCGCCCGTGCAGTGCGGCGCCATGGGCGGGCAAGGCGGAGGGCAACGTCGATATCGGGATCCTGCGCATCGAGGTCGATGTCTGCAATCGCCAGGCCGGGCCGGCTGTCGCCGTTGCAGCTTGCCAGCCGTCGTCCGCCAGGTGCAAAGATCGCGGCGGGAGCGGTTGCCCCGAACTGAGCTGGGATGGAGTAGCCCACCCAGTAGTTGTAGAGGGTCGCGTACGCCTGCGCGACAACTGCGGGTGCGGCAGCGTCGATCATCAACGAAACCAGGACGCAGTCCACGCCCAGCTGCTCGTACTCGTGGAAGACCTCCGGGAAGTTGACCTCGATACACAGCGCGGTACCGAACCGGATGCCGTCGACCTCGAAAACCAGGGGCGCCGTGCCCGGGGTGAACATGTACGAGACCTCGGTGTGCGACAGGTACCGCTTGTCGTAGCGGGAGACAAGCACACCTTCGTCCGAGACGATGTACAGGCTGTTGTGTGGCCGATGCGGAGGCGTCAACGGATGTGGCGCCCCGAACGCCACCCATAGGCCCAGTTCTCCAGCCAGGTCGGCCACCGACTCCGCTTCGGCGCGTAAGACGTCCCAGTCGACCCGACTCCAGTCCGAGGCGGCGAGTGTTCCGTGTGGACCGGATGACAACACGTGCTTGCTGGGATAGGTGATGGCCCCCTCGGGGAACTGCACCAACCTCGCACCTGCATCACTGGCCGCACGCATCAACGTACGGATCTCTTCACTGCTCGCCCGCAGACTCTCCGAGTCGGTGGGATCCTCCGGGACTGTGCTCTGCGCGACCGCCAGCCGCAATCTCCTGCCCATCAGGGCACGATATGGCGCGCGGGCCGTCACGCTGTTGAATCCCAGTCACGGCTCTCAGAGCCACCTGGTGTCGACCTTGACGTTATGCAGGACGGCACGTCTCGCAGCTGCTCGCCCTCGGCGTCCCGCCGCATGTAGTCCGGGAAATTGTCAGGCACAGCGACATCGAGGTCGCCATGACGATCTACGCTCACGCGGCCCTGGATGAGATGCGGGCGGCGCTCGGGAAGCCGGGGATGTGCTCAGCTGAGGCCGTTGCCGTCCGCACTGTCGTCAAAACGCCCCGGCGATGATCGCTCGGGGCGTTCGCGCTGCTCAGAAGGTGTGAGCAGGGGGCGAGGTCGAACCGCCGGCCTTCCGCTCTTCAGACGTAGCGACCACCCTGCCGCCGTGGCGTCTGCCGTGGTCGGACGGTGCCCGACGTGCGTGCGTGATGGGCCCTGCGTGTCGACGTTGTCGGCAGTGCGCGAACCACCGGCATCCCAAGCCCGACACGGCCCCGTCCAGCTCGCGCCGTGCGCCGCCGTGGGCTCGCATGAGCCAGTGTGAGGGACGTTGCAGTACTTCAGGTGCTGTGCCGCCGTTCTGCCGCGGCGGGCGCCCCCAGGGGAGCGCCCGCCGCGGCAGGCGACAGATCAAGCGGGGACGATGTTCTCCGCCTGCGGGCCCTTCTGACCCTGGGTGATGTCGAACTTCACCTTCTGGCCCTCCTGGAGCTCACGGAAGCCCTGGGCCGCGATGTTGGAGTAGTGCGCGAAGACGTCGGCGCCGCCGCCGTCCTGCTCGATGAAGCCGAAGCCCTTTTCGGCGTTGAACCACTTGACGGTACCGGTGGCCATGGCCATCTCCTTCTGGTCGATCCTGGCCGCACACCCTGCGCGGCCGAGGACGCCGCGATGACCCATCCGGAAGGTCCAGAACAACAAAAAAATGCGCCTGACGTCAGATCCGACAGGCGCACGAGAATGTCTATGGGAACCGCAACTACGGACAGCCTACCACGTGTCCGGGAGGTCGGCCGTGATGCGGGCGCTGGTGGTGGTGCGCGGTGACGAAGTCAGAATCAGGCGCCAGAGAACTTACGGCATGGCCAAGTTGGGCGCATACTACAGTCATGAGTTCTTCCAAACCCGCCTCGCGGCGGCACCTTCCCACCAGCCCCTTCAGCCCCCCGCCCGCTGCGCCGTCCGTCCAGGACTTCGTGCTCCACGACCAGGTCACGCACGACAAGTACGGGCTCGGACGTGTCGTCGAGGTAGATCCAGGACGCTCCGCCCTGGTCGACTTCGGGCCGCAGCGAGTCAGGATCGTGGCTCCTTACGCGAAGCTTTTCAAGCTCTGAAACTGCTCCGGTCATGTGAAGAAACGCTCGACAGATGTGGATCGGCATGCACATCCGGACGTTGGGCGCTTCCGTCCCGGTGCAAGAAAAGACCTTCAGGCGGGTGTTGAAGGTCGCCGCCGCTGCCGGCTGGAAAGGAACGGCCTGACCACTCACGGTCTTCGGCACGTGCAGTTCTCCGGGCGCCATCGTTGTCAGGGTTGCCAGGCGAACTATCTGGTCAGAACCTTGAAGGTCGTTAAGCCATGCCAGACATGTGGCCTGGCTGCGGCTGCAGCGCTGGTGAAGGTGTTGCCAATGATCAACGACCTGACGATCAGCCGTATCGGCCAGGGGTGGAGTTGCATCACCACCGAGGTCAGCGTGAAGCCGCTCGCGAGTTGTTCACGCAGGTCCGGGCCGATATCGGCGGCGAGCAAGGCGACTCGCTGCATGTTCGTGTCCTTGCCCACGCGATGGCCGACGTGCACCAGGAGTTAATGTGTGACATGAGAGCACTTGCCGCCGCCGATCTGGTCACCGATGAGCGGGCGGCCCAAGCTGGGTGACGCTTTCAGTGGCTGGCTTGTATCCGTCGCTGCACCTCAATATGAGCGGGTGCTATCGCGAGCTGGACGATTTCGGCCGCGCTCGTGAACACCTCCAGCCCGGCGCGGGCCCGAGACCGGCGCACTCGGCGACGACGAGTATGGGCAGCTCAGCAAGGGTGGCCCGGAGCGGCTGGCCGAACAGTTGGGTGCCGCCACCTGACTGCGCCCCGGCGAATTCTCCGCACTAAAGCCTGTCTCGTAACGGCCGGGCGCCCGGACCGATGATCTTGTTGTGGAGCAGGTGATCAGTGCGGACCGGGCCGAGTGGGTGCCGGTGTTCACGGGCTTGTCGATGCCTCAGTTCCGCCGTCTGGTACGGATCGTCGCCGGCAGGGGGGTGGTGAGCAGACCGGCACGGGCCGCCGGTGGGGTCTGCCGCTGGCCGACCGGGTGCTGCTGATCGCGGTGTACTACCGCACCGACCTGACGTTGCGGCAGGTCGCGTTGCTGTTCGGGGTGTCGAAGTCGGCCGCGCACCGGGTGGTGGACCACCTGGCGCCGCTGCTCGCGCCGGCCCCGGCCGGCAAGCGGCACGGCCCGGACACGGTACTGATCGTGGATGGAACACTTGTCCCGACGCACGACCGGAAGAGTGGATGGTGTCCGATGAGGCGGGTCAGGATGCTGTCGTGAGCAAGACGAGCGCCACCGCCAGGGGCACGGCGAACATGGCACCGACGACCGCAAACGCGATCCGGTAGGGATGTAGTTCCGCCCACGACACCAGGCCCGGATACGTCTGGTCGAACTCTTTGGCGCTCCGGAAGCGGTGGGGATCGCTGCACGGCACGCCGAGCATCTTGACCAGCCGGTCCACATCCTGGCGCTTGTAGTAGGCGACCCTTACCCTGATGAGCAGCGTGTCGTGCGCATCGAGCAGGAACAGGCTTTTGTCGGCCACCCCCCTCTGCTGGTCGAGGAGTGGGTCCTTCATTGGGTCAATGGTTGCACGCACCGCTTTTGTGACGTGCGAGCGTGGCTGGCGCCGCCGGATAAAAGGCCCCCGCACGACGACCTCGTCCGAAGTCAGGATGATGCGCGCGGTGAGGAAGGTCCATGCTCCCAAGATGATCAAAACGGCCATGATGGCACCCGCGATCAGGGCGAACACCGTGGGGACGTCGCTGATCAGGACCACGATCTCGACCACGCCGACCAGTCCCACAACGGTCGCCATGGCCAGTGCTGTCTGGGAACGTGGGCGCAGTTCCAGGGTCCCTTGACCACCACGCATGCCAATTTCACCTTTCCATCAGCCTGTCGACAGGATGCCACATCGATTGGCTGACGGGCGGGAGTGCCTACACCTAAGGCGTCATCTCATTTGGCTAGTCGGCGGTGACAGATCAGGGTGGCGGCGATGCCGACGAAGGCCAGGAAGTGTTCGGGTTTGCGTTCGTAGCGGCGGTGCAGGCGCCGGCAGCCGCTCAGCCAGGACACCGTCCGTTCCACCACCCAGCGGTGCCGCCCGAGCCGGTCGGAGGACTCGATGCCGCGGCGCGCGATTCGCGGGGTGATGCCCCGCCTGCGTAGCCAGCGCCGCAGGTCGGCGTAGTCGTCACCCTTGTCGCCGTGTAGCTTGGCCGGGCGGCGCCGACGCGACCCTCGCCGGGAACGGATCGGCGCGATGCCCCGCACAAGCGGCTCCGGCGCGAGCTTGTCGTGAGTGTTGGCCGTTGAGATCCTGACAGACAGCGGCAGTCCGGCACGATCGACCAGCAGGTGGATCTTCGACCCACGTTTGCCGCGGTCGACAGGATTCGGGCCTGTCAGCTCCCCCCTTTGGCGGCACGGACACTCACCGAGTCGATCGCGCACCGCGACCAGTCCAGGTCACCGCGCGCACCCAGCTCGTCCAGGACGAGCCGGTGCAGCTTGGCCCACACCCGCGCGGCACTCCACTCGGTGAAACGGCGGTGCGCGGTAGGGCCCGACGGCCCGAACACCGGCGGCAACTGCTGCCAGGTACAACCTGTGGTGGCCACGAAGATGATCGCCGCCAGCACCTCACGATCGCCGTACCGGCGTCGGCCACCGCCCTGCGGCCTCGTCGGAGCAGGCGGCACCACCCGCTGGAACAGCTCCCACAACTCCTCCGGCACCAGCCGCTCGACCATCTCCACGACCGCAAGCTACCGCCACCAAACCAAATGAGATGACTTAGTGACCCTTCGTACAGCGGGACGTGTCCGACGGGCTTGTCTAGTGGCTTTTCGGCGACACGGCACAGTGAGTTGCTGCGGGTGCGGCCGGAGAAGGGTGTCGACGCGTGCCGCGACGTGCCCCGGTGCTGCGCCCTCAAGGGTGGCCAGTGCTGCGAGGCTCACCCCTCCGTGCGCATGGTCCAATTGATTCACGCTGTGCTTCGCAACGCGCTGGAATCGGCCGTCCGTGAGGAGGTCATCCCACGCAACGTGGCCAAGCTCGTCAAGGTCGGTGCGCCAAAATAAAGGTGAACCGCGGGCCCACGGTCGATCAGGCGCGCGACGTCCTCAAGGCGGCACGTGACGAACGGCTCTACGCGCTCTACGTCCTGGCGCTCTGCCTTGGCTTGCGGAGCGGCGAACTGCTCGGCCTGCGCTGGGAGGACGTCACCCTCGTCGGCTGCCGGACTTGCGACGGTGAGGGCGGCGAGGTGGACGGCGCCGAGTGCCCGGTAGTGGAGTCGAGAGCGCCACGTTGGAAGTCGCGCGGACGCTTCAACGGGTCGGGGGAGCGCTGCGGTTCGTTCGTCCCAAGACCGACGACTCCGAGCGGACCATCCCGTTGCCTCCCGTCTGCATCACGGCTCTGTGCGAGCACAGGGTGAAGCAGGCGGCCGAACGGGCGGACGCGTGGCAGGACTGGGAGGACAACGGCCTCGTCTTCCCGTCCCGACGCGGTACACCCATGGAGCCGGACAACCTACGCCGAAGCTGGGGCCGTATCCGGGAGGCCGCGGGCCTGGAGTCGATGCGGTTTCACGACATGCGCCACACGTGCGTCTCGCTGCTCCTGGCCCTGGGCATCCCGCCGCACATCGTCCGGGACATCGTCGGGCACAGCGACATCGAGGTCACCATGACGATCTACGCTCACGCGGCCCTGGATGAGAAGCGGGCGGCGCTCGGGGAAGCTGGGGGATGCGCGCGGCTGAGGCCGTTGCTGTCAAAAGGCCCGGAACCGATACTGGTTCCGGGCCTTTTGGCTGGTCATCTGAGGTGGGCAGGGGCGGGGTCGAACCGCCGACCTTCCGCTTTTCAGAAGTAGCAACCACCCTGCTCGCGCAGCGTCGGCCGAGGTAGACGGTGCCTTACGGCTGCCCTTGGTGGCCTCTGTGTGGGGCTGTTGTCGTCAGTACTGTCGTCAGCTTCGTCGGCAGTACCTCGTGCTTCGGCCCACCGTCCGTGTCGCTCGCGGCGAGGATGGGAAGCCTGCACCTTCTACATAGGTTCCCGGCCATCTCCGGGGGGCAGGTGAAATCAAGGTGTCGCACAGCGCCCGGTACGTCATGCTAGGCGCTATGGGAGATCTGCTCAGCTCGTTGCCTGATGGGGGAGGCTGGCGCGACATCGCCTACGTTGGTTACTTCGACGGTGACGCCGGCTTGGCGGAGGGCTTCGCCGAGGCGGCCGAGGCTATCTTCAAGCAGTGGCAGAGCAGTCCCCGAACCGGTGATCAGCTCCTCCTACCGCTGGTGCACAACTACCGGCATGCGCTCGAACTGGCGCTGAAGCAGGCCATCCGTGATGCCGCCAAGCGCGTGCGCTTCGACGGCCACAACGATCCATCGCTCCATCCCGATGAGTTGGACGTCCACCTCAAGCGTAAGCAGCGTCATCGCTTGGGGCCGCTGGCCGATCAGCTCGCCGGGTTGCTCAAGGAACTTGCGCTCGAAGGGCTCCCGGCCGACACCATGCGCCTGCTGGCTCGGCTCCACCAACTTGATCCCACAGGAGAGGCGTTCCGCTACGCCGATCACCTTGAGAGCAGTGCGCATGCGGTGGACGTCCCCGAACTCACGAAGCTGCTCCGCGATGCCTTCGCCATTGTCCATGGGGGTGTCATCACGGCACTGCACGTCTATGCTGACTATCAGTCCGACATGCGTGAGATGTATGCCGACTACGCGGACGCATCAAACAGTGCGTCCTTCTGATCGGAGCAAGATTAACTTTGTTCAGGGCTGTTCACAAGCACACCTGTAAATGCGCCGGATATCGTCGGGCCTATGGTTGACGCACTGCCGCTCCGTATTTTTCTGGCCTCACCCGGCGATCTTCCGGGCGAGCGCGAGGTTATTCGGACCTGTGTCGAGGAGCACAACGCCCGGAGCGGGGGCGGGAGCAACGTGACCTACGAGGTCGTCGGCTGGGAGCGCGTGCGAGGAACTGCTCGACGGCCGCAGGAGGCGATCAACGAACTCATCGGGGAGAGTCACTTCCTGGTCGCGCTGTTCAAGGGATCTTGGGGTAGCGAGTCGGGCAGTCCCTGGGGATACACATCCGGCAGCGAGGAGGAACTCTTCACGGGCCTGCTCGAGCTCGGTCGTGCCGAGCAGCCGATGCGGGACGTGTGGGTGGCCTTCCTCGACCATCCTTCGCCCGCCGAACAAATCGTGAAGCTCCGAGAGCAGATGTCTCGGCACCACGCGGTGATGTACGAGTCCATCGCGGACATCCGTGAGCTCAAGGCCAAGCTGACTGAGCGTCTCGAGGCCTGGGAGGCGCTGGCCGGATCCAAGGTCCATAGGCATGTCGACCTGATGCCGTCGTCCGGGAAAGACGTCCTGCGGGCTGCAAACCTGCGCCTACGCGGCGAAAAGTTGGTCGACCTCGGTCAGGCTGAGGCAGGGCGGGCGGCCCTCCAGGAGGCAGCCGTTCTGGGCGGCCCAGCCGAGCAGCTCGCCTACGCTCGGTCCCTGGCCCGGCACGGCGAACTCGACGATGCGTACATCGCAACACAGCGCGCCATCGACCACTTCATCAGTGGGGCCTCGCACCTGAACTCACCGCTCGCGGCGGAGGCCTTCGCTGCCCAAGCAGGGGTGCTGCGTCGGCAGGGCCGCGACGTCGACGCAATCGGACGGCTCGAGCAAGCCGTGACACTCCTCAACGAGGATGACGCTTACGCACAGAAAGTCCGCTGTCGGATCCTCGACGACCTCGGACTTGCGCACCAGAAAATCGGCGACCTGGACTCTGCCCGGCGCACCTTCCAGGAGTCTCTCGACTCAAGACGCGGTTTGCGAAACGGCCTGGACGTGTGCCAGTCCCTCGTCAACCTGGCAAGGCTCGAGGTCCGCGTGGGGAACTTGGAGACCGCGGCTTCCTATGCGGACGAAGTGGTCATGAACCTGCGCGGCACACCACCGACGGCACTCCACGCCAATGCCGAGGTGTTGGCCGCACAGGTACTCCTCCGCCAGGGCCGACCTGATGAGGGCATGCCGCATGCCGAGCGGGCCTTGTCTCTGAACCGGCAGATCGCGAGCAGACGCGGGGAGGCCATCTCCCTGCTCCTTCTTGCACAGTGCTGCCGTGCTGCCGGCAGGGGACGTGAGGCGGAAGAGTATGCGCGCGCCTGTCTCGAAGTGAACAGGGCGATGGGGAACGAGAAGGGCGAACAGCGAGCCCAGTGGATCATCGACCAGTTGGACCAGTGACCGAACGCCACTTCGCCGGGTCAGTCGGTCACGATGGTGCCACGGGCGTCAACCTGGACGTAGTCGAGGCTGGGCCACAGCAGCGCCGTGAGGCGGCCGTCATCGGCCCCACAGCCGGTATCCAGCTGCGCCGACTGGGGCTCAATCCTCGGAAGTTTGCCGACTGCGACGTGCGCACTTACCCGGAACTTGGACGTCGAGGCGGACGGCTGGGTGTGCTGGGCGATGAAGTCGTTCGACTCGTAGTTCTCAGGCATACGCCGTATCCTGTCCAAGTGCTCCCTCGGGAACCTGGCACGGAAGTCACTGAGGACGTCGGGTCCTACTTTCGCGCCGACGTACGACCGAATGGTCATCGCTCCGCCCATCTTGAGGAAGGCTGTCAAGTCCCCGGTGTCCAAGGCGTCGAGCAGCGCCGCCTCGTGGTTCCCCCGGAGGAGGGTGGCGCGTCCGGATCCGGAGTACGCAAGGAGTTCCTCCAGTACCTCGGCAGATTGTGCGCCTCTGTTGATGTAGTCGCCGAGAAATATCGCGTGCGGTCCACCCCGCGCAGCAAGGACATTGCAAAGTCCCCGGAGCGCGCTCAAATTTCCGTGAATGTCTCCCACAAACGCGATCTCGGCACTCACAGTAGAACCTTCTCGACCTCGGCGTAGTCGGAGGTCGTCCCGGTGGTACCCAGGGCCATGAACGCCATCGAGAGGACGTCGCTGGGACGTCCCCACTCGTTGACGACCGTTGCCTCTAGGGAGCCGTGTTCGCTGGGCGGGAACTCACCGATGATCCCGTGCAGCCGAGATAGGCATTGCTCAAGGTCGGCTGCCGTCGCCTCGCCTGGCTGCCGTGAGGCCAGGAGGCGGGCCAAGTAGGGATCTCCATGCCGGACGGCTAGCTCCCGCACCGAAAAGCAGGGGGCACCATCCGCAATGGCCTGCGCGTATAGGCAGCTGCGTAGCAGGTATCGGGCTTGACGCAAGAGGCCAGAGAGGTATTTCGGCAAGTCTCGTTCCAGGCTGGTGAAAAGCCCAGACATACTCCAAGCGCGCGCCAGGAGTCGTTTGGTGTCTACCTGGCCCATGTCCCCCACAGCACGAGTCAGATGGCCGTGTTTGTCCCAAACAATCTTGGCGTCACGCTTGAGATGGGCTCCGAAGAGAGTGCCGATGCCAGTCGAGAGCTGTTCGCGGGTGTAGTAGCTGACGTGCACGTAACCCGAGTCAGTGCTGGGACGCTGAGCCGTCACCAGAGCCAGCACATCCAGGTCCGAACCGGGCACCGCGTCCCGGCGAGCCTGGCTCCCGTAGATCAACAATCCCTCAACATCCGCAGGCAGGGCCGGGAAGTCTTCTAGAATACTGGGCCGAACGTCCATCCGCAGCAGGGCACCGACCACATCATCACGCTTCACGTTTCTCCTAACGCCCGCGGTCTGCCCGCGCTTCCCGGCGCAAGCGGAGGTAGAACTCCGCGCGCGTCGGCAACTAGTTCCCACTGAGGTGGCGAAGGCTGGTGGCCATCTTCGAGCAGTACCTGCGGTAGGCCGCCACCAATAAGATCCACAAGAGCGCCGTTCACCTCGACGTCGTCGTCAGCGCTGATTGTAACGCTCTGGGCCGCGGGGAACCGGTCGATGTCTTCGTACGAAGTTTGCAGGGGCACAAACCGGGAGCCACGCATCTTCCAGCCCGACCGGCAACGTGCATGAAACGGTGATGTCTGTGCCTGTCTTTGTGGGGCTGACTGGTGTGTCGGCGGCGCGTGACCCTTGAATACGGTTAGCCAGGCAACCTGGCGGCGTGGCGCGATGCACGGCCGGCCAGGTCCGACGTCGGTTATCGACGCCCACGCCTCACGCACGGACCGGCCGAGCCGAGCGGCCTGAGTGGTGCGGTCCCTTGATCTCAACCGGGCCAATTTGACAGTCCCTTAGTTGGACAGATGCGTCGCACAACCCTTCGCGACCTGCTACCATCACTCACCGAGTTAGTGTGCATATCAGCCACTTGTCGCGAGAGGTGAAATGAGTGAGCGTTGCCAACGCGGATACCGCGCCCCATCGCCTCTATCTAATCCTTTCTCGTGTTCGTAATTCCAATGAGCCTAATATGCAAAAGGCTTGGATTAATGTTTTGCAGGCACAGTGGGGATCAAATGAATTCTCGCGTCGGTACTCAGAGGTCGCGTCTCTCCTGACGGACACTATAGAGCAACTTTATGCCCTGCCTGAACGTAGCTGTGAACGTTCACTTCGATATGCCTTTTCATGGTGGCAAGCTCTGATTCAGCCGAAGGCGAATTGGAGTGCTTCAAATCATCCACCATCATCGATTATCGATGATGCGGCATTGGATCACCTAGAAGCTGCGGCGGACATTATTGCTGGAAGTCTTTCTGCTACTAGCGCCGCTCCAGCTGGTGAAAATTTGGAAGGGCTTGCCACTCAGTGTAAATTCTGGATAAGACTTATTGAGGAAATTGATGATGTCGAACTCAGTGGCAGTATCAAAAGTGAGCTCGTTGCCCAACTGCGGCACGTGCTCTGGTTGATCGAAAATGTTGACCTCTTTGGTGGCGCCAGGGTGGCTCGTGAGACTAATCGAGCAATGGGAAGTATTGCTCAAGCATCCACTTCTCTCGATAATGCGTCACCGGAAACAGTTGGGCGATGGAAGAAGGCATGGTTTGCCCTTCTTGCTGCTTGTATGTTCTTCACGACAGGCGCCACCATGTTTCAGGATGCTCTCACGGCAGGGGAGGGCATCGTTAAAGAAATCGGCGGCGTAGTTGATCAAATACAAGGCGAGGATGGACAGAAAAATGCCTCACCATAAGCTGTGATGCCATTGGCCGCCCAGTGAACAAGACTTGCAATAGTTGGGCCAGGCGCTATTTGGGCCCTGTATCGTGAAGTCGGCCAGCCGAAATTTACCGGACGCAATGGCGATGATCTGGTCTCCCGCCCTGCAGGGCGGCTTCTACGTCGCTGGTAGCGTCGCCGATTACGTACGTGGTGTTTCGAGTGTAGGTGTGGTCGTGGCGCCCGGCGGTTCGGGCTTGGGTGATGGCTACGAGGCTGGGGCGTACGGAGCCGTGCATAGTTTGAGGGCGAGCGGGCCTGTGGCGCAGGGCCGGCCATGGCCTGAGCACCGGAAGCGTCGCGGCAGCGACCGCCCCTAGCCACGTGTCTATTTCAGCGATGCAGGGGCGATCATAGGGCTGCACCGGTAGATGGAAATCGAGACCGTGCCTGTCACTCGTCTTCGTAATGATCACGGTGTTCGGCAAAGTACTCGGCAAAGGCAAGGTCGTCCCAGACAGCCGAGACGAGTTCGGGCTCGGGTCCGATACTCGAAACTCCCCGTGACTCGCTGAAGGTTAGTAGCGACAACAGGTACTCTTAGTTGTTCCGTACCAGGTCGGGATCCGTTGACCACATACCAAACTCGATGTGGTTGCGGGCTGCCTGGGTCCAGTTGGCTGACCCCATCCAAGTTGATTTCGGACGGAAAGTTAGGATGTCGCCAGCGAACTCCTCATCATCCTCATAGTAGGTAGCGACGCCAAGGACCAGCATCTTGGAGTGGAGCATCGGCCACGGGACCAAGCTCCTCGGAGAAACGCTTGGTGTATGGGTGGATTACAGGAGGGTTGCCGTCCTCGTCGGACAGTGCAATCTCATCGAAGCCATCGAGATTGGCACTGGACAAGGCTTTGCCGTTGCTTGCGAGCTGTCGCACTGCGGTGTACTGCGGTTGTTGCTTGTCCACCACGATGCAGCACTGATCGAACGAGGCGAGGGCGCTAGTCACCGCATGGTCCGTTAGCCACGGAACGCACCCGATCACTGCCGGGCGCGGATCCATATGCCGCCAGTACTCGCCGGTCCAGTCGGTACGGCAGTGTCGCACCAAACCAACCACCAGGATCGTCCAGGACCTTTGAGCCGTGCACGACCGTTCCAGCGCTCCACGGATGAGCCATGGATCTCAGCAGCTGCTCATAGTCGCCGAGGGGCGGTGTTTCCATGTGCACAGGTTGCCAGCGGAGACACGCGCGCAGCAATGCCGCTGCTACGCAGGCTGGACACCCACCACATCGGCATCCGCCCCGTCCGCCCTTCAAGCCAGCTGCCAAGCCAGTGCAGCACGTAAGCCTCTGATCCGTTGACCAGCACATCTCCCTCCCGAACGTCCACACCTGTCCAAGGTCATCCGACCTCGTTGTTAGGACCGCCGTTAGCACCCACACCCGCCCCGGAGGGTGCGACCGCGCGAACGGCGAGACGGTGTGACAGACAGCTTCGCGCGGGCGTGCCCTCCGGCTCGCGGGGGGCTGGGGGCCGCGAGGCCCCCGCTTCGGCCACGTTCAGTTTGTAATGCCAGCTTTACACTAGCTAAGAGGGAAAACTACGCCTCCCAGATTAATACGGATGCACAGCCATAAGGCCTACCGTTCAAACGAATGCAAATTGCCTTGAATTGCTTGAGTGGTCGGATGACGCTCACCCAGGATCCGGATAGAGTCGGCTAGCGCCTGCTCGTACAAAGGGAGAGCCCGGCTTAGATCTCCCGCCGCCTTGTAGGCACTGGCGAGATTGTTGCGGGATGCAAGAGTGGATGGATGATCCGGACCAAGCACGTGCTCCAGGTCGGCTAGCGCCTGCTCGTACAAAGGGAGAGCCCGGCTTAGATCTCCCGCCGCCTTGTAGGCACTGGCGAGATTGTTGCGGGATGCAAGAGTGGATGGATGATCCGGACCAAGCACGTGCTCCAGGTCGGCTAGCGCCTGCTCGTACAAAGGGAGAGCCCGGCTTAGATCTCCCGCCGCCTCGTAGACACTGGCGAGATTGTTGAGAGATCCGGCCAGTTCAGGCAGGTAGGCGCCGGGATCCGCTTCAGCCAACCTGCGGCGGATCTCAACCGCCTCATGAGCAGGGTCGAGCGCGGCACGCACCTCACCAACCCCAGCGAGAGAAACGCTGAGGTTGTTGAGAGATCCGGCCAGCTCAGGCAGGTAGGCGCCGGGATCCGCTTCAGCCAACCTGCGGCGGATCTCAACCGCCTCATGAGCAGGGTCGAGCGCAGCACGCACCTCGCCCACTTCTGACAAGCGAATTCCGAGGTTACTCAACGCAGAAGCCAGTTCAGGCAGGTAGGCGCCGGGATCCGCTTCAGCCAACCTGCGGCGGATCTCAACCGCCTCATGAGCAGGGTCGAGCGCGGCACGCACCTCACCAACCCCAGCGAGAGAAACGCTGAGGTTGTTGAGAGATCCGGCCAGCTCAGGCAGGTAGGCGCCGGGATCCGCTTCAGCCAACCTGCGGCGGATCTCAACCGCCTCATGAGCAGGGTCGAGCGCAGCACGCACCTCGCCCACTTCTGACAAGCGAATTCCGAGGTTACTCAACGCAGAAGCCAGTTCAGGCAGGTAGGCGCCGGGATCCGCTTCAGCCAACCTGCGGCGGATCTCAACCGCCTCATGAGCAGGGTCGAGCGCGGCACGCACCTCACCAACCCCAGCGAGAGAAACGCTGAGGTTGTTGAGAGATCCGGCCAGCTCAGGCAGGTAGGCGCCGGGATCCGCTTCAGCCAACCTGCGGCGGATCTCAACCGCCTCATGAGCAGGGTCGAGCGCAGCACGCACCTCGCCCACTTCTGACAAGCGAATTCCGAGGTTACTCAACGCAGAAGCCAGCTCAGGTAGGTAGGCGCGAGGTTCAACAATAATTAGGTTTCGGAATATTTCAACCGCCTCACGAGTAGGGTGGAGCGCGGCACGCACTTCGCCAATCTGCGAGAGACGAATTCCGAGGTTGTTGAGGGATGCGGCCAGTTCAGGCAGGTAGGCGCCGGGATCCGCTTCAGCCAACCTGCGGCGGATCTCAACCGCCTCATGAGCAGGGTGGAGCGCGGCACGCACTTCGCCAATCTGCGAGAGACGAATTCCGAGGTTGTTGAGGGATGCGGCCAGTTCAGGCAGGTAGGCGCCGGGATCCGCTTCAGCCAACCTGCGGCGGATCTCAACCGCCTCATGAGCAGGGTCGAGCGCGGCACGCACCTCACCAGCCTCAGCAAGGGAAGCGCTCAGGTTATTGAGAGACCTAGCCAAACTAGGCAGATAAGTAGCAGGGTCTTCTGCAACTAGCGCTCGATAACGAGTCACCGATTCTTCGGCATTATGGCGACTCATGATTCATTGCCCTCGCTCGGCTCGACCTCGCTACCAGGATCATGCGCGGTACGAATCCATTGGTTTATATAACCTGGCCTAAGTGCGACTTCCTCGCTATAGATTTTGAAATCTATAGTCTTTGCCGTATCAGCGATCCTTAGATGCACCGCCGGCTTGTCTGGCGCCCTGGCAGGTAAAGGCTCTCGCTTGGAGGCTAGCACTGATGCAAGTAGGCCACTGAGCACTGTTAGGAGCACGACAGCCCCCCACCTAAAAGCACTTGCTTCGGTGGTGGCGTAGTTGATAAAGACATTCGTTGCAGTCGCCAATATGGCCGTCAAGGTGGCTGTGATTACGCTCCGTCTCCATCGCGCTCTTGGCGATCCAGTCTCAGCCACAGGACTACCCAAGCGCATAGGAAGCGGCTCGACAACGGACTTCGCAGTATTGATCAGGCCGGACGGCCGGGGCGGGTCGGCCCGGAGAGGCCGCATGCCCGCCCCGGATCGACCGGCGGCGACCGCAGAGCGGGCGCCCTTGAACCCGTAGAGAAAGTTCTAATCAGGGTGGTCGGTGGCGGTTCCGGCAGATGCGTCCCGCTGTGTTGCCGGGTGCGGCAGGTTGCTGTTCGTGGTTCGAGCCGCCCGCGCGGTGATCCCTGAGAAAGTTCCGAGCCTTCGAGCTCCCGGATGAGACTGGGACCCGCGCGGGTCGCTGGGATCGCGAACGGCTCCATCGGAGGGAAGGCCAGCGAGCCTTGTGATTAGAGCGCCGCGCGTCCCAGCCAGGCCGCCACCTGCATCGACAGGTCATGGCTGTGTGAAGGAGAGCATCCGGGTGAGAGCGTTCTGCGGGATCGACTGGGCCGAGGATCACCACGACGTCGCCCTGGTGGACGAGGCCGGCCAGCTGCTGGCCAAACGCCGGATCAGCGACACCGTCGAGGGCTTTGAGGAACTGCTCCAGCTGCTCGCCGACGCCGGCGACGACCCCGACGATCCATTCCCGGTGGCCATCGAAACGCCGCGCGGCCTGCTAGTGGCCGCGTTGCGCGCCACCGGCCGGCAGGTCTTCGCCATCAACCCGATGGCGGTGGCCCGCTATCGCGAGCGCCATTCGGTCGCCCGCAAGAAGTCCGGCCACGTCGACGCGATGACGCTGGCCGGGATCCTGCGCACCGACGCCCACGCTCACCGGCCGCTGCCGGCCGACACCGACCTGGCCCGCGCCATAGCCGTGCTGGCCCGCGCCCACCAGGACGCCATCTGGCGCCGCACCCGCGCCTCCAACGCGCTGCGCTCGCTGCTGCGCGAGTACTTCCCAGTCTTCCTGGCCGCCTTCGCCGACCGCACCACCAACCTGGCCGGCCGCGATGCTCGCGCCGTGCTGGCGATCGCGCTCACGCCGACGGCGGCTGTCAAGCTGCCGCGAACTCGCATCGCCGCGGCGTTGCGCCGGGCAGGTCGGCAGCGCGGGATCGACCAGCTGGCCCGGCGAATCCACCAGGCGCTGCGGCAGCCGCAACTGCACCAGCCGCCGCTGGTCGAACGGGCGATGGGTGAGCAGGCCCGCGCACTGCTGGCCGTCCTGGACGCCGAATGCGACAACGTTGACCGGCTCGGCCTGGCGGTCGCCGAGGCCTTCGCCCAGCACCCCGACTACGAGATCATCACCAGCTTCCCCGGCCTGGGTGACGAACTCGGAGCCAGGCTGCCGGCCGAGATCGGCGACGACCGGACATGGTTCGCCGACGCTCGCGCTCTGAAGGCATACGCCGGATCAGCACCGATCACCCGCGCCTCCGGGCGAAGCGTTTCCATCACCCGGCGCTCGATCAAGAACAACCGGCTGGCCGCCACCGGCTTTCGATGGGCGTTCTGCGCGGCCTCCAAAACCGGGCCTGCACGAGACCACTACCAGCAACGACGCGACCAGGGCGACCGGCACCCCGCCGCCCTACGGCACCTGTTCAACCGCATGCTCGGACAGCTCCACCACTGCCTCCAAACACGCCAGACCTACGACCCACTCAAGGCGTTCCCCCCGCCACTTTCGGCAGCCGCTTGACGCCTTAGCACCATCGGACGTCTCATCAGGGTGGCTTCGCTGGTCAGGGATCCAGGCGTTCGGCGGTGCCGAGCAGGTACGGCGGCAGTTTGGAGCGGGTGTCCCGCACCGGTACCGCGCTGCTGCGGGTGGCTCAGCTCGGGCGGGCGTTCGCCGTCCACCTGATCGTGTGCGGCCAGCGCATCGGCTCCGATCTGGGCCCCGGCGTCACCGCTCTGCGCTCCCAGCTCTCGGGGCGGGTCTGCCACCGGGTCAACGATCCGGAGACGGCGAACATGACGCTCGGGGACATGGATCCGGCCGCTCTGGATGCGGCGCGGGCGATTCCGGCGGAGACTCCGGGGGTGGCGGTGGTCGCCGGTCAGGACGGGTCCTGGCATCGCGCTCGGTCGGTGTTCGTCTCTGAGGACGAGGCCGAACGGGCGGCCCGTGACCACGCCCATCTCACTCCCGCCTGGGACGCCCTGATCGGCACCGTCCCCACCACGCCCCCGGCGCTGGACGAAGCCGCATAACCGCGGGCGCTCCTCCCCTTCTTCTCTTCTTCCTCGCGGCTGGGTGTGAGCCCTGATCACGCCACGTCCCTACCCGACCCATGCCCGAACCCGTCTCGGAGGCTTGTCGTGACCGCCCGCGTGACCACCCTTCGCGCCCGTCCCCGTCCGCGTCGTCCTGGCTCTGCCTTCTCGTCCCGTCCCGTCCCGGCGGGCTGTCCCGCCTCGTCTTGGGCGTCCTCGGCCGTTCCGCCGGTCATCCTCGGCTGGGACGACGTCCGGGGCCTGCACATCGCCCGGTGCGAGCGCTGCGCCGACTCCTTCGCCTCGGACATCGCCGGTGAGGTGGAGGACTGGGCCGAGCTGCACCGGTGTGACGCCGAACTGGCCGCACTCCTGGCCCTGGTGACCTCCGGGCGGGCGGCATGACCCGCCGTGTCCTGGGCGCGGTCGCCGACTCCGGCCCCGTCCTGGTCCTGGCCGCGATCGCGGCGGCAGGGTCGTTCACCCACATCCGCGACACCGCCACCGAACACGGCCAGACCGGATGGATGGCCTGGGCCATCGCCGTCTGCATCGACCTCACCTGCGTCATGGCCGCCGGAGAACGCCAGCGCGACAAGCGCACCGGACGAGCGACGGGGCGGCTGTCGTGGCCGACGCTGGTCCTGGTCGGCGGAATCCTGCTGTCCCTGGCCGCCAACCTTGCCCAAGCCGACCCGACCGTGTGGGGCTGGATCACTGCCGGCACTCCCGCCGGGGCCTTCCTGGTCGCCGTCTCCATGCTCGAACGCCGCAAAACCGCGACTGCCCCGGCGGACCGGTCGGCTGCCCCGTCCTCAGATGTCCCGGACGTGATGACCGCGCCCCCGTCCTTCGGACGCCCTGAGGCTCAACCGCCCTCGTCCTCGTCCTCGGCACCGGTGGTACAGGACGGGGGCCGTCCCGAACTGGCCGCGCCCGTCCCCGCTGTATCGGACGAGAACCAGGACGAGGACGGCGACGCGGACGAGGGCGGTCAGACCACGATCCCCGTCCCCGCAGACCAGGATGCCCCGTCCCCAACCGCGCCCCCGTCTCCGTCCTCGTCTTCGTCTGCGGCGGTGCCGCTGGTGGCCTTCGCCCACCGCGTCGCCAACGAACACCAGAACCGGCACGGGCGGCCGATCACCCGTGACGCGCTGCGCGCCCGGCTCGGGGTGTCCAACCAGCTCGCCTCCGACCTCCTCCGCCAGATCCGCACCGAAACCGCCTGAACACCGCGCCAAGGGAGAACCGCCATGACCACCAACACCAACCGCGAGACCAACCCGGACACCTTCGGAGACCCTTCCGTCCGCCGGGAGACCATCGCGGGCCTGCGCGCGCTGGCCGACTTCCTGGAGGCCAACCCGTCCGTGCCGGTCAACGAAATCGGCCAAGTCTTCATGTTCTTCACCCGTGACTGCGATGACGCTGCGGCGGTCGCGCTGGTCGACCACGTCGCCGAACTGCTGGACGCCGACGTCCACGACACCCGATCGCGGGGCGGGCACTACACCGCCTCCCGCAGCTTCGGCCCCATCTCCTACCGGATCGTGCACATCCCCGCCCGCGCCGCCGCCGAACACGCCGCACGCCACAGCTACCGCGACAACGTCATCCCCGACACCCCCACCGACGAGGCCACCCGCCCGGCCACCGACGAGGCCGCGTGATGGCTACCCCCGCACCCCTGCCGGTCCACCACAACCCCCCTGAGCGTCCGGTCCTGGTGCCTCCGGTGACGGGGTGGGCGTGCTGCCACTGCGGCACCACCGGACTGACCGGAGAAGGCGACACCTGCCCCCACTGCAACGGAACCGGCCACACCTGACCCCCGAACGGAGACCACCCCCGTGTTCCTGCGCCGCTGCACCGCCATCGCCTGCTGCCTCGTCCTGGCCCTCTACGTCCTGCGCCACCCCGCCGGAGCCGCCCGCTCGGTGGCCGCCGTCCTGGCCGGTTTGGCGGCTCTCGCCGACGCCCTGGCCGCCTTCTTCACAGCCCTCTAACCCGCTACCCCACGTGCCCCCGGACGTGGCCCCACAAGCCGCCCGCACACGCGGCCACGTCCGGGGCCTTCAACGACCGGTCCGTTCTCGACGAGGGGAGACCCGCCCGCCGTGCCCGAACACGCCACCCCGCCCGTGGTGACCCCGGCCGCCGCCCGTGACATGGCCGCCCGGATCAACCGGCGCGACTTCGCCCGGTGGGCCGCCCGCACCCGCGCCATGGGCGGCTGCGCACAACCGATCCACCTACGCGGACGGGTCGAACACCTGGACCCCCTCACCGGCGAACTCCTGCACCGCTACACCACCGCGCGGGAACCCGGCGGGGCACTGCGGGTGGCGTGCAAGACACGGCGGGCCTCACGGTGCCCCTCGTGTGCCGAGACCTACCGCGCCGACACCTACCAACTCGTCCGCGCTGGCCTGACCGGCGGCAAAGGCGTCCCCGACACCGTCACCTCACACCCGGCCGCGTTCGTCACCCTCACCGCACCCTCCTTCGGCACCGTCCACGCCCGAAGGGAGAAGCCCGGCGGGACGGTGGCGCCCTGCCACCCCCGGCGCGACGCGGGCACCTGCCCGCACGGCCGGTCGATGTCGTGCACCGTCCGGCACTCGGCGGAGGACGGGCGCCTCGGGCAACCACTGTGCCCCGACTGCTACGACCACACCGGCTCCGTCCTCTTCAACGCCCTCGCGCCGGAGCTGTGGCGACGCTTCACCATGGCCCTGCGACGACGCGTCGCCAAAGCCGCCGGCCTCACCCTCCGCCAGCTCGGCGACACCCTCACCATCTCCTTCGCCAAAGTCGCCGAATACCAACGGCGCGGCGTCGTCCACTTCCACGCCGTCATCCGACTCGACGGACCCACCGGCCCCCACTCACCACCACCCGCCTGGGCCACTCACCAGGTCCTGGCCGACGCCGTCCAACAAGGCGCACTCGCCGTCACCGTCCCCACCCCCGCCGCCCCCCGGCGTCCCGTCCCGGTCGCTGGCCTGGGGGTCGCAGGTCGACATTCGCCTGATCACGACCACGGGGGAGCTGACCGATCGGGCCGTGGCGGGCTACATCGCCAAGTACGCCACCAAGGCCGCCGAATGCGTCGGCACCCTCGACCGGCGCATTCGGGCCACAGACGACATCGCCCAACTCCCCGTCACCGCACACGCCCGGCGCCTCATCGCCGAATGCCTCCGCCTGGGGGCCCTCCCGGAGTTGGCGGAACTACGGCTGGCCGACTGGGCACACATGCTCGGCTTCCGCGGCCACTTCTCCACCAAATCCCGCCGGTACTCCACCACGCTCGGCGCCCTGCGTGAGGCACGGATCCTCCATAACCAGCGCGAACACGAGATCACCACGGGGCGGCTGCCGCTCACCGACGAGGACCAGGTCCTCGTCATCGCCCACTGGCGCTACCTCGGCCAAGGACTCACACCCGGCGAAGCACTCCTCACCGCAGCACTCAACGGCACACCCCTACCGCCCCTCAACCCGAACGCCACCGAGCAAGGGAGCACGGCTTGAACGAACTCGTCCTCACCGTCGACGAGGCCGCCGAACGGCTCCGCGTGAGCCGCTGGACCCTCTACAACCTCATGCGCTCCAACCAGCTCCGGACGATCAAGATCGGCCGTCGCCGACTCGTCCCCGTCACCGCCCTCGCCGAATGCCTGGACCTGCTTGCCGAGGAGGCTGCCTGATGTCCAAGATCATGCTTGCCGCGCCGGATGGACCCGAGCGCCGTAAGTCCGCAAGGGGGCGGGCTCGCCGGCGGGCCAACGGTGAGGGGACGATCGTCCAACGGAAGGACGGGCGGTATGAGGCCAAGCTCTTCATACCCACGACCGCCGGAACGATCAAGCGTGTGAGCGTCTACGGCCGAACTCGGGACGAGTGCCACGCCAAGTACGTCAAGCTCAAGGCACAGGCCGATGACGGTATCCCCGTCGCGTCCGTGAACTGGACTGTTGAGCAGTACCTCGCCTACTGGCTGGAGAACGTCGTACGTGTGGAGCGGCGTCCCAAGACCGTGCAGGGCTACGAAAGCGTTGTCCGCCTCCATCTCATCCCCGGCCTGGGCAAGAAGCGGCTCGGCAAGCTCACCGCCCGTGACGTCCGGGTCCTCATCACCAACGTGCGTCAGGCATGTCAATGCTGTCGGCACGGGTGGGACGCCGTCCGGGACAAGCCGCGCTGCTGCGCCCTGAAAGGCGGGGAATGCTGTCAGTCTCGGCTCTCGGTGCGGATGGTGCAGTTCGTCTTGGCCGTCCTCCGTAACGCTCTTCAGGCGGCCGTCCGTGAAGAGATCCTTCCTCGCAACGTCGCACGGCTCGTCACGGTGACCACCCCCAAATACAAGGTCAATCGGGGACTGACGGTCGACCAGGCGCGGGCCGTGCTCAAGGCGGCAGAGCATGAACGGCTCTATGCGATGTACGTCCTGGCGCTGTGCCTGGGCCTGCGGCGCGGTGAACTCCTCGGCCTGCGTTGGGAGGACATCACTCTCACACCGTGCCGGGCCTGCGGCGGGGAGGGCGGAACCTGCGACGGTGAGCCCTGCGCGCACTGCGCGGAATCTGGCGTCCAAGACGCCAAGCTCGAAGTGGTCCAGACGCTTCAGCGGGTGGGCGGCGAACTTCGTTTCGTCCCGCCCAAGACCGAAGGGTCCACGCGGACGATCCCGCTACCGGACCTGTGCGTTACGGCGCTTTGCGAGCATCGTGTCAAGCAGCGCACCGAACGGGCCGAGGCATGGCCGCGCTGGCAGGATCACGGCCTCGTCTTTCCCTCAAGCCTGGGCACGCCCATGGAGCCGGACAACCTTCGGCGCAGCTGGGGCCGGATCCGTGAGGCCGCCGGTCTGGAGGCTGTGCGCTTCCACGACATTCGGCACACCTGCGTCTCGTTGCTCCTGGACCTGGGCGTCCCGCCGCACGTCGTCCGGGAGATCGTCGGGCACAGCGACATCGAGGTCACCATGACGATCTACGCTCATGCCGCTCTCGACGAGAAGCGGGCGGCGCTGCGGAAGCTGGGGGATGCTCTCGGCTGAGGTCGTTGTCGTCAGCACTGTCGTCAAAAACGCCCCGGGCGATGATCGCTCGGGGCGTTTGTGCTGCTCAGAAGGTGTGGGCAGGGGCGGGGTCGAACCGCCGACCTTCCGCTTTTCAGGCGGACGCTCGTACCGACTGAGCTACCTGCCCATGACGCGCATCCGCACGCCTGGCGGTCCTGACGGGATTTGAACCCGCGGCCTCCACCTTGACAGGGTGGCGAGCACTCCTAGCTGCTCCACAGGACCTTGCTTCCTCCGGAAGTTTATCGGCTTCGGAGGTCTTCGCCGACCGGCTTGGCCGGTTCTTGGCGACGTCCGAGAGCATACGCGATGCCTGAGGGGAGCGCCAACTCGTTAAGCGGGCGGGTGCTCGGGGGTCGTCTGGAGGTCTCGGTGTGGGGCGGTCTGGCAGGTGTGGGGGTGCTGGGCTGTTGCTCCCGGTGTTCCTGCCGGCGCTGCTGTGGGGCCGGGCGGGGCCTCGGGGGGCGGTGATGGTTCCTGCGGGAAAGGGAGTCCTGGAAAAGGGTTAATGGGAGGAAAGGTGGAAGTGTCTGCAAAGGGCGAGAAAGGTGGATCTCGGGAAAAGGGGACGCTGGTGGCGCGGGGTGGCGGACCAGGGGCGGTGCGGGGGGAGATCAGGTAAAAGGTGGTTCGCCGGAGGGGGCGGGCGCGGTATACCTATGTGCCGTATGTTACCCAAAGGTGATGCGCGCGTGCCTGGGGCGATCGTCGGTAGTACGGTGATTCGCATGTGCGCCGGCGGCCGGGCGATCTAGAGTGGGACACCGTTGCCGCAGACCCCCCCGAGGGCTGGAGGCGCATGTGACCGGCAGAGCGGTGGTGCGCAGTCTCGGCGCCCGGTTGGACAGCCTTCCCCGGCTCCCCGGCGTCCCCCGGACGATGCTCGAACTCCGGGTCCGGTGGGTGCTCCTGGTCGTGGTCGTCGTCGCGAACCTCGGTGGCGCGGTGGTGGTGCTGCTGTTCGCGACGTTCGTCGTTCCCGATCCTCCGCTGGAGGACCTCGATCGCGTACGGCTGGTGAACACGGTCGCGTTCTTCAGCTATCCGGTGGTGGCCGGACCGGGGGCGTTGCTGCTGGGGCTGTACCTGTGGCGTCCGGTGGTCCGGCTCGTACGGGAGGGGGGCATCCCCGACCATGCGCAGCGGCGGGCGGTGCTGCTCGGGCCGCTGCGGCTGACGCTGCTGGTGGGCGGGTTGTGGGCGGTCGGCGCGGTGGGCTGGGCGGTGCTCGACCTGGTGCTGTTCACCGCGCGGCTGGCGGTCAAGACCGGGCTGACCTGCCTGCTCGGCGCGATGACCACGTCCACGATCGTCTATCTGCTGTCGGAACGGCTGCTGCGGCCGGCCGCGGCGCTGGTGCTGGCGAGCGAGCAGCAGGCGGCCGGCGTGGAGGCGCGGCCGATCACGTTGCCGGGTGTCACGACCCGGGTCATGCTCGCGTGGGCGCTGGGCACCGCCATCCCGGTGCTCGGGCTGATCTGCGTGGCCATCGCGGCGCTGGCGGCACCGGGCATCGCGACCACCCAGCTGGCCATCACGATCCTCGGTCTCGGCGGGGTGGCGCTGGCCGTCGGGATGTACGTGACGTACATCGCCACGCGGGCGATCGCCGATCCGATCAAGTCGGTGCGGATGGGGATGGCACGGGTGGAACGGGGCGATCTCGGGGCCGAGGTGCCGGTGTACGACGCCAGTGAGGTCGGGGGGCTCCAGGTCGGCTTCAACCACATGGTCGCCGGGCTGCGCGACCATGAGCGGCTGCGGGACCTGTTCGGGCGGCATGTGGGCGAGGAGGTCGCGGGCCTGGCCCTGGAACGGGGAGACATCGAGCTGGGCGGGGAGACCCGCGAGGTGGCGGTGCTGTTCGTCGACCTCACCGGGTCCACGAGGCTGGCCGAGACGCGGTCGCCGGACGAGGTGGTGGGGCTGCTCAACCGGTTCTTCGGGGTCGTGGTGAACGTGGTGGGCGCCCACGGTGGGTGGATCAACAAGTTCGAGGGCGACGCGGCGTTGGCGATCTTCGGTGCGCCGAACGAGGCCGAGGACGCGGCGGGCGGCGCGCTGGGGGCGGGACGGGAGCTGGCGCTGCGGCTGCGCACGGAGGTGCCGCAGCTGGACGCGGGGATCGGGGTCTCGGCCGGGCCGGTGGTGGCCGGGTACATCGGGGCGGAGAAGCGCTTCGAGTACACCGTGATCGGTGATCCGGTGAACGAGGCGGCCCGGCTCAGCGATCTGGCCAAGGTCAGTCCGGGGCGGGTGCTGGCCTCCGGGACGGTCCATGACCTGGCGCGGCCCGACGAGGCCGCGGCGTGGGAGGCCGGCCGGCCGGTCACGCTGCGCGGGCGGCGCCGTCCGACGCGTCTGGTCACGCCCCGGCCGGCGACGGTGGTGCGGCCGGCGACGCCGGTGCCGGTGGTGGCGGAGGCCGTCGTGCCGGCGCCGCGGCGGCGGCTGCGGCGGCGGCCGCGGTTCCGGCGCGGGCGGGTCCTGTTCCGCGCGGTGGTCCCGGTGCCGAGGATCGTCCGGCCCGCGCGGCAGGACGGGGGCCGCCGGGACGACACGGAGGCGGTGGAGGGGGACGTGGTGCGGCTCGACGGCATGGACGGGCTGGCATAGCGCTCGAATCCGCCCGGCCCTATTTTATCCGGCGCGAAAACCCTGAATTCGGATGAAAAACGTCATCCGAAAGACACGGCCCGCTTGGAGATCGTTACTTCCGTGTCACCTGGCACCTCAAGGGTGGAGGCTATAGCTCCCTGACCCGAGAGGTGACAATGTTCCGACGGCTCGGCCTTTCCCTCGCCGCAGTCCTGGCCGGTTCGCTGATCATAGGTATCGCGAACCCCGCGGCCGCCCAGCCTGTAGCGGCCCCCGCCGCGCAGGTCGCCAACGTCGCCCACCGGGGCGCCTCCGCGTACGCGCCGGAGAACACGATCGCCGCGTTCAGGCTGGCCCGTGCCCAGCGCGCCGACATGTTCGAACTGGACGTGCAGGAGACCAAGGACCACCAGCTGATCCTCATGCACGACACCACGCTGGCCCGGACGACCGACGTGGAGTCGGTCTACCCGGACCGGGCGCCGTGGCCGGTCTCCGCCTTCACCCTGGCGGAGATCCGCAAGCTCGACGCGGGGTCCTGGTTCGGGGCGAAGTACGCGGGTGAGCGCGTGCCGACCCTGGCCGAGGCGCTGCGCTCCATGCGGGGCAGCGGCCTCGGACTGCTGCTGGAGGTCAAGGCGCCCTCCCTCTACCCGGGCATCGAGGGCCGGATCGCGGCGGAGCTGCGGCGCCACCCGTCCTGGCTGCGGCCCGACCCGTCCGAGCGCCTGCTGGTCGTGCAGTCGTTCGACTTCGACTCGATGCGGCGGTTCCACGCGATCATGCCGCGGGTGCCGGTCGGCCTGCTCGGCACGCCGGCCGTGGAGGACCTGCCCGAACTGGCCGGGTTCGCCGACCAGATCAACCCGAACCACGGCGCCCTGACCGCCGAGTACGTCCAGCGCGTGCACCGGCTGCGGATGGAGGTCTTCACCTGGACCGTCGACGACCCGGCGGCCATGCGCCGCGTCATCGGCCTCGGGGTGGACGGCGTCATCACCAACAAGCCCGACGTCCTCGGCGACGTCCTGGGCGAGGGCGCGGCGAGCCCGGCCGCGGCCTGACCTACGGGCCCGGCCGTCACCCGGCGGCCGGGCCTCGCGCCGTCCCGGGTGCTTCCCCGGGACGGTCGCGGCGGCTAGCGTCAGGTCATGAGCCGAGTGCACGACATGGGCGGCCAGCAAGGATTCGGGCCGGTTCCGGTGGTCGTGGGCGGTGAGCCTCCGTTCCACGCCGACTGGGAGGCGCGCGTGTTCGCCCTCAGCCGCGCCCTGCTGGGCGCCGGCGCGTTCAACGTGGACGAGTTCCGCGACGCCATCGAGAGCCTGCCCCCGGAGACCTACCTCGCGTCCTCCTATTACGAACGCTGGCTCATGGCCATGGAGAACCTCCTGGAGGCGAAGGGCCTTGCCTGACGGCGCGTTCCGGGGACCCGCGGCCTTCGCGGTGGGCGACCGCGTACGGGTCCGCGCCGGCGACCCCGACCACCACACCAGGGTGCCGCGCTACGTGCGCGGCCAGGAGGGCGAGATCGTCCTCATGTACGACGCCTGGCCGCTGCCCGACGACCGGGCGCGCGGCATCGATCCGCCGAGGGTCGAGACCGTCTACGTCGTACGGTTCGCCGCCCGCGACCTGTGGGGTACGGGGCGGCACACGGTGGCCGTCGATCTGTGGGAGTCCTACCTTGAGCCATGTTGACCTGCCGGTGGCGGCCCGGGTGCGGCGCCTGGAGGAGCGGGTGATCGCCGCCGGGCTGACCACCGACGAGCGGCTGGAGTCGTTCCTGCGGGAGTTCCTCGTCCGGGCCGCGCCGTCGAACGGCGCGCGGCTGGCGGCGCGGGCCTGGACCGATCCGGAGTTCCGGGAACGCCTTCTGGCCGACGGGAACGCGGCGGTGGCCGAGCTCGGGCTGGGGCCGGCCGATCCGGCCCGGTACGGGTACCGCCTCCAGGTCGTCGCGAACACCGCGCGCGTCCACAACGTGATCGTCTGCACGCTCTGCTCGTGCTACCCGGTGCCGCTGCTGGGGCCGTCCCCGTCCTGGTACAAGAGCAACGCCTACCGGGCCCGGGTGGTGCGGGAGCCGCGGGCCGTGCTCGCCGAGTTCGGGACGGTCCTGCCGGACGAGGTGGAGATCGCCGTCTGGGACTCCAGTTCCGAGGCCCGCTACATGGTCCTGCCGCGCCGTCCCGAGGGCACCGGGGGCCTGGCCGAGGACGAGCTGGCGGGGCTCGTGACCCGGGAAGGGCTGATCGGGACCGCCCTCGTCTGAACGAGATCTTTGACGTGTTTTAGCCGGCCACCGTCCGTTTCCAGGCGGCGCTCCGGGCCGCGGGGTGATTACCTCGCCTTCGGGAGGTCGGGTGAGGAGACGGCGCTCAGGGTCCATACGGGTTCGGATGACCCTCAAGGCCGGAGCCGTCGCGGCGCTGGTCTCCCTCGGCGTGACCGCCCTCGTCCTGGCCGGCGTGCGCGGTCACGCGATCGACTCCCGTGAGGAGAGGACCGGCGAGGCCGCCCTCCACGTCATCCACCTGATCAGGCAGGATCGGCTGCCGATGCTGCTGCCCGGCGACGGGGGCCGGCACCTGCAGGTCCTGGACGAGCGGGGCGCCGTGGTCGCCGCGACGCCCCGCGTCCGCGACCGCCCGCGGATCGCCGCGTTCCTGCCTGCCGGGGAGCGCGTGTACGACCGCCGCGTGCTCTGCGGTGCCGCCGGGCTGGACGGCTGCCTGCAGGTGACCGTGTTCCGCGTCTACCGGCCGGAGGGCGACTGGATCGTCTACGCCGCCCACCCCGTCGTCCCCTGGTACGTCAGCGCCGCCCTGGCCGCCTTCCTGATCATGCTGTCGCTGCTGGTGAGCCTGCTCGCGGCGATGCGGACCTGGCGGGCGGTGAACGCCACCCTGGCCCCGGTGGACGCCATCCGCGCCGAGCTGGCGGAGATCACCGCGACCCGGTCCGGCCGCCGGGTGCCGGTTCCGGAGACCCGCGACGAGATCCGGCTGCTGGCCGAGACCGCCAACGCCACGCTGGACCGGCTCGACGCGGCGCTGGAGCGGCAGCGGCGGTTCACCGCCGAGGCCTCGCACGACCTGCGCAGCCCGATCACGGCGGCGCGGACGCAGCTCGAGGAGGCCCTGCTGCATCCCGGGGACACCGACTGGCCGCGGGTGGGCCGTTCGGTGCTCGACAGCCTGGAACGGCTCCAGGCGATCGTGACCGACCTGCTGGAACTGGCCCGGCTGGACGCCGGAGTCCAGCCCGAGGCCAGGGGCCGCGGCGCCGAGGAGGTCGATCTGGCCGCGCTGGTCTCCGCCGAGCTGGAACGTTCCCCGCGGGGCTGCAAGCGGGTCGTGCCGCAGCTCCAGTACGGCGTGCGGGTGCGCGGCGACCGGCTCCGGCTGGCGCGGCTGCTGACCAACCTGCTGGACAACGCCGAACGGCACGCCGCCGAGCAGATCACCGTGACCGTACGGGCGGAGGGCGACATCGCGATCATGGAGGTCGCCGATGACGGGGAGGGGATCCCCGTGGCCGACCGCGAGCTGGTCTTCCAGCGGTTCGCGCGGCTCAAGGCGGCCCGCGACCGGGACGAGGACGGCACCGGGCTGGGCCTGCCCATCGCCCGGCAGATCGCCAAGTCGCACCAGGGGACCCTGACCATCGAGGACAGCCGGAAGGGCGCGCGTTTCGTGCTGAGACTCCCCCGCCGGACCTGACCGAGGGGGCGGGGGCGGCCAGGGGCGGAGTTCCCGAAGGGGGCACGGGGTGGCCGAAGGGGCGCGGGGTGGCCGGGTGCGGGGAGGACCCGGCCTTCGAGCGTCGCGCCGCGTCAGGCCGCGGCCGGCGGGACGGAGACGCCGGACAGATGCATCCAGGCGGTGAGGTCGGACTCCTTCACGGTGCACCTCACCCGCTGGTAGCCGCCCGGGGCCGCACGCCCCGGGCCGGTGGCGATGACGGATTCGTAGACGGACGTGGAGGCGATGAAGCCCAGGTCGGAACGGGTCCGGGCGAGCCACTCCTTGAGGGGCCGGGCCTCCAGCAGCCGGGCGGTGTGGATGACGGCCGAGCCCGCGACGCCCTCGTCGTCGTGCGTGACGGGGCCGACGTGCAGCGCGAGGCGCAGCTGGATGCGCACCGCCTTGACGGAACGGCCGTTGTGGCGGCGCAGTCCCGCGGTGAGGCGGGCCAGTATCGGATCGGCGACCTCGCGGGCGGCCGGCTCGGACGGGACGATGATGAGCGCCCCGTCCCCGCGGTCCTCCCGGTAGCAGCCGTCCCAGGGCACCTCGGAGCCGCCGAACGCGTCGCGCAGCAGCTCGTACATCACCCGGCGGATGGTCAGCCGGTCGTCGTCGGTCCGGTACGGCGCGCTGAACTCCGCGATGTCGGTGAACACGATGGTGCACGTCCGCCCCTCCCTCCAACGGGGCACGAGCGGACCGGACGGCCTGGCCACGAGGGCGGGAGGCACGGTGCCGAGCGGCGCGGGGACATCGCCGGGTGGGCCTTCGCCTTCGGTCATCCGGGCGTACACCTCCTTCTCCAGTACGGCGACCGTGCGGGGGTGGCGGGCGAGGTAGGCCCCGAACTCGCGCGTCGTCAGGCGCAGGGTCCGCACGGTGTCCAGCGCGACGACGGTGGCCGAGCGCCGGCGCAGGAAGAAGGCCGCGCGCTCCCCGACGATGTCGCCGGGACCACGGGTGGCGATGATCCGTTCCTGGCCGGCGCGGACCACGCTGACCCTGACCTGGCCGGAGAGGATCACCACGACATGGTCGGCGTTCTGCTCCTCCTGCCAGAAGACCGCGCCGGCCGGGTAGACGACCGTGGTGGCGGCCTCGGTGAGCGCGTGGCGCTCCTCCCGGGTGAGGGAGGGCAGGAAGCCGCGTACGGGGGCCGGCGGGCGCGGGGCGAGGACGGGGAGATGGGCCTGGGCCGGGCGGTGGCGGGCGTGGGCCCGGCCGCGGACGGCGTTCGGCGGGCATGCGGTGTTCGGCGGGCACGCGGTGTCGGCCGGCCGTCGCGGCGTCCGTCCCATGTGGTCGGGGTCGTGCCGCCGGGCCGGTCCGAGGATCACTGCGGCCTCCCGTGAACGGTCGCCCCGGGAACGGAGCGGCGGACGGGGAGGGAACCGGCGAGGCGACCGGCGAGGGGGCCGGTAAGGAGGCCGGTCGTACGGAGAGTGTCGCTGGTCTGGGCCGGACCATCGCTGGTCGGGGCTGGACTGCGGTATTCAGGCATTTCGCGAATCCCATGCTCGATCGCGACCCCGGAAGTGCCGCCGCGGCCGGAGGCAGAGCCGTCCGGAAGGCGCGGCGCACCGGCCGGAGTCGCATCACCTATGGCCCAACCGCGTTGCCGCGGTTAGACTGGGTGAGTCCGTCGGGGCCCGTTCTTCCTGGTCAGCCGTCTGTTGCGGCAGAGTGCCAAGGCAGCCGGTCTGTTCTGGCCGCTGTGCCGAACAGATGAGAGCCGGCCGGTGGACGATCCCAACGGTTCCCAAGGAGTCGCCCTCCGCTGTCCTTCCATCCACATGGCTGGCTACCGGTGATGGAAGGGGAGTGAGGGCGACTCTTGCGTGCGCGCTTGGACGACCATTGTCGATGATCTCTACGCGCACCGAAGTTCGCACGGATGGACAGGGCGAGTCGTGATGTCGCTTTCGGCCTCCCGATCCGCAGGTCCCCGCGCTGGGATGAGGGTGGGCCACATTGCCGCCCCGTCCGTCACTGAGCGTGAGTGCCGCTCGTTGCCCTCCTGTGGCGTAACGCTCGATATCAACGCGGTTCCTGCTAGGCTGCTACCTAGCACGCTACAACATTGGTGGACGACATGCAGCACCCTGAAAGCTCACTTCGCCACCTTCTCCGCTTTTTCCTGGCGTTCAGCCGGGTAGGCGGGATGATCTCGAGGGTGTGTCGTCGACACATAACAACGTGCCGTCCGTTAAACTGTCAGGTATCTGCCTGCTAGGTGGCATCGGCGCTGATGGCACCTACTACTCAGAGTGAGTGACGATGGCTAGTGACCAGGGGCCCATAGTCCAGAGCGCCCTGCTGCGAAGCGAACTCGTCCGCCTCCGCAAAGAGAAGGGGATGACGCAGGAGCAGGTGGCGCGGGCCCTGGAGTGGTCGCCGTCCAAGCTCATCCGCGTCGAGGGCGGCAAGAACGCCATCACCCGGACCGATCTCCAGGCCCTCCTCATGACCTACGGCGTGACTTCGGAGAGTCGCCAGGAGCGGCTGCAGGCGCTCGCGCGCGGGGCTCGCGAGCGTGCCTGGTGGAGTGCCTACAAAGGGGAGGTGTCGGACACCTTCCTGGCCTTCGTGGGCTACGCGGCCGGCGCGTCCTACATCCGGCACTTCCACAACGCGCTCGTCCCTGGCCTTCTGCAGACCCGGGAGTACGCCGAGGTCTTCAACACCGGGATGGTCAGCCAGATCACCCGGAGCTATGCCGTGAAGCTGCGGATGCAGCGTCAGGAGGAGCTGGCCAAACGTGAGAATCCGCCACGGCAGTCCTACATTCTCGATGAGGCGGTCATCCGCCGTCACGTCGGCATCAGGACGGATCCGGCGATCATGCCCAACCAGCTGCTCCACATTGCCGACAGGGCCGAGCGGGACGAACTGCTGACGGTCCGGGTGATCCCGTTCAGTGTCGGCGCCCATCTGGGGGTGTACGGGCCGTTCACGCTCCTGGAGTTCGACGGCGACCTCACCGACGTCCTCTACATCGAGGGGATGGGGGCCCCGAGCAGCCTGATGACCGGGGATGATCAGCGGATCGCCGACTACCGGGCCAACTTCGAGGTGCTCCTGGAGGAGGCGCTGCCTCCCGAGAAATCGCTCGAGATGATCCGGCAGGTGGCCGAGGAGATGATGGACTGATCCGCACCCACCCATCCCGTCCCGATCAAGTATCGGAGGTGACCGCCTCGATCGGCGACCCACAAGGCGAGCGGGCCTCATAGCGCAGATCTGATCTTGTGCCTCCCAGGTGTAGGCGGAATAACTGGAAGCGTTTACACTCAGGGACGGGAAATTTTCCACAAGGTCGTGGTTGGTTATGCCCTGCTCGGCTCTGGCGCGGTGGGGGCCTGTCCCGGCCGATGGCGTGCGACAGACCTCTCACCGGCAACGGATGGAGGGTGCTGGATGGTCGATCGGCGGATCCGGGGGGACGGACTCGACTGGCGCAAGAGCAGCGCGAGCGGGGAAGGCGGCGACGACTGTGTCGAGGTGGCGGCCACGGGACGTTCGGTGCTGGTGCGAGACTCCCATGCGCCACGGGCGGGCACGCTCGAGCTCGGTTCCGCGGAATGGCGGACGTTCCTGTCGCGCATCCAGAATGGCGACCTGAGCCCCCGCTGACCCAGAGCTCAAAAGCCCCCCGCCCAACCTGCACAGGCTCATGAGCACCAGGGCCGACTGCCCGTGGAACGGTCCGGGCGATGTCCTGCCACCTCGCTACCATGACGTGCATGCCCAGCGAACCGGCGGCCGGGGAGACCGGCCTCGACCAGGCCGCCGCCGAGTTCGCCCGCGTGCGGCCCCGGCTCTTCGGGATCGCCTACCGCGTGCTCGGAAGTTCGGCGGACGCCGAGGACATCGTGCAAGAGGTCTGGGTGCGGTGGCAGGGCTACGATCGCGGCAAGGTCCAGGACCCGCCGGCCTTCCTCGCCACCACGGCGACGCGGCTGTCCATCAACGTGGCCCGGTCCGCCCGTTCACGCCGCGAGACCTACATCGGTCCCTGGCTGCCGGAGCCGGTGGACACCAGCGCCGACCCCGCGCTGGGCGCTGAACGCGGCGAGGCGCTGGAGCTGGCGGTACTGCTCCTCCTGGAGAGGCTCCCGCCGACCGAACGGGCCGCCTACGTGCTGCGCGAGGCGTTCGACTACCCGTACTCGCAGATCGCGGACATCGTCCAGGTGGAGGAGGCGAACGCCCGGCAACTGGTCAGCCGCGCCCGCAAGCACATCGCCGCCGAACGGCACGCGTCGGTCGGCGCCGCCCAGCAGGGGCGCCTCCTGAAGGCATTCCTCGCCGCGGCCCAGAGCGGGGATCTCGCGACTCTGGAAGAGCTCTTCGCCGCGGACGTCGTCAGCTACTCGGACGGCGACGGGGTCCGCGGCGCCTCGCGGATTCCCGTGGCGGGCAGGGTGCGCGTCGCCAGGTACGTGGCGGCGTTCGCGACGAGGTTCTGGGCCGGCACGTCGCTCACCTGGGTCGAGGCGAACGGGCAGGCGTCGGTTCTGGTGTCCCGGGACGGCGTCGTCACCGCGCTGGTCACCGTCGGCGCCACGGCGGAGGGCATCGACCGGCTGATGTGGGTGATGAATCCGGACAAGCTCTCCGGGATCTCCCCGGCGCCGCCCGGCCCTTGAGGGGCTGACCGCCCGTGCACCGTCGATCGGTGTCAGTGCCGCCCGAACCCGTTCCGCCGGGCCGGGCGCGGGGAGTGACCCGCGCCCCCTAGCCTGGGCAATGACGCAGAGTCATCTGGGCGGAGTCAGGGGTAGGCACGACCTGGTGGGAGGGCGGCCGCGGTGCGAGCAGAAGGTAGGTCCCCGGGGGTGGGCGAGCGCGATCCGGACAGGCTGGGTGAACGGCTGTCCGCGGCGCTGCACGGCGTCTTCCGCACCGACCTCACGACCCGTACCGCCTACTCCTCCGACGCCTCGATCTACCGGCGGGTGCCGGTGGCCGTGGCCGAGGTCCGGTCGGCCGACGACCTGGCGCGGGTGCTGGCGCTGGCGGCCGAGGAGGGGCTGCCGGTCACGCCCCGCGGCGGCGGCACGTCGATCGCGGGCAACTCGGTCGGCCCGGGGATCGTGATCGACACCTCGCGCCGCTTCAACCGGATCCTGTCGCTGGACCCCGAGTCCCGTACGGCGGTGGTGGAGCCGGGCGTGATCCTGGACGACCTGCGCGCGGCGGCGGGACGGTACGGGCTGACGTTCGGCCCCGACCCCTCCAGCCACTCGCGCTGCACCCTCGGCGGCATGATCGGCAACAACGCGTGCGGCTCGCACAGCGTGGCCTGGGGGATCACCGCCGACAACGTCGCGGGCCTGCGGCTGCTGCTGCCGGACGGGCGGGAGCTGGCGGCGGGCCCCGGCGGCACCGGGGACGCCCGGATCGACGCCGAGCTGACCAGGCTGCGGGACGCGCACCTGGGGCCGTTGCGGACGGAGCTGGGCCGGTTCAGCCGCCAGGTGGCCGGCTACGGGCTGCATCACCTCCTGCCGGAGAACGGGTTCGACGCGGCGAAGGCGCTCGTCGGCAGCGAGGGCACGTGCGCGCTGGTCACCGAGGCGACCGTACGGCTCGTCCCGGTCCCGGCGGCGCGGGCGCTGGCGGTGATCGGGTTCCCCGACGTCTACACCGCCGCCGAGCTGGCGCCGTTCGCCGCCCGGTGCGGGGCGCTCACGGTGGAGGGCATGGCCGCCGACCTGCTCACCGCGCTGCGCGCCCAGCCCGGCCGGTCCGGTGCGGGCGCCGACCTGCCGCCCGGCGGCGGCTGGCTGTACTGCGAGGTGGGCGGGGAGTCGCCCGCGCTGGCCGAGGAGGCGGCGCACGGCCTGGTGGAGGCGGTCCGCGGCCGGTTCCCCGCCGCGACCGCGGTGGTCGTGGACGACCCGGCGCGGATGCGGGCGCTGTGGTGGATCCGCGAGGCGGGGTCGGGCATCGTGACGCGGCTGCCCGACGGCGGCGAGGCGTGGCCGGGCTGGGAGGACTCGGCCGTGCCCCCCGACCGGCTCGCCGACTACCTGCGCGGCCTGTACGGGCTGATGCGCGAGCAGGGCTTCCGGGGCGTCCCGTACGGGCATTTCGGTGAGGGCTGCCTGCACCTGCGGGTGGACTTCGCGCTGGACGACCCGCGCGGCGTGGCCGCCTACCGTGACTTCATCGGCGCGGCCACCGAGCTGGTGGTGTCGTACGGCGGGACGGTCTCCGGGGAGCACGGGGACGGCCGGGCGCGTTCGGAGCTGCTGCCCGCCATGTACTCGGCGGACCTGCTGAAGGCGTTCGGGTCGTTCAAGGCCGTCTTCGACCCCGACGGCCGGCTCAACCCCGGCGTGATCGTCGACCCGGCCCCGCTGGACGCCGACCTGCGGCCGGGGCCCGGCCGGGACGCCCTGTCGATCACCCCCGTGCACGCCCTCACGAGGGACAAGGGGTCTTTCGCGGCGGCGGTCCACCGGTGCGTGGGGGTGGGGGCCTGCCGCAACCTCGACACGGGTTCGATGTGCCCCTCGTTCAAGGTGACCCGGGACGAGGTGCATTCGACGCGCGGCCGGGCGCGCGTACTGGCCGAGATGCTGCGCGGCGAGACGCTGCCGGACGGCTGGCGTTCCAAGGAGGCCCTGGACGCGCTCGACCTGTGCCTGTCGTGCAAGGCGTGCGCCAGCGAATGCCCCGTGAACGTCGACATGGCCACCTACAAGGCCGAGTTCCTGCACCGCCACTACGCGCGGCGGTTGCGGCCCTTGGCGCACTACTCGATGGGCTGGCTGCCCTTGTGGTCGCGTCTGGTGGCGGGCGCTCCCGGGGCGGCGCGGTCGGCCAACGCGGCGTTGCGCCTGCCTCCGGTGGCGGCCCTGGCGAAGCGGCTCGCGGGTGTCGAGCCGCGCCGGGAGATGATCCGGTTCGCCGAGGAGCCGCTGCGGGAGTGGTTCCGGCGCCGCCGTGACAAGCCCGCCACGGGCAGGGGGAGCCGGACGGGCAAGGCGGCGGGCGGCAAGGTGGTGCTCTGGCCGGACACCTTCACCAACTACCACCAGCCCGAGGTCGGCAAGGCCGCGGTCGAGGTCCTGGAGGCCCTCGGCCATGAGGTGCTGATGCCTCCGGGGCGGGTGTGCTGCGGGCTGACCTGGCACTCGACCGGGCAGCTGCGGGTGACGCAGCGGGTCCTGCGCCAGACCCTCGACATCCTGGAGCCGGCCCTGCGGGCCGGGCTGCCGATCGTCGGCCTGGAGCCGTCCTGCACGGTCATGCTGCGGGAGGAGGCGCCCGAACTGCTCCCGGACGACCCCCGCGCGGAACTCCTCGCCGCGACCACCACGACGCTGGCCGAGCTGGTCGCCGCGCACGAGGGCGAGTGGCCGTTCCGGCGGCTGGACGCCGCGGCGATCGCGCAGGTGCACTGCCACCAGGAGGCCAAGGGGTCCTACGACCCCGACCGCGCCGTGCTGGAGCGGCTCGGGGTGAGCGCCGACGTGATCGGGGCGGGCTGCTGCGGGCTGGCGGGCAACTTCGGCTTCGAGCCCGGCCACTGGGAGGTGTCCCAGGCCTGCGCGGAGCGCGAGCTCTATCCGAAGGTCCGCGCTGCGGGCGACGACGAGATGGTGCTCGCCGACGGCTTCTCCTGCCGTACGCAGATCGCGCACGGCACCGGGGACAGGGCGCTGCACCTGGCCGAGGTCCTGCGCCGCGCCCTGTGATCCGCCGCGCCCCGCGATCCGCCGCCTCGTGGTCAGCCGCCTCGTGGTCAGCCGCCCCGTGATCCGTCGCGCCTCGTGGTCAGCCGCCCTGGTGATCCGCCGCGCGCCCCGTGATCCGGCGCCCTGGTGATCCGTGCGGCCGGTGCCGCGTCAGGCGGCGTCGGCCCGCCTCCACAGGGCGTCCAGCGCGTCGTTGACGAGCCCGGGCTGCTCGACCTGCGGGTAGAAGCCGGGGACGCGGACGTGCTCGGCGCCGATGTCGGCCGCGATGACCTCGGCGGCGGCCATCAGCGGCTCGCCCGCGTACTTGCGGTACGCCTCGGGAGCGTTCTCCCAGGTCCCGGTGATGATCAGCGTGGGCCAGGGGGCGGCGGCCAGCGGTCCGAGCGGGATGTCGGCGTCCCAGCAGGGCCGTTCCCGCATCGAGGTACGGGCCGCGCGCAGCCGTTCCGGGGTGGCCTCGGGGACGGGGAGGCCGAGCCCTTCGGTGGACAGCCGGATGTACTCGGCCGGCGTCAGGTCGGGCGGCGGGCCGCCCGCGGCGGCGCGGCCCCGCTCCAGCATCGCGGCGACCACCGGGTGGCGGGCGGCCGGGCGCATCGCGCCGGGCTGGATGAGCGCCAGCGAACGGACCAGGTCCGGCCGGCGGACGGCGGCGACCATCGCCGCCACGCCCCCGTAGGAGTGCCCGACCAGGTGGGCGCCGTCGCCGAGGACGTCGACGATGTCGCCGGCGTCCACCTCGTAGTCGGTCTCGTAGCGGGGCTCGTCGCCGTCCCCACCGCCGTCCCCGCCGATGCCGGGGCTGGCCCCGAAGCCCCGGCGGTCGATCATCAGCAGCCGCCGCCGGGCGGCCAGCGGGCGCTGGGCCCCGAAGCCGTACCGGTCGTCGGTGCCCCAGCTGAGCACGCCATGGACGAAGACCGCCGGAGGGCCGCTCGCCCCGGTGCCGCCGGTGTCGTCCCATACGGTGACATGCACGGTCGTCATGATCACCACCCTAGGGCCCCGCCGGTCAGGGCTCAGGGCCGCCGCTTGAGCAACTCGAAGACGCTGGAGAAGCTGTCCTCTCCGTGGCCGTCCGCCTCGCGCTGCGCGAGCAGGTTCCACAGGGGAACGTGCACTCCGGGGTCGATCCCCCCGGCGAGGCTGACGCGTACCAGGGCGGCGAGACCCGCGCGGTTCATGCCGACCGGGGAGGCGGGGGCGCTGTAATCGCCGGACTCGATCTCGCGCGCCGGCTCCGGAAGGTAGGCGATCATGCCTTGCAGCCACCGGCTCGCATGCGGAAGGAACTCCTCCGGCCGTACCCCCGCCGTGTCCACCAGCGCCAGGGCGTGCAGGAATCCGGCCAGGGTGGCGTAGCCCGCGCCGAGCAGCCCGAGGTCGTAGACCTCTGCCACGCCGGCGTCCTCGCCCAGGTAGTGGGTGGTCGCGAGGACGTCGAGCAGGGGACGCTCGTTCTCGACGACCTCCCGTGAGCCGCTGTAGAGGAAGAAGGCGTCGGCCGTCGCGACCGTCTCGGGCAGGGCCATCATGGCGCCGTCCACGTACTTCGCGCCATGCTCGGCCGCCCACGCCGCCATGGAGCGCGCGTCTTCGGGCGTGCCGGTGGTCAGGTTGGCCACCGAACGCCCGGCGAGGTCCGCGGCGGACGTGCCGAGTACCGCGCGGACGGCGTCGTAGTCGGCCAGCGTCACGATGATCAGTGGACCGGCCGTGACCGCCTCCGCGGCCGAACGGGCGGCGACCGCGCCCCGCGCCACCAGGGGAGCGGCCTTGTCCGCGGAACGGTTCCAGACGGTCGTCGGGTGGCCGGCGGCGAGGAGCGCCGACGCGATGGCGGAGCCCATCCGGCCGAGGCCGATGACGGTGGCGGGGCGCCTGGGGGCATCGCTGCTGGACATGGGTGTCGTGCCTTTCGTCCGTGGTCGGGAGAACGCGTCCAGCTTGGGCGCGGGCGCTGCCGCCCTGCTGCCGCTCCGCTGCCGCCGTCCCGCCGCGCGGCGGGCACCGCGTACCGTGACGAGGTGCGATTCGGGGTGCTGGGGCCCGTGGCGGTGTGGGCGGACGACGGGACACCGGTCGAGATCCGTGAGACGAAGGTCCGCGCTCTGCTGGCCGCGCTGCTGGCCCGCGAAGGCCGTCCGGCTCCGGCGGACCGCCTGACCGAGGACCTGTGGGGCGCCGCTCCTCCCCGCCGCGCCTCAGGTGCGCTGCAGGGCAAGGTCTCGCGGCTGCGCCGCGCGCTGGAGGCCGCCGGGCCGGGCCAGGGCGCGATGGTGGAGTTCCGGGACGGGGGATACCTGCTGCGCACGCCGCCGGGTGCGGTGGACGCCGAGCGCTTCACCGCCCTGGCCGTCCAGGGCCGGGTCACCGATGACCTGCGCGAGCGCGAGGCCGTGCTCGGGGAGGCCCTGGCCTTGTGGCGGGGACCGGTGTACGACGGTCACGGCGACGAGGACTTCGCCCGGCCCGTGATCCGCCGGCTGGAGGAGCTGCGGCTGGCCGTCTTCGAAGCGCGGGCGCGGGCGCTGCTGGAGCTCGGCCGTCCCGGCCCCCTGACGGCCGAGATCGACGAGCTGGTGGCCGTCCACCCGTTCAGGGAGGGGCTGCGCGCGCTCCAGATGCGCGCCCTGTACCAGGCGGGCAGGCAGGGCGAGGCGCTCGCCGCCTACCAGGACCTGCGCGAGCGGCTGGCGGAGGAGCTGGGCGTCGATCCGGCCCCGGAGCTGACCGCGCTGCACCGGTCGATCCTGCGGCAGGACGCCGCGCTGGCCGCGCCACCGGTACGGCGTGCCCGGACGAACGTCCCCGCGCCCCTCACCGCGCTCATCGGCAGGGACGGCGAACCGGACGGGGTCCGGTCCCGGCTGCGCACCGCCCGCCTGGTCACCCTCACCGGGCCGGGCGGTGTGGGCAAGACGCGCCTGGCGGTGGAGACGGCCGCCACGATGGCGGCGCTCGACGCGGCCGGGTTCCCCGACGGCATCCGGCTGGTGGAGCTGAACGGGTACGGCCGGGAGCGGGACGCGGCGGTGTCGCCGGTCCCGTTCACCGCCGACGACGTGGCGGCCGCGGTCGCGGTGGCGCTCGGTGTCCGCGACGACGCCGCGGCGCTGCCCGGCCGCGCCGAACCGTACCCGGGGCCGGGGCCGGGGCCGTACCCGGGGCCGGGGCCGGGCGAGTCCGCCGCCGCCCGCCTCGCCGGCGCGCTGCGCGGCCGGCGGACGCTGATCATCCTGGACGGCTGCGAGCACCTGTCCGGGCCGGTGGCCGAACTGGTGAGCCGGATCCTCCTGAACGGCCCGGAGGTGCGGATCCTGGCGACGAGCCGGAGGTCGCTGGGCGTCGCCGGTGAGGTGCTCTGGCCGGTGGAACCGCTCGCCGAACCCGCCGCCGTGGCGCTGTTCGAGGAGCGGGCGGCCGCCTCCGCCCCCGGCGTCACCGTCGGCGACGGTGACGCCGGCGCGGTGGCGACGATCTGCCGGCGGCTGGACGGGATCCCGCTCGCCCTGGAACTGGCCGCCACCCGGGTCCGCGGGCTCGGCGTACGCGAACTGGCGGCCCGGCTCGACGACCGGTTCGCGGTGCTGGCCACCGGGCACGGCGACGCGCCGCCGCAGCAGCGCACCCTCCGTGCGGTGATCGACTGGAGCTGGGACCTGCTCACCGGACGGGAACGCGCGGTCCTGCGCAGGCTCGCCGTTCACGTGGGCGGCTTCACCCTGGCGGCGGCCGAGCGGGTGTGCGCCGGAGCGGACGTCTCCCGGGGCGAGGTGGCGGACCTGATGGTCCGCCTGGTCGACCACTCCCTCGTCACGCGCGCGGCGGACGGCCGCTACCACCTGCTCGAATCGGTCGCCGCCTACTGCGCCGAGCGGCTGGAGGAGGCAGGGGAGACCGAGCGGTCACGGCGGCGGCACCTCGCCCACCACCTGGAGCTCTGCGAGGGGGCCGAGGCCGGCCTGCGCGGCCCCGGGCAGCAGGAGTGGCTGCGCCGCCTCGACGCGGAGACAGCGAACGTACGGGCCGCGCTCGCCTGGGCCGTACGGTCCGGGTCTGGGGCCGGGGCCGGCGTCGGGACTGACGCCGACGCCGACGCCGGGACTGACGCCGTCCGGCTGGCCTGCGCGCTCGGGTGGTACTGGTTCCTGCGCGGCCGGCACACCGAGGCCGTGCGGTCGCTGCGGACCGTCCTGGACGCGCACGGCGCCGATGCCGGTCCGGCCGTCCGGCTCGCCGCCGAGGTCTGGTGGACCGGCTTCCGGCTGCTGACCGGCCGGCGCGAGGACGGCGAGGGCGGGGAGGACGAGCACGGGGACGGCGAGCACGGGGACGGCGGGGAGGAGGTGGGGCGGATCCGTGATCTTCTCGTCCGGCACGGGCAAGCCGCCACCCCCCTCGCGCACGCCCACGCCACCTGGTTCCTGGGCTTCGCCCTCTACCGTTCGGGAGAGGATCTGTTCGCCGCCTGGAGGCTCGTCAGCGAAGCGGTCGCGGTCTTCCGGCCGCAGGGGGACCGGTGGGGGCAGGCCGCGGCGCTGGGAAGCCTGGCCGGCCTCGCCCTGCTCCGGGGCGATCTCCCCGCCGTCGACCGTGACGGTGGTGACGGTCTCGCCCTGTTCCGCGCGCTCGGCGACGCCTGGGGACAGTCGCAGATCGCCTATTCCCTGGCCGCGCTCGCCGAGATAGCCGGGGACTACCCGGCCGCGGCCCGGCTGCACAGGGACGGCCTGCGGCTGGCCGAGGACCTGGAGCTGTGGCACGAGGCGGTGGACCGGCTCGTCGGCCTCGGCCGGATCGCCGTGCTGGAAGGCGACCACGCAAGCGCGGAGGAGATGAACGAACGGGCCGCGCGGCTCGCCGTCCGGCGTGGCTACCCGGCGGGGGAGGTCCACGCCGTGCTCGGGCTCGCGCTCGGAGCGCGCCGGAAGGGCGACGACGACGTCGCCGAACGGCACCTGCGGGACGTGCTGGAGTGGCATCGGAGCCGGGCGTTCGAGCCGGGACCCGCACTGGTCCTGGCCGAGCTGGGCTTCCTCGCCGAGCGGCGCGGAGACGCCGGCGCCGCCCTCGACGCGCACGAGGAAGGGCTGGCCGCCGCGCGGGCCGGCGGCGACCCCAGGGCGGTCGCGCTCGCCCTGGAGGGCCTGGCCGGCGCGCACGCCCTCGCCGGACGCCCGGAGACGGCCGCGGCACTCCTCGGAGCGGCCTCCGCGGCACGGGAGTCGGTGGGGGCGCCCCTCCCGCCCGCCGAGCGCGGCGACGTCGATCGCATCACGGGAACGGTGCGCGCCGCGCTCGGCGAGGACGGGTTCGAGTCGCGGTTCGCCGCCGGACGGGACGCCGGCCCCGACCACGTGAGCGCCCACGCCCCGCCGTGGCCTGGGCGCTGACCCGCCGGACGGCCCTGACCTGCCGACAGTCCGGACGGTCCTGACCGGGCGGACGGCCCTGACCGACCAGGACGCGCTGACCGGGCGGACGGCCTGCGCCCGGACGGCCTGGGCCCGGGCGGTCGGCGTCCGCGCCGGTCAGCGTCCGTCAGCGTCCGTCAGCGGCCCTCCGCAGGTCGTCGGTGAGCCTGGTCAGCTCGGCGTCGTAACCGCCGGGCCGGGTCAGCGCCTGGTGCAGGTCCGCCTGGAACGCGCTGGAGATCTGGTCGTAGTACGGGCTCGTACCGCGGTCGCGGGAGCCCTCGATGCCCTGCCGGATGACACCCAGGTGCGGGTGGGCGCGCTGCAACGCGGCGTCCTCGTAGAGGGCCTTGCGGCTGGGCGCGAACCCGGCGTACGCGAACAGCGTCCGCTCGCTTTCCTCGCTGGTGAGGTACCGCATGAACCGCAACGCGGTGCCGCGCCGCTTGGAGCACTTGGACAGGGCGAGGTTCCAGCCGCCCAGCGCCGAGGGCGTCGGGAGCGGCGCGACCCCGAACCGGCCCTTCACCGGGGAGTCGCCGGCGTTCAGCAGCTCGTAGGCGTAGGTCCAGTTGCGCATGAACAGGGCCCGGCCGTCCTGGAAGGCGCCGCGGGCGCGCTCCTCGTTGAAGCCCGTGGTGTCCCGGGGGATCCAGCCCTCCTGGACGCCCTGGTACAGGCGGTCGAAGCCCTTCCTGATCGTGTCCTTGGTGGCGACGACCCCGCCGTCCCGGCTCAGGAGCTCGCCGCCGGAGTCCCAGATCGACTCCAGGGTGTTGACCGTGAAGCCCTCGTAACGGTCGAGCTGGGTGACGTAGCCGCGCAGGCCGTTCGCGGGGGCGATGGTACGGGCCTGCTGCCGCATCTCCTCCCATGTCCGCGGAGGCGGCGTGTTCGCGGCGTTCAGAGCGTCCGCCCGGTAGTAGAGGAGGCCCACGTCCGAACGGAGCGGCATGCCCCACAGCCGCCCCTTGTAGCGCACGCTGTCGATCGTCCTGCCCAGGAACGCCTCGTGGTCGAAGTCGTCCTGGCCGAGCGGCACGATGTAGCCCCAGTGGGCGTACTCCGCCGTCCAGATGACGTCGACCGTCATGACGTCGTAGCAGACCGGGGCGGGCTCGCCCGTCGCCGTGGCCTCGGCGTCCTGGGCCCGGGCCACCGCCTGGGCGCGGACGTCGGTGGTGGACTCCGACAGCTCCACCATCTCGACCCGTTCACCGGGGTTGGCGTCGTTCCACCTGGCGACGAGCCGCTTGATCTGCGATCCGCGGCTGGTGTCGCGGCCGTCCGCGAAGACGATCGGGCCCGTTCCCAGCGCGGCGGTGCCGTCCCCGGACGAGCACCCGGCGAGGATCGCCGCCGCCAGCACCACGCCCAGCGCGCCGATCACCGCGCCCGGCGACCGGCGCGGCGGACGGCTCGGGCGCGCGGGCGCGGACGGTGCGGTCTCCATGCTGTCCTCCGTCATGGCGGGGTGCCCCACAGGCTCGTGGCGATGCCGTCGAGAGCGCGCCGCATCGCGGTCATGCCGTCGATCTCGTAGCAGGTGCCGCCGGCCGCCCGGGTGACCTGGTCGAGCCCGGCCGCGCAGCTGTCGGAGTGGAAGGCGATCGCGTACACCCGGACCGGCGGGCCCGCGGACAGGTCGTCGGCCAGCTCGGCGGCCTCCGGCGCGCCGCTCCCGGCACCATCGGTGATCACGATGACCGCGCGGGTGGACTCGTCCGGACCGGAGCCGCCGCCCCGGCCACGCATCTCCTTGGCCGCGGCGGCGATCGCGGGATACAGGTCGCCGCCGTCCGCGGTGGGCCGCAGCCCGTTCAGCCGGTCGGTGAGCCGGTCGATCCGCCCGGGGTCCGGCGGCCCGACCGAGACCAGCGAACGGTCCCCGGCGCCGATCCCGTCCGCGAACCGCCAGAGCCCGATCTCATCGCGGGCGCCCATGAGCGGGCGGGCCAGCGCGATCGCGTCGGCGGCGGCCGCCGCCCGGGTGCCCTTGCTGTACGGGAACGGGGCGGCCATCGCGCGGGAGACGTCCACGGCGAAGAGGACCTGGGCGGACTTGCGCGCCGTGTTCCAGGCGTCCAGCAGCGGTTCGTCGAGGAACGTCCCGCTCAGCTCCACGGCCGGCAGCAGTGAGGGGATGTCGTCCTGCTGGGGGGTCGTCCCGCCGGACGCGTCCCGGTATCCGGCCGCCTTCAGGCGGGCCTGCACGTCCGGCCCGCGCAGGCGTTCGTGGAAGGCGTCGATGGTCTCCATGCGCTTCGTGGCGGGCTTCGGGGTGCGCGTGATCACCACGAACGGGTGGTCGAAGACGGGCATCCCCTCCTCCGCGTAGAAGGGCCGCAGCCGCGGCTGCGCCGCCGGGTCGCCGGGCGGGCAGGCGTCCCCGCCCAGCGGCGCGTTGGCGCGGTAGTCGATCAGCGACTTCTCGGAGACGAGCAGCGCGGTCCCGCGCAGGTCGTCGTCCGGCGGCGACGCGCGCATCGCGCACAGCAGCTTGCCGGGCTCGTCGTCCTCCCGAGCGATCGCCTGCTCGACCGTGTGCAGCCTGCTCGCGGCGTCGCCCTTGGTCAGCTTCTCCTCGTTGAGCTTGGGGGTGTTCAGCGCGGCCTGGTAGAGCGCGACCGTCGAGGCGAGGCCGACGCTGGACGCGCGCGGGCTGGCCCGCCCGAACGCGTACCCCTTCCGCGTCCAGCCGAGCACGTCCTGCCAGGTGATGGTGTGGCCGGACAGCTCCAGGCGTCCGGCCATCTCGGACGGGACCGCCACCACGAGCCGGGAGGTGGTGATGGAGCCCCGGCTGCCGTCCAGCCCGACGGTGGTGATCCGGTTCACCCGCAGCGCCTCGCGGACCTGCTCGACCTCCAGCGACGAGTCGGGCAGCCACACGTCGGCCTCGTGCAGGACCTCCTTGGGGTCGCGGGTCAGCCAGCCCTGGTGCAACGCCTCCCGCGCGCCGCCCGGAGAGGACGCGGAGACGACGTTGACGTCCGCCCGGCGGCAGCCGTCCATGCGCCGGTACCCGCTCTCGAACTCCTGCGCCAGCGTCCGGATGATCGGCTCCTTCTCCGTGGAGACCCGGACCCGGATCTGGACCGGCGGGCTCTCGCACGCCGGCGGCGGCATCTCGCCAGGAGCCACGGTCAGCGGCACCGCGAGCACCGTCAGCGCGAGCGCCGCCCGCACGGGACGCGGCGGGCGGGGCAGGTAAGGGCGCTTCCAACGGCCGGTGGCGCCGGGTGGCGAGGCGGCGATGGAGAACAGCCTGACGTGGGCCTCCGGCGGACCGGTGTCCCGGACGTTCACGGTCAGCTGCTTGTATTCGTCTGGCTGGTGGTCGGGGTTGGGACGGATGACGCCGTGGTAGAACGCGTCGGAGGCGATGACCCCGAGGACGGCGGACGATTTGGCGAAGAACTCCTTGAACTCGGGGGCGTCCAGCAGGCGCGAGGTGAAATCCATCGCGGTGCCGCTGACGCCGTGCCGGTCGAAATTCACTTCACTCGCATGGAGGGCGACACGGAGGGCGATGGACGCCCCCTTGCTCGCACTTCTGTTGTATTCATCGAGCGCGTTCGCGAGATGAGGAAGGGCCTCCACCAGGCGATTCTTGGGAATGGTCGCGTGGATGAGCCAGAAGCCCCCGTCCCCGCGGTCCTCATGATGGACCTCGGGATGGCCGCCCACGGAGGACCAAGGCAACTGAGTCCGCCGGAATACGACCTCCAGTGCCGTGTACAGGCCGTCGCGGGCCTCCTCCCGGTCCTTGTCGCTGCGGGAGGGCGCGCTGGAGCCCACCATGTCGACCCAGAAGATGGCGCGGTGTTCAGGTTCCGTACTGGAGGTCATGGGGTGGTTTCAGGAGGGGGCGGGCCATGGACGTTACCGGGCCGGACGCCTTGCCGGTGGGTGGCCGACCACGACGAGCCCGCCCATTAATGCAGTTTTGCCGGGAACGGGATGCTTGTATCCATCACCGCCCAGCAAGATCAACAAGCTGAGGTCGATCTCGGGTGGATCGGCCCTCTCGCGTACCAAGCATGACCCGAATCCCAGTGTGATCTTAAATACTGCACATGAGTGTTCCCCCGTGACAACACCGATGAGTCCTTCCCGGGATTGCCGGATGTGGCCGTCTCGTGTCAGAGCGAAGTCAAGGCGGCGATCCGTCCCCGCCGGTCGCCGGCCCCTGGGACTCTCGTACGGTCAAGGTCGAACGAGGGGGGCGTCTGATGGAGTCACGATCGCCGGTCGTCACGCACCTGTCGTGGGGCCGCATGGAGGTCGAAGGGCTCGCCCCGGGCAAGGACTTCAAGCTGTGGCCGGGCGGCGGACGCCCCTGGGACTGGTCCGAGACCGGGACGCGGCACGCCCCCGGCATCCAGCCCGAGGACGTCCAGGAACTGCTGGACCAGGGCAGCGTGATCGTTGTCCTTAGTCGCGGCATGGACCTGCGGCTCCAGACTTCCGAGGAGGCTCTCCAGGCGTTGGAGGCCGCCGGCGTGCGCGTCCACGTGGAGGAGACGACCGCCGCGGTGGCCGTCTACAACCGCCTCGCCGAGGCGGGAGAGCCCGTAGGCGGCCTCTTCCACTCCACCTGCTGATGTCGGACGCCTGGGACGACCTCCTCCGCTCGGCCCGCCTATCCCATCTGGTTCGCCGACTACCCCGTCGCCGAGTCCTCCGCCGAACTCCTGCGCGACTACGGAGAAACCTTCGTGGTCGGGCTCCTGCAATGCGAGGACTATGCGCGTGTCCTCCTGCCGGCAGATGGCATGGCCATCGAGGCTCGCCTCAAGCGGCAACAGGTTCTCAACCGCCAGCCGCCACCTCGGGTGCGGATCGTCCTTGGGGAAAGCGTTCTGGCGCGCCGGGTCGGGAGCCGAGAAGTGATGCGGGCGCAGTGTGCGCACTTGCTGGAGGTCTCCCAGCTGGAAAATGTCACGCTCCAGATAGCTCCCACGGCGCACTACCGGGGCGTCTCAGGATCGTTCAGCATCGCCACCCAGCCAACAGGCGACCAACTCGTTCACCTGGTTGAGGTCGGACGCGGCCACAGGCGCGTCAGCTACGACGATCTGCACCGACCGATCGATTACCGACAAGATCAACAACGTGGTCATCGGATGTGGCCGCTAGGGTTCATCCTCGTGCAAGCTGATGATCTTGAGTACATGGTTCGGACGCACTCCGGCTGTATTTCTCCGCATATGGTGTCCCGACTCGTCGAATCCGGCCATCTCGGGGAGGTGGAGTTCCAGGCCCGCCGCGGGGAATGGTTCTGCGCGCGGGAGTGGGCACGGCTGCTCGGCGAGCAGGGGCGGCATGCGGAAGCGCTGGAGGTGCTGGCTCCGTACGTCGCCACAGGGTGGTGGGAGGCCGCCGAGACCACGGCCGAACTGCTGGAAGGTTGGGGGAGGTTCGAAGAGGCGATCGAGTTGGCGCGGCCGTATGCGGAGGCCGGAGACCGGTGCGCGCTGGTGTTCTTCGGCCCTCTGCTCGCCCGGCACGGGCGGGGTGACGAGGCGGTCGCACTGCTCCGTCCGTACATCGGAGACTGGTTCGTCGCCACCGCGCTGGTCAAGGCCGCGGGGAGCGCGGGCTTGGACGAGGACGCCGCCGCCCTGCTGGCCGCTCGCATCGACACGGCGGAGTTCGCGTGCGACGACCCGTCGTGCGATCGCCGCAACATCGAACCGTCCAATGCCATCGACCTGCTCGCCGGGATCCGTGAGCGTCAGGGCCGCTTGAACGAGGCGATCACCCTGCTGCGAAGGCGAGAGGTCACGTCGGTCAACGGCCGTGATCAGCTGGCCGACCTGCTGGCCCGGCACGACCGGATCGCCGAACTGCGAGCCTACGCGGAGACCGAATTCCACGGGCATGCCGCGCAGTCTCTGGCCGAGTTCCTGGAGGAGCGGGGTGATGTGGAGGGTGCGATCGCGGTCTACCGGAGGTCGGCGGATTCCCCGGAGCATCGGTTCCATGGGCCGGTGCACCTCGCGGAACTTTTGGTCCGACACGGTCGTGGCGATGAAGCGACGGAGGTGATCCGCTCGCTCGCGGACTCGCCCGGCGGCGCGGAGGACTGGATCGTCCACATGCTGTGCACCCTGTACGCCGACCAGGGCCGTCCCGAGGACGGTCTGGCCTACCTCGACAGCCTTAAGGCGCGCCGTGGCGAAGAAGAGTGGCTGTTCTTCCAGATGCGGCTCCCGCTGATGGTCGCGTGCGGTCGGCGCGAGGAGGCGATCAAGGAGGCGCGAGCACACCCCGAGGGCGGCACCTCGTACGCGGCCTCCGCCATCGCCGGACTGCTGGCCGGCGCCGGCCGTACCGAGGAGGCCGTCGCCGTCCTCGAACGGCAGGACGGCAGCGCCCACGCCCTGGCCGAGTATCTTTTCGAACTCGGTCGCATCGAGGACGCCGTGGCCGTATTGCAGCAGTCCACCCCCGGGCCGATTCCGTCTCCGTGGACTGACGCGCTCGCCGACGAACCCCCGTTCTGAACCAACTCAGGGGATGAGCAATCCGAGGCCCCCTTCGTAGACGGCGGGGTGCCCCGCATCGCGGTGACGCCTGAACTGCCGATGGGGGCGGTGTGTTCGTGGCCGCCGTTAAGGCGTGGACGTGGTTCCTCTCTATCGTGGTCAGAGGCGATGAGGCCCAGCGAGAGGATGAACCGTCCATGACACACGAAGTGCGCGGAGTGGTGGCCAAGGCCAAGGGGGCGCCGGTCTCCGTTGAGACCGTGCTGGTGCCGGACCCGGGGCCTGGTGAGGCCCTGGTGAAGGTGCAGGCGTGCGGGGTCTGCCATACCGACCTGCACTACCGGGAGGGCGGTATCAACGACGAGTTCCCGTTCCTGCTGGGGCATGAGGCCGCCGGGGTTGTCGAGGCGGTCGGGGACGGCGTCACCGAGGTGGAGCCGGGCGACTACGTCATCCTCAACTGGCGGGCGGTGTGCGGGCAGTGCCGGGCGTGCCTGCGAGGCCGTCCCTGGTACTGCTTCAACACCCACAACGCTAAGCAGAAGATGACCCTGGCGGACGGGACCGAGCTGTCGCCGGCGTTGGGGATCGGTGCGTTCGCCGAGAAGACGCTGGTCGCGGCCGGGCAGTGCACCAAGGTCGATCCGGAGGCGAGCCCGGCGGCGGCCGGGTTGCTGGGCTGCGGGGTGATGGCCGGGCTCGGGGCGGCGATCAACACCGGCGGGGTCACCCGGGGCGACAGCGTCGCGGTGATCGGCTGCGGCGGGGTCGGGAACGCGGCGATCGCGGGGGCGCGGCTGGCCGGGGCGGCGAAGATCATCGCGGTGGACATCGACGACCGCAAGCTGGACTGGGCCAAGGGCTTCGGCGCCACCCACACGATCAACTCCTCCGGCACCGACCCGGTGGAGGCGATCCGCGAGCTGACCGGTGGGAACGGCGCCGACGTGGTGATCGACGCGGTGGGGCGGCCGGAGACCTACGAGCAGGCGTTCTACGCCCGCGACCTGGCCGGGACCGTGGTGCTGGTCGGGGTGCCCACCCCGGAGATGAGGCTGGAGCTGCCGCTGCTGGACGTCTTCGGGCGCGGCGGCTCGCTGAAGTCGTCCTGGTACGGGGACTGCCTGCCGTCCCGCGACTTCCCGATGCTGATCGACCTCTACCGGCAGGGGCGCCTGGACCTGGACGCGTTCGTGTCCGAGACCATCGCGCTGGACGAGGTGGAGGCCGCGTTCACCAAGATGCACCACGGCGACGTGCTGCGTTCGGTGGTGGTCTTCCCGTGACCGCCCGCATCGACCACGCCGTCACCTCCGGCACGTTCTCGCTGGACGGCCAGACCTTCGACGTCGACAACAACGTCTGGGTCCTCGGGAACGACACCGAGTGCGTGGTCATCGACGCCCCGCACGACGTGGCCGCCATCCGGGACGTGGTCGGCGACCGGCGGCTGGTGGCGATCCTGGCCACCCACGCCCACGACGACCATGTCCGGGTCGCCCCGGAACTGGCCGACGCCACCGGCGCGATGATCTTCCTGCATCCCGCGGACCTGCCGGTGTGGAGGCTCACGCACACCGAGCGCCGCCCGGACGGAGACCTGCAGGACGGGCAGGTCATCGAGATCGCGGGGACGCGCCTGGAGGTGATCCACACCCCGGGGCACGCGCCCGGCGCCTGCTGCTTCCACGCACCGGAGCTCGGCGTCGTGTTCACCGGCGACACCCTGTTCCAGGGCGGTCCCGGGGCGACCGGACGGTCGTTCTCCGACTTCAACCTGATCATCGCCTCGATCCGCGACCACCTGTTCGCGCTGCCGCCCGAGACCGTCGTGCACACCGGGCACGGTCCCAGCACCACGATCGGTGCCGAACAGCCCCACCTGCAGGAATGGATCGACCGCGGGCACTGAGCCCACGCCGGACGGGCCCGCGGGGATCCCCCGCGGGCCCGTCCGCCTGAACAGAGGACGCTCGGCCCGCATGCCCGCATGCCCGCATGCCCGCATGCCCGCTGCCCGCGCGCTCGCTGCCCCCCAGGCCTGCGTGCCCGCGAACGTCCGCCGGGCGTAAGGGAGCCGTCCTGGACGCCCGGGGAAGCGGGTACATGCGGCTTCTGTCCAGGAGGCGCAGGGCCGTCTTCCTACTGGAGGTTATAAAAACCCGCGCAGTACCTATGTGGAACGCGATAACTGTGGTCCGTCGGCACGATGCGTGGCGGCGGGCGGCCGTCCTCCGCACGGATACACGTTCTACGAGAAAGAGTTCCCGTGAAGCCCGACGCACTGCGCGAGCTCGAACCGGACTTCTGGCGTGCCCCGAGCGCGCACAACACCCAGCCCTGGGTGCTCCGCCACCACGAGGAGACGGTGGAGATCGGCTGGGATCCGGCCCGTACGCTCCCGGCCCTCGACCCAGCCGGGCGCGGCCTGCGGCTCGCGCTGGGCGCGTTCGCCGAGACGTGCCTGATCGTCTGCGCGGACGCGGGCCTGAACGTGGGGTTCCGGCAGGACCACAGCGAGACCGCCCACCGGATCGGCCATCTGGCCGGGGCGGACGGGCCGTACACGACGCCGTTCACGACCCAGGACGTGCGCGCCCGCCGTACGGCCCGGGTCGCCTACGCGCCGGGCCGCCTGGATCCGGCGGTGACCGGCCGCCTGGAGAAGCTGGCCGCGGAGGAGAAGGCTGAGGTCCTGCGGATTCCGTGCCGCCGGCTCATCGAGTTGTTGCGCGACGCCGACCGGCACCTGTTCGCCACGCCGCCCATCGTCCGCGAGCTGCGCGCCTGGACGCGGCTGGCCCCCGACGATCCCCGGTACGAGCAGGACGGTCTCACCGACCGGACGCTGGGCCTGAGTCGCTGGGAGACGCGCGGTCTGCGCGCCGCGCTGTCGCCCCGCCTCTACCCCGTGCTGCGCCGGCTCGGGCTGACCAGGAGGTTCGTCACCGCCTCGCGGAGCCTCCTCGATCATGACGGCGAGGTCGTCGTCCTCGCGGGACGGCCCGGGTGCAGCGAGGCCGAGCAGGTCGCGGCGGGCCGGGTGCTGATGCGCCAGTGGCTGACCCTGTCCACGCTCGGCTACACCACCCATCCGCTCAGCCAGGTCATCGACGTGGAGACGACCAAGCAGCGGCTGGCCCGGATGCTGGGGGTGGACGACCCGTCCCGCCTGCTCAGCGTCTTCCGGGTCGGACGCCCCCTCGCCGAGGTGCCCCGTTCCGCCCGGCTGGTCGCCTGACGGGGCCGGTCCCGGCGCTCAGGGGACGAGGACGGCGCGGCCCCGCACCCGTCCCCGGCCGAGGTCCGACAGCGCCTCCGCGAACCGGTCCAGGGGGTACTTCACCGTGTGCAGGCGGACCCGGCCGGACGCGGCGAGGGCCATCAGTTCGACCAGGTCGTTGTAGGTGCCCACCAGGTTCCCGATGAAGTCGATCTCGGACGAGATGATGTCGATCGTGGGGACGTCGAGCCGCCCGCCGTACCCGATGACGAAGTAGCCTCCGGCACGCCGCAGCATCGCGATCCCGTCCTCGATCGCGCCGCCCTCCCCGACGAAGTCCAGCACGGCGTGCGCGCCGTCCCCGCCGGTCGCCTCCAGCACCCGGGCGACCTGCGAGCCGTCGGCGAGGACGGTCTCGTCCGCGCCCAGCTCGGCGGCCAGCTCCAGCGCCTCCGCCGAACGGTCCACGACGACGATCCGGGTCGCCGTCAGCGCGCGCAGCGCCTGGACGCCGATGTGCCCGAGCCCTCCCGCGCCGATGACGACCGCGGTCGTGCCCGGCCGGAGCCGCGGCGCCGCCTTGCGGACGGCGTGGTAGGCGGTCAGCCCGGCGTCGGCCAGCGCGGCCACGTCGGCGGGCTCCAGCGACGGGTCGAGCCGGACGACGCTGCGGGCGCTGGTCAGCAGGTACTCGGCCATTCCGCCGTCGGTGTCGATCCCGGGGAACGCGGACGCCGAGCAGTGCACGTCGTCGCCCGCCCGGCAGGCCGTGCAGAGCCCGCAGGTGACCAGCGGGTGCAGGATCACCGGGTCGCCCACGGCGACGTTCGTCACCGCCGGGCCGATCTCGGCGACCCGCCCGGCGTTCTCGTGCCCGATGACGTACGGCAGCCGGACGCCGCTCTTGTCCCTCCACTGCCCCTCGATGATGTGCAGGTCGGTCCGGCACACCCCGGCGCCCTGCACCTGGACGACGACGTCGTGCGGCCCGTTCACCGCCGGTTCGGGGACGTCGTCGAGGGTGGGCGCCTCGTCGTACTCGTGAACGCGTACGGCCTTCATGGGGAGTCCCCTTCCCGCCGGGCGGCCGGGCAAGCCTGGCGGCGGTCACGTCGATCCCCATGCGCATCGGAATCCTCCGGGCCGAACCGCCGGGCTCGACCTCCCGTGCGGGTTAGACCGCCGGGCTCGACCCCGCGGGCTGAACCCCCGGGCCCGATCCCGCACGGGCTGGACCGCTGGGCCGAACCGCCGGGCCGAACCGCCGGGACGAACCGGCGCCGCGGATCAGCCGTTCAGGAGCCGGGCCCGGCTGTTGGACAGGTGGACGCGTACGGCGGCGCGGGCGGCCTCGCGGTCGCGGCGTTCGATGGCGGCGTGGATGTTGGCGTGCTCGGCGACGATCGTGTCGAAGTCCGGACGGGCGGGGCGCAGCCGCTCGCGCGGCATGATGATCATCGCGGGGCCGAACGAGGCGATCAGATCGCCGTAGTAGCGGTTGCCGGTGGCCAGCGCGATCCGCAGGTGGAACCGGAAGTCGGCGTTGACGGCCGCGCTGGGATGGCCGGCGGCGCGGGCGAAGCCGTCCAGGGCCTCGCCGAGCGCCGCCAGGGCCGGCTCGGTGCGCCGGTCCGCCGCGAGCCCGGCCGCCTCGACCTCGATCCCCATCCGCAGGTCGAGCAGGTCGAGGACGTCCTGGCGGCTGCGCGGCGCCGGATCGAAGCCGGTCGTGCTGGGCCTGGCCAGCACGAAGCTGCCGCGGCCGTGCTGGGTCTCGATCAGCCCGGCGGCCTTCAGCCGGGCGATGGCCTCGCGGACGACCGTCCGGCTCACGCCGTGCGTCTCGATCAGGCTGCTCTCGGTCGGGAGCCGCTCGCCGGGCCGGATCACGCCTTCCTGGATGTGCGCGGTGAGCGTGTCGACCAGTTGCTGGGTCCGTGTCGTCAAGTGGAGTACCGTTCGGCGATCCATGCGGCCGCCCGCTCGCTCATCGTGATGCCGAGGCCGGGCCGCTCGGGCACCAGCATTCTGCCGTCCCGTATCTCCAGGCGCTCGTTGAACAGCGGTTCGAGCCATTCGAAGTGCTCCACCCACGGCTCGGTCCGGTACGCGGCGGCCAGGTGCACGTGGATCTCCATGGCGAAGTGCGGGGCGAGCTGGAGGTGCCCGTGCTCGGCGAGGCCGGCCACCCGCAGGAACGGGGTGATGCCGCCGACGCGCGGGGCGTCCGGCTGGACGATGTCGGCGCCGCCCGCCCTGATCAGCTCGGCGTGCTCGGTCACGCCGGTGAGCATCTCGCCGGTGGCGACCGGGGTGTCCAGGGCGGTGGCCAGCGCCGCGTGCCCCGCGTGGTCGTAGGCGTCGAGCGGTTCCTCGATCCAGGTCAGGGCGTGCTCCTCCAGGGCCCGGCCCATCCGGTGGGCGGTGGCCCGGTCCCACTGCTGGTTGGCGTCCACCATCAGCGGGACGGCGTCGCCGAGGTGCTCGCGGACCGCGTCCACCCGGGCCAGGTCCGCCCGGGTGTCGGGCTGCCCCACCTTGATCTTGACGCCGCCGATGCCGCGTTCCAGCGCCGCGGTGGCGTTCTCCAGCACCTGCTCGATCGGCGTGTGGAGGAACCCGCCGGAGGTGTTGTAGCAGCGCACCGAGTCGCGGTGCGCGCCGAGCAGCTTGGTCAGCGGCAGGCCCGCGCGCTTGGCCTTCATGTCCCACAGCGCGATGTCGAGGGCGGCGATCGCCTGGGTGGCCAGGCCGCCGCGCCCCACCGACGCGCCCGCCCAGACCAGCTTGTCCCAGATCCTGGCGATGTCGTTGGGATCCTCGCCGACCATCTCACCCGCGATCTCCCTGGCGTGCGCGTACTGCCCCGGCCCGCCGGCCCGCTTGGAGTAGCCGAACCCGATCCCCTCGTGTCCCTGCTCCGAGCGGATCTCCGCGAACAGGAACGCGATCTCGGTCATCGGCCGCTGCCGCCCGGTGAGCACCTTCGCGTCGCTGACCGGGGTGTCGAGCGGGAGGTAGAGGGAGGACAGGCGGACGCGGGCGATGCGATCGGCCGAAGTCATCATGATGACAATCTAAGTCATCATATGACTTGGAGGTAGAGGGCCAGGCCGAAGCCGGCCATCGCGATCGCGTAGCGCAGCGGCCGTTCCGGAAGCCGCCGCACCACCTTGGGCCCCAGCCAGCTCCCCGCCAGGCAGCCGCACGAGAGCGCCGCCGCGGCCGGCCAGTGCACCGGGGCGAGGAACGCGTAGGCGACCGCGGCGGTGATGTTGGCCGCACCCGTGACCAGGTTCTTCACCGCGTTGGTCACCGGCAGCGGCTCGGTGGTGGCGGCGCACAGCACGGCCAGCATCAGCACCCCCGACGCCGCGCCGAAGTACCCCCCGTACAGGCCGACCAGCGCCACCGGCGCCGCCAGCGGCAGGAAGGCGGGGCGCCGCGGCGCCGCGGAACGGGCCGCCCGTTCCTCGGCCAGCCGCCGGAGCCGGTCGCGCGCCAGCAGCAGCACCGAGCCGAGCGCGATCAGCCAGGGAACGACGAACTCGAAGGCCTCGGCGGGCGTGCTGAGCAGGAGCGCCGCCCCGAGGGACCCGCCCGCGGCGGCCACCGCGACCAGCCTCGCGACCCGCCGCCCCTGGCCGCGCAGTTCGGGACGGGACGCCGCGGCGGCGCCGGCGGTGTTCGCGAACATCGCCATGGTGTTGGTGACGTTGGCGGCGACGGGAGGCAGGCCGAAGGCGAGCAGCGCCGGATAGCTGCACAGCGAGGCCAGGCCCGCGATCGACCCGGCCAGGCCCGCGGCGACGCCCGCCACGACCAGGAGGGCCCCGGAGAAGGGATCCAAGCGTCGAGCCCGGCCGTCAGATCCCGCCGGGCGCGGACAGATCGACCGGCGCCATCCGCTCGATGGCCACCCTGACCTGCTCCATCGCCTGGACGATCTCCCGCGTCCGGTCCTCGGTCAGGTTGGCGACGGGCACCGAGCAGCTGATCGCGTCGGTCGGCGGCGAGGAGTAGCGCAGCGCGAAACCGAAACAGGTGACGCCGACGTAGTTCTCCTCGTTGTCGATCGCGTACCCGCGCTCCCGGGTCAGCTCCAGGTCCCGCCGCAGCGCGTCGCGGTCGACCAGGGTGCCGGGGGTGAGCGGGATGATCGGATCCGGGATGGGCACCTCGTGCTCGGCGCCGAGCCGCTCGGCCAGCAGCGCCTTGCCCATGGCGGTGCTGAACGCCGGCAGCCGCCGCCCCACCCGGCTGAACGGCCGCACGTACCGGCTCGACTCCTTGGTCGCCAGGTAGACGATGTCGGTCCGTTCGAGCCGGCCGAAGTGGATGGTCTCGTCCAGCCGCGCGCTCAGGTCGTCGATGTGCGGCTGGGCGATCCGCAGGTACGGGTCGGTGTCGAGGTAGGTGGTGCCGGCCAGCAGCGCGCGGACGCCGATGCTGTAGAGGGTGCCGGTCTCGTCCGTGCGGAGCCAGCCGTGCTCGACCAGCGTGCGGATGAGCGCGTAGACGCTGCTGCGCGGCGCGCCCAGCGCCTGGCTCAGTTCGCGCAGGCGGGCCGGGCGGTTCTCGCGCGAGGCCAGGAGTTCGAGGAGCTCGATCGTCCGGGCGGCCGACTTGACGCCCCGTACCCCCCGCTCGGGATCGCTCATCGCACCTCACAGGAATCCTCGGCGCCCCGGCGGGAGGCGGATCCCTGCGGGGGCATTGACACACTACCAAAATACGGCAAAGCTTCTCGCCACATGTCATCCAGTTATATATGGAGACAAGGTGACGTCAATGTGTACGTTCGCTGCGATGGAGAGACCGTCGCGTCCCCACCTGGATGCCCGGCCCTCGATGACGGCACGCGGGCCTAGAGGTCACTGACCCCGGCCCGGCACGCCGGCCCCCTCCCCGCCTTCCGCCACGGCTCCCACCACTCGGCTCCCTCCCAGCTCCCGCCCCGCCCCCACCCCGCCCCCGGCTCCAGACCGCCCCCGGCTCCAGACCCCAGACGTCATCGGTGCGCGTCGTAGGCACGCGTGCCCGGGACGCCGTACCAGCTATGCGCAAGGCCCACTCCGAGGACCGCCCCCCCGGAACCGGCCCCGCCGGATCCCGCCCTCCCTTCCGCACTGGTGAAACGGAGAGAACATGAGAATCGGCGTACTCCTGGCGACCGCCGCCCTGGCCGCCTCCGCCTCCGCCTGTTCCGTCAAGGGCGGCGGCGCCGACGCGGACTCGTCCGGATACCCCGCCAAGCCGGTCGAGTTCACCGCGCCGCAGGAGCCCGGCGGCAGCACCGACCTCCTCACCCGCGCCCTGACCAAGAACCTCGAGAAGCCGCTCGGCGCCAAGGCCGTCGTGGTGAACAAGCCGGGCGCCAACGGCAAGATCGCGGGCAAGGACGTGTTCTCCGGCAAGCCGGACGGGTACCGCGTCGCCGTCATGCCGCAGTCGCTGTTCGCCGTCGGCCCCCTGATGATCGACGACCCGGACGCGATCAAGGTCGAGGACATGACCCTGGTCAAGGGCCTCGCCGTCGAGGACTACGTCCTGGTGGTGCCCGGCGGATCCCCGCACCGCACCCTCAAGGACCTCCTCGGCGCCGGCGACCTCAAGTACGGCACCACCGGCGCCGGGACCGGCAGCCAGCTCTCGCAGACCCTGCTGTTCGGCCTGGCCAAGGTGAAGGCCGCGCCCGTCCCGTTCGACGGTGGCGCGCCCACCGTGACCGCGGTGCTCGGCCGCAAGGTCGACGTCGCCGCCGTCCACGTCGCCGAGGCGTACAAGCAGGTCCAGGCGGGCAAGCTGCGCGCGCTCGCGGTGTTCTCCGACCGTCGCCACGTGGCCCTGCCGGACGTGCCCACGGCCAAGGAGTCCGGCTACCCCGTCCTCGTGGACCAGCGCCGGTTCGTGGCCGCGCCTCCCGGCCTGCCCGCCGACGTGCGCGACAAGCTGGCCGCCGCCATCGACAAGGCCGCGGCCTCGCCCGAGTACCTCCAGCTGCTCAAGACGAGCCACATCGTCCCCTGGAACGCGGGCGGCGAGCAGGTCGCCGCCCAGCTGAACGAGAGCCGCCAGCGGTTCACGACCATGGCCAGGGACCTCGGCATCGACCTCAAGGCGCAGCCGTGAGCCCGGAACGGTCCGAACCCGGGGAGGACGCCGGGGACACGGAGCCGTCCGAGACCGCGAAACCGTCCGAGGACGCGAAGCATTCCGAGACCGTGGAGCCGTCCGGGCCCGTCGGCACCCCCGCGTACGCGCGCGTCCAGAACGTGGTGGCGGCGCTCGTCCCCCTGGTCATCGGCCTGGTGGCCGCGGTCATGTCCTGGCGCCTCGGGGTCGGCTCACCGGCCGCCCCGGGGCCGGGGCTGTGGCCGTTGCTCGTCGGCGTCGCCATGGTCGTGGCGGCGGCGCTGCTGGCGATCCGGTCGCGCCCCCGCGGCGACGAGGAGCCCTTCACCCGGGACTCCTGGACGGTCGCCGTCGCGGTCGCCTCGCTCCTCGGCTACGCGTTCCTGTTCGAGCTGGTGGGGTTCGAGGTGCCCACCGCCGCACTCCTGGTCCTCTGGCTGAAAGGACTCGGCCGGGAGAGCTGGCGCGTCACGGTCGCGGTCGCGGCGACCGCCACGGCGGCCCTCTACCTCCTGTTCATCACCGGACTCGGGGTGTCGCTGCCCCACCTGATCCAGCTGTGAGACCGACATGGACCTCCTCTCCCCGGTGATCGCGGGCTTCGGCGTCGTCTTCCAGCCGGAGAACCTCCTCTACTGCCTGCTCGGCGTCACCCTCGGCATGCTCGTCGGCGTCCTGCCCGGCCTGGGCCCGGCGGCCACCATCGCCGTGCTGCTGCCGATCACCTACAACATCGAGCCGACCGCGTCCATCATCATGCTCGCCGGCATCTTCTACGGCGCGCAGTACGGCGGCACGATCACCTCCGTGCTCCTGCGCCTGCCGGGCGAGGCGTCCACCGTGGTGACCGCCCTCGACGGGCACGAGCTGGCCAGGCAGGGACGCGCCGGTTCCGCGCTGGGCATCTCCGCCATCGGCTCGTTCGTCGGCGGGACGGTGGCGATCGTCGCGCTGACGCTGGTCGCGCCGCTGGTGGCGGGCTTCGCGCTCGACTTCGGGCCCTCCGAGTACACCGCGCTGGCCCTGCTCGGCATCCTGCTGATCACCACGCTCGGCACCGGCTCCCCGCTCAAGAGCCTCCTCATGGCCACGGTCGGCCTCCTGCTCGCCACCGTCGGCCAGGACCCGCTGGACGGCGTCGCCCGGCTCACCCTCGGCACCGACCGGCTGCTCGACGGGATCGACTTCGTGATCGTCGCGATGGGGCTGTTCGGCGTGGCGGAGATCCTGCACAACCTGGAGTCGCTGCGACGTCCCGGCACCCCGATGACGAGCGTCGGCTCCGTCTACCCCACCCGCCGGGACCTCACCGAGTCCAAGGGGGCGATCGCCCGCGGGTCGGTGCTCGGCTTCCTGCTCGGCATCCTGCCGGGCGGCGGCGCGACCATGTCGTCCATGGCCGCCTACGCGCTGGAGAAGAAGGTCGCCAAGAGGCCGGAGCGGTTCGGGAAGGGTGCCGTCCAGGGCGTCGCCGGCCCGGAGACCGCGAACAACGCCGCCGCGACCTCCTCGTTCATCCCGCTGCTGACACTGGGCATCCCGGCGAATGCCACCATGGCGGTCATGTTCGGCGCGCTGCTGGTCCAGGGCATCACGCCGGGCCCGACGCTCGTGGACGAGAAACCCGACCTGTTCTGGGGCGTGGTCAACTCGATGTACGTCGGCAACCTGCTGCTCCTGGCGATGAGCATGCCGCTGATCGGCCTGTTCGTCCGGGTCCTGCGGGTCCGGCCGACCATCCTGGCGCCCCTGACCATCCTCATCACCATGATCGGCGTCTACACGGTCAGGCTGAGCGCGTTCGACATGTTCCTGATGGTCGGGCTGGGCGTCCTCGGCTACCTGATGAAGAAGGTGGGATTCGAGCCGGGGCCCCTGGTCCTGGCCTTCGTGCTCGGCGGCCTGCTGGAGTCGTCCTTCCGCCGTTCGATGCGCATCTTCGGCGGCGACGTCACCGGGTTCCTCACCCAGCCGATCACCGCCGTCCTCCTCGCCGCCATCGTCCTGATCCTGGTCACCCCCCTGATCCTGCGCCTGGCCCGGCGCGGGACGGCGGCCTGACGGAAGGAGCGACGGCGCGGCCGGTCAGGGGTGCTTCGAGCTTCTGACCGGCCGCTGACCGGCCGCGCCACGTGTCCCTTCCCTCGCTCAGGAATCCGCGCGCACGTACGTCAGGTGCAGGACGCCGGAGCCGAAGGTCTTCGAGCCGGTCAGGCGCAGCGGCACCTGCGGGCCGTCGTCGAAGAGCCGCTTGCCGGTGCCGACCGCGATCGGGTGCATCAGCAGGTGCAGCTCGTCGAGGAGCCCGTCGCGCAGCAGCGAGCGGACGAGCGTCCCGCTGCCGGTGACGCCGAGGTTCCCGCCCGGCTGCTCCTTGAGCCGGGCCAGCTCCTTGTTGACGTCCCCGCTGATGAGCGTCGTGTTCTGCCACTCGGCCGAGGTGAGGGTGTTGGACACCACGTACTTCGGGGTGCCGTTCATGTGCTCCGCGCCTTCGTCGGTCGAGGTGGGCCAGAACGACGCGAACTCCTCGTACGTCCGGCGGCCCAGGAGCATCGCGTCGCTGCCGTCCATCAAGCCCTGGACGACCTCGCCCATCTCCTCGTCGAAGTACGGGAAGTGCCACTGGTCGGGGGCCTCCACCACGCCGTCGAGCGAGATGAAGAGGCCGCTCACGATCTTTCTCATCCTCATGTCTCCTTTGGTCTCTCAGGCACGCGGGCGGGTCGGCGACGCCGGCTCGTCCGCTCGTTCGGTGCTCCGGCGGGCCCGGTCGTGGGCCGGGCTTCGCGACCACGGCCAGGTCGACCACATGTTCAGCATGGTACCGACAATAATATTTGTCAAGACAGTGCGAGCCGTCGGTCCTGGCCGGGCAGGTGCCGCGCGCCGCCCCGGGGGCATCGACGAACCGGCGGTCCGCGCCGAGCCCGCCGGCCGCGAGGGCGGCGGCCCGCCTGCCGGCGCCCCATGCCCTACCGAGAGCGAAAATGCGGGAATTGATTCCAGTGGCGGATGCGCGAGGGGGGAGTGGCGTGGCGTCTTTGGCGTGGATCAGTGGATATCGGGGCTTATGGTCCTCGCGGGAAGGGGCTTGGGGAGGTCCACATCTGAGAATCTCGGCGATCCGGGCAGTGATGCATCTACGTTGGGCAGGTCAGCCGATGCGACGCCGAAAGGAGAAGTCGGACGTGCAGGACACCACTCCCGGCCCCGTCCAGGATCCCGCCTCCAAGATCAATACCTCGGTGCCGCATTCGGCCCGTATCTGGAACTACTGGCTCGGTGGCGTCGACAACTACGAGGTCGACCGCGTGGCCGGCGACCAGTACGTCGCGGTGTTCCCCGAGATCGTGGAACTGGCCCGCTCCAGCCGCTACTTCCTCGCCCGCGCGATCCGCTTCCTGGCCGGCGAGGCGGGCGTACGGCAGTTCCTCGACATCGGCACCGGCCTGCCCACCGTCGACAACACCCACGAGGTGGCGCAGCGGGTCGCCCCCGACGCCCGGATCGTGTACGTGGACAACGACCCCCTCGTCCTGGCCCACGCCCGCGCCCTGCTGACCAGCACGCCCGAAGGGACCACCACCTACATCGACGCCGACCTGCACCGGCCCGAGGAGGTCATCGAACGGGTCCGGCCCTCCCTCGACCTCACCCGCCCCGTCGCCCTCATGCTGATGGGCGTGATGGGGCACATCGTCGACGACGCGGAGGCGCGTTCGATCGTCCGCCGGCTGATCGCCGAACTGCCCTCGGGCAGCTACTTCACGCTCTACGACTGCACCGGCGACGACCCGGCGTTCAACAAGGCGCAGAGCGGCTACGACGACACCGGCGCCGTCCCCTATCGCCTGCGTTCCCCCGAGTTCGTCTCCGGTTACTTCGAGGGTCTGGAACCGGTCGAGCCGGGGATCGTCCCGCTCGAACGGTGGCGTCCGGAGATCGCGCATACGGCCAAAGAAAGCCCCTCTATGTGTGCGGTCGCGCGCAAACCGTAACAAACTCCAGGTTATCGCGGTCCCCCCGAAGTATGCTCACGGTGAGTGCGAGCATGTGCACAGCCATCTGCAATTGCAGAGCTATAGTGAAAATGGTCGTGCAAGATGCAGTCTTCCGTGAGGAGCCCCCTTGGCCTCCGCAGCGACTGTCAGAAGCGAGTCCGCCGGCAGCAACCCGCCGCTCGTGCGCGGGGACCCGCTGGTCCCGAGGATGCTCCTGGGCCAGCGCCTCCGCGATCTGCGCGAGGCCACGGGAATGTCCCGCGCGGAGGCCGGCAGGACGATCCGCGCGTCCCGTTCCAAGATCTCCCGGATCGAACGGGGCCGTACCGGGCTGCGGCACGCCGACGTCGCCGAGCTGCTCAGCGCCTACGGGATCCGCGACGAGGCCGAACGCTCGACCCTGCTCACCCTCACCGACCAGGCCAACGCCCGCCCCTGGTGGTACGGGCACCGCGACGTCGTCCCGCCGTGGATGCGCCGCTACCTGAGCGCCGAGCAGGCCGCCCGCCTCGTCCGCTGCTTCGGTGACCGCTACGTCCCCGAGCTGCTGCGCACCGACGCGTACGCGCGCGAGGTCATCGGCGAGCAGGCACCCGACCGGCGCGTCGAGCTGCTGGCCAGGCGCCGCCGCATCCTGCGCCGCCGCCCGCGCCCGGTCAACCTGTGGGTCGTCCTCGACGAGGCGGCGCTCTGGCGGCCGGTCGGCGACGCCGTGACGATGCGCGGCCAGCTGGAGCACCTCAGGGAGATCTCCTGGCGGCCGAACGTGACCGTCCAGATCGCCCCGTTCAACATCGGCGGCCGGGTCGCGGCCGGCGGCCCGCTCACCCTCGTCCGCTTCCCGCAGCAGACCCTGCCCGACCTGGTCTACCTCGAACGCGACGGCGAGGGCGTCTACCCGGCCAGGCCCGGCGAGATCGAGCACCACTGGCACATCTTCAACACCCTGGTCACCGAGGCGGCGGCGCCCGAGCACACCCCGCGGATCATCGAACGGGCCCTCGCCGAGTACTAGTGTTCCCGCGTGAGGGGAAAACGGACGTACCGAATCGTCGACGGGGAGCGGATCGAGGGCACCTGGCGGCCCATATTCATCCAAAACCTGGGTTACCACCTGACCGATCTGCTGATTTTCGCCGACGGTGCCCTCTGGTGCTGGGAATGGGTCGACCTGGACGGCCTCCGAGCCAAGCTCGAATCAGGCTGGATCGCCACCACCCTCGAACCGGGCGCCCGCGCCTCGGCCCACCACCTGGCGAGCTGGCGCTTCGACGAACCCCGCACCGCGTTCACCCCCGAGACGCTGCTCGGCGAGGTCGCCGACGAGATCGACCGGCTCAACGGCCGCCCGGACTCCACCGCCCGCTGCCGCCTGGCGCTCGACCACTACCTGGAGACCCGCGCCGAGGCCGACCGCCGCGCCCTCCGCGCCGCCTATCTGGACATCCCCGAACACCTCCGTACCTACGCCCTCGGTGACATGGACAGCAAGGACGGCCCCCTCGTGGCCCTCTGCACCGACATCGGCGAACCCCTCATCACCTACAGATCCAGCGGTACCGTCCCCGCCGCCACCGAACGGACCCGAGAGCACGCCCTCGCCTACTTCGCCGACCGGGCCCGCGCCCAGGAGGCCTACGTCCCCCGGCGCCCCGCCGACGACCCGGACACCGCCCCGGCCGGCGCGCTTCACATCCCCGAACGCCACTACCCGAACGGCTGGCCCGAGACCCCCGGCCCCCACGTCCTCCAGAACGAGTACCCGGCCCCGATCACCATCGCCTCGGTCACCTACCCGACCGTCCACCACGCGTACTGGGCCCTCTCGACCATTAATCCCGAGATCCGTGACCGCGTCCGCCGGGCCGAGCGCCCGTTCGACGCCGGACGCCTGGCCCGCGACGCCCCGCGCGTCCCCGGCTGGCCGGACGCCCGCGCCGCCGTGATGGCCAGGCTCCTGCGCACCAAGTTCCGCACCCACCCCGAACTGGCCGAAGTCCTCCTGGCCACCCGCGATGCCCCGCTCCACTACGGCGGAGGCTCCGACTACTGGGCCGCGCACGGGGAGAAGGGCCGCAACTGGATGGGCCGCCTCCTCGAACTCGTCCGTTCCGAACTCCACGCCGACATGATCGAACATATGTTTGACCCCACGGGTACCCTGGAGGCATGACCGGTCCCTTCCAAGGGTCGCTGCTGGACTGCTGGGACGAGACGGGCCCACGCGAGCTCGGTTCCTCCGTCCGGCGCACCCGGCTCGCCCACGGCGCCTGGATCGACGTGCGCCCGAGCTGGATCGCCGGCGCCGACGCCCTCTTCGAGCGGCTGGCCGAGACCGTCCCCTGGAGAGCCGAACGCCGCCACATGTACGACCGCGTCGTCGACGTCCCCCGCCTTCTGGCCTTCTACGACGAGGACGACCCGCTGCCCGACCCCGTCCTGGACGAGGCGAAGGCCGCCCTCAACACCCACTACCAGGCAGAGCTGGGCGAGCCCTTCCGTACCGCCGGCCTCTGCCTCTACCGCGACGGCCGCGACAGCGTGGCCTGGCACGGCGACACCATCGGCCGCGGCCGTACGGAGGACACCATGGTCGCCATCATCTCGGTCGGCGACCCCCGAGCCCTCCTCCTCCGCCCCCGCGGCGGCGGCCCGACGATCAAGCACGACCTCGGCCACGGCGACCTCATCGTGATGGGCGGCTCCTGCCAGCGCACCTGGGAACACGCCGTCCCCAAGAGCACCCGAGCCCTGGGCCCGAGGATCAGCATCCAATTCCGCCCCAGAAACGTCCGCTGACCCCTAGGAGGGTCACCCCGGCAAACGCGGTGTGCCTGCTTACAGTGCTCAGTGGTAACCAACCACCACGCGTCAATATGATCCGCGCGTCCTGCTCGACCTGGCCAAGCTGCTGATCACCACGACATGGTGACGGCCTCCATCCTGACCAAGCGCGTGGTCCTCGACAGAGGTGTCGCGGTTGAGTCGTCCGGGGTAGCGCGACGGCTGCTACTGAGGTAGAACGATCATGTGATCAGCCCCCTGGAGCTTGACCTTGATACAGGCAGTCGGCGTCAGGCTTCTATATCTACGGGGTGATTTCCTCGGTGCGTTGGACGACCAGCTCGGCAAGGTCGTGGAGGTCGACCAGCGGACGGCGGATGGTAACGCCGTTGGTGTCGTTCAACGTGAAGGTTGTTGGCTGGACGCGGATGTTGAGGCCACAGGGCACGGAGACCAGAGAGACGGCTCGTGCGTCCTTCCGGATGATGCCACCGATGCCCCGGGCGGCCAGCAGTGCGTGTAGTTGAACTGCGGTACGTCGGGGATCAGCTATGCGCGTGCGGTGTCGCCAAGTGGGCGGTAGCGGCAGAGTGAACCACACCGCCTTTCCAATCACCGGCGGGCTGGTGAATCGGGCACGGGAGGGATGGCTTCCCCAGGAGGACGAGACGGCCGCCACGATGTTGAGCCCTCTTCCGTGCTCGGCCCAGAGGGCGGAGCCGGTTTCCTGTGGCGGTGGGGTCTGGTAGCCATCGAAGACGGTGACGACCAACGCTTGGTGTGGATAGGAGCGCGCCCATATCCAGAGCTCGGGGCTGACGGTACGAGTACACGGATCGAGCCCTTCTGCTAGCCGATAGGCGTTGGTGGCTAGCTCGCTCACTGCGAGCGTTCCGTTCTCGATCAGCTCGCGCGCCATACCTAGTCGGTGCATGACCGCCTGCACGAAAGATCGGGCGGTGTTGGCGCTTCGGGCATCGGGCGGTAGCAGCCGAGCACACGCGCCACCGATGGGGATCTCCGCGGGGTGTCCGCTTACTTCTGGACTTGGCTGTATGCGTTGGACGTGCATGTCACCCACCTCGAGCATGTGGTGAGGGCGATACGCGTGAGCTGAGCGCCCTCTTCCTGGTTTGCCACTCCTGCGTGATCAAGAGATGACAATGTGTAGTCAAGGATGGCGTGAAGGATGGGTGATGGCAACTGCCTTCTGGCAGTTGCCAAGCCTTGTTGGCCGCCTGCGGCCAACAAGGCTGTGTACTGATGGGCAGATGAGGTGACTTATGGTTCTTGGTCCGAATCCCACTGTTCGTGGTCGCAGACTGGCCGCGGACCTGCGACGGCTGCGCGAGGAACGGTCACTGACGATCGATCAGGTCGCCGGTGAGATGGACTGGCATCCGACCAAGCTCAGCCGGATCGAGACAGCAAGGCGCAGCGCTCAGCCGAGTGATGTCCGTGCACTTCTGCACCTGTACGAGGTTGCGGGCGAGGAGCGGGAGTCCCTGATCAAACTGGCTCGTGCAGCGCGGGAGAAGGGGTGGTGGCACAGTTATCGCGACGTCCTCTCCGAGGAGTATGCGCACTACATCGGGTTCGAGTGCGAGGCCGCGGCCATTCACAACTTCGAGCCCCTGGTGATACCTGGCCTCCTCCAGACACCCGAGTACGCACGAGCGCTGATGCGCGGTGGTCCGTATGAGATCGGCGAGCAAGAGATCGAACGACGTGTCGAGGTCCGACTGAAACGTCAGGGGGTACTCGATCACGAGGATCCTCCTCGTCTATGGCTCGTCATGGACGAGGCAGCGCTGCGGCGGCCCATCGGTGGGGTGGACGTGATGCAACGCCAACTCCGTCACCTGATCCAGGCGTCGGTACGGTCGCGGCTCACCATCCAGGTCGTACCGTTCAGCGCGGGCGCTCATCCTGGTACGACTGGCTCGTTCATCATCATGACCTTCCCCGATCAGACGGACCGGCCAGTGGTCTATATGGAGACCCTTGCCGGCGATCTCTACTTGGAGAGGGAATCGGAGATTGAGGTATGTACGATCGCGTTTGAACGTCTATGTGCGAGCGCTCTCAGCCGAGAGGACTCCCTGGCGTTGATCGCCGAGGTGATCGAGGAGTACTGACGTGGCCCATTCCCCCGCTGGCCCTAGCGAGACTGCAACCTGCATTGCCTGGCGGAAGAGCAGCCGTAGCCAGCAGCAAGGGGCCTGTGTCGAAGTGGCTGACCTGGGGAGAGGCATCGCCGTCCGGGACTCCAAGCTCCCGGAGGGAACCCAGGTGGTGTTCTCTCCGGGAGCTTGGAGAGGGCTGACCGCGGCGATCAAACAGGGGCGCTTCGACAACCTTCCCTAGCAGTGGGCTTCCCCCTGCGGGAGTTGAAACCTCCGCCTTACGAACAGGCGTGACCTGCGTACATGGTTGGACTTGGCTCGCTCGATGACGTCTGGCGATCTCTTGGAGACCTCAGTGCACTGTTTGGCCTAAGGGATCAAGACCGGCTGTCCACGGGCTGGTTCACCCATCCGGTCGGGCTGGGAACCTGTTATCCGGAGCGGATGGTCTCCGCTGTGGTGCGCAGCCATACCCAGAGCACGAAGACGATGCGGAGCAGCCATGGGCGGAGCAGGGGGATGACGATGTCGTCCCTGATGGCGCGGCGGTTTCGGTCTGAGGGGTGGAGTGCGGCCCACCTGCGGACGTTGTCGATCAGAATGCGGGCGGTGTCGGGGGCGACGATCGGGTGGTGGGTGAGTGGTTGCGGTGCTTCCACCCAGGGTCGCGCCGCGTCTCGAAGGGTCTCCACGAGCTGATCTCGGAGTTGGGGATTGAGCAGGGCCGTGTCCAGCCAGTGGTGGAGGACGCTCTGAAAGGTTGTCTCTGGGGTATGGCGGAATGCCGCCTGCCATGCCGGTAGGCAGTTGCGCGGAGATAGGGCGTGCGAGCCGTTGAACAGGCTGGGCCGAGGCGGTTGCGCCAGTCGGAGGAAGATGACTGCTCCTGCCCGCTTCCGGCGCTGCGAAGCGGTGGGCGAGAGTCTCTCCGGACTATCGGAACACCAAGTGAGGATGGCCTTGAGGACCTCGCGGCGGTGCTCTTCTGCCAGGGCCAGTATGACAGTGGCCACCTCGTTGAGGATCTGGACGTTGCCGTACGTGATGAGGTGCTTGAGCCTCGTCAGCGCGATGGACGGATGGACGTCGCCGAGCGTTTGGCAGACTCGGGCGATCGTCAGCTTCAGGCTCTGATGTGCTCGCGCAGTACGAGACCACTCGTACAGCTGCGTTCGGATGCGGCCTCCGACCACCGGGTGGAGGCAGGTGCGAGCCAGAGCGATGTAGGCCAGACCGGACTTATCGGCCTCAGCCCAACGCAGGGCCGTTCTAGTGATCTGCTTGGCGTCTCCGTGTTCGGCGGCCAGATCGGCGAACCTTGCAGCGATCGTCTTCGCCAGGGGCTCGGGTACGTCCGGATCAGTGGGCAGGTCGGCCAACCAGGTGAGGAGGGCCGGGCGGCTCAGTGGATAGTCGGCCCAGACATGCTGCAACACCGAGTCGGCGTAGCCGTGTCGGCTGAACGCGATGCTGTCCTTGCCGGGGTCGGCCTTCAGGAACGTGCGCACACCTGCCAAAGGGACCCAGGCCAGGCCGGCGCCGTTCACGGTGATGTCGAGTTGTTGCGCCAGGGTTTGGGCGGCGTGGTAGACGTTGTTCTCAGGGGCGGGTGCGAGGGTCGCCGCTGCCACCAGCAGGGCCTGATCGTGCGGTTGCTTGTTCTTCTTGAACCAGCTTGAGAGCTCGTCGTTCCACCCGCGGTATGCCTGGAGGGCTTCCGCCCTCATGGCCTCTGGGGTGCCACCGCGCTGCTCGATCTTCTCGGCGATCTCCGCTAGCCGTCTCGCGTCTTTGGGCAGCGCGCCGTTGAGCAGGTCGCGGGCGTCGTCCCAATGGGACCAGTGCGGACCGAGCCTGCGGTGGGCGAGCCGTCGGTGGTAGACGTCCAGGGCGTTCGGGGGCTCGATCTCGATCGGTCGGAGGTCCAGGTGGAGGTGGTCGGCCGTGTCGGCGATGATCGCCAGGTAGGCGCCTGCCTCGCGCGCGTTGTCGACGCAGTGCAGCAGCTGGGAAGGAGAGGCGTCTGCGTCACGGATGATGTAGCCACGAGGGCCCCCGGCGGTGATCTCCTCGCTCTCCTCCTCGTCCGTGGAGAAGCGGCGGATGGTGGTCCCGTGATGGAGTTGGTTGAGGGCGGCGATCGCGGTCGTCTCCCGACCGCACCCGGACGGTCCGCAGAGCAGGACGGCGTGGTCGGTGAACAGGGTCTTCAACGCCTGCTCATGGTTGCGGGGCGGGACGTAGCAGGCGATGCGCTCTCTGATCTCGGTCGGGCCCAGATACATTGCTGGACGCCCGCGCACGAAGCGGTTCTGGATCTGGACGAGGTCGCCGTCCACCGTGTTGCCGAAGGCGTTCATCGACTCGTCCCCGGCGATATGGACGTCGCCGAAGGAGGGGCCCGGGGCTCTCACGAGCGCTCCTGGCGGTAGTCGCCGCCGACCTGGTTACCGAAACTGTTCTGACTTCTTTGACCCGGAATCTCTACGTTCCCCATCGAGATGCCCCCGCCCGAAGGCGGTGCGGGGGAGGGAGCGGGGAGCGTGGTCGGCTCGGAGGTGGGCGGGTGTTCTCGCCATGAGGGAGTCGGAACGTACAGATAGGCCGGCTGGTCGAACTGCTTCACCTCCGCCCTCACCGGCCTCAGCTGACTGGGGTGGAGTCCGGTGTGGCCGCCCTCAACGAACATCTTGAAGGCTTCCGAGGAGACGATGACGGCGGTGAACGTCACGTCCGGATGGCTCTCGTCCAGCGCGGCCCGCAACGGCTTGCAGTCCAGCAGCCGGTTGACGTCGACGGTGGACGTGGAGATGCCCGCCGTCACCGGGTGCTCGTCATCGACCCGCCCGACGTGCAGCGCCACCCGCAACCGGAGCCGCGCTCCGTCGGCGCGCAGTCGTCGCGCGGCCGTTGCCAGGGCCTCCTGGAGACGGATGGGGAACGGGTGGATCAGCTGTTCCATCGCGTCGAGCGGGAGCAGGGCGAGGACGCCGTCCCCCGTGCTCTGCTGGAAGCGGGCCGCCTTCCATGCCTCCCCCAGACCGCTGTGCTCGCAGGCTTGGGAGAGGGCGTCCCGCATCTCGGTGTGGAGTATGGGCAGAACGGCATCCGGATGGCCGCTGAACCCCTTGGTGTCGACGACGAGCAGGCTCTGCATCGATGGCACGGTCGATCTCCCCTCATACCCGAATATGTGACCAAGTCACCACGATCGGTGATGGCGGGCGGGGAGACTGTCTGAAATCAGACGTAGCGGCGGCCCGATCCGGCCAAGGTCCTCAGGCCCGCGGGGTCGGTGATGGTGACCCGGCGTCGGCCCGTGGTGATGAGGCCGAGGTCGCGGAGGCGTGAGAGCTCGGCGGCGACCGTGCTGCGTGCCAGTCCCGTGGCCCGGCCGAGTTCGGTCTGATCCAGCTCCACATCGGCTCGTACGGCATGACCGGGTGTCGAGAAACGGATGAGGGTGCTCGCCAGGCGGGGGCCCGCGGGTAGCGTGGCCATCTCCGCACGCCATGTCTCGCCCTCCAGGATGCGGCCGATCGCATGCCGGAACAGCTGGGCTTCCAGCCCGTGGGCCCGTACGAACGCCAGGAACCGGTCGGCCGGCACGGACCGTGTTTCGCATCGGTCGACTGCGATCACGGTGGCCGAACGAGGAGTGTCTCCGAGTACCGAGTAGTCACCCAGGATCTCTCCGGGGCCCCGGACGGCGAGGACGAGCGAGTCGCCGTCGGCCGATGCCTGTACGACTTTGACCCGTCCGGACACCAACGCCAGCACGAAGGCCGGTGGGTCCCCCTGCAAGAGCAGGGTGGTCCCCGCCTCGTGACGCCGCATGCCGCCGAGCGAGACGAGATGCTTCCACGCGTCTTCCGAGAGAACCATGGTTCTTGTCTCCCATACTTCACTGATCGTGAAAAGGGATGTAGTCCACCATGTCAAGTCGAGGTCAGGTCCAGATGGCGCAGGGGTGCCGGTCGGTGAAGGTCTCGGGTGGGGCGGGGAGGCATCTGGCCTGGTCTCGGGCTACGCGGCGGGCGGTCCAGGCCGCGGCCGCGGCGTCGAGGACGTCGTCGACGCGGGCGTTGGCGCCGGCGGGGCCCAGGTCGCCGGTGAGGTGGATGCCCTCGCCCGCCAGGAGGCGGCGTCTGGTCTCGGCGCCGGCCCAGGTGGTCTTCGGGGGGACGGGGGCGCCGGACATGCGGGCGAAGGAGAGTTCGGGGTGGACCTCGACGACGCGGTACGGGGGGTTCCGGCGGACCCAGCGGTCGACTTCCAGGATCTTGGGCTTGAGGGCGAACGCCTGGATGGAGACGCCCTTGCCGGTGAGGCGGCGGTTGATCTCGGTCGCCTGGGCGTGGGTGCCGGCTTCCAGGGCCCGGCGGACGGGGGTCATGAACAAGGTCGAGCGGCGACGGCCGAGTTCCTGGCGGGCGAGTAGGTCGGCCTGGCGGAGGCCGTTGTCGGCGAGGCCGATCGGGATGTCGATGGCGACGACGGTGACGGGGGCGGCGGCGTCCACGAGTTCGTGGATGCGAGGGGCGAAGTACGGGGTGACCGCCTCGTCCAGGGCCATGCCGACCCACCCGGCGGCGCAGGCGTCCACGCCCAGTACGCGTTCGGTCATGGTCTGGAGGTGAAGCGGAGGATCCGGGCGTTGACCTCGTCGGCGCACTGGGAGGCGATGGTGTGGGTCGCGTCCGGCCACAGCTCCGCCTGGACGTTCGGGACGAGGGCCTCGGCGCGCTGTACGGCACGGCGCGGGTCGTGGACGACGCTCCGGCCGGCGATGAGGACGAGGGTCGGCACGATGAGGGAACGCAGCTGGTCGTCCGTGAACAGGCGAGGGGGCGGCAGAGCGGGGCGGTAGTGCCGCAGGGCCGTGCTGATGATCAGTCCCAGGGGGTCGTCGCCGGGAAGGTGCCCCTGCCCGTCGATCCAGCGCATGAAGCGGGGCGTGGCCCAGTTCGCGGTGAACGGCACGAGGACGGGGATCGTGCGGAGCAGCATGCCCATCGGGAAGCGCGCGAAGGTGGCGGCCGGGTCGAGCAGGGCCAGGGACGCGACCTTCTCGGGCCTGTGGACCGCCAGGTTGCAGGCCAGCCAGCCGCCGATCGACGTGCCGGCGAGGTGGGCGGCCTCGATGCCGAGGCCGTCGAGGGTCTCGGCGAGCCAGGCGGCCTGGTCGTCCGCGTCGTGGATGGGCGCGGTCTGGACGCTTCGGCCGGGTTCGCCGAGCAGGTCGATCGCGTACACCCGGAGGTGTTCGGCCAGGGGAGCGATGTTCGGCTCCCAGGAGACGGCGGTCGCGCCCCTGCCGTGCAGGAGGACGAGGGGAGGGCCGGGGGCGTCACCGAAACGGTACGCGCGCACCCGGCCGAACGCGGTCGGCACGTCGGTGCTCTCGGCCGGCTCCGGGAGCGTCCGCAGTCCCGCATCGTAGGCGGCATCGAAGGCCGCGCGGCCTTCCGATGAGGTGAATCGGCCGAGTTTCATTCCAGGCATCTCCCCACAACCAGCGGCGACATGCCGAGATCGATGAGCGATGCGGGGATGGCCGCGGGGCGGGAGAAAACCAGGAGGTGATCGGCCGGTCTCTTCGCTAGTGTCGGGCGTCTTCGAGAATGGGGGTTCGCCTGATGACGTTGGCCGAGCACCCTGAACGGCTGGAACGGGGGCATCCGTTCCGGCAGTGGAAGACGTGGACCATCCCGGGGACGAGCCTCACGCTCACCGGGTATTCGCGTGCGAACGACAAGACCTTCTTCCACGTCCCCCAGCTCCGGTGCTCCCTTGACGCGGGGCTGTGCGAGGGGCGGCAGGTGGACGCGGTCTTCCTTACGCACACGCACCACGACCACTCCAAGGACCTGGACTTTCTCGCGGCCAAGGCCGGTACGGACATCTACCTGCCCGCGGAGGCGGTGCCGTACGTGAAGTCCTACCTGCGTGCGTCGGCCGAGCTGAACCATGGGGCGGGCTACGATCCGGCCCTTGCCGAGGGGGCTCGGCTGCACGGCGTAGGGCAGGACGACGAGTTCACCTTCGGGCGCCGGGGGCACCACGTACGGGTGGTCGGGTGCGAGCACAAGGTGCCTTGCGTGGGTTATGCCTTCTCCGAGTCGAGCAAGGAACTGCGGCCCGAGTACGCGGAACTGCGCCGGGCCCTGCTGGAGGAGGGCCGGGGCGGGGAGTTCGGACGGATCATGGCGCGGAAGCGCCAGGAGGGCGCCGAGGTCGAACGGGAGGTGCGGCGCCCGCTGTTCGCCTTCCTCGGGGACACGCATGTGAGCGTGTTCGAGCGGAACCCGTGGCTCTTCGACTACCCGGTCGTCATCACCGAGTGCACGTTCCTCGACGACGCCGAGATGGAACGCGCCGAACGGGTCGGCCACACGGTCTGGAGCCGGCTCAGGCCGGTGGTCGAGGCACACCCGGGGACGCTGTTCGTGCTGACCCACTTCAGCCTGCGCCACTCCGACCGGGAGGTCCTGGCGTTCTTCCGGCGGGAGCGCGAGAGGGCGGGGGCCGGGCGCCTGGACAACGTCGTGCCGTGGGTCCATCCCGAGAGCCGGCTGCCGGAGCAGCACCAGCGTTCGGCGGCAGGCTGAGGCCGGGCGCCGGCACCCGCCCGCGCGGCCGGGATCGGACGGCCGGGGCCGGACGGCCGGAAGCGGCTATTTACTCAAGCGCTTGCTTGTGCGGCGTTAGCCTGGTCAGGTGGCCGGCACCGGGCGGATGATGGCGGTCCCGGCCGAGCGCCTGACCGACCGGGTGTCCATCGGGGTGCTGGTGTCGCTGGTCCCGGTGTCCCTGCTGGACGAGGTGATCCGGGTCAGCGGGTGCGCCGACCGCAGGCGGCGGGCGCTGCCGGCACGGCTGGTCATCTACTACGTCCTCGCGCTGTGCCTGCTCGCCGACCACAACTACGACCAGGTCATGCGGATCCTGCTGGACGGGCTGTCATGGAGGTCGCGGGGAAGCAGGGCGTGGGAGCGCGCGCCGAGCGCGTCGGCGATCAGCCGGGCGCGGGCGCGGGTGGGCTCCGATCCGCTCCGGGTGCTGTTCGAGCGGATGGCCGGCCCGCTCGCCGAGCCGGGCGCCCCGGTGGCGCGGTACCGGGGGCTCCGGCTGCTCTCGCTGGACGGTACGGCGCTGGACGTCCCGGAGAGCGAGGAGAACTCCGCGTTCGGCTACCCCGGGGACGCGGCGCGGTTCCCCCAGGTGCGGGTCTTCGCGGTGGCCGAGGAAGGCAGCCACGCCCTGGTCGACGCCACCTTCGGCAGCTCGGCGGTCGCCGAACGGGTCCTCGCCGGACGCCTGCTGCGGTGCCTGCGGCCCGGCACGCTGCTGGCCGCCCCGGCCGGGGCGTGGTCCCCGGACCTGGTGCGGAGGGCGGCCCGCACCGGCACCGACCTGCTCCTGGAGCTCCCCGGGCCGCCCGGGTCGTCCGCCGGGGACGTGCTCGCCGACGGTACGCGCCTGTGCGAGATCGCGGGCGTTCCGTTCCGGGTCGTTCCCACCCTCGCGCGCGGGGCGCTGGCGACGACGCTCACCGATCCCGTACGGGCGCCGGCGGCCGAGCTCGCGGCCCGGTACGCCGGGCGCTGGACCTTCGATGACGCCCTGACCTGGATGAGGCCCGGGTGGCATGGGCGCGGGACGGTGCTGCGTTCGCGGAATCCGGACATGGTCGTCCAGGAGATCTGGGCGCTGCTCTGCGTCTACCAGGCGATGCGGGCGCTGACCTGCCAGGCCGGGCCGAGCCGGTGGTGCGCCTGCCGGTGGGCCGAATTCGCGGCCGGGGAATCGCCCACCAAGCGCTTATCGCAATAGTCGTTCCCGAGTGAAAAGGGAAGCGCTTCGTGTTCGAGTGAATTCGCGACGACGTGGCTATTGACCGCCCTTGTCGTGCTTTTTACTCTGACGGCCCCGGCGGATTTCTAGGGAGCAGCCGATGAAACACGTCCGCAAACTCGCCCTCACCGCGGCCGCCGCCGCGGCCGGAACCGCGCTCGCCGCGCCCCCCGCCCACGCGGCCCCGCCGACCGTCATCCTCGCCAACGGCTCGCCCTACAGCGGCAACATCCGGATGGTGCTGACCTCCCCGGTCTCGGTCACCACCTCGCTCGGCACCGCCAGTTGCAACCGGGGCAACATCGACGCCGGCGTCGCCTCCAACGGGTCGAACCTGAACGTCTCGGTCTACAACTTCTACAACTCCCCCGGCCCGGCCTGCACGAACAGCGCCGGCGGGACGTCCACCACCACCCCGGTCGGCCTGCCCTGGAACGGCGGCGACCTCTCCTACGCCTCCGGAAGCGGCACGCTGCGCATCAACAACGTGCAGGTCACCTCCAGCAGCAGCACGTTCCTCGGCCCCATCGTGTGCAACTACCGGGGGTCCGGGCCCAGCAACAGCGTCACCTTCTCGGTCGTCAATTCCACCGGGACCACCCAGGTCCGGGCGACGGCCAGTGGCGCCAGCATGACCAAGGTCGACGCGGGCAGTAATATCCTCTGCCCCGGTTCGGCCACCTACAGTGCCGGATTCGATGTCTTCGGCCAGACCTCGACCGGTGCCTACACCCAGAAACTCGTCCTCACGCCGTGAAAAAGCCGGGTCCGCCTTTTCGCTCAGGAAAAGGCGGACCCGTTCTTGCCCGGACGCCGGCGGTGTCACCCGGCGACGAGGCGGTGCCGCATCTCGCCGATGGTCTCGACGCGGGTGACCAGTTCGTCTCCTGGAGCCAGCCACCGCCGCGGGCTGCGTCCCATGCCCACGCCGGCGGGCGTTCCGGTGAAGAGGAGATCGCCGGGCAGCAGCGGGAGCACCGCCGACAGCGCGGCGACCAGCCGGGGCACGGAGAAGATCATGTCGCCGGTCCGGCCGCGCTGCATCTCCTCCCCGCCGACCGAGCAGCCGAGGGCCAGATCGTCGGGATCGTCGAACTCGTCGACGGTGACCACGCACGGCCCGGTCGGCCCGAAGCCGGGCAGCGACTTGCCCAGGCTGAACTGCGGCGCGGGCCCCGCGAGTTGCGTCCCGCGCTCGGACAGGTCCTGGCCGGCCGTCAGCCCGGCGACGTGGCTCCAGGCGTCCTTCTCGGCGACCCGGCGGGCGGTCCTGCCGATCACGGCGACGAGCTCGGCCTCCCAGTCGGTGCTGCCGCCCTCGGGCAGGACGATGTCGCCGTACGGGCCGGTGACGCAACTGGGGAACTTGGTGAAGACGACCGGCCGCTCGGGGACCTCCAGGCCGGACTCGGCGGCGTGCGCGTGGTAGTTCAGCCCGATCCCGAACACCTGCCGCGGCGCCGGTACGGGGGCGCGCAGATCGGCGGGATCGTAGGGTTCGGCGGGTCCGGAGACGCCGCCGGCCCAGGCGGCGAACGCGTCCCAGCGGTCGTAGGCGGTGCGCGGATCGGGGCCGAAGCGTCCGGCGCTCGCCCGCTCGACGTCGACGGCGCCGGTGCCCGACAGCAGGACCAGCCGGCCGTCCAGGTTGGCTACGCGCACGGAGCCTCCTCCCGGAGCGCTTCGACGATCTCGATGGTCAGGCCCTGCGGATCGCGGAAATAGGCGACGCGGCGGCCCCTGTTGGGGCCGGAGGTGATCAGTACCGGGCCGGCGCTGCGGGGACGGGCGCCCAGCGCCCTCATCCGGGCGAACTCGGCGGGCAGGTCGTCGCTGACCAGGCACAGGTGGGCGGTGCCGGGGTTGTTGGTCTCGATGTCCACCGGGACGCCGAGGGGGTGGAGGTACTGGATCAGCTCCAGCCGGACGTCGCCGCCGGGAACGCGGAAGACGGCGATGTCCAGCCGCGCGTCCGCGTAGCCGACCTGGTCGGAGGTGTAGGGAGCGTCGTAGATCCGCCTGACCTCGGGGGGACGGCCGAAGAGCCGTTCGTAGAAGGCCGCCGCCGCGTTCACGTCGGCCACGGTGAAACCGATGTGAGAGACACCGGTGAGCATGGGACCTCCTAGATCTCCGACGGGTCGACGACCCGCCCCTCGCGCGCCGAGCGGTACACGGCGGCGACGAACTCGACCGCGGCGAGCCCGATCCGCGCGGGCGACCCGTTGACCGCGCGCCCGAGCACGATGTCGATGAGGTTGCGGGCGGGCGCGTGCTCGGGGTTGCGCTGTTCGGCGGGCAGGTCCAGCAGTTTCGTGGTCATGCCCGCCAGGTGGATCGACGCGGTGCCCCCGTTGACGTCGAACAGGACGTGGCCGTCCCGGCCGAAGATCTCCAGCCGGGCGATCTCGTCGTGGCCGGGGAGCACGCCGCCGGTCGAGCCGAGCACGCCGCCCGCGCCGCCCTCGAACCGGATCGCGACGCCGTCGGCGAGGTCGACCGGGAGCTCGAAGTTCGAGGTGAACGCGGCGACGCCGTTCGGGCGCAGGCCGGTGAGCCAGAGCATCAGGGCGGCGGCATGGGTGATCTGCGTCTGGCCCTGCCCGCCTCCCGACAGGGCCGGGTCGCTGTAGGTGCCCGCGCCGGGCGCGTTCACCGGGTACCCCCACAGGTCGCGGTAGGGCTCGGGGTCGCCGCGGTACAGCTCGCGGACGGTCGAGGCGTACAGGCAGGACACGTGTTCGATGGGGCCGATCCGTCCGGCGGCGATCTCCCGGCGGAGGGTGAGCGCGTGCCGGTTGTAGTGCCAGGGGTAGTCGATGAGCAGTTCGGCTCCGCGCTCCTCGGCCAGGGCGACCAGCTCGCGGCCGTGCGCCGGCTCGATGACCATGGGCTTCTCCAGCAGCGTGGGCAGGCCCCGGTCGAGGGTGAGCCGGGCGACCTGATGGTGCAGGGCGTGCGGCACGGCGATGACGGCCGCGTCCACGTCCACCGCGTCCAGCAGGTCCGCGGTATCGGCGAACACCGCGTCCACCCCGGATGCCCGGGCCGCCGCCGCCAGCCTGTCCCGGTCGGGATCGGCCAGCGCGGCGACCTCCGCCTCGGGATGCCCGGCGATCGCGGGGAGGTGGGCGAACGTGGTCCACCAGCCACAGCCGATCACCGCGACCCTGACCCTGGTCATGCCGTCCCCTCCTCCCGGCCGCCGAGCCGGAAGATCCGTTCGGCGTTGCCGGCGAACAGCGCCCGCCGCTCGGCCTCGGTGAAGTCGGCGATGATCTCGGCGTAGGCGCCGACGACGTCGCCGTAGGAGCTGTAGAGCCGGTCGACCGGCCAGTTGGTGCCGAAGAACGCCCGGTCGGTCCCGAACGCCTCGACGCACTCCAGTACCCAGGGGCGCAGGCTCTCCACCGTCCAGCGATGGTCGGCCTGGCCGAGACCGGAGATCTTCACCACGACGTTGCGGGCCCCGGCGATGTCGCGCATGGCCGCCCGCCACCGCCTGAAGTAGGCGGCGTCGCGGTGCCGCGGATAGCCCGCGTGGTCGATGCACAGGGTGACGCCGGGGACCCGTTCGGCCAGCCGCCGCGCCTGGGGGAACCGTTCCAGCGCCGGATCGTCGCAGCACACCAGCCCGTGACGTTCCAGCAGGGCGTAGCCGCGCAGCCATGCCTCGTCGGTCAGGTAGTCGTCGTAGCGCAGGTCACGGATCCCCCGCAGGTTCGCGAACGCGGCGTGCCGGGCCAGCGTCCGGGCCGTGTCGGGACGGGTGAGGTCGGCGTACGCGACGATCCCGTGCGGAACGCCGAGCCGGTCGGCGAACGCCTGCAGCCAGCGGGTCTCCTCCACGGGGTCGGCCGTCCCGAGGGCCGCCTGGACGTGGACGACCTTGGTGACGTCGTGGAACCGGGTCTCGGCGACGAAGTCGTCCGCCCAGTAGCGCCGTGCCCGGATCGCTCCGTCGGGGCCGGTGACGGGGTCGGGTGGCGCGTCCGGCTCCAGCCACGCGTAGCGCAGCCGGGGGTGGCCGAGGTCGTGGAAATGGACGTGGGTGTCGACGAACGGCAGGCCGGCCATGTCACCGGGTCCCCGGGATCGCGCCGAGGCGGGCCCCGCCGTCCACGTCGAGCGTGAGCCCGGTGAGGAAGCCGGCGTGCTCGGACAGCAGGAACAGGACCGCGTCGGCGACGTCGTCCTCGGTGGCGTTGCGGCCGAGCGGGTTGGTGGCGGCGGCGGCCTCCAGGACCCGTTCCGCGGGCATGCCGGTGCGGGCTGTCTTCCAGTCCAGGACCTCGCGGCCCATGCCGGTGGTGGGGCAGCCGACCGGGCAGACGCAGTTGGCGGTGACCCCCGCGGGCGCCAGCTCGGCCGCGACCGCCTCGGTGAGGCCGACCAGGCCGAACTTGGACGCCACGTAGGGGGCCTGGCCGGGGAAGCCGCGCCGGCCGCAGTCGGACCCGATGGTCACGATGCGGCCCCGGCCGGACTCGCGGAGCGCCGGGGCGGCGGCCCGCACGGTCACGAAGGCGCCCTTGAGGTTGACGTCCAGGGTGCGGTCCCAGTCGTCCTCGCCGGTCTCCTCCAGCGTGCCGACGTGGAAGACCCCGGCCGAGACGACCAGGGTGTCCAGCCCGCCGAAGGCGCCGGCGGCCAGGGTCACGGCCGCGTGCGTCTCCGCCGGTGAGCGGACGTCGGCGGTGACGCCGAGCGCGCGGTCGCCGAGCCCGGTCACCGTCTCCCCGACCCGCTCGGCGTCGACGTCCAGCACGGCCACCGCGGCCCCCGCCTCGTACAGGCGCCGGGCGATCCGCCGTCCGAAGCCGGAGGCGCCGCCGGTCACCAGCGCCTTGCGGTCCTGCGCGACACGCATCTCCCACCTCCCGAAACGGCCGTCACCCGGCGGCCGTTGCGGCGGGACGCTATAGCAACCGCCGAGAATTGGTCAAGTGACCAACTAATGCTCTACCGTTCCTGACCACGATGGAGACGAGCGAGGAACGATGAGCGTGGATCCTCTGAGCGACACGAGCCCGGCCGGCCGGATCACGGCGCTGGCCGGCCCTATCGACCGGGCCGCCGGACGGCGGCCCGGCGCCGCGGAGGGGGGTGGCCGCGATGACTGAGCCTCCGCTGGTGGTCATCACCGACTGCGATCTGCCGGGCGACGAGGCGATGACCGAACTCCTGGGCCGGGCCGGCCTGCGGGTGCGCCGTGCCGACTGCCGCTCGGCCGGGGACGTGATCGAGGCGGCCCGGTACGCCACCGCGCTGGTGGTGCAGTGGGCGCCGGTCACCGCGCCCGTGCTGGCCGAGCTGAAGGGGCTGCGCTTCGTCAGCAGGCTGGGCATCGGCCATGACATGATCAACGTTCCCTCCGCGACACAGCGCGGGATCGCGGTGGCCAACACCCCCGACTACTGCGTGGAGGAGGTCGCCGCCCACACCATCGCGATGGTGCTGGCGCTGGCGCGGCGGCTGCCCGTCCTGGACCGGGCGGTGCGCGCCGGACGGTGGTCGGTGACCGGCGACGCCCCCGGCGCGCTGCGGCCGTCGCGGGCCACGGTGGGGGTCGTCGGCTTCGGCCGGATCGGTTCCCGGACGGCCGCGCACGCCGCCGCGCTGGGCTTCCGGGTGGTGGTGCACGACCCCGGCGTCGGGAACGCCGGCATCAGGGCGGCCGGGTACGAACCCGGCGGCCTGGCCGCCGTCCTGGCCGCCGCCGACATCCTCACGCTGCACGTGCCGCTGACCGCGCGGACCCGGCACCTGCTGGACGCCGAGACCATCGCCCGGATGCGGCCCGGGGCGATGGTCGTCAACACCTGCCGGGGCGGGCTGATCGACGAGACCGCCCTCGCCGAGGCCCTGGAGTCCGGGCATCTGGCGGGGGCCGCGCTGGACGTGTTCGAGACGGAGCCGCTGCCCGCCGCCTGCCTGCTGCGGGGAGCGCCGAACGTCCTGCTGACCCCGCACGCGGCCTGGTACTCGCCGGACGCACTGGAGGAACTGCCGCGGCGCGCCGCCCAGCAGGTCGCCGACTTCCTGGCGGGCAGGCCGGTGCCCGCGATCGTCAACCCGGCCTACGCGCGGAAGGCGCGCCCATGAGCGGCGGCACGGCGAGCGGCGGCACGGCGAACGGCACGCGGAAGGCCCTGGTCACGGGGGCGAGCGGTGGTATCGGCGCGGCCACCGCGCGGCTGCTGGCCCGGCGTGGCGTGGACGTCTGGATCACCTACGCGGGCGACCAGGAGGGCGCCCGCCGCACCGCCGCCAGCTGCGCCGCCCACGGGGTGAGGACGGCGGTGTCCCGGCTCGATCTGCGCTCGACCGAGGACATCGCGCGGCTGGCGGCCCGCGTCCGCGCCGAGTGGGGCGAGCTGCACATCCTGGTCAACAACGCGGGCACCTGCCCGTACACCGCCTGGCCGGACATCGGGCCGGACGAGTGGGACGCCGTGATGGACACCAACGCGCGCGGCGCGTTCTTCCTGACCAAGGAGGCGATCGCGCTGCTCCGCGCGGCCCGGGGCGACCGGGCGATCGTCAACGTGGCGTCGCTGGCCGGGCAGGTCGGCGGCATCTCGACCAGCGTCCACTACGCGGCGAGCAAGGCCGCCGTCCTGGCGATGACCCGGTCCTTCGCCCGCCTGCTGGCCGCGGAGGGGATCCGGGTCAACGCGGTCGCGCCCGGGCCGATCCGCACGCCGATGACCGGAGGGCTCGATCCCGGTGCGCGCGACGGGCTCGCCGCGGCCGTGCCGCTCGGCCGCCTCGGCCTGCCCGGGGAGGTCGCGCACGCCGTCTGCCTGCTCGCCTCCCCGGACGCGGCGTTCACGACGGGGGCGACCTACGACGTCAACGGCGGGCTGCGGACGGGGTGAGGCCCCCCGCCCTGCCCGGCGGTCCGCCGGGCAGGGCCGGGGCCGCCGGTCAGGCCGGCCCGCCGGGGAGGGCGAGCAGGATCAGAGCGTCGGCCAGCAGGTCGGCCTGCCGCTGGCAGGCGTCCCGGTCCCGGGAGGCCGCGTACTCGAGGATCATCCCGTCGAAGCGGTGCGTGATGAACCGGGTGATCTCCTCGACCGTGATCGCGGGGACGGTCCCGCCGGCGGCCACCGCCAGGTCGAGGTTGCGCTTGATGAGGTCGGTGCCGAACGCGTCGTACATCGAGTAGACGCTCTCGCCCCCGGCGGCGTTTCGGATCCGCCACATGCCCAGTTCGAGCAGTGCCAGCTGGAGACCCAGATTGTCCTGCACCCACCGCCAGTAGGCGGCGACGCTGTCGCGGATCGTGGCCTCCAGGCCGCGGGCGGGGTCGACCCCGCCGAACGCCTCGCGCAGCATGGTCGCGCCCCGTTCGGCGACCAGGTCGATCAGCTCGGCCTTGTTGCGGAAGCAGTAGTGCAGGGAGCCCAGAGGGGCCTTGGCCTGCTCGGCGATCCGCCGCGTGGTGGCGCCCGCCAGCCCGTACGACGCGATGACCACGACGGCCGCGTCGACGATGCTGCGGCGGCGTTCCTCGGCGGGGAGATAGGCCATCCGGGCTCCTCTGGTGCTGGGGGTTCGGCTCGCCGCGCCGGTGGGACGGCGAGCGAACAGGTCGCTTGACCAAGTGTACCGGCGGTGTTGCGGGATCCCTTTCACGCGGCCTGTTGACAGGCGGTGACCTGGGTGTCGATACTCGGTGGATCAACCTGGTCATCTGTCCAGGTCATCTGTGCAACTTTTCGGCGCCGGCCTTTCGCGCGATCGAGGCGCGGCTCGGCGCGTGATCCCGTTCAGATCGGAGCCCGCCGATGCCCCATCCCAGCGACGCGTCCCAGGCGACGCCCCCGCGTGCCACCCGGCTGCGCTGCGAGCACCTCGACGACCCGCTCGGGCTCGACGTGGCCGCCCCGGCCTTCGGCTGGGTACCCGCCGGGCCCCAGCGCGGATACCAGGTCCTGGTGGCGACCGCCCCGGACCTGGTGGCCCGGGGCGTCGGCGACATGTGGAATTCCGGACGCGTCGAGGCCGACGACGTGAACGGCGTGACCTACCAGGGCGGCCCGCTCGTCTCAGGACGGCGCTACTGGTGGAGCGTCCGGCTGTGGGGCACGGGCGCGGAGCCGGGCCCGTTCGCGGACGCGGCGACGTTCGAGATGGGCCTGCTCGACCCGGCGGACTGGGAGGCCGCGTGGATCGCCGGGGACGCGGACGTCTCCTCGCCCCTGCTGCGCACGGGCTTCGAGGTGCCCGGCGACGTTCGCAGGGCGCGCGCCTACGTGGCCGCGCTCGGCTACTACGAGCTGCGGCTGAACGGCGAGCGCGTCGGGGACCGGGTGCTGGACCCGGCGAACACCACCTACGACCACGACCCGGACCTGTACGACGGCGACGGCAAGCCCGCCCGCGTCCCCAACCCCCGGGTGCTGTACTCGGTCCACGACGTCACCGGGCTGCTCAGACCCGGTAGGAACGCCGCGGGCCTGATGCTCGGGCACGGGTGGTACAGCACGGAGCGCGACGTCGGTTCCGGCCCGCTGCCGCGCACCCCGTACGGCGACCGGCCCCGCGTGCTGCTCCAGATCGAGATCGAGGCAGGCGACGGCACGCGGTCGGTCGTGACCACCGGCGAGGACTGGCGGACGGCGCCCGGCCCGGTCGCCTACAACGACTACGGTCACGGCGAGTACCACGACGCCCGGCGGGAGATCCCCGGCTGGGACTCGCCCGGCTTCGACGCGACCGGCTGGGGCCCCGCCACCGTCGCCGAGGCGCCGGCCGCGCAGCTGTCGGCCCAGCTCGTCCAGCCCGTCCGCGTCATCGAGACGCTCGCGCCGGTGCGCACGCTGGCCAGTGCGCACGGCGCCATGATCGTCGACTTCGGCCAGCACTTCTCCGGCTGGACCCGGATCAGGGTGTCCGGTCCGGCCGGCTCGGAGGTGGTGCTGCGGCACGCCGGCGAACTCGGCGCGGACGGCGAGCTGGACGACGACGCCAACGCGGGCGCCTGGCTCCCGGCCCGCCAGACCGACACCTACGTTCTGAGGGGCCAGGGCGAGGAGGTCTGGGAGCCCCGGTTCACCCTGCACGGCTTCCGTTATGTCGAGATCACCACGCCGGGGCCGCGGGTGCCGGTGCTCGGCGTCGAGGGGCGGGTGGTCCACTCCGACCTGCCGGGCACCGGCGAGTTCACCTGCTCCGACCCGCTGCTCGACCGGATCCACCGCAACGTGCTGTGGACGCTGCGCACCAGCTTCCAGGGCTTCCCGCAGGACGCCGCCGAACGCTACGAGCGGGTCGGCTGGGTCGGCGACCCGGGGTGGGCGGTCGAGGACTACCTGTACGACTTCGACGCGGCCCGGTTCTGGCTGAAGTGGCTGGACGACCTGGCCGACACCCAGCTCGCCGACGGCCGGTTCCCGATGATCTGCCCGATCCACTGGCGCGGCAGGATCGCCATGGAGGCGCCCGAGGGCTACGACGTCCCCGACGACTTCGAGCACGTCATGTACTGGCCGTACGGGGCCCAGCCCGACTTCGCGATGACCTCGTACCCGAGCATCGCCTGGAACCTCTTCCGCTTCTACGGCGACCGCGCCATCCTCCGGCGCCACTATCCGAACATGCGGCGCGGGGTGGAGTTCCTGCGGTCGCGCTCGGAGGGGTTCATCGTCTCCGAGGGCCTCGGCGACCACATGGAGCCGCAGCCGGACGGCACGTGCAGCGTCTTCCCCAAGCGCACGCCGGTCGAGCTGACGTCCACCGCCTGGTTCTTCGCCGTCGTCTCGATGACCGCCGGCGCCGCCGAGGTGATCGGCGAGACCGCGGACGCGGCCTTCCTCCGGGAGCTGGCCGGGGACATCCGCCGGGCCTTCAACGAGCGGTTCTTCGACGAGGCCACCGCGAGCTACGCCACCGGGTCGCAGACCGCCCGCGCCATGCCGCTGTGGTTCGGCCTCGTCCCCGACGAGCATCGCGAGCGGGCCCTGGCCGGCCTCGCCGGGCGGATCGAGGAGGACGGCGGCCACCTCGCCACCGGGACGATGGGCACCGCCGCGCTGCAGAACGTCCTGACCGGCGGGTCGGCCGAGGTGATGTACGGGATCGCCACCCGGACCACCTTCCCCAGCTGGGGCGAGCAGGTGGAACGGGGGGCCACGACCGTCTGGGAGACCTGGGGCGGCGACCCCACGTTCAGCCGCAACATGAAGCTGCTGGCGATGATCGAGAAGTTCCTCTACAACGAGGTCGCCGGGCTGGCCCCGGCGGCTCCCGGCTGGCGGCGGATCCTGGTCCGGCCCAGCCTCACCCGCCGCCTCGCCCACGCGAGCGCGCGGGTGCGCACCGCCCGGGGCGACGCCGCGATCGCGTGGCGGGCGGACGACGGCGGGCTGCGCGTGACCCTGGAGATCCCCCCGTCCGCCGAGGCGGAGGTCCGGCTGCCCTGCGGCGGTCTCGACCACCCCCGGCTCACCAGGGACGGAGTCCCCGTCACCGCGCGGCGCGACGGCGACGAACTCGTCCTGGCCGTCGAGGGCGGCACCCACACCTTCCACCTCACCTCATGAAGGGAACACGGCCATGAACGGACTGAGAGGCCCTCTGGTGCCGCTGGCCCTGTGCGCGTCGCTGCTGGTCGCGGCCGGGTGCGGGGGCGGCGAGGGGGACGGTGGGGAACTGGTCGTCACCACCTGGGACGCCGGGCAGGGCGCCGACCCCGTCGAGACGGCCGCCCGCGACTTCGAGAAGGCCACCCCCGGCGTCCGCGTCACCGTCAGCAAGACCGCCTACGTCCAGTACACCCAGGCGCTGCGGCGGCGGCTCACCGCGGGCCGGGTGCCCGACGTGGCGACCGCGCTGCTCGGGTACGGGGAGGCGAGCGCCGCCCGGGCGCTGGCCGACAAGGGGCTGCTGACCGACCTCGGCGGAGCGCCGTGGGCGAAACGGATCCCGCCCGCGAGCCGGTTCATGACCGACGACGGCGGCAGGACCATCGCGTTCCCCACCGAGTCGACGGCGATCGGCGTGTTCCATGACCCCCGGGTGCTCGCCAAGCAGGGCGTGACCGCCCCCAAGACCTTCGCGGACGTGCTGGCCCTGTGCGGGAAGGCCAAGGCGGACGGCAGGACGGCGTTCGCGCTGGGCGGGACCGAGACCTCTGGCATGCCGCGTTTTGTCGGCTTCGCCCTGGCCGCCTCCTCGGCGTTCGCCGACGATCCGCGGGCCGGTGAGCGCCGGCTGGCGGCCGGCGCCACGTTCGCCGGGACGGCGGGCTGGCGCCGGGCGCTGGAGAAGTTCGTCCGCATGAGGGACGCGGGCTGCTTCCCCAAGGACGCCGCGGGAGCCTCCCAGGAGGCGGCCAGCCGGGCGCTCGCCCAGGGCAAGGCGTGGATGGCGGTCGCGCCCACGGCCACGCTGCCGCTGTTCCAGGCGGGAAACCCCGATGCCCGGCTGGAGATGTTCGCCTTCCCCGGCGACGACGACCCGGCCCGCGTACGGGTCCCCGCGGGGCCCGTGAGCGGGCTCGTCGTCCCGGCCAAGGCCCGCAACGCCGAACTCGCCAAGCGGTTCCTGGACTTCTACGCCGGGAACCAGGCCAAGTACGCGGGGGCCGGCACGATGCCCGGCCTGGCCCCGAGCGCCGGCGATCCGGGATTGCCCGCGTACGCCGAGGCGCTCGCGCCGTACCTGACCGGGGGCAGGACCGCCCCGATCGCCGACCAGCAGTGGCCCAACCCCGAGGTCGTGATCCGCTTCGGCGGCGGCCTCGTGCAGATCCTGTCCGGGAACAAGGGCCCCGCGGACGTGCTCACCTCGATGGATTCGGCATGGACCGCGAAGGCGCCGTAGGGCCGCACCGGGTGCCGTGGTCGTTCGCGGCACCGGCGGTCCTGCTGTACGGCGCGGTCCTGCTCGGCCCCTCGCTGGCCGGCGCGGCCTACGCCTTCACCGACTGGGACGGCCTCACCGCCCCGCGCTGGACGGGCCTCGCCAACTTCCGGGAGTTCCTCGGAGAGCCCGAGGGGGCGGGGGTGCTGGCGCGCACGCTCGTGCTGGTCCTGCTGTACGTGGTCGGGGTGAACGCCGCCGGGCTCGGCCTCGCGCTGGCGCTGAACCGCACCCTGCGCACCCGCGGCCTGCTGCGCGCCCTGTTCTTCGTGCCCGCGGTGGTGAGCCCGCTGGTCGTCGCCTACATCTGGAAGTTCGTCCTGGACGCCGACGGCCCGCTCAACGCCGGGCTGGAGGCGGCCGGGCTGGGCGCGCTCGCACGGCCGTGGCTGGGGGAACCCGGCACCGCGCTCGGCGGGATCGTGCTGGTGATGGTCTGGCAGTTCTCCGGCTACCACATGCTCCTCTACCTGGCCGGGCTCCAGGGCATCCAGGCGGAGTTGCGCGAGGCGGCGGCGGTGGACGGCGGCGGCCCCTGGCGGGTCTTCCGCCACGTCACGCTGCCGCTGCTGCGGCCGGTGCTCATCATCGGCGCGGCGCTCTCGATGATCACCTCGTTCATGGTGTTCGACCAGGTGATGGCGCTGACCGGCGGCGGCCCGTCCGGCGGGACCGACACGCTCGGCACCTATGTCTACAAGCAGGCGTTCGTGACCGGCCGGTACGGCTACAGCGCGGCGGTGGCGCTGCTGCTGGTCGCCGTGGTGTTCCTGGCCGCGCTGCCGCAGTTGCGGGCACTGCGCCGCGGGACGGGCTGACCGGCCCGCGGACGGCCGGAGGGAGGAAGAGGAGCTCATGGACCGTTACACCCGATGGTCGGCCTTCCGCGAGGCGGGCCTGTGGGTCGCGGCGATACCGGTGCTGGCCCCGGTCTACTTCGTGGCGGCCACGGCGTTCAAGACGCCCGCCGACGCGGCCGGGTCGCCGTTCGCGCCGCCCGCGCCGCCGACCCCGGGCAACCTCACGCGGGCCTGGGCCGAGGCCGGCGGCGAGAGCGTGTCGTTCGGCCAGGCCCTGCTCAACAGCGTGGTGACGACGGCCGCCGTGGTGGCGCTGCTGGTGGCGATCGCGGCCCCGGCGGGCTACGTGCTGGCCAGGCGGGCGTCCCGGGTGTCGGGCCTGCTGTTCGGGCTGTTCACGCTGGGCATGATCCTGCCGGTGCAGCTCGGGCTCATCCCGCTGTACGCGGTGATGGTCGAGACCGGCCTGGCGGGCACGCGCGGCGGGCTGGTCCTGGTCTACCTGGGGTTGCAGATGCCGCTGGCGGTGTTCCTGTACGCCGGGTTCTTCCGCGGGCTGCCCGCCGCCTACGAAGAGGCCGCGCGGGTGGACGGCGCCGCGCCCGTGCGGATCTTCGTCCAGATCGTGTTCCCGCTCGTGCGCCCGGTGACCGGGGTGGTCGCCGTGCTCACCGGGCTGTTCGTCTGGAACGACTTCTTCGTGGCGCTGGTGTTCGTCGGCGACACCGGCAAGGTGACGCTGCCCGTGGCGGTCTACTCCTTCGTGGGCCGGTTCTCCGCCGAATGGCCGCTGATCTTCGCGGCCGCGCTGATCGCCCTGGCCCCCGTACTGCTCGTCTACGGGTTCATGCAGCGCTCGATCACGCGGGGCTTCGTCAGCGCGCTGCGCGGATGACACCGGCCCGCGATCCCCGAGAACCCACAGGAGAGGAGGCCGGAATGTCCGAGGACGCACCGGACCGCAGGGTCGATCGCCCGACGCGGGGCGCCGGCGCACAACGGCTATGACAACGACGTGGCCCGTACACCTGGCAACGTGCTGCGCGCGTTCGCCTCGGGCGAGGACCTGGACTTTTGAGCACCCCGGAGGTGGGCGACCTGCGTACCGGCGAGAGGGCCGAAACGACGGAGGAGACGGCCGACGTGGCCGTGGTGGGAGCCGGGCTGGCGGGCCTGGTGGCGGCCCGCGACCTGGACCGTGCCGGGCTGCGGCCGGTGGTCCTCGAGGCCCGCGACCGCGTCGGGGGGAGAACATGGAACCGGCCCGTCCCCGGCGGGACGGTGGAGGCGGGCGGGCAGTTCATCGGTCCCACCCAGGAACGCCTCGCGGCCCTGGCGGACGAACTCGGGGTGGCCACCTTCGCCACGTACCACGAGGGCCGGACGCGGGTCGACGTGACGGGCGGTGGCCTGGCGTTCAAGGGCGCCCGGCGGGTCCTGGCCGAACTGGAGCGGATGGCGGCCGAGGTCCCGCCGGACGCGCCCTGGACCGCGGACCGCGCGGCCGAATGGGACGCGCGGACCTTCCACGGCTGGCTGGCGGGGGCCGGGGAGCCGGACGCGTCCGGAGTCCTGCGCATGCTGACCACCGCGGTCTTCGCGGCCGAGCCCGCCGAGCTGTCGCTGCTGCACGTGCTGGCCTACATCCGGTCGGCGGGTTCGGTGGACCTGCTGACCGAGGTCGCCGGCGGCGCGCAGGAACGCCGCTTCGCGGGCGGCTCGCACGAGCTGTCGGTACGGCTGGCGGCCCGCCTCGGCGCGCGGAACCTGAGGCTGGGCGCCCCGGTACGGCGCGTCCGGCAGGGGCCGGACGGGGTGGAGGTGGCCGCCGACGGGGTCACGGTACGGGCCCGCCGCGCGATCGTGGCCGTGCCGCCCGCGATCGGCGACCGGATCGAGCACGACCCGCCGTTGCCCGGCGGGCGGGCCCAGCTCCATCAGCGGATGCCGCCGGGCTCGACCATCAAGGTCAGCTGCCTGTACGAGACGCCGTTCTGGCGGGACGAGGGGCTCAACGGCGGCCTGCTGCGCGATCGGGGACCGATCACCGTCACCTTCGACAACTCGCCGCCCGGCGGGGACCGCGGGGTCCTGGTGGCCTTCGCCCAGGGCGACGACGCCCGGAGGCTGGCGCGGCTGCCGGCCGGAGCGCGCCGGGCGGCGGTCCTGGACGTGCTCGGGCACCACTTCGGCGAGCGCGCGGCACGGCCGTCGGGGTACCTGGAGACCGACTGGACCGAGGAGCCGTGGACGCGGGGCTGCTTCGGCGGCAATTTCGGGCCGGGCGGCTGGACCCGGTACGGCCCCCTGCTGCGCGAGCCGTCCGGACTCGTGCACTGGGCGGGGGCCGAGACCTCCGCCGTCTGGATGAACTACATGGAGGGCGCGGTGCGGTCGGGCGAGCGAGCCGCGGCCGAGGTCGCCGCCGCCCTCACCCGGCCCTGACCGGCCGAAACCAGGCTGCCGGACGTCTTGACAGCCGTCCGGCAGGGCCCCGATGCTGGAATTGTTCACCTGACCAAGTCATGTGAACAGGTATCTTGAGCAGATGGGAGGGCATGATGCCCGACGCGTTCATCGACGCCACCGCCCAGGCGGAACTGATCCGCAGTGGTGAGATCACCCCCGGCGAGCTGATCGAGGAGACCGTCGCCCGGATCGAGAAGATCGACCCCCGGCTCAACTCGGTCGTCGTCACGCTGGCCGAGAAGGCGCGCGCCGAGGCCGCCGCCGCCCCGGACGGCCCGTTCCGGGGCGTCCCCTACCTGCTCAAGGAGGTCATGCCGTCCAAGGGCGACGTCTACGCGGCCGGAATCAAGGGCGTCATCGCGGCCGGGCTGCGCGCCGACCACGACGCCTACTTCGTCCAGTCCATGCGCGCCGCCGGGTTCGTCCTGGCGGGGCGGTCCAACACCTCCGAGATGGCGCTGGTCGCCACCACCGAGTCCGAGGGCTGGGGCACCTGCCGTAACCCCTGGGACACCTCCCGGTCCACCGGCGGGTCCAGCGGCGGCGCCGCGGCGGCCGTGGCCGCGGGCCTGGTCCCGGTCGCGCACGGCAGCGACGGCGGCGGCTCGGTCCGCGAGCCGGCCGCCAAGTGCGGGGTCGTCGGGCTCAAGCCCACCCGTGGCCGCGTCTCGCAGGGCCCGGCCGTGATCGACTCCGACAACGTCTCCGGCCTGGCGCACGAGGGCTGGATGACCCGCAGCGTCCGGGACTGCGCCGCGCTGCTGGACGTCGCCGGGAGCCACCGGCCCGGGGACGCCTACGGCGCGTGGACCCCGCCCGGCCCGTTCACCGAGGAGGTCGGCGCGGACCCCGGCACGCTGCGCATCGGCGTGCTGACCGAGGACCCGGCGGGCGGGACGACGGTCGATCCCCAGTGCGCCGCCGCGGCCCGCGCCGTCGCCGACGTCCTCACCGGACTCGGCCACGACGTGCGCGAGGGGTTCCCCGAGGCACTCCGCAGGGGCAGCTGGCCCATGGAGTTCATGCCCTGCATCGGAGTCGTGGTGCTGCGCGAGATCGAGCGCTTCGGACGGCTGATCGGCCGGCCGCTGACCGAGGCCGACATGGAGCCGCAGACCTGGGCGTACACCGAGATCGGCCGCACCGTCACCGGCGTTCAGTACGCCGCGGGAGTGGACGCCGTGCGCGAACGGGGCCGCGACATCGAGCGGTGGTGGGAGGAGGAGGGCTGGGATCTCCTGCTCACCCCGACCCTCACCGGCCAGACGCCCCCGCTGGGCCTGTTCAACCCGACCAGCGAGGACCCCTTCTCCAGCCTCGGCATGGAGGCCAGCGCGTTCACCGTCCCGTTCAACGTCAGCGGGCAGCCGGCCATCTCGCTGCCGCTGGGCCGGGCCGCCGACGGGATGCCCCTCGGCGTTCAGCTGGCCGCCGCGCACGGGCGCGAGGACGTGCTGCTCCGGGTCGCGGCGCAGCTGGAGACCGCGATGCCCTGGGCCGGGCTCGTCCCGCCCGTGCACGCCTGACGGACCGGACCGTACCGAGAGCACGCACTGGTGACACGGGCAGGAGGACGGAACATGGGACGACTCGACGGCAAGGTGCTGCTGGTGGTCGGCGGCGGCTCGGACGGGCCGCCCGGCGCCGGCGAGCGGACGCCGATCGGCAACGGCCGGGCCACCGCGCTGGCCTGCGCCCGGGAGGGCGCAGCGGTCATGGTCGCGGACCTGCGTGCCGATGCCGCCGGGCAGACCGCCGAGGAGATCAGGCGGGCCGGCGGCCGGGCCGGCGCCGTCCGCTGCGACGTGGCCGACCCGGACCAGTGCGCGGCCGCGGTCGCCGCGGCGGTGGAGGCGTTCGGCGGGCTGCACCTGCTGGTCAACAACGTGGGCGTCGCCGACACCGGAGACGTCACCGGCACCACGCCGGAGACCTTCGACCAGATCATGCGGGTCAACGTGCGCGGCCACCTGCTGACCATCCGGCACGCCCTGCCCGCGATGGCGGAGGCGGGCGGCGGGGCCGTGGTGAACATGTCCTCGCTGAACGCCCTCCGCACCGGCGGGGCCGGGATCTCCTACGACACCAGCAAGGCGGCGCTGCTCGGCCTGTCCCGGCACGCCGCCGCCACCGCCGCGGTGTCCGGCGTCCGGGTCAACACGGTGCTGCCGGGCGTCATCGACTCGACGATGCTGCGGCGGGCGCTGGCGGACGTCCCGGCCGGGCACGCCCCGGACCTGGCGGGCCGCATCCCGCTCGGCCGTGCCGGGACCCCGTGGGAGGTCGCCGCGGCCGTGCTGTTCCTGCTCTCCGACGAGGCGTCCTACGTGACCGGCGCCGAGCTGGTCGTGGACGGCGGCCTCAACATCCCCATGCTCTGACCGCCCCGCCCCTGAACCTCACGCTCCGGACGGGAGTCACCGACGTGCACATCGTCGAGCTGATCGACACCTACCTCGCCGCGCACGGCGACCGCGTACGGGCCACCGACGACACCGGCGACTGGACGGGCCACGCGCTGTCGGAGCGGGCCCGGCGGCTGGCCGGCGGCCTGCGGGCACGCGGCACGGGGCGCGGCGACCGCGTCGGGGTCATGATGGCCAACGGCGTCGACGTCCTGGTCGCCTACGAGGCGGCCTGGCGGGCCGGCGCGGCGATCACCCCGCTGATGCCCGCGCTGACCTCGGGCGAGGTCGCGCACATCCTCGGCACCGCCGAACCCGCCGCCGTCCTGGTCTCCGCGGAGACCGCGGGCACCGCGCGGGCCGCGCGGACCGCGGCCGGCGGAACGTTCCCGCTGGTGGGAGCGGGCGGTGACGTCCCCCTCGCCGAGATGGAGGGCGGAGCGGAGGACGCCCCGGGGCCCGGAACGGGCGCCGCGCCGGTTCCGCTCGACGACGGAGACCTGGCCGCGGTGCTGTTCACCGGGGGCACCACCGGACGTTCCAAGGGGGTGATGCTGACGCATCGCAACCTGACCGCCGCCGCGCGCATGGCCGCCGCCTCCGACGACGCGGGCCCTGAGGACGTCAGCCTGGTCACCCTGCCGCTGTCGCACGGCTTCGGCCTGATCGCGTTCCTGGTCACCCACCTGCGGCCCCTGCGCCTGCTCGTGCGGCGGCGCTTCGACCCCGACGGCTTCGCCGCCACCGTACGGGCGGAGGGCGTCACGGTCGCCGACGTCGTGCCCGCCATGCTCCAGGCCCTGCTGGACGCCGGTCACGTCCATTCCGGCGCGCTGCGCTCGCTGCGCCGCCTCTACGTGGGCGGTGCGCCCTGCCCGCCCGACCTCATCGAGGCGGTCGAGGACGCCCTGCCGGTGCGGGTGATCGAGGGGTACGGGCTGACCGAGTCCGGGACCCTGATCGCGGGCGACTCCCCGTCCCGCCCGCACCGCCGGGGCAGCGTCGGCGTCCCGTTCGAGGGCGTCGAGGTGCGCGTCGTCGGCCCGGACGGGCGGGACGTGCCCCGCGGCGGGACCGGCGAGATCATCGTGCGCGGCCCCGCGGTGATGGCGGGCTACTGGCGGGACGAGGCCGCCACCGCCGGGGCGATCCGCGACGGCTGGCTGTACACCGGGGATCTCGGCTGCCAGGACCCCGACGGCCATCTGCGGATCGCCGGCCGCCGCAAGGAACTGATCATCCGGGGCGGGTTCAACGTCCACCCCGCCGACCTGGAGAACGCCCTCCGGGCCTGCCCCGGCGTGACCGGCGCCTGCGTGGTCGGCGTGCCGGACCGGGTCCTCGGCGAACGGGTGGTGGCCGCCGTGGTCGGCACCTGCACCGCCGCGGAGGTCGAGCGGCACTGCCGGGCCACGGTCGCCGGGCCCAAGCGTCCCGACGTGGTGGTGATGGTGGAGTCCCTGCCGCTCACCCCCGTGGGCAAGCCCGACCGCGCCGCGCTGGCCGCCGCCCTCGCCGCGCGTGACCGAGAGTAGAGGAGAGCCGATGACCGAGGACTTCTCCGCGCGGGCCGCCGCCTGGCTGGAGGGGAACGCCCCCCGCGAGCCCGTCGCCAAGACGGTCGAGGCAAGGCGCTTCCAGGCCGCCCTGCACGATGCCGGGTTCGCCGGGATCACCTGGCCCGTCGAGTACGGCGGCCAGGGGCTGACGGAGGCCGAACGCCGCGCCTTCGACGAGCGGGCCCGGCGGTTCCCGCTGCCGTCCGACCCCTTCCTCATCGGGCTCGGGATGATCGGCCCCACCCTGCTGGACCTCGGCACCCCGGAGCAGAAACGCCGGTTCCTCAGGCCGATGCTGCGCGGCGACGAGATCTGGTGCCAGCTGTTCTCCGAACCGGGCGCCGGATCGGACGTGGCCGGGCTCACCACGCGGGCGCGGCGCGACGGCGGCGGCTGGGTCATCGACGGCCAGAAGGTCTGGACGTCCCGGGCCGAGTACGCCGAGTGGGGGGCGGTCCTGGCCCGCACCGATCCGGACGTGCCCAGGCACCGCGGCATCACGATGTTCGTCGTGGACATGCGGTCCCGCGGAGTGCGGGTGAGGCCGCTGCGCGACATGACCGGCGCGATCCGCTTCAACGAGGTGTTCCTCGACGCCGTGCGGCTTCCCGCCGACGCCGTGGTCGGCGCGGTGGGCGGGGGGTGGGACGCCGCCGTCCGGATGCTGGGCCATGAACGGATCACCATCTCCGAACGGCGCCGCCCGCGCGACCACCCCGCCTCGTACGCCGCCCTTTCCGCCCTCGCCCGCGAGCGGGGCGTGGCCGGCGACCGGCACGTCCACCTGCGCCTGGCCGAGGTCTACCGGGCCGAGCGGCTCGCCGAGCTGCTGGCGGCCCGGCTGGGCCAGGAGGCCCGGCACGGCCGGCCGGCCGGGCCGCGCGGCTCGGCGGGCAAGCTGGCCGCCGGACGCCTCGCCCGGCTCGCCGCCGACGCCGTCGCCGAGGTGGCCGGGCCCGCCGGGCTGGCCTGGGTACCCGGGGACGCCGCCGCGCCACGGCTCGCCGCCGCCCTGCTGGACGCCCCGTCCGCCCGGATCGCCGGGGGCACCGACGAGATCCAGCGGCAGATCATCGGTGACCGGGTCCTCGGCCTGCCCAGGGAGCCCGCGCCCGACCGCGACCTCCCCTTCTCGCGGCGCGCGACGGGGACCGGGTGAACGGGCACCGCACCGGCCGTGCCCGCGTGAACAGGAGTGGAGGGACAGGACCCGTATGAACCTGGTGCCGACCGAGGAGCAGGAGCAGTTGCGCGACGCCGTGCGGCGGTTCCTGGCCGACACCGTCCCGCTGCCGGAGGTGCGGCGGCTGGTGGAGGAGGGGCCCGCGCCCGATCGGGTGGTGTGGCGCCGCCTGGCCGGGGAGCTGGGCGTGACCGGCCTGATCGTCCCCGAGCGGCACGGCGGAGCGGGAGCGGGGGCCGCGGAGCTGGCGGTGGTGCTGGAGGAGATGGGCGCCGCGCTGGCGCCCGTCCCCTTCCTGTCCTCGGCGGTGCTCGCCACCGGCCTGCTCCTCCGGCTGGACGAGACGGCCGACGCCGCCGCGCTGCTCCGCGGCGTCGCCGAGGGCGACACCGTCGTGGCCGTCGCGCCCTGGTGGAAGCCCGCGGCCGGGACGGTCTCCGCCGACCCGCGCGGCCGTCTGCACGGGGACGTGGCGTGCGTGGTGGACGGCCAGGCGGCCGACGTGCTCCTGGTGGTCGCCGGGCCGCCCGGGAGCCCCCGCGTCTTCGCCGTGGACGCCGGCGCGGCCGGGCTGCGGCGGACCACCTTGACGACCCTCGACCTGACACGCGGGGCCGCCCGGATCGAGCTGGACGGCGCGGCGGCCCGCCCGCTGGACGGAGCCGGGACGGCCGCGGCGCTCGCCGCGGCCTGGGACCTGGCGGCGGTCGGGCTCGCCGCCGAACAGCTCGGCGTGGCCCGGCGGTGCCTGGACATGACCGTGGAGTACGCCCGGACCCGTGTCCAGTTCGGGCGGCCGATCGGCTCCTTCCAGGCGGTCAAGCACGGCCTGGCCGACCTCTACGTCGACTGCGAGCTGGCCGAGTCCGCGGTGCGCCACGCTGCCTGGACCGCCGACGCCGATCCCGCGAACCTGCCGGTCGCCGCCGCCCTGGCGGTGGCCTCGATCACCGCCTTCCACGCCGCCGACCAGGCCGTCCACTTCCATGGCGGCATCGGCTTCACCTGGGAGCACGACCTGCACCTGTTCTACCGGCGGGCCAAGGCGGCCGAGCATCTGCTCGGCGGCCCCGCCGCCCACCTCGCCCGGCTGGCCGACCGGCTGGCGGAGGCGGGGGCGGCACGGTCACCAGCCGTGATCTAGGTGGCGGTGGCGATGACCTCCATGGTCCTCGCCGCCGGGCCGGTGTACGCCGCACCGGCCCCCAAGGACTGGACGGTCGAGGCCGTCAAGGGCGGACACCGTGTCACGCTCCGGCTGGACGAGCCGCTGCCCGTCCGCGGCGCCGTCCCCGAACCGGCCGTCGACGGCCGCTCCCAAGGCCCCGCCCGCTCCCGAGCCCAAGGGGAAGGAGCCTGAGGCAGCAGCTCGCCGCAAGTCAACGAAATGGGGGCGGGTCAGGCCGGACGGTGCCACCTGTAGCGGCGTTCGGGGCGGCCGGCGGCGCCGTAGCGCAGGGTCACCTGGGCCTGGCCCGCGGAGGCGAGCCATTCCAGGTAGCGGCGGGCGCTGACCCGGGAGAGGCCGACCTCGGCGGCGCACTCGGTGGCCGACATCGTGCCGTCGGCGGCGCGAAGGGCCCGCTTGACCAGCTCGGCCGTCTCCACGCTCATGCCCTTGGGCAGGACGGGGACCGCGGGCGGGCCGGACCGGGCCAGCAGCCGGTCCACGTCGGTCTGGTCGCTGATGACCGTCGCGTCCTGGTCGGCGCGCCGGGCGGCGTACCGCTCCAGCCGGGCGCGCAGGTCGTCGGCGCCGAACGGTTTGAGCAGGTAGTCGCCCACGCCCTGCCGCGCGGCGGCCCGGACCGCGCCGGCCTCCCGGGCCGCGCTGATCACGATGACGTCGCAGTCGTGGCCGGCGGCGCGCATCCGGCTGATGACCTCCAGGCCGAAGAGGTCGGGCAGGTAGAGGTCGAGCAGGACCAGGTCGGGGTTCAGGTCGCCGATGCGGGCGAGGGCCTCCTCCCCGGAACCGGCCGTCCCGATCACCCGGAAGCCCTCGACCCGGTCGACGAAGCCGCTGTTGACCTTCGTCACCATGAAGTCGTCGTCGACGACCAGCACCTCGATCATCAGAGTGTCTCCATCACCTCGTGGGCCAGGCGACCGATGGACATGCGCGCGGTGAACATCGCGCCGTCGTCGGTGTTGGCGACCGCGACCTCGCCGCCGCGGCGCTGGCAGACCAGCCTGATGAGGGCCAGGCCGATGCCGCGCCCGCCGCCCTGGGCGGCCTTGGTGGTGAAGCCCCGCGTGAACACCTCGCGGGCGAGCTCCGGGGCGACGCCGGGACCGGAGTCGCGCACCACGATCTCCACGCTGGAGGCGTCCTGGCGCAGCTCCACCTCCACCCACGCCTCCCCCTCGCCGCCGGCCGCCGCCGCGTCGATGGCGTTGTCGACGAGGTTCCCGGTCACCGTCGCCACGTCCGCGGCGTCCAGGGGGTCCAGCCGGTCCAGAGCGGTGCGCTCCGAGAGCCGCAGCCGGACGCGGCGCTCGGCGGCCAGCGAGGACTTCGCGGTCAGCAGCGCGGCCACGGCGGTGTCGCGGACGAGGCTGGGCAGGACCAGGTCGAGCGACTCCCGGTGCTCTCGCAGCGCGCGGACGTAGCGGACGACCTCCTCGTACTCGTCCACCTGGATGAGCCCGGAGATGACGTGCAGCTGGTTGGAGAACTCGTGGGCCTGCGCCCGGAGGAGTTCGGTGGAGCTGCGGAACGATCCCAGCTCGCGTTCCAGCTGGGCCAGCTCGGTACGGTCGCGCAGGGTGGTGACCGAGCCGAGCGGGCGGCCGTCCTTGACGACGGCCATCCGGTTCAGCACCAGCACCCGGCCCCGGTGGATCACGATCTCGTCGCGGGCCTCGTCGCCCCCGGCCAGCACGTCGTACAGGCGCCCGTCGAACCCAAGTCCGGACAGGCTCGTCCCGACGCAGGACGCGGGGAGGGCCAGCAGCTCGCGGCCCACGTCGTTCACCAGGGTGAGCCGGAGCTGCGGGTCGAGCGCCACCACGCCCTCGGCGATGCCGTGCAGCATGGCCTGGCGGTGCTCGGCCAGGCCGGCGATCTCGCGCGGCTCCATCCCGAGCGTCTGCCGCTTGATCCGCCTGGCCAGGAGCCAGGACCCCAGGACGCCGAGCGCGCTGGCGACGCCCAGGTAGCCGAGGAGGTACGAGGACGCGCCGACGAGCCGTTCCCCGACCGTGGGCGCGGCCACGCCGATCATCACCGAGCCCAGGAGGCGGCCGTGGTTCTCCGGCGCGGCCCCGAGGACCGGGACGCGGGCGGTCAGCTCGCGCGTCCCGCCGACCGTCAGGTAGCCGGACCGGCCGCGGGCCTGCGCCGCCTCGCCCGCCGCGGCGGGGAAGGGCGTCCCGACGAGCGTCGTGTCCGTGGAACCGATGATCCTGCCGCGGACGTCGGCGACCGTCACGGACGTGACGCCGGACTGCGTACGGGTCGCGTGCAGCAGCGGCGCCAGCACCTCGGCCGGCGCGGGCCGGTCGATCTGGCTGCGCACCAGCGGGTTCCACGCGAGCTGCTCGGCCAGCTCGGTCACCCGGCGTCCCTCGACGCGGTCGAACGTGGCCGCGGACTGCGCCAGGGAGATCGCGCCCACGGCGACCAGCACCACCACCACGATGACGAGCTGCCACGCCAGCAGCTCGCCCGCGAGGGTCGGACGGCGCGGCTTCACGACCACAATGAACTCAATCTCCGCTGGTCACACAAGATGGACGGGGTGTTTCCGAGTTCGCACAATCATGACCCCGGACCCCCCGATGTGAAAGAGACGAACGTGAAAAAACGCTTCGCTCCACTGGCCGGCGCCGTGATGGCGCTGTCGATGCTCGGGACCGCCGCCTGCGGCGCCACCGCGGACAAGGAGACCGGCAAGGCCGCGACCGGCCTGCGGATCATGGTGCCCAACGCCCCCGGCGGCGGGTACGACACCACCGCCCGGACGGTCGCCAAGGTCATGGAGGAGACCGGGACGGCCGGCCGGATCCAGGTGTTCAACCTGCCCGGCGCGGGCGGCACCGTCGGCCTGCAACGCGTGATCAACGAGCGGGGCAACGGCAAGCTGGCCATGCAGATGGGCCTGGGCGTCGTCGGCGCCTCCTACGCGTCCAAGTCGAAGGCGACGGTCACCCAGACCACCCCGATCGCCAAGCTGATCGAGGAGGCCGGCGCGATCGTCGTCCCGAAGGACTCCCCGTACCGGACGATCGGTGACCTGGTCGCGGCGTGGAAGAAGGACCCGAAGAAGGTCACGGTCGGCGGCGGCTCCTCGCCGGGCGGGCCGGACCACCTGCTGCCGATGCGGCTGGCCAAGACCGTCGGGATCGACCCGAAGAAGGTCAACTACGTCTCCTACGACGGCGGCGGCGAGCTGCTGCCCGCGCTGCTCGGCAACAAGATCGCGTTCGGGGCCAGCGGCTACGGCGAGTTCCTCGACCAGGTGCAGTCCGGCCAGCTCAGGGTCCTCGCGGTGACCGCCGAGCAGCCGATCCCGTCCCTGAAGGACGTCCCCACCCTCAAGGGGTCGGGCATCGACCTGGTGTTCGCCAACTGGCGCGGCGTCCTCGCCCCGCCCGGGATCGGCGAGGACGACAGGAAGACCTGGATCGACGCGTTCACCCGCATGCGCGACTCCGAGCGCTGGAAGGCCGAGTGCGCCAAGCGCGGCTGGACGGACTCGTTCATGACGGGGGAGCGGTTCGCCGGATTCCTGGCCGAACAGGACAAGAGCGTGGCCGCCATCCTCACCGAACTCGGCCTGGCATGACCGTGCAGGTGGAGGAGCGGCCCGGCCGGACCCGGGAACGGGACGGGGACCGCGCGCAGTACGGCGTGTGCGCGTTCCTCGCCCTGACCGGCGTCCTGGTGTTCGCCGACGCCCTGCGGACCACCCATGTGACCAGCAGCAACGACCCCGTCGGCCCCCGCCCCGTGCCGATGCTCCTGGGTGCCGCGCTGCTGGTGGTGGCGGTCGTCTACGCCGTGGACGTGGCCCGGGGCGGCCGGGGCGAGCCGGAGTCCGGGGAGGACGTCGACCTGTCCGGCCGCGCCGACCGGCGCACCGTCCTCCTGCTGATCGGCGCGTTCGCGGGGAACGCGGTGCTGATCGAACCGCTCGGGTGGGTGATCAGCGGGACGCTCCTGTTCTGGGGTTCGGCGTTCGCGCTGGGGAACCGGCACCACGTCCGCGGCCTGCTGGTCGCGGTCGCCCTGTCGCTGATCACCTTCTACACGTTCGCGGTCGGGCTCGGCGTCAACCTCCCGGCCGGCGTGCTGCAGGGGATCCTGTGATGGGGAACCTCGGTCACCTGCTCGACGGGTTCGTCAACGTCCTGTCGCCCGGCAACCTGCTGGTCGCGCTGCTCGGCGTGCTCGCCGGGACCGCCGTGGGGGTGCTCCCCGGCATCGGCCCGGCGATGACGGTCGCCCTGCTCCTGCCCGTCACCTACGGGATGGACCCCACCCAGGCGTTCATCCTCTTCGCCGGGATCTTCTACGGCGGCATGTACGGGGGCTCGACCACCTCGATCCTCCTGAACACCCCCGGCGAGTCGTCCTCGGTCGTCACCGCGATCGAGGGCAACAAGATGGCCAAGGCGGGACGGGCCGCGCAGGCCCTGGCCACCGCGGCGATCGGCTCGTTCGTCGCCGGGACGATCGCCACCCTGCTGCTGGTGCTGGTCGCGCCCATGGTGGTGCGGTTCGCCGTCGGCCTCGGCGCCCCCGACTACTTCGCGATCATGCTGCTGGCCTTCGTGGCGGTCTCGGCGGCGCTGGGCGCCTCCCGCGTCCGCGGCTTCGCGTCCCTGCTGCTCGGCCTGGTCATCGGCCTGATCGGGATCGACGCGGTGACCGGGCAGCAGCGCCTCACGCTCGGCGTCCCGCAGCTCGCCGACGGCATCGACGTGGTCGTCGTCGCGGTCGGGGTCTTCGCCGTGGGGGAGGCACTGTGGGTGGCGGCCCACCTGCACCGCGCGCCCCTCCGCACCGTCCCCGTCGGGCGGCCGTGGATGGGCGCCGACGACTGGCGGCGCTCGTGGCGGCCCTGGCTGCGCGGGACGGCGATCGGCTTCCCGTTCGGGGCGCTGCCCGCCGGGGGCGCGGAGATCCCGACCTTCCTGTCGTACGCCGCCGAGAAGAGGCTGGCCCGGCGCCCGGAGGAGTTCGGGCACGGCGCCATCGAGGGCGTGGCGGGACCCGAGGCCGCCAACAACGCCTCGGCCGCCGGCACCCTGGTCCCGATGCTGGCCATCGGGCTGCCGACCACCGCCGTGTCCGCGGTGATGCTCGCGGCGTTCGAGTCGTACGGCATCCAGCCGGGACCGCTGCTGTTCGAGCGCCAGCCCACCCTGGTCTGGACGCTGATCGCCAGCCTCTTCCTGGGCAACCTGCTGCTGCTCCTCCTCAACCTGCCCCTCGCCCCGGCCTGGGCCAAGCTGCTGCGGATCCCCCGGCCCTACCTGTACGCGGGCATCCTGTTCTTCGCGTCCATGGGCGCCTACGCCGTCAACGCCCAGCCCCTGGACCTGTTCCTGCTGCTCCTGCTGGGGCTCCTCGGCTTCATGATGCGGCGCTTCGGGCTGCCGGTGCTCCCGCTGATCGTCGGCGTCATCCTCGGCCCGCGCGCCGAGCTCCAGGCCCGCCGCTCCCTGCAGCTGTCCGGCGGTGACCTGGGCGGACTGGTCGGCGGGCCCGTCTCGTACACCATCTACGCCGTGATCCTGGCGCTCCTGCTCTGGCCCCTGATCAGGAAGTACGCGTGGCGGAAGGCCGGGGACCGGCCGGGCGGAGGTGTGCGGGCGGACGCCTGATACCACGCTCCGCGCACGGGTGGTCGCTCCGGGGCGGCCGGATGTGGACCGCCCGTTAGGGGGATTTTGTTGGATTACCGTCTCTGACCAGTGGCGTTGTGGTACATCCTGGTGTCGCCGTAGGTCCCGGGGCCCGCCTCGGCGGGGCCCCCGGCCGGTTCCCCCCTTCAAGGACATGGTGGATGGCAGTACACGCAGGTCGATCACGCGGCGAGCGCGCCGCCCTGGAGCGCGCGCTCCTGGTCTGGGTGATCGCGACCATCGTCGTCGGCTGCGGCTGGCTGGGAGCCCTCTCCGCCGCCGGCGAGCACACCCGGACGCTGGTCGCCGCGGGCGGCGGCGCGGCGGCCCTGGTCATCACCCTCGCCATCGCGGCCGCGGCCTACTTCGCCGAGTACGCCCGGCGGCTCCGCGGCCGGCTCGCCGCCCTGGAGTCCGACGGCGACCGCCTGGAGCACCGGCTCCGGGAGATGGTCGCGGGCCCGCTGCCCGAGATGATCGGCAGGCTGCGCGAGGGCGCCGCCCCGCAGGCGGCCCTGGAGAACGTCCCGGCCCGGCGCGACCCCGTCCTGGGGCCGCTGCTGCGCACCGTGGCGGAGAGCGTCGCCGCCGGTGAGCACCGGGCGGCCCGTGCGGCGGCGGACCGGGCCGACCTGGAGGCGGAGGCGGCCAGGCTCGCCGACTCCACCGTTCCCACCCTGGTCAAGCGGATCCGCGAGGACCGCGCGTCGGTGCCGGCCGTGCTGGCGGAGATCCCGGTGCCCGCCCAGCAGCCGCTGGAGACCCTCCTGCGGCGGATCGCCGAGGACCTCGCCGCGGGCGAGCGCACCAGCGCCGCCGCGCGGGCCGCCTGCGCGAGCGCCGCCGCCCGGATCCAGGCCCAGACCACCCGCATGCTGGCCCAGCTGCGCGAGCTGCAGCACCGCCACGGCGACGACGAGGTCTTCGGCGACCTGCTGGACCTCGACCACCACCTCTCCCAGATGGGCCGCCTGGCCGACAGCATCGCGCTGCTCAGCGGCGGCCGGTCGGGACGGCGCTGGACCAAGCCCATCGTGATGGAGAGCATCCTGCGCGGCGCGATGGGCCGGATCGCCGCGTACCAGCGCGTCCAGTACCACTCCACCAGCACCGCCGCGGTCGCGGGCTTCGCCGCCGAGGGCGTGATGCACGCCCTGGCGGAGCTGATGGACAACGCCGCCAACTTCTCCCCGCACGGCACCATGGTGCACGTGTACGTCGAGGAGGAGGACGCGGGCGTCGTCGTCACCATCGAGGACAGCGGCCTGGGCATGCGGCAGCGCGAACGGCAGCGCGCCGAGCGGCTGGTCTCCGAGGCGGCCGACCTGACCTCGCTCCCCGGGACCCGGCTGGGCCTGGCCGTGGTCGGCCGGCTGGCCCGCAAGCACGCCCTGACGGTCAGCTTCCGCCCGTCCGCACGGGGCGGCACCGGCGCGGTCGTCCTGATCCCGCGCCAGCTCATCACCCACTCCTCGGACGGCTTCACCGGCAAGGGCGCGCCCGCGCCCACCGCGTCCGGCGAGCAGCGGCTCTCCGGGCGGGCCGGCGCGCGGGGCGACCGCGCGGCCGCGCGGGCCGGCGCGGGCTCCCGTGCCGCGTCCGGGCCCGCCCCGTCCCGGCCCGCCGCGGCCGAGCCCGGCGAGGACGGCGATGACCTGCCCAAGCGCCGCCGCGGCGCCACGCTCGCGGCGGCCCCGGCCGGGCCGGCGCCCCGCCCCGCCGCCCGTACGGGGAACGCGGGTGCGCGGTTCGCCGCGTTCCGCCAGTCCGCCGCGGTCCGCCGCGACCCGGCCGGCGCGACCGGACCCCTGCCCGCGGCCCCCGCCACCTCCACGCCCGCCGATGCCGGCTCCGGCGGCGTCCCCTCCGCGGCCCCCGACGTCCGGCCCGAGCCCGGAGCCGGCGGCGGTTCCGAGGACGCGGGCCGGTGAGCCCGAGGCCGTACGGGCCGTACGTCCATGACCAGGTGCGGCGGGTGTGCCCGCAGATCGGGCCCGGCGCTCCCGCCGGGCCATACGACCAACAGATGGGAGGCAGGGGCGGTACGGCCACGGCGGTCCGCCCCGGGATCCGATGAGCACCGATGAGCGCGACCTCGACTGGCTGCTGGCGACCCTCATGGACCGGGCGCCCGGCGTCCAGCACGTCCTGGTGCTGTCCAAGGACGGCCTGAAGATCTGCCACACCCCGGGACTGGACGAGGACAGGGCCGACCAGCTGGCGGCCATCGCCTCGGGGATCCAGAGCCTGTCGCTCACCGCGTCCAGCGAGTTCGGCGCCGGCCTCGGCGCCGGCCAGTCGATGGTGGAGTACCCCGGCGGGGTGCTGCTCATCGTCCCGGCCGGGGAGGGCGCCCACCTGGCCGTGGTGGCCGGCGACGAGGCCGACGTCGGCCTCGTCGGCCACAGCATGAACGAGCTGGTGGAGCAGATCGGCGGCTACCTGACCGCCGCGCCGCGACGGCCGGTGCGCGGCGGCGCTCCGGCATGAACCCCCGTCCCCTGGACCGCGAGGCTCCGGACCGGCTCTACACCGTCACCGGCGGGCGCAGCCGTGCCGACGACGACTCGCTCGACCTGGTCGCGCTGATCGTCGCGGAGGACGCGCCCGTGCCCGGGATGCAGTCCGAGCACGCCGCGATCCTGCGGCTGTGCGCCGACGCCCCGGTCGCCGTGGTCGAGCTGTCCTCGCATCTGGGACTGCCGGTGAGCGTCGTGAAGATCCTCCTGCTCGATCTGCTCGACACCGGCCGCGTCACCGTCCGCCACCCGACCTCGGCCGTCGCCCCCGAGCACGCGGCCGACCTGGAAACGTTGAGACAGGTACTCGTTGGACTCGAACAGCTCTGACCGGGCCGCCGATCACCGGCCCGCCGGGGCGGCCGGCCTGCCGTTGCGCCGTACCGCCCGGGACGCATCGAAGATCGTGATCGTGGGCGGGTTCGGGGTCGGGAAGACCACCATGGTCGGTTCGATCAGCGAGATCCGCCCGCTGAGCACCGAAGAGATCATGACTCGGGCCGGCATCGGGATCGACGACCCCAGCCGGGTCGAGAACAAGACCACCACCACCGTCGCGTTCGACTTCGGCCGGATCTCGCTGGACGAGCAGCGGGTGCTCTACCTGTTCGGCGCCCCCGGCCAGGAACGGTTCTGGTTCCTGTGGGACCAGCTGTTCTCGGGCAGCCTGGGCGCGGTCGTCCTGGCGGACACCCGCCGGCTCAAGGACTGCTTCTACTCCCTCGACCGGCTCGAACACCACAAGATGCCGTTCGTGGTGGCGGTCAACCGGTTCGACGGCCCCCGGCCCCCGCTCGACCGGATCCGCGACGCGCTGTCCCTCGGGGACGGCGTCCCGCTGGTCGAGTGCGACGCCCGGAGCCGCGAGTCGTGCAAGTCCGTGCTCATCACCCTCGTCCGGCATCTCACCCGACTCCACGACCCGTCCCTCGCCCAGGAGGTCACCCCGTGACCGGATCGACGGCCGAGAACGCCTCGCCCGAAGGCCCGCCGCCCGCCGACTCCGGCGAGCGCGTACGGCTGTACGGCCCCGACATCACCCGCCGGCCCGCCGAGTTCTACCGCCGGCTGCGGCGCGAGCACGGCCCGGTCGTCCCGGTGCTGCTGGAGGGCGACGTCCCCGCCTGGTTCGTGGTCGGCTACCGGGAGGTCAACCACATCACCAGCAACCCGGCCCTGTTCGCGCGCGACTGCCGCCGCTGGAACGCCTGGGACCAGGTGCCCGACGACTGGCCGCTGATGCCGTACGTCGGCTGGGCGCCCTCGGTGATGTTCGCCGAGGGGCCCGAGCACCAGCGGCGGGCGGGCGCGATCGGCGACGCCCTGGACGCCGTCGACCGCACCGAGCTGGCCGCCATCTGCGAGGAGCTGGCCGACGGGCTGATCGACGGGTTCGCCGGGGACGGCCAGGCCGACCTGATCGACCAGTACGCGCACCGCGTCCCGCTGCTGGTGATCGCCCGCCTGTACGGGCTGCCGGACGCCGACGTCCCCACCCTGGTGAACGACGTCGCCGAGTCGCTCGACGCCAGCGAGAAGGCCGGCCCCGCGCACGCCCGGATCCAGGAGCGGATGGCGCGGCTGGTGAAGGACCGGCAGTCCGTCCCGGGCCCGGACGTCCCGTCCCGCCTGCTGGCCCATCCCGCCGGGCTCACCCCCGACGAGGTGATCATCGACCTGCTGGTGGTGATGGCCGCCGCGCAGCAGCCCACCGGCAACTGGATCGGCAACACCCTCCGGCTGATGCTGGTCGACGACCGGTTCTCCATGACGCTCCAGGGCGGCCGGGGCAGCGTCGGGCAGGCCCTCAACCAGGTGCTCTGGGAGGACACGCCCACCCAGAACTTCATCGGCCGCTGGGCCGTGCACGCGAGCGAGCTGGGCGGGCGCCGCATCGACCCCGGCGACCTGCTGGTGCTGGGCCTGGCCGCCGCCAACGCCGACCCCCAGGTCCAGCCCGCCGCGCACGACCACACCGGCGGCAACCGCGCCCACCTGTCGTTCGGGCACGGCGAGCACGGCTGCCCCTTCCCCGCCCCCGAACTGGCCGAGGTCATCGCGAGGACGGCGGTGGAGGTGCTGCTCGACCGGCTGCCCGACATCGAGCTGGCCGTCGAGCCCGGCGAGCTGGAGTGGCGGCCCTCGTTCTGGATGAGGGGCCTGCAGAGCCTGCCCGTCACCTTCAGCCCGGCCGCCTACCTGCTCAACGAGGCGCGCCCGTTCAGCCCACCGGGGTGAACTCCAGCGGCAGCCGCTCCGGGCCCCGGGTGAACCCGCCCTGTTCGGCCGGGACGAACCCGTCGGCCACCCGCACGTCGGGCATGGCGTCCAGGAGCATGTTCATCGCGACCTCGACCTCGGTCTTGGCCAGCAGCGCGCCGACGCAGAAGTGCCGTCCCAGCGCGAACGCCAGGTGGTTCGCCGCGGCCGAGAACGCCGTGGTGGTGTCCAGGTCGTCCCGGAAGATATCGAACCGCTCGGGGTCCCGGTACCGTTCCGCGTCCCGGTTGGCCGCGCCGATCAGGCAGGTGACGGTGCTGCCCGCCGGGATCGTTCCGCCGCTCAGCGTGACGTCCCGTTCCGGCTGCCGCATGATCATGTGGACCGGCGGGGAGAAGCGCAGCGTCTCGGCGAAGGCCCGCGCGATCAGGCTCCGGTCCGCCCGCACGGCCGCGAGCTGCTCGGGGTGGACGAGCAGGTTCGCCATGATCGCCGAGATGGCCTTGTCGGTGGTCTCGCCCCCGGCGGCCAGGAGCAGGCTGACGAACGCCTTGATGTCCTCGTCGCTCATCCGCGTCCCGTCGATCTCCGCCAGGCACAGCCGCGACAGCAGGTCGTCGCCGGGATTCGCGCGCCGTTCCGCGATGATCGGGAGCATGTACGCGGCCAGCTCGACCCGGGTGCGCTCCCCGTCCGCCGCCACCTCCGGATCCTGGGCGAGGTTGCCCAGGAACGCGATGATGGAGGTGTACCACCGCTGGAAGCGGGCGTGGTCGGCCTGGTCGAGCCCGAGCATGTCGACGATCACGTTGATCGGGAAATGGGTGCTGAACTCCCCGACCAGTTCCACCCGTCCGGTCGCCCGGAAGCGGTCGATCAGCAGGCGCGCGTTCCGCTCGATCACCGGCAGGAACCGTCCCTGGAGCTCGTCGCCCCGGAACGCCGGCGCGACCAGCCCGCGCCGGACCGCGTGCTCGCGCCCGCTGAGCTGCAGGATGGTCCGGCCGTGCACCGGTTCGAGCTGCCAGTCGTAGTTGGCGGTGGTGAACGCCGGGTCGCGGAAGGCGCGGGCGACGTCCTCGTACCGCGAGACCACGTAGCTCTGCATGGGCTCGTGCCAGAAAAGCGGGGCGTGCTCACGCATGATCCGGTACGCGCTGTAGGGATCGGTGGCGAACTCGGGTGACAGGATGTCCGGTACTTCCGGAGCCGTGGTCATTTCACTCCTGGTGAGGGGACTCGGTGGATCTCGATCGAGCCTAGAAAGCAGGCCACCCCCGGTCCAGCGTCCGCCCACCGAACCCGATTCTTGATCATCAAATCATGACCGAAATAGCCTTTTTGTCCCGTTCCTATCCGCGATCCGTGCCCGGCCGGCCGATCCGATCGTTCCGGTCGATCCGGTAGAGGTAGTGCGCCCGGTCGTCGATCGGGTTGTCCGGCTCCAGCTCGCCCTCCGCGACCCGTACCAGCCCCGCCTTCTCCAGGGCCCGCCACGAAGCGCGGTTCGCCACCGGAACGGGAACGATGACGCACGTGGCGGAAGGATGGTCGGCCCAGAGCCCGTCCAGGACCGCCCGGATCATCCGCGGCCCGAGCCCCAGCCCGACCCGGTCCGCGTCGCCGATCAGGTAGTCGATGGTCATCGCCCCGTCCGGCACGTCCACGACGGCGGCCAGTTCGGCGAGGTAGTCGGGGTAGTCGCCCAGCCGGCACCGCTGGACCAGCCCGAACGGCCGGCCGTCGGCGAAGACGAGCAGATCCTCGGAGGGCTCCTCCCCCCTGGCCGCGGGCCCGAAGTCCCGCGCCACCGCCTCGGCGGACGTCTCGTGATGCCACCACCGGGCCACGTGGGGCCGTTCCAGCCACCGGCCGAGTAGAGGGAAGTCCTCCTCGGCGAGCCGCCGCCACGTGAACGCAGGGACGAGAGCCTCCAGATCCGTCATGACCGCAACGTAACCCGAGCCCGACCCGCCCTCCACCCATTAACCCGCGCCCCGCGGCGCGGCCGGCCGCTCTCCCGTTGACTTGCGGAGAGTTGTCGTCTGGCGCGGCCCGGAGGGAGCAACTCGCCACCAGTCAACGTGCCGGTGGTCTCGGTGTGAAGGGCTTACGGGGCGAGCTTGCTGCTGTGGCGGGTGTGGGGCGGGTCAGGGTTTGCGGGCTATGGCTCCGTACATGGCGATGTCCCTGTCGTCGACGCGGCCGACCTCGACCGGGTCGGGGTGCCACTTGTGGATCTGGACGATGCCCGGCTCCTCCAGTTCCAGGCCGTCGAAGAACTTCTCCGCCTGGGCCTTGGTGCGCCACCTCAGGGATTCTCCGTGCGAGTGGTACACCTCCTGCACCCTGGCCAGCACCTCGGGGTCGAAGTCGTCGGTGGCGACGGCGGCGGCGAAGTAGCTGCCCGAGGGCAGGACGTCCACGATCCGCCTCACCACGCGGTAGGCCTCGTCGTCGTCCTCGATGAAGTGCACCATGGCGATCAGGGTCAGGCCGATGGGGCGGGTCAGATCGAGCGTGCCGAGGAGCTCGGGCGCGGAGATGATCTTCTCTGGCTCGCGCATGTCGGCCTGGATGTAGGTGGTCCTGCCCTCGGGGGTGCTGGTGAGCAGGGCCCGGGCGTGGGCGAGGACGATGGGGTCGTTGTCGACGTAGACCACCCGGGAGTCGGGCGCGATGGCCTGGACCACCTCGTGGAAATTGGGCGAGGTGGGGATGCCGGTGCCGATGTCCAGGAACTGGCGGATGCCCTTCTCCGCCGCCAGGTGGCGGGCCACGCGATGCATGAAGGAGCGGTTGGCGTTCATGTGGATCCGCAGCGACGGCCACACCTGGAGGGTGGCCTCGGCCGCGGCACGGTCCAGCTCGTAGTGGTCCTTGCCGCCGAGGATGTAGTCGTAGATGCGCGCGCCGTGGGCGCGGTCGGTTCCCAGGTCCACTTGCTCCTCCGGGCCGCCGGTCTCACTCATAACCGTCACCTTCTGGTCACGCGATGCTTACGGTGTCGAGCGTAAACCCAAACCGCACCCGCGAGTGATCATAAGGCCGCGCGGTCGTCCTGAAGGGCCGGGTCAGCCCTTGGTCGCGCCGGCGGTCAGGCCGCCGATGAGCTGGCGTTCGGCCACGGAGTAGAAGGCGAGGGCGGGCACCATCGCCAGGACGATGTAGGCGAGGACGAGCGCGTAGTTCGTCGAGTACTGCCCCTGGAACTGCTGGACGCCGACCGGGATCGTCTGCCATTTCGGGTCGGTGAGCACCAGCAGGGGCAGGAAGAAGTTGTTCCAGCTGGTGACGATGGCCAGTACCGAGACGGTGCCGAGCGCGGGACGGGCCATCGGCAGCAGGATCCGCCAGAAGAAGCCGAACCGGCTACAGCCGTCGATGACGGCGGCCTCCTCCAGTTCGCCAGGGATCGTCCGGAAGAACTGGCGCAGGATGACGATGGTCATCGGCAGCCCGAACGCGGCCTGCGGGAGGATCACGCCGAGCGGGTTGTCCAGCAGCCCGAGGGCCCGCAGCAGGATGAACAGGGGCAGCACCGCCACCGCGAACGGGAACATCAGCCCCATCGCGAAGAGGGTGAAGAAGAACTCCCGCCCGCGGAAGGCGTACCGGGCGAAGGCGAACGCGGCCATCGCCGACACCGCGACCGTCACGAGGGCGGTGGCCGCCGCGATCCCCGCGCTGTTGGCGATCTGCCGCCAGAACGCGCCGGACGACAGGATGCCGGTGTAGTTCGACAGCCGCCAGGGGGAGGGCAGGCCGAACGGGTCCCGGGTCAGGTCGGCGGTGCTCTTGAAGCCCGACAGGACCGCGTAGCCCAGCGGCACCACGATGAACGCGCCGATCAGCCAGACCAGGAGGTGCCGGGACACGCTCCGCGCCGGCCGGGCGGTCATCGGACGGCCCCCGCGGCGGTGATCGCCCCGCGCAGGTCGCGGCGCAGGGCGAAGCGCTGGTAGGCGAGGGAGAAGACCAGGCTGACGGCGAACATCACGACGCTGATCGCGCTCGCGTAGCCCACCTGGTAGCGCTTGAAGCCGTACTGGAACATCGTGATCGCCATCGTCTCGGAGGAATGGGTCGGCCCGCCCGCGGTGAGCACCCACACCAGGTCGAACAGCTGGATCGCGCCGATGACCGACAGGAAGACGCTGATCCGCAGCGTCGGGCCGAGCAGCGGCAGGGTGACGTGCCGGAACCGCTGCCACGGCCCGGCGCCGTCGATCGCCGCGGCCTCCAGCACCTCGGACGGGACGCTCTGCAGCCCGGCCAGGTAGAGCATCATGTGGAAGCCGAAGTACTTCCAGGTCATGACCAGGAAGACGGTGGGCAGCACGGTGTCCTGGTCGGAGAACCAGCGGCCGGCCAGCCCGTCCAGCACCGGGAGGTCCCGTACCAGGGCGTCGGCCAGCCCGTGCTCCGGCAGGAAGATCATGCCGAACAGCACGCCGGTGACGACCTCGGACAGCACGTACGGGGCGAAGAAGATCATGCGGTAGATCGCCCGGCCCCGCATCCGCTGGTTGAGCAGCACCGCCGTGCCCAGCGCGAACGGCAGCTGGATCACGATCGACAGGACCACCAGGACCAGGCCACGCCACAGGTCGCCGTGGAACACCGGGTCGGCGAACAGCCGGGTGAAGTTGTCCAGGCCGGCGAAGTCGGTGGGCGGGCCGAACCCGCCCCACCGGAACAGGCTGGTGTAGAACGCGACGGCGATCGGGATCAGGACGAAGAAGACGAACACCACGAGCGCGGGCAGCAGGAACCAGGCGGCGGCCAGCCAGCCCAGCAGGCGCCGGGACAGGGGCGTCCGGGGCCGGCGGTGCCTCCGGCGGCGCGATCGCGCGTCCTCGGACGCGGTGTCTCGCGGGGCGTCGCGGGTCGCGGGGGACAGGGTCATCGGGTCGCCGCTACTGGCTCTTGGCCGTCCGGGTGACCTCCGCCGCGACCTGCTCGGGGGTCTTGCGCCCGGCGACCAGGTCGGCGACGCCGTCGTTGACCTCCTGCCCGACCGCCGGCGGGAACGCCTGGTCCAGGTAGAGCTGGAAGCCGCTCGCCCTGGCCACGGTCTCGGCCACGAGCCTGCGGTTGGGGTCGGTGATCGCGCTCTCGGCGCCCTTCACCACCGGCATGAACGCGCCCGAGGTGATGAGCTTGCGTTCGTTGTCGGGCTGGAGGAGGAACTTCAGGAAGTCGTACGCCGCCGCGGGCGCCCCCTTGCGGAGGGCGTGGCCGCTGCCTCCGCCGAATATGTCGCCCGGCGAGCCCTGGCCGCCCTCGACCATGGGGAACGGGAAGAAGCCCAGGTCCTCGCCCAGATCCTTGCCGGTGTCCCGCTGGACGTTCGGCGCCCACTGGCCCATCAGCTCCATGGCGGCCTGCCCGGCGCCCATCGTCGCGGCCTGCCCGCCGGGCGTGGCGTACCCGGCCCCCTGGAAACCGGGCTGGAACGGTGCCAGGTCGACCAGTTCCTTGAGGCGCTGCCCGGCGCCGACGAAGGCCGGCGCGGAGAAGTCCTTGGACGTCTCGGCCTGCTTCAGCGCCGCCGTGCCGCCGATCCGCAACGCGAGGTAGGCCCAGTAGTAGTGGCCGGGCCACTTCTCCTTGCCGGCCAGGGCGATCGGGGTGATCCCGGCCGACTTGAGCTTGCGGACGCCGTCCAGCAGTTCCGACCAGGTGGCGGGCGGCGCCTTGATCCCGGCCTTGGCGAACAGCCGCTTGTTGTACCAGAACCCGACCATGCCGATGTCGTTCGGGATCGCCCAGGTCTTCCCGTCGAACCGGTACGCCTGCTGGGAGATCGGGGTGAGGGTGGCCGACAGGTCCGCGGCGCGCGAGGTGAGGTCCTCGACCAGGCCCGCGTCGACCTGCTGTTTCAGCACGCCGCCGCCCCACGTCATGAAGATGTCCGGCAGTTTGCCCGAGGCGGTGACCGCGGTCATCTTCGCCTTGTACGCCTCGTTCTCCAGGTTGGTGATCTTGATGGTCACATCCGGGCGGGCCGCCTGGAACGCCTGGATGAGCTGGGGATAGAGCGACTTCTGCGGCTCGGTGGTGGCGTTGTCCCACCATTCGAGGGTGGTCTTGCCGTCGCCGTCGGACCCCGAGCCGCCGCAGGCGCCGAGCAGGGGGCTCGCGGCGACCGCGAGGGACCCCGCGGACACCGCGGACAGGAACGAGCGTCGAGTGCGGGCATCGGTGCCCATCGGGGCCTCCTGGGCTCGGGGTGGGGGCCGGCCCGCGCACGGCGGAACGAGCGCCGGACCGCTTCGAAATGTTTCGAAAGTCTTCGGGAGTCCTGTTGTCGAGGCAATCTAAATAAGTCCCTCCGGACGGTCAAGACCCCATTTCGGTTGCCGCGTTCCCCAAGGAAAAGGGCGCGAGCAGGGTCTAGGAGTCATCGAAATATTGCGATACCGTTCGCAATCGTGCGTACCAGCGACGGCGATTCCGGTCGCCCCTCCCGCCCCACCCTGGCCCTGATCGCGGCCGAGGCCGGGGTCTCCACGGCGACGGTCTCCAAGGTCCTCAACGGCCGGACCGACGTGGCCCCCGCGACCCGCGAGCGCGTCGAGGCGCTGCTGCGCACCCACAACTACCCCGGTCCGGGTGGCGGGACCCGCCGCACCCGCCGGTCCGGGCTGATCGACCTGGTGCTGGCCGGGCTCGACAGCCCCTGGGCGGTCGAGATCCTGCGCGGCGTGGAGGCCGAGTGCGCCGAGCACGGCACCGGCGTGGTCGTCTCCCTCGTCCGCGACGACGACGCCTGCCCGCCCAGCTGGCAGAACCTGCCTGCGCTGCACCACAGCGACGGGGTGATCCTGGTGACCTCCCGGATGACCGCGCGGCAGCGCGACCAGCTCGAACGGGCCGGCGTCGGCCTGGTCCTGGTCGACCCGGTCAACCTCCCCGCCGCCGACATCCCCAGCGTCGGCGCCACCAACTGGGCGGGCGGCCTGGCCGCCACCGAGCACCTGATCGAGCTGGGGCACCGCCGTGTCGCGGTGATCGGAGGCCCCGCCGACATGCTGTGCACCCAGGCCCGCGTGGACGGCTACCGCACCGCCTTGGAACAGGCCGGGATCGAGGTCGACCGGGAGCTGGTCCGGTACGGCGACTTCCACCACGAGAGCGGCTTCGCCCGGACCCGCGAGCTGCTGGAGCTCCCGGACCCGCCGACCGCGATCTTCGCCGGCAGCGACCAGCAGGCCATGGGCGCCTACCAGGCGGCACGCCTCGCGGGCCTGCGGGTGCCCGACGACCTCAGCGTCGTGGGCTTCGACGACCTCCCCACCTGCGAGTGGCTGTCCCCGCCGCTGACCACCGTCCGGCAGCCGCTGGAGGAGATGGGACGGGTCGCCGCCCGTACCCTGCTGCAGCTCCTGGACGGCCGTCCGCCGCTCACCCCCCGCGTGGAACTGGCCACCGACCTGCGCGTCCGCGCGTCCACCGCCCCACCGCCGGCGGCCGTCCCGCCCCCCGCCGCGGCGCCGTCCGCCGCATCGCACCCACCGGAGGACCGATGACCGAAGCCCTCCCGGCCGCCCGTCCCGCCGGCGAGCCGTGGCGCGACCGGCGGCTGCCCGTCCCCGAACGGGTCGCCGACCTGCTGTCCCGGATGACCGTGGAGGAGAAGGCCGCCCAGCTCGGCGGGTTCTGGGCGACCCAGGCCGCGCCCGGCGAGCCGGTCGCCCCCGTGGAGGACGACTCCGGCGAGCCGGCCCCGGACCTGGACGAGATCGTCCGGACCGGGCTCGGCCAGCTCACCCGGGTCTTCGGCACCGCGCCCGTCGCGCCGGGCGAGGGCGCCGCCCGGCTGCGCGAGCTGCAACGCCGGGTGGCCGGATCGGGCCGGTTCCCGATCGCGGCCATCGCCCACGAGGAATGCCTCACGGGATTCATGGCCTGGGGCGCCACCGTCTTCCCCAGCCCGCCCGCGTGGGGCGCGACCTTCGACCCCGAACTGGTGGCCGAGATGGCCGCGGCGGTCGGGGCGAGCATCCGCGGCGTGGGCGCGCACATGGGGCTGGCGCCCGTCCTGGACGTGGTCCGCGACGCCCGCTGGGGCCGTACGGAGGAGTGCGTCGGCGAGGACCCCTATCTTGTTGGGGTTATTGGCGCCGCGTACGTACGGGGGCTGGAGGGGGCCGGCGTGGTCGCGACCCTCAAGCACTTCGCCGGGTACTCCGCGTCCCGCGCCGCGCGCAACATGGCCCCGGCCGCGCTCGGGCCGCGCGAGTTCGCCGACGTCGTGCTGGAACCGTTCGTCCTGGCGCTGCGCGAGGGCGGCGCCCGCGCCGTCATGCACTCCTACACCGACGTGGACGGCATGCCCGCCGCCGCCGACAGGTGGCTGCTCACCGACCTGCTCCGCGGCGAGCTGGGCTTCACCGGCATCGTGGTCTCCGACTACTACGGCATCTCGTTCCTGGAGAGCCGCCACCGCGTCGCCGGGTCCCGTGCCGACGCCGCCGCCCTCGCCCTGCGCGCCGGGATCGACATGGAACTGCCGACCGTACGGTGCTACGGCGCCCCCCTGGTCGAGGCGGTACGGGGCGGCGCCGTCCCCGAGAGCCTTCTCGACCGCGCCGCCACCCGCGTGCTCACCCTCAAGGCCGAACTCGGCCTGCTCGGCGAAGGCGGCGCCCCCGGCGACCTCGCGCACCCCGCCGACCCCGGCGACCCCAACGGCTTCAGGGACCCCGGTGGCCTCAGGGAACCGGGCGTACCCGGGGAACCGGCCCCCGGGCCGCCGCCGGACCTGGACCCGCCCGCACACCGCGCCCTGGCCCGCCGGCTGGCCGAGGAGTCGGTGGTCCTGCTCGCCGACGACGGCGCGCTGCCGCTGCCCGTCACCGCGCGGATCGCGCTGGCAGGGCCGCTCGCCGACGACGTCGCAGGCATGATGGGCTGCTACACGTTCCCCACCCACGTCGGGCGCGCCCACCCCGACGTCCCGCTCGGCGTGGAGATCCCGACGCTCGCCGAGGCGCTGCGCGACGAGTTCCCCGCCGCCGCCGTGCGCCTGGCCGCCTCCGGCGAGGTGCTGTCCGGCACCGACGCCGACGCCGAAGCGGGCATCGACGCGGCCGTCGCCGCCGCCCTGGACGCCGACGTGTGCGTGCTCGCCCTCGGCGACCGCGCCGGGCTCTTCGGCCGCGGCACGTCCGGGGAGGGCTGCGACGCCGAGACCTTCGCGTTGCCGGGACGGCAGGCAGATCTGGCCAAGGCGGTCCTGGACACCGGTACGCCGACGGTCGTGGTGGTGCTCTCCGGCCGCCCGTACGCGCTGGGCGACATCGCCGGGCGGGCCGCCGCCGTCCTCCAGGCGTTCTTCCCCGGCGAGGAGGGGGCGCGCGCCGTCGCAGGGATCCTGTCGGGCCGCCTGGAGCCGTCCGGCCGCCTCCCCCTGAGCGTGCCCCGCACGGCGTCCAGCCCGTCCCCCGCCTACCTGCGGTCGCGGATGGAGTCCGCGCACGACTGGAGCACGATCGATCCCGCGCCCCTGTACCCGTTCGGGCATGGCCTCTCCTGGACGCGGTTCGACTACGGCGGGCTGGAGGTGGACGAACGCGCGCCCACCGACGGCCAGGTGACCGTGCGCGCCGTCGTCCGCAACGTGGGCGACCGGCCCGGCACCGAGGTCGTCCAGCTCTACCTCGCCGACCCGGTCGCCTCGGTCGTCCGGCCCGAACGCCTGCTCGCGGGCTGGGCGCGGCTGCGCCTGGAAGCGGGCGCCGCCGCCCGCGTGGAGTTCACCGTGCACGCCGACCGGACCTCCTTCACCGGCCCCGACCTGCGGCGCGTCGTCGAACCCGGCGTCATCGAGGTCGAGGTGGGGCGGTCCAGCGGGGACCTGCCGCTGCGCGGATCGTTCACCCTGCACGGGCCGGTCCGCGAGCCCGGCCCCGACCGGGTCCTCACCGTCCCCGTGCGGGTGGTGCCGCTGTGACCGCCGCGCCCCCACCCCGCCGCTTCCGCAACCCCGTCCTGCCCGGCTGCCACCCCGACCCGTCCGTCTGCCGCGTGGGCGACGACTTCTACCTGGTGACCTCGTCGTTCGAGTGGTTCCCCGGGCTGCCCCTGTTCCACAGCCGCGACCTGGTGCACTGGCGGCCGATCGGGCACGCGATGGACCGGCCGTCGCAGCTCCCCCTGGACGGCGTCCGCGCCTCCGGCGGCCTGTACGCGCCGACGCTCCGCCACCACGACGGCCGCTTCTACCTGGTCTGCACGCTCGTGGACGGCACGTCCTGGTCCGGGCACTTCGTCCTTACCGCGACCGACCCCGCCGGCCCGTGGTCCGAACCGCACCCCCTGGACGGCGCGGGCATCGACCCCTCGCTGTTCTTCGACGACGACGGGCGCGCCTGGTTCACCGCCACCCGGGAGACCGGACGGTACGAGGGGCACACCGAGATCTACCTGCGCGAGTTCGACCCGTCCGCGCTCACCCTGACCGGCGGTGAGCACGTGATCTGGGACGGCGCGGTGAAGGGCGCCATCTGGTCCGAGGGCTCCCACCTCTACAAGATCGGCGGGCGCTACCACCTCCTGACCGCCGAGGGCGGCACCGCGCACGACCACGCGGTGATGATGGCGCGCGCCGACCACGTCACCGGCCCGTACGAGGGCGACCCGCGCAACCCGGTCCTGACCCACCGGCACCTCGGGCTCGGCCACCCGATCGTGGGCACCGGCCACGCCGACCTGGTGGAGACCCCCGGCGGCGAATGGTGGATGGTCCTGCTCGCGATGCGCCCGCACCACGACGGCCGCTGCGTCCTCGGCCGCGAGACATTCCTGACCCCCGTCCGCTGGGAGGACGGCTGGCCCGTCGCCGGTCCCGTCGAGCCGAGCCACCCGTCCCCGTCCCTGCCGGAGCACCGGTGGCCCGCCGAACCCGCCTGCGACCACTTCGACGCTCCGGACCTCGGCCCGTCCTGGAACGTTCTCCGCACCCCGCGCGAACGCTGGTGGAGCCTCACCGAACGCCCCGGCCACCTGCGGCTGCGAGCACGGCCGGTGTCCCTGGCCGCCAACCCCTCGTTCGTCGGCCGCCGCCAGAGCCACCCGGCGTTCGCCGCGTACACCGCGCTCGACCTCGCGGGCGAGCACGCCTCGGCGGGGCTCGCCCTCGTCCAGAACGACGCCTTCCACGTCCTGCTCCTCTCGACCGGACGGGAACTGCGGCTGGTCGTCCGGGAACGCGGCGTCGCGTCCGTCCTGGCCGAGGTGCCGGCCGAGTGCCACCGGGTCCGGCTGGGCGTGGAGGCGCACGGACGCTGGTACCAGGCCCGCTACTCCCTGGAGCCCGGCCGCTGGGAACCGCTCGGCGCCCCCGTCGACGGCGACCTGCTGAGCAGCCAGGTCGCGGGCGGTTTCACCGGCGTGTACGTCGGCGTGTACGCCACCGGCGACGGCGGCCACGCCGACTTCGACTGGTTCGAGTACTCCCCGCTGGGCTGATCACTGTCAGCCCGTTCCGGCAGGATGTCCCCGTACACGCCGAGAAGGGGGACGGATCATGGGTGACTACTTCGAGCGCATCATCGACCTGGAGGTGCCCCTCCAGGACGCGGGCCCGCTCGCGGACCGGATGGTCGACTGGCTGGTCGCCGAGGGCGTCCTCCTGCGCGAGACGTCCGGCGACGGGGTGTACAGCCTCGGCGTGGACGAAGGGCACCTCCCCGGCCCGAACTGGGAACGCGCCGTGCACGGCACCCCCGGCACCACCTGGCCCCCGGCCGCGATGGCGGTCATCGTCGCCCGGGACGACCACCTCGGCGGCCAGGGCGAGAGCGAGGCGGACTCGGCGACCTGCCCCCGCTGCGGCACCCGTACCGTGATCATCGACTACCCGGAGAGCTTCGAGGCCGACGAGGAGGCGTGGCGGCCGTTCAGCGAGGCCATCGACCGCTGGAAGGAGACCGGCGAGGCGGACGCCCCCTGCCCCGCCTGCCAGACCTCCAGCCCGGTCACCGAATGGGACTTCGGTGACAACTTCGACCTCGGGGCGCTCGCCTTCGACTTCTGGGGCTGGCCGCCCCTGGCCGACGCCTTCTACGAGGAGTTCACCCGCCGCCTGGGCCACCGCACCGCGCGGCAGAGCGGCAAGTTCTGAGCCCCTCTCGACGGCCCCGGCCACCGCGCGAGCGCGTCACCTGCGCGGCGGCGAGGAGACACCGGGCGGATCGCGAGGCGATGTCGCGTTCACTCAGGCCCGGTGAGCGGTGGATGTCGACCGGAGCGCGGGCTCCGCGGCGATCTCGGTCCTCAAACCGGGGCGGTGACCTGCCGGCTCGCCGGTACGGCCCGGTCGGCCAGGGCCTTCTCCAGACGCTTGATGTGGTAGTGCTGCTGGCGCGCCATGCGCTGCAGGTCCATGACGACCCGGAGGAACTGGTCCATCTCCCCGGCTCGGCTGAGGATCTCGTCGGGCACCCGCGCATCGAGCCGGCAGGCGTCCTGCTCCTGCTGGAGCAGGGCCTGCGCCCATGCCAGGGTGAGGGGCTTGAACGACGCGGGATGATTGGCCACGATCCGGGCCCGCACGGTGAGGTCGTTCTCGGCGGCCTCCACATGCAGGCCGGTGTCCTTGTTGCGCGCCCTGAACAGCGGCTCGGCGATGTGGTGAGCGTTGAATCCCCGTTCCGCGCAGCCGATCCAGAAGTCCCAGTCCTCGCCCACCCGCATGTGCTCGTCGTAGCCGCCGACGGCCTCCCACACCTCACGGCGGTACAGCGAGCAGTAGAACATGATCAGCCGCTGGAGCAGCAGTTCCCTGCTGTACGGCGGAAAGGACAGTACCTGTGGCGGAACGTCCTCGGCGTCGGTGAAGACGTGGAGATCGGTGGAGACGATGGCGATGTCCGGCTCGGCGTCGAGGACCGCGGTCGTCTTCTCCAGCATGGTCGGGCCGATCGCGTCGTCGGCGTCCAACGGCAGGATGTAGCGTCCGGCCGCGGCGGCGACGCCGGCGTTGCGTGCGGCGGAGACTCCGGCGTTGGCCTGCTGGAGCAGGCGGATGCGCCGGTCGGGATGGCGGTCGATGAAGTCCCTGGCCACGGCCGAGGAGTCATCGGTGCTGCCATCGTCGACGATGACGATCTCCCATTCGCCGAACGTCTGCCCGAGCACGCTGTTCAGCGCCTGGGGCAGGTAGCAGCCATAGTTGTAGCAGGGGATGACCACGGAGACTACGGGTTCTCTGCTGTCACTCATTCCTGGTCCTTCACTTCGGGCGTAAGTGGTCGTTTCATTTCGGAGGCGGTCCTTGCCTTCGGGCGTGAGCCGAAGGCACGTGCCAGGCGGCGCTCCCGTTCAGGCAATCGGAGCGGCCGCTTCGCTGAGCGACTCCGAGCAGTGGTGCGGATGCAGAACTTCGAGTCGGGGCAACGCCCAGCACGACGTGCCCATGTCCTTGGCCAGGGCCGCCAGGCCCTCGGTCTCGATGAGGTGCCGGTAGGGGACCGGCGGGAACACCAGCCCCGCGCGGTGCAGGTCCGCCCGTACCAGCAGCACGCTGCCGCCCACCGAATCGACGCGGATGAGGTCGTGCGCGCTGAACTCGTCGAGATAGGCCCTGCCGAACCCCCTGGGGGGCAGCAGGATGCCGTCGCGGACCCACTGCGCCCAGTTCAGGGCGCCGGCCTCCGGCCTTAAGAGGTAGGTATTGAGGTCGTACGTGGGGCCGTTGGGCTCGCCGGCACAGTGCGGCACGACGATGTCCTTGCGCGCTGCCAGCAGCCGCTGGATCAGATCGCGGGGGTAACCGGTCACGTCGACATCGATCCAGAGCACCCACCGCTCATCGGTCAGGGCGCGGGAGAGCAGGTGGTTTCGGGCTCTGGCCAGGGCGGATCTGCGTTCCCGTTGCACGCCGGGCTCCCAGGACCGTCCGCGCAGGCGGACCCCGGCATGGTGGCGCACGAGGGTGACACGGCGGTACCGCTGCTCGAGTTCGGGCAGCGCGCGTTCAAGCACGTCCCAGGTGTCGTCCTGGCTGTCGCCTTCGAGCAGGCCCAGCGAGATCGCCTCGTGCGGATAGTCCAGACCGCGCAGGTTCTCCAGATGGCCGGGCAGGAACCGGACCGCGTCCTTGACCGGTGTGAGCACCAGTACCGAAGGCCGTTCACGCGTGGGCGCCGGAGCCGGCTCACTGATCACCCATCGCGCCCGATGGGGCCGCAGGGCGTCGGTATCGGTCCCGGCGCGGCATTCTGTCCCGGTGCTCGCATCGGCCCGGGCGCTCGCATCGGCCCGGGTGCCGGTGCCGGTCTCATCATGGACGAGGTCCGCTGGAGCGAGCGGAAGCCGTGCCGCCATCGCCAGGAGCCTCTCGGCATAGGCACCGCCGCGCCATACCCGGGTCGCCGCATCGAAGATGCGTTCGAAATGGGTGGGCTCGAAGGTGTTGTTCTCGTGGCACACATAGGTGCAGAGATCTGGTGCGTCCACGGAGACGACCCGGTTCTCGCTGACGATCTGAGCCGCGACGGGGGTGTCCTCACCCCGGCGTTGCGCCGGGTAGCGCGGGAGCGCGTCTTTCGCGCAGAGCATGGTGCCCTCCCACACGCGCATGTGGGAGACGGCCAGTTCGCGGCGGGCGGGCCGCCACAGTCGCTGCCGAGCGAGGAAACATGCCTCGGCCCCGAGCGCGAGGAGTGCCGCCATCTGCACCTCGACCCGTTCCGGGTCGTACAGGTCATCGTCGTCCCACTGGCACACGTACGTCCCGGTCGCGCTGTCCACCGCGATGTTGCGCAGAGCTCCAAGCGGTAGCCCGGCCGGCGGGAGCCGATGGAAACGAATGCGCTCATCTCCGAGACCACGAACCAGCTTTTCCAGGGCGTCATCCAGCCCGTCGTCCACCACGACCAGTTCTCTGCTCGGATAGGTCTGGGCGATGAAACATCGGATCGCGCGCTCGGCGAAGGCCGGGCGGTCCTTCGTCACCATCAGGCAGGAGACCGGCGGCGCTGCGGCGCCGGAGGCCCAGCGGCTGCGCTGCTCGTCCAGGTCGAAGGCCCCGTCGGCCAGGGGGCGCAGGCCCTGACTCGCCCAGAACCTCACCCTCCTGTTCGACGAGGGCCGCGGCCTCCAGGATTCTTCTCCCGCCCAGCTCGCGGCTCCGTGATGCACGGCATAAGCCTGGTCAAGGTCGGTCTCCTGAGGTGCGAACAGCCGTCTCGCATAGGGGCTCACCTTCGGATACAGCAGCTCCGAGCCCACCACGGTGATCGACTCGGGCTCCGGGGCGTTCTCCAGCGCCCGAGTCAGGAAGAAAGGACCCGACACATCCAGGGCGTCGGCCAGACGGTGAGTGCGGACCAGCTCGCGATGGACGTGCGCCCAGAACGGATGCCGCGCCCTCGAAGCGATGAACGCATTCCCCAGAATGCGGCCAAGACCCCGGTGACGTGCCTGCGGCAGGCGGGTGTGCACTGACGGCTCGCACCCGAGCACGAGCTCGCGGCCGGTGAGTAGTTCGCCCACCGGCCGCAGGCTCTGGACATCCAGATCGGCATACACCCCGCCGAAATGGTCGAGCAGAAAATATCGCACGGCATCTGCGCGCATGACCGGATCGGGGTAGCCGTCGTAGACCGGAAGAAACCACGGGTAATGCTCCATGAGAAAGGAGCGGCTGTCCGCGTCCGTCCACAGCCGGTAATCCCATCCCGGATGATGCCGCCTCCAGGAATCCACCCACTCCCGCCACCGGGAGGGCACGTTCGCGTCCCCCCACGCCTGGTGGATCAGCGCCGGAATGATTTTCTGATCAGACATCCGTACAGAACTCTCAATCACTCGATCGCGTTATGCGGTACAACGACATTCAGAGGCTGAGGCTCGGGTGCCGCGCGGGCTTCACCCGTACGGACATCATGAGCAGAGCTTTTGGCACGTTCCAGGAGTTGTCACCGTGCCGGCTGATCGTCAGTCGTCGCAGCCGTGTGAGTCCTCGTTCACGCCCATGGGGATGAACGTCATGTTGGCCACGTTGCCCGCCATGGGGCCGAACGTCACGTTGCCGACATTGCCGACGGAGCCAGGTTCGCAGTCGTCCTCCCGCGAACCGCAGTGCTCGCCCTTGCCGAAGACCCGTTCGAAGTTCAGACCGTGGTCTATTTTTCTCCCTTCGGTCCAGTCGCCCCTACCGAGAGAGCTGCTGGCCTCTGCGGTGCCCGTCCCAAGCCAGACGGTTCCCACGGCCGCAGCCAGAAGTGCGGAAGACTTAACAATCTGCACGATGACACCTCCAAGTTCCATTCGTGGCATGTTGCTGATTCGCGTCGTGTATACCCCGCCGAGCGGCGACAAACACGCGCCGCAGGATATGTCACCTGCGCCAGAGTAAACTTACATAAAAGCGGTCCGAGGTCACATGTTCTTCGCCGAACCTACAAATAGGACTTCTCTGGCATGGCGCGGTTTGCGGGGTTGTAGATCATGGATGGCAGATTATGGATGGTCTTGGCGAGTCTGGCCGAGAATCCCATCCGAGCACTCAAAGCGGCTCTTCCGGATCTAGCGTGGGAGGTGTCCGCAGCGCAGCCTCCAGCCCGGCCGGGACCCCCGCTCTGATCGTGTCGATACGCGGGTGAGCAGGGTCCGCCCTGGCGGGGTCGGGGTGGCCATAGGCGGCGATGAGCTGCTGGTAGATCCAGTGAGTGACCTCGACGGGGGCGTGATCCACCTCATGACCTCACCGCTCGTCCTCGGCCACGGCCGCCGGCTCTGGGCACAGACGCCGGACAAGACCGCGTGGACGCTCAGCGAAGCGACGGTGTACGGCGACAGCACCCTGCTCACCGTCTACCGACGCATATGGTCGGGGCTCGCTGCTCTCCGGCGGGCGGCTCAGCGGGGCGCTTGCCCGGCATGCCGCCAACATCCGATACGCGATGCATGCTGGGAACTGCCCGGCGCGTGGAGCCGTGGGGTGCGAGGGCGTGTCTCGAAGTGGCCTCGGCCACCGCGCGAGCGCGTTGGCTGCCAGGTGGGGCGATGCCGGAGGCGAGCCTCGCCGGGCAGATCGCGAAGCGATGTCGCGCTCGCACAGGCCCGGTCAGGGCGCGAGCCGCCAGGCGAGCGCCGTGGGCCGGGACTTTGAAACCGAGCCTAGGCGGCGCCGGCGGCCTTCAGCGCCGCGCCGAGCCACTCCAGCAGCTCGATGTCGGCGCGGCAACAGCGGTTCCGCTCCTGGCGGCGTTCGGCCCAGAAGATGATCGTGTCGTCGTCCGGGTGATGGACGCGGAGATCGACGAGGGCGCCTTCCCGCTCGATCTCGAAGTGGTCGGCCTCGTGCTCGCCCGGCGGCACCCGCACGATCTCGATGCCCTCCTCGGCCCGCATCGCGGTGACGGCGTCCCGTAGCCGTGACGGCCCGCGCAGGATGACGCTTTGAAGGGGCCGTACGAGCCTTCCCGGGTCCTGCCCGGCGAGCCAGACGGCTCGGTGGCCGCCGATCTCGCCGCGCCGCAGCCAGGCGGGCAGGGGCCCGTGCGCCTGCTCGACGGCGACGGCGTCGCCGTCGAGTCCGAGCGAGAGCAGATGGGCGGCGAGTTCGTCGGCCTCGCGGGTGCTCATGAACCCGGTACGGAAGAGGTGCTCGTCCTCGATGTAGTCGTGCCGGGTGGGCGCGAACGCGTCCAGCCCGCCGGGAAGGGCGTCGTCCGCGACGGCCGTCCGGACGACCACGCTGGCGAACTCGACCCCCAACGCCATGACCGTCTCCTGCCGCCCCGCGCCGCTCTCGGCCGCCGTATGTGCTCCTGACGCTCCGGATGATAACGGCCCGCTCCGGGGCGCGGGCCGAGTATCCATCCAGGCGCTCACGCCGCCATTGAGCGATGTTTCGTCGCGGTCATGACCCGGCCGTCGATGCGCTCCTAGAAATGTGCGACTCAATGTGCGACGTTTCTTTGGTGCCATCCGATGGAATCGAGGCGAATTCTCCCCGGAGAAGCTGCCGGATTCCTGTGGCCACCATTCGTCAATTAAGCGTTTTTGGGCCCCCAGGTAATGTTTGGACTGATGTGAGTGGGCATGTTCCAGGCGTCGATCTGGGGAAGGAGAGACGGTGACCACCACATCCGAGCACCCTGTCAGGCGGCCGCCCGTGTCCGGCTTTCCTAGGGGGCCGAGTTCGTCCGCACGCCTGTCGGTGACGGTTCGGCGGCAGGGCGGCTGGACGGTTCTCGTCATGCGCGGCGAGTTGGATCTGGGCACCGTGGAGGTGCTGGAGGACACTTTCGCTGAGCAGCTCATGGATGCACGGAGCCGAGGGGATCGGCCCGCGTTGGCTCTGGAGATGAGCCGCCTGAAGTTCTGCGACTCCTCCGGCCTGAACGCGCTTCTGCGGTCATGGAAAGCGATCCAGGCCGCTGAGGGCCGGCTGGTGCTGATCGCGCCCGCGCGCCAGCCCGCACGTTTGCTGCGGACCACGGGATTGGACCGCAGGCTGCCGATCCGTTCCGAGCCTCCGGACGTCCTCGCCGGCCGGTAGAAACGAACGGCGACCGGAGGAGAGGCCCGCGGGACGAGAGGCCCCGGGGGCCTCTCCCTGTGATCCTTCCCTGTGACCCCGTGAGCGGGCCGCCCTGAGGACCGGCGCGAGCCCGGTGCCCTGCCCCAGGTCTCCCGGACCGACGGGCCTGCTTTCGGAGGTCGGGCCGGGGGCCATGTCCCGCTGGGTCGAGGTGCGCGTGGAATGCGGCCCGCGCCAGGCCCCTGGGGCCTTCGACGCGATGACCGTCCTGGTGCGCGAGGGCTGGCGCGAGGTCGACCACCGGGAGTACCCCAGCGGCAAGAAGAAGGTCTTCGCCTTGCGGGAGGGCTATCACCTGTGCGCCCATGAGGACCCGGACCGCAGCGAGTTGCGGCTCGTCGGCTCGACGACGCGAACGTTGAACGACCCGGCGAGCGTCCCGTTGGCGCCGGCCGTGCGGCCGTACGGCTCCCTCTCCCCAGGGCACTGGCGCTGCCCCGATTGTGAAGGGTGGGGGACGTGCCCGTTCTGCGACGGCGAGAGGATCTTCTTCTCCACCGGTCCGGACGGGTGCCGGAAGAGACATCGCTGCCTGGAGTGCGACTGGGGCGAATGCGCGACCTGCCGGTCCACCGGCCAGATCGCTTGACGGGCCGGCCGCTCAGGCCCTGAAGGGTGGGGGGCGGGGCGGCGTACGGAGTAGATTCATTGTCATGACAATGCGCCTCGCCGATATCGCGGGCCATGCGGGGGTCAGCGAGGCCACCGTCAGCCGGGTGCTCAACGGCCGGCCCGGGGTCGCGCCCGCGACCCGCCAGGCCGTGCTCACCGCACTGGACGTGCTCGGCTACGAGCGCCCGGCCCGGTTGCGCCAGCAGCGGGTGGGGCTGATCGGGCTGATCGTGCCCGAGCTGACCAACCCCATCTTCCCCGCGTTCGCCCAGGTCATCGAGAACGCCCTGGCCCTGGCGGGCTATACGGCGGTGCTGTGCACCCAGACCCCCGGCGGGATCACCGAGGACGACTACACCGAGCTCCTCCTCGAACGGGGCGTCTCGGGCATCATCTTCGTCAACGGGCTGCACGCCGACTCGCGTTCGGACCGCACGCGCTACACCCGGCTGCTCGACCGGCGCCTGCCGATCGTCCTCATCAACGGCTACCGGGCCGACATCAGCGCGCCCTACGTCTCCAACGACGACATCGCCTCCCTGGAGATCGCCGTCGCGCACCTCGCCTCGCTGGGCCACCGGCGGATCGGGCTGGCGGTCGGGCAGGAAAGGTTCGTCCCCTCCATCCGCAAGACCGAGGGTTACCGCAAGGGGATGGCCGAGCATCTGCGGACGACCGACGTGGACGACCTCATCGTCGACAGCCTGTTCACCGTCGAAGGCGGCCAGGCCGCCGCGAAACGGCTCATCGACCAGGGCTGCACCGCCGTCTGCTGCGGCAGCGACATCATCGCCATCGGCGTCATCCGCGGCGCGCGCCAGTGCGGGATCCGCGTCCCCGAGGACCTGTCGGTCGTGGGGTTCGACGACTCGCCCATGACCGCCTACCTCGACCCGCCGCTCACGACCGTCCGCCAGCCCGTCCGGGAGATGGGCCTGGCCGCCGTCGGCAGCCTGCTGGAGGAGATCAACGGCACCCCGGCGCCGCGTACGGAGCTGCTGTACCGGCCCGAGCTCGTCGTCCGGAAGTCCACCGCGCGCGCCCCCGCCGAACTCGCCGTGGTCGCCGACACCGACTGAACCGCCGGCCGCCCGGCGCGTCGCCCTCCTCTCTCGGGCCTCCTGGCCGCAGGACCCTAGCAACTACTTGCAAAATATGGAAGCAGTTGCAGTGACCGGCCTGCAAGGCGAGTCGATCTGACACCAAGTGCGCCCAGCGTCTGTCTGCACACGCCTAATTGCCGCTGTTCGCTGAGGTCATGGAGCCGGGCGGCCGAAAGTTTTTGCAAGAACATTGAAAGGATCATGAAAGAACATGTAACTTCCCGGCAACACGGGTGAAACCCGGCCCGGCGAGTGGCGCCGTCCGGTCTCGGCACCCCACGTGATCGGAGGACGCACCCGTCGACCAGTGAACGGACGAGCAGAGGAAGGAGCGCGTGATGAGACGACGACCCCGCTCTCCCGCCGTGCCGGCCGCGGACCGTTGCCGGCGACACCGGTCAGGACCGCGACACGACCCGTCCACGTCCAGGTAAGGGCGTTCCGCGCCGGTGCCCAGGATCCCTGGACGGCCCTGGACGACCGGTGCCACGGCCCCGAGTGACTTCCCCCGCCATCTCGAGCACGGAGAGAAGTTCCATCGTGCGCAGAATCGCCATCGACCTCGCCCTCGCCGCCACCGCGGCGGCCTTCACCGGAGTAGTGCTCACCCCCGTTCCCGCCCAGGCCGAGCCCCAGGCCGAGCCCCAGGACGCGCCCCGCGCCGCCGCGGCCGGCAAGGACGTGATCGCCAACCTGTGGTCCTGGAACTGGAAGTCGATCGCCGCCGAATGCACCGACGTCCTCGGCCCCGCCGGGTACGCGGCGGTGTGGGTCGCCCCGCCCGCCGAGTCGCTCTCCCAGCCCCAGCACAACTGGTGGGACATCTACCAGCCCTACAGCTACAAGCTCAGCGGCCGGTTCGGCAGCGAGAGCGACTTCACGAACATGACCTCGGCCTGCAACGGCGCCGGGGTCAAGGTCTACACCGACGCCGTCATCAACCACACCGCCGCCAAGACCGGCACCGGTTACGACGGCACCCAGATCGGCGACAAGTACCAGCCGCCGATGTACTCCCGCGGCGACTACAACGTCGACGTGTGCGATCGCACCATCAGCAACTGGAGTGACAAGTGGGAGGTGCAGAACTGCGAACTGCTGGGCCTGCCCGACCTCAAGACCGGTAGCGACTCCGTCCGGGACAAGATCGCCGGCTACCTGAACGCGCAGATCGCCGCCGGCGTCTCGGGCTTCCGGGTGGACGCGGCCAAGCACATGCCCGCCGGCGACCTGGAGGCCATCGTCGGGCGGCTCGACAGGACGGCCGACGGCTCGGCCCCGTTCGTCTTCCACGAGGTCTACCCGGGAAGCCCGCCCTCGGTCGACGAGTACTACGGCAGCGGCAAGGTGCTGGACTTCGGTTACGCCGACCAGCTCAAGGGCGCTTTCCAGGGGGACATCGCCCAGCTGACGAACTTCGGGAACGGGCTCCTTCCCGCCGGGAACTCGGTCTCGTTCGTCACCAACCACGACACCGAGCGCAACGGGCGCCACCTCACCTACAAGGACGGTGACACCGCCGTGCTGGCGAACGTCTTCCAGCTCGGCTGGAAGCACGCGGCGCCCACCGTCTACGCGGGCTTCACGTTCGACGACCCCGAGGGCTCGCCGCCCGCCGACGGCGACGGGTTCGTCACCGGCACCGACTGCGGCTCCGGCTGGTACTGCCTTGACCGCGACCCGCGGATCACGGGCATGGTCGGCTGGCGGAGCGCCGTCGGCGACGCGGACGTGACCGACAAACAGTCCCCGCTGGGCAACGTCATCGGGTTCGGCCGGGGCCAGGCCGGGTTCGTCGCCATCAACAACGGCGGCGACGCGGTCACCGCCACCTTCACCACCTCCATGCAGGACGGGACGTACTGCAACGTCCTCGACGGCTGCGCGACCAAGGTGGAGGTCTCCGGCGGCAAGGCCGCCATCGCCGTCCCCGCCAAGGGAGCGGTGGCGATCCACACCGGGAAGACCGCCTGACCATTCCGATCATCCCCGGGCGCGGCCTGGTCTCCGAGACGGGGCCGCGCCCGGGGCTCAGGCGTTCCGCGGGCCTTTCACCAGGTCACCTGAAGCGACCGGAGCCCGTACACCGCGCTGAACTCCCGGAACGGCACCGTCTCGTACGGCTCGGCCAGCGCGAGGCGGGGGAACCGCCGCAGCAGCGCGGGGAAGGCGATGCGCATCTCCATCCGGGCCAGCGGAGCCCCCAGGCAGTGGTGCGCCCCGTGACCGAAGGCGAGATGGCCGATGGCCCCTCGGGTGACGTCGAGGTCGTCGGCCGCCTCGACGAAGGCCGGGTCGCGGTCGGCCGCGGGCACCGAGACCACCACCAGCGAGTCCGCGGGGATGGTGTGCCCGGCGATCCGCACCTCGGTGGTGGTCGCGCGTACGGGGAGGGCATGCACGATGGACAGCCACCGCAGCAGTTCCTCGACGGCGGGCTCGACCCGCGCGGGATTGTCGCGCACCATGGCCAGCTGGTCGGGGTGGCGCAGCAGCGCCAGGGTGCCCAGGCCGAGCATGTTCGACGTCGTCTCGTGCCCGGCGATCAGCAGCAGGGAGGCGATGCCGGCCAGTTCCGCCTCGCTCAGGTCGTCGCCGTGCTCGCGCACCAGCATGCCGAGGATGTCCTCGCCCGGCTCCGCCCTGGCCTCGGCGACGAGCCGGGTCATGTAGGCGCGGCTCTCCCGCTGCGCCGCGAGGCGCCGTTCGAGGGGGGACGAGGCGTCCACCAGCCGGGCGGACCGTTCCTGGAACTCCGCGCGGTCGGAGTACGGGACGCCCAGCAGCTCGCAGATCACCATCGACGGGACCGGCAGCGCGAAGTTCGCCACCAGATCCGCGGGCCGGCCCGCCCGCTCCAGATCGTCGAGGGCGGAGTCGACGATCTCCACGATGCGGGGCTCCAGGGCGCGCATCCGGTGCCTGGTGAACTCCGGGGTGAGCATGCGCCGCAGCCGCGTGTGCTCCGGCGGGTCGTAGCCGATCAGGTTCCCGGCCTGGATCTCGGCGAGTTCCTCCCCGGTGACCTCGGCGTCGGGCGGCAGGAACAGCCGGGCGCGGGCGCTGCTGAAACGGACCGGGTCCGCCAGGACCTCCCGCGCGTCCTCGAACCGGCAGACCGCGTAGGCCGGGGAACCGAAGGGCGTGACGACGCGGACGACCCCCTCGGTGTCCCGCGCCCGCCCCAGTTCGTCCACGGGGTCGAAACGGTCGCGCCGCATGGTCAGCGGCAGCTCTGGAGCCTCGGTCATCATCCACCTTCCTTCCTCGGCTTCGTCCCCGATTCCGACGCTAGACGCCGCATCGTCAAGCTCGGGTCATGCCGGGACGGCGACGGTGGCATGGTCCGTCGGCCGGTCCGGGAAGGCGGCCGGCGGTCCGGTCAGAGCGACGCCGCCGCCAGGAGATCCGCGGCGCCGATCAGGGCGTGCCGATCGTCCTGGTCCGAGCTGATCACCGTTGGCTCTGCGGCGCCGCTCCCGCGCACGTCGCGTGAGGCTTCGGAGCCGGCCCCGGCGCCGCACCTGACACCCCTTCCAGGCCGGTGGGGAAACGGCATGGCGTGAGCAGGTGACGGCGTTCATACTGGGCCCGTGACGCCTCCCTACGGGGCCTATCCGCCCCCGCCCCCCGCCCCTCCGCCCCGCAGGACATGGCTCATTCCCGTACTGGCCCTGGCGGTGGTGCCCGTCGTGGCCGGGGCCGCACTGCTGGCCTTCCTCCTGCTGCGTGAGGAGGACCCCGCCGCCGGTGGGCCCGCGACGCTGCGCCGGCCCGTCCAGTTCCTCGCCGTCCAGGCGTCCGAGCCCGTACCGTGCAAGCCCGGCCTGCTGGCCGACCCCTCCGGCACCGAGTGTCTCCAGGTGGGGACCGGTATGGAGATCGCCCGGGTCGCCGACATCCGCGTCCAGACGCCCGACCCCGCGCGTGGCCGTACGGGCTACTCCGTGGCCATCTCCTTCACCCCGGAGGACGCCCGGACCTTCACCGAGCTGACGACGACGGCCGCCCAGGCTCAGTCCCCGGCCAACCGGATCGCCATCATCGCCGAGGGCCGGGTGCTGTCCGCCCCCGCCGTCTCCTCGCCCATCAACGGGGGCAAGGTCGAGATCAGCGGTCCCTCCGGCCAGTTCACCAAGGACTACACCACGGACCTCGTCCGCAGGATCACCGGCCGCTGAACCCGTCCCGAACAGGGCCCGGATCAGGGACCTGTTCGGCCCTCACCGCCCAGGACTCCCGTCCCTGTTCGCCCGGATGCACCGCCGAATAGCGTGATCCGCCCTACGGAACGGGAGAAGAGCGATGAGGCGTGCTGTTACGGCCGTGGCGATCGGTGTGTTATTCACTCTTGGAGCCAAGTGCGAGCCGGCCACGGAACCGGCAGCCGTGGCTTCGGGAGAGAGTACGACGGCCTCCCCGTCAGCGAGCACCTCACCGGTGGCCACACCGACGATCGAGGTACGCAGGGTCACCGAGACCAAGGCGATCCCGTTCAAGACCACGAGGGTGAACGATCCCGCCCTCACCAAAGGCACCACCAAGGTGAGGAGCCGCGGCGTCGCGGGTGCCAGGAGACTCACCTATGAGGTCACCTTCACCGACGGTGTGCAGACACGGAAGAAACTGGTCCGTGAGGCGGTCACCAGGCCGCCGGTCGACCGGGTCATCGCCGTGGGGACCAAGCGGGCCTCGCGGTGCGACCCGAACTACGGCGGTGGTTGCGTCCCCATCGCCACCGATGTCGACTGCGCGGGCGGAAGCGGGAACGGTCCGGCCTACGTGAGCGGCCCCGTTCGAGTGGTCGGCACCGACATCTACGATCTGGACCGCGACGGCGACGGTATCGCCTGCGACGACTGAGCCCGCGTTCGGCAGGCGAGATCACTCGGTCCGGGGGGCGTCGCCCGGCGACTTCCCGGTGTGGGGCCTCGGGCCCGCCGGTGCGGCGGCGAACCGGCGGGTCCGGGGCCCTGGCCTCGTCAGCAGTAGATGGACTTGAACTGCTGGTAGCCGGCCAGGCCCTCGGGGCCCAGTTCCCGGCCGATGCCGCTGTCCTTGACGCCGCCGAAGGGGGCGGCCGGGTCGGGCATGTAGCGGTTGAGGCCGATCGTCCCGGTGTGCACCCGGCGGGCCAGGCGCAGCGCGCGATCAGGGTCGGCGGACCAGACCGTGCCGCCCAGGCCGTAGTCGGAGTCGTTGGCGATCCGCACCGCCTCGTCCTCGTCGCGGTACGGGATCACGGTGAGCACCGGCCCGAAGATCTCCTCCCGGCAGACGGCGTCGTCGTTGCCGACGTCGGCGAATACGGTCGGCTCGACGAACCAGCCGCGGTCGCGGTCCGCGGGACGGCCGCCGCCGGTCGTGACGCGTCCGCCCTCGGCCCGGCCCCGCGCGATGGAGGACTCCACCCGGTCACGCTGCCGGGCCGTGGCCAACGGCCCGATCTGCGTGCCGGGATCGAGCGAGTCACCGACCGTCATCGAGCCGGCGAACGCGGTGAAGGCGTCCACGACCTCGGCGTAGCGATGGCGCGGCGCGAGCACCCGGGTGCCGAGGAAGCAGGTCTGGCCGTTGTTCGCCAGGGTGGCGACGAAGAGGTCGGCGCCGATGGCGCCGAGGTCGAGGTCGGCGTCGTCCAGGACGATCGCTGCGGACCTGCCGCCCAGTTCCAGGGTGACCGGGCGGAGCAGGCGCCCGCAGGTCTGGGCGATCTCGCGGCCGGCGGCGGTGGACCCGGTGAACGCGACCTTGTCGACGCCCGGATGCGCGACCAGATGGGCGCCGAGTTCCCGGCCGCCGGGGACGATGGTGAGGACGCCCGGAGGGAGGCCCGCGGCGATCGCCGTACGGGCGAGGAGGAAGGCGTCCAGCACGGTCTCGGGGGACGGCTTGACGACGACGGTGCAGCCGGCGGCCAGCGCGGGAGCGATCTTCATGAAGCCGAGGGTCTGCGGGAAGTTCCACGGCACGATCGCGGCGACGACCCCGACGGGTTCCCTGAGCACCTTGATGGTCCCGCCCAGCAGCCCCTGGCGGTCCTCCTCCCGCTGGTCGGCGACGAGATCGGCGTAGTAGCGCAGGAGGAGGGCCGGGTACAGGGCCTCCAGCCGGGACGCGACCGCCATCGGCATCCCGTTCTGGGCGGAGACGAGCTCGGCGAACCGGTCCTTGCGGGCTTCGATCAGGTCGGCGAAGCGGCGCAGGTGCGCGGCCCGTTCCGCGGGGTCGAGGGCCCGCCAGGCGGGGAACGCCGCGCGGGCGGCGGCCACGGCGGCGTCGGCGTCGGCCGGCCCGGCCTCGGGGACCTCGCCGATCACCTCTTCGGTGTTGGGGGAGACGACCCTGATCGTCGAACCGTTCGCCGGGGTGACCCGGTCGTCCCCGATGAGGAGCGAGTCGTAGTGCGTGATCATTGGTTTCCTTCCTTCCGCTGCTTCCGGGACGCTCGCTCGCGGGTTCACCGGGCGCCGCCCAGCATGGACCTGATCCAGGGGATCGTCAGTGCGAAGAGCGCGGCCGCCGCGAGCGAGGCGCCGCCCAGGATCGAGAAGTAGGCGCTCTCGCGCTCGGGGGAGTAGAAGCCGGCCAGCGCGCCCGAGGCGGCCGAGCCCGCCGCCGTGGACAGGAACAGCAGGGCGACCATCTGGGTCTGGAACGCCCTGGGCGCGAGCTTGGTCGACAGTGACAGCTGCACGGGTGACACGAAGAGTTCGGCCAGCGTGAACACCAGCAGGATCCCGGCCAGCGCGAGCGGCGGGTTGACCGCGCCGCCGCTCCCGGCCATGGGGAGGAAGAGCAGGAACGACAGGCCGATCAGGACGACCCCGGTGAGGAACTTGGCCGGCGTGGACGGCTCGCGGGACCCGGCGCCGGACCAGAGGGACACGAGCAACGGCGTGAGGAGGATGACGAAGAAGGGCACCGCCGAGTTGAAGAACTCGGGAGGCATGGCGAAGCCGAGGACGTGGAGGTCGACACGGGTGGCCGCGTAGATCTGGACGACCGTGAACTGCTGCTGGTAGAGCGCCCAGAACACGCAGTTGACCAGGAACATCGGGATGAGGGCGTACACGCGGCGCCGTTCCACGGGGGAGACCTTCGCGCTGCGCAGCATGGTCGCGAAGTAGCCGACGATGACCACCAGCACGACGGCGGTGATGACGGTCGCCAGGTGGCGGATCGACAGCGCGCCCGTCACCGTTCCCAGCACGATCAGGACCACGACCCCCGCCGCCGCCCCGCCCGCCTTCAGCGCGCCGGACCGCGGCAGCGGGTCCGGAACGGTACGTCCTCGGGCGCCGAGATGCCGCCGTCCCCTCCAGAGCAGGAACAGGCCGATGGCCATGCCGATCGCCGCGATCCCGAACCCGTAGTGGAAGCCCAGGCGGGTACGCGCCAGGCCGGTCAGGATCGGCCCCGCGAGGGCCCCGATGTTGAGGCCCATGTAGAAGAGCATGAAGCCGTTGTCGCGGCGCCTGTCCCCCTCGCCGTACAGGCACCCGACCGAGGAGGTCACGTTGCCGACCTGGCCGCCGCTCCCCACCACCAGCAGGGCCAGCCCGACCCAGACGCCGGTGAATCCGGGCAGCACGGCGAGCGCGACGTGGCCGAGCATGATGAGCACCGCGCTGTAGAAGAGCGTCCTCTCCGCGCCCAGGAGCCGGTCGGCGACCCAGCCCCCGATCACCGTGGAGAGGTAGACCAGGCCGCCGTACGCGCCGACGATCGACGTGGCCTCCGCCTGGGACAGGCCCAGCCCGCCCTCGGTCACCGAGAAGAACAGGTAGTACAGCAGGACGACCTGCATGCCGTAGAAGGAGAATCGCTCCCAGAGACCGACTCCCGCCAGTGTCGCCAGCCCTCGCGGCTGGCCCGCGATCGTCGCCGGTCTTTCCGGGTCCGCACTCGTTGTGGTCATGGTGGTGCCTTCCTCTAGGCGGTCATCAACGTCCTTGCCGTGGTGATGAGCGAGTCGATGTCGGTGGTGTCGGTGTCGAAGGAGCAGACGAGCCGGACGATGCCGGCCGAGGCGTCCCACAGGTGGAAGGAGAACTCGTCCGCCAGGCGCGCCGTCATGGCCGGGGGCATGGTCGCGAACACCGTGTTCGCCTGCACCGGATGGACGACCTCCACGCCCGGGACGGTCCGGAGGCCCGCGGCGAGATGGGAGGCGGCGGCGTTGGCGGCCAGGGCGTTGCGGCGCCACAGGCCGTCGCCGAGCAGCGCCGTGAACTGCGCGCCCAGGAACCGCATCTTCGAGGCCAGCTGCGTGGACTGCTTGCGGGTGTGGCGGTAGTGGCGCGCGGCGGCGACCCCGGCGGCGGTCCCGGCGAAGACGACGGCCTCCCCGAGGAGCAGCCCGTTCTTGGTGCCGCCGAACGAGAGGATGTCGACGCCTGCGGCGGTGCTGACCTCGGCGAGCGAGCACCCCGCCGACACGGCGGCGTTGGCGAGCCGGGCGCCGTCCATGTGCACGAGCAGCCCCCGCTCGCGGGCCCAGGCCGCCAGTCCGGCCACCTGCTCGGGCCGGTACACCGTGCCGAGTTCGGAGGCGTTGGTGAGCGAGAGGATCGCGGGGACGACCTGATGCTCGCCGCGGCGTCCGCGCGGCAGGGCGGCCTCCAGCCCTTCGGGGGTCAGCAGCCCGCCCTCCGCGGGGACGGGGAGCACGGTGCTGCCGGTGAAGCGCGCCGGTGCCCCGCACTCGTCGGTGTGCAGGTGCGCGTCGGCCGAACACACCACCGCCTGGTACGGGCGCAGTGCCGCGGCGAGGCCGGAGACGTTCGCGCCGGTGCCGTTGAACACCAGGAACGCCTGGCTGCCGGCGCCGAACTCCGCCGCGAGCAGCTCCCCCGCCCGCGCGGTCCAGGCATCGGCACCGTACGCCGGCGCGTGGCCGGGGTTGGCCGCCGCCACCGCGGCCAGCACCTCGGGGTGCGCGCCGGAGGCGTTGTCGCTGCTGAAGCCCCGGCGGGGCCGCGGGGGCGGGAAGTCAGGCACGGCCGTCGCCCAGCCACTCCATGCCGGCGGCGACCAGCGCGCTCACCCCGGTGGTCAGCGTGGGCCGCACGACCGGCGCGAAGAGCGGGGAGTGGTTGGACGGGATCTCCTGGTCCACCGTGCCCGCCTCCAGCGCGGCGGCGTACGCCCCGGGGTCGGCGCCGCCCAGCGCCCAGAACACCGACGGGGCGCCGCTGACCTCGCCGAACTCGCCGAAGTCCTCGCTGCCCATGATCGGCGGGATTGCGGAGACCGCGTCCTCGCCCAGCAGTGCCCGCAGGCCGCCGGCGACCCGTTCCGTCGCGACCGGGTCGTTCACGGTGGGGGTGAAGCCGAACAACTCGGCGAACTCCGGTGGCCGGGGCGAGCCCGAGGCGGCGCACTCGGCCTCGATGATGCGCCGTACGGAGGCGACCATGCGCGCGCTGACCTTCCGGTCGAAGCTGCGGACGCTGAGGCTGAGATCGGCGTGGTCGGCGATGATGTTGGCCTTGGTCCCGGCGTGCAGCGCGCCGACGGTCAGCACCGCCTGCTCGTTCGCGGCGACCTCGCGGGCGACGATGGTCTGGAGCCTCATCACCGCCGAGGCCGCGAGCACCACCGGGTCCACGCCGGACTCCGGCCGGGAGCCGTGCGCGCCCCGCCCGTACAGCCGTACGTCGAATCCGTCCGAGGCGGCCAGGAACGGGCCGGGCCGGTATCCCACCGTTCCCGCCGGATAGGGGAAGACGTGCTGGCCCAGTACGATGTCGGGCTTGCCGGTGACGTCGAACAGGCCGTCGGCGATCATGCGTTGGGCGCCGCCGCGTCCCTCCTCGGCCGGCTGGAACAGCGCCACGAGCGTGCCGGACCAGAGCCCGGCCGACGCCGCCATCAGGTGCGCCGCGCCCAGCAGGCAGGTCACGTGGACGTCGTGTCCGCAGGCGTGCATGAGCGGGACGACCTCGCCCGTCTCGTCCGTCGTGGTCGCCGTGCTCGCGTAGCCGAGCCCCGTCTTCTCCTCGACGGGCAGGGCGTCCATGTCGGCGCGGAGCACGACGGTGGGGCCGGCGCCGTTGCGCAGCACGCCCACGACACCGGTGACGCCGATCCCTTCGGTCACCTCGAACCCGTCCCGGCGCAGCCGCCCGGCGACGATGCCGGCCGTCCGGTGCTCGGTGTAGGCGAGTTCGGGGTGTGCGTGCAGATCCCTGTAGACGGCCTCGAGGTCCGGTAGGGCCTCGGGGAGGGATCGCAGCACGTCCACTGTGGGCATCGCAGCTCCAAATTCTGTTCGATTAACGCACTTCTGTGCGGTAATGCACGCATCGTAGAGCGGCCTCGCGCTGCTGGCAATGGTCGATTTCGCTGGAACGCCACGTCAGGGCGTTGCGTCCGCCGGTCGAACGACGTAGCGTGGCCTCGGAACAAGTACGAACATCTGTGCGTTAATCGAACACAGGAGTGGAAGCCTTGAGCGAGAACGGCTGGGATCTGATCGTCGTGGGCGCGGGCTCCGCGGGGGCCGCGCTCGCCGCCCGCACGGCGGAGAAGGGCGCGCGGGTCCTGCTGCTGGAGGCCGGCCCGGACTACCGGGCCGCCGAGATGGCGGAGGTGTGGCGGTCGCCGAACCCGATGCGCGCCCTGCTCGACCCGGCCGCCTGTGAACGCCTCATCTGGCAGGGCCTCACCGCGACCCGGACCGACCGGCAGGCGCCGGCGCCGTTCTGGCGGGGCCGCGGCGTGGGCGGCAGTTCGGCGGTCAACGGGCAGATCGCGATCCGGCCCCCGATGGAGGACTTCGACGACTGGGCCGCCGCGGGATGCGCCGGCTGGTCGCCGCGGGACCTGCTGCCCTACTTCGCGAAGCTGGAGGACGACGAGGAGTTCGGTGACGCGCCCTACCACGGGCGTGGCGGCCCCATCCCCATCCACCGGACGCCTCGGGACGAGTGGGGCGCGGTCGACGCGGCGCTCCACCGCGCGGCCGGCGCGGCGGGCCACGGCTGGGCCCCGGACGTGAACGCCCCCGGCGCGACGGGGATCTCCCCGTACCCGATCAACTCCCGCGGTGGCCGCCGGGTCACGACGAACGACGCCTACCTCGAACCGGCCCGGCGCCTGCCCGGCCTCACCGTCCGGGGTGACGCGCTGGTCGACCGCGTCCTCGTCGAGGGCGGGCGGGCCGTCGGCGTCCGGGTCCTCAGCGGCGGCGCCGTGAGCAGCGAACATGCGGATCTCGTCGTGCTGAGCGCCGGAGCGATCCACACCCCGGCGATCCTGATGCGGTCGGGCGTCGGCCCGGCCGGCGACCTGCGCGCGCTGGGCATCGAGGTGGTACGGGACCTGCCGGTCGGCCAGGGACTCCAGGACCACCCGGTGGTCTTCGTCGGCATCCCGCTGAACGGCGGGTCGGCGGTGCGGACGCCCGACGACCGGCACACCAACCTGTGCGTCCGCTACTCCAGCGGCGATCCGGCGGGGCAGCCGAACGACATGCTGATCTCCTCGGGCAACCAGAACGTGCTGGCGATGGAGTTCGCCGACATGCGGTTCGGCGCCGGCGCCTTCGGGGTGTGGGTCAACCAGGTCTACTCCCGGGGAACGGTGAGCCTGGCCTCCTCCGACCCGGCCGTCCAGCCCGAGGTACGCGAACGGATGCTCGCCGACCCGCGCGACCTCGCCCGGCTGCGGGCGGGCGTCCGGCACCTCGTCGACCTGGTGCGCGGGGACGAGGTCGCGCCGATCACCGCCTTCTCGCCGGACCGGCTCAACGCGGACCTGCTCGCGGTCGTCGACGACGACGCCGCGCTGGACGACCACCTGCTCGCCACCGCGTACGACGCCCAGCACGCGACCAGCACCTGCGCCATGGGCGATCCGTCGGACCCCGCCACGGTGGTCGATCCCGACTGCCGCGTCCTGGGGCTGGACGGGCTCCGCGTGGTGGACGCCTCGATCTTCCCCACCGTGCCCCGGGCCAACACCAACCTCGTGGCGATCATGGCGGGCGAGCTCATGGCGGACCGGCTCGGCTGACCGGAGAGAACAGGACGATCATGCGAACACTGCGCAACCTGATCGGCGGCGCCTGGGACGCGTCCGCCGGCCCCGCCCTCCTCGACCTGGTGAACCCCGCCACGGAGGAGATCGTGGCCCGGCTCCCGGCCGGCTCGCCGGACGACGCCGACCGCGCCGTCGCCGCGGCCACCGCGGCACAACCCGGATGGCGGGCGCTGCCCGTCGCCGAACGGGTGCGGCGGATCGGCGAGTACGCCGGCGTCGTCGCCGCGCACGCCGGCGAGCTCGCCGAACTCCAGTGCCAGGAGATGGGACAGCCGGTCGGCCTCGGCCGGCCCTTCGTCGAGGGCGCGGCGGCGGCGCTCAAGGCCGACGCCGAAGCCGCCCTGACCTACCCGTTCACGACGCCCATCGAGAACGGGGGCCAGGGCACGGCCGAGATCGTCCGGCATCCGCTCGGGGTCACGGCGGTCATCACACCCTGGAACTTCCCGGTCGCCACCCTGCTGACGATCATCGGGCCGCTGCTGGCCGCGGGCAACACCGTCGTCGTGAAGCCGTCGGAACGATCCCCCCTGTCGGCGGTCCGGCTGTGCGAGCTGCTCACCCTCCCGGACGGCGTGGTGAACCTGGTGCTCGGCGACGCGCGGGCCGGGGCGCCCCTCGGCGAGCACCCCGGGATCGGCCTCGTCCACTTCACCGGATCCGTCCCCGCGGGCAGGGCGGTCGGCGCCGGTGCGGGGCGCCGGCTGCATCGCGCCATCCTGGAACTCGGCGGCAAGGACCCCGTGATCGTCGACGCGGACGCCGATCCGGTCGCCACGGCCGCGGCGGTCGCGCGCGGCGCCTTCCTCAACTCGGGCCAGATCTGCACCTCCATGGAGCGCGTCTACGTCCACCGCGCCATCGCCGGCCGGTTCGTCGACGCGCTGGCGGACGCCGCGCGCGGGCACACCCTCGGCGACGGGCACGACGCGTCGACCGTCCTGGGGCCCCTGGTCGACCGGCGCCAGCGCGATCTGGTCCACGGGCACGTCCGCGACGCCGTCGCCAAGGGGGCACGGATCCGCACCGGCGGCGAAGTGCCCGCCGGACCGGGCTTCTTCTACCCGGCCACGGTGCTGACCGGCGTGGACGACTCGATGGCGATCATGACCGAGGAGACGTTCGGCCCGGTCGCCCCGGTACGGGTCGTCGACTCGTTCGAGGAGGGGGTGCGGCTCGCCTCGCGGTCACGCTTCGGTCTCGCGGCGACCGTGTACACCGGGGACCCCGGCCATGTGGACGCCGCCCGCGCCATCCCCGCCGGGATCCTCTGGGTGAACGCGTGGCAGGGCGGCGGCCCGGGGAGGATCTACGAGCCGGCAGGGCACAGCGGCATGGGCGCCTGGGGCGCGCACGCCGCCTACGACGCCGCGACCCGCCCGGCGACGATCCACGTCGCCCCGGCTCAGACGAGCTGATCGTGCAGTTCGTCAGCGGCCTCCCGCAGGAGAGGCAGGACCTCGCCGCGCATGACCTCCGCCGAGAACCGCTCGATGTTGCACCCGACGTGCATGGCCGCGATCACGCGGCCGTCCCAGCGGCGCAGCGGGACGGCGATCGAGTGCGCGCCCACCTCGACGTCGTTGGCCACGTAGCAGTAGCCGTCCCGGCGGATCCGGTCGAGCGCCACCTCGTCCACCGAGCCGCCCGCGGCCTCGACCGCCGCCAGCCCGCGCGCGCTCTCGTCCGGTGGCAGGCACGCCAGGAGGACCTTGCCCAGCGAGGAGAGCGCCGCCGGGGTCCGGAAGCCGATCCCGCTGCCCACCTGGATCAGGCGGTTGGGCACGGCACGGGCGATCATCACCGCGTCCGCCCCGTCGAGGACCGCGACCGAGCACGCCTCCTGCAGCCGCGCGCAGATGCGGTCGCAGACGGGCTGCATGACGGCGCTGGTCACGTTGGAGGTCAGGTAGCCGGAGGCGAGCCGCAGGATCCGCGGGCTGAGCTCGTAGGCACGGCCGTCGGCCACCAGGTAGCCGAGATGTTCGAGGGTCAGCACCGCCCGCCGCACCGTCGCGCGCGAGAGCCCGAGCTCACGGGCGATGTCGGCCTGCGTCAGCCGCCTGTTCTCGGCGGAGAACGCCGACAGCACGGCCAGCCCGCGCGCCAGGGCCTCGGAGAAGTCCGCCGCGTTCGGCACACCGGCGATCCGCCGTTGCCGCCGTGCCTCGCTGTCCTGGTCCGTCAAGCGCCCCATGTGGCCTTCCGTCTCGTGGTCCGGGCTCCCAAGGTAGCGCGCGAACTTATGTGCGGCAATCGGACGACCGTTCCCTCCCCTCGCCACCGAAAGGGCACCCGAGCATGTCCCCCCTGACGTTCGTCGCGATCTCCGGAAGCCTGCGGCGCGGCTCCCACAACACCGGCCTGCTGCGCGCCCTCCTGCGGCTGGCTCCGCCCGATGTCGCCATCGACCACTTCGAGGACCTGGGCGCCCTGCCCCACTTCGACCAGGACCTCGAAGACCGTCCGCCCGCCGCCGTCGCGGACCTGCGCCGGCGCGTGCGGGAGGCGGACGGCGTCATCATCGCCACGCCCGAGTACAACTCCTCGATCCCCGGCGTCCTGATGAACGCCCTCGACTGGCTCTCCCGTCCCGCCCACGACCCGAGCCTGCGCGCCAAGCCCGTCGCCGTGCTCGGGGCCTCGCCCTCCCAGTTCGGAACGGCCCGCGCCCAGCTCGTCCTCCGCCAGGTACTGCACCGTATCCAGGCCCCCGTCGTCGCCCACCCCGAGGTCACCGTCTTCCGATCCCACGGTCGGTTCGACGCCGACGGCGCCTTGACCTGCGACGAGACCACCGAGGGGCTCTTGCGGGACCTGCTGTCCGGGCTGATCCACCTGGCGGCGCCCACCTCCACGCCGTCCCGGGCCCACGCGCCGGGCTCGCGGCCGCGTTCCGTTCAGGTACAGGCGTGATCGATGGCCGTGACACGGCCCCGCTGGCACCCCGTGCACTCTCAGACCCCCACCCGAGGAGGCAACGTCATGACATCCAGTCCCCGCGCCCTGATCGAGCGCAGCATCCCCTTTCTCTCGGAGGTCAGGAACCGCACCGCCGGGCCCGAACTGGAATCCTGGCTCAACCGGACCTACGGGCCCGGGTCCTCCCTGTGGGACGACCTGGCCGCGATGGTCACCGATGGAGTGAAGGCGGGCTGGGCCGCGAACATCGAGGTGGACGGCCAGAACTACCGGCGCAGCCGGATCGCCGACCCCAGCGAGGAACTCCACTACTTCAGCATCACCGCCGTCTACATGAACAGCGTCCCGCCCTATCGCGGCCAGTACCACCAGCATCCCTACGGGGAACTCAACCTCGTCGTACCGCTTGACGCCCAGGCTCGCCTGGCGGGCCCGCTCGGCTGGTCGGGCGCCGGGTGGACCGCACCCGCACCGGGCAGCCACCACTATCCCGAAGTGAAGGGTGGCGCCCTGATCGCGCTTTTCTACCTGCCGGCGGGACGCATCTCCTACGACATCACTCCCCCCGATGGCGCCTGAGGGCCGGACGATGAGACCGGCGAACGCTGGACGGCGGGCCGCGGTGAGCGTCGAGGAAGCCCTGCGCACCCGCCATGCCGTGCGGGCCTTCCTGCCGGCGCCGGTGGCACGCGAAGAGGTCGAACGGCTGCTCGCCCTCGCCTCACGATCGGCGAGCAACTCCAACACCCAGCCCTGGCGGGTTCATGTCCTCATGGGAGCGGCCAAGCACCGGCTGACGAGCGCGTTGCTCGAAGCGTTCGACAGCGGCCGGCGCATCCCGGAGGCCGAGCTGGAGTATCCCTACCAGCCCGCGCCCGACGCCTGGCCGGAGCCCTTCGGGGCACGGCGGCGCCGCTTCGGAGAATGGCTGTACGGCGACGTGCTGGGGATCGACCGGGGCGACGCGGTGCTGCGAGCCGCCTACCACGCCCGCAACTACACCTTCTTCGGCGCCCCGGCCGGCCTGGTCGTCACGGTCAGCCGGCATCTGCTGTCCGGCGCGCTCGTCGACGCCGGGCTGTTCCTGCAGGCCCTGATGCTCGCCGCCCGCGCGGCGGGGCTGGACACCTGCCCTCAGGCGTCCTTGATCCATTTTCACCCGGTCCTGCGCGACCAGCTGGGGATACCCGACGACCAGATCATCGTGTGCGGCCTCGCGCTGGGGTACGCCGACCCCGATCACGTGCTCTGCGCGCATCGCACCGGCCGTGAGCCCGTGGAGAGCTTCACCGTCTTCCACGATGACGTCCCGACGGATTGATCACCCAGGAAGGAATCCGACAAGTTGCCGATCTCTGAAGCACTCGCCTTCGACGTGTACGGAACCCTCGTCGACCCCGTCGGGATATCGAGGCGGCTGGTGGAGTACCTGCCTCTCGCCGACGCGGTTCGGGTCGCCGAAGCGTGGCGCCGGAAACAACTCGAGATCAGTTTCCGGCTCACCGCCATGGAGCGGTACGAGGACTTCGGCTGGTGCACCCGCAAGGCCCTGGACCACGCGCTCGCCCTCGTGGACCAGGAGGTCGGAGCCGATGCCAGGGAATCACTGATCGCGCACTACGACGACCTCGAACCGTACCCCGACGCGGCCCCGGCACTGAGAACGCTGCGCGACCGGGGGCAGGTCCTGGCCGTGCTGTCCAACGGCGCACCGGCCATGCTCGACGCCCTGCTGGAGGCCACCGGCCTGCGGCGGTACTTCGACGAGGTCATCAGCGTCGACGAGGTGCGCGCGTTCAAACCATCCCCCCGTCCTTACCACCACGCCGCCGAGCGCCTCGGCCGTACGCCATCGCAGGTGCGCCTGGTGTCGTGCAACTCCTTCGACATCATCGGCGCCGAGTCCGCCGGGCTCCGCGCGGCCTGGGTCGACCGCTCGCGCGGCGCGTTCGAACCGGACGGCACGCCGCCGGACATCGTGATCGGATCACTGGCCGACCTCCCCGGCGCGCTCGCCTCATAACCCGGTGACCACGTGGCCTGCTACCTGACCGAGAAGTGGCGGGAGCCGGGGGCGAGCGCCGCGGCGGCGGGTGCCGCGAAACAGACGACGGCGCAGGCGCCGAGGACGGGTCCGGGACCGAACGCGCCCATGGCGGGGGCGATGAGGGCCAGCCCGAGAGGGGCCAGACCGTAGGACAGCAGAAAGTCCAGGGACGACACCCGGGCCAGCTTGCCGGGGGCGACCTCCCGCTGGATCGCGGTGAACCACGGCACGTTGAACAGCTCGATGCCGATGCCGGTCAGCACGTAGGCCGCGATGACGACCGCCGGGTGCAGCGGAAGCAGCAGGGCCAGCGGGGCGACGCCGTAGCAGGCCAGGCCCGCCAGCGCCGTCCAGCCCTCGGCTCGGGGCCGCAGGCGGGCGATGAGGACCGCGCCCAAGACCGCCCCGACGATGTAGGCGGTCGCGGCGCCGGCGAGTACCGCCTCACTGCCGTAACGGTCACGGCTGACCAGCGGCAGGGCCACACCGGTCGCGGAGTATCCGGTCGCGATGACGGCCGTGAGCGCGCCCAGCCCGGCCAGGAACCACGGATGCCGGCGCGCCTCGCGGACTCCCTCGGCGAATTCGCCCCAGAACCCGGGGCGGTCCGTCTCCGGTCTCGGGGCGGGCACGCCGGCCGGGGGTGCCAGGGCGGCGACCAGCCAGAGCGCTCCGATGCCGATCAGCAGGCCCCGGGCGTCGACGAGTACCGCCAGCAGGGCCGCCACGGCAGGCCCTGCCAGCGTGGTGACCCTGACGGCCAGGGTGATGGCGGCGTTGGCCTGCCGGCGCCGCGCCGCGTCGACGACCTCGGTGGTCAGCGCCTGGAAGGCCGGACGGCAGGCGCCCTGCCCGGCTCCCGACACCGCCGCCGCGACCGCCATCAGCGCCGCCGAACGGCCCAGCCCCAAGGCCATCACGGGTGAGGCGGCGGCCGCGGTCAACCCCGCCCACAGCACTGTGGCACGCCGCGAGTACCGGTCGGCGACGACCCCGCTGACCGGCACCGCGGCCAGGAACCCCACGGTGCGGGCGGCCAGCACCACGCCCAGCCCGGCGGGCGAGAACGAACGTTCCAGGACCGCGAGACCGAGGACGAACGGCAGCGCCCAGGTCGCCAGGCCGGAGGCGGTGGTGCCCGCCCACAGCCGCAGGAACCTCCTCTCACGCAGAACCGAACGGCGCGAAGGGCCGGCGATCCTGGTGAGCCGGGATCGGCCGGTCATCGTTCGAGGGAACGGAGGTACCGGGAGAACTTCTCCAGGCCGTCGATGGTGCGGGGGCCGCTGATGCCCTCGTTGTAGTCGAGAACGAAGAAGTTGTTCCTCTTGACGGCGGGCAGCTCCCGGGTGTGGGGGGAGGACTTCAGGAAGCCGATCTTCTTGTCCGCGGGCCGGTCGCCGTAATCCAGGATGATGATCACTTCTGGTCCGGCCTTGGCGACGGCCTCCCAGGTGACCTGGGCCCAGCGCTTGTCGAGGCCGTCGAAGATGTTGCGGCCTCCGGCCGTGGCGATGATGTCGTTGGGCGGGACCTGGCGGCCGGCGGTGAAGGGCTGGTCGGTGCCGGAGTCGTAGAGGAAGACCGGCACGGGCCGGCCCTTGGGCGCGCCGGCCCGGACGGCCTGGACGCGCTTCTTCAGGCCGTCCACGACCCCGGCGGCCTTGGGTTCGACTCGGAAGATCTTGCCGAGCCGTTCGAGGTCGGTGTACAGGGCCTCGAACGGCGTGACGCGCTCGGGATGGCCGGGGTAGTTGAAGCAGCTCTCGGTGTGCATGAAGCTCTGGATGCCGAGCTTGTCGAGGATCTGGGGTGTGATGCCCCGCTGGTCGCTGAAGCCGGAGTTCCAGCCCGCCACGACGAGGTCGGCCTTGGCGGCCACCACGATCTCCTTGTTGAGGAGGTCGTCACTGAGCATCTTCACCTTCGCGTACTCGGACGCCCACGGAGACTCGGTGACCGGCGGATTGGCGGGCGGCATCACATAGCCGTGCACATGATCGGTCAGTCCCAGGACGAAGAGCTTGTCGGCGCTGCCGCCCTCGTAGGCGACCGTCCGCTTGGGAAGCGTGTACCGGACCGGCTCGCCGCATCGGTCGACGGTGACCCTCCCGGCCCCGGCGTCCCGCTCGACCTCGGCACCGCAGCCGGTGAGCACCAGTGCGGCCGCGACGGCTGAGCCCAGGACGCCGCGGCGGCGTGCCGGGTGGAGGAACGAGGTCATGCTCATGATGTGCCTTTCAGGCCGGAGGGCAGCGAATAGAGCAGTTGGGGGTCACCCGTCAGCGGGTGGGCGACGACGCAGGTCGTGACGCCGAACACCTGGCCGACCAGCTCCGGGGTGAGCACTTCGGCAGGGGGGCCGGCGGCCACCAGCCGGCCGTCGGACAGCACGCCGAGCCGGTCGCAGGCCGCAGCGGCGAGGTTGAGGTCGTGCAGGACGACCAGAACGGTCGGCCCGCATCCCCGCAGCATCGAAAGCAGCTCGATCTGGTGGCGTACATCCAGGTGGTTGGTCGGCTCGTCGAGCACCAGGATCTGGGGCTCCTGCACCAGCGCACGGGCCAGCAGGACGCGCTGACGCTCCCCGCCCGACAGGGTGAGCACGCTGCGGCGGGCCAGATGGCCGATGCCGAGCAGGCCCATCGTCCGCGCGCACAGCTCCCGTTCCCTCCGGCCGAGCGCCTGGTTGCCCCGCAGATGGGGAGTACGGCCCAGCGCGACGACCTCCTCGACGGTGAAGTCGAGGTCGACGGCGCTCTCCTGGGTCATGGCGGCGACAAGCTGCGCGCTGCGGCGCACGGGCAGCCGGGACAGGTCGTCACCGCCCACCCGTACGGTGCCGGAACTCGGGCGCAGCGCGCGGTACACACACCGCAGGGCGGTGGACTTCCCGCTGCCGTTGGGGCCGACCAGCCCCACGACCTGCCCGCCGCCCACCTCCAGCGACAGGTCGCGCAGGAGGCTCCTGCCGTCGGTCACCACCGACAGGCCGTCCAGGATCAGCTCCATCAGCGACCTCCGAAGATGTAGGCCCGGCGGCGAATCAGCGTGATGAACACCGGCACCCCGACCAGCGCGGTGATGGTGCCCAGCGGCATCTCGCGCGGGGCCACGAGGGTCCGCGAGGCCAGATCGACCCACACCATGAAGACCGCTCCGGCCGGCGGCGCGACGGCCAGGACCCGTGCATGGACGGCTCCGGCCACCATGCGCACCAGATGCGGCATGACCAGCCCGACGAACCCGATGGCGCCGCTCACCGCGACCATCACGCCGGTGACCAGCGAGACGAGCACCAGCAGGCTCCTGCGGTACCGGTCGGGATCGATCCCCAGGCTCCTGGCGGTCTCGTCGCCGAGCGCCAGGACGTCCAAGGCGCGGGCGTGCCGGTACAGCACGGCCGTGCAGAGGAGCACCGCCGACGCCACCAGCGGGAGCGCGCCCCAGGTGGCGGCGCCGAACCCGCCCATCGTCCAGTACAGGACCGTGCTGGTCGCCTCGCTGTCCGGCGCGAAGTAGATGATCACGCTCATCAGCGCCTGGAATCCGAGCCCGAGCGCCACACCGGTCAGGACCAGCCGCAACGGGGACAGCTCACCCCTGCTGGACGACGCGGCGTACACCAGCAGCGACGCGGCCAGGGCACCGGCGAAAGCGCCGGCGGAGACCGCGTACACACCCAGCACCGCCAGCCCGCCGGTGACCGTGACGGCGACCGCGCCGACGGAGGCGCCCGAGGAGACCCCCAGGACGAAGGGATCGGCGAGCGGGTTCCGTACCAGCGCCTGGATCGTGACCCCGACGGTGCTCAGCCCTGCCCCCACCACCGCCGCCAGCAGCACCCGCGGCGTGCGGATCTGCCAGATGATCTGGTAGGTAGCCGCCTCCTCCGCGCCGACGCGCCCACCGCTGAACGCCGCCCACAGATACCGCGCGGTCTGCTCCGGCGGGACCACGGCGGCCCCCAGCCCGATCGCCACGACGACGGAGACCGCGAGAACCACCGACAGCACCAGGCAGGTCGCGATCAGGCCCGCGCGGGAGGCGAGCCGTTCCCGCACACCAACCGCAGGCGAGGGCATGGAGCGACCTCCCAAAATGAAAATGGAAATCATGTTCGCGAGGAACCTAGCACAGAACGCCCCCAAGCCCTCGGCCGCCCGGGGTTGCCCGACCGCGTGAGGCGGGCCGTCGCCTTCTCGCCGTCCGGTGATCGGCTCGCCGGCCGGTTCGGCGCCGCCTGGCCGTCCGGCAGCCAGGACCGCAGGAGCGCCCGGCGAGCGCCGCGTCCGACCAGTGGACCGAGGCCCGCCGCCACAGGGCCCTCGCCACGGGTGCGTTGGATCACCCGATCCTCGGCCGGCGGGGAACGGTCCGGTCGGCACGAAATGTCGCGCGGCGGTCGATTTATGCCGCATGACTACTAGGCCACTCGGTTGGCCTGCAATGATTTGCTTTTAAATATCATTCAGCGGTCGATATCCATATTGGACAAAAGGCGCCGCATAGTGGTCGAGTGACCGCATGATCGAGCTTTCTTCCCGAAATCTGCGCGCCCGGCTAGGTGCCACCACGCTCGCCGCGCTCACCCTCTTCGGCACCGCCGCGTGCGGCGCCGCCCCCCATGACTCCGCCCCGCGCGCCGCCGCCGCCGTCGCGGCGGCCGACCAGATCCGGCCCGGCATCACCGAGCGCGACGATCTGCGCGCGGTGTTCGACGCGGCGGGCGTGCGCGGCTCGTTCGCGCTGCTGGACGTGAGAACCCGGAGCACGACCGTGGTGGATCGGCGGCGTGCCCAGACCCCGCTGGTGCCCGCTTCCTCCTTCAAGGTCCCGCACGCACTGGTCGCCCTGGAAACCGGGACGGTCAAGAGTCCCGACGAGGTGATCCCCTGGGATGGGACGCCCCAGCCATTTCCCGAATGGGAGCAGGACATGACGATGCGGGAGGCCGTCCGCGTCTCCAACGCCGCGGCGTTCCAGGTGATCGCCCGCCGCATCGGCCTGCAGCGCGAACGGCAGTGGCTGCAGCGGCTCGGCTACGGCAACCGCCAGACCGGGACGGTGGTGGACCGCTTCTGGCTGGACGGCCCGCTGAAGATCTCGGCGGTGGAGCAGACCCGGTTCATGGAGCGGCTGGCGGCCGGGCGCCTGCCCGCCTCGCGCGAGCACCAGCGCACCGTCCGCGAACTGATCAAGCAGGAGGAGAAGGACGGGTACACGCTGTTCGCCAAGTCGGGCTGGCAGAACGCCCCCGGCCCCGGGACCGGCTGGTGGGCCGGGTGGGTCGAGCGCGGCGGACGTGTCTACACCTTCGCGCTGAACATCGACGTCGTCAAGGACGGCGACGCCGGTAAGCGCGCCACGGTCGCGCGTGAGTTGCTGCAGAGGCTGAACGTGCTGCCCACTGCGTGAGCATCTTTTCTGGGGACCACGGTGACCGTCGCACGGTCACCGTGGTCCCCGCACAGTCAGTCCAGCGCTCCGTACACGAGGGCGGCCACCGCGCCGTACGCCAGATGGGGGACGACGTCGGACGCCCAGTCCGACGCCGACCACTGGCGGGGATCGGTCAGGCCGAGGGCGGTCATCGGTACGCTCGACCCGGCCATCGCCAGCCCGGTCAGGACGAGGGCCCCGACCGGCCGCGGGAGGCGGCGGCGCCCCGCCAGCAGGCCGTAGAGCAGCCCGGCGCCGAGGCCCGTGCCGAAGCCGAGCATCGGCCCGAGCCCGGCCTTGCGGTTCTCGGCCTTCTCGCCTTCGCCCAGGTCGAACCCGGCCACGTCGGCCAGTTTCTCGACGCTCTGCTCGGGCGTGCTGCTGGCCGGCCGTCCCCGGACCGCCATATCGAGATAGGTCACCATATTGAGGGCGGTGGTCCCGGCCGCCCCGGCGGCCAGTCCGCGCGTGATTCTGTCCATACGGTCGCGCTACCCAGCATCCGCGGCCTCCCACATCCCCACTGAGGTGGGAAATGTGGTCGCCGCGGAAGGCCGCCGGCAAGGCGATCATCAGCGGAAGGCCGCTGTCACCGGTCCGCGCGAACACACAGGCAGCGGAATCCAAGCGCCCCGGTTTCGTTAGCGGCTCCAGGTTCCGCCCACATCGCCGGCGCGGTCGCGACAGATCAGGGGTCGAGTCCCCAGGGGAACGGTCACCGTTGATCACCAGCGCCGCTGGAGTCCATCGGGTTCGTGAAAGTCCGTCACCGGACCCGGTGGGCTCCGGCCTGAGGCGGCGCCGGAGGGCGGTCGCCGGGTTGGCCGCCGCGCATCGGATCGTGGCCGGAGTCCCGGTTCCGCGTCCCATGGAAGGTACCTAACGTCCCATGAGTGAGCGTGGACTATCTGCTCAACCTGTATGAGCGCTACCGGACGGCCTGGGAGGCCCGGGACTGGCAGCGCTTCCGCAGCACACTGCACCCGGCGTACGTGTTCACGGTGTGCGGCGAGCCCATGGGCGAGATCGCCGAGACCATCGGATGGAGCGTGCAGCTGAGAGCGGCGTTCCCTGACTTCCGGCAGGACGTCCGCGCCCGGTATCCCGCCGAACACGCGCTCATCGTCGAGGCCGTCGCCTCGGGGACGACCAGCGGGATCCCGCCCGCCTTGGCTCTCCCGCCACCGCCGCCCGGCCGGAGACTGCATCTTCCGTACGTGAAGGTGCTCCGAATCGAGGACGGCCTGATCCGTGAGGACCGGCAGTACCACGACACGGCGACCTTCCTGCGGCAGCTCTATCCCGGGGCCGAGGGAGGGGCGTGAACCGGTGCCTGGCCGGAAACCATCGGTCGTCGGCGATCCGGCCCCTGGTCACGGGCCGGTCCGCCCTCTACGGTGCCGGGAGTGGGGCACCATCGCATCGCGCTCATCGCGCCGCGGCGGCCCAACCTGTTCGAGCTCGGCGTCGCGGTGGAGATCTTCGGATCCCCGCGGTCCGAGCCGCCGGAGTGGTACGACTTCACGGTCTGCTCGGCCGGCACGGGACCGGGGCCGGCCGAGGGCGGACTCGTCGACGTCGCCATCGCGGACGGCCTGGAGGCCGCGGAGGCCGCCGACACGGTCATGGTCCTGGGGTCGGAGGTGGAGCCGTTCGAACCCGAAGTCCTGACGGCCGTCCGGCAGGCGTACGAACGCGGCGCGCGCATCGTGGGGCTTTGCACCGGCGCCTTCGTTCTCGCGGCGGCCGGTGTGCTCGACGGGCGCACCGCCACCACCCATTGGAAGCACGCCGTACGGCTCGCACGCCGGCACCCGCGCACCCGCGTGCACAGCGACGTGCTCTACGTGGACGACGGCCAGGTCCTGACATCGGCCGGGATGTCGGCCGCCGTCGATCTGTGCCTGCACATCATCCGCGAGGACCACGGCGTCCGCGTCGCCCGGGACGTCGCGCGGCACCTGGTGATGCCGCCGCACAGGGAGGGCGGTCAGGCGCAGTACATCGTGGCCCCGGTGCCGGAGCTGAGCTCCTCCACAGCGGGCGTCCAGCGTGCGATCGACTACCTGGGCGAGCACCTGGACCAGGACCTGAGAGTGGACGAGCTCGCGGCGGTCGCGTACATGTCCCCCCGCAACTTCTCCCGCCGTTTCCGCCAGGTCACCGGGACGACACCGAACCGCTGGATCCTCGACCAGCGCCTCGCCCGGGCACGCGAGCTCCTCGAGGAGACCGACGAGTCGATCGAGCAGGTCGCCCGCCTGTCCGGGTTCGGCAGCCCGGTCACGATGCGGCAGCGCTTCGCCCAGATCCTGCACACGTCCCCTTCGGCCTACCGCCGTACGTTCCGGACGATGGGGCACAGCGCACCGGCGGGCGGGGACGGAACGCCCATCCCGGAGATCGGAAACAGGGAGACCGCCCGGACCTGCTGATCCACGGACCCGATCTCCAGGGCCTCGGGCACGTGGGTCCGGTCCCGGACACCCGGGCGGTCATCGCCGGGTGCCCGGACCCGATGGGGCGGACGCCTCAGGAGCCGAGCCGCAGCAGCCGCCGGGCCAGCGTGACGGGGCGGGTGACCATGACGGAGTGTCCGGAGGAGATCTCGTCGATGGCGCAGCCCGCTTCGATGGCGAACTCGCGGAACGGCATCGTCCCTGGGACGCACAGCAGGGCGTGACGTTCCACGCCCAAGGCGTCGAGACGCTGCGAATCCAGCGTGGACTCGACCGGATCGGTGAAGGTCGCCAGAGGGTGCTCGACGAGCCGCCGCCCCAGCCAGGCGGCCTCAGCGGAGTCGTCGGGAACGCCGATCGACCCCAGCGGCGGGATCGGGAGCATCGCCGGGTCACCGGTGGCCGAGGTACGGCACCAGTCGGCGAACCAGTCCGGGGCCACGTCCAGCAGGGACTTGCCGGCGGGCGCGAGCCACGCGTCCAGCAGCACGAGCCGGTCCACGCCACCGCTCCGGATCACGGCCTGGGAGGCGGGGACACCGGCGTAACTGTGGGCGACCAGGGTCACGGGCCCGCCGAAGCCGGACGCCTTGGCGATCAGCTCCTCCACCTGAGTGACGTGGTCGGACAGGCGGGTTCCCGCGTCGGCCCGCAGCGACGGGGTCAGCACGGTCCGTCCGGGCGCCTGCAGTATCGGAAGGGTCTTCTTCCAGGTCGTCCCCTGGTTCCAGGCGCCGTGGACGAGGATGAACGTGGACATGAAACCTCTTTCGTCGCCGGCCGGAGGACCGGACCATGGGGTGGTTCTGAAGGCCGGACCGCCCGATCGTGCGCCGGGACCGGAGACCGGAACCGCCCTGCCGGGCCGGGACTTTCGAACAGAGCCTCAGGCAAGGGCGCTGATCCGGTAGCGGATCCGGGAGATCGACAGGTCGCACCGGGCGACCGTCACCAGCCGGTTGAGCCAGGCGTACCTGGCTCTGGTCTCGAACAGCGGACACGTCCTGATGTAGGCGTCGTCGGCGCCGACCTCCTCGCCGGCGAGGAACCTGCCGGTGTGCTCGCCCAGGTCCGCGCGGCCCGTGGTGGTCAGCTGGATCGCGGCGCCGTCATGGGTCTGGACGATCCCCTGACGTCGATCCGCGGGACACGGTCGGGACCGTTCCGAAAGAGATGTCCAGCGAGCACAGGTACTCCAGATGGACGTCGGCCGGGGCGCCCGCGGCCGGTTCCGAGGTGGGGATGGCATCGTTCACGCGTCCACCGTCACGGTGGTGACCGGCCGCCGCAAGACCTGTGGCGGGACCCCAGCGGACCTTGGCCGGAAGGCGTCTGTCCCGGACGCGGCGGCTACCGCAGGGTGATGGTCGTGAACGATGTGCCTGCCATCGAACCCCGGCTGACCGCCCACCGTCCCGCCACCCCGGGCCGGAAGGACGCGTGATCCGCTCATGACTCGGTTCGACCCCGATCTCGGGAACGGGAAAGGCCCGGTGTCCCGGCGCTCAGGGCGCCAGGACGACGCGACCGCGGTGACCGCCGCGCTCGTACAGCTCGTGCGCCTTCCGCGCCTCCGCCAGCGGCAGCACTTCGGCCACGCGGGGCGTGAGGTGCCCCGCCCCGGCCAGCTCGGCCAGTTCACCGAGGCGCGCGCCGTCGGCGTACACCTCCTGGACGACGACGGTGGTCGCGCGGATCGGCGGTGGCGCGAACGGCGCGACCAGGGCGACGAAGGTTCCGCCGCCCCGCAGGGCGTTGTGGGCGCCGATGCCCAGGATCGCGGCGTCGATGACCGCGTCGACTCCGGCCGGGACGAGCTCGCGCACCTGGTTGCCCAGGTCCCCGGCGTCCGTCAGCACGTGGTCGGCGCCGAGCGCTTCCAGATGGGCGAGGTCGCGAGGGCGTCCCAGCGCTATGGTCCGGATGCCGATCCGCCCGGCGAGTTCCACGACGTAACCGCCGACCGCGCCGCCGGCGCCGGTGACCAGGAGCGTGCCGCCCTCGTCGAGCCCGGTCAGGCGGACGGCCCGGTCGGCGGTCAGGGCGTTGAGCGGGAGCGTGGCCGCGAGCTCGTCCGGAAGCGAGACCGGCGCCGGAGCGACGGCCGATTCGTGCAGCACCACGAACTCGGCGTGCGCACCGCCGGAGAACAACAGGTCCCGCAGCCCGATGACCCGATCGCCGACCTTCACGCGGGAGACGTCCGGACCGACGGCGTCCACGACGCCCACGACGTCCCACCCGAGACCGAACGCGGTGCCCCCCTCCATCAGCCCTGCCTGCACGAGACGTCCCGCGCGGGCGGACACGTCGATCGGGTTCAGCGACGACGCGCCGACGCGCACCCTGACCCGCTGCGACCCGGCGTCCGGAACCGGGACATCGGACACGTTCACGACCTCGGGACCACCGTGCTCCCGAACGATGACTGATTTCATGCGGAACATATTCGGCCGCCACCGGGCTGCCCGGGAGACCGCACTTCCCAGTGCCTGAGGTTCCTGGAGGAAACCATGACGCTCACCGCCGACCAGCGACGCGCCGCCGCGCGGGACACCTATAACGCCAACCTGCTCGAATGCCCAGGACATCAAGTCCTCGCCACACTGAGCGACAAGTGGGTCACGCTGGTCCTGGCCGCACTCGGTGACGGCCCGCTCCGCCACACCGAACTCGCCCGCACCGTCGCAGGCGCGACCCAGAAGATGCTGACCCAGACGCTGCGCAAACTCGAACGCGAAGGCATGCTCGACCGGACGATCGAAACCTCGGTTCCGCCCAAGGTGACCTACTCCCTGACACCGCTGGGAATGTCCCTCCTTCCAGTGCAACGTGCCATCAAGGACTGGGCCGAACGCCACGTCGCCGAGATCGAACGGGCCCGCGCCAGGTACGACGAGAACGCGGCCGACCGGGCATGAGCGCGTCGCCCTCCGCGACTTCGTACAGGCCGCCCGCGAACTGGTCGGCAGCCCCCGAGAACGATCGGCCGCCCCGGCCGGCGCCGTGAGCATCACCACGGCGCTCATGATCCGACGAGACCGCTGACATCCCTCAGTCCGTGGGAGCCGACCCGATCCCGAGGTCGTCCAGCTTGGTCAAGTCCTCATGAGACAGGGAGAGTCCCGCGCCCGCGATGTTCTCGCGTAGGTGTGCCGTCGATGATGTGCCGGGGATGAGCAGGATGTTCGGTGATCGCTGCAGCAGCCAGGCCAGTGCGACGGACATCGGTGTCGCCTCCGAACGGGCGGCGATCGCCGAGAGCGCCGAGGACTGAAGCGGGGTGAAGCCTCCGAGAGGGAAGAGCGTGTGCGGGAGGAAACGACGATCGCGGAGTCCGCACCTCACCATGCCCGGCTGCTCGTCGGATTCGGGGGTGCCGGTAAGAGTCGTGCAACCAGGTACATGCGGTCGAGTTCGCTCAGGTCGGCGGTGGCGCTGACGGACCCTGGTCAGGCAGGGGGAGTGGCCGGGTCGGGTGTCGTCTCCGGGATGGAGGGCGGGGTGGGTTCGGGCAGGGTGCGGAAGAACAGCCAGCTGAGTGCGGGCATGAGGATGAGCGGTGCCAGGGCGGTGCGCAGGGTGGTGTGGTCGGCGAGGGCGCCGATGAGGGGGCTGGCCAGGCCGCCGATGCTGACGGTGAGGCCGAGGGTGACGCCGCCGGCGGTGCCGATGCGGGAGGGCAGGTAGTCCTGACCCAGGGTGATCTGCAGGGAGAAGGGGATGTACAGGCCGGCGGAGGTCGCCGCGACGAACAGGTACAGGGCGGGGCCGGGCACGAACACGACGCCGGCGATGGCGGCGATGGCGGCCAGGTAGGACCAGCGGGAAACGGTGACACGTCCCCACCGGGCTGCGAGGGCGCCGCCGAGGACGGAGCCGAACGCGCCGCCGAGGTAGAGGACGAACAGGGCGGCGGTGCCGGCGGCGGTGCTGCCCAGGGTCTGCTGGGCGTGCAGGGCGATGAAGGTGCTGAGCCCGACGAAGGCGATGGAGCGGTACACCACGGCCAGCGACAGCCTCACGAACGAACCGACGTCATTCTCGCCGACCGGCGCCGCGACGGCAGCGGTGGCGTGCCGCCGGGCGAGGGCGCGCAGGACGGGCAGGCACAGGACGGCGCCGGCGAGGGCGGGCAGCACCAGCAGCGGCGTCGACCGAAGGCCTCCGGCGGCCATGGCGGCGGCGACCATGAGGGGGGCGAGGGCGAAGCCGAGGTTGCCGCCGGTGGAGAACCAGGCCATGGCGTTGTGACTGCCCTCGGAGGCCAGGCGGGCGAGGCGCGCGGATTCGGGATGGTAGGCGGCCACGCCGATGCCCGACAACGCCACGAACGCCAGGGTGAGCCCGTAGGAGCCGCTGAGCCCGCTCAACGCGATGCCCACGCCGCCCAGCAGGGTGCTGACCGGCAGCAGCCACGGCATCGTCCACCGGTCGGTGAGCGCCCCGAACAACGGCTGCACGAACGACGACAGCAGCGAGGCGGCCAGCACCATGCCCGAGACGGTGGCGTAATCGTAAGCGCGCTCGGCGACGAAGAAGGGGACGAGGGCGGCGACGGCGCCCTGGTAGACGTCGATGCAGGCGTGCCCGATGGACAGCAGAGTGATGGAGGTGTTCCTTCGCACCCGTTCATGCTCACTGACCTGCACGTTGTCGCACTTCCGATAAAGTGCCCGGCGATGACGGAAATTCGCCACGACCCCATCGCGCCGACGCGCACGCAACACCTGCCGTCCGGCGCGATGATCGACGCGCACCGGCACGACGACCACCAGATCATCTACGCCGGCCGCGGGGTGCTGGCGATCACGACCAGCGCGGGCTCGTGGGTCACCCCGGGCACGAACGCGATCTGGGTGCCCGCCGGGATCGTTCACGCCCACCAGGCCCACGGCGACCTCGACCTGCACCTGGTCGGCCTGCCCACGACCGACAACCCCCTCGGACTGGACACCCCCACCGTGCTGAAGGTGAGCCCGCTGCTGCGTGAGCTGATCATCGCCTACACCCGCGACCAGGAAGGCGATGGTGGCCCGGAGCGTGCGCGGATGAGGGCGGTGCTGCTCGACCAGCTGCGCGCCTCCCCCCAGCAGGCTCTGCACCTGCCGGCCCCCGCGTCGCCGCTGCTGCGCGCCGTGTGCGGGATCTTGCAGGAGGATCCGGCCGACGGCCGTACCCTTGTCGAGCTCGGCCGCCAGGTCGGCGCGAGCGGCCGTACCCTGTCCCGTCTGTTCCGGACCGACCTCGGCATGACGTTCCCCCAATGGCGCACCCAGCTCCGCCTCCAGCACGCCCTGGTCCTGCTCGCCGACAAGCAGCCGGTGACCGCGGTGGCGCACCGGTGCGGCTGGGCTTCGGCGAGCGCGTTCATCGACGCCTTCCGCCGCACCTTCGGCCACACCCCCGGCACCCACCTCGACCCCTGACCTCGGCCCGGCTGCCAGGGACAGCGGCCTGGCCTTACAGGGGGCCACCGGATACGGCAGGAGGAGGCCGCGGGCTACCGGACCCAGACGCACGGCTGCACCAGCGACCCCCGCGACACCGGCGGCTGTGCCCTATCCATCACCAACCGATTCGACATCCCCTGACGGTGCAGCGTTCATCGACGATGGGTGCGTGGAGTCGCCCGATCGCGTGTGAGAACGCAGCCATGCCGGGAGACGTGCCGGGGGCCCGAGCCGCCCGGCAAACAGGACGCGGAGTGCCCGTGCCGCGGCTGTGCCTTCGACGACGGTAAGGCATGCCCGCGACGTGCTCGAGCAGGTCCTGGATCAGCGTCACGTCCGGACCTCCTAGTCGCCCGCGGCGAATCCGGCGCGGTGTACTCGCTGCCGCGGTCGGAGTGAAAGATCACCTCGTCCACGCGAGCGCGAACCGCGTCGCGGTTCACAAGGACAGACCCGGCGGGCGTAGCTCTTTGAGCAGCGGGAGGAGGATCAGCAGGGCTCTGGTGTCGACGATGCCGGGCAGGGCCGACGCGTCCCGGCGGTCGGCGAGCAGCCGGAAGGCGGCGGCCCAGGGACGGGTGTTGGGGTCGTCGTCCCAGAGTCGGCAGAGTTCTTCGAGGGCGTTGCGCGCGTCCTGGTCACCGCCGGCGGCGGCGGTGACGGCTTCGAAGACCGGTGCGAGTTCCCGGCGCGCCGCTTCGACGTCCTCTCTTCTCTCCTGCTCCGCCTGCTCGTTCTTTTCCCGCAGTGCCGACAGCGTTTCGGTGAGCCGGCTCTGGCTTTCCGCGAGCCTCTCCTCCGTCCGGGCCGAGCGTTGCACGAGGTCGAGGAAGGGCAGCTTCCGCCCGTCGGATGCGGGCAGGCGTTCGGCGATCCAGGCGAAGTCGATCTCGGCGGGGTCCGCGACCTCGTCGAGCAGATCGTCGAGCAGCCAGCCGAACTCCTCCAGCGGTCGTGCGGCCAAGTCGGGGGACGACATGCCGTGAAGCACGACACCGGCCAGCAGGTGAGCGCACGCGAAGCCGTAGCGGAGCATGGCTTCGTCCTCTTCCAACGGCGTATGGTGCTGCTCGGTATCCGGTACGCGCGTGAAGATGGTCGCCGCGTGCGCGGCGCACGCCTGGAGATGCAGGTTGCCGACGACCAGGGAGTCGAGGTCGCTGGCATAACCGAGTGCGAGCGATGTCTCGTGGAACCTGGACATGTCGGCGTAACGGCCCCTCGGCGAGTCCACGGCCGTTCGCGCGACGATCGCCCGGTGGCTCGCGCCGACGTCGTCGTAGGCCGCCGCGATCCGCTGCACGCCGTCGAGGAGAGCCTCGGCCTCGTCCAGACGCCCCAGCGCGGCCAGTGCCTGCGCCTTCTGCACCGTCGGCGTGCTCATCGCGCTCAGCGGGGCACGGCGCCGCGCCCGCAGCAGCAGCAGCCGATCGGTGTACTCGAGCGACTCGTCCCAGCGATGCAGGATGGCGGACGCCCACATCGCCGTCTCCAGCGCCTCCTCCAGCACGAGCGCACGCGTGAGCTCCGCCACCGGGCGGAGGTCGCGCCGGCTGTCCCCGTCGGTGTCGATGATCGCCCGCGCTTGGGAAAGTGCCTGCTCCGCGTCGCCCAGAACGAGGGAGCGGCGAGCGTTCAGCTGGCCGAGCCGGTCCAGGTAAGGCTGGTTTCGGTCGGAGCTTTCAAACATCGCCGACACTTCGGGGAAAAGTCCCCCGAAGGCGTCGTGTTCATTGAGCTCCAGCTGGAGGTTCAGGAGAGAAAGCCCGATAAAGGCCGAGATATCCGGTTCGTTCGCCGCCTGTGCACAGAGGTCTGTCAGGCGCGCCCGCCGGTCGAGCAGCGATTCGGTGGTGAGCGCGGTGGCCAGCGCGACGAGCAGGCCCTCCCTCCCGCCGCCGTCGGGCCGCCACAGCCGGGCGGCGATCCAGAACGGCCGCAGCTCGCCGGCCGACGTGACCCCCGCGTCCATCGCCGTGCACAGCAGCCGCAGTCCCTCCTCGGACCGTCCCTCCTTGATGAGTTCCAGGCTGACCAGGAGGTACCTGTCCCAACTCCCCTTCGTGACCTCCGGCGGGGGATCTTCCTGCGGCGCCGTGGGCTCGGGGACGGCCGGCCCCTCCCCCGATCGCGAATCGCCGGTTCGCAGCAACTCGCCCGCGAACGGGACGAGCTGCCATCCCGCGGCCGTTTCGACGACCACGCCCCGGTCGAGCAGGCCGTCCATCGGGAATCGGGGAACCTCGCCGTCGCTGCCGCAGTCCCTCATCCGCCACCACTCCGGCCATACTTCCTCGATCTCCGCCGTCGTGATCGCCTCTTGCAAGGTGGCGGAGAGCGCGATGAGCGTGGCGAGCGAGCGTCCCGCCGTGTCCAGCCCGGCGGTGACCCGCGCCGCCCACCGGCAGGCCTCCACCACGGGCTGCCAGGATGGCTCATCCCTGCTCGAACCGCCTTGCGCGATACGGTGCAGTTCCGCGAGCGCCTTCTTCAGCCCGAGGTCGGCGCTGACGGAGTCGAGGACGGCCACGGCGCCGGGACTTCTGTCGGTGCCGTTGACCAGGCTGATCAGCTCCGTCTTCAGAGCGGAGAATTCGTCCTCGTGGTCCGCCAGCTCCTGGACGGCGCCGTTGAGGCGCGGCAGCTCCGCGGCGAGCAGCAGCACCTCCGTGGCGGACAGGCCACCGACACCGATGGTCAGGTCCACGCCGTCGACGGGCAGGCGGGAGGTCAGGACGGCCCGGGACGCTCCATCATGCCCGGTGAGCAGCTCCACCGTCCTACGCCACGATGCCGGAAGGCGGCCATCGTGCATGACCCGGTCGAGTCCGTCGACGACGATGAGGAACCGCCGCTCACGGAGCGTACGCGCGGCCTCTGGCCACCCGCCGAGCGGCTCCGCCAGCACGTCCGGGGCGTCTCCTTCGGCGAGCGTCACGCTGACGACGCGCTCGAACAGTCCGCGGGCGGCGTCGGCGAACTCGTTGGCGCAGGTGCTCTTCCCGACGCCGTATCCCCCGGTCAGGACGGCCGAACGGACGGCGCCGCGCGGGCGGAGCAGCACCGACATGCGGCGCAGCTCGTCGGCCCGCCCGACGAAGACGGCTGGGTCGGCGGGCGGCGGCGCGACGCTCCGCGCGGTGCCCGCTCCCATGGGGAGGTCGGCGCCGGCCGGGGAGTACAGGACGGGCGTGAACTCGGCGAGCAGACCGAGCGCGTCGTCGTGGACCAGGTCGCGAGCCGCGCGCAGCGCGTTCCCGTAAGCCTCCTCGACGGACCGGCCCTCAAGCAGCAGGCCCTCGTAGAACGCGGTCGCGTAGTGGCGGGCGAAGGAGTCGTCGACGGCGAAGCGCATGGCGACGACGACCGTGCCCAGGCTCCGGGCGAGCCGCACCGCCACCCCCTGCGTGCCCGGTTCCGGAGGCGGCACGTCGCGCGCCGCGCCGTCGTGGAGCCGGCCGATCAGCCGGGCGGCCTGGTTGGCGCCGGTGTCGCAGGCACCGAGGACGACGAGCCGCACCAAGCCCCGCTGAGGTTCGAGCATCGACCTGAGCTCGTCGGCGGTGACGAGGTCCCGCGCGCCGGTGTCGTCGGCCAGCACGAGCCCGTCCCGCGCGCCGTGCCCGCCGAAGTGAATGACGTCGAACTGCTCTTCCGCGAGGAGCTCGCGAAGGGTGTCGCGAGTGACGCCATATTGCAGACACGTCAACGACACGGGCAAACGTACCGCCGCCGCGCGTGCCGCGATCGATTGCAGGGCCAGCCGCTCCGCCCTGAGCCCTAGCTCGGCGATATCGGAGGGGAGGGGAAAGACCGCCAACATCCGGGTCGCCGACGGTGCCGCATGCGCCGGCCCGTCGCCGCCGACCCGGAAACCGAAGGTCACCCCGAGCGAGGCGAGGGAGCCCCCGGCCAGGCGGGCAAGCTCCAGCGGAGCCGCCAGCAGCCGGTGCAAGCCAGGGGCGAGGTCGACGGCGACGCTCGTGGGCGGCCGCGCGGCGAGCTCGCCTGCCAGGTCGGGGCCGAACACCTTCCTCGTCATCCAGATTCCGAGGTCGTCGAGCAATTCCCGCAGATGCGCGGCACCGAACCCGGAAACGCTGTAGCGACTGAGGTAACCCGAAAGATCATTAAAGGGTTCCCGGCGCCAATCGTTGTCCAGCTCGACCCGCTTGGTGGCGATCCTTGCGCCGTCGGACAGCAGCTCCCAGGTCCAGGCAGCGTCGCCGGTACCGTCCACCGCACGCAGAACGAGTCGTCGCATGCCGCCCCCTCATATATCTACCGCCCCGCAACGGCTTCTATCTGGAATAATCGATATCATGCCCGAACCACGGGAACGCGTACCGGAAACGCCGGTGCAGTGGGCGTCGCCGGGAGAATTCGGCCAGCCTGCGGCAACGGACATACGAACCGGGGTGGCGACGCCCCTGCTGGCCGGTTTCTCCATCGCTCTGCTGGCCAGTGTCGGCCAGGGGCCGGGCTCGTTCCGGTGGGCCGGCGCGACAATCTTCTTTCTGCTGCTGGCAGGCGGCTTCTTCACCCTGTCCCTCCAGGTAGGTTTTCGTTCCCGCAGCAAGCTTTACAGTCGGGACGAGGCCCTTTCCTGGGGGCGGATCAACCAGCTCCCGGACGACGTCGACGAACGCGTCCGGGCGGAGGTCCAGCGACGCCATGTCGCCCTCTGGCGCCGCAGCCAGCGGTTCGTGCAGATCTCTTACAACGCCGGGATCGCGACGCTGGCTTTCGCGCTGTCCCTCGCGGCCGCACCACCGACCCGTTATGGCGACGACCCGCTGACGGGTGCCGAACAAGGCTGGCGCTGGGGGGCGGCCACGCTCGGCCTTCTATTCACGATCTTCCAGGTCGGCTGGATCGTGCACGACGAATTCCGGCACCGGAAGCGTCTTCGCGAAGCTCGACAGAGAACGGGCGGAGTGCGACCATGATTTCATGTCGAACCCGCGCAGCGATCCACCTTCCGTAGTCTTATGCCCCCATGGTTATCCGATCGACCTTCGCCCGGCGTGCTGCTCGGCCGAGGAGGAGGGGTCGGATGACGAGTCGTGATCCAGGACGGCTGTGAACCATGGCACGAACATGCGGCCTCAAGAAACTCCTGTGTCCCGGATCGAACGGCTTCCCCATCTGTCCGTTGTTCAAACTGCACTGCCCCAGAATGTACGGTTTTCTCGATCTGAAGAAGATCCGTGTGGAAACTCCGCCCGAGATCTCGGAGAAGGCCCCCTCCGGAGAATCCAAGGCTGATGCGTTCTCGGATGGCGAGACGACCCAGGGATGATCTGCAACGCTCGGATCCGCCGGAGGCGGTGCTCGTGCGGCTGGATCCGGGGGAACAGGCGCCAGACCTGACCTGGCGACCGGCTCAGACTTCGGTGTAGTCGGGCCGCGCGCCGCTGGCGAAGGTGTCGCTGTTCCGCCGGAGCAGGAGACCTCTGCCCGTGAGGTCCGTGACGCCCTCAGACCTCGTCGCCGAAGACCAGGCTCTCTGCCTGCCGCAGCGTCCGGTCGTCCACCTCTGACCAGCGGTACCCGCGGGCGCGGATGTGCGCCGGCAGGTCCGGCTCAGGCGGCAGCCCGTACTTCTCGGCGAAGTAGGCGAGAGACTCCGACCAGACCCACGCCCCGTCGGTGTGGATGTGCAGCGGCACCACCGGCAGGTCACCGGCGTACGGGTCTTCCCCGGTCCCGTACGCCGCCAGGACCAGTGGCGCGTCCCGTAGGAAGGCCACCACCCTCCACCGTTCCGCCGCGGACAGGACGGCCGACGCCGCAGGTAGCACGGCAGGTGGCGTGGCCTCGGCGAGCCGCAGCGGCGGGTCGGCGGTGAAATGCCGTTCCGGCTTGCTCAGCGCGGCCTCCCAGCGGGCGACGACCCGCTCGGCGAGCCCGGCGGAGATCTCGACCAGGCGGTCGTCCGGGTGCGGATGCGTCACAACAAGGCGACGGGGGTCGTCGAATGCGAGGTGACCGTCGCGGCAGAGAGCGCCAACGCTCAGCGGAAGGTACCGGCGGAGCCGGTTCCCCAAAGTACCCCCTACCGGATTCGAACCGGCGCTACCGCCTTGAAAGGGCGGCGTCCTAGGCCGCTAGACGAAGGGGGCCCTGAGCGGCAGGGAGCCTGCCACTCGACCGGACCAGCATAGGGGACATCCCGGCTGGACGCATAAACGGTTTAGTCCCTTTCCGGGGAACGTGTCGTGGACGGGCTGGTGGTGGGGGTGGGCGTAGGGGACTTGGTGGGCGTCGGGGACTTGGTGGGCCAGCGGGACGGGGGGAGGGACGGGAAGGTCGGGGATTCCGTCGGGGTCACCATGGACGGCTCGCGGATGGGCCGGTCGGGCTTGGGCTCCAGGTGGCGCTCGATCTGGGCGGAGGAGAGGCCCAGGCCGCCCAGGCGCAGGTCGTCCCAGCCCTGGAGGCGCTTGGTGGCGCGGCTGAAGTAGAGGACGGAGAGTTCGATGGGGGTGGGCTCCTCGTGCTCAAGGCCGCGGAGGCCGGCGCCTCCTGTGGAGCCCTGGTTGAACAGGCGGGTGCCCGTGGGGAGGAGGCGGGTGGAGCGCTGGTGGCCGTGGCCGGACAGGACGAGCTGGGTGCTGCCGGAGAAGCCCTCGCCCTGGTTGGGGTCGTGCGCGATGACCAGGTCGGGGGTGGTGCCGGCGGTGCGGAGCTTCTGGGCCAGAAGGGAGCCCTGAGTACGGAGCTGCGCGGCGCCCAGGTCGTCGTCGCGGGTGGTCTTGTCGGGGGTGAAGCGGGGGTCGCCGACGCCGTAGATGCGCAGGCCCTCGATCTCGTGGACCTTGTCGTCGAGGACGATCGCGTTCTTCTGGCGGGCGACGGCCCGCTGGGTGCCCTGGGAGTCGTGGTTGCCGCGGACGAAGAGGTAGGGGACCTTCAGCGACTCGATCTCGTCGGCGAACTGCTCCTCGGCCTTGCTGCCGTGGTCGGTGAGGTCGCCGCTGTCCACGATGAGGTCGGCCTGGAACTGGGTGCTGACCGAGCGGATCACCGACCAGGCGGCCGGGTTCAGGTGGATGTCGGAGACGTGCAGGACGCGGAGGGTGGAGGGGTCGGGCTCGTAGGTGGGGAGGGTCGAGGTCGCCGTGTAGAGCTTGGAGACGTTGCCGACCAGGCGGGCGAGCTGGGCGCGGTACGCGGAGAAGCGTTCCACGATGCTGCGGGCGTCGCCGACGACCTGCGGCGCGTTGGCGAGGATGCCGGTGTAGCGGGGCTCGGCCACGGCCTGGGGGTTGAACGTGGACCAGGCGAGGACGGCGAGGGCGAGCGTCGCGGCGGCGGTGGAGCCGAGGCCGACGAGGGCCCGCCGCCAGGAGCGGAAGACGAGCAGGCCGGCGAGGAAGGAGAAGGCCAGCGCGAGGGCGGTGGCGCGGAGGAGGAGGACGGTGACGCCGTGCCGGAGCTGGTCGGCGATCTGGTCGGTGAGGCCGTTCAGGTCGGTGGAGCTCTCGATCAGCTTGCGCGCGGGCTCGGGACGCAGCTCCGTGACGCGGGCCTCGAGGGAGATGATCCCCCAGTGGGTCTGGAGGTGGAGCGACCCGAGCGGGGGGATCTGGATGGTGGTGCCGCCTCCCCAGTGGGGGCGCAGGAGCAGGGAGACGTCCGTGGGGCCGACGGGCGTCTCGATCCGTCCCCCGAGGAGCAGGCCGACGTAACCGCCGACGAGGCCCGCGGCGACCACCGCGAAGGCGCGGCCGCAGCGGCGGGCTCGAGGGCCGGTGAGGCGGCGCGGCGGCCGGAGCCTGGAAAGAGCGGCCCGGAATCGCTGCCCGTCGAGCACGTGGTCTCCTTTCGTCAAGCACAATGATGACGTGATCCAGATGTCGCGAGAAGTGTTCGAGGAGCTGGTGGGGGAGGCCCTCGACACCGTCCCGCCCGAGCTGACCTCGCACATGCGCAACGTCGTCATCGTCGTCGAGGACGAGGCGCCCGAGCCCGGCCTGCTCGGCCTGTACCAAGGGATACCCCTGACCGAGAGGGGCGACTGGTACGGCGGGGTACTGCCCGATCACATCTCGATCTACCGCGACGAGATCCTCCGGATCTGCGAGACCGAGCAGGACGTGGTGGACGAGGTGCGGATCACGGTCGTGCACGAGATCGCCCACCACTTCGGGATCGACGACGAGAGGCTCCACGATCTCGGGTACTGACCGGGCTCGGAGGAGACATCCGGCTTGCCGTGGCGAGTGAGTTTCATGAATTGGGCACGGTAGGTCACATAACTGCCACGCAGCGTGAGTTAATAGGGGGGGTCCGAGAGCGACCGGACCGAACGGGAGCGCGCGCGTGGCGGAGAGGCAGGCCGGTCGGCACAGGCGTCCACCGGAGTCGCAGGCGACCTACCGCGAGGTTTTCGCGGTGGGTGAGTTCCGTGCGCTCTGGCTGGCCCAAGCACTGTCGTTCGTGGGAGACCAGCTGGCGCAGGTGGCGCTGGCGGTCCTGGTGTACGAACGCACCAACTCGGCCCTGCTCACGGCGCTCACCTACGCGCTGACCTACATCCCCCCGATCGTGGGCGGGCCGGTGCTGTCCGGGCTGGCCGATCTCTTCCCGCGCCGCCGGGTCATGGTGGTCTGCGACGTGCTGCGGGCCGGGCTGGTGGCGCTGATGGCGCTCACGGCGATGCCGTTCTGGGCGCTGTGCGCCCTGGTCTTCCTGACGGTGCTGATGGGGGCGCCTTTCAGCGCGGCCCGCGCGGCGGTGCTCCCGGACGTGCTGTCCGGTGACCGGTACGTGGCGGGCTCGGCCATCACCAACATCACCCACCAGGCCGCGCAGATGCTCGGCTTCCTGGCCGGAGGGGCCGTGGTGGCCGCGGTCGGCACCCGCGGGGCGCTGGCCCTGGATTCGGCCACCTTCGCGCTGTCGGCGGTGATCCTGGTGGCGGGGTTGCGGCGGCGTCCCGCGCCCAAGCGGCGGGAACGGCAGTCGCTGGGCCTGTGGAAGGGCACCGTGGACGGCGGGCGCCTGGTGTTCGGCGACCGGACGCTGCGGTCCCTGGTCTGCTTCGCCTGGCTGTGCGGGTTCTACGTGATCCCGGAGGGGCTGGCGGCGCCGTACGCGGCCACGTTCGAGGGCGGGGCGGTGACGGTCGGCCTGCTGATGTCGGCGATGCCGGCGGGGATGGTCATCGGGGCGTTCCTGTTCAGCCGGTGCGTGCGGCCGAGCAACCGGATCCGGTCCATGGGCTGGATGTCGATCCTCGCCTGCGCCCCGCTGGTCGGCGCCGCGGCGCATCCACCGTTGTGGGCGGTGGTCGTCCTGTGGGCGGTGTCGGGGGTGGGCAGCGCCTACCAGCTCGCGGCCAACGCCGCGTTCGTCGCGGCCGTCCCCGCGTCCGGGCGCGCGCAGGCGTTCGGGCTGGCGCAGTCGGGCATCCTCGCCGGCCAGGGGCTGGGCATCCTGGTCGGCGGAGCGGTCGCGCAGGTGCTCGGGCCGGAGACGGTCGTCGCGTTCGCGGGGGCGCTGGGGCTGGCGGTGGCGGCGATGCTCACCCTCTCCTGGAACCAGGTGCGCGGCGAGGTGATCGCCGCCATGTACGAGCGGGGGCGCCGGGCGCCGGGGGCCGGTCCGCCGGCGGCCGGGACCGGGCTCGACGCCGACGTCGCGGCCGGGATCGAACGGGTCTCGACGATCGCGTCGGCGCTGCGGGGCGGCGACGGCGCCGAGAGCGCCACGACGATCACCGCCCCGAGGGGCGCGCGGGCCGCTCCGGGAGCGCCGGCCGCCGAGGCCGGCCCGCGTTCCGCCGTTCCGGACGCCGAGGTGCCGCAGCAGGGCAGGGGGAGCGGCCCTTCGGCCCAGGGCCGGCGCGATGACGCCGCGGCCGGAGGCGAGGCGCCCCCGCGCACCGGCGAGCGCCCGGCGCGCGGTGCGAGGCGTTCGGCTCCAGCGCCTTAGGCCTTGCCTCGAAGAGGCAACAGCCACCGCGCGAGCGCGCTACCTGCCCGGTGGGGCGATGCCGGAGGCGAGCGCCGGCGGGCAGATCGCGTAGCGATGTCGCGCTCGCACAGGCCCGGTCAGGCGTGAGCCGCCAGGCGGGCGCCTGGGCCGGGACTGGAGATGGAGCGGCTCAGGTACGGGTGCCGTTGCCGGAGGTGGTCTTGCTGATGGTCTCCTTGGTCTTGCGGACGGCCTCCTGGACGGAGGGGTTCGCGTTGGCCTTGGTGAACAGGTCCTCGGCCACCGAGGACGGCTTGCCCTCCTCGGGGATCAGCAGCCAGGCGATCGCGTAGAGCACGATCCCGGCGCCGCCGAAGACGGTGAAGACGGCCAGGCCCAGCCGGAGGAGGTTGGGGTCCACCCCGAGGTAGCGGCCGGTGCCGGAGCAGACTCCGGCGATCATGCGGCCCTCGCGGGTGCGCCGCAGCTGCTTGGTGGTGCTCTTCTCCATGTCCATGCTTCGATCCTGCCCGCCCGGAGCCGCCTTCTACATCAGGATTCGCCCTGATTCGACCCTGGGGGACCCCTGAACCCGTGACCCCGGGACCCCGGACGTACCCTGGCGGCGTCACCCCGTGGCGAGGAGAGGATGCGTTCATGGACGTGCTGCGCGTCGACGATCGGCTCAGCGACGAGGAGCGGATGATCCGCGACACGGTGCGGGCCCTCGTGGCCGAGCGGATCGCGCCGCGCGTGGCCGGCTGGTTCGACGCGGGTACCTTCCCCGCCCGGGAGCTGGCCCCGGAGCTGGGCAAACTCGGCCTGCTCGGGATGCATCTGCGGGGGTACGGGTGCGCGGGCATGAGCGCGGTCGCGTACGGCGTCGCCTGCCGGGAGCTGGAGGCGGGCGATTCGGGGCTGCGCAGTTTCGTCTCCGTCCAGGGATCGCTGGCCATGTCCGCGATCCACAAGTACGGCTCGGAGGAGCAGAAGGCCGAGTGGCTGCCGCGGATGGCCGCGGGCGAGGCCATCGGCTGCTTCGGCCTGACCGAGCCCGACCGCGGCTCCGACCCCGGCGACATGCTGACCCGCGCCCGCCGGGACGGGAGCGACTGGGTGCTGAACGGCACCAAGATGTGGATCACCAACGGGTCGATCGCCGACGTGGCCGTGGTGTGGGCCCGGACGGACGAGGGCATCCGCGGGTTCGTCGTGCCGGCCGGGACGCCGGGGTTCACCACCGGCGACATCCACCAGAAGCTGTCCCTGCGCGCCTCGGTCACCTCCGAGCTGGTGCTGGAGGACGTGCGGCTGCCCGCCGGCGCCGTCCTGCCCGGCGTCACCGGGCTCAAGGGCCCGCTGGGCTGCCTGTCGGAGGCGCGGTACGGGATCATCTGGGGCGCGGTGGGCGCGGGCCGGTCCTGCTACGAGACGGCGGTCGGGTACGCCAAGTCGCGCGAGCAGTTCGGCAAGCCCATCGGTTCGTTCCAGCTCACCCAGGAGAAGCTGGCGTGGATGGAGATCGCCCTGGGGCAGGCCGGCCTGGTGGCCCTGCACATCGGGCGGCTCAAGGACGCGGGCGAGGTCACCCCGCAGCAGATCTCGTTCGGCAAGCTGGCCAACGTGCGGGCGGCGCTGGACGTGGCGCGGCAGGCCCGCACGGTGCTGGGGGCGAACGGGATCACGCTGGAGTACCCGGTGATCCGGCACATGAACAACCTGGAGTCCGTGCTGACCTACGAGGGCACCCAGGAGATCCACACCCTCGTCCTCGGCCAGGCGATCACGGGCCTGCCGGCCTACCGCTGACCGGCGGCGCGGCGAGACCGGGTCGGGCGAGGCCGGTCGGGCAGGGGATCCGGCCCGGCGCGGCGGGCCGGGCGGTGCCCGGTCGCGGCCCGCGGGTGAAGCGTTACTTAAGGTTGTAGGCGAGGGAATCTGATTGGACGCCTCGCTCGGCCGTGGGCAGACTCGTCATGCCAGGTCAGCGACGTGCGTCGGATGACGAGCAGAGGGATCGACCAGAGGAGCGGCATGAGAATCGGGATCGTCGGCGCCACCGGGCAGGTGGGGGGCGTGATGCTCAGGATCCTGGCCGAACGCGGGTTCCCGGTGGAGGAGCTTCGGCTGTTCGCCTCGGCCCGTTCGGCCGGGCGCAGGCTGGCGTGGCGGGACACCGAGGTGGCCGTCGAGGACGCCGCCACCGCCGACTACCGCGGGCTGGACATCGTGCTGTTCTCCGCGGGCAAGGCCAGCTCCAGGGAGCTGGCGCCACGGGTCGCCGAGGCGGGCGCGGTGGTGGTCGACAACTCCTCCGCCTGGCGGATGGACCCCGAGGTGCCCCTGGTGGTCTCCGAGGTCAACCCGCACGCGGCGGCCGTCCGGCCCAAGGGGATCATCGCCAACCCCAACTGCACCACCATGGCCGCGATGCCGGTGCTGCGGCCCCTGCACGCCGAGGCCGGGCTGACCGCGCTGGTGGTCTCCACGTACCAGGCGGTCTCCGGCAGCGGGCTGGCGGGCGTGGCGGAGCTGCACGAGCAGACCCGCAAGGTCGTCGAGGGCGCGGACCGGCTGACCCACTCCGGCACCGCCGTGGAGTTCCCCGCGCCGCAGGTGTACGTGCGGCCGATCGCGTTCAACGTGCTCCCGATGGCCGGGTCGATCGTCGAGGACGGGCTCGCGGAGACCGACGAGGAGCAGAAGCTCCGCAACGAGAGCCGCAAGATCCTGGAGATCCCCGACCTGAAGGTGTCGGGCACCTGCGTGCGGGTGCCGGTCTTCACCGGGCACTCGCTGCAGATCAACGCGCGGTTCGAGCGCCCGATCGGGCCGGAGCGGGCCGCCGAGCTGCTCTCCGGCGCGGCCGGCGTGGCGCTGTCGGACGTGCCCACGCCGCTCCAGGCGGCCGGGCAGGGCCCGACCTACGTGGGCCGCATCCGCCGCGACGAGACGGTGGAGAACGGGCTCGCGCTGTTCTGCTCGGGTGACAACCTGCGCAAGGGCGCGGCGCTCAACACCGTCCAGATCGCCGAGCTGGTCGCCGCCGAGTCCTAGGCCGGCGGCGGCGCGCCCGCGTCACCCCGCTTCCCGGGCGGAGGAACGGCCGCCCTTGACCTCCAGGGTGGAGAGCAGCTGGGCGGTGCTTCTGGCGATCTCCTCGACGGCCCGCTCGAACGCCTCGGCGTTGTGGGCGGCGGGCGCGCGGAACCCGGAGATCTTCCGGACGTACTGGAGCGCGGCCGCCCTGACGTCGTCGTCGGTGACGGGCTCGGTGAAGGGCGGGCGGAGCGTCTTGATGCTGCGGCACATGCCTCCATTGTCGCCAACGGGTGTGACGGAACGACGCGCCCCCGGGGAACCGGTCCCCGGGGGCGCGTGCGGAGGCGGGGCGAGGTCAGGGCGCGATGCGCTCGCAGAGCCAGGCCAGCGAGAGCGGGTAGCGGTAGTCGATGCCGCCGTGCGCGGCGTCGAAGAGCTCGAAGTAGATCTTCTTCTCCTCGACCCCGTTGTCGAGCAGCGCCTGCCGGAACGCCTGGGCGCCGATGTCGAGGTACCACTCGTCGCGGGTGCCGCCGTCGATCCAGATGGCCTGCTGGGCGCGCATCGCGTCGGCGTACCGGGGGACCATCCGCACCGGGTCCAGGTCGAGCCAGCGCTGCCAGACCTCGTCGTTCATCAGCCCGGTGGCCGGGTCGAACGGAAGCTCGGGCGTTCCGTCCTCCCGCGCGGTGTAGGCCGCGGTGTAGGCGAGGATCTCCAGCAGCTTGCCGTCCTGGGACCTGGTGAAGGGGACCCTGGAGTTGAAGTCGTCCCACCAGCGGTCGATGGAACCGTCATAGGCGCGCAGATCCCGCACCGCGTCCGGGAACTCGCGCATGTAGCAGTATTCGAAAAGGGCGTCGCCGGCATGGGTCGCCAGGGCGCCGAATAGGTCGGGGCGCAGCATCGGGGTAATCATCGCTCCGTACCCGCCGGACGACTTTCCGGTGATGGCGCGGTGGGCCGGTTCGGGGAGGGTGCGGTAATGCGCGTCCACCCACGGCACGATTTCGTCGCAGAGGTGGGTGTGGTAGCGGCCCGTGCCGGGGGAGTCGAGGTACTGGCTGCCGCCGTAGGTCGTCCAGGCGTCCACGTACACCACGATCGCGGGCGGGGCGTCGCCGCGGGCGAACACCGCGTCGGCGGTCTCGGGGAAGGGCTGCCGGAACGGCGTCCGGTTGCGCCACATCGCGATGTGCCCCGTGAACCCCATGATCACGTAGACGGTGGGGTAGCGGCGGCCAGGGTCGTCGTCGTAGCCGGGCGGGACGTACACCCACAGCGGGCGCTCGTCGGGGTCCCCCAGCGGATTGCCGCGCAGCGCCTCGCTGCTGACGGTGTGCTCGTCGATGCGTCCGGCGAACTCGGCGGACCAGGGCAGCATGCGGTACTCCTTCGTCGGCGACCGTACCCACCGACGCTAACCCATGCGCTTCGTCCCGGGCTTTCCTGGCGTCCCGCGATTTCCCGCCCTATTGACCGACGATGATTCGGTATTAAGTCGTGGCTGGTCAGGGTCTGCTAGCCTCTGCCCGCATTGGCACCGTGATCGCTCCGGCCGCGGTGCCCTATACCGGACAGTATGAGAAAGGGTCGCATGAGCCGAGAGACGACCGTCGCTTATGTGGAGAAGATCCTCAGCTCCTACCTGGAGACCGACGAGCTGGTCCGCGACGAGGAGGGCGACATCCCGATCCGCCGGGGCAGCGCCCTCTACTACGTGCGGGTCGGCCAGCGCGAGCCGTACCGCGTCGAGGTCGTGTCCTCGGTGCTGAGCGGTGTCGAGGAGAGCTACGAGCTGCTGCGCGAGCTGAACGAGATCAACTCCGGCATCTACGGGATCCAGGCGTACCACCGCAAGGGTCGCGTGATCTTCAGCGCCGACATGCTCGCCGAGTCCCTCCAGGCCGAGGAGCTGGAGCGGGCCTGCGCGCTGATCAGCGGCTGCGCCGACAAGTACGACGACGAGCTGCAGGCGAAGTTCGGGGGCCGGAAGACCTTCGAGGACGCGGAGTAGCCACCGGCGCACGCCGGACGTCGTCCGGGACGGACGCTCCCGGCCGCCCTCCCGGCGGCCGCCGTCCCCGGCGACGCGCGGGACCGGCCCGCCCGGCCCCATCGGGAACGGACCCGGCGACGTCCCTCCGGAGCGGCTCCGGCAGGAACGGGAGGCGCGCGGCGTCCGGGCGAGCGGAGGCGAGCGGCTCGACCTCCGCGACACCCGGCGCGGCACGGCTCACGCCGGGAACGTCCCCGGTGGGGAAGGGCGGGCAGGGCACACACCCCGAGGTGCGGCCTGTCACAAAAAACGCCGCCGCGCAGTCACCTGTGTGACAGAGTCGTCCACCGAGGGGGAACGATCATGACTGACCAGAAGACCAAGGCCGCGCGGCTCCGGGAGCTGCACCGTCCGGGCGAGCCGCTGATCCTGCCGAACGTCTGGGACGCGGCGAGCGCCACGATCGTCGAGGAGGCCGGCTATCCGGCCCTGGCCACCGCCAGCGCCGCCATCTCGGCCATGCTCGGCCACCCCGACCACGAGGGCGCCCCGGCCGAGGAGATGTTCGCCGCCGCCGCCCGCGTCGTGCGCGCCGCGACCGTGCCGGTGACCGTGGACGCCGAGGCCGGCTACGGCCTCCCGGCCGCCGAGCTGGTGGACCGGCTGCTGGGCATCGGCGCCGCGGGCTGCAACCTGGAGGACACCGACCACGCCTCGGGCACCCTGGTGGACGTCTCCGCGCAGGCCGACCGCATCGCCGCCGTCCGGGCCGCCGTCCGCGACGCCGGGGCCGACCTGGTCATCAACGCCCGCGCCGACACGTTCATCACCAAGTCCCCCGAGCCCCTCGCCGGGGCGATCGAACGGGGCCGCCGCTACCTGGAGGCGGGGGCGGACTGCATCTACCCGATCATGGCCACCGCCGAGGACGACGTCGCGGCCCTGGTCCAGGGCATCCCCGGGCCGGTCAACGCCAACTGCCTGCCCGGATCCCGTCTCGAACGGCTGGCGGAACTGGGCGTGGCCCGCGTCTCGTTCGGCCCGATGCCCTACCTCCTGGCCCTGGACGCACTCAAGGCCATGGCCACCCGCCTCAAGAACGGGGACGACCCCTACGGCAACTGATCGGGGTGGAGGGTGGCCCGGCCGGTGACGCGGACACCGGTCCGGTCACCCGGGCGCAGCGCGACGTGCCCGTCCACCCGGACGTCGACGGGCGCGTCCAGGCCGTCGACGGTCACGGTGATCATGGCGTCGTGGCCGTAGTAGCGGACGTCGGTGACGGTCCCGCCGGGTGTCTCCTCGCCGGGCTCGGTGAGCCGCAGCTGCTCGGGGCGCAGCAGCACGGTGGCCTGGAGCGGGGCCTCGCCCGCGGGCGTGCGCAGCTCCACGGGGCCGAGGGCGGTGGCGGCCGTGCCGTTCGCCGCGGTGCCGGGGAGGAGGACGGCGTCGCCGACGAACCCGGCGACCCAGGGATCGGCCGGGCGGCTGTAGACGTCCTGCGGTGAGCCGCACTGGGCGATCCGCCCGTCCCGGACGACGGCGACCAGGTCGGCCGTGGACAGGGCCTCCTGCTGGTCGTGGGTGACCAGGAGGGCGGTGGCGCCGATGGCGTGCAGGGCGTCGCGGACGTCGGCGCGCACCCCGGCGCGCAGCGCGCTGTCGAGGGCGTTGAACGGTTCGTCCAGCAGCACCAGCGCGGGCTCGGGGGCCAGCGCCCGCGCCAGGGCGACGCGCTGCTGCTGCCCGCCCGACAGCTCGTGCGGCATCCGGTCGCCGTACCCGGCCAGGCCCACCAGGTCGAGCATCTCCTCGGCCCGGCGGCGGCGCGCGGACCGGTCGGTCACCCCGAACGCGACGTTGCGGGCCACGCTCAGGTGGGGGAAGAGCGCGCCCTCCTGCGGGACGATGCCGATGCGGCGGCGTTCCGGCGGGACGTGCGCGCCGGGGCCGGTGAGCGTGCGCCCGCCGACGGTGACGGTGCCCGCGTCGGCGTTCAGGAAGCCCGCGATGATCCGGAGCAGGGTGGTCTTCCCGCACCCCGAGGGGCCGAGGACGGCGGCCAGCGAGCCGCCGGGGACGGTGAGGTCGAGCCCGTTCAGCACGGTCGTGCCCGAGGCGTACGCCTTGCTGAGACCCTCGATCTGCAGATCGGTCATCTGTGCCTTCCGAGGAGGTACGAGGGGACGGCGGCGAGCAGGATGAGCGCGGCGGCGTAGGGGGCGGCGTCGGCGTAGGAGCCGACCCCGGTCTCCGTCCACAGCCGCGTCGCGAGTGTGTCCATGCCGGTGGGGCGCAGCAGCAGGGTGGCCGGGAGTTCCTTCATGCAGACGACGAAGGTCAGGGCCGCGCCGGCCGCGACGCCGGGCGCGGCCAGCGGCACGGTCACCTCGCGCAGGACGCGCAGGGGGCCGCGGCCCAGCGAACGGGCGACGTCCTCCAGCACGGGCGGGGACTGGAGGACGGCGGCGCGGGTGGCGGCCACCGCGACCGGCAGGAACAGCACCGCGTAAGCGCACACCAGCAGCGGAAGCTCCTGGTAGAGCGGGTTGGCGTAGCGGACCGCGAAGAAGACCATCGCGAGGGCGACGGTGATGCCGGGCAGGGCGTGCCCGGCGTAGGCGGCCTGTTCCAGCAGTTCCGGGACCCGCCCCCGGTGGCGTGCCGCCACCACGCCGACCGGCAGGGCGAGCAGGCTGGTGAGCAGGGCCCCGGCGGCGGCCACGGCGAGGGTGACGCCCGCGACGTTCAGCAGGCCGGCCGGGTCCCAGGTGGAGGAGTTCCCGGCGGCCAGCCAGTAGGCGAGCGTGGCCAGCGGGAAGACGACGGCGGCGGCGACGACCGTCCCGCACCAGGCCAGCGCGGGGATCGTCAGCCGGCCGAGGGGGACGGGAGCGGCCGGGCGGGCGGCGCCGGTGCCGGTCCTGGCGTGGCCGCGCCGCCCGCGGGTGCGCGTCTCCAGGAACACCAGCGCCACGGTCATCACGACCAGGACCACGCTCAGCGCGGCGGCCGGGGTGCGGTCGAAGCTCGCCCGGTAGGAGGTGTAGATGCCGCGGGTGAACGTGTCGTACCGCATCAGCGACACCGCGCCGAAGTCCGACAGGACGTACAGCGCGACCAGCAGCCCGCCGCCGGCCGCGGCCGGGCGGAGCTGCGGGAGGGTGATCCGGAGGAACGTCCGGACCGGCCCGGTGCCCAGGGCCCGGGACACCTCCTCCTGCGCGGGGTCGATCCCGCGCAGGGCGGCGGCGACCGGCAGGTAGACGTACGGGTAGCTGACCAGGGTCATCGACACCGCGGACCCGGTGAACCCGGCGATGTCCGGCACCGCCGACAGCCAGGCGAACGCCGCCACGTAGCTGGGCACGGCCAGCGGCAGCGTTGCCACCACCGCCCACGCGCGGACGCCGGGCAGCGCGGTGCGCACGGTCAGCCAGGCCAGCGAGATCCCCAGGATCAGGCAGGCCGACACCACGACGGCGGCGAGCCCCAGGCTGCGGCCGAGGAGCAGGACCGTGCCCTCGGTGGTGACGACGTCCCAGGCGAAGCCGGGGCCGCGCTCCAGCGACCGTACGGCGAGGTAGCCGAGCGGCAGCAGGGCGAACGCCCCGGCCAGGCACGCGGGCCCGAGCAGGACCCACGGAGCGCGGGCGGTCCTCATCGAGGTCAGACCATCCCGGCTTCCCGCAGCATCGCCAGGGTCTCCTGGAGCGACTCCAGCTTGCCGAGGTCGATCTCGGGAGCCTTCAGGGACTCCAGCGCCGGCAGGCCCGGCACCGTGCTCTTCACCCCGGCCGCCAGCGGGTACTCCTTGGTCTCCTCGGTGAAGTAGGTCTGCGCCTCCTGGGAGAGCAGGAAGTCGACGGCCTTGAGCGCCGCCGCGTTGTGCTCGCTGCCCTTGAGGACGCCCACGCCCGCCACGTTGATCAGCGCGCCGGGGTCGCCGCCCGGGAGGTAGTGCAGCTTGGCGGCGATCTTGTCCGCGCCCTTCTCGGCGACCTTCTCGTACCAGTAGTAGTGGTTGATCAGGCCGAGGGCGACCTGCCCGTTGTTCACCCCGTCCAGCAGGGCGAGGTTGTCGTCGAACGCCTTGACGCCGTTGGCCTTCATGCCCTTGAGCCAGGCGCGGGTGGCCTCGTCGCCGTCGATGACCCGCATGCCGGTGACGAACGCCTGGAAGGACGCGTTGGTCGGCGCGTACCCGACCTTGTCCTTCCACTCCGGCTTGACCAGGTCGCGGACGCTGTCGGGCGCCTTGGAGATCTGGGCGGGGTTGTAGGCCAGCACGCGGACGCGGCCGGACAGGCCGACCCAGTCGCCCGAGCCCGCGCGGAACTTCTCGGCCACCTTGCCGAGGGTGGGCTGGGGCAGCTTCTCCAGGCGCCCCTGCTTGGCCAGGGCCCCGAGCGCGCCGGCGTCCTGGGAGAGGAACAGGTCGGCCTTGGTCTTGTCGCCCTCCTCAAGGAGCTGCGCGGACAGCTCGGCGCTGGCGCCGTACCGGACCTCGACCTTGGTGCCGACGGACTTCTCCAGCTTGTCCAGCAGCGGTTTGATGAGTCCTTCGTTGCGGCCGGAATAGATGACCAGACCGGCCTCCTGCCCGATGCCGCAGGCCCCCAGGGGAAGCAGCAGGGCCGCCAAGGCGAGTGTGGTGGTGAAGCGGGCCAGGGGGAGTCGCATGGGGGCTTCCTTGGTGATGCGGGGGTTGTGCGGGGTGATGCGGCTTTCGGGTGCGTCTTGGCATGTAGGTTAGCCTTACTTAAGATACGCCGCGTGAGTCACCCCCACCCGGACGTCCCGTTCGCCACGGATCTGGCGGACCACGCGGACCGGACGGCCCTCGTCACCTCCGGCGGCGCGCTGTCCTACCGCGAACTCGCCGCGCGGGTGGCGGCGACCGCCCGGCGCCTCGGAACCCGGCGCCGGCTGATCCTGCTCGCCGGCGCCAACACGGTCGACACGGTCGTCCTCTACCTGGCGGCGCTCGCGGCCGGGCACCCCGTCCTCCTCGCCCCGCACGACCGTCCCGACGCCGTACGGTCGCTGATCGACGCCTACGACCCGGACGTCGTGGGGTTCCCGGACGGCGTCCTGGACGAGCGGCGCGACGTCTCCGCGCACGCCCTGCACCCCGACCTCGCCCTGCTGCTGAGCACGTCCGGCACGACCGGCTCGCCCAAGCTCGTCCGGCTGTCGCACGAGAACCTGCGGGCGAACGCCGCGTCCATCGCCGGCTACCTGGGCATCCACGCCGATGACCGCGCCGCCACGACCCTGCCCATGCACTACTGCTACGGCCTGTCGGTCATCAACAGCCATCTGCTGCGCGGCGCGGCCCTGATACTCACCGACCTCTCGGTCACCGACGCCCGGTTCTGGGAGCTGTTCCGGGAGGCGCGGGGCACGACGTTCGCGGGCGTCCCGTACACCTTCGACCTGCTGGACCGGGTGGGCTTCGCCGACATGCGGCTGCCGCACCTGCGGTACGTCACCCAGGCGGGCGGCAGGCTGGCGCCCGACCGCGTGAGGCGCTACGCCGAACTCGGCCGCCGGCGCGGATGGGACCTGGTCGTCATGTACGGCCAGACCGAGGCGACCGCCCGCATGGCCTACCTCCCGCCGGAGCTGGCCGCGTCCCGTCCCGGGACGATCGGCGTCCCCATCCCGGGCGGGTCCTTCCGGCTGGAACCGGTGCCGGACCGTCCCGGCGCCGGCGTCGGCGAGCTGGTGTACTCGGGGCCCAACGTCATGCTCGGGTACGCCGAGAGCCCGTCCGACCTGGCCCTCGGCCGTACCGTCGGCGAGCTGCGCACCGGCGACCTCGCCCGGCTCACCCCGGACGGCCTGTACGAGGTGGTGGGGCGGCGCGGCCGGTTCGTGAAGCTCTACGGCCTGCGCATCGACCCCCGGGCCGTGGAGGAGTCGCTGGCGCGGAACGGCCTGACCGCGTACTGCGCCGGGGACGACGAGGCGCTGGTCGTGGCCGTCACGGGCGGCGCGGACGCCGGGCGCGTCCGGCGGCTGGTGGCGGACGGGTGCGGCCTGCCCGGCCGGGCGGTGCGCGTCCACGCCGTGGCCGAGCCGCCACGCCTCCCCAGCGGCAAGCCCGACTACCGGGCCATCGCCTGCCTGGGCCGTCCCGAGGCCGTATCCGGTACGGATCTGGTCCGCCTGTACGCGGAGATGCTGGACCGTTCCGATGTCACCGAGGAGTGCAGTTTCGTCAGCCTGGGCGGCGACTCGCTGTCCTACGTCGAGATGTCACTGCGCCTGGAGGAGACGCTCGGGTCGCTGCCCGCCGACTGGCACACGCGGCCCATCCGCGACCTCCGGCCCGTTCGCGACCTGCGGGGCCCGGCGGAACGCTCCCGGTGGCGGACCCTGGAGACGGGCATCGCCCTGCGCGCCGCCGCGATCGTCCTCATCGTCGGCTCGCACATCTCGCTCTTCACGATCCGCGGCGGCGCGCACGTGCTGCTGGCCGTGGCGGGCTTCAACTTCGCGCGCTTCCACCTCACCGCGGCGGGCCGCCGTGAACGCCGCCACCACGTACTCACCGCCCTCGCCCGGATCGCCGTCCCGAGCGTCGCCTGGATCGCGGCGGCGGGACTCCTCACCGCCGACTACCACCTGGGCGACGCCCTGCTGCTCGACAGCGCCCTCGGCCGCAACAGCAACTACTGGTTCGTCGAGGTCATCGTCTACATCCTGCTCGCCATGGCCGTATGGCTGAGCGTCCCGGGACTGGACCGGGCCGAACGGCGCGCCCCGTACGGGTTCGCCCTCGGGATCCTGGCGCTGGGGGTGGCCGCCCGGTTCGACTTCCTCGGCCTCCTGGACCTGCCGTCCGCGCTCGCCGCGTTCTGGATGTTCCCCCTCGGCTGGGCCGCCGCGAAGGCGACCAACCCGGGGCAGCGGCTCCTGGTGACGGCGATCGCGCTGGCCACCGTCCCGGGCTACTTCGGCCCCGGCGAGCTGACCCGGGAGATCCTCATCATCGGCGGCGTGGCCCTGCTGGTCTGGGTGCCCGCGCTGCCCAGCACCGCCTGGCTCAACCGCCTCGCCGGGCTCCTGGCCGGCGCCTCGCTGTACATCTACCTGGCCCACTGGCAGATCTACCCCCTGCTCGCCGACCGTTCGCAACCCCTGGCCCTGCTCGCGTCCCTAGCCGGCGGCGCGGCCTACGCCGCCGTCGCGACCAGAGCCCTCAGATACGCGACCCCCCGCCAGTCCCTGGGGCCGTCCCCCGCCCGCCCGGCCGAGCTGACCCCAGCTCCAGGGACTCGTTGACTTGCGGCGAGTTGCTCCCTCCGGGCGGCCAAGGGCAGCAACTCGCCGCAAGTCAACTTCCGTCCGATGGCGGACATGAGCGGTTCAGCAGTCCGCGCTCGCGGCCCCGGCAGCTGGCTGGGCTCCCGCCCGGCCGGCCGCTCTTCGCTGACCGTGGCCCCGGTCGCCCGCGCACAGGCAACCGGGACCACGGTGCTCCCGCCGCACGGCCCCGCCTCGGGTTGCCCGGGATCGGCCGGGCGGGCAGCCGTACGACGCCGTCCGTGGCCCCGGGGTGCTCCAGCAGACCCCAGGGCCACGGGGCTATTCGGGGCGCAATCACAGCCCCGGAGTTCGTTGACTTGCGGCGAGTTGCTGCCTTTGGCCGCCCGAAGAGAACAACTCGCCGCAAGTCAACGTCCGTCCGGCGCGCTATTCGAGGACGACCAGCGCGCCGAGCGCTCGCCGCCACCAGCTCGGGCGAACGGGCCGGGACGGGGCGGGACGGCGCGGGTAGTGGGGTGCGCCGGACATGCTGCGGGGGCGGGATGCGGTGTGCGCGGCGAGGCGGGGTACGGGAGCCGTGGGCGCCCGTCGCGCCACGTCGGTATTGCGGGCCGAGACGACCCATTCAGGCTGCGGAGCCTGCCGGACGTCCGCCAGCAGCCGTCCGAGCTGAACGGGGTCGTCGGCCTCAAGAAGGTGTGGCCGCCCTGCGTGGTCGAGCGTGTATGCCCACCAGCTACCGGTCGATTCGCCCCTCCACGCGCTGACGCGCGGGAACCGGCGGCGCAGCTCGGCCACGACCCGCTCCGGCTCGATCCCGGCCGCCGCCCATGACGCGACCGCGCTCACCGCTCCGCCCCCTCAGGACGGTCGTGCCGCTCGGCCAGGTGGCCCATCAGGAACACGCCGGCGTCGATGATGCGGTCGGCGGGCGCGACGGGCTCGCCCGCCGCCGTCCAGAACCACGGCCTGTCGGAGTCCTCGGGACGCCGACGGAGCGAGATCGTCTCCTCGGCGTTCGATTTGCCCGCGCGTAGACCGCGCTCGGTCAGTTCCACCTTGTAGCCGCGCGCGCTCAGGTGGGCACCGAGCGCGGCGAGATGGTGGGTCGCGCCGCCGGCCGTCACCGTTCGACCTCACGCAGGACGTGTTGGATCCGGTCGGCGACGCCGATGACATCGTCGGCCGGTTCGATGCCCTGGCCCCATGCCCAGCGGAACCTGCCGCGCTCGCAGGCGATCGTGTCATTGAGCTGCCGAGCGGCCGGGTTCGTGACGTACAGCAGTTCCCTGCCCCGGCCCGGGCGGATCTCAGCTTTCCAACCGCGCTGGACCAGTACGGTCCGCAGGCGTTCCAGATGGTCTCTGTCGTCCATGGACAGGGACGGTAGGACTGCGTCAACGCATAGAGTTGCCGAGTGGCAACCCTGTGTGAGTTCCTAGTGCGGGACTCCCATTCGGGCCGCGAGTCCTCGCAGCTCACGACCCTGCGCTGCCACTCGGGCCTGCTCCAACAACACCGCGACGGTCTCACGGACTTTGGCGTCGTTACGGAATCGCTGAGGGGCCGACGCCTCGCTGCGCCGAAGCCATTGGATCGCCTCGTCCCGTCGCTTCGGGTCACGGGCGAGTCCCCGGCCCACGTCGGCGAGGAAGCACGTCTTCCGACCGACGTGCGCGTTCAGGCGCTCCTCATCGACCATGGCGGCCTTCGCCGCGATCACGCTGCCGCCCTCGCCGCACTCCACGCCGACGGTGATGTTCCAGATCGCCACGTTCGTCGAGCTGAACGCCTGCCAGTTGCGCTCCAGATCGTCCGGCACCCGGGCGGCGAGCGTGGCCGCCTCGCCCAGCCAGTCCCTGGCCGCGGCGGTGTCCCGGCTCGCGGCCGACGCGAGGGCCGCGTTGAGAGTCAGCATGCCCAGCACCGGGATGTCCTGCGGGCTGCGGACGTGAGGCTCGAGTGCCTCGGCCGCACGCTCGGCCATCACCTTCACCCGGTGCCAGTTGGAGGCGTTCGGGCGGATGAGGGAGAAAGCGGCCTTGCCCTGGGCGACCGGATCGCCCAGCATCACGGCCGTTTGCTCGGCCCGCATCGCGGCGATCTGGCCGAGGTCGGGGTGACGCAGCGACCGGGCCATGCCGGCGGCGCACATGTACGCCTCGACCAGGGTTTCGAGCGCGCGGCGCTGGGTGGCCTCGTCGGCGGGTTGCCTGACGTGCCAATGGAGCTCGTCGATGACCGCGGGGAGGTCCTTGCCGACCTCGATGTAGTTGTACCGGCGTCGCTGCTGTTCAATGCGGCCGCTCATAAGGGTGACCAGCGTGTCGAGAGGACGGGCGCGCTCAACGACGGGGTCGGCGTAGAAACTGTTGGACTCCAGAGTGACCCGGAGCGGTTCGACGTAGGCATGTGGCTCGGACTGCTGCCGGTCGGTGGTGAGGTGCGGGCCGCCGACCAGGTCGGTCTCCGAGACGCGCAGGGCGTTGGCGAGGGCCGCGATATGGGAGCGGCGGTCCAGCGCGCGCAGTCCGCGCTCGGCGCGGGACAGGAACGACTTGCTGAGGCCGGAAAGGCCGGCCAGCTCATCGAGGGACATTCCGCGCCAGCGGCGCAGGGCCCGGAGGCGGGCCCCGATGGTCATCTCCTCACGCACCGGCCTCGCTCCTTCCCGAGCGTCTGGGCAACCTCAGGGTACGGCGCGAGTCCGAACCGCGTCAGGGGCTCTTCAGTACGGCGCGCGTCAGTGTCCGCAACCACGGAACCGCGGATGGGCGATTCCCCGGATCTGGCTGGGCTTGCCGGAGAATCCGGTCAGGGTGGTTGATTCGGCGTGATCGGGAGCCTTCGTGCCAGGATGAACGATGGCCCGCTTTAAGCACGATGCCCAGCTTGTTGCCTTCCCTCATGGTCTGTTCGACGAGATCATCCAGGCCCTTCTGGACACCGTTGAGGATCTTCCGTTCACCGGTGACGGCAGGCTGCGGGTGGGGAACGGGGCGCTCGGCGCGGTCCGGCTGGTCGAAGGGGGACATCTCGCCGCCGGTTCCCTTTACCGGATCGAGGTGCCGCGTCCCCGGGGCGAAGGTGTTCCCGAGGGCGCGCCCGCCGTCGTCGAGGTGACCGGTGTGTCGTGGGACCGGACGGAACGGGTGTCCTGCGACGTCACCGTCACCGTGGACGAGCATCGCGTCACCGGGCACGTCGAGGCGCGCATGGCGAAGCGGGGCCTCCAGAACGTCCGGATCACCGGTGACTACCAGGGGCCCGGCCCGCTGCGCCGGTTGCAGCGCGCGAAGTGGGACGCCGAGGTACGGGTCGCGGACTGGTGGGGGCGGGCGCCGGTGGCGCGCCAGGCCGCACCTCAACTCTCCGCGCGCCTCAGGCATCCGCTCGCCGACGTGACCGTACGGGTGACGCGGGGCAAGGCGGGGCGCCGGCGCGGGCGCCGGAAGACCACGATCACCGTGGGCGCTCGTGGCCGTGGTCCGGTACGGCCGGTGGCCGCGGCCGGGCTGCTCTTCGGCCGGCACCGCATCCGCCGTGCCCTGACCGAAGCGCTGGCCAAGGCCGAGGCCGCCTGGAACGAGGCCGTGCCCGGTGTGGCCGAACGCGAACTGGGAGACCGCCTCGTCCTGCGGCATCAGGTGAAGGCCGAGGCCGTGTCGCGTGGATGGGCCGGGCGGTACGTGGCGGCCCTTCATGAAGCCATCGGTGCGTTGCGCTTCGAGGACGGCCGGCTCGTGGTCGAGGGCGCCGAGCCGTCCGCCGATGTCCGGCTGGTGGAAGGCGAGCACGCCGAGCCCGGCGCTCGCTACAGCATCACCTCGGGCGAGGACGGGGACATCGCGGTGAGCGTCGTGTCCTGGGACCCGGACGGCTGGAGCCGCGTCGCGTTCGGCAATGGCGCGAACGAGGGGTGGGCCGAGCTTCGCAGCGTCCGGAACCCCACCCTCGTCCGGGCCGCGGCCACCGGACGGACCCCCGGCGAATGGGCCGGCATCACCCGGGTCGAGTACGAGGCGGGGGCGGATCTCGAACGGTGGTGGGAAGGCGGGGCGGACGCTCCCTTCACCGCCTCCGCCGTGCACGGACTCGGCAAGGTCGCCCTGACGGTCGGCAGGGTCCCCGCGGGGAAGGGGCGCTGGACGGTGAACGTCGCCCTCGCGGTGGAGGGGCTGTCCTGGGGGCGCCGTCCGGTCGCCATCGCCCTGCTGCTGGGAGGCGGTTTCCTGGCGAAGTCGTTCCAGGAGTCGGTCGAGCAGGCGGCCCGGGACTGGAACGAGGCCGTCTCGCAGGACCCCGACCAGGCCGCGGCCCTGACCGTCCGGGCGCTCCTCGAGCGAGGCGCCGCCGAAGACTGACCCCGCCCGCACCGGAGACCGGCGAAGACCTCTCCGGTCCTGTGCGCGTCCATTTTCGGTCACCCTTCCCACCTGATCGGGACGCGGCATCCCCTTGGCCGTAACGGAATCGCGGCCTCCGGCCCCGCGCGGAGGGGCAGAAACCCGGATTCCGGCCATTGACCTGTGGTCCAGGACACACCTATTCTCAGCGAATCCGAACATACGGATCTGAGTACGTATATACGAACAAAGGTGGGTCAGCATGCAGCGGCCGGTTCGGATCGCCAACGCCTCCGGGTTCTACGGCGATCGGCAGAGCGCGCTGGCGGAGATGGTCACCGGAGGCGACGTGGACGTCGTCACGGGCGACTACCTCGCCGAGGTGACGATGCTCGTCCTGGCCAAGAGCCGGCTGAAGAACCCCGGCGCCGGGTACGCGGCGACCTTCCCCGCCCAGCTCGCGCCCGTGCTCGGGACGATTCTGGAACGTGACATCAAGGTCGTGGTGAACGCCGGCGGCCTCAACCCGCGCGGTCTCGCCGACCTCGTCGCCGCCAAGGCCGCCGGCCTCGGGCTCGCGCCCCGGATCGCCTGCGTGCTCGGGGACGACCTGATGCCGCGCCTCGGCGATCTGCGCGAGCGGGGCCTGCTCACGGGCGGGGAGGCCGGTCCGGGCTTCGAGCCCCTCACCGCCAACGCCTACCTCGGCGGCTGGGGGATCGCGCGGGCGCTGGAGGAGGGCGCCGACCTGGTGATCTGCGGCCGGGTCACCGACGCCGCCCTGACGGTCGGGCCCGCCGCGTGGTGGCACGGCTGGGCCCGCGACGACTGGGACCGCCTCGCCGGGGCCGTCGCCGCGGGGCACGTCATCGAGTGCGGGGCCCAGGCGACCGGAGGGAACTACGCGTCCTTCACCGAGATCGCGAACATGCTCCACCCCGGCTTCCCGATCGCCGAGGTGGCCGCGGACGGGTCCTCGGTCATCACCAAGCACGAGGGCACCGGCGGAGCCGTCACGGTCGGCACCGTCACCGCCCAGCTCGTCTACGAGATCCAGGGGACGCGCTACCTCAACCCGGACGTCACCACGCTGCTCGACACGATCGAGCTGACCCAGGACGGCCCCGACCGGGTCCGCGTCAGCGGCACCCGGGGCGCCCCGCCGCCCGCCACCGCGAAGGTCGCCGTCACCGGCCTCGGCGGGTACGAGAACGAGACGACCCTCGTCCTCACCGGCCGCCGCCTGGAGGAGAAGGCCGCCCTGGTCGAGCGGTCCGTACGAGCCGCGCTCGGCGGCGCCGAGGGCGTCACCGAGCTGGCCTTCCAGCGCATCGGCACCGCGGCGGACGACCCCGCCGACCAGGGCGCCGCGTCCGCCCTGCTGCGCATCGCCGTCCGGGGGACGGACGAGAAGCGGGTCGGCCGCGCGTTCTCCGGCCTCATCGTGGGGCAGGCGCTCAGCGGCTACCCGGGCTTCTACGCCACGGGGACGCCGTCCGGCGCCCGCTCGTACGGCCGCTACGTTCCGGCGCTGGTCCCCGTCACCGAGGTCGAGCACCGCGTCCAGCACGCCGACGGGAGCGTCGAGACCATCGCCCCGCCTCCCGTCACCGCGGACGCGCCGGACGAGCCCGTCGCCGCCGTCCCGTCCCCGCCGGCCCCGGGATCGCGGACGGCGCCGCTCGGCGAGTTCGCCGACGCCCGGTCCGGTGACAAGGGCGGCGACGCCAACCTGGGCGTCTGGGTCCGCGACGCCGCCCACTGGGAATGGCTCCGCGCCACCCTCACCACCGACCGGCTGCGCGAGCTGCTCACCGAGGCCGCCGGCCTGCGCGTCGACCGGTACGAGCTGCCCCGCCTCCACGCCCTCAACTTCGTCGTCCGCGGCCTGCTCGGCGACGGCGCCACGAGCACCGTCCGGTTCGACGCCCAGGCCAAGGCCCTCGGCGAGTACGTCCTCGCCCGCCACGTCGCCGTGCCGTCCCACCCCAAGGAGCAAGCATGAAACTCGTCATCGCCGTGCTCGTCGCGGCCGGGCTCGCCGCCGGCGCCTGCACCAAGCCCCCGGACACGGCGGCGACCGGCGCGGGCGGCATGCCGAAGCTGCGCTGCGTCGGTGCCGGAGCCAGCCTCAACCAGGGCGTCCCCCAGCTCATGGACACCGCCAAGCTGGACGAGAAGAACGGCGTCGACGTCGAGTACAAGGCGCTCGGCACCTCCAGCGCCACCCAGGTCGCGGGCGTCCTGGGCGGCGACTACGACTGCGCCGCGCCCGCCACCACCGCCGCGTTCGCCGCGATCGGCAAGGGCAGTGACCTGACGATCGTGGGCGGCATCAACAAGGGCGCCAGCATCCTCGCCATCCGCAAGGACGCCGCGCGGAAGTCCGGGGTCGCCGCCGACGCCCCGATGGCCGAGCGGATCAAGGCCCTCAAGGGCCTGAAGATCGTCACGGCGGCGGCCGGGTCCGGCAACCAGGAGCTGCTCGTCCTGCTGCTGAAGCACTACGGCCTCGACCCGAAGAAGGACGTCACCATCACCGGTGTCACCGAGGCCAGCGCGATCGTCGGCGGGCTCCGCCAGGGGCGTTTCGACGCCGGCTTCTACGGCTCCGGGGTGATGGAGGCCAACATCGCCTCCGGCGAGGCGCAGCTGTGGGCGTCCGTGCCGCGCGGCGACATGAAGGAGGTGTTCGGCGACGCGGTCACCTCCGTGATCATCATGCGCCGTTCGTACGCGGAGAAGAACCCCGACGTCGTGCGGAAGCTGTCGGCCGCCCTCGCCGCGACGTCCAGGCAGGTGGCCGAGGACCCGGAGGGTTCCGGTGCGCAGCTGAGGCAGGGGTGGTTCCCGCAGATCAGCGAAGAGGTCTGGAAGCTGACCTGGGAGCAGGGCCGGCTGTCCTTCCCCGCCGACGGGAAGTTCCCCCGCACCTCGTTCGACGCGGTCGCCAAGCTGGTGCCCGCCGAGGTGCGGAACGGCCTGGAGTACGAGAAGGCCGTCGACCCGAGAGCCCGTGGATGAGCGCGCTGCTGGAGGTCGGCGGCCTCGCGGCCGGGTTCGGCACGGCGCCCGACGTCCTCGCCGGGGTGGACCTCACCGTCGAGCGCGGCGAGTTCGTGTCGGTGCTCGGCCCCAGCGGCTGCGGCAAGTCGACCATCCTGAACTGCACGGCGGGGCTGCTCGTCCCGCGCGCCGGACGGGTGGTGTTCGACGGCAGGCCCGTGGAGGGGGTCAACACCGGCGTCGGCTACATGACCCAGGACGACACGTTGCTGCCGTGGCGGAGGATCGCCGACAACGTCGCGCTGCCGCTGCGCATGCGGCGCGTCCCGAAAGGGGAGATCGGGCCGCTGGTGGAGCGGTACCTCACGCTGCTCGACCTGCGCGACGCCGCGCAGCTCTACCCGGCGCAGCTCTCCGGCGGCATGAAGCGCCGCGCCCTGCTCGCCCGCTCGATGATCTACGAGCCGGAGCTGCTGCTCATGGACGAGCCGTTCGCCGCCCTGGACGCGCAGCTGCGCGCCCAGATGCACGCCGAGCTGCGCCGCACGGTACGGGAGACCGGGGTGACGGTCCTGTTCGTCACGCACGACATCGGTGAGGCGGTGGCGCTGTCGGACCGCGTCGTCGTCGTGGGCGGGCCGCGCCCGTCCGGGATCGTGCACGAGCAGGCGATCCCGTTCGGCACGGACCGCGAGATGGAGACGCTCCGGTTCCACCCGGACTTCGCCGCGCTGGAACGCGACCTGCACGCGGCGCTCCAGTCCGCCCGCCCGCCGAAGGGAGACCCGCGATGAGCCGGCGAAGCGGGATCATCGCCCTCCAGCGCCTCGGTGTCCTCGTCGTCCTGCTCGCCGCCTGGCAGCTGATGTCGGGACGGGTCGTTGACGACTTCTTCGTCAGCCGCCCGACCGACATCGCCTCCACCTGGTGGGGCTGGCTGACCGGCGGCGAGCTGGCGACCGCGACGTGGAGCACGCTGTCGGCGGCGGCCCTCGGCTTCGCGGCCGGCGCGGTCCTCGCCGTCGCCGTCGGGTACGTGCTGGGCAGCTCGCCGCGGCTGGCGGTGGTGGTCGAGCCGTTCATCACCGCCGTCTACAGCCTGCCGAAGGTGGCGCTGGTCCCGCTGTTCATCATGTGGTTCGGGATCGGCAAGCCGCTGCAGGTCATCTCGGCCGCGTTCATCACCTTCTTCCTGATGTTCTACAACACCTTCTTCGGGATCAGGGACGTGGACGCGGCGCTGGTCGACGCCATCCGGGTCATGGGCGGGACCCGCCGGGACGTGGCGCTGCGCGTCCGGCTCCCCTCCGCGCTGGTGTGGGTGAGCGCGGGCCTGAAGATCTCGGTGCCGCAGGCCCTCATCGGGGTCGTGGTCGCCGAGATGCTGGCCTCCGACCAGGGCCTCGGTTACCTCGTTCAGCACAACGCGTCCCAGTTCAACGCGGCGGGGACGTTCGCCGCGCTGGCGACGCTGCTGGTCATCGGCCTCGCCGTGGACCGGCTGGTCGGCCTCGCCACCCGGCGCGCGCTGCTGTGGAAGAACATCGACAAGGGAGGCGCCCCGTGACCGTGCCCCGTTCACTGATCGCGCCCGAGTCGGTCGCGGTCGTCGGAGCCAATGACAAGATCCACGCCTTCACCGGCGCGTCCGTCCACAACCTGCTGCGCCACGGCTACCCCGGACGGCTGTACACGGTGAACCCGCGCCGCGACTCGGTGCAGGGCGTGCCGTGCTTCCCGACCGTGGCGGACCTGCCCGAACCGGTCGAGTCGGTGATCGTGGTGGTGCGCGCCGCGTCGGTCGTTCCCGTCCTCCGCGAGGCGGTCGGCCGCGGCGCGACGTCCGCGATCGTCGTGACGTCCGGGCTGGGCGAGGGCGCGGCCGGCGAGGAGGGGTACGCGCGCCGCGACGAGCTGCTGGCCTTCCTGCGCGAGACGCGGCTTCCGGTGCTCGGGCCGTCCACCCCGGCCTGGTCAACCTGGCCGACTCCTACGTCCCCCGCGCCGTGCTGAACCAGCTCGCGCCCGAGCAGGTCAAGCCGGGGCCGCTGGCGATCATCACGCAGTCGGGGGCGGCGAACAACACCGTCTACAACCGGGCGCAGGCCGCCGGGATCGGGGTCGGGCTCGCGATCGCGACGGGCGTGCAGCTCGCGCTGTCCACATGGGACGCGCTGGACCTGGCGCTGTCGGACGACCGGGTCGAGGTCGCGGCCATGGTGGTCGAGGAACTCGGGCCGCTGGAACGGTTCCGGCCGGTGCTGCGCCGCGCCCGGGACCTCGGCAAGCCCGTCGTCCTGCTCAAGGCGGGCCGTACCCGCACCGGCGGCGCGGCCGTCGCCACCCACAGCGGCGCGCTCGCCGGGGACTGGGAGGTGCAGCGGGCCGCGCTCGCCGAGCTGGGCGTGGTGATCGCCGACGACCTCGACCGGCTGTGGGAGGTCGCGTCGCTGCTGCTGCGCTGGGGCCGCCCGGCCCGCCGCCCGGTACGGCTGGGGGCCGCCGCGTTCTCCGGTGGCGAGGGCGCGGTGATCGCCGACCTGGCCGACGACGCCGGGCTGGAGCTGCCGCCGGTCACGGAGGAGTTCGCCGCGTTCGTCGGCGAACGGCTGACGCTGGCCGGGGCGGCGAACCCGTTCGACCCGACCGGGGAGGTGCTGAGCCGGCCCGACGACGGCATCGCGGTGCTGGACGCGTTCGTCGGCGGCAACGACCACGACGTGACGCTGTTCGCGCTGAACACCCAGGCGGGCGGCGGCTCGGGCGGCCGTACCGACGGCCTGCTCACCCGGATCCTCGACGGCGTCGTACGGCCCGGGACGCGGCTGGCCGTGTCGTACTGGCCGGTGCCGGGGCTCAGCGACGGCCTGGAACGCACGCTGCTGGACCGCGGCCTGCCGGTGTTCGCCGGGTCGCACCGGGCGGTCGGGGCGATCTCCCGCTGGGCCGCGGCGGCGCCCCTGCCCGCCGGGGACCCGCTGCCGCCCGGAAAGCGCCTCACCGTCCCGCCCGGCGTCGCCTACAGCGAGGCGCGCGCGGCGCTCGCGGCGCTCGGCGTGCCCTTCGCGCCCGCCCGGACCGCCGTGACCGTGGACGAGGCGGTGGACGCGGCGGCGGCGCTCGGCCACCCCGTCGTCCTCAAGGGCGACGTGCCGTCCACCACCCACAAGGCGGCGGCCGGGCTGGTGCGGCTGGACCTGCGGACCCCGGCGGACGTCGCCGCGGCCTTCGCCGCCGTCACCGCCGCGGGCGCCCCGCGCGTCGTGGTGGAACGTCAGGTGCGGGGGACGGCCGAGCTGTTCGCCGGGGTCAGCATGGACGCCGAGCTGGGCCCGGTCCTGGTGTTCGGCTCCGGAGGATCACCGGCCGAGCACCTGGCGGACACCGCCGTCTGCCCGGTCGCGCTGCTCGACACGGCCGCGCTCGACCGCCTGATCACCGCCACCGGCGCCGGCCGGTTCCTGGCCGGGCGGCGGCCGGAACTGCTGCCCGCGCTGCGCGGGCTGCTCGGGATCCTCGCCGCCGCGCGCGCCGAGATCGACCTCAACCCGGTGGCCGTGACCGGCGACGGCCTGGTCGCCCTGGACGCCCGGATCGCCGCATGACCCTGCGCTACGACCGCGACGGCGGCATCGCCCACGTCCGGCTCGACCGCCCGGACCGGCTCAACACGCTCACCACCGGGCTCGTACGGGAACTCGTCGCCGCGTTCGACACCGCGCACGCCGACCCCGAGGTCCGCGCCGTCGTCCTCAGCGGCGCGGGCGACCGGGCGTTCTGCGCGGGCCGCGACCTGGACGAGGCCGGCGTGCTCGGCGACGCCGAACCCGTCCCGATGCGCGGCACGGACCGCAACGTCTTCGAGACGATCCTGGAATGCGGCAAGCCCACGGTCGCCGCGCTGCACGGCCACGTCCTCGGCGGCGGCGCGGAGCTGGCGCTGGCCTGCGACGTCCGGATCGCCGCCGACGACCTCAGCATCGGCTTCCCCGAGGTGCGGGTGGGGTTCGGCGCCAACTTCGCGTCCGTGCTGCTGCCGCGGACCGTGCCGCGCGGGGTCGCCTACGACATGCTCTACACGGGCCGGCGGATGACCGCCGGCGAGGCGGCGGCCTGCCACCTGGTGAACCGCGTCGTCCCGGCCGGCCGCGCGGCCGGCGCGGCACTGGAATACGCGCGGGGGCTTCTCCAGGGGGCGCCGCTGACGCAGCAGCGCTACAAAGCGATGATCGTCAAGGGTGAGGCGCTGCCGGTGGCCGCCGCGCTGCGGCTCGACGCCGCGCCGAACCCGTACCGCAGTACCGACCGGCACGAAGGAGTGGCCGCGTGGCGGGAACGCCGCGCGCCGCGATGGGAGGGCAGATGACCGCTGTCAGCTACCAGGTCGAACGGGGGATCGCGACGATCACCCTGGACTCGCCGGCCAACCGCAACGCGCTGTCGGCCGCGGTCCGCACCGGCCTCGCCGACGCCCTCGCCGCCGCGCGCGCCGACGACGGCGTCCGCGCGGTGGTGCTGACCGGGGCGGGCACGGTGTTCTGCGCCGGCGCGGACCTCAAGGAGGTCGGATCGGGCGAACCGGTCACCGGGCCGGGCATCCCGGAGATCCTCGCCGCGATCCTCGACCTGCCCAAGCCGGTGATCGCCAAGCTGAACGGGCCGGCCCGCGCGGGGGGCCTCGGCATCGTCGCGGCCTGCGACATCGCGGTCGCGCCGGACGACGTCACGTTCGCGTTCACCGAGGTGCGGATCGGCGTCGTGCCCGCGATGATCGCGGTGGTGTGCAGGCCCCGGATGGCGCCGCGCGCCCTGTCGCGCTACTTCCTGACCGGCGAGACGTTCTCGGCCGCCGACGCCGTCGAGTCGGGCCTGATCACGGCCTGCGCGCCGCGCGCCGAGCTGGACGGCCTCGTCGACGGGATGCTGGACGGGCTGCGCCGCGCCGAACCCAAGGCCGTCGGCCGTACCAAGGCCCTCGTCGAGGAACTGGCCGGCATGGACCGCGCCGAGGCGTTCACGATGGCCGAACGGCTGTCGATGGAGTTCTTCGCCAGCCCCGAGGCCGCCGAGGGCAGACTGTCGTTCTTCGAGAAACGCCCCCCGAAGTGGGCGCTCTGAGCGGATTGTGAGGGCAGCGTGCCCGCGAAGCACCACCGTACGGTCGACCGGGTCGTCACCATCCTGGAGGTGGTGGCCCGGTCGGCCTCCGGCCTGACCCTGACGGAGCTGGCGCAGGAGCTGGAGGCGGCCAAGAGCTCCGTCCAGGAACTGACGAACGGGCTGGTCGCGACCGGTTACCTCATCGAGGACCGCAAACGCTACCGGCTCGGGCCGGGGCCGTACGTGCTGACGCTGGCCGGGCAGCGATCGCCCGCGCGGCTCGTCGGCCACGACGACCTGGTCGCGCTGGCCGAGCGCACCGGCACGATCGCGCTGCTCGCGATCCGGCTCGGGGACGCCTTCGTGTACGTGGACGAGACGGCGGTCAACGGCCGGATCGACTTCTACGCGCGCAGCCGCCGCCGTCGCCCGCTGCTGCGCGCGGCGGCGGGCCGCGTCATCCTCGCCGACCTGGACCCCGCCGAACGCGACGACCTGCTGCGCACCCTGGAGGACTCGCGTCCCGACGACGTGGACCGCTTCCTGCGGGAGCTGCCCGGCATCCTGGAGCGGGGCTACGCGGTCACCCACGAGGAGTCCGTCCCCGGCATCCACGCCATCGCCGCGCCGCTGCACGACCGGCAGGGGCGGTTCCTGGCGGCGATCACCCTGACCGTCGAGAGCGACGGCGACCTCATCGACTCCCTGGGGCCGGAGCTGCTCGCGACCATCGAGGAGTGGCGGGCCCGCTGAGGCCGGCCCTGGGGCAACGACCCGGGGTCTTTGAACAGCGGGCTCTTGACAGGGCGTCGAATGCGACGTGCAATATATTGCATGCCGGTACCCCAGAGCCGAGGGCTCGTTCCCAGGTCACTGCTCCGCGAGAACGCCTACCAGGCCATCCGGGACGCCATCGTCGACGGCACGCTCGCCCCGGGGGAACGGCTCAGCGACGGCGAGCTGTCGGAATGGCTGGGCGTCAGCCGCACCCCCGTCCGGGAGGCCCTGGCACGGCTGGAGCAGGCCGGGCTGGTGCGGACCAGGCCGGGGCGCTACACCATCGTCAGCCCCCTGGACGTCCGGGCCGTCCGGGCCGCCCAGTCGGTGACGGCCGCCATGCACGAACTCGCCGTACGCGAGGCGCTGCCCAACCTCACCGGCGCCGAGCTGGACGCCATGCGCCAGGCCAACGCCCGCTTCGCCGACGCCCTGCGCCGGGACGACGTGGACGCCGCCATCGCGGCCGACGACGACTTCCACGGCGTCCCGGTCACCGCGAGCGCCAACGACGCCGTCCGCACCGTCCTCGAACAGTTCACGCCGGTGCTGCGGCGCCTGGAGCGGCTGCGCTTCTCCTCGCTGAGCGGCCGGGGGTCGGTCGCCCAGCACGACCAGATCATCGCGCTGTGCGAGGCCGGGGACGTGGAGGGCGCGGCGGCGGCCACCCGCGCCAACTGGGGGACGCTCGTGCCCCTGCTCGACACCCTGCCCACCGAGGAGTCCTGATGTCCCTGAACACCTTCGAGCGTTACCCCCTGCTCTTCGGGCCCAGCCCCGTCCACCCCCTCGACCGGCTGAGCGGGCATCTCGGGGGTGCCCGGATCTGGGCCAAGCGGGAGGACTGCAACAGCGGGCTCGCGTTCGGCGGCAACAAGACCCGCAAGCTGGAGTACCTGCTCCCCGACGCCCTCGCCCAGGGCGCCGACACCCTGGTCACCATCGGCGGGGTCCAGTCCAACCACACCCGGCAGGTGGCCGCGGTCGCGGCCAGGACTGGGCTGAAGGCCGTCCTGGTCCAGGAGAGCTGGGTGGACTGGCCCGACGCGGTCAACGACAAGGTCGGCAACATCCTGCTGTCACGCATCATGGGCGCCGACGTGCGCCTGGTCCAGGCGGGTTTCGGCATCGGCTTCAAGGACAGCTGGCAGCAGGCCCTGGAGGAGGTCCGGGCGGCCGGGGGCACCCCGTACGCGATCCCCGCCGGGGCCTCCGACCACCCCCTCGGCGGCCTCGGATTCGCCGGCTGGGCCGAGGAGGTGCAGGTCCAGGAGCGGGAACTGGGCGTCTTCTTCGACACCATCGTGGTGTGCAGCGTCACCGGCAGCACCCAGGCGGGCATGATCGCCGGCTTCGCGGGCCAGGACCGGCCCCGCCGCGTCCTGGGCATCGACGCCTCGGCCAAGCTCGCCGAGACCCGCGCCCAGGTGGAGAAGATCGCCCGGAACACCGCCGAGCTGATCGGCCTCGGCCGGGACCTGCGCGACGACGAGATCACCGTGCTGGAGGGCTGGGCCGGCGACCTCTACGGCGTCCCCGTCCCGTCCACACTGGAGGCGATCACGCTCACCGGACGCCTCGAAGGCATGATCATCGACCCGGTGTACGAGGGCAAGTCCATGGCCGCCCTCATCGACCTCGTCCGCGACGGCGAGATCCCCAGGGACTCCAACGTCCTGTACGCCCACCTCGGCGGCCAGCCCGCCCTCAACGCCTACAGCGGCGTCTTCCGCTGATCGAGGGCGATCGTCACCCCGGCACGGGCCCGAAGTCCCTGTTCGGCGCCGCCGGAGTCCGGTTACGAGTAGGGGATGGGCCGCGCAGGGACGCAGGCGTCCGTCCGGGAGGGCACCCCGCGGGTCACCGAGCCGCTCGCGGTGACCGACGCGTCCGCGATGCCCGCCGCCCGGGTCCTGTCGCGGACGGGCACGTCCGATGACGGCCTGAGCGCGCGGGAGGCGGAACGGCGGCTGGCGCGGCTGGGGCCGAACGCGGTCCGCACGCACCGGGCCCGGCTCGGCCCCGTGCTCTGGCGGCAGGTGCGCTCGCCGCTGCTGGCGCTCCTCGCGGTGACCGCGGCGGCGTCGTTCTTCCTCGGCGAGCGCACCGACGCGCTGATCATCGGCGTGATCCTGGCGGTGTCGGTCGGGCTGAGCACGGTGAACGAGTACCGCGCGGAACGGGCGGTCCAGGCGCTGCACGAGCAGTTGCGGCACCGGGTGGTCGTCGTCCGCGATGGGCGGCCGGGGCCGGTCGACGTGGTCGACCTCGTCCCCGGCGACATCGTCGAACTCCGGCTCGGCCAGGTGGTCCCGGCCGACGTGCGGCTGCTGTCGGCGACGGCGCTGGAGTGCGACGAGTCGGTCCTCACCGGCGAGCCCGTCCCGTCGCCCAAGACGCCCGGCCCCGTACCGCCCGGCGCCGCCCTGGCCGAACTGGCGGACTGCGCGCTGATGGGCACCGTGGTCCGCGCCGGGGCGGGCCGGGGCGTCGTGGTGGCCACCGGCGCGCACACCGAGTTCGGGAAGATCGCGCTCGGACTCGGCGAGCGCGTGCCGGAGACCGAGTTCCAGGTCGGGCTGCGGCGGTTCTCCATGCTCCTGGTCCGGGTCGCCGCCGCGCTCACGGCCATGATCTTCGTGGTGAACGTGGCGCTGCACAAGCCGATGCTGGACGCGCTGCTGTTCTCCCTCGCGATCGCGGTCGGGATCTCCCCCCAGCTGCTGCCCGCCGTGGTCTCGACCAGCCTGGCCGCCGGATCGCGCCGGCTCGCCCACCGCAAGGTCCTGGTCAAACGCCTCGTGTGCATCGAGGACCTCGGCGACATGGAGGTGCTGTTCACCGACAAGACCGGCACCCTCACCGAAGGCCGGATCACCTTCACCGGCTCCCTCGGCCCCGAAGGCGGCGCCTCCGGCGACCCCCTCCTCCTGGGCCTGGTCTGCACCGAGGCCACGGTCGAGGGCGGGCACGTCGCGGGCGGCAACCCGCTGGACACCGCCCTGTGGACGTCCCCCGCCTCGGCGGGACGCCGGGAGGAGGCGGGCCGGTACCGGCGGCTCGCCACCCTCCCCTTCGACCACGAACGGCGGCTGGTGTCGGTGCTGGCCGAGCAGGCCGGCGACCGGCTGATCATCACGAAGGGCGCGCCGGAGGCCGTCCTGGCCCGCTGCGCCCGTACACCCCCCGGGGCGGGCCCCGTCCTGGACAAGGAGTTCGCCGCGGGGCACCGGGTCATCGCGGTCGCGACCCGCCCCGCGCCCGACCCGGACCGGCTGGACGCGGCGGACGAACGGGACCTTGACCTGCGCGGCTTCCTGATCTTCCTCGACCCGCCCAAGGACACCGCCCGGGACGCGCTGCGGCGGCTGGCCGGGCTGGGCGTGACCGTGAAGGTGATCACCGGGGACAACCCGGCGGTCGCCGCCCGCGTCTGCGCGGAGCTGGGGCTGCCGCCCGGCGACGCGCTGACCGGGGCCGATCTCGACGGGATGGACGACGAGCGGCTGGCCGAGGCGATCGAGACGGCCACGGTGTTCGCCCGCGTCACCCCCGAGCAGAAGGCGCGCGTCGTACGGGCGCAGCGCCGGTCCGGCGTCGACGTCGCCTTCCTCGGCGACGGGGTCAACGACGCGCTCGCGCTGCACGCCGCCGACGTGGGCGTCTCGGTCGACTCGGGCACCGACGTGGCCAAGGACGCCGCCGACGTCGTGCTGCTGGAGAAGGACCTGCGGGTGCTCGCCGACGGCGTCACCGAGGGCCGCCGGATCTTCGCCAACACCATGAAGTACGTCCTGATGGGGACGTCCAGCAACTTCGGCAACATGTTCAGCGCGGCGGGCGCGTCGGCCTTCCTGGCGTTCCTGCCGATGCTGCCCTCGCAGATCCTGCTCAACAACCTGCTGTACGACAGCAGCCAGCTCGCCATCCCCACCGACACCGTCGACGAGGAGCGGCTCGCCCGGCCCTCGCGCTGGGACCTGGGCCTGATCCGGCGCTTCATGCTGTTCTTCGGCCCGATCAGCTCGATCTTCGACTTCGCGACCTTCGGCGTGATGCTGGCGGTCTTCCACGCCGGTCCCACGCTGTTCCACACGGGCTGGTTCGTGGAGTCGCTGGCCACCCAGACCCTGGTGATCTTCGTGATCCGCACCCGGCGCGTCCCGTTCACCCGCAGCCGTCCCAGCGGGCCGCTGCTGGCCGCCGCACTCGGCGCGGTCGCCGCCGGCGCCGTGCTGCCGTTCACCCCGCTCGCCCGGCTCCTGGGCTTCCAGCCGTTGCCGGCCGACTTCTTCCTCGTCCTCGCCGGGCTGGTCATCGCCTACATCGCCCTGATCGAGACCGGGAAGCGGTGGTTCTTCCGCCACGTCCCGGAGGTGCCCCGCGCCCGGCAACGGCGGACCGGACACCGCGTCCACCGCCGCGCCGCCAGGTTCAGCGCCCGATCGAAGGTCCTCCACCCCCGCCACCCCACCCCCCGCTGACGCCCGTCCGGCCCCGGAGTGCTCCTCCGGCCACCGAGTGCTCCGGCCACGGAGTGCCACTCCGGGGCCGGTGTTCCGGAGAAGCTCGCCACGGAGGGTGAAGAGGCGTAGACTCCGAAGTACCGAGGGTTATTCGAACGCCGACTGCCGTGTCGGCGGCACCCCCAGGTGACTGACAATCCGGTTCTCTGGACCGAGGACGGGGCCTGTGTCATGGCCCGCGACATCCACGTTCACTTCGCCGATCCGGGTCCCCCCACCTCCGAATCGGAGAATCCCATGAACACCTACACGGCCGAAGGCCACACCGATCTCCATCCGAGGGTGAACGTGTCGGTCGTCCGCGGACCGGTCACGATCGCCGCTCTGGACGGCGAACTCGACATCGCCACCGCGCCCGCGCTGCTGGACGGGCTGCTGGCCCTGCTGCGCCCCGGGCTGCGGCTGCTGGTCCTGGACCTCTCCCACCTGTGGTTCTGCGACGCGGCCGGGGCCTCGGTGCTGATCGGGGTCCGCCGCCGGGCCATGCTCCTGGGCATCCCGCTGCGCCTGGCCGCCCCCCGCACGCGCGTCGCCAGGGTCCTGAACGTCACCGGCCTGGACCGCACTCTCGCGATCCACCCCACGCTCGCCGAAGCGGTCGCGTCCTTTCCGGCACCGGCCCGGCGGCACGTCAGCCGTGAACGATCCGGCCGGCGTACGCGGGCACCCCGCCGCACCCACTGACGCCGGGTGAGCGCCGGCCCCTGATCCAGGGGCCGCCCGCCGGCCTGCCCGGATCCGCTTTCGCCCACGCTGGACGGGCGGCGAACTCGCAGGTCAAGAGCATTCCGGGCGTCCCGGACCCGGGCCCCGGGACGCTGGCAGAATCGAACCCATGCAGAAATTCTCCTTGGACGCTCTGGGACGGGAACATCTCAAGCGCGCCGCCGCCTCCTCCAACGGGCGCAGCTCCGAGACCGTCTACGGCGGGCACGAGCACGTCCTGCGCCAGACGATCGTCACCCTGACGGCCGGTAACGAACTCACCGAGCACGACAACCCCGGTGAGGCCACGCTGGTGGTGCTGCGCGGGCGGGTACGGCTGCTGAGCGGCGAGAACGCGTGGGAGGGCATCGCGGGGGACCTGCTCGTCGTACCGCAGGCCCGGCACAGCCTGGAGGCGGTGGAGGACTCCGCCGTCCTGCTCACGTTCGCCCAGATCCGGTGACCGGGACCGGCGCCGAAGACGCGGCGGCGCCGGTGACCCTGATGACGTTCGGGCACGGCGTCGCCACCCGTTCGGAGCTGACCGGGCTGCTGCGCGGCGCCGAGGTCAGGGCCGTCGTGGACGTGCGCACCGCCCCGGGGAGCCGGCGCAATCCGGACGCCGGGCGGGCGGCGCTGGAAACGTGGATGCCGGAGGCAGGGCTCGACTACCGGTGGGAGAAACGGCTGGGCGGCTTCCGCCGGGCGGCCCCGGACTCGCCCGACGTCTTCTGGGAGAACGACGCCTTCCGCGGGTACGCCGGTCACACCCGCGATGCCGACTTCCTGACCGCCATGGACGAGCTGCTGCGGCAGGCGGCGGTCCTCCGCACGGCGGTCATGTGCGCGGAGTCGGTGTGGTGGCGCTGCCATCGCCGGATCATCGCCGACTTCGCCGTCCTGGCACGCGGGGCCCGCGTCCTGCATCTGGCGCACGACGGGCGGATCACCGAGCACCCGGTGACGCCGGGTGCCCGCCTGCGCGACGACGGGCTCCTCGTCTACGACAGGGTCTGAACGCCCTGACGGGGCGCCGCCCGCCGGGTTACCGTTGCCCCGACGGACTCGCCGCTCGCCCGCGCTGGAGGATGTCCATGGGGTGGAAGCACGTGACGGCCCTGGCCGGTGGCGGAACGATCGCCCTGGCCGCCCTGCAGGGAACGGCGTCCGCCACGCCGGGGTCGGGAGTGACGGCCAGGACCATCGCGCAGGGGACGATCGACGGCACCGACTACGTCCTGCGGGAGCTGACGATCGCCCCCGGCGGCAGCACCGGATGGCACTACCACGGCTCCCGGCTCCGCGCCGTGGTGACGCGGGGCACGCTCACCCACCACGCCTCCGACTGCTCCGTGGACGGGCTCTACGGCGAGGGCGACACGATCGTGGAGCCCGCCGGGCCGGACGCCGTGCACCTCGGACGCAACCTGGGCCCGACACCGGTGGTCCTGACCGCGCTCTACCTCGTCCCGCACGGAAGCCCGCTGGCGGTGGACGCCCCCAACCCGGGCTGCGACTTCGAGTAGGACGTCCTCACCTCCGCGTCCCCGGATCGAGGCGGATCTCGCGCCCCGGCCACCGGGACCGCAGCCACCGGTCGTGGGCGGCCACCACGACGGCGCCGGGCGCCGTGCCCAGGGCGTCCTCCAGCTCGTCGGAGAGCCGGGGCGACAGGTGGTTGGTGGGCTCGTCGAGCAGCAGCAGCTCGGGCGGGTCCGCCACGAGCAGCGCCAGGGCGAGGCGGCGGCGCTGGCCGGCCGACAGCTCCCCGACCCGCCGGTCCAGGTCCCGGTCGCCGAGCAGGCCGAGGGAGTCCAGCGGGACGGACGCGGCGCGCTCGGCGCCGAGCGCCCGCTCGTAGGTGTCCCTTACGGTGCGGCCGGGCCGGTCGAACACGGTGTCCTGGGTGAGCAGGCCGACCCTCAGCCCGGGGCGCCGCCGCACCTCGCCGGACGCCTCCAGGCGCCCGGCCAGCACGGCCAGGAGCGTCGACTTCCCGGCGCCGTTCACCCCCGTGACCAGCAACCGCTCGGCCGCCGTGACGTCGAGGCGGTCGAGCGCGAGCCGTCCGGGCACCCGGACGTCCCGCAGGGAGATCACCGTGCCCTCGGAGGCCGCGGAGGCGAGTGCGGCCGGACGGAACCGCAGCGGCTCCGGCGGCTCGGGGACCCGCGCGCGTTCCAGCGTCTCCAGCCTGCGGGCGGCGTCCCGCACCCGCCGCGAGACCTGCTTCTCCACCCGTCCGCCGGTGCGGTCGTAGCCCATCTTGTCGTTGTCGCGCCTCTCCCGGCCCGGCGCGACCCGCCGGGCCGTCACGGCGACCGAACGGCGGAGCCCGGCGAGTTCCTCCTGCTCCTCGGTGAAGCGGCGCCGCCACCGTTCCCGTTCCGCCCCCTTCTCCGCCTGGTAGGCGGTGTAGCCGCCGCCGTACCGGGTGGGGCCCGACAGCGCCGGATCGAGGTCGATCAGATCGGTGCACACGGCGTCGAGGAACGTCCGGTCGTGGCTGGCCGCCACCACGACCCCGGGCAGGTCCCGCAGCTCCTTCTCCAGGAACGCGGCGGCCTCGTCGTCGAGATGGTTGGTCGGCTCGTCCAGCAGCAGGGCCGCCGGACGCCGGGCGAGCAGCGCGGCCAGCGAGAGCCGGCCCCGCTGCCCGCCGGACAGGGACGCCAGGGTGCGGTCATGCGGCAGGTCCCCGAGGCCGAGCCCGGCGAGGACGATCCCGGCGCGCCGGTCGGCGTCCCACGCCGCGTGCCGCTGCGCGTGGTCGAGCCGTTCGCCGTACGCGGCGAGGAGCCCCGCGTGATCGGGCGAGTCCCGCGGGACGGCGGCGAGCGCCCTGGTGAGCCGGTCGAGTTCGGCGAGGTCCTCGCGCGCCTCGCGGAGGGCGTCGTCCAGCACGTCGGCGATCGTCGACGCGGGGTCGAACGGCGTCTCCTGATGCAGGAACCCGAGGTCGGGGGGACGGACGACGGTCCCGGAGTCGGGTTCGTCCAGCCCGGCGAGCAGCCTCAGCAGGGTGGACTTGCCGGCGCCGTTCTCGCCGATCAGTCCGATCCGCCGGCCGGGCGCGGCGGTGAGGGAGACGCCGTCGAGCACCCGGCGGGTGCCGAACGCGCGGACGAGGTCGTGGGCGATCAGGGCCGGTTCGAGCATGCGACACCACCAGCTGCGAGGAGGTCGTTGTCCGTCAGGAGCCGTCCGTACGGCCTCACGCGCCGTCCGGGGCGTCCGCCTCCAGCAGCCGTCCGTCCGCGAGCCGCAGCCGGCGGTCGACATTGATCTCCGCGAGGAACCGCTCGTCATGGCTGACCACCACGAACGCGCCCTCGTACGCGTTGAGGGCGCTCTCCAGCTGGCCGACGCTGACCAGGTCGAGGTTGTTGGTGGGCTCGTCCAGCAGCAGCAGCTGGGGCGCCGGTTCGGCGCACAGGACGCAGGCCAGCGTGGCGCGGAGCCGCTCGCCGCCCGACAGCACCCCGGCCGGCAGCTGCGTACGGGACCCCCGGAACAGGAAGCGGGCCAGCAGGTTCATCCGCTGCGCCTCCGGCATCCCGGGCGCGAACGCGGCGAAGTTCTCCGCCACGGTCCGGTCGAGGTCCAGCAGGTCCAGCCGCTGGGACAGGTAGGCGACCCGGCCGTCGGCCCGCCTGGTCCGGCCGCCCTCCGGTACCAGGTCGCCGCTGATCAGGCGCAGCAAGGTGGACTTGCCCGCGCCGTTGGGCCCGCTCAGGGCGATCCGCTCCGGCCCCCGGATCTCCAGGTCGATCCCGTCCCCCGCGAAGAGGTCCAGGTCGCCGTGGCGGACCTGGAGCCGCTCGCCGAGGAAGACCGTGCGCCCGGCCGGCACGTTGGTCCCGGGCAGCTCCAGCGTGATCTTCTGCTCGTCGCGCAGGGCCCGGCCCGCCTCGTCGAGCCGGGCCTTGGCCGCGCTGACCCGCGCCGCGTGCGTCTCGTCCGCCTTCCCGGCCGACTCCTGGGCGCGCCGCTGCATCCCGCCGGCGACGATCTTCGGCAGCCCGGCGTTCTTGAGGTTGCGCTTGGCGTTGGAGGACCGGCGCGCGGCCCGTTCCCGGGCCTGCTGCATCTCCCGCTTCTCCCGCTTGACCTCCTGCTCGGCGCTGCGGACGTTCTTCTCGGCGGCCTCCTGCTCGGTGCGCACGACCTCTTCGTAATGGGTGAAATTGCCCCCGTACGAGCGGACCTGGTCGCGGTCGAGTTCGGCGATGCGGTCCATCCGGTCGAGCAGCGCCCGGTCGTGGCTGACCAGCAGCAGGCACCCGTTCCACTCCTCCAGCACGCCGTAGAGCTTGTGGCGCGCGTCGAGGTCCAGGTTGTTGGTCGGCTCGTCGAGCAGCAGGACGTCGGGCCGCTTCAGCAACTGGGCCGCCAGCCCGAGGGAGACGATCTGCCCGCCGCTGAGCGTGCGCAGGCTCCGGTCCAGGGAGAGGGCGCCGAGGCCGAGCCGGTCCAGCTGGGCACGGGTGCGTTCCTCGATGTCCCAGTCGTTGCCGATCGTGGTGAAGTGCTCCTCGCTCGCGTCCCCGGACTCGATGGCGTCCAGCGCCTTGATCACCGGGGCGATCCCCAGGACCTCCGCCACGGTCAGGTCGCCGGTGAGCGGGAGGGTCTGCGGGAGGTAGCCGAGCATCCCCTCGACGGACACGGTGCCGCCGCCGGGACGGAGCTCACCGGCGATCAGCTTGAGCAGGGTGCTCTTGCCGGCGCCGTTCGGCGCGACCAGGCCGGTGCGGCCGGCGCCCACGGTCAGGGAGAGGTCCTGGAACACGGGGGTGCCGTCCGGCCAGGAGAAGGACAGGTGCGAGCAGACGATGAACGCGTCGGACATGGGAAGTGACCTCACGGGTGACGCGGGCGCGCCGGAGCCGCCCGGCAGGGAACAGGGATTCGTGGAACGACGAACGGGCCCTGGCGCCGGCGCTCCTCAGCGCCCGCCGGGCCGATCACTGCCGGGTATCACCCGGAGATGTCGTCGTCACCCGCCACGTTCGGCTCCCTCGTTCAGGATCACTCGCCGTCCACCATAGCAAGAGCCGGAACGCAGCCGGCCGGGCGTTTCATTCCGCCGCGCCCGGCGACGCCCGCCGGGCACGGCGACGCCCGCCGGGCACGGGGATGCCCGCCGGGCCGAAGGCGCCCGCCCCTCCGTGCCTTGCCCTCCGAGCCTTGCCTTTTTGTGCTGTCCCGTGCCGTTCCGTCAGGACGGCCGGAGGACACCGGCCTTCCACAGGAGGCGGACATGTTCGATCAGGGGCGGCCCGATGGCGCGCAGCGCGTCCCGGTCGTTCTCGGCCACCGGCACCGTCACCATCGCGCTGGTCGCCGCCACGATCACCCGGCAGGCGAACCGGCCCGCCTCGTCCCCGGTCCCCAGCAGATCGGCGAGCGCGTCGCTGATGACCTCCTGCAACCGGCTCCGCCGCTGGATCGCCTCGGGCCCGGCCGCGTACACCTCCACCAGGAACAACCGCGCGTACGGCAGCTCGTCCGCCAGCGCCCCCAGGTAGGCCAGGATCGCCCGCTCGCACAGCTCCAGCCGATCTTCCGCCGTCGGCGGCGGCCCGGCGGGCACCCCGCCCGCCCCGTCGCCGATCGCCTCGCTCAGCCGTTGCAGCAGCAGCTCGCCCGCGCACGCGAAGGCGGCCATGAAACAGTCGATCTTGGAGGAGAACAGGGTGTAGAAGCTCTGCCGTGACACTCCGGCGCGCTTGAGCACGTCCTCGACCGACGTGCCCACGTACCCCTTCTCGGCCATGACCTCTGCCATGGCGAGGCACAGGCGCGACCGCTGGATGCGCTCCACCTCTTCGCGCGCCAGCGCGTGGCGCCCGCGAGGCAACCGGCGGGGCAGGGACTCCGGCATTCCACCACCATAGAGGACCGGGAAGTAACACCCTGATCGTGAACGCGTCCTCGCCGCCCCGCAACCCGCGCCCCGAAGCCCGCCCGAGCGCCGAATCCAGCGCCCCCGCGACCTCGTGGAAGTAGATCACTCCGCGCCCCTCCGAGCCCACCGAGCGCTCCGGGCCCGCCGGCCGGGCGGCGGCGGGGCGGCCTGATCGTCGCCGGGCGGTCACCCTGTTCAGCGCGCTGCCGGTGGCCCATCCTCGCGGGGTGCATATCCGGCTCATTCGGGAAGCAGAGCGAAAAGGTCTTTGCCTGATGTTGAAAATGCGCTAAAGTGATCACTGGTGTGCCGGGAAGACTGGTCGGCGAGACAGGACGAGTCTTGCCCACTGGAGGTTCGATGATTCCCCGGCGCCACACCCTCTCTGAGTACGGTCCGGTGGCGGCGGTCGAGGTCATCGCCGTACGGATCGGCCTTCGCGCCATCTCCAGGGTCGCCGAGTTCCCAGATAGCGAGACCGCCCTGCGCGGTCGCGTGCGCCGTCGCTGAGGCGCGCTTTTCTTTCTCCTTTCCCCGCGAGGTCTTCGCCTGCAGGCGGAGATCTGTTCTGGCCTGACCTCGATAAGAAGGCTTGCTTTCGCATGGGTGACTTCCTGCACTTCGCACTGGGTTTTCCGACGGCACTTTTCAGTTTCTCCTTGCTGGTGGTCGGCGGGTACTGGGGACTCGTCCTGGCCGGCGGGCTGGGAGCCGGTGCCTTCGACGGCGACGCCGATACAGGGGCCGGCGTCGCCGACGAGGGCGGCGGGTACGGGGGGCTGCTGGCGGCGGCCGGGCTCGGCGGCGTCCCGGCTCCGGTGGTGCTGTCCCTGCTGGTGGCCATCGCGTGGTTCGGCAGCCTCACCGGCTCGGTCCTGATCGACGCGTTCCCCGGGCCGGTCGGGCGGACGGTCCTCGGGACCGCCGTGCTGTTCGGTGCGCTGGGAGCCGCCTGGACGTGCACCCGGATGCTGGTGCCGCCGCTCCGGCGGGTGTTCCGGGACGCCCCGGCGCCCTCCCGCCGCGACTTCGTGGGCCGGGTCTGCGTCATCCGCACCGGGCGGGTGGGGACCGGCTTCGGCCAGGCGGAGGTCACGTCCGAGGACGGGTCGGCGGCGCTGGTGCAGGTGCGGGTGCCGGGCTCGGACCTCGCCGCGGGCGGCCTGGCCTTCGGCGACACGGCGCTTATCTTCGACTACGACCCGGCGGACGAGGTCTTCCTGGTCATGCCGTACGACGCGCCGCCCGATCCCGGCGCCTCCTGACCTCTTCCCTCCCCGCGTTCTCCTTCTCATCCCTCCAACGGACAGGGACTCTCGATGGATGCCATCACGATAGGGGCCGGCGTGGTCCTCGCCCTCGCCCTGCTCATCGTCCTCTGCCTGGTCCTGATGGTCACGCGGCTGTTCCGCAAGGTGGAGCAGGGCCGCGCGCTGATCGTCTCCAAGCTGCGAAAGGTCGACGTGACCTTCACGGGCGCGATCGTCCTGCCGGTGCTGCACAAGGCCGAGACGATGGACATCTCGGTGAAGACGATCGAGATCGAACGGTCCGGGCGCGACGGGCTGATCTGCCGGGACAACATCAGGGCCGACATCCGGATCACCTTCTTCGTCCGGGTCAACAAGACGGCCGAAGACGTGATCAAGGTGGCGCAGGCGATCGGCGCCGAGCGGGCCAGCAGCCAGGAGACGCTGCAGGAGCTGTTCTCGGCCAAGTTCTCCGAGGCGCTCAAGACCGTCGGCAAGCATCTGGACTTCGCCGACCTCTACACGCGGCGCAACGAGTTCCGCGACCACATCATCCAGGTGATCGGCACCGATCTGAACGGCTACAGCCTGGAGGACGCGGCGATCGACTACCTGGAGCAGACCTCGCTGCTGTCCCTGGACAAGAGCAACATCCTCGACGCGCAGGGCATCCGGAAGATCACCGAGCTGACCGCGATCGAGCACGTGCGCACCAACGAGCACGCCCGCAACGAGGAGAAGGAGATCACCCGGCAGAACGTGGAGGCGCGCGAGGCCATCCTGGAGCTGGAGCGGCGGCAGGCCGACGCCGAGCTCAAGCAGCAGCGCGAGATCGAGACCGTCCGCGCCCGCGAGCAGGCCGAGATCGAACGGGTCCAGGCCGAGGAGCGGCTGCGGGCGCAGTCCGCGCACCTGCGGACCGACGAGCAGCTCGGGGTGCAGACCGAGAACCGCAACCGGGAGGTCGCGGTCGCGGAGAAGAACCGCGAACGGGTCATCGCGATCGAGAGCGAGCGGATCGAGAAGGACCGGCAGCTGGAGGTCATCGCCCGCGAGCGGGAGACCGAGCTGATGCGGATCGCGGCCGACAAGGAGGTCGAGGCCGAGAAGCGGGAGATCGCCGGCGTCGTCCGGGAGCGGATCGCGGTCGAGCGCACCGTCGCCGAGCAGGAGGAGGGCATCAAGAGCCTGCGGGCGGTCGAGGAGGCCGAGCGCACCCGGCAGGCCGTGGTCATCCAGGCCGAGGCGGAGGCGCAGGAGAACCTGGTCAAGGGCATCAAGGCGGCCGAGGCCGCCGAGCAGGCGGCGGCGCACCGGGCCCGCGAGGAGCTGATCCTGGCGGAGGCCCGGCAGCAGGCCGCCGAGATGGACGCCGGCGCGAAGATGAGGCTGGCGGAGGGGACGCGGGCGGAGTCCGCCGCGGCGGGGCTGGCCGAGGTCCAGGTACGCGAGCGGAACGCCGAGGCCATCGAGAAGGTCGGCCGGGCGGAGGCCGCGGTCGCGCAGGAGAAGGCCCTGGCGGAGGCGGCGGCGATCCGCGAGAAGCTCAAGGCCGAGGCCGAGGGGCTGACCGAGAAGGCCGGTGCGATGGCGGCGCTGGACGACGCCACCCGCCAGCACGAGGAGTACCGGCTGCGGCTGGAGGCCGAGAAGGACGTCCGGATGGCCGGGATGGAGGTGCAGCGGCAGGTCGCCGAGGCCCAGGCCACCGTCCTGGCCGCGGGGCTGGAGAACGCCGACATCGACATCGTCGGCGGCGACAGCGTCTTCCTGGACCGGCTCGTCGGCTCGATCTCGCTCGGCAAGGGCGTGGACGGCTTCGTCGGGAGCTCCGACGTCGCCCGGGGCCTCGCGGGGCCGTGGCTGGACGGGACGGGCGCCTTCACCGAGGACGTCTCCCGGCTGCTGGGCTCGCTCGGCCCGGCCGGCGTGCGGGACCTGACCCTGTCGGCGCTGCTGACGCGAATGATCAAGGACGGGGGGCCGGAGTCCGGCGGGATGCGGGAGCTGCTGGAGACCGCGCGGCGGCTCGGCGTCTCCGACACGCCCCTCGGCGGGGCGGCCCCGCCGGCGGCGAACGCGGCCAAGGCGGTCAACTCGGTCAAGCACTGATCCGCGCCGGCCGAGCGGTGCCCGGTGGTCTCGCGCGGTGCGAGGCCACCGGCTCCGCCGCCGGCGGGTGCGGAACGACGGGTGGGAACGACGGGAGGGGGACGGGTGAGCGAGGTCATGGCCCAGGACACGGGCATTCGCGAGGAGGCGGCGCCGGACGCCGGGATCGACGAGGGCACCTACGAGGTCCTGCGCCGCCGCCTGGCCGGTCACGCGGCCGAGCTGGCGGAACGCGCCGGGGCCCTGGACGCGCGGCGCCTGGAGGTCTTCGGTGGCACCGAGCTGCGCCTGCTCGGCACCGAACGGATCCGGACCGCGGATGCCTGCGTGCCCGGCGACATCCTGCCGGTCGGCGGGTACCTGCTCTTCGGCCACAACCCGGTGACCGGCGCCAAGCCCGAGACGGGGATCGAGGACGTCCTCTCCCTGCACCGCCTCACCCGCGGTGACGGGGACGGGATCGCCCTGGAGCCGTCCGGTGCCGGCGCGGTCCCCGGCCTCCTGGACGACCCGCGGTTCGGACGCGATTTCACCGAGCTGTACCGGTACTACCGGCAGGCCCGGATCCTGAGGCTGCGGCGGGCGGAGGGCGGACCGCTGGCGGTGTTCCAGACCGGCCCGCGCTTGGAGGACGTCCGGGTGCTCCGCTGGTCGGAGGACGCCGCGGGCGCGGTCGGTTACCTCGACAACCGGGGCGAACGCGACCACGTCGTCCCGCCCGCCCACGACTTCGCCTGGACGGAGGCGACCCGCGAGGATCACGTGCCCGGCCGGCACCCGCACATCTCCGTCCAGGACGAGGTGTACGTCGACACCCTGGGCGGGACCCTCACCGTCAAGGCCGAGAACGACACCGGGACGGGCACGGGGATCCACTCCGAGCCGGTGGACGAGCCGCTGCAGAGCCTCGCCGACGCCGACGTCCACCATGCCCGGGTCGGCGCGCTGATCCTGTTGCGCGTCCGCCCGTACAAGGAGACCGCCTGGCGGTACCTGGTCTTCAACGTCCGCACCGGGACGGTCACGCGGATCGACCGGATCGGGCAGGCGTGCCGGCGGCTGCCGGGCGAGGAGGGGATCGTCTTCCCCGGCGGGTACCACCTCGGCACCGGCGCGCACAAGACCTTCGACACCGAGGTTTCCGGGCTGGAGTACGAGGGCGCGGTGCGGTCACCGACCGGCGAGGACGTGCTGTACGTCTTCCGCTCCCGTACCGGCGGCCGGTCGCTGCTGATGCACTACAACACGATCCGCAAGCGAGTGGCCGCCCCGATCGCCTGCCACGGCCACGCGCTCTTCGACGACGGCACCCTGGTGGTGCTGCGGGCCCTCCCCGGCGAGCCGGCCCGCGTCCACCCCGTCCAGGTGTGGCGGACGCCGTACCTGTCCGACGCCCAGGCCGCCGCCCGTCCCGCCGGGACCGGGCCGCTGGCCCGCGTCGGTGAGCCCGAGCTGGTCGGCGCGATCTCCGGCTGCCTGTCGGTGGTGCGGATGGTCGAGGAGATGGAGCCCACCGGCGAGGTGTTCCAGGCCCTCCGGGCGGCCTGCGCCCGCGTGGCCGACCTCCACCCCTGGCTGGGGGACGAGGAGTTCCGCGACCTGCTGGCCTCGCTGGACGGGGTACGCGAGGCCGCCGGGCTCGTCCTGGCCGAGTACGACAACGTCCAGGCCCTCACCCGCCAGGCGGGGGAGGCGGTCGAGGAGGCCGCGGCGACGGTCGCGGCGCTGCTCCGCTCCACCGCGGGCGGGGAACCCGAGACCGCCGACGCGTGGATCGCCCGGCTCGCCGAGCTCCGCCGCGCCCAGGGCCACCTGGAGACGCTGCGCGAGATGCGCCACGCCGACCACGACCGCATCGACGAGCTCGCGTCCGCCCTGGCCGCCGAACGGGACGGCACCGGGCGGCGGACGGTCGGGTTCCTGCGCGGCGACGGGGCGTTCGCCGCGTACCACGCCGAGATCGACCGGCTCACCGCCGAGGCGGGCGCGGTCGCCGCCGTCGCGGACGCCGAACCCGTGGCCGAGCGCCTCGCCGCGCAGACCGAGGGGCTGGAGATCGTCACCGACGTGGTCGGCGGTCTCGACATCGCCGACGCGACGGCCCGCACCGCGATCCTCGAACGGGTCGGGGAGGTGCTGGCGGGGATCAACCGCGCCCGGGCGCTCCTGGACTCGCGGCGCCGCGTCCTGCGGGACGCGGAGGACCGCGCCGCGTTCGCCGCCGAGTACGCGCTGCTCGACCAGGCCGTCGCCGGCGGGCTGTCCCTGGCCGACACCCCCGAGCGCTGCGACGAGCAGCTCGGGCGGCTGCTGCTCCAGATCGAGAACCTGGAGGCCCGGTTCGCCGACCACGCCGGGTTCCTGGAGCGGCTGGAGGCCAAGCGGGCCGACGTCTACGAGGCGTTCAGCACCCGCAGGCAGGCCCTCCTGGACGAACGCGCCCGGCGGGCCGACCGGCTCGCCGCGTCCGCGGGGCGGCTCCTGGCCGGCGTGCGCCGCAGGGCCGCCGCCCTGACCTCCCTCGACGAGGTCAACACCTACTTCGGCACCGATCCGATGGTGGCCCGCCTGCGGTCGGTGTCCGGCGAGCTGCGCGCGTCCGGCGAGCAGGGCCGCGCCGAGGAGCTGGACGGCCGGATCAAGGCCGCGCGGCAGGAGGCGGCACGGGGCCTGCGGGACCGGATCGACCTGTACGACGACGGCGGTGAGAGCATCCGGCTCGGCCGGCACCGCTTCGCCGTCAGCACGCGGCCCGCCGAACTCACCCTCGTCCCGCACGACGGCGCCCTCGCCTTCGCCGTGACGGGCACCGGTTACCGCTCTCCCATCGGGGACGTGTCGTTCGAGGCCACCCGGCCGTTCTGGGACCGGTTCCTGGTGTCGGAGACGCCCGAGCTTTACCGGGCCGAGTACCTGGCGGCGTCCGTCCTCCTGGACGCGGAGGCCGGCGACCCGTCCCTGACCGAGCTGCACCGCGCCGCCGGCACCGGCGGCGACCTGGCCGGACTCGTCCGGAAGGCGGCCGAGGGCCGCTACGGCGAGGGCTACGAGAGGGGCGTGCATGACCACGACGCGACCCTCCTGCTGGACGCGCTCCTGCGCCTGCACGCGGACGCGGGACCGCTGCGCCACCCGCCCGCGGCACGGGCCGCCGCCCGGCTCTACTGGACGTACGGCACCGACGAGGACGCCCGGACGGCCTGGACCGCCAGGGCGGTCTCGCTGGCCAGGGCTCGCGCCACGTTCGGCCCCACCGCCGCGGTGGCCGATCTGTGCGCCGAGCTGGACACCGCCGTGGCCGGGTTCTGCGCGGGCTTGGGCCTGCCGTCCGCCGGACCGGCCGGGGAGTACCTCTTCGAGGAGCTCGCGACGGCTCCGGAGGGCTTCGTTGTCAGCGCCCGGTCACGCGACCTCCTCCGGGGCTTCCGCACCGCCCTCGGCGACGCGGCGGCGGACTTCGACCACGACCTGAAGGCCCTCGGCCCCGGCTCGCTCACCGCCCGCCACCAGCTCGCCCACGCCTGGCTGGAGGCGTACCGCGGCACGGTCCCGTCCGCGGATCCCGCCGACCTGCCCGAGGCGATCGCCGCGCTGCTGTGCGACGGCGCCCAGCACACGTCCGCGGCACCGGTGACCGCCACCGTGGACGGCCTGCTGGGCACGCACCCGCGGCTCGACGGCCGGAGCCTGCGCATGCGGCTGGACGAGACCCTGGCCCGCGTCCGCCGCCACCGCGTCGAGTACGTCCCGGCCTACCACGCCTACCAGCGGCGGCGCGCCGAACTCATCGCCGGTGAGGAACGCCGGCTCCGCCTGGACGACCACCGGCCCGGCGTGATGAGCACGTTCGTCCGCAACGCCCTCATCGACACGGTCTACCTCCCGCTCATCGGGGACAACCTGGCCAAGCAGCTCGGCGCCGCCGGGGCGGACCGGCGCACCGACCAGATGGGCCTGCTCCTGCTCGTCTCGCCCCCCGGCTACGGCAAGACCACCCTCATGGAGTACGTCGCCGAGCGGCTCGGGCTCCTCATGGTCAAGGTGGACGGCCCGGCCCTCGGCCACGCCGTCACCTCGCTCGACCCGGACGAGGCGCCGGACGCCACCGCCCGCCGGGAGGTCGAGAAGATCAATCTCGCGTTCGAGCTCGGCGACAACGTGCTGCTGCACATCGACGACATCCAGCACCTGTCGCCCGAGCTGCTGCAGAAGTTCATCCCGCTGTGCGACGCGCAGCGCCGTATCGAGGGCGTCCGGGACGGCCGGGCCCGGACCTACGACCTGCGCGGCAGGCGCTTCGCGGTGTGCATGGCCGGCAACCCCTACACCGGGGCGGGCGCCCGCTTCCGGATCCCCGACATGCTCGCCAACCGCGCCGACGTCTGGAACCTCGGCGAGGTCCTCTCCGGCCGCGACGACCTCTTCGCGCTCAGCTACGTGGAGAACGCGCTCACCTCCAACCCCGTCCTGGCGCCGCTGTCCGGCCGCGACCCCGAGGACCTGCGGCTCCTCCTGCGGCTCGCGGAGGGCGACGAGGGCGCGCGCCCCGACCGGCTCGCCCACCCCTACTCCCGGGCCGAACTCGACGGGATCCTCGGGGTGCTGCGGAACCTGCTGCGCGCCCGCGAGGTCGTCCTCACCGTCAACCGGGCCTACATCGCCTCCGCCGCCCAGAACGACGCGTCCCGCACCGAACCGCCGTTCCGGCTCCAGGGCTCCTATCGCGACATGAACCGGCTCGCCGAACGGATCCTCCCGGTGATGAACGACGGCGAGCTGGACGCCGTCATCGACGACCACTACACCGCCGAGGCCCAGACGCTCACCGGCGACGCCGAGGCCAACCTCCTGAAGCTGGCCGAGCTGCGCGGGCGGCCGACCCCGGAGCAGGCCGGGCGCTGGGCGGAGGTGAAGGCGGGGTTCCGGCGCGCGCAGGCCCTCGGCGGCGCCGCCGACGACCCGGTCGGCCGCGCCGTGGGCGCGCTCACCCTCCTCACCGAACGCGTCGCCGCCGTCGAGTCGGCCGTCGACCTGGCCGCGCGCCGCCTGACCGGCGGCGGCCCCCACCCGTAGGGCGCCTCGGGCGGCCGCGCGGCCGACGCTGTAAGTTACATCGCGAAAGTAAGGGGGCCGGCCCTCGCCCGTCCGGCCGCCCCTCCTCGCCCCCCTTCCCGGAGGACCGATGAACTCGCAGCTCCTGTCGCGGCGTGACCTGGACTTCCTGCTGTACGAATGGCTCGACGTCGAGGGGCTCACCGCCCGCCCGCGGTACGCCGAGCACGACCGGTCGACGTTCGACGCGGTGCTGGAGCTGTCGCAGCAGATCGCGACCGACCACTTCGCCCCGCACAACAAGCTGTCGGACGCCAACGAGCCCACCTTCGACGGCGAGCGGGTGCATCTGATCCCCGAGGTGAAGAAGGCGGTGGAGGAGTTCGCGAACAGCGGGCTCCTGGCGGCCAGCCTGGACGCCGAGCACGGCGGGATGCAGCTGCCCTACGTGGTCGGCAGCGCCTGCATCGCCTGGTTCCAGGCCGCCAACGTCGCCACGTCCTCGTACACGATGCTCACCCTCGGCAACCTGAACCTGCTGCTGGCGCACGGCTCCGCCGAGCAGGTCGACACGTTCGTCCGCCCCATGCTGGAGGGACGGTTCCTCGGCACGATGTGCCTGTCGGAACCGCAGGCCGGGTCGTCGCTGACCGACATCACCACCCGCGCCGTCCCGCAGGACGACGGCACCTACCGGCTGTCCGGCACCAAGATGTGGATCTCGGCGGGCGACCACGAGCTGAGCGAGAACATCGTCCACCTCGTCCTGGCCAAGATCCCGGGCGGGCCGCCCGGCGTGAAGGGCATCAGCCTGTTCATCGTCCCCAAGTACCTCGTCGGCCGCGACGGCGCCGTGGGGGAGCGCAACGACGTCGTCCTGGCGGGCCTGAACCACAAGATGGGGTACCGCGGCACCACGAACACGCTGCTCAACTTCGGCGAGGGCGTCCACACCCCCGGCGGCGCCCCCGGCGCCGTCGCGTACCTGGTCGGCGAGCCGCACCGGGGCCTGGCGTACATGTTCCACATGATGAACGAGGCGCGCATCGGGGTGGGCGCCGGTGCCGCGGCCCTGGGCTACACCGGCTACCTCAAGTCCCTCGCCTACGCCCGCGAGCGGCCCCAGGGGCGTCCGATCGCGGGCAAGGACCCGGCGACCCCGCAGGTGCCGATCATCGAGCACGCCGACGTGCGCCGCATGCTGCTGGCGCAGAAGGCCTACGCCGAGGGGGCCATGGCGCTCGTCCTGCTGTGCGCGCGCCTGTCCGACGACGCCGCCACGGCCCCCACGGAAGACGAACGCGCCGAGGCCGCGCTGCTGCTCGACACGCTCACCCCCATCGTCAAGAGCTGGCCGTCGCAGTGGGGCCCGGCCGCGAACGACCTGGCGATCCAGGTGCACGGCGGTTACGGCTACACCCGCGACTACGACGTCGAGCAGCACTACCGCGACAACCGGCTCAACCCGATCCATGAGGGCACCCACGGGATCCAGGCGCTCGACCTGCTCGGCCGCAAGGTGACGGCGGGCGGCGGCGCGGGCCTGGCCGCCCTGGCCGCACGGATGAACCGGACCGCCGAACGCGCCGTCCAGGCCGGCGGCGAACTCGCCGACCACGGCCGCGCCCTCAAGAGCACCACCGACCGGCTCGTGGAGGTCACGGCGGCGCTGTGGGCGCCGATGGATGTGGAGGCGGCGCTCGCCAACGCCACGGTCTACCTCGAAGCAGCCGGCCACACCGTGGTCGCCTGGATCTGGCTGGAGCAGGCCCTGACCGCGGCGTCCGCCGCCGGCACCGCGTCCGCCGGCACCGACGATCCGTTCTACCGTGGCAAGCTGCATGCCGCGCGGTACTTCTTCCGGTGGGAGCTGCCCAGGACGGGCCCGCAGTTCGACCTGCTGGCCTCCGGCGACCGCACCACGCTGGACATGCCCGCCGACTGCTTCTAGACGTCCCGAACGCCCGGCACCAGGAGAAGGACATGACGGATCCACGACCGAGCCCGCTCAGCGCCCTGTTCGACCTCACCGGCAAGACCGCCGTCGTCACCGGCGGCAGCCGGGGCATCGGCCTGATGATGGCCAGGGGACTGCTGCAGGCCGGGGCGAGCGTCGTCATCAGCTCACGGAAGGCCGACGCCTGCGAACAGGCGGTCGCCGAGCTGTCCCCGTACGGGCAGGTGCGCGCCGTACCGGCCGACCTGTCCCGGCAGGACGAGTGCCGCCGCCTCGCCGGCGAGGTCCTGACGACGACCGATCGGGTCCACGTCCTGGTCAACAACGCGGGGGCCACCTGGGGCGAGCCGCTCGAAAGCTACCCCGCCTCCGCATGGGACAAGGTCCTCGACGTCAACCTCAAGTCGCCGTTCTGGCTGGTGCAGGAGTTCCTGGACGCGCTGTGCGCCGCGGGCACCCCTGACGACCCCGCCCGGATCATCAACGTGGGCAGCGTCGACGCGATCCACGTCCCCGCGCTGCCGACGTACGCCTACTCCAGCAGCAAGGCTGCCCTGCACCAGCTCACCCGGCACCTGGCGAGGGACCTGGGCCCCCGGGCGATCACCGTCAACGCCGTCGCGCCGGGGCCCTTCCCGTCCAAGATGATGGCCGCGACGCTGGAGGCGTTCGGCGACGCGATCGCCGCGGCCGCGCCGCTGCGCCGCATCGGCCGCCCCGACGACATGGCCGGGGTGGTGCTCTACCTCGCCGGGCGCGCCGGCGCGTACGTCACGGGCGCGGTGATCCCCGTGGACGGCGGGATCGCGACCACCGCCAGCGGAGTCTGAGCCCGCCCCTGTCACGCCGTCCGGCGGGCCGCGGACACGCCATCGCCGCCCCCGGGCGGCGATGGCCGTTCCTCCAGGTGGCCGCGCAGGCCCGACCAGAGGATGTCGGTGTAGTACTCGACGATCTCGGCGCGGCTCAGGGACGGGTCGCTCCGCCACCAGTGACCGAGCCGCTCGCCCACCCCCGAGATGGCGTGGGCCGCCGCCTGGATCCTGCGCTGGGGGAGCTGGGGCACCACCCTGCGCAGCATCTCGGCGATGGTGTCGATCGTCGTGAACCTGAGCCGGGCGAGCTGGTCGGCGTAGGTGCCGGGGAGGACCGAACCGCTCCCGAACACCAGTGACCAGCGGCCCGGGTCCCGTTCCAGCATCCCGAAGTAGACCTCGGCCCCCTTGGCCAGCTGCTCCCTGGGGTCGGCCGAGGCGTCCAGCCCGGCGAGCATCTCGGCGTTGTGCTGCTGGAGCGCCCTCTCGACGCAGGCGAGGTAGGCGCCCTCCTTGCTCTGGAAGTGGTTGTACACCACGGGACGGGTCACCCCCGCCGTCCGGGCGATGTCCTCCATGGTGACCGCGGCGTACCCGTTGTCGATGAACAGCCGTTCCGCCACGTCGGTCAGCTGCTCGCGCCGTACGGAGTGGGGATAGCGGCGCCGCGGAGGCCGGGGCGGGGAAGCGTCGGCGGTCACGCCCCAAAGGCTACAGCGAGTGAGCGGCGGCACCGCGCAGCCGCCAGGAGACGGCGGCGAGCCGGCCGGAGATGATCAGCGCTGCACGAACGTTTGCTCGCGGGGTCCGCGGCGCTGTTCGCCGTCGACCGGAGACAGCCCCGCTATGTCGGCAGGCATCGGTTGGGAGGTGCGGGACCGGACGGTGGGGTTACTTGCAGATGGCGGTGTCGACCAGGTCCAGGACGTGCTGGTGCACCTTTTCCATGTCCGCCTCGGTCTCGGCGATCGCGCCGGGGAGGGCGGTGACGGCCACGGTGACCGCCCGGCCGTCCTTGGTGACGCCGCCGCGGGTCTCGTACCCGTTGATGTCGCCGCCGTGGCCCCACAGTTCGCCGCCGCACGTCAGCGGGCTCTTGAACAGGCCGAGGCCGTAGCTGGAGTCGGGCAGCGAGCCCTCGGTCCTGACCGTGGTCATCATCGCCTTCAGCTCGGCGGGGCGCAGCAGCCTGCCGCCGATCAGGGCGGCGAAGAAGCGGTTGAGGTCGCGCGGGCTGCTGATGAGCTGCCCGGCGGCCCAGCCCCAGGACGGGTCCAGCCGGGTGATGTCGCCCAGCGGCGCCCCGGGCTTGGGCGCGTCGTAACCCTTGGGGTGCGGTCCCCGGATGGTCCGGTCGCCGACGCCTGGCCAGTAGGTGTCGCGCAGGCCCAGCGGGCGGATGATCCGCTGGGTGATCTCCTCGCCCACCGGGCGGCCGGTGACCTTCTGAACGAGCAGGCCCGCGACGACGTAGTTGGTGTTGCTGTACCGCCACCTGGTTCCGGGGGCGAAGTCCGCCTTGTGCTTGAGCGCGATGTCGAGCAGCTCGCGCGGTTCCATGTAGACGTCCCGGATCTCGAAGGCGTTCGGGTTCAGGCGGTTGCTGTATTCGGGCAGGCCGCTGGTGTGCTGGAGCACCTGCCGCACGGTGATCCTCTTCGCGTCGATCCCCTGCCCGCGGACCAGACCGGGCAGGTACGTCTCGATCGGCGCGTCCAGCTTCACCTTGCCCTCGGCGACGAGCTGGAGGACCACCGCCGCCACGAACGGCTTGGTGTTGCTGGCGGCGCGCACCCGGCCGTTCACCGGCGGCTTCCTGCCGGTGGCCTTGTCGCCGACACCGGCGGTGTAGTCCCGGGTACGGCCCCCGGCGCCCCTGACTGCGGCCAGCACGCCGGGGAAGCCGTCCCGGACCAGGCCCTCCGCGCCCCTCTGGACGGCGTCATCGGGCCTGCCCGTCTCAAGAACGCCTCCGGTTCGCAGCCCTTCGCGGACCTCGTTCTGGAACGTCCCGGAGAAGGCCGGTGTGCCGGCCGCCATGATGGCGCCCAGCACCGCCACCGCGGTGACCGCCCGGGGAAGCCTGCGGCGCTTTCGCGGGGTGCCGGTGGGGCTTGAGGTCTGGGGACGGTCGTGCACGGGAGCCTCCTGTGGAAGGGTTTTCCAGACACTTTGAGAATGTCCGGACGTGATCTCCCGTACGAGCTGGCCTGCCCCTCTATCGATGGTGGAGCCAGCCCCACCATCGATAGAGGGGCAGACAGAACGGTGCCGGTCGGCCAATGGCCGACCGGCACCGATCACCTCGCGTGGAGTCCCGTATGTCAGGGGATGTAGACGCCGTTGAACCACTGCCCGCGGGCGTCGTTCGAGTAGGCGTCGACGTTGAAGTTGTAGTTCCCGTGGCTGTCCCCAGGGAAGTACCCGGGCAGACCCGACTGCGCGTTGGCGTCGCAGATGATGTCGTCGGTGCAGATCGTCAGGACGGGGATGTCACCGAAGAAGTTGTCCGCGCCGGCCAGCGGGGCGCCGACGATGGGCGCGATGGCCGGATGGGCGGCGACACCGGGGGCGCCCGGGCCCGCGGCGCGCTTGGGGTCGGCGATCAGGACCGCGTTCACGTCGTCGATGCTCGACCAGTTCTCGGTGACCCAGGTGTGCACCACCGCGGCACCGAGCGAGAACCCGACGGCCTTGACGTGCTGGTTCGGGCACGCCCTCCGCTGCTCGCGGATCAGCCGGTTCAGCTCGTTGACCCCCGCGCGGGCGGTGGGGCCGGTGGGAACGGCCGGGTAACCCACGCGCTGGCTGATGTTGCCCGACCAGTACGCGTGGTTGGAGTCCTTGTCACCGGTTCCGCCGACGACGATCGTGTACGTGCCTTCGCACGGGGCCGCTTGCGCGGCGGGTGCCGTCATCAGGGTGAGACCCGTCAGAGCGACGAGGCCGGCCAGAACAGCGGCGAGTTTTCTCACTTAAGCCTCCCGTTTGCCCGGTTTGCGGGCAATTGTTGAAGCGCCGCACGATCAACTCGCGGGCGCTCGACATACGTTAAACGCGTCCGATGAAATTTCGATGACACGGCATTCACCGGGCCGAAAAGGAAAGGGGGCGCCGGCCGCGGTGAACGGCCGGCGCCCCGGAAATCCGGCGGTCGGAGGTCAGGCGGTCTCGATTCGCTGGGCGAGCCAGTCCGAGAGCGTGACCAGCGCGGGCCTTCCGGTGCCGTCGACCGGGGCGGTCCCGTACATCTCGTGCCGCCGCGTCCCGTAGAACACCGCGGCGTCGACGCCCTCCCTGACCAGGTGGCGCGGGGACAGCCGGGTCTTGAGGAGCCGGTCGAGCGTGCCCTTCGGCAGCGGCACCCCGGCGACGTCCAGGCCGTGCTCGGCCAGGCTGGTGAGCTGCGGGGCGAGGGAGAGCAGGTCGACGCCGAAGAAGGCGCTCAACGACCTGGCCGGGTTCTGCGGGTCGATGGCCGGTGGCCGCTTCGGATCGAAGTCGTCGAGCTTGTCCTGGATGGCGCGCAGGTCACGGGTGACCCGGACCCAGTCGACCCGGTCGAGCACGACCAGCGCCTCGCCGACGGCCCGTTCCGGCGAGCCGGGCGGCCACATCGACAGGAGCGCGGCGAGTGCGCCGAGGTCGACCCGGTTGGCGGTCTCCGCCAGCGGCATCAGCCGGTCCTCGATCGCGACCAGGGAGCGGTAGAGCCCGCGGACGTCACCGCGCTGCGCGTACACGGGGACGGCCCGCGCGGCACGCTGGACGCCCCGGTAGTCGATCCTGCTGATACCGCCGATGATGTTCTGCGCCTGGGCCAGCAGCGCGACCGGCTGGAGACCTTGGATCACCTTGGTGACCTTGACCAGCTGGTCGGCGGGCAGCCCGGTCAGGGGTGCGGCCTTGGCCGCCGCGTTCAGCGCCGCCCGCGCCAGCCCGGCGGCGTTCCCCGAACGGGCGGCGGCGCTCGCGGCCTGGAGGTCGGCGGCGAGCCCGACCAGGTCGGTCCTGGACAGCGACTGCAACACCTGGCCCGCCATGTGGTTCTGCGAACCGGGCGGGGAATTCAGCAGCGTGTTCACCAGGACGGGATTGGCGACGGCGCGGGTGAGGGCCTGCAACGGGCCGACCAGCTTCACCAGCTCGTCCGCCGTCCGTGCCGCCCCGGCGGTGTCCTTGCCGCGCGCCTGGCCGGCCAGCGTCTTCACGCCGGTGGGCACCGCGGCGAGGTCGGCGGGCCGGCCGCCGGCCGTGCCGAGGTCGGTGGACAGCTCGCGCTGCGCCGAGTCCTGGAGGGTGCTGACCCCGACGCGGCTGAGCACGGTGCCCAGGGTGGCCGTGAGCTCGTTCTCCTCGGGCAGGGCGCAGTACAGGTCACCCTTGAGGCACACGTTCGCGACCTTGCCGGACAGGGTGCCGAAACCCTCCGGCCGCGGGCCGGCGATGCCCCGGGTGCCGGGCAGCGGATCGCCGAGGTTCACCTCGCCCCTGGTCCCCCTGGCCGGGTCGGCCACGCTCCCGCCCGCGATGTACGAGGCGGCCGGGACGGGCCCGTGCCCGGCGCCGATCTGGGCGGCGATGTCCCCGTTGACGTGCGCGCCCTGGCTGAAGCCGAGCCCGACGAACCGGGTGCCGGGGCAGTCCCGCGCGATCTCGGTCATCGCCTTGCGGGCCGCGTCGATCCCGGTCCGCTTCGAGTCGGCGTAGGTCTTGCCCTGGTCGAACGCGGTCGCGTGGTAGCCGACCCAGTACGAGGAGATCCGGGACCCGAACCGGCGTTCCAGCGGTTCGGTGACGCCGCGCAGCATCCCGGCCGCCGTGTCCGGGTCGGCGTTCGACGTGGTCTCCCAGGTGCCGGGGACGACGATCATCTTGATCGGCGTGCAGGCCCGGGACTGGGACGCCCGCGCCGCGTTCGACGAGCGGTCCGTGCTCAGCAGCGGGACGGCGGCGGCGGTGGCGACCGCTCCCGCCACGGCGACCGCGATCGCGGGCCTGCGGTACCTCTGTCTTTTCGGCCGCCCGTCCGGCCGGGCGTGCGCTCCGGAACTCACTGATGTCTCCCTTCCTGGGATGAGGGGCGCGTCACTTGCCCTTGAGGGCGCAGAAGGCGTCCAGCGCGGCCGTGGTGACGGCGCCGTCGGTCTTGGAGGGCAGCAGGTTGTACCGGTTGACGGCCGTGACGGCCTGCTGCTTGCCGTCCGGGCTGGTGAACCAGGTGCTGAAGTAGCCGAGCGCGGCCCCGTTGTGGGTCCACGCGGTGCCGCAGCGGGTCTGCATCACGGCGACGCCGAGGCCGTAGGGCTTCTCGGCCGACACCACCTGCTGGAGTTGCCGCTGCTGCGCGGGCGCGAGCAGGCGGCCGGACGCCAGCGCGCGCGTGAAGTCGGCCAGGTCGGCCTGGGTGGAGACGATGGCCCCCGCCGCGTTGAGGATCTGGACGTTCGAGAACGAGATGTCGCGGATGGTGAAGTAGCCGTGCAGCCAGTTCCCGTACAGCCGGGGATCGGACTCGGGGTAGGTGGTGTCGGTGAGGCCGAGCGGTTCGATGATCCGTGTCCGTACCTCGGCGGACGGGTGCCTGCCCGTCACGGTCTGGATGATCATTCCGGCCAGCGTGTAGCCGGTGTTGGAGTAGTTGTACTCCGTGCCGGGCTCCGCCAGCGACCGCTTGGACGTGCCCGCCTTCACCAGCGTGCGCGGGTCCCAGCGCTGCGCGGGGTTGATGTCGGCGACGTAGTTCCCCGAGATCCAGAGGTCGTTGAGGTAGTCGGGGATCCCGCTGGTGTGGTTGAGCAGCTGCCGGATGGTGATCTTCCGGCCGTCGTTGCCGTTGGCCGCGACCAGGCCCGGCAGCCACCGGTCGACGGTGTCGTTCATGGACAGCCTGCCCTCGGCCTCCAGCTGCAGCAGGACGGTGGCCACGAACGCCTTGGTGTTGCTGGCGATGCGGAACTTCGCCTTGGGATCGGCCGGCACCCGCCGGAACATGTCGCCGTGACCGGCGGCGGCGTACCGGACGGAGTCGCCGTCCCGGACCATGCCGACCATGCCGGGCAGCTTGTGCTCCGCCCGGACCTTGGTCACGCGGTCCTGGAGGACCGCACCGGCCTGCTCGCTGCGGTCCGGCTCGGTCCGCGCCCCCGCCGAGGCGACCGTGGCCTCCCGGTCCTGGCCGGTCACGGCCACCACCATCCCGGCGGCGGCGGTCACCGCCGCCAGGGCCGCGCCCGCGCGGACGGCGAACTTCCGACTTCTCATTCGGGTCTCCAAAGGAAAGATGTTGATCTTTCGAGGACGCTAGTGAGACCCGTTGAAATCCCGATGACACCGGAATATCCGAGACGTTCGAATTGCTCGGAGCAATGGCCGGACGTCGCGCATGCCTGCGTCCGCGCATACCGGTGTCCGCGCATGCCGGAAACGCGCCATGGCGGCCCGCGCGAGCCGCCCGGCGCGTCTCGGGAACGCGGACCGGGTCAGAACCCTCCGGGGGCGCTCCCGACGGCGACCAGGCCGCCGCGGCCCGCCACGTGGCGCTCCTCCGCGGCGAGTCGCCGCGCGTACAGGGCGAGCAGGCCGTTCAGCAGGTACCGGTGCGCGGACGGCTGCTGGACGAGGCTCGCGTCCACCAGGTTCTCCAGGGCCCGCTCGGCCCGGTGCGCCGCCCAGCCGAGGGTGGCGGCCAGCGTCCGGTGGCCGATCTCCACGGCCGGTGCCCGGCCCAGCGCGCGGAACGCGTGCCGTTCGGCGGCCGGGAGTCGCAGGTAGGAGAGCCGGAACGCCGCCTCCACGCTGCGGTCCTCCGCCGTCAGCTCCTCCAGGCGCCGGTCGTCGTCGGCCATCCGGTGCGCCAGATGCCCGATCGTCCAGGCCGGGCGGCTCTGGATCCGCGCGCCCGCGATGCGCAGTGCCAGCGGCAGCCGGTCGCACAGCCGGGCCAGCTCGCGCACCGCGTCCCGCTCGCCCTCCGCGCGCCGGCCGCCCACGATGCGGGCCAGCAGCGCCTCCGCGGCCTCCGGCGCGAGCGGTCCCAGGGAGACCCGGCGGTCCACGTCCAGCCCGACCAGGCGGTGACGGCTGGTCACCAGTACCCGGCTGCCCGCCCCCGCGGGGAGCAGCGGGCGCACCTGGTCGGCGCCGGCCGCGTCGTCGAGGACCAGCAGCAGGCGCAGCCCGGCGGTCGCGCTCCGCCAGAACGCGACCAGCTCGTCGAGGTCGTCGGAGGAGTCCTGGACGCCGATCGCCCGCAGCAGCCGCCGCAGCGCGCGCTCGGGTGGCACCGCGTCCCGCCGCTCGCTGTGCCCGTGCAGGGCGACGAACAGGCAGCCGTCCGGATAGCCCCCGCACATCGACCGGGCCGCCCGTACCGCCAGCGCGGTCTTCCCGGCCCCCGCCACACCGTCCACCGCCGCCACCGTCACGGCGGTCGCGCCCGCACCGCCGGAGAGCAGCGCCAGTTCCTCGTCCCGGCCGACGATCTCCCCGACATCGGCCGGGAGCTCGTCGGGGACGCGCCGCGCGTGCGGGGCCGTGCGCGGGACCCGGGCGCGCTCGCGCTCCGTGGCCGCGGGCTCGCGGCGCGGGGCGAGGCCCAGGGTCTCGTCGTCGGCCCGCAGCACCGCCTGGTGCACGCGCCGCAACCGCTCACCCGGCTCCACGCCCAGGTCGTCCACCAGCCGGCGGCGCAGCTGCGCGTACACGGCCAGCGCGTCGGCCTGCCGGCCGCTCCCGTACAGCGCGCGCATCAGCAGCGCGGCCAGCGGCTCGCTGTGCTGGTGGGTCGCGGTCAGGGCGTGCAGCTCACCGGCCGCCTCGACGTGCCGGCCCAGCCGGAGCTGGCATTCGACCTTCTCCTGGAGGAGAGTGAGTCTGCGCTCCTCCAGCCGCAGCCGCTCCGCCTCCGCGAACGGTCCGGGAAGCCCGGCCAGCGGCTCGCCCTGGAACAGCCCGAGAGCGCGGGCGTACGCCTTCACCGCGGACGCCAGATCGCCGGACCCCCTGGCGGTGGCCGCCTCGGCCGCGATCTCGTCCAGCCGCATCGCGTCCACCCGCGTCCCGCCGCTGACGAAGCGGTAGCCGCCCCGGTCCCGGCCGATCACCGAGTCGTGCGGGCCCTCGCCCAGCGTCCCCAGGCAGCGGCGCAGCCGGTGGACGTACACGGGCACGATCTTGCTGCCGGAGCCGGGCGGCTCGGTGCCCCACACCCCGTCGAGCAGTTCCCGGCGGCTGACGGGCAGGTCCGGGCGCAGCAGGAGGGCCGCCAGCAGCGCCTGCTGCCGGATCGGGCCGAGGTCCAGCTGATCCCCGTCGCGCCACGCCCGCAGGGGGCCCAGCACGGCGAAGCGGAAGTGGCGGGGGGAAGGGTCCGTCATCGTGCCCGAGGTCATCGCCATCATCAGACCGATCTCTTGGAACTGCCGATCAGGGACGGTCCGCGCGTGGGGAGCCCGCGGACCAGGGCATAACTTTGTGATGGGAGGCTATAACAATGTGATTCGCCGCGGGGCGATCTTCCTCACCTAGCGCGTGCGCGAAATGACTCTCGGATGCCGCCCCGGCGCGTCCCTGTGCAGATGGCGGGCCCGGACAGGCCCGTTCAGGCATGGACAGGCCCGTTCGGGTTCGTTCCTCAGGCCGGACGAGTGGTGATCGTCACGTCACCGCACGGGCCGTGGCCGCCGGCCCCTGCGCGGCGCCGGCTCCGGCTCCGGCTCGACGGTCCTGGCCGCCTCGATGGCCAGCAGCGACCGCCCGGCGGAGAGTTCGGCGGCCTGGCGCTCGTCGCCCAGGCCGACCAGCAGATTGACCACTTGCGGGCCCAGGATGTGGAGAACGCCGCGCCCCTCCGCCCCGAACACCCCGATGGTCTCCAGCAGCACGTAGCCGTGGATCATGCTCCAGAACTGCCCCGCCACGGCGATCGGGTCGTCCCGCCGGATCCGCCCGGCGTCCATGGCCCGCCGCACCTGCCTGGGCAGCAGGGCGAAGGCCCGGTTCATCTCGGCCATCGTCGTCGGCGTGCCCTCGGTGGTGAGGTCGTGCCCGAACGACGGGAGGACGTTCCCCGGCGAGGTGATCCCGAACATCATCCGGTACCGGGGCGGGCTCGCGACCGCGAACTCCCGGTAGGACAGCCCGAGGACCAGCAGGTCGTTCACGGGGTCGTCGGTGTCGGGCACGCGCCGCAGGTAACGCTCGAACCGTGCGAACGCCTCCCGCGCGAGCGCCTCGTACAGCCCGGCCATCCCGCCGAAGTGGGTGTAGACGGCCATCGTGGACGCGCCGATCTCCGCGGCGAGCCGCCGGGCGTTCAGCGCCTCCGGTCCCTGTTCCTCGAGCAGGCGCACCCCGGCCTCGATCAGCTTCTCGCGCGGACCCGCCGGGCTCCTGGACATGACAATGTTATATCTCCGGCCGGACCGCGAAGTATCAGGTGAACAAGGGTGTTCTTTACAGCGAGGCAGGGACCGGGGCGCGTCCGATCCTGCCGCCGCGCGGGCGGCCGTCCGGCCCTCAGTCCGTGACCCGGCTCCCGCTGGTGTACAGCAGGTCCTGGTACTCGCGGTGCCGGCCGATCCAGCCGGTGTAGAAGGGGCAGACGGCGAGCACGGCGACGCCGTCCGCCCGCGCCGCGTCCAGCGACGCGCGCACCAGCGCCGACCCGACACCGCGGCCCTCGTACGCCCGCTCCACCTCCGTGTGCACGAACGCGATCAGCTCGTCGGTGCGGATGTACTGGGCGATCCCCGCCAGGTTCCCCTCCAGTCGTGCCTCGTACCGGCTCTCGCCGGGGTTGTCGGTGACTTCCACTCCGGCGGTCGTGCTCGTGTCGCTCATTCTCAACCCCATCGATCGTCGTCGATGGCCCAACCAGGTCCGGGCCTTCCGATATTCCGGTACCGGTGTCACCGGCCCGGCCTCGCATACCATCGCGATATGGCGATGGATTCTGATCGTGGAATGACCTCGTTGGACGGGCTGGCGCCGGCGGCGGCGCTGTTCCATTCCCTGGCCGACCCGGTCCGGCTGTCGATCGTGCAGCGGCTGGTGCGCGGCGAGGCCCGGGTGGTGGACCTGACCCGCGAGCTGGAGCTGGCGCAGTCCACGGTGTCCAAGCACCTGGCCTGCCTGCGGGGCTGCAAGCTGGTGGACTACCGCGCCGAGGGGCGGCAGTCGTTCTACTTCATCGCCGCGCCGGACCTGCTGGACCTGCTGCGTTCGGCCGAGCGGCTGCTGGCCGCCACCGACCGCGCCGTCGACCTGTGCCCGGTCATGCACTGACTGGGGTATTACATTATTGACGCGGTTGTTCGACATATGTAATGTCCGCTTCATGACGGAAACGCTGGGGACCCGGTCCGCCACCCATGAGGTGACCAACCAGGCGCCGCCGCTCGCGCCCTACGACGCCTCCGACGACGCCGCGCTGCTGGAGGGCCTGCGCCGCGAGGGCGCGGGCTGGGCCGAGGACGACGTGCGCAGGGTCGGCCGCATGGCGGGAGGCCCGGAGGCGCAGCAGTGGGGCGAGGACGCCAACCGGCACGAGCCGTCCCTGCGTACGCACGACCGGTTCGGCCACAGGATCGACGAGGTCGAGTTCCATCCGGCCTGGCACCAGCTGATGCGGGTGGCCGTGGCCGAGGGGCTGGCCGGCTCGGTGTGGGCCTCCGACCGACCCGGCGCCCACGTCGCGCGCACCGCGACCGGGCTGGTCTGGGGGCACACCGAGGCCGGTCACGCCTGCCCGATGGCGATGACGTACGCGGTCGTGCCCGCGCTGCGTCACCAGCCCGACCTGGCCGCGGTCTACGAGCCGCTGCTGGCGAGCCGGGTCTACGATCCGGGCCTGGCCGTGCCCACCACCAAGCGCGGGCTGCTGGCCGGCATGGGCATGACCGAGAAGCAGGGCGGCTCGGACGTGCGCACCAACACCACCGTCGCCACCCCCACCGGCGAGGACGGCGTCTACACGCTGCGCGGCCACAAATGGTTCACCTCGGCGCCGATGTGCGATCTCTTCCTGGTGCTGGCCCAGGCTCCCGGCGGCCTGTCGTGCTTCCTGGTGCCGCGGATCCTGCCGGACGGGTCGCGCAACGCCTTCCGGATCCAGCGGCTCAAGGACAAGCTCGGCAACCGGTCCAACGCCAGCAGCGAGCCCGAGTTCGACGGCACGGTCGCCTGGCTGGTCGGCGGGGAGGGCCGGGGCGTCAAGACGATCATCGACATGGTCAACCTGACCCGCCTGGACTGCGTGATGGGCTCCGCGACCCTCATGCGCAAGACGCTCGTCGAGGCCGGCCACCACGTACGGCACCGCGCGGCGTTCGGCGCGGCGCTGATCGACAAGCCGCTGATGCGCAACGTCATCGCCGACCTGGCACTGGAGTCCGAGGCCGCCACGGCGCTGACCCTGCGGCTGGCCGGGGCGACCGACCGCGCCCTGGCGGGCGACGAGTCCGAACGGGCGTTCCGGCGCATCGCCACCGCCGCCGGCAAGTACTGGGTGACCAAGCGGGGCCCGGCGTTCACCGCCGAAGCCCTCGAATGCCTGGGCGGCAACGGCTACGTCGAGGAATCCGGTATGCCGCGTCACTACCGGGAGGCCCCGCTCCTGTCGATCTGGGAGGGGTCGGGCAACGTCAACGCCCTCGACGTCCTGCGCGCCCTGGCCCGCGAACCGGGCACGCTGGACGCGTTGCTCGCCGAACTGGCCCTGGCCCACGGGGAGAACGAGCACCTGGACCGGGCGGTGGCAAGGCTCAAGGAGGACCTGGCCGACACCGAGGAGGCCCAGAGCCGGGCGCGCCGCCTGGTCGAGCGGATCGCCCTCGCCCTCCAGGGCGCCCTGCTGGTCCGGCACGCCCCGCCGGCCGTCGCCGACGCCTTCTGCGCCACCCGCCTGGGCGGCGACTGGGGCCACGCCTTCGGCACCCTGCCTCGCTCCGTCGACACCGCCTCGGTCCTCACCCGCGCCCTGCCGTCCCTGGCCTGAGCCTCCCCCGCGTACGCAGGTGCCCGCCCGCCTGGCCGGGCGGGCGCCGCGCTCAGGGGTGATGGCTTGAGGTGGCGGCGAGGGAGCCGAGCAGGGAGAGCGCCTCAGCGCTCGGCGAGCCCGGGTCGGCGTGGTAAACGACGATTTCCTGGCCGGTGCCGCCCCGGACGTCGAAGGTCTGCATGGTCAGCGTCAGCGGGCCGACGGCACGGTGAACGAAGCGCTTGCGTTCCAGGGCCTTGCCCCGGGCGTCGTTGCGGGCCCACAGGTCCGCGAACTCGGGGCTGTCGCGGAGCAGCCCGGTGAGCACTTCCCGTATCCGGGGGTCGTCGGGGGACTGGCCGTAACCCAGCCGGAAGCCCGCCACCGTGTTACGCGCGACGTCGTGCCAGTCCCGGTAGAACGTGCGGGCGGCCGGGTCGGTGAACACGACGCGCATGAGGTTGCGCGAGTGCGCCCAGTCGTGGAACAGCGCGTCGGCGATCGCGTTCGACGCCAGGACGTCGTAGGCACGGTTGTAGACGATGGCCGGGTTGTGCGGCCAGGCGGCCATCAGCTCCAGCAGGCTCGGGTCGACGCGGCCGGCCGGCGCGGCGGCCCGGCCCCGCGGGCTGAGGCCGGCCAGGCGGAACAGATGGCGGCGGCCGTCCTCGTCCAGGCGCAGGGCGGCGGCCAGGGCGTCGACCACCTGGGCCGAAGGCGTGCGCTCGCGTCCCTGTTCGAGCCGGATGTAGTAGTCGACGCTGATCCCGGCCAGCGACGCCACCTCCTCGCGCCGGAGGCCGGGGACCCGGCGGTGCCCCGAGGCCGGCAGGTTCGCCTGGTCCGGGGTGACGCGGGCCCGGCAGGCGCCGAGGTAGGCGCCCAGGTCGGAGCGTGTCATACCCCGAATGCTAGAGCGCGGACCGGCCCCGCTTCCTGGGTGCGGTACTCCCAGGAAGAGCGCGGTCTTCTCCGGACGACCGGATGCCGCCACCGTCGAGACATGGACAACGACCAGCCGAAATCCCCTCGACCCTCCGATCAGAAGGTCGTCCTCGTCACCGGCGCGAGCAGCGGTATCGGGGAGGCCATCGCCGCCCGCCTCGCCGGCGAAGGGCATCAGGTGGTCGCGGGCGCGCGCCGCACCGAACGCCTGCGGCGACTCGCCGACCGCACCGCGGAGACCGCCGCGCGCTCCGGCGGCGGCCTCCTTCCCGTACGGCTCGACGTGACCGACCGCGGCGACGTCGACGCCTTCGTCGCCACCGCCCGCGACCGGTTCGGCCGGGTCGACGCGTTCATCGCCAACGCCGGGGTCATGCCGCTGTCGCCCCTGGGCGCCCTGCTGGTGGACGAGTGGGAGCGGATGATCGACGTGAACGTCCGCGGCCTGCTGTACGGCATCGCGTCGGCCCTGCCGGTGTTCACCGCCCAGGGGGCGGGGCACTTCGTCACGATCGCGAGCATCGGCGCGCACGAGGTGGTGCCGACGAGCGCCGTCTACTCGGGCACCAAGTTCGCCGCCTGGGCGATCACCGAGGGCCTGCGCCTGGAGTCCGACCCGTCGATCCGGGTCACGACCGTCTCTCCCGGGGTGGTCACCTCCGAACTCGCCGACTCCATCACCGACCGCGGGGCCGCCGAGGCCATGCGCGCCTACCGGGCGCACGCGATCGAGCCGGACGCCGTCGCCGGCGCGGTCTCCTACGCCCTCGCGCAGCCGGAGGACGTGGACGTCAACGAGATCGTCGTCCGCCCGGCCCGCCAGCGCTGACCGCCGCGACCCGCCGGGTGAGAGCCGGCCGGGGCCCCGGAACCCACACGGGTTCCGGGGCCCCGGCCGTTGCCGTGGGGCCGGTGAGGACGGAAGAACACCCCTTTACGGGCGACCTGTGACATGGCACACTCCTCGTACTCCGAGTGGAAGCGCTTACACCCCTCCTTTCCGTGAGTGGAAGCGCTTACACCCTGCCGAACCCGTCAACCGAACCCCGTCACACGAGAAGGTCCCCGATGGTGCGAGAAGCCCCGCCCGACGATCGAGGCCAGCCAGGGCCGACGATCTACGAGGTCGCGCGGCACGCCGGTGTCTCGATCGCGACCGTGTCCCGGGCGCTGCGCGGCACGGGGCCGGTCGCCCCGGCCACCCGCGAGAGGGTCATGGCGGCGGTCCGCGAGCTGCGGTTCACCCCCAGCCGCCTGGGCGTCTCCCTGGCCGAGGGGCGGCACGCCGCGAACGGGATCGTCTTCCCCGACCTGTCCGGCCCCTACTTCGCGGAGGTCCTGCTCGGGTACGAGGAGGTCGCCTCCCGGCTGGGCCGGTCGGTGATCATCCTGTCCCGGCACACCCAGACCGACATCGACCGGCAGGTGCGGGAACTGGCGGGCCGGGTCGACGGGCTGGTGGTCTTCGGCGACACCGTCGGGGACGACCTGATCGGGGAGATCGTCGGCTCCGGGGTCCCGGTCGTGCTGCTGGCCCGTACCCCCGTGGTCGGCGCCGACCTGGTCAGCTCGGAGAACACCCGGAGCGCCCGCGCGCTCACCGAGCATCTGCTCGGCCACGGCCATCGCGACTTCGTCCTGCTCGGCGCCCCCGCGGGCGAGGACGACATCGGCGAACGGTGGGCGGGGGTGACCGCCACCCTCGCCGAGCACCGGATCACCGCCCCCGAGCCCGTGGCCTGCGAGCTCACCGTGGACGGCGGCCTGAAGGCGGGGCGCGCGCTGCTGCGGTCGGCACTCCCGGACGTCGTGGCCTGCGCCGACGACCAGCTGGCCCTGGGCGTCCTGCTCGCCGCGGAGGAGCGCGGCCTGAGCGTGCCCGGCGACCTGGCGGTGACCGGCTGGGACGACATCATGGCCGCCCGGTTCGCCCGCCCCGCCCTCACCACCGTCCGCCAGCCCATGCGCGAGCTCGGCGCCCGCGCCGCACTGGCCCTCGACCAGCTCATCACCGGCGAGCGGGCCACGGCCCGCCGCCAGACCCTCGCCACCGAACTCGTCGTCCGGACGAGCTGTGGCACCCACCCCGTGGAGGAGCAATGAGAAGACTCGGCGGCCGTACCGGGCTCGCCCGCGCCGCGATCGGCGTCGTCGTGGCGTCCCTGGCACTGAGCGCCTGCGGCAGGGAAGGCGGCGCGGGCGGCCAGGAGAAGGCCGAGGACGCCGGCACCGGCAAGATCTCCGGCACCGTCAAGGTGTGGGCGATGGGCAGCGAGGGCGAGCTGCTCGGCGACTTCGCCAAGGAGTTCGAGCGGGCCAACCCCGGGGTGCGGATCGAGGTGACGCCGATGGGGATGGACGTCGCGCACGACCGGCTCGTCTCGTCGATCGCGGGGAACAAGACCCCCGACGTCAGCATGATCGGCACCACCTGGATGGGCGAGCTGGCCAAGACCGGCGCGCTCGACCCCGCCCCCGGGAACCTGTTCGACAAGGCGAGGTTCTTCCCCGGCTCGTGGGACACCGTCCAGTTCAACAACACCGCCTACGGCGTCCCCTGGTACGTGGAGACCCGCGCGTTCTACTACCGCAAGGACCTCGCCGAGAAGGCGGGCGTGAAGCCGCCCACCACGTGGGAGGAGACGCGGGCGTTCGCCAAGGCCGTACGGGACGAGGCGGGGGCGTCCCAGGGCATCTACCAGAACTTCCGGATCGACAACTGGCAGGAGATCCTGCCGCTGGTCTGGCAGTCGGGCGGCGACATCATGAACGCCGGGAAGACCGAATGGACGCTCGACACCCCCGAGATGGTCAAGGCGCTGACCCACTTCCAGTCGTTCTACAAGGACGGCACCGCCCCCAACAAGATCGACACCGGGGCGTTCCCGCAGAACTTCATCAAGGGCCAGGCCGCGGCGTTCTACTCCGGCCCCTGGATGATCTACTCGACGGAGAAGGACGGCGGTCCGGGCTTCTCCGAGAAGTTCGACGTGGCCCCCTACCCCAAGGGCAGCGCGGGCGGCACCTCCCTGGTCGGCGGCGGTGACCTGGTCGTCTTCAAGAGCACGAAGAACCGGGACGCCGCCTGGCGCTTCGTCCAGTGGCTGACCGACCCGAAGACCCAGGCCAAGTGGTTCACCGTCTCCAAGGACCTGCCCGCCGTGCAGTCCGCCTGGGAGGACCCCGCGCTCAAGGCCGACAAGCGGGTCGCGGTGTTCGGCGAGACGCTGAAGAACGCCAAGACCCCGCCGCCGCTGCCGACCTGGACCCAGGTCGGCAAGGCCATGGAACGCGAGACCGAGAAGCTGGCGCTGCTCAAGCAGACCCCCGAACAGGCCGCCGCGGCGATGCAGAAGGCGGCCGAGCAGATCGGAACGGGCAGCTAGGTGTCGTCCCTCGGACGCACCGCGACCGGGAAGGCGCCCGCGGCCCCGCGGCCGGCGTCCGGCCTGCTCCGGCGGGGCGGGCCGGCCGGCCGCCGCGGGCCCCGGGCCGCGCCGCCCCGCCGGCCCCGGGGCGCCGGCCGGCGCGGGGCGCGGATCGCGTGGCTGTTCTCCGCGCCGTTCCTGGTGATCTTCCTCGGGCTGTACGCGGGGCCGCTGCTGGCCGGGCTCGGCATGAGCGTCACCGACCTGCGCAGCACCGACGTCCGCGACCCGTTCGCCGTCAACGGCGTCGGGCTGGACAACTACACCCGCCTGTTCCAGGACGAGGTGATGCGCAGGGCCGCGGCCAACACGGCGTTCTTCGTGGTCACGGCCGTCCCCCTCACCATCCTCATGGGCCTGGCGGCGGCGGTCGCGCTGCACGCGGGCATCGAGCGGTTCCGGACGCCGTTCCGCATCGGCTACTTCCTGCCGCACGTCACGAGCATCGTCGGCATCGCCGTCGTGTGGCGGTTCCTGCTCGACCCCGAGGCCGGCCTGGTCAACGAGGGCCTGGCGTGGATCGGGATCGACGGCCCCGCCTGGCTGTCGGACGAGCGCACGGCGCTGCCGTCGCTGGTGGTGATGGCCGCCTGGCGGGGGTTCGGGTTCGACATGGTGATCTTCCTGGCCGCTCTCCAGGGCATCCCGCGCGACCTGTACGAGGCGGCGGACGTGGACGGCGCGGGAGCCTGGGCCCGGTTCCGGAGCATCACGCTGCCGATGCTGCGGCCCGCCCTGCTGTTCACCACGGTCTACTCCACGATCGGCTTCATGCAGTTCATGGAGGAGCCGCTGGTCATGACCAAGGGCGGCCCCGACAACGCCACCCTGTCGGCCTCGCTGGCGATCTACCAGCAGTTCGGGGTGGGCAACTACGGCTACGCGGGCGCCGCGGCGAGCGTGCTGTTCACCGTGATCATCGCGCTGACGTTCCTGCAGTTCCGCCTGATGCGGGCCAAGCACCACTAGACGAGAAGGGAGGGACCCCGACCATGTTCCGTTCGGTGCGCCGCGCACTGCTCTACCCGGCCCTCACCCTCGGCCTGGGGCTGGTCGTCACGCCCTTCGGCTGGGCGGTGCTCAGCTCGTTCAAGCACGAGCCGGAGATCCGCCGGGATCCGCCCACGTTCCTGCCGGAGGCCCCGACCCTGGCCGGCTACCGGGAGCTGTTCGAACGGCTCGACCTGCTGCCGGTCTTCGCCAACAGCGTCATCACCGCGGTGGTCATCGTGGCCGCCAACCTGCTGTTCTGCTCGATGGTCGCCTACGCCCTGACCAAGCTGCCGTTCCGCGCCGCCAGGCTGGTGTTCGCCCTGATCATGGCGCAGATGATGGTGCCGCCGATCGTGCTGATGATCCCGCAGTTCGTCGTGGTGGCCAACCTCGGCCTCGTCGACACGCTGCTGGGCATCGTGCTGCCGTACCTGGTCACGCCGCTGGGCGTCTTCCTGATGCGGCAGTTCATGGCGGAGATCCCCGACGAGCTGGTGCACGCCGCGCGGATCGACGGCGCGGGCGAGTTCCGGATCTTCTTCCGGATCGTGCTGCCGCTGTGCAAGCCCGCGATGGCGACGCTGACGCTGGTCACCTTCCTGGCCGCCTGGAACAACTTCCTGTGGCCCGCCGTGGTGGCGCAGAGCCACGACAAGTACACCCTGCCGGTCGCGCTGGCGATCTTCTCCAACCAGGAGGCCACCCACTACGGGATGCTCCTGGCCGGCGCGGTCGTGGTCGTCGCACCGATCGTCGCGATCTTCCTCGTCCTCCAGCGGTTCTTCGTCGAGGGCATAGCGAGCACCGGCATCAAGTAGGCCGGCCACTTCCCGACCCGTGTACTCCCACCCCCCTTTAGGAGTTCCGATGCGTGCCCGACTTCGCGTGCTCACCACGACCCTGGCGGCGAGCGCCATCACCGCGGCCCTGGCGGCTCCGGTGAACGCGCCCGCGCTGGCCGACCCCGGCACGGCCGCCGGCGAAGCGTCCGCGAACGCGCCGCGGGAACGGGCGCCGCGGGACGGGAAGCGGCAGGACGCCCTGCTGCGGACCTTCGCCGCCGACACCTGGAAGTCGCTGGCGGCCATGGTCGCCCCGGCGACCGGGCTGCCGTCCGACGGCGTCTCCGGCGACCTGACGACCCCCGACAAGGTGACCTCGCCGACCAACATCGGCGGCTACATGTGGAGCACGGTCGTCGCCCGCGACCTCGGCCTGATCGGCGCCGCCGACGCCGAGGCGCGGATCGCCAGGGCGATCGCCTCCGTCGAGCGGCTGGACCGGCACGAGTCCGGCCAGTTCTTCAACTGGTACGACCCGGCCACCCTGAAGGTCGTGACCACCTGGCCCTCCACCGGCGCCCCGGTCAAGCCGTTCCTGTCCAGCGTGGACAACGCCTGGCTGGCCGGCGCGCTGATGACCGTCCGCAACGCGGTGCCCTCCACCGCCGCCGCGGCGAACCGGATCCTGAAGGGGATGGACTTCGCCGCCTACTACGACCCGAAGGGAGCCCCCAACGGAACGGGCCTGCTGCGCGGAGGCTTCTGGGTGAACCCGCCCGACCCCGACTGCTCCATCAAGGGCAACTACACCGGCGGGACGGACGTCTACTACACCTGCCACGTGTACGGCGCTCCCGCCGAGACCCGCATGGCCACCTACGTCGGCATCGCCCTGGGCCGGCTGCCCGCCCAGCACTACTTCGGCCTGTACCGCACCATGGGACACAAGGACTGCGACTTCGGCTGGCAGGAGACCAGGCCCGAGGGCACCACCCAGACCCACCTGGGCATCAAGGTCTTCGAGGGCACCTACGGCTACCGGGGCATCCGGCTCGTTCCCACCTGGGGCGGCAGCATGTTCGAAGCGCTCATGCCCGACCTCCTCGTCCCCGAGAGGAAATGGGCCCCCACCAGCTGGGGACGCAACCATCCGGCGTACGTGGCGGCCCAGATCGAGCACGGCCTGCGGGAGGCGAAGTACGGCTACTGGGGCTTCTCCCCGTCCAACGACCCCGACGGCGGCTACCGCGAGTACGGCGTCGACGGGATCGGCATCCAGGGCGACGGCTACACCTCCGACCAGGAACGGACCCAGACCGACCCGGGTTACGAGGGCTGCCGTCCCGCCGCCCCGGCCCCGGCCTCCTTCGGCGACGGCGTCGTCACCCCGCACGCCGCGTTCCTGGCCCTCCCGTACGCGCGGAACGCGGCCCTGGACAACCTGGTCAAGCTCAAGGCCGACTTCCCCTCCTACGGCCCCGGCGGTTTCTACGACGCCGTCGCCGTCCGCAGCGGCAAGGTCTCCCGGCGCTACCTTTCCCTCGACCAGTCGATGGTGATGGGCGCGCTCGGGAACGTGCTCGCGGGCGGAACCCTGCACAGGCACTTCGGGGCCGGCGAGGTGGCCGGCCGCCTCAAGCCGGTCCTGGGCCTGGAGACGTGGAACGTCGTCCTGCCGCCCGCGAAACGGCCCCGCTGACCGGCGGCCCCGTCCCAGCACACACTGCACACTGCACACACGACCTTGGAAGAAACCGCGATGACGCAGACCTCGACCCCCTTCCCCGACGGCTTCCTGTGGGGTGCCTCCACCGCCGGCCACCAGATCGAGGGCAACAACACCAACAGCGACTGGTGGCACAAGGAGCACAGCGGGACGGCGCAGATCCAGGAGCCGAGCCTGGATGCCGCCGACAGCTACCACCGCTGGCCGGAGGACATGGACCTGCTGGCCGGCCTGGGCTTCACCGACTACCGGTTCGGCATCGAGTGGGCGCGGATCGAACCCGTCCCCGGCCGCTTCTCCCGCGCCGAGCTGGCCCACTACCGCCGGATGGTCGAGGGCGCGGTCGTGCGCGGGCTGCGCCCGATGGTGACCCTGCACCACTTCACCGTCCCGCGGTGGTTCGAGGAACGCGGCGGCTGGACCGAGCCGGACGCGCCCGACCTGTTCGCCCGCTACGTCGCGGCCACGGCACCGGTCATCGGCACGGACGTCGCGCACGTCTGCACGATCAACGAACCCAACATGATCGCGGTGATGGCGGGCGCGGCCAGGGCGGGCGACGCCGGCTTCCCTCCCGCGGGCCTGCCCACCCCCGACGAGGAGACCACCCGCGCGATCATCGCCGCGCACCGCGCGGCGATGAAGGAGGTCCGGGGGATCAACCCGCGGATCAAGGCCGGCTGGACCATCGCCAACCAGGTCTACCAGGCCCTTCCCGGCGCCGAGGAGGTCCGTGACGCCTACCGGTACCCGCGCGAGGACGTCTTCGTCGAGGCCGCCCGCGACGACGACTGGATCGGCGTCCAGTCCTACACCCGTACCAGGATCGGCCCGGACGGCCCGATCCCCGTCCCCCCGGAGGCCGAGCGCACCCTCACCGGGTGGGAGTACTACCCCCGCGCCGTGGGGCACGCGCTGCGCCACACCGCCTCCATCGTCGGCGACGTCCCGCTGATCGTCACCGAGAACGGCATCGCCACCGCCGACGACACCCGCCGGATCGCCTACTACACCGGCGCCCTGGACGAGGTCGGCGCCGCGATCGAGGACGGCCTCGACGTCCAGGGCTACCTGGCCTGGAGCGCCCTGGACAACTACGAATGGGGCTCCTACACGCCCACCTTCGGGCTCATCGCGTTCGACCCGGAGACCTTCGCCCGCACCCCCAGGCCGTCCGCGCACTGGCTCGGCGGGTTCGGACGCACGCGGCGGATCCCGCGGACGTCCGGCTGAACCGCGCCTCGCGGGCGGACCGTTTCGGCAGGTCATGGCCTGTTGGGGGGAGTGTGTTCATGTTCGCGCCGCTTTGTGGTCATGGGCGGGTTCTAGGTTCCCGGTGAACGCCGAAGGATCCGAGCCGTGCCCCAGCGTGGCACGGGAGTCCGGGCGGCGCCGGTAGCCGTACAGAAGCGAGGTTCCCCCATGACCGTGGACGACGTCGCCCGCGGGGCCGATCCCGAGGACGTCAGCACCAACCCGTCGGGCAATCCGGCGTTCCGGGACGTCGCCGAGGCCCGGTGGACGCGGAGGTCGGTGATCCGCGGCGGGACGGTGGCCGCCGCCGCCGGGTTCCTCGCCGCCACCGCCGGACCGGCCGCCGCCGCACCCCTCGCGCCCGCCCCCGCCGGCTCGGGCGGGCGCGGCCACGGCCGCGGCCGGCTGCTGGGCTTCGCGCCGGTGCCCGCCGGGTCGGCCGACGAGGTGGTGGTGCCCGAGGGGTACGTCGCCGAGGTCCTGATCCCGTGGGGCACGCCCCTGAACTCCCGCGGCCCCGAGTGGAGGAAGGACGCCTCCAACACCGCCGCCGAGCAGGCCCAGCAGATCGGCATGCACCACGACGGGATGCACTTCTTCCCGTCGGGCCGCGGGGAGGGACTGCTCGTCCTCAACCACGAGTACGTCGACCGCACGCTGCTCTACCCCGACGGTGACGCGGTCATGACCAAGGAGAAGGTCGACAAGGCGCTGGCCGCGCACGGCGTCAGCGTCGTCAAGATCGAGCAGTCCGGCGGCCGGTGGCGGCAGGTCGACTCCAGGTACAACCGCCGCGTCACGGGCAGCACCCCGGTCGCCTTCTCCGGCCCGGTGCGGGCGGACCACCCCCTCCTGCGGTCCGGCGACAAGCCGATGGGCACGCTCAACAACTGCTCCAACGGCTACACCCCCTGGGGCACGTACCTGGCGTGCGAGGAGAACTGGAACGGCTACTTCGGCACCGGGAACGCCTCCTGGAAGCCCACGGCCGAGCAGGCCCGGTACGGCGTGGTCGCCGAGGGGTTCGGCTACCGGTGGCACGCCGCCGACCCCCGCTTCGACGTGGCCGTCAACCCGAACGAGCTCAACCGGTTCGGCTGGGTGGTGGAGATCGACCCGTTCGACCCGAAGGCGGCCCCCGTCAAGCGCACCGCGCTCGGCCGCGTCAAGCACGAGGGCGCGACGGTCACCGAGTCGCGCGGCCGTGTCGTGGTCTACACCGGTGACGACCAGGACGGCGAGTACGTCTACAAGTTCGTGGGCAGCGCGCCGTGGCGGCGGCTGCGCACGCTCCGCAAGGACCCGCTCGACCATGGAACGCTCTACGTCGCCCGGTTCGACGACGACGGCTCGGGCACCTGGCTGCCGCTGACGTTCGGCACCGGCCCCCTGACCGCCGCCAACGGCTGGAAGGACCAGGCCGACGTGCTCCTGCGGACCCGCACGGCGGCGGACGCGCTCGGCGCCACCAGGATGGACCGTCCCGAGTGGGTGGCGGTGAACCCCGGGAACAAGGACGTCTACCTCACCCTCACCAACGGCTCCGGCTGGGACAACAAGGCCAACCCGCGCAAGCCCAACCCGTACGGCCACATCATCCGGTGGCGGGAGAAGGGCGGCGACAACACCGCCACGTCCTTCGAGTGGGACATCTTCGTGCTCGCCGGGGACCCGGCCTACGACCCGGAGGCCGGACCGGCCGCGGAGGACGCGTTCGGCTCGCCGGACGGGCTGTGGTTCGACCGCGACGGGCGGCTGTGGATCCAGACCGACGTGTCCAACTCCACGCAGAACCGCGCCGACCGCGGGCACGACAACATCGGCAACAACCAGATGCTGGCGGCCGATCCGCGCACCGGCGAGATCCGCCGGTTCCTGGTCGGGCCGCGCGGCTGCGAGGTGACCGGGATCAGCACGACGCCGGACGGGCGGACGATGTTCGTCAACATCCAGCACCCGGGTGAGGCGACCACCTTCTGGGGCACGCCCACGCCGCAGAACCCGCGCGCGGTGAGCAACTGGCCCGACTTCGACCCGGCCGGCCGCCCGCGTCCGGCCACGCTGGTCATCCGCAAGAAGGACGGCGGCGTCATCGGCACCTGACGGTGCGGGAAACGGCTCACGCCGCCGGCCGGGAGGCCGCGGCGTGGGCCGTTCCGCCGTTCTCCGTGCGTCCCGGGACGGCGGCGATCAGGCCGGGGGACCGGAAGGTTCCAGCATGGGGACGAGGAAGCGCCGGGCCAGCGCGGCCAGCTGCTCGTCGTCGTCGAGGTCGACGAGGTGGCCGGGAATGGTCAGGAAGGACGCGGAGATCCGGACCATCATCTCGGCCACGAGGTCGGTGTCCAGCTCGCGCGCCACGTTGCCCGCGTTCTGCTCGCGGCGGAGCTGGCCCGCGACGAACCCCCGCACGGTTTCGAGGGTGCGGCCGCCGTCATTGATCATGGACGGCACCATCAGGTCCGGTTCGGTGGCGATCAGGCCGCCGATCAGCGGGTTGCCCCGGATGGCCTTCAGCGAGCTCACGAAGCCCAGGACCACGCGGTCGGCGGCGGTCTCGGCCTGCCCGATCTCTTCGAGGAACCGGTCGAAGTAGCGGCGGAACTCCCGGCGCACCACCTGCTCGACCAGCGCGTCCTTGGTGGCGAACCGCCGGTAGACCGTGATCCGCGAGACCCCGGCGCGCCGGGCCACGTCCTCCATGGTGGACCGCTGGATGCCCATCCGGCAGAACTGCTCGTACGCCGCGTCGAGGATGCGCACACGGGCCTCGTTGGTGTCGTCGACCTGTTCGACGGCGTCGGTGTACGCGCGTTCGAGCAGGGACTCCGGGCCCGAGGACGTCATGAGGAAGGACAGCGCATGTTCCACGAACTCCTCCTGGGCGGCTGACTCTACCTTAATCGCCGGCGGTCGCCGGGACGAGCCGCTGTGATGATGGGGCTGGTGATGGCCAAGGCTACGTACCGTCATTGATGATACATAGAAATATGATGCGTTTCTTCATATCCGTGAGTGTCGCGCGAGTCTCGTACGGGGGCCGCGCGGGCCCAGCGTGAACGCTCCGGACGCGGCGCCGGCGAGCGTGCGTGAAGAAGATCCCGGGCTCCGGCTGAGTAGTGGTGACCGCCATTCGCCTCAGAAGGGCCGGACATGAAATGGAGCCACGGATGGCAGCTCCACCGGACGTCGTGACCGACGACGCCACGGTGATCGAGCGGTCCAGGCATGAGCCCGATCGATTCGCCGTGATCTACGACAGGTACTTCACGGAGATCTACCGGTACGTGGCCGCGCGCCTCGGCCGCGACGCCGCCGACGACGTCGCCGCCGAGACGTTCTACGCCGCTTTCCGCAAGCGCGACCGCTTCGACCCGGTCCGCGGCGCCGTACGGCCCTGGCTGTACGGGATCGCCACCAACCTGGTCGGCCAGCACCGGCGCGACGAGAGCCGCCGCTTCACGGCGTTCACCCGTGCCGCGGCCCATCCGCGCCCCGACGGGCACGAGGCGCGGGTGGCCGCGAAGGTCGCCGCGGAGGGCGTACGGCCGCAGCTGGCCGGCGCGCTCGCCGCGCTCCCGGAGGGCGACCGTGACGTGCTGCTGCTCGTCGCGGTCGGCGGCCTGGCCTACGACGAGGTCGCGCAGGCGCTGGAGATCCCCAAGGGGACGGTCGGATCGCGGATGAACCGGGCTCGAAGGAAGCTGCGGGAGGCACTGGGCGGGACCGATCCCACACGTACCGAGGAGGAGTCCCATGGATGAGCTGAGGATGGTCGCCGAACTGCTCGACGAGGGCGGTCCATCCCCGCGGGTGACCGCCGCGGGCAGGGAAGGACTGCACCGGCTGGCACACCCGGCGGTGGACGAGGTCGGGACCCGCCGGGCCGGACGGCTCGGGCGGCTCGCGCGGCGCCCGTTCCGCATCGGGCTGGGGCTGGGGCTGGTCGCGGCCGCGGCGGCGACCGCCGTCGCGATCGCCGCCCTCGGCCCCGGCGGCGTGCCCGGAACGGGTGGGGAGGTGACGCTCCGGGCGGACGGGGCCAAGCAGATGGTGCTCGCCGCGGCCACCCAGGCCGAGCGGCAGACCGATGACCGCTACCTGGTGACGCACTCCAGGGACTGCCACGCCGAACCGGTCAGGGCCAAGACGGGGAACTACTTCGTCCAGCCGTGCTGGGAGATGTGGAGGTGGCAGGCACGGGACCGCGCCAACGATTCGGCGATCTGGTCGCGCGACCTGCCCGCGCGGCCGCAGACCGCCGAGGACGAGAAGCTGTGGAAGCGCGCGGGTTCCCCGACGACCTTCCCGTACCACGACGATCCGAAAGCGCTTCCGAAGCTCTACCGGACCAAGCCCACCCCGTGGAAGGAGGACCCCAGCGACCGCAACGAGAACGAGAAGGGGTTCTTCCTCATGGGCCTGGGGCGGACGATCACGGCGCAGGAGCTGCAGAATCTGCCCACGGATCCGAAGGAACTGGAGAAGATCCTGACGAGGCCGGAGCGGGCGCCCAAGCCGAGCACGAATCCGCGGGCCCGTCGCCACTCCAAGCCCACCGGGCCCGGTCAGAAGATCGTTGAGATGGGCAGCGCGGTCTCCGGCCTGCCGTTGCCGCCGAAGGTGTGGGCGGCCTTCATCAGGATGCTCGCCGATACCCCCGGCATCCAGGCGGTGGGCCGGGTCACCGACCCGTTGGGACGGCCGGGCGTGGCGCTGGAGGCGGCCCGCACCGGAGGCCCCATGAACAAGACCTCGATGGAACGCATCATCTTCGACCCCAAGACGGGCGCCCTGCTCGCGGAGGTGAGCACGTTCGTCAAGGCGGAGGACAACGAGAGGAACTACCGGCCGGGCACGGTGACGAGCTACAGCGCGAACATCGAGACGCGGTGGACCGGCAGCCGTCCCACATCGCCCAAGCGCGACTGAACGGTCCAGATCGTCGTTGACTTGCGGCGAGTTGTCGCCAAGGTGGCCTCGGGGGCGGCAACTCGCCGCACGTCAACGTGGGCCGAACCGGTGTGGATCACTAGTACCGGTTCGTCCTGGCGTCCAGTTCCAGGTCGGCGTCGATCACCTTCGCCGGGATGTCCTTGAGGCCCATCTGCTCCTTGAGGATCCGGCCGAGCGAGGGCAGCCGGCCGCGGTCGGGCCAGGTCCCGGGCTTCCACAGCGACGAGCGCAGGAACGCCTTGGCGCAGTGCATGTACAGCTCATCGACGTGGACGACGACGGCCAGCCGCGGGCGCCTGCCCTGGACCGCAAGGTCGTCGAAGAACGGCGCGTCCGAGACCAGGGTCGCGCGGCCGTTGACGCGCAGCGTCTCGTTCATCCCCGGCACCAGGAACAGCAGGCCGACATGAGGGTTGTGCAGCACGTTGCGGAAACTGTCGAGCCGGTGGTTGCCGGGCCGGTCGGCGAGCACCAGCGTGTGGTCGTCCAGGACCAGCACCGAGCCCGCGGGGTCGCCGCGCGGGGAGACGTCGCAGGTGCCGTCCGGGGCCGACGTCGCCAGCAGCACGAACGGCGAGTGGGCGATGAACGTGCGAGCGTGCTCGTCGAGACGGCCGATGTCCTTGTCCCAGGCGGTCTGCGGCGGCTCCTGCACGATCGCGCGGAGCTCGGCTTCGGTGGTCACCGGACGCATCTCAGGCGGATTCCCCATCCGGGTAAGGTAACCCTAAGTTCCGCCCTGGTCGAGCCGTACCGCGTACGGGTCGACCAGGGCAGGGCGGGTTCAGAAGGCGTCGGGGTCGTTCTGGACCTCCGGCGGGACGGGGTGGCGGTAGAGTTCGGCGGCGTTCTGCCAGGTGAAGCGGCGGATGTCGGCCTCGGGCAGCCCGCCGATCTCGGACTCGATGACCGTCTGGGTGGTGGGCCAGGTCGAGTCGCAGTGCGGGTAGTCGCTCTCCAGCAGGATGTTCTCGACGCCGATGCGGTCGCGCAGGGCGAACGAGGACTGGTCCTCCACGGCGCAGAACCAGAAGTTGCGCTTGAGGACTTCGGCGGGGGTGAGGCCGATGTCGGGCGTCCAGGTGCCGTACATGTCGTGGTAGCTGAGCATGTGGTCGAGGCGGTCCATGAGCCCGGCGACCCAGCCGATGCCGCCTTCGCTGAGGCAGATCTTCAGGTCGGGGAAGCGGACGGGCAGCATCGAGTAGAGCCAGTCGACGGCGGCGAACATCGCGTAGCCGAAGAACAGGACGCCGACGGTGTCGGGCGGGGCGTCGTCGGCGGTGGCCGGGGAGGTGCCGGACGAGCCGATGTGGAGGTTGACGACGGTGCCCGTCTCGGCGCAGGCGCGCATGATCGGATCCCAGTGGCCGGTGTGCAGGGAGGGCAGGCCGAGTTTCTGGGGCGCCTCGGAGAAGGTCACCGCCTTGAAGCCGCGTTCGGCGTTGCGGCGGATCTCCTGGGCGCCGAGTTCGGGGTCGAGGAGCCAGGGGATCTGGCAGGGGATGATCCGGTCGGGGTAGGAGCCGGCCCATTCCTCCAGGTGCCAGTCGTTCCAGGCGCGGACGGAGGCCAGGGCCAGCTCGGTGTCCCTGGTGGTGAGCTGGAGCCGCTGCCCCGCGAAGCCCGGCAGGAACGAGGGGAAGTTCAGCGAGGCGTAGATCCCGGCCAGGTCCATGTCCGTGATCCGGTGGTGGATGTCCCACGCGCCGCGCCGCATCTCGTCGAAGCGGGACGGCTCGAAGCTGTACTCGCTGACCGGACGCCCGACCACGGCGTTGAAGCCGACGTTGGGGAAGTCCTGGCCGTCGTACACCCAGACCTCGGCGCCGTCCTCCCGCTCGACGACCTTCGGGGCGCGGTCGGCGAACCTGGCCGGCAGCCGCCCCTCGAACGTGTGGGGCGGCTCGACGATGTGGTCGTCCACCGAGATCACGGTGTACTTGCGGTCCTGCCGTTCGGGCTCCGGCAGCCAGGTGGGGCCCTCGGCGCCCTTGCCTCCGGTGGTGAACGCGGTGTTCCCCGCGAGGTCGTCCAGGTTGATCGTCATCGGTGCGGTACCTCCGGTCGGTCACGGAACGGCGCGCGCACGGCGCCGCGCAAGGAGATGTCGGTGGTGGTGCGGGCGCGAGGTCGGGTGCGGGGTCGGGTGCGGGGTCGGGTGCGGGGTCGGGTGCGAGGGGACGGGCGGTGCGGCGGGCGAGGGGACGGGCGGTGCGGGGCACGGGCCGGTCGCCGGCCGGCCCTGGGACGGGCCTCCGGTGACGAGGAGGGAGAGGAGGGGGAGGAGGGAGAGGTCAGCCCGTGCCGTCGCGGCGGATGGTCTCCACCACCTGCTTGAGCTCCTCCACGTCCGACCGCAGGCGGGCGATCTCGGCGTGCTGCGCGTCGGGCTCCCCGGGGGACGGCACCGCCCCGCCCGGGCTGGCGGCATGCCCGCCGGGAGCCGTGCCGGACGCCTCCGGGCGGGTGGCGAAGCCGTCCAGGAACCCGGAGGTGAGGATCTCGGCCAGCGAGCCGGCCTCCTCCGCCAGGCTCTCCCGGTTCCACCGGACGGTCATGAACACCAGTTCGCGCAGTATCCGCTGGAAGTTGTGCTCGCCGATGTCGGCGCGCAGCTCCCCGCGCGCCACGCCGTCGCGGACCACCCGGTCCCACGTCTCGTGGCAGCGGGACAGGGACTTCATCAGGTCGTCGTACCTGGGCAGCGACGGGAGCCGGCCCACCTGCTCGTTCTGGTAGATCTCCGTCGCGTACGGGTGCCGCGCCGCCACCCGCAGGGAGGTCCTGACCAGCTCCAGGATGTTCTCCCGCGCGGTCCCGTCCCGCTCCGAGACCCGCTCGTACTCGGTGCTCAGGTCCTCCAGGAAGCCGACCAGGATCTCCGAGGCGATGTCGTCCTTGGAGGCGAAGTAGTGGTAGAGGGTGCCGGAGTTCAGCCCGACGCTCTCGGCGATCTCGCGGATCGTGGTGGCGCCGATCCCCCGCAGCGAGAACAGCCGGCCGGAGTGCTCGAGGATCTTCGCTCGCTGCCCACGGGCCACTGTTCTCGTCTCCTGCACGGGTTCCGGATCTTGCTGGGGGCGGGGCCGGCGTCGCCGGTTCCATCAAGCGCTCACTCGGTAGGGATTTTAGGGGACGGGGCGGTCCCGGCGAGTATCGGTTCGCCCTCCGGGGCCTCGCCCCGGTCCAGCTCCATGCCGCGGGTCTCGGGCGTCCTGGTGGCAACCGCGATCCCCAGCAGCGCGAGCACGACCACGTACCAGGTGAAGACGTGCGCCAGCCCCTTGCCGGTCAGCCATGCGTTCAGGTACGGCGCCGTCCCGCCGAACACGGCGGCGGAGACGGAGGCGGCCATGCCCACGCCGGTCGCCCGCGACCGGGTGCTGAACAGCTCGGCGAACCAGGCGACCTGGATGCCCGCGCCGAACGACTGCACGGCCAGGGCCAGCGACATCGCCGCCAGCAGCGCCCAGGCGCTCGGACCGAGCAGCCCCGACAGCGGGAAGGCCAGCACCGCCACCCCGGCGCCCCAGATCATGAAGTTGGTCCGGCGGCCGATCCGGTCCGACAGCATCGCCGTCAGCGGCAGCATCGCGATGAACACCAGGTTGGCCCCCACCCCCGCCCACATGGCCGCGCCGTCGTCCACCCCGTGGAAGCTGGTCGCGTAGGAGGGGGCGCTGACCGACCAGGCGTAGGAGAAGACACCGGTACCGGCGACGATCACCATGACCCGGAGGACGGAGGAACGTTCCACCCACATGTTCCGGAACGTCTCGCGCGTACTCGGCGGCGCCGTGCCCCGCCGGCTGCCGGTGAACACCTCGGGTTCCCGGAGGGTGCGCCGCAGGTAGAGGGCGACCAGGCCGAGCAGCCCGCCGAGCAGGAAGGGGATCCGCCAGGCCCAGTCGTTCAGCGCCCGCTCGTCCAGCACCACCCGCAGCGTCGCGCCGAGCAGGGTCGCCAGCAGGGTGCCGGTGACGGTGGACATGACGATCGTGCTGCCCCACAGGCCGCGGTTGCGCGGGGTGGCCATCTCGGCGACGTAGGTGTACGACCCGCCCATCTCGCCGCCGTGCGCGAAGCCCTGCAGGCAGCGTGCCACCACCAGCCAGACCGAGGCGAGCACGCCGACGGAGGCGTAGGTCGGGCCGATCGCGATCATCACGCTGGACAGCGCCACCAGCGACATCGTGACCAGCAGGACCAGGCTCCGGCCGCGCCGGTCGGCCAGCCGGCCGAAGACGATCCCGCCGACCGGCCGCATCACGAAGCCGACCGCGAAGACCGCCAGCACCGACAGCAGGTTGGAGACGTCGTTCCCGGTGTCGAAGAAGTCTCCGGCGAAGTAGCCCGCGAAGATCGCGAAGACCGCCCAGTCGTACCACTCCAGGGCGTTGCCGAGGTTCACCGAGAAGAACATCCTGCTCTTGGAGGCGCCTCGCCGTGCCGGCCGGTCCCCGCTCGGGGTGGAGAGAGAAGTCGCCATCAGGACTCCTTGGGACAGGGGCCGCGCTCTGATGCGCGACAGCAAGAGAGTGATCCAGGCCACGGCGATCTGTCAACCACTTGATTGGGAACCAATCAGCCACTTGATTAGCTTCGATCATCCGGCTTACGCTTCCGGCGAGCCGGACGAACAGGAGCGACCATGGACGCCGCACCGCGAACCGTGAGCTTCACCAGGATGGACGACGCCACCCCCGAGGAGATGGCGCTGATCCGGGACGAGGCCGCCGCGCACAAGGCCGAGCATTGGATGAACAACGTCGTGCGCCTCCTCGAAGGGATGAGGGGCTACACCTTCGGGTACCGGGTCGACCGGTACGAGCACTCGCTGCAGTCGGCCACCCGGGCGTACCGGGACGGCGCGCGGACGGACATCGTCGTCGCCGCTCTCCTGCACGACATCGGCGACGACCTGTGCCCCGACAACCACAGCGAGGTCGCCGCCGCCATCCTGCGGCCCGTCCTGGACGAGGAGGCGCTGTGGATCGTCAAGCACCACGGCGTGTTCCAGATGTACCACTACGGCGAGCAGCTCGGGATTCCCCGCGACGCCCGCGACGTGTACCGCGACTCTCCCTACTTCGAGGCCTGCGCCCACTTCTGCGCCGCCTACGACCAGGTCTCCTTCGACCCCGGCTACGACTCCGAGGACCTGGAGTTCTTCATGCCCATGCTGCGTGAGGTCTTCGGCCGCCCGCTGAAGGTGTGGGGCGACCCCGACCTGGCGGAAGCGTGATCGTCGATCCGCGGGAGGCCGCCCGCCACATCGAGGCCGGCCGGTGGTCCGACCGCCCGCTGGGCGCGCTGGTCCGGGACCACGCCCGCCGCCGGCCGGACGCGCCCGCGTACATCGAACCCGGCCGCGTCACCACCTGGTCGGCCTACGACTCCCGCGCCGACGGCCTCGCCGCCGCGCTGGCCGGGCTGTGCGAGCCGGGCGAACGGGTGGGGCTCCTCCTGCCCGACTCCGCCGATTTCCACGTCGCCCTCCTGGCCACCGAACGGGCCGGGCTGGTCGCGGTCGGCATCGGCGCCCGGGCCGGCGACGCCGAGATCGCCCACCTGCTGGCCCGTACCGGCGCCCGCGGCGTGATCACCCTGCCCGAGCACCGCGGCCGGGACATGACCGGCCTGGCCGCCGCCCTGCGCTCGCACGGGGCCGACCTGACCTGGCACCTGTTCGGCGGCGACGCCCCTCGCCTGCTCGACGTCTCGGGCACGGTCCCGGTGGAACGTCCCGTTCGGACGCGGGACCCGGCCGGACGCGCGCTCGGCCCGAACGACCTGTGGCTGCTGAACTCCACCTCGGGCACCACCGGCCTGCCCAAGTGCGTCGTCCAGTTCCAGAACCGCTGGATCCACTTCGCCCGGCTCGCCGCCGACGCCGGGAACCTGGGCCCGGACGAGATCTTCTTCGGCGCCGTGCCGGCCCCGTTCGGCTTCGGCCTGTGGACGGCGCACGTGGCGCCCACCGTCCTGGGCGTCCCGACGGTCGTCATGCCCCGCTTCGACGCCGACCTGATGGCGCGGATGATCGAACGCGAGCGGGTCACCGTCCTGTGCGCGGTCAGCACCCAGTTCCGGATGCTGCTGCGCTCCCCCGCCGCCGCCCGCGCGGACCTGTCCGGCCTGCGGGTGATGTTCACCGGCGGTGAGGCCATCGGCTACACCAGCGCCGCCGAGTTCGAGGAACGCACCGGTGCCGTGGTGCTGAACTTCTTCGGCTCCAACGAGAGCGGGGCGTTCAGCTGCACCCGCCATGACGACACCCGTGACCGGCGCCTGCGGACCGGCGGACGGATCATCCCCGAGATGGACGTCCGCCTCTACGACGAGCGCGGCGCCGACATCACCGCGACCGGCGGCCCCGGCCGTCCCGGCGGCAGGGGCCCGCTGCTCTCCGGCGGCTACTACCGGGACGACGCCGCCAACGAAGAGCTGTACACGCCCGACGGCCACCTGCTGATGGGCGACCTCGTCACCATCGACGCCGACGGCTACCTGCACCTGGTCGGCCGCACGTCCGACATCGTCATCCGCGGCGGCAAGAACATCAGCGCGGTCCAGGTCGAGGAGGCCGTCGCCACCCACCCCGCCGTGGAACTGGCCTGCGTCGTCGCGGTCCCCGACGACCTCTTCGGCGAACGGGTCTGCGCCGTCGTCACCCTCCGCGCGGGGCACGCCCTCACCCTGTCCGGCCTCACCGAACACCTGATCGGCGAGGGACTGGGCAAGGAGCTGCTGCCCGAGCATCTGATCGTCGTCGACGAGCTCCCGCAGTCCTCCGGAGGCAAGATCGCCAAGGGGCGGGTCCGTGACCTGGCCACCGGCCAGATCCGGCGCCGTCCGCGGCCCGCCGAGGTCTCCGGCTGACCGCCCGTACCCCGAGACGGACGACGCAGGGAACGCCCGGAGGCTCCGGGGCACCGCAGTGCCCCGGAGCCCCCGTTCGCCGTTCGCCGTTTTCGCCGTTCAGCGATCTGCGGTCGTGCTCTCCCTCCGGTGGTCGCGGGGGCTCGTCTCCGGTGTCGACGCCTCGGCGCGGGCGCCGCCTGCCGGAGCACCGCGCGAGGCCCGCAGGCCGCGCAGCAGCAGGACCGCCCCGGTCGCCGCGGCGGCGATCGCCGCCCCGCCGAGGATCCAGGCGTCCGGCACGGCTCCGCTCAGGCCCAGGGCCCATTCCTCGGCCGCGAACTCGGCGTCGGGATCGAGCAGGCCGGGCAGGGCGGCGGCGCCGTCGAAGATCAGGAACGTCGCCCCGAGGACGATGAAGAAGACCCCTCCGGCCAGCGAGGTGGAGTGCGTGCCGAACCGTCCCAGGGTGATCGGCCGGCCACGCAGCCACCTGCGGTGGCCGAGGTCGAAGCGATCCCACAGCAGCGCCAGGACGAACAGCGGAACCGCCATGCCCAGCGCGTACACCGCCAGGAGCGCCGCCCCGTACACGGGATCGCCGCCGACCGCGGAGACGGTGAGGACGCCGCCCAGCAGGGGACCGGCGCAGAAGCCCGACAGCCCGTAGACGGCGCCGAGCAGCCCCACCGACAGGGCGGAACCGGCGTCGCCCCTGCGTCCGGCGAGCCGCCGCAGGCGCGACGAGCCGAACCCGAGGCCGAGGATCTGGGCGGCGCCGAGGGCGATGATGGTCCACCCGCCGACGCCGATCAGCAGTTCGCGATGCCCGTTGAGCAGGCGGCCGGCGACCGCTCCCGCCGCTCCCAGCGGCACCAGGGTCAGGCACAGGCCCAGGTAGAAGATCACCGTGCGGCCCACCAGGCGGGTGCGGCCGGTGAAGGAGTAGGCGAAGAACGCCGGGAGCAGGAGGGCGCTGCACGGGCTGACCAGGGTGAGGAGCCCGCCGAGGAACGCCGCCAGGTATCCGACGCTCACCGTCCGCGCGCCTTCTCGATGGCGCCGGCGAACACCTCGAACGGCTGGGCGCCCAGGAGGGGCTCACCGTTGATGAGGAACGCCGGGGTGCTGACGGCGCCGATCCCGTACCCCTCGTCCAGGTCGGTTTGCACGGCATCGCGAGCCTTCGGACTCGCCATGTCCCGGCGGAAGCGGTCGAGATCGGGGACGCCGGCCTCGCGGGCCCACGCCACCAGGTGCCGGTCGGCGAAGGCGCCGGAGTTGCGGCGGCGCGGCTCGGCGTACAGCCGGTCGTGGAACTGCCAGAACCTCCCCTGCATGGCCGCCGCGCGGCCGGCCTGGGCGGCGGCCCGGGATTCGGGGCCGAGGACGGGCAGGTCGCGCCATTCGATGCGCAGCACACCGCGGTCGACGTACTCCCGGACGAGCCTCGGCTTGGTCTCGCGCGCGAAGCGTCCGCAGAACGGGCACTGGAAGTCGGAGTACTCGATCATCACGACGGGGGCGTCGACCCGGCCGAGCGCGTACGGGTCGCCGTCCTCGCGCCGTGGCTCGCCCGGCCCGCCGGACCCGCCCGAGGGAGAGGGCGGGGCCGTCGCCGGGGCGGTCCCGGTGGCGCGGCGGGGAGCCTCACCACCCCCTCCGGCGGTGGCGAGGACGGCGAGCACCAGCGCGGTGGTGAGGAGGACGGCGGCGGCGATGACGATGCGGCCTGAAGGCGCCTTGCGGTCAGTGGACATTCGCGAACACCTCTCATGGAGGACAGGACGTGACGGCTCGCGGCGGCCACGCGGAGTGAAGGGGACGTGCACGGCCGGTGAGGGGACGTGCGGACGTGCGCCGCCCGGTGAGGGACCGGGCGTTACCGGGTCAGTCCCTGACGGGCACGGGGCAGGCGATCTCGCCCGCGAGCCGCCGTACGGCGGCCACGCCGAGCAGCCCGACCGACAGCGCTCCCAGCCACGGCTGCAGCGGGGCCCAGACGGTCAGGGCGCCGGAGGTCCCGAGGAGGACCAGCACGACCTTGTTGCACACCGGGCAGCCGACGGCGAGCAGTGACAGCACGCCGCCCAGCGGTCCGAGGCGGCCGGACCTCCCGGCCGGGACGGGGCGCCGGGGCCGGTGTAGGTGGCGATGACCAGCCCGGCCAGGACGGCGGTGAGCACCAGGATCGGGTGGTTCCACCACTGCACCGGGATCGAGCGTCCGAACAGCGGGTTGGGCACCACGTCGGTGGGGACCCCCACCACCAGAGCCGTCGCGGCGGCGGCGACCGCCGCGACCGCCCAGCGGCGCGGGGACCAGCGTGCGAGGGCCCGGCCCGCCTGGGCCGTCAGGGCGCACGCGCGGGAGAACGCCCGCGTGGACGGGCGTGGAGAGATCATGAAAAGGGCTCCGTTCTGCCGGATCGAGTGGGACCGTCGGGGGACGGGCCTCTAGATCCGCAGAACGCAGAGGGCGCGGAGATCGGGTGGGGGCGGCGCGGGGCCGGAGCGCGGTACCGGACCGCCCGTGCCCGGGGCCGGGGTGCCGTCCGCGGTGACCGGAGCGACCAGCGTCAGCGGCGCCTTGGCCGGTTCGGCGGCGGGCGCGATCGCGGCCTGCGCCGACAGGCCCTGCTTGGCGCAGTGCCCCCGCCCGTTCTCGTCGTCGGGGGAGGACGGGCGGTCCGGTGCCCCCTGGGGCACGCCGGCCTGGTGGGCTTCCGCGGCCGAGGAGTCCTTGGAGGACATGGAGGACATGGAGGACATGGCGCCGTCGATGGCGCCCGCGCTCTTGCCGACCTGCAAAAGGCATCCGGCCGCCAGCACCGCCGCGAGCGCGGACAGCGCCAGGCGCAGCAAGGACCACGCGGGTCTCGAACGCATGGACCGGCGCCTCCTTCCTGCTCGCGGCCGGATCACGGCCCACTATAGAAGCCGTCCGGTCCGGCTCCGCACCCGTCGGCCGCCGGGGCGGGGGCGGGGGCGGGTCAGCCGGTCAGGGCGGCGGGGTTGAGCAGGGCCTGGGCCGCGACGAAGGCGGCGACGGCGAACACGAGGTAGGCGAACCAGCGGCTCAGCCGCCGGGAGTCCAGCCGGCCGGCCAGGCGCCCGGCGGTCAGCGATCCCGCCACCGCGGCCAGGGCGAACGCCGCGACGACGGCGTAGTCCAGTTCGGCGTCCCCGGCGTGGGCGGCGAATCCGGCCGCCGAGTTGACCACGATGATGATCAGTGAGGTGCCCACCGCGGTGTTCATGGGCAGGCCGAGGCTGAGAACGAGCGCGGGAATGATGAGGAAGCCGCCGCCCACGCCGAACAGGCCGGTGAGGACGCCGACCGCCGCCCCCGTGAGGACGGACCTGGGCAGGCAGCTGCGCCAGTTGACGCCGCCGCCGGGCAGGGCGCAGACGCCGCCCTCGGCGGCCCGGTCGGCCAGCATCCGCCAGCCGGCCGCCACCATGAGGACGGCGAAGCCGAGCAGGACCACGCGCGGGGGCAGCAGCCGGTTGAGCGCCGTGCCCGCGAACGCGGCGACCGCGCCGGCGCCGCCGAAGACCGCGGCGACGCGCCACTGGAGCTGCCGCGCGCGGATGCGCGGCAGCACGGCGGTCGCCGACGAGATGCCCACCACCAGAAGTGAGGCGGGTATCGCCGAGGACAGCGGCAGCCCCGCCCCGTAGACCAGCGCGGGGACGGCCAGGATCGAGCCGCCGCCGCCCAGCAGCCCCAGCAGTACGCCGATGGCGGCGCCGAGCACGAGCGCGGTGATCATTGGGCGGCTCCGTTCGCCGCCGGTTCTCGGACGTGCGTCTGCATGCGTCCACCTCCGCCACCAACATACCCCCCGGGGTATGCATTCGCGCAAGCGGGGCCATGAGGCGAGGGCGGGGGGGGTGACGCCGGGTCAGCCGACCGGGTTGAACTCGGGCCACCGGGTCAGCCGCCACGGGGACGTCCGGTCGGCTCGGCGCCAGGTGACGTCGGCGGCAGCGATGACGGTGCTGCCGTCCCGCAGTTCCAGCACCTGGGTCGCGGTCAGGCCGGACGGCTCGCCGATGGGCTGGCTCGGCTCGATGGTGAGCCCCGCGACCCTCCAGCCCGCGTACGTGGCGGCGTACAGCCGCTGGCTGTTGTAGTTGTACTGGCTCTGCTCGGTGACGCTGCCGATGCGGTCGAGGCTGCCCGAGGTGAGCTGGGCCAGCACCGCCTCGCGCCGGTCCGCCGACGGCACCGGGTACGGCCGGGGCAGCACGCGGGCCGGGCTCGTCCGGGACGAGCCGGGCGCGGCGGACGCCGCCCGCGACGGTGTGGCCGCCGGGGCGTCCGGCGTCCCCGCGCCGCCCTGGCCGGACAGCTGGATGATCACGGCGGCCACCAGGAGCGCCGCCGCCGCGACACCGCCCGCGACGTGCGACGGCCAGTTCCTCCGCGGGCGCCCGTCGTCGGATTCGGCGTCCGGGTCGGCGTCTGGTTCGGTGTCCGGTTCGGTGCCGTCCGGTGCCGCCTGTTCGGTGGCGACATCGGGCACCAGTGCCAGGTACGGCACGGCAGGGGCCACGGAGGGCACGGCAGGGGCCCCGGAGGAGACGGCAGGGGGCCCGGAGGGGACGGCCTGCGGCGGGACGGGCGCGGGCGCGGGCGCAGGGACCGCCGCCGGCTCGGCGTGCTGCGAAGGGGCCGTGTGCTGTGAAGGGGCGGCGTGCTGTGAAGGGGCGGCGTGCTGTGAAGGGGCGGCGTGCTGTGAAGGGGCGGCGTACTCGGAAGGGGCGGCGTGCCGCCAGCCGGCATCGGCGCCCGGGCCCCGCCGGACGAACGACTGGCTCATGGGGTCGATGCGCCAGGTGTAGCCCGCGGCGTCGACGAGCTCGTGCCTCTGCAGCTCGTGCAGGGCTTCCTCGACGCTGATCAGCTCGGCCTCGACCTTGGCGTTCAGCTGGAGGAAGACCGCCTGGAGTGCGTCGAGCGGGGTGCCGGTGAGAGTCTGCGCCACGTCGCGCCGTGCCTTTCCTGTCAGCGGGTGGGTTCCGGGCCGTGTCGCGTCGGGCCCGGAGACGCGGGCGGTGTCGCAGTGAACCGTCCCGCCGCCGCGGCCGACGGCAACAGCGGTTCCCGAAACGGGGTTGCCGGAGCGGCCGTGCTCCGAACTGATCGTTGACATGCTTTTCTCTCGCGACGGGGGACGGGGCTGCGGCACCCTGGTGGCCCGGGTCGTCCTCGTGGTGATGCTGGCCATCACCGCCTTCGCCAGCCGATCCTGGTTCGAGGGCAAGGCCCTCGACGCGATCTACGGGAACCGGCCGCGGATCCACGCAGGCGACCACTTCGAACCCGGGGCCACCGCGGTCGAGGACGGCGTGCGGCAGACCGCCGTGCTCATCCGCGACGTCCCGCACGTCCGGGTCACCTCACCCACCCCCGAGTGGCGCCGGAACCACAAGGACGCCAAGTGCGACGACGGCGTCTGCACCGCGCGCGCGACCCACGAGAAGTACCTGGGCGGCATCGACCTCATGTCCGTGCTCGCCGGGCTGCTCGTGTGCTACCTGGTCTGGATCCTGCTCGTCGACACCGGGCGTCCCTCCTACCGCGACGAGGACGACCACCGGCCGTACGCGCGCGACCGGTCGTACGACCGGTACCGGCGATGACCCCGGGGCCGCTCACGTGCCCAGGCTGATCATCCCCGGGTCCGGCGGGCAGCCGCCGAAGCGCGCGCCGGGTCCTTCGCGCGGGACCCGGATCGTGAAGGTCGCGCCCTCGCCGGGGGTGCTGGCGACGTCGAGGCGGCCGTGGTGCGCCTCGACGAGGCGCTTGGTGATGGCGAGCCCGAGGCCGCTGCCCGTGGGAGCCCGGCCGCCGGAGGGGGCGGCGCGGTAGAAGCGGTCGAAGATGCGCGGCACGTGTTCGGCGGCGATGCCCGGGCCCGTGTCGGCCACCGTGAACACCGCGGCGTCCCCGGACCGGCGTACCGTGACCGCCACGCTTCCGCCGGCCGGGGTGTGCCGCAGCGCGTTGGACACCAGGTTGCCCAGCGCCTGGCGTAGCCGGGTGGCGTCGGCGTGGACGGTGACGGGCTCGGTGACGGTGAGGCTCAGGTCCACGCCGGACGCCTCGGCCTGGGCGCTGTGCGCCGCCACCGCCTGCGCGGCGAGTTCGGCCGCGTCCCGTTCCTCCGGGCGGATCGGCGGCAGGCCGGAGCCGGGGTGGCCGAGGTCCTCCAGATCGGCGACGAGCCGCTCCAGCACGGCGGACTCGTCGATCAGCAGGCGGATCAGGGCGGGGTCGAGCGGGACCACGCCGTCCAGAGCGGCTTCGAGGTGGAACCGGACGTTCGTCAGCGGGGTGCGCAGTTCGTGGGCGACGTCGCTGATCAGTGCCCTGCGTTCGTCGTCGATCGGGTCGGCCGCCGTGTCGAAGGTGACGGCGATCGGGCCGGGTTCCTGACCAGCGGGCTCCTGAGCAGGGGGTTCCTGACCGCCGGGCTCGTGACCACTGGGCTCGTGACCACTGGGCGCGGGGACGCCTCTCTTCGCGGGGATGCCGGCCACCGTCCGTCCGAGGGCGGCGGTGAGCGCGCGGAACAGGCGGGCGAGGCGGCGCCGGACCGGCGACGCGGTGGCGCTCACCGGGATCGGCGCCCCGGAGGGTGGGAGCCCGCGCCGCCAAAGCGGAGACTTAGGAGGCACCAGCGGCCCCCAGGGGCGGATGCGGGGCCGGCTCGTGACCGGACCCCCGCGCGGTGAGCGCGTACCCGGCCTGGCGTGGGGGCTCGGCATCGTCTTCGGCAGTCAGGATGAGCGGGTGTCGCGTGTGCCTCAACAGACCTCCTCTGGGCTGTCTGCGGGGAACGGCCCGCGGCGGCCGAGGTCTCGGCGGACCCGGTCACGGCGCTCATGAGGCACGGGTTCTCAGGCGCGTCGTTAGGGGAGCTCAGGTGCCGGCGGCCTGGGGCATACTGCAGGCAACGTTCGGGACGGGGGGCCTTGCGCCTGGGAGGGCGTCGTTCTTCAGGCTCGCCAAGATCGGGCGGGACGCGGCGGAAAGCGCGGCGAACCGCCGACATACCATCTCCGTGGCGAGACAAGCCATCTCCCTAGAGAAACATTTCCGTCCAATATCGTACATATGGATAAGGCTTACCGGTGTCAGGACCGGCAGTCCGGTTCCTACCGTCGCGGTCGGGACACGATCGGCAACCTCCGCGAAGGGCGTGCGTCTCGCCCGCGTGCGAGCACAGTCATCCATGTGACAGCTGGGCACACGACAGAAAGAATCGTGGGCGACGCCGGGAAGGCCCGCCCGATCAGGTCGGTCGCCGATGTGCGGGTGTGACGCCGGGCGGGGCGGCGACCCTCGTCCTAGACTTCCACCGGTGGGTCGACACGCGCCCGAGCTGAACGTACGCCTGTTGCAGGCGGCCCGGTGGAGGGGGCAATCGATGTGCCGATCGCGACGCCGCGTGTGCACGGCGGTGCTCTCCGTGGACGGGACGGAGGCGGAGGTCGTCCACCGGAGCGTGCTGGACGAGGTGGCCGGGATCGCCCGCGGGCTCGGCTGCCGGAGCGCCGCCGAGCTGGACTGCCTGCCCGCCTCGTTCACCGGCGACCGCGTGGCGCGGCTGCGGCGTGACCTGGACGAGGTCATCGCCTTCGCGACCGCGGCCCAGCGCACCGGCTGGGTCCTGGGAGACCTCGCCGTCGCCCCTCGCGACCACCCCGTTCCCGTGCTGGACACGCCGCAGGGCCGGCTCTGGGCGCATCCGCTCCGCGGTTTCGAACTGCACCGGGAGGGCCGGGCGCAGCGGGTCACCGAGCTGGACGGGGTGCCGGGGACCGCGCGCCGGACGGCCCTCCCCGTCCTCATCGCGCCGCTGGCGACGTTGGTGGCGCGGGCCCGGCTGGTGGAGGCGTACGAGCGCGGCCACTGAGGATCAGAGCGCGGTGACCTTCTCGGGCGCCGCCGACCGCCCGGAGACGGCGAGCCGCACCGCCGCCCGGATCTGGGTCTCCGGGTTGGCGATGAGGGCGCCGAGCTGGCCCGCCGCCGCCATCTGCTCGGCCACCGGGCCCGGTCGCACCCCGACCACGTAGTCGGCGTCCAGCGGGCCCGACGCGGCCACGCATCCGGCGGGCAGCACCCCGAGCGGGCCCTGGAAGATCCGGCTGCCCGGGGGGATGAGCGAGGCGAGGGCGCGGACGACGATCCGCGCGGCGGGGCCCGTCACGGTGACCGCCTGCATCCGCTCGAGCGCCTGCTCGACCTGGGACAGCTGTTCCTCCGTGAGGACGCCGGAGGTGAGGAGGGAGGCCGCGCTCATCCCCGCGTCGTGCGCCCTGCTCACCACGATGGAGTCGTTGACCTGGGTGACGTTGGCGCGCATCTGCCCCTGCGCGGCCTTGACCGCCGCGACGGCCCGCTGTGCGGTGGCGGCGTCGGGGAAACCGGGGACCTCGTACACGCCCTGGGTGCCGCAGACGGTGACCCGGGTGCCGCGGATGTGCACCTCGCTGATGTGCGGTTCGAGCCACAGCTCGCCGAGCACGTGCTGGCCGCTCATCACGTGGTAGACCCTCCGGGCCATGGCCTGGTCCCCGTCCGCCTCGCGGGTGAGCAGGTCGAGCCAGATCGTGACCATCCGGGGCCGGATCGCGTCGGCGATCCGCCCCGCCTCCCGCCAGGCCGGGTCGACCGCGGGCGGCTTCCGGGAGGCGTCCTGCGCGGGTGCCGCCGCCTCGGGCACCTTCTGCACCGCAGGCGGCACCGCGTGCTCCGGCTCGGGCGCCGCCTCCACGGGCTCGGGTGCGTGCTCGGTCACGGTCTCCCCGGCGGGCGGGTCCTGCGTGGCGGGGACGCTCTGCTCCGCGGCGGCGCTCTGCTCCGCGGGGACGCTCTGCTCCGCGGCGGGGGCGCTCTGCTCCGCGGGGACGCTCTGATCCGCGGCGGGGACGCCGGCCACGAGCGTGTCCGGCGGAGCGCTCGCGGCCTGGTCGTCCGCGCCGTCCGGGACGACGCCGAGGGCCGCCCAGAAGTCCGTTCCCGGGGCGGGGCCCGGAGTCGCTGCCATTCGCTGGGTCCTTCCGTGAGTGATCACTGCGGGTTCAGGCCGAGCAGTCTCTTCCAGCGGCTCGGCGGTGCCGGTGCGGGCGCGGCGGTTCCGAACACCGGATCCCCGGTGGCGACCTGCAGGATGCCGCGGAACGTCTCCTCCAGGTCCGGAGGAGGGCGCAGCCCGGCCAGCCGGTAGGTGTTCACCGCCTGCGTCCACTCCTGGTCCTCGGGGATCATCCCGACGAAGCGCCAGCCGGGCAGCAGGTCCATCACCTCGTCGGGGCCGCACTCCACGTCGGTGCGGGCCCGGTTGAGGATCAGTGACAGCTTCTCCGGATCGACGCCGCCGCCCCGGGAGTGCTGCGGCATGGTGATCGCTTTCAGCCAGGAGCGCGCGGCCTCCAGGGTCACCCGGTTGGGCTCGACGGGCACCAGGATCGTGTCGGCCTCGGGCAGGATCAGGTCGGTGAAGGTCATGTGGTACAGCTCGGCGACCGGCGTGTCGATGAACACCAGGTCGAACGCCTGCCGCAGCACCGTGAGGATCCGCCGGTACAACCCCGAGTTGATCAGCGCGGGGTCGGCGCTGACCGCGTCCGGCGGGCCGAGCAGGGCGTGCAGCCCCATCTCCGGGAGGTACGCGAGATGGCGGCGGATCGCCTCCGGCGTGAGCGCCCCGGGCGCCTGGAACAGGTCCAGGATCGTCGGCGACTTCAGGTTCAGGTACCGGGCGACGTCGGCCTGCTGGAAGTTGGTGTCCACCACCACCACCGACCCGTCCCGGCCGGCCGCCTGCAGGACCCGCGCCGCGTAGATCGACAGATTCACGGTCGTGCTGGTCTTGCCCACGCCGCCCTTCGCCGAGGCGACGGCGATGACCTGCCCGTTCACCGCGGGTGGGGGCTGGGCGGGACCGGCCTGCGGAGCGGGGGACGCCGCCGGACGAGCGTTCCACCCGTTGACCCCGTTGACCCCATTGACCGCGTTGACCGTGTTGACCGTGTTGACCCCGTTGGAGCCGTTGGGGGGCGGAGCAGGGGGCGCCACCGGCAGGATGTTCCAGCCGTCGGAGCCGCTGGTTCCGTTGGAGCCGTTGGACCCGGCGGAGTCGTTGGGGGGCAGCGGAGCGGGAGGTCCCTGCGGAGCGGGAGGCCCCTGCGGCGGGGTGCCCCAGCCGTTGGGCCTGGCTGCTCCGTTCGCTCCGTTCGCTCCGTTCGGGGACGGAACGGGCTGGGGACGCGGTGCGGGCGCCGGGTGGGACGTCGCGCGGGGAGCCGGAGGCGGGGCCGGCTGGGGGGCCGGCTGGGGAGCCGGAGGCGGGGCCGGAGACGCAGCCGACTGGGGGAACGGCTGAGGGGCCGAGGGAGGGGCCGAGGGAGGGGCCGGTTGCGGGGGTGGGGTCGGCGCGGGTGACGGCTGGGGGGCCGGGTCGGCGACGCCGAAGATCTCCAGCAGGTCCGCCAGCTTGAGCTGCCGGGCCGTGACCAGGACCTTCGGATCGAAGACGTCACCACGCTCGGCGAAGTGGTTGTGGACCAGCACGGTGAATCCGCTCCCGGCCAGTCCGTTGGCCAGCACCGCCACCCCGGCGCCCGGGAGGTCCTCGACGAATCCGGGAGCGAACATGAACGCCATCGGAGGGACGACCCGGCCGCTCTTGGACAGGTCGCGGAGTTCCGTCGCGGACGCGGCGTCGAACACCGCGGGGAACCTCCCGCTCTCCCGCAGCTTCCGCGCGACGCCCTGGTGCCCCGCCACGACGAGGTTCGGCGCAGTAGCCATCTCACGTGTCCTCAGTGCTCTGGTCGTCGGCCGGCCGCCGGGCGGCCGGCCCTCCTGATGCAACTGTGCGGACAATCGACGCTGCCGCCAGCGCCCAATGCCGGACTGTCTCCCCGGAGCGACACACAACCGGGGAGATTCACCAATGGCCAACCTGAGGGCCGCGTTCGAGCGACTCACCGGCACCGGCCGCGCGGGGCGTTCCGAGGTCGACACCGCCACCATGTGGACGACCCCCTACGCGTGGCGGACCGCCGATGGGATCTACGTCGGCCACAACGGCGAGGTGTGGATGTACCGCACCATGCGCCTTTCGCCGATGAAGTGGGAGGATCCCGAGGAACAGCTGTCACTCGCCGCGCCGCTCGCCCGGCTCCTCACCGACCTGGGCGGGACGTCCCGGCAGCCCCTCGGGGGCCTGGCGACCCTGTCCAACAACCGGGACGTCCACCTGGTCTCGATCACCTGGGACGATCTCGTCACGCCGCCGCGGGAGAACACCGAGGAGCTGCGCGCCTACCAGGCCGGCGCCTTCGGGTTCCTGGCGCCCAAGCGCGTCCTGTTCGTCGGCCTGCGGCTGCGCTCGTCGCTGCTGAACAAGGTGTCCGAGGCCGAGAAGGACGCCAGGCGCGGCCTGTCGATGTTCAAGGCGGTCACGGAGCTGGTGAGGGAGTCCGTGGCCGAGGACATCCCCGATCTGGCCACGTACCAGAGGGACATCGAGCACATCACGTCGATCTTCGAACGGGCCGGTGCGGAGATGCCGACCCGGCAGGAGTTCGACCAGCTGGAGTCCTGGTACAACCTCGGGCGCGGCCCGGACGCGGTGATCGAGGAACTGCCCACCCGGCTCTCCATCCCCGGCACCGGGGATCTGGAGATGGCCGCCGTCATGCGCTTCGACCAGCCGGTCATGCCCTCCCCGTACGCCCAGTGGGCTCTGGACGCGATCAGCCATCCCGGGGACGCCCCGCACGTCATCTCGATCCGGGCCGAGCTGGAGCCGCCGAACCTGACGCGGGCGCGGGCCCGCCGGGCGCAGCGCCGGATCATGGCGAACATGGAGGAGGAGCGCAAGACCCAGGACCTGGAGAAGGTGGAGCTGTCCCAGACCTTCCAGCAGGCCAAGGAGGTCGAGGACTACCTCGCCGGCTCCAACCAGCCGATGCTGGCCAACTGCAGCCTCATCATGGCCCGGGAGGTGACCGACGCCACCCAGACGTACCTGGAGTTCCTCGCCCAGAACTACGGGATCCAGATGAAGGCCCTGGAGCACCGGCAGATCCAGGCGCTGGAGGAGACCCTGCCCTGCTCCTCGGTCCGGGTGAACCCGTTCCTCCAGGACGTCAACGTTCCGATGGTCTCGCACGCGGGACTCCAGTCGTTCTCCGACCTGGGCGACGACGCGGGCGTGTTCGGCGGGCTCATCGACCCGGACGGCACGCCCTTCTTCGTCGACCCGCTCGGCGCCCCGCGCAAGAACCTCCCACCGGTCTTCGGGATCTTCGGGGACCCCGGCAGCGGCAAGACGTTCTTCGCCCAGTCCGTCGCCACCCAGTCCGCCCTGAACGGCCTGCCGGTGATCTTCGTGAACCCCAAGGGCGGTGACTCGCTGTACGGGATGGTGGACTACGTCCAGAGCCTCGGGATCCCCGCCGGGCGGGTGTCCATGTCCGCGCTGGAGGAGACCCCCGGGGCCTTCGACCCGTTCCGGTACGCGCCGCCGCCCATCGCGGCCGAGATCGCCAACGTGCACATCCTGTCCGCGCTGGACGACTCCCGGGACGGGCTGACGCTGTCGGAGCGGCTGGCCCTGGGTTCGGGACTGAAGCGCGGCGCGCTCAACGGCGCGCGCTGCGTCTGGGACGCCCTGAAGTACGTCCCCGGTGAGGACGCGGACCGGGTGCGGGGGCTGGTGGAGCAGCAGATGGAGGCGTCCACCATCTTCTCCCTCGGCGTCGCGCTCAGGCCGCTGCCGCGCCTGGACGTGACGCAGCGGCTCACCCTGGTCGACTTCGACCGCGACCTCGGCCTGCCCGAGGGGAAGACGCCGAGCGAGTACTCGGTGTCGGAACGGATCGCGCTGGCCGCGGTGCGCCTGGTCATCCGGGCGTCGCTGGAGATCCTCATCGCCAACCGGTCCGGGGTTCTGATCGTGGACGAGGCGTGGACCTTCCTGTCGCAGGCCGAGGGGCTGGCGTCGCTGCAGCGCATCTCCCGGGAGGGCCGGTCGCTGAACATCCTGCCGGTGTTCCTCACCCAGCGGATCGCCGACGTGGTGACCAAGGACCTGGAGTCCTATCTCAGCCGCGTGCTGGTGCTGAAGCTGAACGAGAAGAAGGAGGCGGAGACGGCGCTGAGCCTGTGCGGCCTGCAGCCGACCCCCGAACGGCTCGCCGAGATCCGCGAGTTCGGCCCGCTGCCGGCGGAGAACGACCGGCCCGCCCGCTGGGCCCGCGGCATCTTCCGTGACCTGTCCGGCCGGCACGCCCAGGTCGTGCTCGGCCCCACACCCCCCGACGCCGCCGAGGCGTACAGCACCAACCCCGAGGACCGCCGCAGGCGCGAGGAACGGCGGGCGCAGCGCGAGCGGGCCGAGCGGGCCGAGCACGAGGCCGCGGTGGCCGCCGCCGAGTCGCGGGAGGAGACGGATCCATGGCTCGTCGACTGAAACGGCGCAGCACACGGCCCAGCACGCGGCCGGACCCGTGCCCGCCGGACCGCGAGGGGCCGCGCCGCGGACCCCAGCTGGTGGTCTGGGCCCTGGTGCTCACCGTGTTCTGCGGCCTGGCGCTCCTGTCCGGGCAGGCCGAGGGCTTCGCGATGCGGACGGAGGCGTCCGCGCCGCCCCCGACCCCCGCGTCCGCCGCCCCGAACGCCTCGAACGCCGGGGGCACGGTGCTCGCGGCGGCCGCGCCGAACCCCCGGGGCGCCGCCGGCGGCGTGCTCGCGGCGCCGCCTCCGCCCCAGGAGACCTACGTCGACTCCAACGCCTGCACCGGTTACGACGAGCGGCGGGACTACCTGCCCCTGAACCGGTGGACGTCGTTCGAGCTCTTCGTCGTGGACAACTCCTGGATCATCAAGACCCGGCTGTTCGTCTCGATGATCGCCAGCCTGATGTTCATGGCGGCGGGCCTGGCCTGGCGGATCATCGGGACCCTCATGGGTTTCAGCTACACGTTCGACATGATCTGCGGGGCGGCGGGGCCGATCAACTCCGTCGGGCGGGCCATGTCCCTGTACGCGTCCTGGTTCCTGATCCCGGCCTGGCTGTTCGTCCTGATGGCGGCGGTCAAGCGCTGGACCGGCGGCGGGCGGCGCGGTCCCGCCTCCGCGCTGCGCCTGATCGCGGTGTTCCTGGCGGCGACCGGCATGGTCTTCTTCATCGGCGACCAGTCCGACAAGAACCAGAACAACCCGACGGGGCGCTACACGCTGCCGTGGATGGCCGCGACGGTGCAGGGCTGGTTCAGCACCGCGTCCAACTCCCTGTACGACCTCCAGGAGTTCGGCCGGTTCACCCGGGACGGGCAAGCGAACCCCGTCTTCTACGACAACTATCCGGAGGGCGGCGCGGGGCCGGTCACCTGCGCGGCCCTCGACGAGGCGCTCTACAACAAGTACCGGGAGGAGAACGCCGACACCGCGCTCAGGGACGGCCGCCAGACGATGGTCCAGCTGAGCAAGATCTGGGAGATCTCGCTCGTCCGTTCCTGGCAGACCGCGCAGTTCGGGGAGGGGACCAAGGAGTTCCCCTCACCCGCTCACGCGTCCTGCCGGCTGCTCGAGGCGCACGCCGAGGTGCCCATCCAGACGAAGATGGACGCCTACGACCTCTCGACCGGCAACGCCCTCGGCACCACCAAATACAGCATGTTGCGCGGGTACTTCATCTCCCCGCGCGACGGCGAACAGGTGATCGCCGTCGCCTGGGGCGCCTGCAAGGCCAACGACGACGGCCGGGGGAGCGAGCGCACGACTCTCCAGTGGGACAAAGCCACCGACATGGACAACAAGGCCCGTGCCTGTGGTGTGCTCTACGGCTCCGATTCCTTCAACACCAGCCTGTCCGCGCACGGGTGGATGCTGACGTCCGTTCTGGACACCTTCTACTTCAACGGCGGCGACGAGCTGAGGGACAAGCTGGGGAACTGCGTCTCCACCGAGGCGGCCTGCCGCTACAGCTGGGACTTCGCCAGCGCGTGGCTCGGTGCCAACCAGGCCGAGCGGCTCACCCAGGGCCTCGTCTCGATGATCGTCTCGTTCGTCTTCCTCTTCGTGCTCGGCCCCATGTCGATCGGCCTCACGGTCAGCAGCGTGGCCCTGGCGGGGCTGGTGATGATCCTCCCGGTGACGATGCTGCTCCTGGGCCTGGGGCTGCCGCAGGGGATGAGACTGATCAAGCTGACCGGCGCCGCCGCGGCCGGCGACTTCTACTTCACCTTCGCGCTGACGCTGCTGACGATGTTCATCGACACGACCTACGGTGCCATCGACCAGACCGTCGGCTCCAACGCGCCGAACTTCTTCGAGCAGGTGGCGCAGGGGGCCGCTCCGCTGGTCGCGCTCTACCTGTTCCGCAGGCTCAGCAAGATCCTCGGCATGGGGGACATCTCCACCACGACGGGGGCGATGGGCTTCGCCGCCGCCGCGGCGTTGCGGGCCAGCGGCGACCCGCGCCTGTCGCGCAACCCGGGTGAGCGCGTGTCCAGGGCGCTCGGCCAGGTCGGGGTGGGGAAGATGCGGCTCGGCGCGCTGGACGAACGCTCGTTGCAGCGGCGCCTGGTCAACAACGCGGCCACCCGGGGGATGGCCGGCCTGGCGGGACGGGGGATGAAACGGGCCGCCCGGCCGCTCACCGACTGGACCCGGGACAGGTACGAAGCCGGCCGCGCGGCCTTGCTGAGAGGGACCCAGTCCCTGCAACGGAGGGCCGCCTCGGGGACGCCCGCCCAGCGCGCGGCGGCGTACGCCGGGCTCACCGCGGGCATGGCCGGGCTCACCGTGATGGCACCGCCGTCCGTGCTGGCCACGCTCCCGCTGATGGCGTTCACCGGCGGCGCCGCGGCCCTGCGCGGCGGCCAGGCCGCGGGGGACGCGATCGGCGCCAGGTGGCGCGGCGGCGCCGGCGGCGACGACGAGGAGTCGGGCCTGGCGGCGGGCGCGGCGGCGGGGATCCCGATGGCCAAGAGCGCCCGGACCGGCCTGCGGCAGGCCGATGACTGGCACCGCAACATCATCCGGGTCAGTGACGCCGCGGAGCAGCGCAACCTGGTGGCTCAGCACACCGAGGACGGGCTGGACATGCTCCGTGCCCGGCAGTGGGGAGGGGGGTACCAGGGCGGGGTCAACCCCGACTTCGCCGGGTTCGCCAGCGAGGACGAGAGGGCCAGGGCGCTCAGGGAGATGGCGGACCGGACGGGTCTCGCACCGGATCAGTTCATGATGGGCGACCACGGCCTGGTCATGCCCGTTCCCGTCCTCGTCGACAAGAGGTCCGGGCAGCGGGTCTTCGCGCAGGGCACCAGCGTGGAGCAGGCCTCCCATCCGGTTCACTACCTGGATCGCTACACGCTGCGGCGCCAGATGGTCGACGGCGTCGAGGAGAACGACGACATGTACGTCGCGAGGCTCACCGCGCAGCTCCGGGAACGCGGTTACGTCACCGACGACGGCGAGGTCGTCGACGTCTTCGCCGCGCACGGGTACGACACGCGCGTTCCCGAGGTGCGGGAGCGGGTGGCGGCGTTCATCTCGGGCGCCCGCGACCCGGAGCTCTCGAGGATCATCATCACCGCCCGCCGGTCGGAGGACGCCGCCGTGGCCACGTCCCGGGAATGGGTGCGCGGCCAGGCGGCCAACCTCGACCAGGTCTACCTGCGCGACGTGGAGTCGCTGCTGAACACCGGGATGCCCGACGCGCACCGGGACATCGGCAGGGCCTTCACCGACCTCGAAGTGGAGATGCCCGACGGCTCCTCCGGAACGGCCGGGCAGCTCCAGCAGAGGCTGGACCAGCAGATCCGCCAGATGCAGAGGTACATCGCGGACACCCAGGATCTCTACAGCCGCCAGGCCGCCATGGCCGTCGGCGACTTCGAGCGTGAACTCGACCGGATGACCAGGCGCAACCAGCAGGGCGCCCAGGACATCGACCATGTGGCCGCGCAGCTCCGCGACGCGCTCGACCAGGTCTCCCTGGCGCGCGACGTCTGCGAGATGGGCGAGCTGCGGGTGCGCCTGGCCGATCCGGGCTCGGGGATGGACGCCTCGGACCTGAAGCGGGCCGCCGAGCGTCTCACCAGGCAGACGCAGCGGGACATGGACGACTGGCACGAGGTGATCGACAAGCTGACCGGAGCGATCTACCGCAACCCGGAGAACTCGCGGAACGCCCAGGACGTCACCGACGCTCTCGACGAGCTGAGGCGGGCGATCACGAACCGGGCCGGCCGCGCGGACGCCGAGAACCAGGAGATGATCGACAGGCTGGAGGACGCGCGGCGGGAGTACGAGCACAACCGGCTGCTGGCCCGGACCGACCCCCGCATGTCGGCGGACAGGCCGGTCAACGTCCGCGAACTGCTCAGGGAGATGTTCCGCCGCTAGCGCGGCCTCCGTGCGCCTGGGCGCCGCCGCGGGTGTGTCAGACCTTCGTGGCGTCGACCCAGCCGACCCAGTAGGCGGAGCTGTAGGCGCGTTCGACGCGGGAGACGTCCTTGCGCGTGTTGGTGTGCACCATGTATCCGTGCGTCAGCTGCATGGCCACATGCCCCGGGTGCGGCTCCACCAGGTCGCCCGGCTTCGCCTGGCTGAGCGGGATCTGGTGCGTCCAGCGGACGTTCCGCAGGGTGTCGGTCGTCGGGGCGTTGCCCTGGTAGAGGTTCGGGATCGCCCCGCTGTTCCGGTAGGCCTTGGACACGAAGCTGGAACAGTCGGCGAAGTTGTCCTGGTTGCGTTCGGGGACGCACATGCAGTACGGCAGGTTCAGATTGGCCAGCGCCCACTTGATGGCCTTCGCGGCCTCCGGGGTGCGGGCCTGGGCGACCGAGTCGACGCACAGCTTGTGGATGCCGATCGCGGCGGAGCCATGCCGGAGGGTGTTCCCGCGAGCGTTCTCGGGGCAGCCGTCGGGCCCGATCGTCACCTGCGTCGCGCCGGAGTCGGCCGTCGTCCCCTGGCCCTCGGCGAGGGAGCCGATCAGCTTGCCGGCGCTGTCGAACGGGGCGATGACACCGCCGAAGAACCAGGCGTACTCGACGGCGACCTGGCTGAGGGGGAGGGGCACCCCGGCGCTGGAGCCGAGCCGGGACCACGCCTCGGTGGCGTCGGGGGCGACCGGCGCCCCGATCGGCTTCAGCGGGCGCAGCGCCAGCCTGGGGACGACCAGGGTGTCCTCGCCGAGGACCGGCTCGGTCTCCCGGTTGGCGTCCTCCCTGCCCTGGTAGTACTCGCCCAGGCCGTTGAGGTTGGCGGTGTTCGCGCCACCGTCGGCCAGGCCCGTGGCGATCTGGGCGAGCGCGGCGTTGTACCCGGGGGACCAGGACCCGATCCGGCAGGCGGGGTCGTCGCCCGGATCGGTGAGGCCGTGCGCCTCCTCCAGGGCCGTCAGCTTGGGCAGCCATTCGCCGTACACCGCGTCGGTCCCCGGGGGTTCCTTCAGCTTGGCGAACTCCTTGGCGTGCGGGGCGATCGCGGTCAGGAACCGGGTCATCACCTGGGTGCAGGCGTCCGACGCCGAGAATCCCTGCCCCGGCCCGACCAGCGAGAAGAGTTCGAGGTCGGTGCCCATGGCGATGCCGAGCTTCTGCCAGCCGCCCACCATCGGCTGGAAGACGCCCAGGTCGGACGGGCGCTCCTTCGGGGGGACGCGCTCCACGGAGAGGACCAGCTCGGCGGCGCCGGCGATGTTCGCGTCGACGTCGCACCGGTCGTCCACCCCGGCGGCGCGCGCCTCCTCCTTGGTCATCGGGAACACGCCCTGGCGGCCGTCGGCGCCGTCGTCGCACTTGTCGGTCTTCCAGCGGCTCGCCCCGTAGCTGACCGACATGGCCTCGTTGACCAGGGTCCGGGTGGCGGCGGTGCGGTCGGTCTCGACGGTGTACTTGAACTCGTCGCCCTGGTACTCGCCGCCGGTGACCAGGTAGAGCTCCGGCATGCGGGTGGTCTCGCAGCGCCAGATGGAGATGATCTTGAAGCTGACCGACCACGGCTTCTCGGGGTCGTCCGGCGGCGGCACCGCGCAGGGCGCGTCGGGGTCGGCGCTGCGGTCCACGAAGATCCCCGAGGCCTCGATGACCTTCCCCCAGTACTTCCGGGCGTTCTCCTGGTCGGCAGCCTTCCCGTTGGCCTTCCACTCGGGAGCGTCCGGGTCGGCGTGCACGCGCTTGGCCGCGGTGGCGAGCTGGCGCGCGGTGAACTCCGCGGAGTCGCACGGGTTCTGGGGATCCAGGCCGATGAGCCGCATCTGGCCCGCCGCCGCCGGGCTGAGCAGGAACGGTCCGGAACCCTGGCCGTCCTTGCCGCCGATGTCGGGGTCGGGGTCGGCGACGGCGCAGCCGCCGGCGAACGACCCGGCGCTCACACCCCGGCCGCGGCCGTTCGCACCGCGGGCGACCCACCCTTGGACCTCCGACCCTTGGACCTCCGCCCCTTGGTCGTCCGATTCCTCGCGGCCCGGCGACCCCCACCGGAACGACGCGGGCTCGGTCGTGGGCGTGGCCGCCGCCGTGGCCGGGTACCGCTGGGAGATCTTCTGCATGCGGTCCATCACGTCGTCGACGTACTCCCAGACCGTCGGGTTGACATGGCAGGCGGCCGGGCAACGGTCCCAGTTCTCCGGCGAGTTCGCCCATTTTGGGTAGAAGTGGGCGACGGCGACCTGCTGCCACTTCTTGTACCGCTGCCACCTGTCGATGACGTCCTCGCGGGCACGGCGGTCCTGCATGCTCGGCGGGGCGTCGCAGGCCGTCCGGCGCCCGCCGTAGTTGTTCCAGGTGCCGTTCATGTACTGGTAGGCGCCGCAGGCCCCGCCCTTGCCCTTGCCCGACGTGTAGTTCCCGCCCGACTCGTGCATCCGCAGCGCGTACAGGAACCAGCCCATCTGGTGGCTCAGGTCGCCCGAGGGCGGCCCGGGGTGGCCGGAGCCGACCGTGGCCGTCGAGCCCGCGCCGCTGACGCCGGAGATCGGCCCGGGCCCGGCGCCGCCGGTGTTGGCGACGTCCTCGACGTCGCCGCCCTCGCCGCCGGTGCCGCCGCCCCGGGGAACCGCCGTCGCGGTGCGCCCGGGGTCGCGGTCGATGTTGTCGTACGGGCTGTAGCGGGCGAAGTCGGTCTGCGTCGCGGCGATGCCGGCCAGGACGGTCCAGGGGACGGTGGCGAAGTCCTCCGCGCCGGACGCCGCCGCCTTGTCCGACGCCTGCTGGAGGATCCGCTGCCACCCCTCGGGGAAGTACTTGGCGACCTCGGCGTCCGAGGCGTCCTCCGGCTGGACCTGCGTGTCGCCGTCCGTCGCCTCGAAGCCCATGATCATCGCGAAGAACAGCAGCACGCAGACGAAGGGGACCAGCACCTTCACCGCGACGGCCATCGTCACCTTGTACTTGCCGCGGCTCGACCCCTCTCCCGAACCCGAGCCCTTGGCCTTCTGCTTGCCGCCCTTACCCTTCTTGCCGTCGCCCCGGAAACCGTTCCAGAACGACTTCGGCAGCTTCCCGCCCAGGCGTGATCCCTCGGCCCAGTCCAGTCCACGCCGGCCGAGACGGGAGTTCTTGACGGCGTCGTAGACACCGGGCGCGTAGCGGTTGGCGGCCAGGCGGACGACCTGGTCGGCCGCCTGGCCGCCCCTGCGCATGCCCTCGTCCGCCAGGTGCCCGGCCGCCGAGGACAGGGCGGAGTTCACCCCCGCCCGTTCCGCCCTCTCGGTGAGACCGCCCAGGGGCCGTTTACGCGCGTTCGCCGGCTTCGCGGCGACGCCCTCCTCGGTGGTCTCCGTCTCCGGTTCGCCACCCGCCCCCGTGGCCGCGTCCAGCGCCCGCTGCCCGGTGATCGGGTTGGCCGCCCCCGAAGGCCGGACGTAGCCGGGCAGCGAACCCGCGCCGTACCGCGTCTCCTGCTCCCCGGGGGAGCCCTGGTAGGTCCCGCCCGAGGTGTGCTCGGCGACGATGTCGGCGGCGTTCTGGGGTGCCTGCGCCGCCGCGAGCGCACGCGGGTCCACCTCCGCGCCGGGCACGACCTCCGGCAGATCCAGCGTGGGGTCGGCCGCGGGCGCCTGGTCGGCCGTCGAATCGGACGGCCGCCGAGGGCTCCGGTCCACCTCGTCCATACGGCACCTCGCTCAGATCTGCGGTCGTTTCCCGGCCTCGGATCCCCGGCCTCGGAGTGATCGGGAATGACCGTCCGCCGGGCGGCGCCGGGTGCAAGGGGCGCCGGAGCGGTCGCGGCGCTCCTTCTCAGGCGGCTCTCAGGCGCCTCTCGGATGGCTGCTCAGGTGGCTGCTCAGGCGGCCCGGATCGCGTATCCGGACGGGCCGCGCCCGACCGTGATCTGGACGGCTTCGGGCCTGGCCGTCCCGTCCCGCGCGATCGTCGCGCTGAAGCGGTACTGGTCGTTGCCGGTCACCGTGGGGTCGGCGACGGTGAGCGTCCCCACCACCGATCCCGGCCGCGCGGGGGCGGCGGGGGGCCTCGCCGCGCCGATGAACGGGATCCCGGCCCAGTCCCCGGTCGCCGTGGCCCTGGCGGCGGCCGCCGCGACGTTCCGGGCCCCCGCCGGGACGACCGTCGTCCCGCCGCCGGTCACCGGAACCCGCACGGCGGCGGAGGCGGTGAAGTCCTTCGCCGACACGCCCGCCGGAGCGGAGCCCGTCGGCGGGGAGCCCGTGGGCGCGGTGGACGCCCCGCCGCCACCCGGGCCGGGAGTGGCGCTCGGGCCGCGGGGATCCAGGGTCTGGACCACGTACCGCGGCGCGCCACCGCCGCCGGCGGCGGGCCCGGCGGAGGGGTCGTCCCGCTCGAACAGGGCGCTGAGCACCAGCAGCGCGATGACGCCGACGCCCCCCACCCACACCGCGACGTCCCACCACTCGGGCAGCTCGGTGTGGTGCCACGGGCGCCGGCGCCGCCGAAAGCCCGCGCGGACGTAATCTGTGATCTTCGGCATGCCGTTGACTGTCGCCTTCGGAGCGCGCGGAGCAACCGGCGGGCGCCTGCGACCCGCGAACGGGGCCCGCGAACGGGGCCCGCGAACGGGCCCGCGAACGCGGGTCGTCCACACGGCAGCCAACCGGGCCGCGAACGGTGCTGGCGGCCGGGGCGCGACCGCGCACAGTCTCAGACGTGAGCGACGACGACCTCGTGCGAGGGCCGGTGATGCTGGCCGCGACCAACATGCTGAAGCCGCCGCCGGCCGTGATCGGCAGCCTGAACCGGGACATCGCGCTGCCCCGTACCGTCAGGCTGACCGCGCTCGCGGCGATCGCCGCGGGGGGCCTGCTGGGTTTCCTCGTCTCCTTCTTCATCTTCGGTCCCGGGCTGAAGGCGCTGATGTACGGCCCGGTCCTGGGCGGAGCGATCGGCTGGGCGGCCGTCAACTTCTCACCGCTGCGGGGGGAGTCGCTGGCCAAGTGGCTGGGGCTGCAGATCAGCGGGAGCCGCGATCGCAAGCTCGTCGTCGACGGCCGGCCCGTCCGGCTCTACGTGGGCATCGCCCCGCTGCGCCGCACCGCCGCCGGGACCGTCCGGATGCTGCCGGGCGGTGTGCCGGTGGACGCCGTCCGCTGGGACGAGCGCGGCCTGCCGCTCCAGGAGATCCCCGGCGCGGAGCGGCTGTCGGCCCGGCAGCCCGGCCGCCGCGGCCCGCGCGGGCGCCGGCGTACCTGACCTCGGCCCTTGCGCATCCGCACGACCGCCGAACGGTCTTGCCGCAAGCGCGCGCCGCACCTTCGGACGCGCCGCATCTTCGGAGAGGACCATGCCGGAACAGTCACCCACCCGCTTCACCATGGTGCCCGCGCGGCGTTCCGACGAGCCGACGGCCCGCAAGCGCGCCAGGAGGGTCCTGGGTGCGCTCTTCCTCGCGTCGGGGCTGAGCGTCGTCGCGGTGGTCATCGCGCTGGCGGACGGGAGCTCCGAACCCGACCTCTCCAAGGTCGACCCGCAGGGCCGGGACCTGGCGCACATGGCGGCGGTGAACCACCTGGCGGGCCAGCAGCAGAACGTGCCGCGCGCCGACTCCTTCGACCCCGAGGAGGCCATGGAGCAGGCCCCCGCCGGGCGTAACGCCCCCCTGGCCTACCGGTCGCTGAACTGGGTCGGGTTCAGCCCCCAGCACTTCGGGTCGGAGAAGCTCGGCTTCACCGACTTCGAGGTCCATCACTTCCTCGTCGTCCTGGAAGGCGCCGCCGGCGCGCCCACCCAGGCTCCGGGCACGCAGACCTCGGGGACCCCGGCGCCGGGACGTTCACCGGCCGCTCCGAGGACTCCCGGCACGCGGGGAACCCCTACCGAGTCACCGGTGAGCCCGGCGGCGGCCCGGCAGGCCACCCCGCCTCCATCCGGTGCACCGTCGGGGGCTCCGTCCGGGGCGCCCTCCGGAGGCGGCGCCACGCCGGGTGCGTCGCCTTCCCCGTCCCCCTCCCCGGGCGGGGGCGGCGGTGTGGAGGGAACGGACACCCCGCCCTCGAACGTGCTCCAGCTGGACGTCCCCGTGCTGCTCGACCCCAAGGGCCCGCGCCTGGCGGCGGCACCCGCCTTCTCGATCTGGAAGCGCGGGGCCGGCGAGGTGGGCGGCAGGGGCGACTACACCAACTACCGCGGCCTCACCGTGGAGGTCAGCGACGCGACGAAGAACCAGATCCTGCTGTGGGCGAAGGCCTACGCGACCGGTGACTCGGCCGGTCTGCTCGCCGTCACCGGCGACCAGAACGGCGACCACCGTTACGTGGGCCTGTCCGGGTTCACCCTGCCGGAGTCGGGCCGGGCCGTGCAGATCATGTCGGCGATCAAGGCCGCGAACGGGCACCTCATCGTCCGGGTGCGGGTCCTGCTTGCCAGAGCGGCCCCGGGCGGCACGGTCCCTGGCAGGAACGGCGGCGAGCAACGGTTCACCACCTTCGCTGACTTCGACCTGCTGGTGGGAGCGCGGAGCGGAGCGCAGCCCCCGATTCTCGCCTGGGGGCCGGCCGGCTCCGCGGCGGAGCTCGAGCCCTACTACAACGCCCTGGGCTCCTGAACGGAAGCTCCCATATATGGAGGGAAGCAACATGTCGATTCCACAGTCGCTCGGTGTTCTCGCGGCGCCGATCGGTGAGGAGGGCGCCAACAGCTTCTTGGACTCGCCGGCCGGTGAGGCCCTGGTGGCGATCTGCGGCGCCCTCGCGATCGTCATCGTGGTGATCGCCATCTTCAGGATGGTCAGCGGCATCGGCCGCGGGAGGCCGGGCGAGGCGTTCAAGGCGCTCACCTTCGGCCTGCTCATCGGCGGCCTGCTGTTCAACCTGAACCTCACCATGGACGGCGTGAACGCGATGAGCAACATCACCGGGAAGATCTTCTCCAGCATCGACCAGATCATCGGCTCCGACTGACGCGATGCCCCGGGAGAAGAGTGAGCGCGGCGCCCCGCCCGAGGAGCGGCGGCGGGTGCGCGTCGACCCTCGCGCGGCGGCGGCCGAAGCCGGGATCATCGCGCTGCTGGGGACGGCCCTGGCGGCGTGCTCGCTGGCGCTGCTCGTCTTCGGGTACGAGGGCACGCTCCGCTTCGGAGCCGCGGACCTGATCACCGCCGGCGCCGCCGGTCTCGCCGCCGCCGCGGTCGTCCGGGTGAACGTGCGGCTCCACCGCCGCTGGAAGGAACGGATCGGCCGGTTCACCGCCGCCGCCGCGCTGTGCGCCGTCGCCGCGGTGGCGGGGGCGCTGGCGGTCATGGTCCCGGGCGAGTGTCCCGGCGAGCTGTTCAGCACGGGCCGCTGCGGGGTGAAGGAGGCCGCCGCCTGGGGGCAGGTGGCGGGCCTGGCCGCGGTGGTGAACTTCGGGCTCGCCGGGATGACGCTCGGGATCTACCGGGCCGTCCGGGGCGTGCTCCGCGACGCGTCGGATCAGGGCGCCGACGGGGTCAGGGCACTGCGGGACGGGCTGCGCCGGCGGACCGGCCGCGGGACGCCGGCGCGGCGGCACGATCCGCGAGCGCCGAAGGGACGGCCCACCCCGCGCCGCGCCGACGCCGAGCGGGCCCGCCGGGAGCGGCTGCGCACCCGCGCCTGATCCCGTCCCGCAGGCTCTCCGGGCTCTCCGGGCTCTCCGGGCGAGGGGGCGTGCCCGCCGCGCGGGCGGGGCGGCAGCCGTTCAGACCGCGTCCGCGATGGTGTGGTCGAGCTTGGCCAGCGCCTTCTGCTGGATCTGCCGCACTCCCTCGCGGGACAGCCCGAGCTGCTCGCCGATGCCCCGGAGCGACTGCTCCGGCTCGCCGTCCAGCCCGAACCGCCGGGTCAGCACGTACTGCTCGCGGGCGTCGAGGCTCGGCAGCCCGCGGTCGGTGACGGCGCGCAGGCTCAGGCGGAGCAGCACCTCGTCCTCCAGGGCCCGGGACGGGTCGGCCAGGCGTTCCTCCCACGGGACCACGCCCTCGCCCTGCCCCTTGGGCGGCGCCTGCAGGCTGTCCAGCCCGGGCGGGTCGAGGACGCGGCGGACCTGGGCCTCGGTCACGCCCGCCCGCCTGGCGATGTCGGCGTGGTCGGTGGGGGCGTCCGGCCCGGCCTCCTCCAGGAACGCCCGCTCGGCCTCCAGGATGACCGGGCGCTTCTCGAAGTCGCCGAGGTTGAGGTTGGGATGGTCGGCGTCCCGGACCGCCCTGAGCACCTCGCGCTGGATCGGCTTGAACGCCCAGCTCGAGAACGGGCCCCTCGCCGGGTCGTAAGAGGAGATCGCCCACATCAGCCCGACCTTGCCCGCGCTCTCGAAGTCCTCCCGGTGCTCGGTGGACTTGGAGGTGAACATGGAGGCGTAACGGCGTACGAGCCCGTAGTTCACGATCACGATCTCGTGGGTGAGGTCCTCGAACTCGCGCTCGGCACGGCGCAGCGCGAGTTCGGTGCGCGTGTCGGCCGTGCCCGCGTCGACCTCGGCGCGCAGGGCGGCCAGCCGTTCCTGGAGCTCCCTGCGGCGGACGAAGAGATCGTCGTTGCGGGTCCGGAACCGGCCGGTGGCGGAGCCCTCGTCACTGCTCGGCTGCGCGATGTGCATCCCTCTCCCCTTGATCGTCGTCCTCTGGCGACTTCGATGTGGGGAGCGCGGATAACGGTTCGGCTGGAAAAGGGACTGTTGACACGCATCCAAGGCCGTTCAACGGAAACCGCTGGTGCCCTCACCGACACGGAACGTGAGCCGGCGCACCCGCGCGCCGGTGAACGCCCAGATGAGATCCATCGGGAATCCGTACGGCGCCCGCGCCCGACCGTTTGGCCCGGGGGAGAATCGGCAAGTCCGTTGACAAAGAATTGATCATCCTTGGAATCGTTGTTGGATTCGCAGTGATCATCTTGTGTGCTCCCGGTGTGCGGCCCCGGACGCGCCGACGGATCCGCGGCGGCGGGGTTGCCGATTCACCGGCGGGCGGACTTTAGAGGTCAGGGCGCGTGCGCCTAATGTTCGGGACGACCAGGCGAGGTCACGGCCCGCCCGCGACACGAGAGGAACCATGACGGTGCGAACGATCCTGAGCGATCTCGGCGGGCCTCCCGGGGTGGCGTGAACCGATGCGGCACGTGCTCGTACGCGCGCGGGCGGGGATCCCGCCCGGCCGCGTGGAAGACCTCACCAGCGACGACGGGGCGCCCCTGGACCGGGACTCGCTCGTCGCCGCGGGGCAGGCCCTGAGCTGGCGGTCCACGTTCACCTGCGGGCCGCTCACCGCGGTCCCGCTGGACGGGACGACGGCGTTGATCATCGGTCCGGGCGGGACGGATCCGGAACCGTGGCAGGACCCGGAGCCGTGGCACGACCGGTTCGCCCGGGGGCTGGCCCACCGGATGGCGGGCGAGCTCACCATCGCCTCGGTGACGGCCGGGCTGCTCGGCGAGGCGGTCTCGCGCGAGCTGGGCGAGGACGCGAGCCTGCTCGGCTCGGCCATCGAGGGGCTCGCCGGGCTGCTCACCGACCTGGACGGCGCGCGGGCGCCCGACGACATCGCGGACCTGATCGTGGCCGACACCGTCCGCACCCATGCCGCGCTGCTCGGCCGGCCCGCCCGCCAGCAGGTCTCCGCGCGGCGGCGGGGGGACTTCACCGTCCACACCGTGCGGTCGGTCTCCGGCGACCTGGCCCGGCCGGACCTGGAGAAGGCGCGGACGAGGGTCGGCATGCCCTGGCCGACCGGCGCGCGGAACGGGATCGGCGCCGACCTCGGGCTGGCCCGCTGGCGCGCGGTCATGCAGGCGCGCAGCCACCAGATGTGGTGCCGGCTGGAGGGGGAGAACGCCCTCGTCACCGACCTGTGGCTGCGAAACGCCCAGGAGCCGAGGGAATGAGGTATCCGTACCCTGTCTGGGTCTCGATCAGGCCCTCGCCGAGTTTGCGGCGCAGCCGGGAGACATGCTCGGCGAGCGTCCGGGAGACGCCCTGGCTGGTGCCCCACACGTCCAGCATGAGCTCCTCCTTGGACACCGCCCTGCCGCGGTTGGTCACCAGGAACTCCAGGACGGCCCACTCCATGGGGGCCAGCCGCACCGCCACCCCGTCCTTGTACACCTGCCGGGCGGTGAGGTCGATCAGCAGGGGCGGGATCTCCAGCCGGTCGCCGCGCGCGCCCTCGGCCCGCCGGGGCGCGCTCTCCGCGCTGCGCCGCAGCACGGCCTCGATCCTGGCCAGGAGCACCTCGGGGTTGAACGGCTTGGCGATGTAGTCGTCGCCGCCGAGCCGCAGCCCCAGCGCCTGGTCGTGCACGTCGGTGCGGACCGTGAGCAGGATCAGCGGTGTGTTGTTCCCTTCCTCGCGCAGCTGGAAGACGAGCGACAGGCCGTTGATGTCCGGGAGGTTGACGTCCAGCAACGCGATCTCGATGTCGCCGCGGCGCAGCGCCTGACGGGCCAGTTCGCCGTTGGGCGCCGATTCCACCTGGTGGCCACGCTTGCGCAGCAGTTTCCCGACCACCTTTACCAGCCGCGGGTCATCGTCCACCACCAATACCCGTGCCATAACCCGATGCTATCCGGATGGATCTTCGATCGAAGGTGATACGAGGGTGAAGTGCGATAATGCCCCGACTCTGGTACAGCGCAGCCATCTCGCTGATCATTCTGGGTGGTTTCGGTATGACCGAATCGCCCTACCACCGCGTCGATCCCGGCCGATGATCCAGGTCGGCCGGGCCGGCGGGCCGCCGCCGGTCGCCCGCGCCCGCCTCCTCGACCGCACGGGGGCGGCGCCGGGGCGCTGGTAACCTCGCCCGGGAGTCTCCAGGCGCACCATCTCCGAAAGGAGAGGACGGAACATGCGGGTGCTCATCGTCGAGGATTCCCGTGTCGGGCAGCTGCTCCGCACGGTCTTGGAACGCGATGGGCACGAGGCCGTCCTGGTCGGGGAGGGCGAGGACGGCTGGCGGAGGCTCACCGGCGCCAGCCCGCCGGAGCTGCTGGTCCTGGACCGGATGCTCCCCGACATGGACGGCGCCGATCTCCTGGCCCGGCTCCGCACCGACACGCGGACCGCGAAGCTGCCCGTGCTGGTGCTCACCGCGGCGGCCGCCAGCTCCGGCGACCTGGACGACGGCACGCTGACCCGCGTCCTCGGCAAGCCCTTCGGCATCATGGAACTCCGCGAGGCCGTCTCCACTCTCGCCGCCCGCTGACCCCCGCCGCGGCGAGAGCGCGGACGCGCGGCCTCCGGCGTTCCGTCCGGCGCCGGCGCGATGTTCCAGGTCCAGGTGAAGTCACGGGCACCTCCACGATCCAGCCGTCGCGGAGGACCGTGTGACGAACGAGGCCATGCGCAAGCGCCCATCCCGGTCCGGTCTCCTGGGGCGAGGGGGCGGACCGCGGCGTCCAGGGCCTCAAGATCGATGTTCGCCGCGGCTCCACGGTAGCCGGGCCCGGGGTGGCGGTCGTCACACCGGACCGGGCCCGGCCGGGCCCGGCCGGGGCGCCGGACCCGCCCCGTCACGGCTCCGGCACCCGGCGCCCCGGGGCGGCCCACCGGGCCCCGGCCACCGGCCGGCCCTCGCGGGCCGCTCCCGCGCCGCCGGACGTGAGGGCGCGCGAAACGGGCGCTGTGCTGCTCGTTCGTGGCGTCGCCCGCCATGGCGGGCCACCCGCCATGGCGGGTGGCCCGAATGGGACGGGGAACCCGGGGTTCGCCGCCGTCGCGGCCTGGCCATGAGGCCCTCCGCGAAAGCCATACCGAACAGAATCATGCTCGGCGTTCGGGCCGGTATGGAGGGGCGGAAACTTGGGCCCATCGGGACTCTCGACAGTTCCCGCGCCGTGTGGTTACAGTTCACCTGATCATCAGTGGCACGATCCACGACAACGCAGTCGACCTTCCCAAGTACTGCGGTCAAACCGCACGGCTCCCATCACTTCGGTTCTAGTTCAGATCACGCTCGAACACGTTGGTGGTCATCCTTCGCCGCCGTGAAAGGACATTACTTGCTAGGTCCCTACGAGGCGCTGAACGACGGTCGGATTCGTTTTCTGGGTAACCGCGTCCATGGACCCATCGATGATGTGAGAAAGATGGAGGTACCGGTTTCGAGATTCCTGGGCCGAGTCCAGGACCTCGCGGCCGACAGGACCTTCGCGAACATCGCCAGGATCAACCATCGCGTCTTTTCCGCGGCCCATGCCCATTTCGCCGAGCGGGGCGCACTCTTCACCTTGCTTCCGCTGGTCACGCGCATGATCTCCTCTCCCGGCGCGGTGCACGGAAAAGAGGCGATAAGTTACACGACGGACACTTCCCCGGTCGCGCTCTCATGGTTCGACCTGCCGGACCCCGCCTTCCTTTCCGAGTCCTCGCAGATCTATCTCGAACTGGCGTTGGCCCAGCCGGGAGTGGAGGAGACCTACAGCGTCTACAACTCCTTCCGCCTGGAGGAGAGCGACTTCACCCACCTGTCGGAGTTCCATCACATCGAGTTCGAGGGAAGGGTCTCGCAGCAGGCCAACCTGGACTGCGCGATCGGACTCGTGGGACGTGTCGTCAGGGACCTCCTCGACAATGAGGAGGAGGCCCTCGCGCACTTCCTCAGCCCGGAGAAGATGACCGAACTGGCGTCATTGACCACGCCTTCGGCCTATTCCCATCTGACTTTCCGTGAGGCGCTCGACCTTCTTCACGAGGACACCGGCGAGGATCGGTTCCGGCGTTTCACCATGGAAGGGACCTTCGGAAGCTGGGAGGAGATCCGGCTGACCTGGATCTGCGGCGGGCCCGTGGTGGTCAGCCGTTTCCCGCTCCTCGAAGTGCCCTTCTACCACGCGGAGATCTCTGACTCCGACCCCAAGGTCGCCCACAACGCGGACATCATCTGGCCCGGTTACCGCGAGGTGATCGGCAGTGGTGAACGCATCGGCGGGATCGACGAGCTCGCGGCCAAGGCGGAGATCTTCCAGCTTCCTCCGGAGGACTACGCGCCGTACCTGCAGACCCGGGAACTCGACGGCTGGCGCCGCAGCTCGGGATTCGGCCTCGGCTGGGAGCGCCTTCTCCAGGGTCTGCTGGAGATGCCGGCGATCTGGGACGTCTGCCACTTCCCGCGCACGCATCTGGCGCTCAAGCCCTGACGACTCGGCCCGGACGGGCATTTCGCAAGATCAGTAGAGGGGACACCGTTCATGGTTCTGATCGCCGACGACAGGTTCGAGCAGTTCTTCGAGCCGTACGCCAAGAATGTGGACAACTTCTACGAGGCCTCGTACTGGCGGCTCTGCGACGAGGTCATCCGTGAGCTGATCCGGCGTCACCTGCACGTGGGACCGGGCGACCACATCGTGGACGCCGGTGGCGGCACGGGGCGCTGGGCCCAGTGGTGCGCCCGCGAGCTGGGGACCCGGGTGACGGTGGCCGACCGGGCGCGCGCCATGCTGGACCGGGCCGCCGAGAGCCTCGCGCGGCCGGAGGTCGAGGACGTCGCCGGGAGCGTCGACCTGGTCCACTGCGACATCGAGGACGCCCCGGAGCTGGCCGACGAGTCCTTCGACGGTCTCGTCAGCATCTACAACATGCTCAGCTTCAACACCGATCCGGGCCGGGCGTTCGCCACGATGCACCGGGTGCTCAAGCCGGGCAGGCACGGCCTGGTCATGGGGCAGGGGCTCGCCAACGCCCTCGCGTCGAAGTTCAACCGGGACCTCGCCTCCGCGGAGGAGATCCGCGAGCTCGCCGCGACCTCGATCGTGCAGTGGGCGCCGCACGTCCCCCCGCTCAGGGTGTTCTCCGCCGCCGACCTCACCGAACTCGCGGCGGGGGCGGGATTCGAGGTCCGCGGCGTCTTCGGGGTCACGGCCCTGCTGACCCCGGGACCGGAGGACTTCACCTACCCCTACGAGAAGATGAGCGACGTCTCCAGGTCGCTGGAGGACCCCTCCGTCTTCGAGGCCGCCCTGGAGCAGGAGCTCGCCGTGAACGGGAGGCCCGGCTGGGCCGATCGCGGGGTGAACCTCATGATCCACGTGTACAAGCCATGACGCGGGCGACCGGCGACCTGGCCCCGCCGGCGCAGCCGTACGAGTACCTGGCACGGGTCTACGACCGGTGGACCGCCGAGAACGACTACGAGGCCTGGTGCGACTTCATCGAGGACGAGTGGCGCGCCGGTCCCCTCGACGTCCGTGAGGTGCTCGAACTGTGCTGCGGGACGGGCACCGTCCTGGAGCGCCTGACCGGCCGCGGGTACGCCTGCACGGGTTTGGACCGCTCCAGCAGCATGCTGGAGCGGGCCCGGGAGAAGCTGGGCGGCCGGGCGCCCCTCATCCGCGCCGAGCTTCCCGACGTGCCGGCCGAGGGACCGTTCGACTCCGTCCTGTGCGTCTTCGACAGCGTGAACTACCTGTGCGACGAGGCCGGCCTGCGGGAGACCCTGAGGTCGGCGGCCCGGGTCCTGAGACCGGGCGGGACGTTCGTCTTCGACGTCAACGCGCCGCGCAAGCTCCGTGACGTCTTCGGGTCGTCCCACTACGGGGACGACCTGGAGGACTTCGCCTACGTCTGGCGGAACAGGTTCGATCCGGACACGTCCTGCTGCGACTTCCTGATCACCCTGTTCGTCCGGTCGCCGGACGGGACGTTCACGCGCCACGAGGAGCGCCACCGGCAGCGCGCCTACGAACGTCCCCACCTGGAGTCGCTCGCGCGGGGCGCGGGATTCGCGGGCGTCGAGGTGTACGACGACTACACCCGCCGTCCGGCGGGCCCGGAGACGTTGCGGGAGACCTGGGTGCTCACCAAGGCCATGGAGGCGTGATGGCGGGGCCGGTCCTGGAGCGCGCCGGGCTCCTGCGCCCGCCGGGCCTGCGGGCGGGCGACGCCATCGGCGTCGTCAGCCCGTCCGGGCCCGGCGCGCCCGTCGCGCCGCACCGGTTCCGCCGCGCCGCCGGCGCCCTCGGCGCGATGGGGTTCGAGGTCAGGGAGGGGACGCGGACCTGGGGCACCGGTCACGGCTCCGGGACGCCGGAGGAGCGCGCGGCCGAGATCAACGCGTTCCTCCGCGACCCGGAGGTGCGGGCGATCGTCGCCACGATCGGGGGGCACACCTGCAACGCGATCCTGCCCCTGATCGACTACGCCGCGCTCCGTGCCGACCCCAAGATCATCGTCGGTTACAGCGACATCACGGCCCTGCTGCTCGCCTGCGTCGCCAAGGCGGGGGTCGTGACCTTCCACGGGCCGACGGTCATGGCGGAGTTCGGCGAGTTCCCGGAACCGCTCCCCTACACCCGGGACGGTTTCCTGGCGGCCCTCGGACGGCCCGTCGCCGCGGGACCCCTCGTCCACCCCTCGCGCTGGACCGACGAGTTCCTGCTCTGGGACTCCGAGGACGACCGGGAACGGGCGTCCGGCGGCACCCGGCCCTGGTCGTGGATCGCCGGGGGGGAGGGGGCGGGGCCGCTCCTCGGCGGCAACCTCGACACCATGTCCGTGCTGGCCGGCACCGGGTACCTCCCGGACTTCCGCGGCGCGGTCCTGCTGTGGGAGACCTGCCTCACCTCCATCCCCAGGATCGACCAGCTCCTGACCCACCTGGAGATGGCCGGGGTCATGGACGACCTGGCGGGCATGATCGTCGGGCACGGGTTCCGGGCCGCGCCCGAGTTCGAGGACGCGCTGCGCGAGCACGTGGCCGGGCGCTACGCCGGCCGCGGGTTCCCCGTCGTCTGCGGCGTGCTGGCCGGTCACTGCGACCCCATGCCCACCCTGCCGCTGGGCTGCGCGGTCGCGCTCGACGCGGACCGGGGATCGATCGAGGTCACCGATGCCGCTGTTCGATGACGAGGTGAGCGCCGGCGCGGCGCGCGCGCTGGAGGAGGCCGGCTTCACGCGGCTGCTCGCCGTGCCGGCCTTCCCCGTCGCCGGTCCGCGAGGCTTCCGCTACCCGCTCCGGACCGGGACGCCGGACGGCGGCGAGTGGTACCTGCGCTCCTGGGGCACCGACTTCGAGATCGTCGACCGGGGCTGGCTGCGCCGGGGCCTGCGCCGGTCCTTCTCGCTCGGCTGGGCGATCGTTCCGGACGGGCAGACCGACCGGCTGCTCATGGTCGAGGCGTTCGAGCGGGACCGGTCCGCGCTGGCCGAGCGCGGGGAGAGGGTGCTGGGCGCCCTCGCCCCGTTCGCGGCGCGGTCGGCCGTCGCGGAAGGCGAGCAGTGGGGACGCCCGACCCTGCGCGTCGCCGCCCTGCTCGCCTCCGAGCCGCAAGCCGGATCGCCGGCCGAACCGCCGGCCGAAGCGAGGGTCGGGCGCGCGGCCCCGGCCCCGGGCGCGGCCCCGGGCGCGGACCGAGGGGAGGCCCCCGGTGATCGGTGACGCCTACCTCCGTACCCTCGAGGACGCCGGGTTCGTCCTGCCCGGCGGCTACGGCCGGGGGATCCCGGTGTGGCGGGACGCCGGGCTCCGCGCGGCCCGCCGGCTGGTCTCGGCGTTCGAGACGGCGCTCGCGCGGTGGTGGGCGCCCACGATCGTCGAGCACCCCTTCCTCATGCCCGCCGCCGAGTACCGCGCGGTCTTCGGTGACTACTCCAACGTCTACGAGGCGGACGTCCCCGAGGCCGGTGGCCCCTGCGTGCTCGCGCCCGACAACATGGCGGCCAGCGTCGGATGGCTGCGCGAGCACGGCGTCCCCGGCCCGCTGGTGGCCGTCGGGGGGCTGCTGCGCGAGCTGCCCGGCGGCGCGCAGCCGCTCTTCCGGGACCGGCACATCTGGCCGGCGGTCCAGGTGACGCACCTCGTCCCGGACGACGACGCACTCGGCGAGCTGGAGCGGCACCGGCTGGCCCTGACCCGCCTGCACGAGGCGCTGTGCCTGCCGGTCATGACCGTGCGGACGGGAAGCCTGGCCTCCTACGGCCGGACGACCTATCTCACGGTCAGCTGCCTGCCGGACGGGCGGCCCACGGTCACCGCGACGCTGTACGTGATGTCCGGCCGCTACCGGGACCTGCTCCGCGCCGGCGCCGAGGTGATCGACGTCGGCTTCACCGGCAAGCTGCTGGCCCTCGTCGCCCTGCACCACCGTGACTCCTCCGGGCTGGTCCTCCCCTCCGTCCTCGCGGGCACCGAGATCGGGGTGCTGGCCGCGGAGGAGGACGAGCGGATCCGCGGATGGCGGGACCGGCTGCTCCGCGACGGCGCCCGCGTCGGTGTGACGGCGTGCGCGCCGCGGCGGTCCGCCCGGCGGCGCGGGGAACGGCGCCACTTCCGTGAAGGGGTGCCGCTCGTCCTCGGCGTGCGGGACGAGGGGCTTCGCCTGGCGCGCCGGTCCCCCCTGCACCGGTCGGACCTGCCGGATCTGCCGGACGCGGGGACGCTGCGCGGCGAGCTGGCGGCGCACGACGAGCGGCTCCGGCGGTCCTCGGCCCTCCGGTTCACCGCCGGGCTGCGGGACGCGGGGCTGCTGGTCGCGCGCTGCGACGGATGCGCGGGCGCGGACGGCGAGCAGGTCTTCGGCCAGGTCGTGCCCGAGGCGGAGGCGCCCTGCGGGAGGTGCGGCGCGGCCGGGAGCGAGGTCCTCCTGGGAGGACGCTTCTACTGAACTTCACGTCCAGGACGGAAGGAGGCCCGACATGCGGACACTGCGCGATTCGAGCGACGTGCGCGACGACATGAACGACCTGGCCGGACGGCTTCGTGAGGACGGCTACGTCTACCTGCCCGGAACGCTGGACCCGGACCGGGTCGAGGCCGTCTCCGCCGACGTCCAGGCCGCCCTCCTGCGGGTCGGCTGGCTGGACGAGCCCGGCACGACCCGGGTGCGTTCCCGCGACCGCCGGTTCACCGGCGAGTCCCTGAGCCAGGGGTACGGGGGGCTGCAGAGCGTCGAGTCGTTCCACGCGCTGGGCCACGATCCGGCCCTGCTGGAGGTGACCTCGGGGCTTCTCGGCGGTTCCGCCTTCTGCCATCCGGCGAGGGTCGGCAGGATCTCCTTCCCCACCGACGCCCCCGCCGCGTTCCTCACCAGGCCGCACCAGGACTTCGTGGTCCTGCACGTCACGACGGACGTGCTCACCGTCTGGATCCCGTTCACCCCCTGCTCGGGCGAACACCAGGGCCTGTGCGTCCTCTCGGGCTCCCATCGGGACGGCTTCCGGCTCCCGGACCCCGCCATGGGCGGCGCGCGTCCCCTGTACGTGCGGGTGGATCCGGACGACCCGCGCTGGGCGACGGCCGACTACCGGCCGGGCGACATCGTCGTCTTCCACAGCCTGACGGTGCACGGGGCGATGGCCAACCGCAGCGACCGCGTCCGCCTGTCGGGCGACTTCCGCTACCAGCTGCCGGCGGACCCGATCAGGCCGGAGTTCCTGCACCCGCACGGATGGCCGCGTACCCCGGACTGGCCGGAGCTGACGGCGGGGTGGGCGTCGCGGCGGTGGATCGAGGCCCCTCCGGAGGTCCCGAAGGTGCCTCCGCCGCCGGGCCTGGAGTACATGGAGATCCTGGAAGGACTCCGGCCACCGCCGTCCCGCGTCCTCGGCGCTTCATGAACGAGGGCCGCCCCCCGATGGGGGAGCACGGGCCGGGCTGCGTCGAGCTGAGCACGACCTCCACCCTCCGGCCGACGCTGATCCGGACGTACGACTCGTTCTTCCGGCATTTCCGGTACTCCGGATGCTTCCGCGTCCTGGTCACCCTCGATCCCGCCTACCCGGTGAGCGACGGCGAGGCCGGGGCGGTGCGCGACTACCTCCGGGACCTCCCGAAGGCGGACGAGCGCGTCTGCGGGGTGGTCGTGGAGGAGTTCCCGCGGCACGTCGGCCTCCAGGGCGCGCTGTCGGTCCTGTTCGCCCACAAGCGCGCCCCGGTCGGGATCCACCTGGAGGACGACTGGGAGTTCCACCGGGACGTCGACCTGGACGCCCTGATCGCGGACCTCGCCGACCAGGACAGCACGCAGATCTCCTTCGCCAGCGACCACGTCGCGCGCGGGGGGACCTTCGACCGCGCCGGGGAGGCCGAGGAGATCGCCGGGAGCAGGGTCGGCCTGCTCCGGCTCACCGCGGCCAGCTGGGCGGCGAGCTACCTGCCGCTGGCGCCGCACGTCCATCGTGCCGACCGCTGGGTTCCGGCGGTCGCCAAGGCGCTGGCGACCTCCGACCCGATCCGCTGCCCGGACGAGCGCGTCCGGGAGCACGTCATCGCGGAACGCTCCCGGGCCTGGCACAACGCGCTGTGGACCAAGGACATCGTGGTCCGCGACATCGGGCGGGAATGGCTCCGCGAGCGTGCCGCGCACAAGGTCATCGTGCCGGCGGAGTCGCACGCCCTCGGGAGCATCGGCCTGCCGCGCGACGGCGCCGTCCCGCCGCCGGTGCGATCGTCGGCCTTCGGCGCCGACGAGGAGCGCCTGCTCCCGGGCCCGTGGCCCCCGGCCCCGGACATGCCCGCCCCCGGAGGCGAGCCGCCGCGGCGGTTCCTGGAACGGGCGCGGGGCCCGGTCGTCTGGGACGTGGACGGCCTCCCCTACATCGACCTGCTGTGCGGGGACGGCGCGGTCGTCCTCGGGCACGACCACCCCGCCGTCACCCGGGTGATCCGCGAGCGGACGGTGAACGGGCTGGCGCTCGCCCCGGCGTTCCCGGCCCGCGTCGCCGCGGCCGGCCTGGTCGTCCAGGCCGTTCCGGGCGCCGGGGCCGTGCGTTTCGTCCCGTCGGCGGCCGACGCCGTCCGGACGGCGGCCGGGCTGGCGCGCCGGTTCACGGGCCGCGCGGAGGTGCTGACGGCGGGCCCGGTGGGCTGGCCGGACGGCGCCGCGGGACGGGTGGCCGGGCCGGTCACCACGGCCCCGCTCGACGACGCCCGGGACGAGGAACGGCTGGCCGCCCTGGTCGCCGCGGAAGGGGCCCGGTTCGCCGCCGTGCTCGTCGCCGGCCCGCTCCACCGCGTCCTCACCGAGGGCTTCCTGCGCGCGCTCCTGGACGCGTGCAAGGACAGGGGCGCTCTGCTGGTGCTGGACGAGGGGCTCACGGCCTTCCGGTTCCCCGGCGGGCTCGGCGGGCGGCACGGCGTGACCGGGGACCTCGTCTGCCTGTCGCACGGCCTGGCCTCGGGGCTGACGGCGGCGGCCGTCGCCGGGCGGCCGGACGTCATGGGCGGGCTTTCGCGGGACGAGGACGGCGGTGGCCGGACCGGCGACGTCCTGGTGTTCGAGGTGATGAAGGCGAGCCTGCGCGAGTACGCGCGCCCCGAGCACCACGAACGGCTGGCCGGTACCGGGCGGCGGCTGCGCGAGGCGCTGGACCGGGTCGCGGCCCGGCGCGGCCTGGGGCCGGTGGTCCACGGCCACGACGAGATGCCGTTCCTCCGCCTCACCGGCGACCCCGGCATCGACCGGAGCGTCATCGATGAGATGGCCCGGCGCGGCGTGCTCGCGCGCACCGGCCCCAACTTCGTGAGCAGTGCCCATGACACCGAGACCGTGGACGTGGTCGCGGACGCGCTGGCGGGCGCGCTGGACTCCGTACCGGGCCTCGGGAGTGGTGGGCGGACGCGTCGCCGAGAGTCATGAGTCATGAGATGGGAGCGCCCGTGCCCGACCCCTACCTCCGTCCCGCCGCCGGCGCCGTGGCCGGACCGGACGAGATCACGGAGCTGTGCTCCCGCCTCCGCGACCCGGACTGCCCGTCGCGCGGGACCGTCCGGCTCGGGGACTGGGAGCTGGAGTACCGCCGGCCCCGCGCGCTGGCGACGTCACTGGAACTGCTGTTCCGGGACGGTGTCTACGACGTGGACGGGCTCGCCCGCCCCGCGGTCGTCGTCGACGGCGGTGCCTGGCTCGGGCTCAGCGCCCTGCGGTTCCGGGCCCGGTTCCCCGAGGCGCGGATCCTGGCGTTCGAGCCCGACCCGGAGCTGTTCGAGGTTCTGAAGGGGAACCTGGAGCGCAACGGCGCGGGGGACGTGGAGGCGCACAACGTGGCCCTCGCCGACCGGGAGGGCGCGCTGGAGTTCCTGGCGACCGGCGACGACGCCGGAAGCCTGCGCGTCCGTTCCCGCGGGGGCCGCCTCACCACGGTGCCCGCACGCCCGCTGAGCGCCTACCTGCCGTCGTCGGTGTCGCTGCTCAAGCTGAACGTGGAGGGCTCCGAATGGGACGTCGTGAACGAGCTGGGAGGCCGCCTCGCCCAGGTGGACCAGGTGCTCATCGAATACCACGGGTTCGGTGAACTCCCGCAGACGCTGCATCGCATTCTCGGCCGCCTGCACGAGCACGGTTTCACCTACATCATCAGCCATTTCAACGAACGGAACCGCGCCTGCGTGCCGCCACTGCGGCTGGCCGCCGATTTCCGGTACTTCCTGTTGATCTATGCTCGACGACTCGGTACCACCGATTGAGGTGACAGCGGATGGGACTCTTCACCGACCACCAACCCATGTTCGTCGAAGTCGAGACGACCACGTACTGCAACCGGCGCTGCACCTACTGCCCGAACAGCGTGTTCGACCGCGGCCTGCGCGCGAACGAGGTCAGGATGCCCGAAGAATTGTTCCACAAAATCGTCCAGGACCTCGGGCGCAACCATTTCTGCCACCAGTTCAGCCCGCACAACTACGGTGAGCCGCTGGCCGACGAGCGGATGCCGCACCTGCTGGAGATGGCCCGGCGGGAGATGCCGCTGGCCCGGATCGCCCTCTACACCAACGGCGACTTCCTCACCCCCGAGCTGTTCGAGCGGATCGACTCGTCGGTGGACGCCTTCGTCATCACCCAGCACGGCGAGAAGATGCCGCCCGGGGTCAAGCGGATCCTGGACGCGTCCGGGGGAACGCACCCGAAGATCCGCTACAAGACCGCGCAGTCGATCAAGCTGAACGCCTCCAACCGCGCCGGCCTGATCCCGATGCGGGTCAAGCGCCGCAAGGCGTGCGGCGTGGTGATGAACGAGCTGCACATCAACGCCCACGGCCAGCTCATCCTGTGCTGCGAGGACTTCCTCGCCCGCAAGGTCTTCGGGAACATGCGCGACATGACGATCGAGGAGGCGTGGTCGTCGGAGGAGCGCATGCGGGTGCACCGGGCCAACGTCCGCGGCGACTTCGCGCTGGACCAGTGCGTCACCTGCGGCCACGGCCGGATCACGTGATCGGCGGGTCCCGGTACGAGCGGGTGGTGGCCCTGTCTCCGCACCTCGACGACGTGGCGCTCTCGGCAGGCGGCCTGCTCGGGACGCTGACCGGCCGGATCGCCGTCGTCACCGTCCACGGCGGCGCTCCCCCCGGCGCCCCGCCGTCGCACTGGGACCGGCGCTGCGGGTTCGCGTCCGCCTCCGCGGCGATCGAGGCCAGACGGTCGGAGGACCGCGCCGCCTGCGAGATCCTCGGCGCCGAACCCGTCCACCTGCCCCACCCGGACGACGCCTACGGCACCCCCGCCTCCACCGAGACGCTCGCCGAGGCGCTGGCCGAGACCCTGGCCGAGGTCACCGGGACCCGTAGCGCCCAGGACACCCTCTTCCTCGTCCCGGCGGCCATCGGCCACCATCCCGATCACCGCCGTACCAGGGACGCCGCCCTCAGGGCCCTGGCGGCGCGGGACGCGGGCGAGCTCTGGCTGTACGCCGACCAGCCGTACGCGAGCATGTCGGACCACTGGCCCGGTGACGGCGCGGAGGCGCCGGCCGATGAGGAATGGCGGGCACGGCTGGCACCGGTCGTCGAGGATTTCGGGCCCCTGGAGGCACGCACCCTCCGCCTCTCAGAGGAGGCGTGGGCGGTGAAGCACCGCGCGGCCCTGGCCTACGCGTCGCAGCTGGCGCCGCTGGCGGTGTACGCGGGCCACTTCCTCGACCTCGACGGGCCGTTGCGAACAGAACTCGTCTGGCGCGTGGACCTGCGCTCCGCGTCACCGCGCCGCGACTCGGAGAAGGGAGCGGGCGGAACGTGAGCGTCTTCTTCTACTGGTCCGGCCAGGAGTTCGACTTCGGGAACTATCTCGCCGTCGCCTCCGCGGCGCGGCACGCGTCCGGCATGGACGTGGTCGTCGTGGTGGACGAGCGTCCGGTGGACAACGTCCACTTCGACAGGGCCGGACGGCTTCCCGGTGTGACGGTGGAGCCCCTGGACACGCGTTCGCTGCTGCCGCCGGAACTGCGGCTGCTGTACGGCCGCATGCGTTTCGTGGCGCACCGTTCCGACCTCGTGCGGCTCGCACTGCTCGCCGAGCACGGCGGCATCTATCTCGACACCGACACGCTGACCTGCACGGACCTCGGCCGGACGCCCGAAGTCCTCCTGCTGGAGGAAGGCAAGATCGTCCATCTCGGCTGCCTCGCCCTGCCCGCGGGGCACCCCGTCCTGACGTCCACCCTGGCCGCCCTGGAGGAAATGCCGGAGGCCGACCTGGACGTCTACCAGAGCATCATCTACCGGTGGACGCGCGTCGTCCGCGAGCACTCACCGCCGGTGGAGTTCGGCGATCTCAAGTCCTACTTCCCGGTGCACTGGAACGACTGGGAGGTCGTGTTCACCGAGCGCCTTCCGTCCGACACGATCCGCGTCCTGCATCATTTCGGCTACCACAGCCGGAAGTACACCCGGGTGATGGACGAGGAGTGGGTCCGGCGCAACGACTGCCTGTTCAGCGACCTCGCCCGCCCCCTGCTGCGCGACCTGGGCGGCCTGTGAGCACGCCATGAGCGGCCTCTGCGCGGCCGGAGGCGTCCCCGTGCGTACCACCGTCGGGGGGTGCGCCGGGAGGATAGACTGACTGTTTTGAGGGAAGCGCCGACCGACGGCGCTAACCGCGGACTCAATACGAGGGCGATGTGAGCAACAGCAGGTTCATCTCGACCACGATTCCATATGTCAATGCCCGGCCTCATCTGGGGCATGCGCTGGAGTACGTTCAGGCGGACTGCTTCGCGCGCTTCCAACGCCTTCAGGGGCGCGATGTCTTCTTTCTCACAGGCTCGGACGAGAACAGCCTGAAAAATGTCATCGCGGCCGAGGCCGAGGGTGTTTCGACTCGGGAACTCGTGGATCGGAACGTCGTTTACTTCCAGGAACTGCTCGACCAGTTGCGGCTGAGTCAGGACGACTTCATCCGGACGAGCGTCGACCAGCGCCACATCGACGGGGCGGCCCGCATCTGGGAGCTGATCGCCGCCAGGGGGGACATCTACAAGAAGTCGTACGAGGGGCTCTACTGCATCGGCTGCGAGCAGTTCTACTCGCCGTCCGAGCTCATCGACGGCAAGTGCCCCGAGCACCTGACGGTGCCGGAACTGGTCAGCGAGGAGAACTACTTCTTCCGGCTCTCCCGCTACCAGGACCGGCTGCTGGACGCCTTCAAGTCCGGCGCGCTGCGGATCGTGCCCGCGAGCCGTTACAACGAGGTCGTCAGCTTCGTCGAGGCGGGGCTGGAGGACATCAGCATCTCCCGTTCCACCGACCGTGCCCGGGGCTGGGGCATCCCGGTGCCCGGCGACCCGAGCCAGGTCATCTACGTCTGGATCGACGCGCTCACCAACTACATCACCGCGCTGGGGTGGGCCGAGGGCGACGACCTCTACAAGCGTTACTGGGAGGACGCCGAGGCCCGTACGCACGTCCTCGGCAAGGGGGTCTCCCGCTTCCACGCGGTCTACTGGCCGGCGATGCTCATGTCGGCGGGGCTGCCGCTGCCCACGGAGACGGTCGTCCACGGTTACATCACCGCCAACGGCCAGAAGCTCAGCAAGTCGCTGGGCAACGTCGTCGACCCCGTGGAGGTGGTCGGCAAGTACGGCATCGACGCCGTGCGGTACGCGCTGCTCGCCGACCTGTCGCCGTTCGCCGACGGCGACTTCAACGAGGAACGCCTCGTCATGCGCTACACCTCCGACCTGGCCAACGGCCTGGGCAACCTGGTGAGCCGGGTGGCCAGCATGATCGGCCGGTACCGGGACGGCACGGTCCCGGACTCGGACGAGCGCCAGGAGCAGGACGAGCAGCTCGCCCGCAAGGTGGCCGACGCCTCCGCCGGGATGGTGGCGGCGATGGAGCGCTACGACCACCGCGAGGCCCTCGGCCACGTCGGCGACCTGATCCGCGCCTCCAACTCCTACGTCGACGACAACGCGCCCTGGCACCTGGCCAAGGCCGCGGCCGGCGGCGACGAGACGGCGGCGGCGCGGATGGACACCGTCTTCCTGCACCTCGCCGGAGCCGTCCGCCGGCTCGGCCTGCTGCTGATGCCGTTCCTGCCCGAGGCGGCGGAGAAGATCCTCGCCACGCTGGGCGAGGAGGGCCGCCACCTCGGCGACGCCGCGGACTGGCTCGACGGCCTCGCGGGCCGGACGATGGTGAAGCCCGAGCCGATCTTCCCACGGCTGGACGTGGTGGCTTGAGCGACGCGATGGGGGCCGCCGGTGTCGGCCTCGTCGGCTGCGGTACCGCCGGCGGCGCCCACGCGATCACCGTCGGCCGCCATCCGGACGCACGGCTGGTGGCCTGCGTGGACGCCGACCCCTCGCGGGCCAAGGAGCTGGCCGCCGAGCACGGGGGGCGCGCCGTCGCCACCCTCGGCGAGCTGGTGGCGTGCGACCCCCGGGTCATCGTCGTCGCGACCGGGCCGGCCGAGCAGCCGGCCCTCGTCCACGACCTCATCGACCTGGGGTTCCGCGGCGGGATCCTCTGCGAGAAGCCGCTGTCGCTGTCGCTCGCCGAAGGGCGCGAGCTGGCGGCGCGCGCGGCGGACGCGGGGGTCACGCTCGCGGTCAACCACCAGCGCCGGTTCGGCGAGCCCTTCGTCCGGGCCCTGGCGCTCCTGCGCGAGGGCCGGGTCGGCGACCTGGTCCGGATGGAGGGGTTCGGCCCCAAGGGGACGCTGCTGGACTGGGGGCCGCACTGGGTCGACTACGCCCGCCTGGTCGTCGGCGACGACCCGATCACCTGGGTCGACGGGCTGGCCGACTTCCAGGAGCCCCAGGCGCACGCCGGGCTGAGCCTCGAAGGCCACGCCATGATCACCTGGCGGCACGAGGGCGGCGTCCGCGGCGTGCTGGAGACCAGCGGGCAGCCCCTCGGGCAGCCGCTGTTCCGGCTCTGGGGGACCGGCGGCGTCATCGAGATCGGGTGCACGGAGCCCGACGGCGAGGGCGGCTGGCGGCGCGGCACCCGCCTGCGCGTCCTGGCCGCGTCCGCCGGGAACGGCGACGACCCCGCCGCCGGGCTCGAGAGCCCGCTCGCCCCCACCCAGTGGGAACGGTCCCTCGGGGAGCTCATCACCGCCATGCGGGAGGAGAGGGCGCCCCTGCACGACGCCGAACGCGCCCTGGCCGCGCTCGAGGTCTGCCTGGCGGGCTACCGCGCCGCGCTCGGCGGCGGGCGCCAGCGGCTGCCCCTCGATCCGGCCTATTCACTGCGAGGACTGACGGCCGCCCGCGAGCGCTGAGGGCTCGCCGCGAGGACTGACGAAAGGCCCACGGTGGGAGCTGACCGCATCCTTCTCGTATCGGACGACTTCGGGCGGGAGGTGTCCGTCACCGAGTCCGCGCTGGCCCGGCTCAGGGCGCTGGGCCCCGTCGAGCACCTGCCCGAGAGCGCCGGTGTGGACCGGGTCCTCGACGCGCTGCGGGACCGTACCGCGCTCGTGGTGGCCGGCTGGGCGACCCGGATGCCGCGGCTCACGGCCGAACGGCTGGACGGGCTTCCCCGGCTGAGCTTCGTCGGCTGCGGGCAGGACAACCGGTGGCGCTTCATCGACCCCGGGGACGCCCTGGAACGCGGGATCACACCGGTCGACGCGTCCGGCTCGATGGGCTGGGCGGTGGCCGAGTTCGGGCTGGGCCTCATCCTGTCCTGCCTGCGGCGGATACCGGCGCATCACGCGGAGGTGGCCGCCGGCGGCTGGTTCGACGGCTGGGCCGACGACACGGGCATCGACCGCGAGCTGCGCGGGAGCAGGGTCGGCATCGTCGGCATGGGCGAGATCGGGCGGGCGCTCGCCACCATGCTGCGCCCCTTCGGCTGCGACGTCGATGTCTGGTCGTCCTACCTCGGCGAGGAGGAGGCGGCACGGCTCGGCGTGCGCCCGCGTCCCGTCCACGAGATCGCCGGCTCCGCGGACGTGCTCGTCGTCGCGACCCAGCCCCGCCGCTACACCGCCGGCATCGTCGACCGCGCCGCGCTGGAGGCGCTGCGTCCCGGCGCGGTGGTGGTCCTGCTCGGCCGGGCGTCGACCGTCGACTTCGGCGCGCTGGTGGAGAGGGCGTCCGCCGGCGACATCACGGTCGGCATCGACGTCTGGGACGAGGAGCCCGCCGCGCCCGGCCACCCGCTCCGCGGCCTGCCCAACGTCGTGCACACCCCCCACGTCGCCGGGCGGCTGCGGTCGGCGAACCAGCGGATCCTCGGCGCCGTCGTCGACGACCTCGAACGGCTGCGGTCGGGCGGCGCGCCGCGCTGGGCCGTCTCCGCACAGCGCGCCCGCCGCATCGCGGCAGGACGCCGCTGACCCGTCCCCTCCAAGCCCGACCGAGTCACGGCCCCCTCGCGGCCGACCGTCCCCTCCGACGCGCCCTGGGCGAGGCGGATCAGCGTCCACCCGCGGGCCCGGCGGCGATTTCGGCCACCGTGCGGGAGACGAATGCCGTTCGTTCGATGATCAGTACGCGCACGTCACCCGCCCTTCTCCGGCCCTGCCCTTGCATGCCGGTCGGGCCGATATTACGATCATGAAGGCGTACCGGGAATGGGCCTCCAACGGCCTGCTTTCCGGTTTCGGGGAGCATCGGCCCGCCGGGTCCGTTCAGCCGGACCGCGCGTCGGCCCGTGCGGAGGTAAGGGGGCGGATGCCGGTGCCGGTTCCGCCGCGTACACCCATTTCGCCGCGCCGGATGGAATGGCCCGCACTTCCGCCGGGGATTCGGCTCGCCATCGAGGAACGGCTGGGCTCGCCGGTCGTCGGGTCGGAGACCTGTCACGGCGGGTTCTCGCCCGGGATGGCCGCCCTCGTGACCTGCGCCGACGGGGCCGGGTACTTCGTCAAGGCGGTGAACGCCGACCTCAATCCCGTGTCGCCGGGCATGTACCGGGAAGAGGCCGCGTACTCGGCCGCCATGCCGGACGGGATTCCCGCGCCGCGCCTGCGTCATGTCCACGATGACGGTGAATGGATCGCGCTGGTCTTCGACGCCGTCATCGGGAGTTCCCCCGAGGTGCCCTGGAAGGCGGCGGACGTCCGGCGCCTCATGAGAACGACCGAACTCCTGACCGCCGCGCCGGTCTCCGGGGACCTGGCCGCCATTCCTTCCGTACGGGAACGCCTGGAGTCGAGCTTTCACGCATATCACCGGCTGGCGGAAACTCCGCACCGGCTCTCCGCCTGGGAGCGCCGCAACATCGAACGCCTGACCAAGGCCGCCGATGACGCCCTGGAATGCGTGGCGGGGGAATTCCTCGTCCATCTCGATCTGCGCGCGGACAACATCGTCGTGGCCCACGACGGTGCCGCGTACATCGTCGACTGGGCCTGGGCCTCGGCGGGTGCCCCCTGGCTGGACAAGGTCTCCCTCCTGGTGAACGTGGCGACGTACGGGGGAGACCCCGAGCCCTACGTGGCCGGCGACCGGCTCCTCGCGTCGGTGCCGCCGGAACATATCGACGCCTTCCTCATCGGGCTGAGCGGCATGTGGACGGAGGCCGCGAGCGAACCGCCCCCTCCGGGCCTGCCCACCCTGCGGGACTTCCAGCGGCTTGAGGGGAACGCGACCCTCGCGTGGGTCCGCGCCCGTACCGGATGGGACTGACGCCCCGACGGCACGACCGCCACCACGACCGCCACCACGACCGACACCGCGACCGCGACCACGACTTCGAGGGAGTGTGCATGGACAGGGGAACCGGCCGGTGAGCGAGATCCTCGTCAGTGTCTACGGCCACCGGCCCGACGCCGTGCCCCGGCTGGTCGTCATCGATACGGACACGCTCGCCGCCCGCGAGGCCCCGTTCGCGGTGCCCGCCGGATTCCAGCGGTGCATGGGCCTGTCGGCCGACGGCGGGCGGATCCACGTTCTCGCGGTGGCCGCGGACGACCGGTCCTCGCTGGTCACCCTCGACAGGGCCGGTGAGCGGGAACCGCTCGTCACGCCACTGCCCGGCGTGATGGACGGGCACAGCGTGCTCGCCGCCGGCGGCGACCTCCACGCCGTCTCCTCGGGCACCAACGAACTGGTGCACTTCCCCCTCAGCGGCGGACGGCCCGACACCGGACGGCGGCGGGTGGAGTGGCGGGCCGCCGACGCCGTGCGCGACACGCACCACGCGAACAGCCTCCTGCGCCGGGAGGGAAGCCTCCTGGTGTCCGCCTTCGGCGAGTCGCCGACGGGATCCCTGAGGGACGCGCACGACGGCTACATCGTCGACGTGACCGGCGGCAGGCCGGCGATCACCGGCGTCTCGCAGCCGCATTCCCTGACGGAGCGGGGCGGCCTCCTGTACTACTGCGAGTCGGGACGGCGGCGGTTCTGCTCCGAGAAGGGCCCCGTCGTCACCCTCAGCGGTTACGTCCGCGGCGCCTGCTGGCTGTCGGACGACGTCGTCTGCCTCGGCACCAGTTCGGGGCGCGTCCGAGGCGAGAGAAGCCGTTACGAGACCGAGGAATGCGCCGTATGGATCGTCGACGCGGCACGCGGGTCGGTCATCGGCCGGATCCCGATGGCGGAGTTCGGCCCGGAGATCTACGACATCGTCGCGCTGTGACCGCGGGCGGCCGGCTCGCACCGATCCGATGAGAGGGGCCCGCTCTCGTGAGAATCCGTGGAGGTGCGTTCTTTGGTGCCGCGAACGGCCGGTGACGCCGAGCCCCCGCAGGAGAGCTTCACCGAGGAGTACTTCGACCGCCGGTACGCGCGCGCCCCCGACCCGTGGGGGCTGGCGAGCCGGTGGTACGAGCGCCGCAAGTACGCGGTCACCCTCGCGTCGCTGCCCCGGGAGCGCTACCGCGACTGCTTCGAACCCGGTTGCTCGATCGGGGAGCTCACCCGGCTGCTCGCGCCGCGGTGCGACCGCCTGCTCGCCGTCGACTTCGCCGACGACGCCGTCCGGCAGGCCCGAACGGCGGTGCGCGGGCTGGGGCACGTCGAGGTCCGCCGCGCCGAGCTGCCCGCGCAGATGCCCGGCGGGCCGTTCGACCTGATCGTGGTCAGCGAGATCCTCTACTACCTCTCCCGCGATGACCTGGGCCACATGCTGGACGGGCTCGTCGGGCGGCTCGCCCCCGGCGGCGACCTCGTCGCGGTTCATTGCCGCGCGCCCGATCTCCGGCACGGTTATGACGGGTACAACGTGCACCTCGCGATCGAGGCCCGTGAAGAACTGGAGAGGCTCGTGCACCATGCGGACGAGGAGTTCGTCCTGGACGTGTTCCGGCGGACGGAGCGGGCGTGACGCCGAGGCCGCCCCGGATCGGCTGGGCCGAGCTGCCCCGCGAGACGCGGGCCGCGGTGGAGGCGTGCGCCGGATCCGTCACCGAGGTGGACCGCGTCGAGATGGGGGAGCGGTCCGACATCGCGTCCGTCCTGGACACGGAGGCCGGCAAGGTCTTCGCCAAGGGCGTGCCCGCCGCGGACCGGCAGGCCGCGTGGCTGGAGAACGAGGCCAGGATCAACCCCTACGTGGCGGGGCTCGCCCCGCCGCTGAGGTGGAGGGTCGAGGCCGGGGGATGGCTCGTGCTGGGGTTCGAGTACATCGAGGGCAGGCACGTGGTGTACTCCCCCGGCTCCGGCGACATGGCCAAGCTCGCGGCCGTGCTGAAGGCGCTCCAGGAGATTCCCTGCCCGGACGTGGTGTACCGGCGGGCCGAGTGGCGGTGGAAGGACTTCACCGACCGGGCGGAGACGATGGCGGGCGAGGCGATGATCCACGCCGATCTCAACCCCGGCAACGTCCTGATCACCGAGGACCGCGCGTACCTCGTGGACTGGGCCGGGACGTGCCGGGGGGCCGGCTGGGTCGAGCTCGCCATGCTGATCCCCCGGCTCATCGGGCACGGGCACGGCCCCGCCGAGGCGGAGGAGTGGGCCGCGCAGTTCACGCCCTGGCGGGACGCCGCCGCCGAGGATGTGGACCTCTTCGTCGCCGCCGAGTCGATCAGGTGGGACAAGGTGGCGGCCGACTGGCCGTACCCGCGGATCCTGCTCGCGGCGAACACCTCCCGCCAATGGAAGGAATGGCGGCGAGGCCGCTAGTCCCGGGCCGCCCGCTCGGCTGAGAAAGGTACCGACGTCATGTTCTCGACCAAGAAAGGCGCTCCCGCTGGGAGAGCGCCGCTGAGCAGGAAGCAGAGGGACCCGGCCGGCCACGAGGCGCGCGGCCCCGTCCTGTCGAACGAAGAGCTGGTCGTCGTCGGCCTGGGACTCGTCCTGGTCGCGGTCTGGCTGCTCGGCCTGCTGGCCTGGTTCGCCGGCGGCCTCGTCGCCCTGCTGACCAACGCGTCGTGGCCGGGGCTCCCGGTGACGAGATCGTTCGTCCTGATCATCTCCCTGGTCGTCCACTGGGACGACCGCGCGCTCGCCTGGCCGGCCGCGGACCAGGCCCGGCTGGGGCCGGACTGGATGTTCTGGACGGTGTACGCCGTCCTGATCGTGGCGACCGGCGTCCTGGGACGCGTCGTGGGCGGCAGGCTGCGCCGTGCCCTGTCCGGGCGGCGCCGCGCGCGGCGCGTCAGGGTCCGCCAGGCCCAGCGGGACAACTCGACCCTCTGGGCGAAGTCCCGGGACCTCGACGGCCTGACGATCAGTGATCGCGCGACGCTGTCCGGGCGGATCTTTCTGGGCCGGATGGAGAACGACCCGGAGACGCAGCTGGCGACGCCGCGCTACACCTCGATCGCGGTCATCGCGCCGACCGGCTCGTCCAAGACCGTCAAGTACGTGGTCCCGACCATCCTCACCTGGCCGGACGCCATCTTCGTCACGTCCACCAAGAACGACATCGCCGACCTCACGCTGCAGTACCGCGGCGAGCAGCTGGGGCGTCCGGTGTACATCTTCGACCCCACCGGGGAGTGGCCGGAGCACCAGCAGCGGTTCCTGGCCGCCTGGTCGCCCCTCATGGAGATCCACGACTTCGCCGACGCCGACAAGGTCTCCCAGTGGCTGTCCGAGGCGGCCATGGCGAACTCCAGCGGCGACCCCAAGATCACCTACTGGGTCAACCTCACCCAGGTCTGCCTGGCGCCGATGCTGTGGATCGCCCGCAAGACCAACCGGAACATGCAGCACGTCGCGGACTGGGTCGGCTACCTGCGCTTCGAGGAGATCGAGGAGCTCTTCGACGAGTACGAGCGCACCACCGAGGACCCGGCGGCCAAGACCGACCTGGCGATGGCCCGGCGCTCGCTGAAGTCCACCCAGAACCGCGACAAGCGGACCCTCGCCGGCATCTTCGCCAACGCCGACGTCATCCTGAAGCCGTTCATGTCCCCGCTGATGGCGCCGACGACCGACATCAGGTTCGACGACGACGGGCGGCCCTACAGCCCGCACGGGCGGCGCGTCCTGGACATCGAGGACGTCCTGGAGGAGGGCGGGACCATCTACGCCATCAGCGACGAGGAGGAGCAGGAGATGCTCCGGCCGGTCTTCCAGGCGGTGGCGCAGTCCTACCTGCGGGCCTGCCGGAAGAGGCAGCGGCGGCTGGGCGCCGGCCCGCTGCCGAACCCGCCGCTCCTCCTGCTCGAAGAGGCCGCCAACGTCGCCCCGCTGCCGACCCTCGACAAGATGGCCGCGACCTACCGCGGGTTCGGCATCGTGATCATGTCGATCTGGCAGGACGAGTCGCAGGTGGCGACGCTCTACGAGTCCAAGGCCACCACCGTCCTCGGGAACCACACGACCCGGGTGTACCTGCCGGGCTCCTCCGACGACAAGACGCTGGACCGGCTCTCCCGGCTGATCGGGGACCAGTCCGTCTCCACGCGCACCCTCGGGTACTCGCACCAGGGCAGGCACATGCAGGTCAGGATCAACGAGAGTTCCGAGGACATCGCGCTGGCCCCGATCGACTACCTGCGCACGCTGCCGAAGGACGTCGCGGTCGTCCTGTCGGGGAACCTGCCGCCGATGAAGGTCACGGCGACCCCCTGGTTCAAGGACCCGGACATGCGCGAGCGCATCGGAGCGGAGATGTGCGAGAAGTACGATCGCGCCTTCGGCCCCGCGAAGCCGGGGAAGGGATGACGTCGCCGCCTGGACGATGACCACCAGCTGAACAAGAGTGGACTGCGCACGGAGAGGAAACGCGCAATGGTCGACACCGGTAACAAGGTCGCCGTCGAAGAAGGCCGGGTCGCTCTGGAGTCGTTGCGGTTCGGCTGTATCCGCCTCATGGAGATCGCCTCCAGCGTGCTGGTGCGGACCATGCCCACCGAGCGCAAGCTGGAGTTGAGCAAGCAGATCTGGGCCCTCGCCCAGTGCGCGGACGCGCTCGGCAAGCGACTGCCCGGCCTGCGCTCCTCCGAGGACGCCGTCGCGTCGACGCCCGGATACGTCGCCTTCACCGACGCGATCTGCTCCCTGCAGAATCCCGATCTCGAGTACGCGGCGCTCACCCATCTCGCCTATCCGGACCTGCGCGACGCCGTCCTCACCCATCGCGCCCAGGTGCCGAGCGCGGCCGACGAACTGACGGTGGAGTGTCTCGAGCAGGTGCTGGAGCGCCTGGACGCGGTGCCGACCGAGCGGCAGGAACGCCCCGCCTGCCTGGGGACGCTGGGTGACCTCCTGACCGGCTGCGGCGGGGTGGTCGGGGAGGACCCGGGGCCGCCGCCGGACCGGCGGTCCGCGCTGCCGGAGATCCCGATCCGGCCGGGCCGTGACGCCGCGCTGCGCGAGGCCGGCCCGGACGAGGAGGCGTCCGACGGCACCCGGGCGTCCTTCCTGCACGAGTCCATCTTCCGGGTGGAGCTGTGCGCCGCGGAGATCTGCGCGGTCCTGCTCGCCCACCATCCGGAGGCCCCCTGGGGGCTGCGCCACGACCTGGCCAAGCAGGTCCGCGACGAGGCGCGGCACTACGAGCTGTTCGCCGAGCGCATGCGCGAGCTCGGGGTCTCCGAGGGCCGGTACCCGATCGTCTTCGATGTGTGGGACAAGTTCGTCATGGGGCGCACCCTCCCCGAACGGCTCATCATCGAGCAGCGGATCGGTGAGGGCATCGGGCTCGACGGGGCGGTGAAGGCGTTCCGGGTGCTGCGCGAGGAGGGCGACTACAAGACCCTGATGATCTTCGATTACGTCGTCGCGGACGAGATCACCCATGTGGGCAACGGCAACCGGTGGCTGCGGCGCCTGATCGGGTCCGACGAGGGTCTCGAACGGCTGGACAGGGAGGTGCGGGAGCGGCTCGCCGCGCACGGCCGTCCGGTCGACAACCAGAAGGCGATCAACGTGAACGACCGCGAGCTGGCGGGGTTCACCGACCGTGAGATCGCCGAACTGCAGCGCACCTGGGAGCGCGAGCGGGCGCTGGCGCAGGCCCAGAAGGCCGGTGGGCAGGAGGCGGCGAAGGGCGCCTGATCCCCGGCGGGACCGTGGTGGGGGCGGCGGGCGCCGCCCCCGGCCGGCCGGGAAGGAGGCGCGTTCTTGTCCCTGGGTGACTGAATGTGGCCGAGATCTTGGCGATACCGGGCATTTCGGTGATCATGGGCCACTGTACGAAGACGTGCGGAGGCTGGGAGGGCCCGTGATCCGATTCGCCGTGGTGGCCGGGGTGGTGCTGGGCGCCGGATTGATGGCGCCGAGCGCTTCCGCGCAAGAGATCCAGGACGTCCATGTCAAGGAGAGCAAGGGGCGCGTCGCGGCGACCGGCCCGGGCTTCACGCTCAAGCTGACCAGGCACGGGATCACCACGACCATGGTGGACGAGGAGTTCGGCGACCCCGCCACGGGAAACGAGATCGTACGGCAGAGCATCGATCTGGCCGGGCGCACGTTCACGCCGTTCGTCTGCGAGAACGGCACCTACACGATCAAGTCGGGCACGTTCAAGCGCGCCTGGCGGTTCTCGCTGCTGGAACGGCGGCCCGCGCCGTACCCGGAGCGGTTCCACACGGGCTTCCCCGGCTTCGTGACGCCGTTCCTCGGTGAGTTCGACGCCACCGTGACCGACGAGTCGGGCGAGACGCTGCGCGTGCTCATCTCCGACCTGGCCTACGAGGCGCGGACGGAGGACGGCGGGTTCCGGTCCACGGCGCCCATCCACGGGTTCGTGGTGGACCAGAAGGGCAAGATCCGGGACCGCATCTCGCTCTTCGGCCACTTCCGCTCCGGGCCCGGCGGCGCCGGCGCCAAGTACTGGATCGAGGACCGCGGCACCTGCCGCCAGACCGTCGACCTCGGCTGGGGCGAGCCGGGCACCGACCGCGTGCTGGTGACGGGCCCGCTGCTGATCTTCCCGTTCAACTCCCCGGTCGTCACGCCCGGGAAGGCCTGACCAGCCCCTCCCTCCGCTAGCCGGAGGCCCCGACGAGGCGCAGGGCGAGCTTGGCGTATCGCTCGGCGAGTTCGTCGGGGGTCCAGTTCCCTCCCTCGCGGTACCAGCGCGCGATGTCGATGCCGAGCGACAGCAGCGCGGTGGTCGTCAGCGCCGGTTCGGTGACGTCGAACTCGCCGGTGGCGACGCCCTGGCGTACGAGGTCCTGGACCTCGGCCTCGATCCGCCGGCGGATGGCGTGGACCTGCGCGCGGTGCGAGGCCTCGAGGCCCGCCAGCTCGTAGTTGATCACGCGGGCCGTGGTGTGCGCCTGCGCGTGGTAGCGGGTGAAGTCGCGGAACAGCCGCTCCAGCCGCTCGCCGGGAGTGCCGCCCGACGCGATGGCGGCCCTCACCAGCGCCAGGGTCTCCTCGTGCCCGTCACGGGAGATCTGGTAGAGCACCTCTTCCTTCGTCCGGTAATGCACGTACAGCGCCGCGGTGGACAGGCCCGCCCCGCCGGCGATGTCCCGGATCGTGGAGCCGTGGAACCCGCGCTCGGCGAACGTGGTGACGGCGGCGTCGAGGAGCCGGGCGCGCGTCGCGTCCGTGCGGCCGGGGTTCTTGGGCCTGGGTGACATCGAGCCATCTTGGCAGACCCACCGCGCGCGTGATCACCCTCGGGCGGGCGCGGTCCGGGCTGTTGACGGGGGATCGGGGGCTGCGGCAGCATTAACTTACTGATTGATTAGTAGGTGAATGGGGAGAGCATGCCGAAGGTGGTCATGGCGGGGTGCGCCGGTGGCGGCCAGGGCGCCGCGGAGCCGGGGCGGCTCTCGTGAGCGGCGAGCAGGCCGGTCCGCTGGCCGGGCGCACGGCGATCGTCACCGGTGCGAGCAAGGGCATCGGCCTCGGGATCGCGCGCCGCCTCGTCCACGATGGCGCCCGCGTCGTCATCACCGCACGGGGGGAGGACGGCCTGCGCCGGGCCGTCGCGTCGCTCGGCGCCGACCGGGTGCTCGGCGTCGCCGGGCGCGCCGACGATCCCGACCACCAGGCGGACGCCGTCGCGCGCGCGATCGAGCGGTTCGGCGGCGTCGACCTGCTGGTCAACAACGCGGCCGTCAACCCCGCCTACGGGCCGCTGCTGGAGGTGGACCTCGCCGCGGCACGCAGGATCGTCGAGGTCAACGTGCTCGCGGCTCTGGCGTGGACGCGGCAGGCGTATCACGCGTGGATGGGCGAGCACGGCGGAGCCGTCGTCAACGTGTCCTCGATCGCGGGGTTGCGGCCCGCGAAGGGCCTCGCGATGTACGGCGCCGGCAAGGCCATGCTCGTCCACATCACGCAGTCCCTCGCCGTCGAACTCGCCCCGCGGGTCCGCGTCAACGCCGTGGCCCCGGGCATCGTGACGACGGAGTTCGCGACCCCGCTCTACGCCGGACGCGAGGACGAGGTCGCCGCGGCGTACCCCCTCCGCCGCCTCGGCGAGCCCGATGACATCGCCGGGATCGTCGCGTTCCTCCTGTCCGGCGCGGCCGGCTGGATCACCGGCCAGCTGGTGGTCGCCGACGGAGGGGTCTCCCTTGTCGCCGCCGAGTGATCCGGCGATGGACGCTCATCGGAACGAAGGGACGAAGGGATCACCATGACCTCCTCTCAGCTCCTGTCCCGCCGGGACCTCGACTTCCTCCTCTACGAATGGCTCGGCACCGAGGGGCTCGCGGCACGCGCGCCCTTCGCCGAGCATTCCCGGGACACCTTCGACGCGATGCTCGACCTGGCCGGGGAGATCGCGGCCGAGCGTTTCGCCCCGATCAACAAGCTGCTCGACGCCGAGGAGCCGCGGATCGGCCCGGACGGGCGGGTCGTTCACCCGGCCGGGCTCGCCGAGGCGCTGCGCGCGTACACCGATTCCGGCATGCCGTCCGCGACGTTCGGCCCCGAGTTCGGTGGCATGCGGGTGCCGTTCACCGTGGCCCAGGCCGCCTTCGCCTACTTCCAGGCGGCGAGCGTCGGCGCCTCGGCCTATCCGCTGCTCGCGTCGGCCGGCGCGAACCTCCTCGTCGCCCATGGCACCGCGGACCAGATCGAGCGTTTCGCGCGTCCGATCATCGAGGGCCGCTGGTACGGGACGATGTGCCTGTCGGAGCCCCAGGCAGGGTCGTCCCTGGGCGACATCACGACCCGGGCGGTGCCCCAGGACGACGGCACGTACCGCCTCTTCGGGACGAAGATGTGGATCTCCGGCGGCGACCACGGACTGAGCGAGAACATCGTCCACCTGGTGCTCGCGCGCACGCCGGACGCCCCGGCCGGGGTCAAGGGCATATCGCTGTTCATCGTCCCCAAGGTGCTCGTGGGGCCGGACGGGTCGCTGGGGGAACGCAACGATGTGGCCCTCGCGGGGCTCAACCACAAGATGGGCTACCGCGGCACGACGAACACCCTGCTCAACTTCGGGGAGGGGCAGGCGACCCCCGGCGGGGCGGCCGGGGCGGTCGGTCACCTCGTCGGCGAAGAAGGCCGGGGGCTGGCCTGCATGTTCCACATGATGAACGAGGCGCGGGTCACCGTGGGCCTCGGTGCCGTGGCGCTCGGCTACACCGGCTACCTGCACGCTCTCGCGTATGCGAGGGAGCGTACGCAGGGCAGGCCCGCCGGCGGGAAGGACGCGTCCGCCCCGATGGTGCCGATCATCGATCACCCGGACGTCCGGCGCATGCTCCTCGCCCAGAAGGCGTACGTCGAAGGCGGTCTCGCGCTCAGCCTCTACTGTGCCCGGCTCATCGACGATCGGGCGTCGGGTGACGAGGCCGCGCGGAGGCGGGCCCACGACCTCCTGGAGGTCCTGACCCCGATCGCGAAGTCGTGGCCGTCGCAGTGGTGCCTCACCGCCAACGACCTCGCCATCCAGGTCCACGGCGGGTACGGCTACACCCGGGACTACGCGGTCGAGCAGTTCTACCGGGACAACCGGCTCAACCCCATCCACGAGGGGACGCACGGCGTCCAGGGTCTCGACCTGCTGGGACGCAAGGTCGTCGCCGGGTCGGGTGCCGGGCTGCGGCTGCTGGTGGAGACGCTGCGCGCGACGACCGGCCGCGCGCGGGCGGCCGGTGGCGAGGCGGCGGCGTACGCCGGGCTGCTGGACCCCGCCATCGACCGCCTCGCCGAGGTGACGGGCGTCCTCTGGGCGGACGGTGATCCCGCCGTGGCGCTGGCCAACGCGAGCGTCTATCTCGAAGCCGCGGGACACGTCGTCGTGGCATGGATCTGGCTGGAGCAGCTGCTGGCGGTGTCAGGGAACGACGCGTTCGCCGAGGGCAAGCGGGCCGCCGCCCGCTACTTCTTCCTCTACGAGCTGCCGAAGACCTCGCCGCAGTTCGACCTGCTCGCGGCGCGGGACCGCACGACGCTCGACCTCGACCCGGCCGTGCTGGGCTGAGTCCCGTTCCCCGGAACGAGTGGCAGGTCAGGGGCTTCCGGGGGTCGCATTCGATTCCTCATTCTATTATCATAGTTACTATGAACAGTTCTGATGCTCCCGGCGCGGAGGGGTTCCGCGCGCGGGTCCGGGAGTTCCTCGCCGCCGAACTGCCCGCCGGCTGGCGGGGCGTCGGCACCCTGGACGCCGCCGCGGCCGACGCCTTCGCCGAGCGTTGGCGCGCCACGCTCTTCGAGCACGGCTTCCTCGCCCCGTCGTGGCCGGCCGAGTACGGGGGCGCCGGGCTGACGCCGCTGGAGCAGGTGGTGCTCGCCGAGGAGTTCGCCCGGGTCGGTGTCCCGACCGGTGTCCAGAACGACGTCTTCAGCATCGTGATGATCGGCAACACGCTGCTGCATTGGGGGACCGAGGAGCAGAAGCGGCATTTCCTGCCGCGCATTCTCTCGGGTGAGGACCGCTGGTGCCAGGGCTATTCCGAGCCGGGCGCGGGCTCCGACCTGGCCGGCCTGTCGGCGCGCGCCGAGATCGACGGTGACGAATGGGTCATCAATGGGCAGAAGATCTGGACGTCGGGCGGGCAGCTCGCCAACTGGATCTTCGTTCTGGTGCGCACCGATCAGGACGCCCCGGCGCACCGGGGCATTTCCCTGCTCCTGGTGCCGATGGACCAGCCGGGTGTCGAGGTCCGGCCGATCCGGAACATGGCCGGCGACTCCGATTTCAACGAGGTGTTCTTCACCGACGCGCGCTGCCCGCGGGAGAATGTCGTGGGCGAGGTCGACGGCGGCTGGAAAGTCGCGATGACCCTGCTGGGCTACGAACGCGGGGAGGCCGCCGCGATCCTGCCCATCATGTTCCGGATCGAACTCGACCGGCTCCTTGACCTGGCGCGGGAGAACGGCGCCGCCGAGGACCCGGTGCTCCGCGACAGACTGGCCGACGCGTACATCGGTGTCGAGGTCATGCGCTTCATGGGGATGGCCTCCCTCGCGCGGTTCCTGCAGGGCCATCCGCCGGGCCCGGACGCCGCCGTTTCCAAGCTCTATTGGAGCGAATACCACCAGAAGGTCACCGAACTCGCGCTCGATGTTCTCGACGTGGAGTCCCTGGTGGTTCAGGGGCGCCGGCCGACGAACGTCACGATGTTCCAGACCGACGATGTGGGAGCGCCCAACGACAGCGCGTCGTGGATCACGACCGCCATGGTCTCCCGGTCCGGCACGATCTATGCCGGCACCTCGGAGATCCAGAAGACGATTATCGGCGAGAAGCTGCTCGGCCTGCCCAAATGAATCGCTCACCCGGGCCGGCCACACGATCGAAGGAAACCATGGACTCCACACTCGACGACGCCCAGCACGCCTATCGGGAGAGCCTTCGCCAGTTCTTCCGGTCCAAGTGGCCCGAGTCCTCCGTACGCGCGTCCATGGAGGCGCGCACCGAGGAGGAGGCGCGGGTGTGGCGGCAGCTGGCGCAGCAGCTCGGTGTGGCCGGCCTCACCCTCCCCGAGGAGGTGGGCGGGTCCGGGTCCACGCAGATCGAGGCCACGCTGGTGCTGGAGGAGATGGGGCGTGCCCTCTACGGCGGCCCGTACCTGGCCACGGTGGTCCTGGCGGCCAACGCCCTGGTGCTCAGCGGCGACGGGACGGCGGGCAAGGAGTACCTGCCGGCCATCGCGGCCGGTGAGATCACCGCGACCCTGGCCTTCGCCGGCGGCGGCCGTGACCGGTTCGGCGCGCCGGCGCCGGTCGCGCGCCGCATCGCCGACGGCTGGGCCGTCAGCGGGACGGCCGACCGGGTCGTCGACGGAGCGAGCGCGGACCTGGTGCTGGTCGAGGCCGACACGGACGCGGGGCGTTCGCTGTTCGCGCTGCGGTCGGAGGACGGGCTCGCCCGCCGGCAGGTCGAGACCATGGACCAGACCCGGCGGCTCGCACGCCTGGAGATGACCGGCGTGCGCGCCCGGCTCGTCGGCGCCGAGGGCGGGGCGGCCGATGTGCTCGGCGGGGTGCGGACGCTCGCGGCGCTGGCGCTGGCCGCCGAAGCCGTCGGCGGCGCGGCGCGGTGCGTCCAGGAGACCGTCGACTACGCCAAGGTGCGCCACCAGTTCGGCCGCCCGATCGGTTCCTTCCAGGCGGTCAAGCACCGGTGCGCCGAGATGCAGACGCGGCTGGAGAGCGCGACCGCGGCCGTGCGGCACGGCGCCAGGGTGGCCGCCGAGGGGGGCGAGGACCTCGCTCTCCTGGCCTCGGTCGTGAAGGTCCATGCCACCGAGTCGTACTTCCGGACCGCGGCGGACGCGATCCAGATCTTCGGCGGGATCGGGTTCACGTGGGAGCACTTCGCGCACCTGCACTTCAAGCGGGCCAAATCATCGGAATTGATGTTCGGTTCTCCGCGCGACCATCGGCGAGCGATCGCGGACGCTGTACTCCCGGGCCCGCCGCAGGGCGCCTCCGGCTCCGCACTGCCCGGATGATCGCAGGCAAGGGCCCGCCTGATCGCCCCGGGACCCGGGACGAACCCGCGATGATCTACGGATCAATTTGCGATGAAGGTCACGTCTGTGACGGTCTCGGCACGATCTGCGCAAGGGAGGGACATGAGTCGTCGATTCATGCATATAATTAGGGGGTGAAGAACGTCGCGATGCCTGCGTTCAGACAGCGCACTCCCAAGGCCTCCGAGAGGCTGGCCCGCCATCTCGCCACATCGATCATCGAGGGCGAGTTCGAGGAAGGGGCACGGCTCCCTCACGAGAGTGCGATGCTCGCTCAGCTCCAGGTCGGGCGTGCGACGCTGCGCGAGGCACTTCGCCTGCTCGAGGTCTGGGGGCTCATCGCCATCAGGACGGGACCGGGCGGAGGGCCCACCGTTCGCCGTCCGAGGTCGGCCGAGTTCGCCGAGCACCTGGCCTTGATGCTGCAGTTCCAGCAGTTCACCCTCGCGGACGTCTCCGATGCCCGGCTGGCCCTTGAACCGATGATGGCCCGGCTGGCGGCCGAGCGGATTCAGCCCGGGCAAATCGCCGATCTGCGCGACTCGATCGAGATCATGTCGAACAGCTTTGACGATCCCCAGGAGTTCTGGAAACAGAACGCCCGTTTCCACTCCGGGGTCGCCGATGCCGCCGAAAGTCATATCATCAGCATGTTCGTCAACGCTCTGAAGGTCATTGGCGACGGCGCCTCCAGTGGTGTGCCCTACACCCGCAAGGAGTTCGAGGAAATCGTCCGCGCCCACACCAAGATCGTGGACGTTCTGGAACTGGGCGACGCGGACGCCGCGGCCGAGGCGATGCACCAGCACCTCAACGCGGGACGCCGCTTCGTCGCCGGGAAGTACCCCGCCGCCCTCACCTCCAAGATCCAGTGGCCCGAGTGAGTTCCGCGCCCGTCCGCGCTCTCAGATGAAGTTCCGGGGAACGTTGGTGAACCGGTGCTCGTCGCGGCGGAGCCAGCCCGGCGAGGCCATCGTTCCGCCGTCGACCTTGATCGTCTGACCGGTCACCCACCGCGCGGCGTCCGAGGCGAGGAACGCCGCCACGTCCCCGTGGTCCTCGGGGGTGCCGAACCGGCCCAGCGGGACCCAGCGCGGGATCTGGTCCTGGTACTCGGGGCCGATGAGCCGGTGCAGGGGGAACTGGGGGGTGTCGGTCACGTCGGGCGCGATGGCGTTGACCCGTACCCCGTACTGCCCCACCTCGGTCGCCAGGCCGGCGGTGAAGTTCAGCACGGCCGCCTTGAGCGCGGCGTACACAGCGCAGTTGGGCACGCCCCTGAGCCCCTCCACCGAAGAGACGTTGATGATCGACCCGCCGCGCCGCTCGATCATCGCCGGGAGGAACGCGCGGGTCACCCGCAGGACGTGCTCGAAGTTCAGCTGGTAGACGGCGCTCCAGTCCTCCTCGCCGGTCTGGCTGAACGGGCCCCAGGGGCGATGGTCGCCGACGTTGTTGACCAGCACGTCGAGCCGCCCGCCCGACAGCTCTTCCACCGCGCCGCGCATCACCTCCACGCAGGCGCGCTCGCGGACGTCGGCGGCGGCTCCGAGCGCCGTGCGGCCCTCCTCGGCCAGGCCGGCCACGGTGCGGTCCAAGGCCGTCTCGTCGTTGTCGACCAGCACCACGGCGGCGCCCCGGCGCGCCAGCGCCGTGGCGATCCCGGCGCCGATCCCCGCGGCGGCGCCGGTCACGAGGGCCGTCCTGCCGTCGAGTCGCGTCACGTCCTGGCTCATCTTCCTGCCCTCCGTCGCTGGCGGCGCGTGCAGACTCACGCAATAATGATAATTATGACAATAGAAACTAGAGGGGCGCACTCCGCCCGGACGACCATCGCCATGCGGGACCTGGAGGACGCCGTCGGGCGGGAGCTGGGGCCGGGCCCCTGGATGACGATCGACCAGGACCGGATCGACGGCTTCGCCCGGGCGACCGGCGACCACCAGTGGATCCACGTCGACGTGGAGCGCGCCGCCGCCGGGCCGTTCGGCAGGACGATCGCGCACGGATACCTGACCCTCTCGATGGTGCCCCAGCTGCTGGGCGAGATCCTCGACGTCACCGGCCGCGGCAGCGGGGTCAACTACGGCATCGACAGGGTGCGCTTCATCAGCCCCGTCGCCGAGGGCTCCCGGATCCGGATGCGCGGTCGCCTGACCGGCGCGGCCCCGCGCGGCGAGGGCGTCCAGTACCGGCTGGAGCTCGTCATCGAGCTGGAAGGCTCGGAGCGTCCCGCCATGGCCGGTGAGTTCATCGTCCTCGCGCTGCCCTGAGCCGCTCAGCGCCCGGTGAACCGGGGCTCGCGACGTTCGAGGCCGGCCGCGACGCCCTCGCGGCCGTCCTCGGTCTCCCAGAGCCGCGCCTGCTCGGTGACCTCGCGCTCCAAGGCCTGCCCGACGGCGCCGGGCAGGTCCGAGCGCAGCGTCGCACGGATCGAGCGGACCGCCAGCGGCGCGAGGGCGGCGATCTCCGCGGCCCAGGCGAGGGCCGCGTCCCGCTCGGTGCCGGCGGGGACGACCCTGTCCGCGAGGCCGATCACGGCAGCCTCCTCTCCCCGGACGCGGCGCGCGGTGCTCAGCAGGTCGAGCGCCTTCTGAGGACCGACGATGCGCGGCAGCGTGACCGAGAGGCCGAAACCCTGGTGGAAGCCCAGCCGGGCGAAGTTCGCCTGGAACACCGAGTCCGGGGTCGCCACCCGGAAGTCCGCGGCGCACGCCAGCCCCAGCCCCCCGCCGATGGCCGCCCCCTGCACCGCGGCGATGACGGGAATCCGTACGTGGAACAGGCGCAGCGCCTCGGCGTAGAGGCGGCGGGACTCGGCCGTCCGGTCATCGCCGTCGGGCAGCGAGGCGAAGTTCGCTCCGGCGCAGAAGTGCTTGCCCGACGAGCAGAGCACCGCGGCCCGGGTGCGCCCGTCGGACTCCAGCCCCTCCAGGGCGTCGGCGAGCGCGGAGATCAGGGCACGGTCGAAGTAGTTCGCCGGGGGCCGGTCGATCTCCAGGACGGCGACGGCGCCGTCGTGGCGCACGTTGAGGTCGGGTGAGGTGGTGTCGGTCATGGCCGGACCTCCGGTCTGTGGTCGTCGTCGAGTACGGCGGCGGCGAACGAGGGCGACGCCGCCGTCGCCGCCCCGAGCCGCGCGGCCAGCGGCAGCGTGTCGCCGGCGTCGCCCCGCCAGCCGTGGAGCCGCCGGGTCAGCAGGTGGAGCCGGTACTCCCGCGTCATCCCGATCGCCCCGTGCGCCTGGTGCGCGGCACGGGCCGCGGCCATGGCGTTCTCGTTGGCGACGAGCTTGGCGGCCATCACGTCGAACGCCCTGAGGTCCGGCTGGACGGCGAGCCGTTCGGCCAGCGCGGTGGTCATGACCGCCATCTGCTGGATCTCCACGAGATGGGCCTGAACGGCCTGGAACGTGCCGATCGGCTTGCCGAACTGGAAACGCTCGCCGGTGTAGCGCCGGGTCATCTCCGCGATGACCTGCATGGCGCCCGCCATCTGGGACACGCGCAGGACCGCGGCGCGCAGCACCAGGTCGTCCGCCGGGACGGCGGAGGAGGCGAGGGTGACGGGGGCGCCGTCGAGCAGGAGCCGGTCGCGGGGCTGGCCGGCGAGGTCATGCCCGGACGTCACCCGGACGTGCGCCGGGTCCACGACGATGAGCCGGCCATCGGCGGTGACGGCCACCACCCGGTCGACCGTGCCGCCCCACGGGACGTCGCGGAGGACCCCGCTCGCGCGGCCGGTGCCGTCGCCGGTGCCGTCGGCGGTGGTGTCGACGGTGACGTCGGCGGGCCCGAACGGCACCGAGTACGCGTGCGCGGGGTCGATCTCCAGGCCGGACCGGGCCAGGGCCCAGGCGGCCAGATGGCTCTCGACGACCGGCAGGTCGGCCGCGTGGCGGCCGCACAGGACGGCGATCTGGACCAGGTCGGCGAGGTCGCCGCCGGATCCGCCGTGATCCTCCCCGATGTCGACGAGGTGGAGCCCGAGTTCCGCCAGGGAGGCCCATCCGGCGCGGTCGAGGCCCTCCGGTTCGGCCGGCACCGCGTCGGAGGGCCAGGCCGACTCGAAGAAGCCGGCCAGGACGCCGGAGACGGAGGATGCGGTCATCGGGACACCAGCCCCTTCGCGATCACCGAACGGAGGATCTCGGTCGTCCCGCCCCGGATCGTCCAGGACGGGGAGACGAGGATGGCGCGGGCGAGCAGTGACTCCCACGGATCGTCGGAGCCGAGGTCGGGGGTCCTGCCGAAGTGCCGCCGGACGATCTCCACCGACTCCTGCTCGAAGCGGGTGGCCATCTCCTTGACGAGGGCCGCCTCGGCGACCGGTGACTCGCCGGCGTCGACGAGCCTGGCGATCGACAGGCTCATGCCGCGGAAGGCCCACAGGCGCGAGACGACGCGGCCGAGATCGACCTGGGCCACGGGCGAGTCGCGGACCTCCGGCGACCGGGCCCACGCCTCCAGGACGGGCATGAGCGACATCCACCGGTCGACCCCGCCGCGTTCCAGGGCGAGCTCGCCGGTGTTCTGGCCCCAGCCGGCGCCCACGTCGCCGAGCCGGGCGGTGTCGGGCACGTACACGTCGTCGAAGGAGAGCTCGCAGAAGTGGCCCGTGCCGTCGATGAACGGGATGGGGGAGATCGTCAGCCCGGCGGCGTCGCCTTCCACGATGAACTGCGTCAGCCCGCCGCGACGGTCCTCCGAGGTGCGGAACAGCCCGAGGACGTGCGTGGCCGTCGCGGCGCCGGAGGTCCAGATCTTGGTGCCGTTGATCAGCCAGCCGTCGCGGTGGCGCACCGCCCTGGCGCGTACGGACGCGAGGTCGGAACCGGAGTCCGGCTCGCTCATCCCGATGGCGAAGGACAGCTCGCCGCGGGCGATCCCGGGCAGCAGCCGGCGGCGCTGCTCCTCGGTGCCGTTGCGCGCGATGCTCGGGCCGGACTGGCGATCGGCGACCCAGTGGTAGCCCACGGGCGCGCCCCGGGCCAGCAGTTCCTCGACGACGATCTGGCGCTCGACCGCCGTGCGTCCCCCGCCGCCGTACTCGCGGGGGAGGGCCATGCCGACCCAGCCCCGGGCGGCGAGGTCCCGGGAGAACTCCGGGTCGACCTCGCCGGACATCCCCAGCCCGAGGGGGTGGGCGCCCGGGGGCAGCCGTTCGTCGAGGAAGGCGCGGACCTCCCGCTGGAGGGCCCGTTCCTCGCTTCTCAGCGTGGTCGGGACCAGGCTCTTCATGGTCGCTCCCATCAGTGGTGGTCCGCCGGGTCGAGACCGAGCTCGGCCAGCACGTCGTCGGTGTCCTGGCCGATCAGCGGCGCGTGGTGACGCAGCTCCGGCTCCGTGCCGTGGAACGTGGCCATGCTCGGGATCACGCGGTAGCCGCCCACGGCGGGGTGCTCGGCGATCTCCAGCTCGTCGACCAGGTCCTGGAGGGAGGCGACCCGGGTGGCCGGGATCCCGGCCTTCCGGCAGTACTCCAGCCACTCGGCGGTCGTACGGCTCGGGGTGATGCGCCGGACGTCCCTGTAGAGGGAGTCGGAGTTGAGGATCGTGGCGCGCAGGTCGGCGTACCGGGGGTCGTCGGCGGCGCCCTGGACGCCGGCGTCGGTGAAGAGGGCCACGTAGTGCTCCGGGTGGTAGGGCAGGAGATGGACCCAGCCGTCCTTCGTCGGGTGGGGCCGGCGCTCCGGCGACAGGACGCGGGGGTAGCCGGTCGCCGGCCCGCCCGGCGGGGCGACGGGCGGCCGGCTGATCGCCCCGGCGCCGTGCTCGGTGAGCATGAAGGCCGTCATGGCCCGGGTCATCGGAACCTCGACGTGCCGCCCCCGCCCGGTGCGCTCCCGCTCGACCAGCGCCGCGGTGATGGCCTGGGCCATCACCAGCCCGCACACCTTGTCCGCGAAGATCGTCGGCATCAGGGCCGGGGATCCCCAGATCCGCAGCATGATGTCCGAGACGCCGGTCGCGGCCTGGACGATGTCGTCGTAGGCCGGCTCGTCCGCGCGCGGGCTGCCGAGCGCGAAGCCCTGCGCCTGGCAGTACACGATGTCCTCGCGCATCGCGCGGACCGAGGGGTAGTCCAGCCCCAGCCGGGCCAGCGCCCCCGGCCGCATCGTGGAGACCACCACGTCGGAGGTCTCGACCAGGCGGCGCACGGCCGCGCGCCCGGCCTCGGACTTCAGGTCGATGACGGCGGAGCGCTTGTTGCGCATCAGGTTGAGGGAGATCCCCGACAGCTGGGGATGCGGTCCCGGGCCCATGACGCGGTTGGTGTCGCCGCCGGCGGGCTCGACGGCCACGACGTCGGCGCCCTGGTCGGCCAGGATCTGCGTGGCCAGGGGGCCCATCACCACGCGGGTCAGGTCGAGGACGCGGATTCCGTGGAGCGGTCCACTGGCGGGTTCGCCGGCTGTCGTCATCATGCCCACCTTGCTACGAGGGTAGGTCAGGAATGTATTCTTAAATGAATTCATTCGTCAACGCAGCCTCCGAGACCGGGAGCTCCGAGACCGAGAAGGAGTGGCATGGCGACAGACCTGCCCGGTGCCGCCCTCGACACCGGCCCGGGGGCGGCGACCGCGCCCCACGCGGTGTACCAGTCCTGGCTCGACCGCGAGGTCCTCGCGTTCCAGGCCTGCGGGGCCTGCGGGAACGCGGTGTTCCCGCCGCGGTCCCGGTGCCCGCACTGCGGCGGGCCCGAGCTCGGCTGGCGCCGTTCCTCGGGGCGCGCCGTGGTGTACTCGGCCACGACGATCGAGCCGCGCGGAGGCGAGCCCTACTGCGTCGCGCTCGTCGACCTCGCCGAGGGATACCGGATGATGACCGACATCGTCGGCGTCCCGGCGTCGGACGTGCGCATCGGTGACCGGGTCACCCTGCGGTTCGACCAGAGTGACGACACCGTCATCCCGGTGTTCGGCCCCGACGAGGAGGCACGATGAACGACGAGCGGCGGCTGAGGGGCGGCACGGCGATCGTCGGCGTCGCCGAGTCGGACCTGGGCGAGGTCGGCCCCGACGTGACGGCGCTGGATCTGGTGGCCCAGGCCGCCGGGCGCGCGCTGGACGACGCCGGGCTGACGACCGGCGACGTCGACGGCCTGTTCGGTCACTCCGCCTTCTTCCCGATGCCGACCGTCGTCATGGCCGAGCACCTCGGCATCCGTCCCCGCCACAGTGACAGCACGGCGACGGGCGGCAGCTCGTTCGTCGCCCATCTGCGCCACGCGGCGGCGGCCATCGACGCCGGCCTCTGCGAGGTCGCGCTGATCGCGTACGGCAGCACCCAGCGTTCCGCCTCCGGCGGCCTCGTCTCGTCGGGACGGTCGTTCCTCCCCTCCTACGAGACGCCGTTCCGGCCCCGCCTTCCCGTCTCGGCGTACGCGCTCGCCGCGGCGCGCCACTTCCACGAGTTCGGCACCACGCGGGAGCACCTCGCCGAGGTGGCGGTCGCCGCGAGGCGCTGGGCCCGGCTGAACCCGGTGGCGTTCGCCCGTGACGACCTGACCATCGACGACGTGCTCGGATCGCGGATGGTCTCCTCGCCGCTGACGGTGCGCGACTGCTGCCTGGTGACCGACGGGGGCGGTGCCGTCGTGGTCACCTCGGCCGAGCGCGCCCGGGACCTGCGCCGGCCGCCCGTCTACTACCTCGGCGGCGCCGAGGCCCAGTGGCACATGAACATCTCCCAGATGCCCGACCTGACGGTGACCGCCGCCTCGGAGACCGGTCCCAGGGCGTTCGAGCTGGCCGGGCTCCGGCCGGCGGACGTCGACGTGGTGCAGCTGTACGACGCCTTCACGATCAACGTGCTGCTCTTCCTGGAGGACCTCGGATTCTGCGAGAAGGGGGCGGCGGGCGACTTCGTCTCCGGGGGAGGGATCGCCCCCGGCGGGCATCTCCCGGTGAACACCAACGGCGGCGGCCTGTCCTACTGTCATCCTGGTATGTACGGGATCTTCCTGCTGATCGAGGCGGCGCGGCAGCTGCGCGGCGAGGCGGGCGACCGGCAGGTCGCGGACGCCCATGTCGCCCTGGTGCACGGCAACGGAGGCATGCTGTCGAGCCAGGTGACCGCGTTGCTGGGCGACGCCTCGGTGCTGTGAGCCTCGGTGCTTTGAGAGGAGCGGTGGACATGACCACGCCCGCCTCGCCGGCGGTGGGAGAGGACGGTCTCGACCGCGCCGGCGGATCCTGCCTGGCCCAGATCCGCCGGCTCGTGCTGACCGGGCGGCTCCTGCCCGGCCAGAAGGTGAACCAGGGGGAGATCGCCGCCCGGCTGGGGGTCAGCCGGGTGCCGGTCCGCGAGGCCCTGGCGGCCCTGCGTTCGGAGGGGCTCATGGAGTCCCGCGCCAACACCGGGTTCACGGTGGTGCGCCCGACCGTGGACGATCTCGTCGAGATCTACCTGATGCGCAACCTGCTCGAGAGCGAGCTGCTGCGTTCGGTGGACCTCGCCACGGTCGACGTCGAGCTGCTGGAGCGCGTCAACGGTGAGATGGCGCGGCTCGACCCGGTGGTCTCCTTCGACGAGTACCGGCTCGCCAACGAGCGCTTCCACTTCGCGATCTTCGACCGTTCCCCGCTGCGGCTCGTCCGGCGCGAGGTGGGCCGGCTCTGGACGCTGTCGGAGTTCTACCGGTCCATCTACATCCATGGCGAGGGCGCGCATGGACGCGTGATCGAGGATCACGCGTCCATCATCGACGCGGTACGGCGCCGTGACCATGAGGCGCTGGTCGCCGTCAGCACCGAGCACCGCGGCGAGACGGAGATCTCGATGTCGCGGGTGCTCGGCCGCCGTGCCGGCGGCTGAACCTCAGCGCCGCCCGATCGCCGCGATGACCTCCTCGGTGGTCGAGATCGTCGCGAGCGCCGGCAGGACGTGCGTGAACGTGAACCGCTGAACCTCCTCGGAGGTCCCCGCCGTGGCGTCCTCGGCGACGACCACGGAGAGGCCGCGGTTCACCGCCTCGACGGTCGTGCCGGGGATCGCGACGTTGGTCGAGATGCCCACCAGCACCACGGTGTCGACGCCCCGTTCGCGCAGGGCGGCGCCGAGACCGCTGCGGAAGAACGACGTCATCCCGGTCCGCCGCGGGAACAGCAGGTCGCCTTCCTCCGGCCGGAGACCTGGATGGATCAGCGGGAGCGGCGTGCCCTCCTTGAACTCGTCCCGGCGCCGCGTGTGCACGGCCAGGGGCGACGACAGGTCGAAGCCGGCCCAGTCGGCCGCCGGTTCGATGGTCGCGTGGGCCACCGGGAGCCCGGCCGACCGGAAGGAGCCGGCGAGGCGGGCGATCTTCGAGACGATGTCGCGTTCCGCCGCCTGCCGGGCCAGCTCGGCCATGGTGGTCGCGTACTCCGGGTCGATCAGCCCGTTCTGGCACTCGGAGATGAGCAGGACGGGGGTCCGTCCGGTGCCCAGCCGGCGGTCGAGGCTCATGCCCGCCCCCCGGTTGCGCGGGCCGCCTCGTGGCGGTCCAGCCACCCGCCCGGGGTGCGCCCCTCCAGCTGCAGCAGCCGGCGGGTGATCTGCCAGGAGTCCCCGGTCCTGCGCAACGTGTCGCGGTAGCGGCCCCAGTGGTCCGGGCCGATCTCGGTGACGGCCAGGAAGTAGGCCGTGGTCCGTGCCTCGGCCGGCGAGGTCAGCTCGATGCGGACGCTCGACAGGTGGTGCCGCAGCGCGGGCGTCGCCATGTGCCGGCGGATGCTGCGCCCGGCGTTCTCGAAGTACGCCCGGATCTCGTCCCGCCCGTGGCACGCGGGGTCGCCGGTGGCCTCCATGACCGCGTCCTCGGCGAACAGTTCGAGCATGCGGCCGGTCCTCCCGCCGTCGGCGCACTGAACGTACTCGATCAGCAGGTCGCGGATCTCCTCACGGGCGATCACCTCGGGGGCGAGCATCGCGGCTCCTCGTACGGTCGGCGCTAAGTAGAGTATTTATGATACTATTACGCATAATTCTGCTTGGCAATGAGGTGACCATGCACATCGGCATCATGATGTTCTCCACCGATCAGACGGTTCAGCCCGCGCCGCTGGCCCGCCTGATCGAGGAGCGGGGCTTCGAGGCGATGTTCCTGCCCGAGCACAGCCACATCCCCGCGACGCGGAGGACGCCGTATCCGAGGGGCGGGGAGCTTCCGCCGGAGTACTACCGCACCCACGACATGTTCGTCGGCCTGGCCGCCGCGGCGACCGCCGCCCCCCGGCTGACGGTCGGCACCGGCATCACGGTCGTACCGCAGCACGATCCGATCCACCTCGCCAAGGCCGTCGCGAGCCTGGACCTGGTGGCCGAGGGCCGCCTGGTGTTCGGCATGGGCTTCGGGTGGAACGCCGACGAGATCGAGGACCACGGCGTCGTCTTCAAGGAGCGGCGCGAGGTCGCGCGGGAGAAGATGCTCGCGGTCCGCCGGCTCTGGACCGAGGAACTGGCCTCCTTCGAGGGGAAGTACGTCAGCTTCGGCCCCTCCTACCTGTGGCCCAAGCCGGTGCAGCGGCCCGGGCCGCCGGTGGTCATCGGCGGCGCCGCCGGTCCCAAGCTCTTCCGCCACATCGCCGAGTACGCCGACGGATGGGCGCCGATCGGCCCACGCACGATCATGGAGGGGCTGCCCGACCTGCGGCGGGCCTTCGAGGACGCCGGCCGCGATCCGGACGGGATCCGGCTGCACGCGTTCGACCACCGCGGCGAGCCGGGCCTCGTCGAGCACTACGCGAAGCTGGGCGTCGAGCGCCTGGTGATCAACATTCCGCCGTCGGGCCGGTCCGAACTGGAGCGCGTCCTCGACGGACTGGCGCCCCTCGTCGACCTGGTCGCCTGAGCCCCCGGCATGAGCGGGCCGCCCCCGGAGCGGCCCGCTCATGCCGGCATCACGGTGCCGGGGATCGCGGTGCCGGTGTCCCGCTCAGGCCGCCGTGTGGCCTCCGTCGACCACGAACTCCGCTCCGGTGACGAACGAGGCCTCGTCGCTGGCGAGGAACGTGATGACCGCGGCGACCTCCTCGGCGGTGCCGAGCCGGCCGGAGGGCGTCGCCGCCATGATCTGCTCGCGCCTCTTCTTGAGCAGCGGGGTGTCGATGAAGCCCGGGTGCACCGAGTTGACGCGCACGCCCTCGGGCCACCAGGCCACGGCGGTGTTCTTGGTGAGGATCCGGACGGCGCCCTTGGCCGCGTGGTAGGCGGGGCTGCTCCCGATGCCTCCGATGATCCCGTAGACCGAGCTGACGTTGACGACGGCGCCGTTCCCGGTGGCCTTCAGCGCCTCGCTCGCGGCCCGCTGGCCGAGGAAGACGCTCGTCTGGCTGACCGCGATGACGCGGTCCCACGTCTCGGTCGTGGTCTTCTCGATCGTCTCGTAGTGGCCCGCGCCCGCGTTGTTCACGAGGACGTCGAGCCGGCCGAAGCGCTCGGTGGTGGCCGCGACGGCCGCCGCCCAGGACTGCTCGTCGGTGACGTCGAGATGGACGAAGGCGGCCCGTTCGCCGAGGCTTCCGGCGAGTTCGGCGCCGAGCGCGTCCTGGATGTCGGCGATCACGACGGACCCGCCCTCGCCGACGACGCGGCGCGCGGTGGCCGCGCCGATCCCGCTCGCCCCACCGGTGATGAGCGCGACCCGTCCGCTGAACCGCCCCATGAGCTCTCCTTCGTGGCGAGACCGCTCATCTCGCACTTTTATGCCTATAGTAATAAGAAAACGAACGATACAACATCGTCCGACCGATGGGGGATCGATGCCCAGCCTGAACGGGGCGGCCGTGATCGTCGGCGCCTACGAACATCCGGGACGCCGCCTCCCGGACCACACGCTCGCCCGGGTCCATCGCGAGGTCGTCGCGGGAGCGCTGGCCGACGCCGGGCTCGGTCCCCAGGACGTCGACGGCTTCTTCTGCGACTCCTCGGCTCCGGGCTACGGTGCGATCGACCTGATGCAGTACCTCGGTCTCCAGTGCGCGTACACGGAGTCCGGCGAGATGGGCGGCGCCAGCTACATCGCCTACCTCGGGCACGCGGCGGCGGCGATCGCCGCGGGCAAGTGCCGTGTCGCGGTCATCTCCCTGGCCGGGCTGCCCAGCCACCGCCGGCCGCAGGCGCCGCCGGAGACCCCCTCGCCCGCCGTGGCGTTCCAGGTGAACGGGTACCGGGGAGGCTACGGCCCGGTCGCCGACTACGCGCTGGTCGCGCGGCGGCACATGCACGAGTTCGGCACCACGCCGGAGCAGCTCGCCTGGGTGAAGGTCGCCTCCTCCCGGCACGCGGCGCACAACCCGGACGCCTTCCTCACCGGCGCCGTGACCGTCGACGACGTCCTCGGCTCGCCGCTCATCGCCGACCCGCTCCACCGTCTCGACTGCTGCGTGGTCACCGACGGGGGAGGCGCCCTCGTGGTCGTGCACCCCGACGTCGCCGCGTCGCTCGGGCGGGCCGGTGCGGTGCTGCGCGGCCACGGGGAGAGCCACAAGACCTCGTTCGCCGGCGAGGTGGACCTGACGTACTCGGCGAACCGGCGTTCCGGGGAGCTGGCCTACGCCGAGGCGGGCGTCGGCCCGTCCGACATCGACTACGCCTCCCTCTACGACTCCTTCACGATCACCGTGCTCCTGGCGCTGGAGGACCTCGGGTTCTGCGGACGGGGCGAGGGCGGGCGGTTCGTGGAGGACGGCGGCCTGGTCAGCGGCTCGGGGCGGCTGGCGGTCAACACCGACGGCGGTGGCCTGTCCAGCAACCACCCAGGGAACCGCGGGGGCATGACCAAGGTCATCGAGGCGGTGCGGCAGCTGCGCGGTGAGGCGCATCCCGCCGTCCAGGTGCCGGGCTGCCGGCTCGCGCTCGCCTCCGGCACCGGGTTCCGCCTGGGCGCCAACCACTACAGCTCGACCGTCATCCTGGAGCGCACCACATGAGCGAGTACTACGCGGCCGGACTGCCGACCCCCTCGCCCGAGGTCGATCCCGAGACGAGGCCCTACTGGGACGCGGCGGAGCGCGGTGAGCTGGTGCTCCCGCACTGCGAGCCGTGCGGGCGGCCCTTCTGGTACCCGCGCGGCTTCTGCCCGCGGTGCGGCGGTGACGACCTGCGGTGGAGCGCTTCGGACGGGCGCGGCACCGTGGACACCTACTCCGTCGTCCGCCGGGCCGGGGGCGCCTGGGCCTCGGCGGTGCCGTTCGTCCTGGCGCTGGTCACGCTCGACGCCGGGGTCACGGTGCAGGCCAACATCGTCGACTGCCCGGCCGGGGACCTGGCCGTCGGCCTGCGGGTGGCCGCCGTGTTCGAGCGCGCCGAGCCCGAGGACCTGCCCGTGCTGCGATTCGTCCCCGTACGGGAGCCGGAGGCCGGGGCCTCCTAGGACGGGCCGTCCCAGCCGGTACGAGCCCGGCCGGCCTCGGTCGGCCGGGCCGCGGGTGCCGCCTTCCGGCCCGGCCCGCCCGGCGCCGCCGGCATCGCCGCAGGCCACGGGTGGTCGAAAAATCTTCGGGCGACTACTCGGCTAACCATGCTAAGTATGATACTACTTAGCGAAATGTGAGGCACCTTACATTCGTCGCCCGGAGGTGGGTGAGGGAGAGGAGTCCGGCGGAGATGGCTCAGACCGATGGTCGGATCATGGGGGGCGGGGATACGCCGCCCGCCGGCGCCGCATCACTCGAGGTGGCCGGCGTCACCGCCGGCTACGGCGCGCACACCGTCCTGCGGGATGTGTCGCTCGCGGTCGGTGACGGCGAGGTCGTGACGCTGCTCGGGCACAACGGCGCCGGCAAGTCCACCCTGCTGCGCGCGATCGCCGGCGCGCTGGACGTCGAACGAGGCGACATCCGCTTCGGCGGCGTCAGCCAGCTTGGCCGGGGCGCGGCGCGCATCGCCCGGGACGGCATCGCCCTGGTACCCCAGGGCCGCGGGATCTTCCCGACGCTGAGCATCGGGGAGAACCTCCAGCTGGGGGCGGGCGTGGCCCGCAACGTGACCGACCGGACGCGGGTGACGCTCGACTTCGTGCTCGAACTGTTCCCCGCGCTGGCCGACCGGCTCCACGAGGACGCCGGCACGCTGAGCGGCGGGCAGCAGCAGATGGTCGCCATCGGCACGGCGCTGATGGCCAGCCCGAAGCTCCTGCTCCTGGACGAGCCCTCGACGGGCCTGGCCCCGGTGCTCGTCCAGACCATGCTCGCCCAGATCCGCTCGGTCCACCGCGAGCTGGGGATCGGCGTACTGATCGTCGAGCAGAACATCCACGAGGCGCTGCGCATCTCCGACCGCGCCTACGTCCTGAGACTCGGAGAGATCGTGAGAGAGGGAGCGGCTTCGACGCTCCTGGACGCCCCTGACATCTGGGGCCTCTTCTAGCCAGGCCCGTTCCAAACATTCGACACGGCTGAGCCGTGGCAGGCACGACCGAGATGGGAACACCTATGCGTTTGATTCGACCGGCTCGGGCCGTTGCCCTCGTGGCAGCGCTGACACTGGCGGCGGCCTGCACCACGTCCAACGAGGACACCGGCTCCACGGCCGCGGGCGTCCAGGGCGCGACGGGCAAGGCCGAGACCGCCGCGAAGACCTACAAGCTCGGACTCGGGCTGCCGCTGACCGGCTCCGCCGCCGCCTACGGCGAGGAGTACCGCGCGGTCACCGAGATGGGCGTCAAGAAGGCCAACGAGGACTTCGCCGCCGACGGCATCAAGATCGAACTGGTCACGGCCGACACCCAGGCGACCGCCGAGGGCGGCGTGAACGCCGCGAACAAGCTCGGAGCCGTCGAGAAGGCGCCCGCGATCCTGACCGGATGGGGAACGGTCGTCCAGGCCTCGATGCCGATCGCCGTGGACCGCGGGTTCGCGCTGCTGAACGCCGGCGTCCAGACCTCGACCCTGGTCGGGGCGAGCCCCAACCTGGTCAACCTGCTGCCGATGAACAACTCCATGTTCACCGACTACGCCTCCCACCTCACCAAGACGCTCGGGTACAAGAAGTTCGCCTACATCGCGATCGACACCGACACCGGCCGGGCCGCGGCGGAGGAGTTCGCCAAGGCGGTCAAGGACGCGGGCGGTGAGATCGTGGCGACCGAGTCGATCCGGCAGGACGCCACGGACGCCACGGCCCAGATCGCGAAGATCAAGGCGGCCAACCCGGACTTCATGTACATGCACGCGCTGCTCGTCGACGGCGCGTCCATCCTGAAGGCGGCGCGCGAGGCGGACCTGAAGTCGGTCATCGGCACGTACACCGCGGTCGCCGAGAGCGCGGTCATCCGCGAAGCGGGCAAGGAGAAGAGCAACAACATGCTCTACGTCTCGCACCTGCCCAAGGACGTCGACGGGACGCGCGGCCTGCTCAAGTCCCTGCGCGAGTCGCACCCGAAGATGGTCATCGCGAACCAGTCCTACGACCCCTACTGGTACTCCACCCCGTTCCTCTACGCACAGGTGATCAAGAAGCTCCGCGCGCAGGGCGCGCCGGTCACCGGCGCGAACGTCCTCGCCGTCATGCGCGAGGCCAAGGACCTGAACGTGCCGATCATCGGCCCGGTGGACCTGACGAACAAGCTCACCTACAAGGCCCCGACCACGATCCGTCAGATCAAGGACTGGAAGGCCGACCCCCTGGACGACGCGACCGTCGCGTCCGTCAGCAGCGACGACTGAGTCGTTCGACCATGCCCGTGCCGCGCCGCGCCCGCATGCGCGGCACGGGCCGCCCCACCGTCTGACGAGAGAGGCCGAAACGTGGACCTCCTGATCGTGCTCATCAAGACGGGCCTGGTGATGGGCCTGTTGTACGGACTGTTCGCCTACGGTCTGAGCCTGATCCTCGCTGTCAACAAGGTGTTCCACGTGGCGCAGGGAGCGACGTTCGTCTTCTCCGCCTACGCCTTCCTGACACTGGGAACGACCTACGAGCTCCCGATGGCCGTCGCCTTCCTCGGGGCGGTGTTCGTGGCCGCCGCCGCCGCGACGGGCATGGAGTACCTCGTGTACCGGCCGCTGGCCAGGCGCAACGCCGCCCCGACGGTCGTGCTGGTCGCCTCGCTCCTCGTGGTCGCGTTCACCACGTACGTGATCGAACTGGGGTGGGGCGCCGGAGTGGTGGCGGTCAAGCCGCCGGAGTGGTTCGCGTGGTCGACCACGGTGCTCGGGCTGCGCCTGGAGGCCTACGACCTCAGCGTCCTGGTCATGAGCCTGCTGGTCTTCGCCCTGATGCACTGGTTCCTCACCCGGACCCGTCCCGGGCTGGAGTTCCGGGCGGTCGGGGACAACGCCGAGCGCGCCAAGGCCCTGGCCATCGACCTCGACCGGGTCTTCCTCCGGTCCATGATCCTGGGGTCGGTGCTCGTCGTGCCGGCGGCCGTGCTGCTGTCGCTGAAGGCGCCGATCCACCCGAGCATGGGATTCGACCTGCTGCTGAAGGCCGTGATCGCCCTGACGATCGGCGGCATGGGACGCATGAGCGGCGCCCTCATCGGCGGCCTTCTGGTCGGCGTGACCGAGGCACTCCCGCCGTTCTGGCTGCCCACCGAATGGGGCGAGTTCGTCCTGTTCATCGTGGCGCTCGCCTTCGTCATCTTCCGCCCGACCGGACTGATGGGCAACAAGCGCAAGCCGCGGAAGTCCCGCAAGTCCCGTGAGTCCGCCGAGGCCGTGCCGGCGTCGACGACCGCCTGAACACGCAGACGTGGAGATATGAGCCAACCATGGGCTACTACCTGATCAGCCTGATGGGCCTGTTGCCCATCTTCGTGATCCTGGGCATCTCGTTCAACCTGTTGCTCGGCTACGGCGGGCTGCTGTCGGTCTCGCACGGCGGATTCTTCGGCATCGGCGCCTACGCCACCGCCATCCTGATCAAGGACTTCCATCTCGAGTTCCTGCCCGCCGTGGGCGCCGGCGCCGCCCTGGCCGGGGTGATGAGCCTGATCGTCGGCTATGCCGCCGGGCGGCTGTCCGACGAGTTCCTCTTCATCGTGACGATCGCCACGCAGGTGGCGCTCGTGGAGCTGTTCAACAACCTGGAGTTCACCGGCCGCTCGGCCGGCATCTCCGGCATCCCCCGCCCGACGATCATGGGCTTCCGGTTCGACGACAACCTCAAGGTCGCGATCCTGGCGTGGATCTTCTGTGCCGTGATCGCCCTGGTGTGCTGGCGGGTCGTGCGGTCACCGTACGGGCGGCTGCTGAAGGCCCTGCGCGAGGACGTCCCGGCCGCGCGCTCCCTCGGCAAGCGCGCGCTGTGGACCAAGGTCACCGTCTTCGCCTTCAGCTCGGCGATCGCCGGCATCGCCGGTGGCCTGTACGCCACCCACACCCTCTACATCAGCCCCGCCGAGTTCACCGTCGACCGCTCGGTGGAGATCCTGTCGATCACCATCATCGGCGGCCTGGCCGCGTACTGGGGCCCGTTCGTCGGCGCCGCCGTCGTCCTGGCGCTTCCGGAGGCCCTGAGCTTCGCGGACATCCCGGACTCGATCGCCGGCCCGATCAACGGCATCGTCTACACCACGATCGTCCTGCTGCTGCTGATCTACCGTCCGCAGGGGATCTTCGGCCGCGGCGCCGTGGAGGAGGCCGAACGGGCCGCCCGGCGCAAGGCGGCCCGTTCGGGGCGCCGGGACGGCGGAGTGCCCGCGCCGCCGGAGGAGCCGGCGGACGCGCCGAGCCCGATCGTGGTGCCGCCGCGCGAGGGCGGCACGATGGCCGAGCGCGCGAAGGTCCTGCGGTGCGAGGGCATCGGCATCTCCTTCGGCGGCCTCAAGGCGGTCGACGACGTCACGCTGTCGATCAGGCCGGGGAAGATCACCGCGCTGGTGGGGCCGAACGGGGCGGGCAAGACGACGGTCTTCAACCTGCTCAGCGGGGCGTTGAAGGCCGACACCGGGCGGACCTTCTACGGGGACCAGGACATCTCCGCGCTCAGCATCGAGCGGCGGGCGCATCTCGGTGTCGTGCGTTCGTTCCAGGAGGTCCGCCTCTTCGAGAACATGACCGTCCTGGAGAACATCCACGTCGCGACCACGGACTTCCGCAAGGAGACGCTCATCGCGCAGTTCTCCCCGATGTCCTTCCGCGCCGGGGAGGGGGCCGAGGAGGAACGCGCCGAGCGGATGCTCCACGGCATCGGCCTCCACGACAAGCGGCACTCGCTGGCCGGGGACCTGTCCTACGCCGAGCAGAAGATGCTCATGATGGGACGCCTGCTGGCGACCGGGGCCAGCTGTTACCTGCTCGACGAGCCCATGTCCGGCCTCGACCAGGGCGCCCGCGCCCAGCTGTCGGACCTGCTGCGGCGGATGGTCGCCGACGGCACGTCCATCTGCATCGTCGAGCACAGCATGCAGGTCGTCCGGGAGGTCGCCTCCTGGGTGATGTTCCTCGACCGCGGGCGGCTGCTCACCGAGGGCACGCCCGACGAGGTCATGAACGACCCGACGCTGACCGCGCTCTACTTCGGGCAGACGGTATGAGCCCGTCCCCCCTGATCGATGACAAGGAGAACGAGACGTCATGAGCGAGTCCAAGGTGGTGGTCGTCACCGGTGGAGGTGACGGGATCGGCCGCACGATCGTCGATCACCTGGCCGCCGAGGGGTGGGGCGTCTGCGTCGCCGACATCGACGGGGACGCGGCCTTGCGGGCCGCGGCCGAGCTGACCGAGGCCGGGCACCGCGTCGTCGGGGTGTGCGCCGACGTCTCCCAGGAGGAGGACGTCCAGCGCATCGGCGAGGTGGCGGAGGCCGAACTCGGCCCGCTGACCGCCTGGATCAACAACGCCGGGAACACCCGCCCGGCCATGCTGGTCAAGATGGAGGCCGGCGCCTTCGACGACGTCATGGCCGTGCACGCCCGGGGGACGTTCCTGGGGATCCGCGAGGCCGCCCGGCGGATGGTCGCGGCCGGCACGCCCGGCGTGATCGTCAACGTGACCTCCGTGGCCGGGCTCGGCGGCACGATCGGGCAGATCAACTACTCGGCCGCCAAGGGCGCGATCATCGCGATGACCAAGTCGGCGGCCAAGGAACTCGGCCGGTACGGGATCAGGGTCAACGCCGTGGCCCCGTCCGCCGCGACCAAGATGACCGACACCATCATGAACGATCCGAAGTTCTCCAAGACCTACCTGTCCAGGATCGCCCTGGGCCGGTTCGCGGAGGCCGAGGAGATGGCGCCCGCGTTCGGGTTCCTGCTGTCGGACGGGGCCGGCTACCTGACCGGCCAGGTGCTGTCCGTCGACGGCGGCACGTACATGGTGTCGTGATGGGGCGGCTAGCGGGCAAGGTGGCGCTGATCACCGGCGCGTCCGGAGGGCAGGGAGCGGCCGAGGCCCGGCTGTTCGCCGCCGAGGGCGCGGCGGTCGTCATCGCCGACGTGCTGGCCGAGCAGGGTGAGGCGCTCGCGGCCGAGATCACGGCCGCCGGCGGCCGTGCCCTCTTCCGCGAACTCGACGTCACCGACGAGGACGGCTGGACGGCCCTCGTGGCCGAGATCGAGCGCACGTTCGGCCGGCTGGACGTCCTGGTCAACAACGCCGGCGTCGGGGACGGCCGGGGCGTGATCGACCAGGGGCTGCGGGGCTGGGACCGGGTGATCGACATCAACGTGTGGGGGCCGGTGGCGGGCATGCGCGCCGTGGCCCCGGCCATGGCCCGCGGCGGGGGCGGCTCGATCGTCAACATCTCCTCCGTCGCCGGGCTCACCGGGTACGACCACGCCGCCTACACCGCCGGCAAGTGGGCGCTCCGCGGCGTCACCAAGGTCGCGGCCCTGGAGTTCGCCGACGACGGGATCCGGGTCAACTCCGTCCACCCGGGCACGATCGTCACCCCGATGCTCGCCGGGATCGGCGACGAGGTGATCCGGAACTACGTCCGGGTCAACCCCGGCCGCCGGGCCGGGACCTCGGAGGAGATCGCCTGGGCGGTGCTGTACCTGGCCTCGGACGAGGCGTCGTTCACCACGGGCGCGGAGCTGGCCGTCGACGGCGGGTTCATCGCCGGCGGGGCGAACCGCGCCCTGGAACTGGCCGTCGCCGCGCGGAAGGAGGACCGAGATGCCTGAGCCCGGCGGACACATCCGGGACCGGACCTCGCTGGACGGCAAGGTCGCCGTGGTCACCGGCGCCGCCCGCGGGATGGGCGCCGAGCAGGCGCGCTCGCTCGCGGCACGCGGCGCCGCCGTCCTCCTGGCCGACGTGGACGCCGGAGGCGGGCGGGCGCTGGCCGCGGAGCTGGAGGAGTACGGCGCGGGGACCGCGTTCGTTCCGGCCGACGTGCGCGACCCTGCGCACTGGGAGACCATCCGCGAGACGGCCCTGGACCGTTTCGGCGGGGTCCACGTCCTGGTGAACAACGCGGGGGTCGTCGGTCACCGGCGGATCGGCAGGATCACCCGGGCCGAGTGGCAGCGCGTCATGGACATCAACCTCAAGGGCGCGTTCCTGGGCATGAAGACGCTCGCGCCGGACATCCGCGACGCCGGCGGCGGCTCGATCGTCAACGTCTCCTCGGCGGCCGGGCTGGACCAGCACCCCGATCCGTCGTACACGGCCAGCAAGTGGGGCCTGCGCGGCCTGACGAAGACGGCCGCGCAGGAGTTCGGGCCGTGGCGGATCCGGGTCAACAGCATCCATCCCGGCTACATGGACACGCCGATGAACGATTTCGCCTCGCCCGCCCTGCGGGCCGCCAAGGTGTCGCTGCTCCCGCTCGGGCGGCCCGGCGAGGCATGGGAGGCGGGCGAGCTCGTCGCGTTCCTCGCCTCGGACGCCGCGGCGTTCATCACCGGGGCCGAGATCGCCGTCGACGGCGGCTGGACCTCCGGAGCCCAGGCCACCGAGGCCCGCCGCATGCGCTGACGCCGATCAGACGAGAGACGAGAAGAGGGCCCACCGGGAGACTCGGTGGGCCCTCTTGTTTCAAAGTCCCGGCCTATGGTGCTCGCCTGGCGGTTCGCACCTCACCGGGACTAGGCGAGCGCGGCATCGCTTCGCGATCCGCCCGGTGAGGCTCGCCTCCGGCGTCGCCCCACCGGGCAGGTCACGCGCTCGCGCGGTGGCCGGGCAACCGCTGGGCAACCGCTGGACAGGCCCTAACCGGCCGGCTTCAGCGCGCCGGCCTTGGCGGCCATCCGCTGGAGCAGCGCGAGTTCCTCCGGGCCGCTGTCGAACACGTGGAGCGTGTCCATGTCGCGGATCTCGTCGATGTGCGCCAGGACGTCGTCGGCGCTCGCGGGGCCCTTCGACGTGAACCAGCCGTCGTTCACGCCGACCACGTAGCGGGCGAACCGGCCGCCGCCGGCGGAGTAGATCTCGTGCGTGTGGGTGCACTGGGGCGACGCCAGGTAGACCCCCATCGCGGCGACCTGGGCCGGGTCGAGCAGTTCCTCCAGCTCGCCGAGCATGCCCGAGGTCATGCGGGTGCGCGCGCCGGGGGCGATGCAGTTCGCCAGGATCCCGTACCGGGCGCCCTCGATGGCCGCGACGTGCATCAGGCCGACCAGGCCGGTCTTGGCGGCGCCGTAGTTGGCCTGGCCGAAGTTGCCCAGCAGGCCCGAGGAGGACGAGGTGAGCACGATGCGCCCGTACGAGGCGGCCTTCATCACCTTGAAGGCCGGGATCGTGATGTTGAACCCGCCCTTGAGGTGGACGTCGATGACCGCGTCGAGCTCCTCGGGGGAGAGGTTCGCCAGGGACCGGTCACGCAGGATGCCCGCGTTGTGGATCACCGCGTCCACCTGGCCGAAGGCGTCCATCGTGGCGTCGATGATCGCCTGGCCGCCCTCGGGGGTGGACACGCTGTCGTAGCAGGCGACCGCCTCGCCGCCCGCCTCCTGGATCTCGCGGACGACGCCGTCGGCCATCGAGGCCCCGCCGCCGGTGCCGTCGACCGTTCCGCCGAGGTCGTTCACCATGACCCGGGCGCCATGCCTGGCGAGCGCCAGCGCGTACTCGCGGCCGAGGCCGCCACCGGCCCCGGTGACGACGACGGATCGGCCTTCAAATTCGACGAAGCCCATGCCTGTGGATCTCCTGTGCGCTAGGTGCGGGGTCAGATGATGGGGGAGGCGTGGCCGGCCCAGTACTTCTCCCGCAGCGGCGCCTTGTACAGCTTGCCGGTGGGGGAGCGGGGGAAGTCCTCGAGGAACTCGATGGAGCGCGGCCACTTGAACTTCGCCAGGTGCCGCGCGCAGTGCGCCATCAGTTCCTCGGCGAAGGTCTCGTCCGCGGCCGAGGGGTCGGCGGGCTGCACGATCGCCTTGACCTCCTCGCCGAACTCGTCGTTGGGGACGCCGAACACCGCCGCGTCCGCGACGCCGGGGTGCTGGAGCAGCACGTTCTCGATCTCCTGCGGGTAGATGTTCACGCCACCCGAAATGATCATGAACGCCTCGCGGTCGGCCAGGTACAGGTAGCCCTCGTCGTCGACCCGCCCCAGGTCGCCCAGCGCCGTCCAGTTCGGATGCTCGGGGTGGTGCGCGCCGGCCGTCTTGTCGGGCTCGCCGTAGTACTGGAAGGCGGCGATCTCGCCGGAGGTCTCGAAGTAGATCCGGCCGACCTCGCCGGGCGGCAGCTCGTTCCCGTCGGAGTCGCAGATGTGGATCGCGCAGCCGTCGATCGCGCGGCCGACGGACCCTGGGTGGGCCAGCCACTCGTCGGAGTAGATCAGGGTGGCGCCGGTGTCCTCGGTGCCGGCGTAGTACTCGGCGAGGATCGGGCCCAGCCAGTCGATCATGGCCTGCTTGACCGGGACCGGGCACGGGGCGGCGCCGTGGATGACCACTTCGAGGCTCGACAGGTCGTACCGGCCGCGCACCTCCTCGGGCAGCTTCAACATCCGGGCGAACATGGTCGCCACGAACTGCGCGTGGGTCACCCGGTACTTCTCGATCAGCGCGAGCGCCTCTTCGGCGTCGAACCTCTCCATGATCACAACGGTGGCGCCGAGGGCCATGGAGTCGGTGCTGAACAGCAGCGGGGCGGAGTGGTAGATCGGAGCCGGCGACAGGTACACCGTGTCCGGACCCATGTCGTAGAGGTCCCGGTAGATGGGGCCGAGGGCGGCCTTGCCCTGCTGGACGGTGCGCCCCGACAGCGGGCGCCAGACGCCCTTGGGACGGCCGGTGCTGCCGGAGCTGTACAGCATCGTGCGGCCGAGCGGCTCCTCGTCGAGCGCCTCGGCCGGGTGGGCGGCGATGGCCTCCTCGTACGACTCGTACTCTGGAACGGTCCCGTCCACCATCAGGCGGCGGCGCACCTTGGGGGTGAGCGCGACGAGTTCGGTGGCGAGGCCGGCCTTGTACTCGGACATCACCAGGACCTGCGCGTCGCAGTCGTCGATGATGTAGCCGGCCTCGCCGGGGGTCAGGTGGTGGTTGACGGCCGTCAGGTACAGACCGGAACGAAAGGCCGCCCAGAAGACCTCGATGTAGCGGATGTGGTTCTCCATCAGGATCGCCACATGGTCGCCGGGGCGCAGGCCCTCGGCGTGGAACAACCGCGCCAGCCGCTTCGACCGTACGTCGAGCTCGGCGAACGTCAGCGTCTCGCCCGTGCCGCCCATGATGACGGCCGGCTTGTCCGGCCATCTCCGGGCGTGCGAGGTGGGGTCGTGCATAGAACTCCTCGGGCTTCGAACGAACCGGCAGGCGAGTCCGTTGCGAATCTATGAGCATTATTATAATGTAAGCCGAGTCACACCGCCAGACCCCCTGGAGAACGCCATGCCGGAAGCCGTCATCGTCGCCGCCGCCCGAACCCCCATCGGCCGCGCGTTCAAGGGCTCGCTGGTCACCGCGCGTCCCGACGACCTCTCCGGCACGATCATCGATGCCGCACTGCGGCAGGTCCCCGCTCTGGATCGTTCCGAGATCGGTGACGTGATCATGGGCGCGGCCAACCACATGGGCGAGCAGGGAATGAACCTGGGCCGGAACGCGGCGGCGCTCGCCGGCCTTCCCGACACCGTCCCGGGGACCACCGTCAACCGCGGGTGCGGGTCGTCGCTGCAGTCGATCCGGATGGCCCACCAGGCGATCGCGACCGGCGAGGGCCACGCCTTCGTCGCCGCGGGCGTCGAGAGCGTCAGCCGCCTCCCCGGCGTCTACGACAAGGAGGCGATGAACCCCCGCTTCCTCGACTCCGGCCGTGACGACTACATCAACGACATGTACATCTCGATGGGGGAGACCGCCGAGAACGTGGCGGCGAAGTACGGCGTGACCCGGCGGGACATGGACGAGTTCGCCCTGCTGTCCCAGCGTCGCGCCGCCGCCGCGATCGAGGCGGGCTTCTTCGCCCGCGAGATCACCCCGGTGACCCTCGCCGACGGCACGGTGGTGGACCGCGACGACTGCCCGCGTCCCGAGACGACCCTCGACGTCCTCGCCGCCCTCAGACCGGCCTTCCGCGAGGACGGCGTGGTCACCCCGGGCAACTCCTGCCCGCTCAACGACGGCGCCGCCGCGGTGGTCGTCATGTCGGACGTCCGCGCCGCCGAGCTCGGCGTCACGCCGCTGGCCCGCATCATCGGCTCGGCCGTCACCGGTCTCGCGCCCGAGATCATGGGCGTGGGCCCGATCGCGGCGGTCGGCGAGCTGCTCGCCCGGCACGGGATGAAGATCGACGACGTCGACGTCGTCGAGCTCAACGAGGCCTTCGCCGCGCAGGTGCTGCCGATCGCGCGCGAGCTCGGCATCTCCGTCGAGGACCAGCTCAACCCGCACGGCGGCGCCATCGCGCTCGGGCACCCGTTCGGCATGACCGGCACGCGCATCATGACCACCCTGATCAACGACCTGCGGACGCTGGACCGGCAGATCGGCCTGGAGACGATGTGCATCGGCGGCGGCATGGGCATCGCGATGCTCATCGAGCGTCTGTCCTGAGATGGCCGGCCTCACGACGGTCCGCCTGGAGACGGACGGCCCGGTCGCGCTGCTGACCCTGGCGCGGCCCGCCAAGCTCAACGCGATGAGCCGGCGGATGGTGGCCGAGCTCACCTCGGTCCTGGAGGGACTCGCCGCCGACGCCCGGGTGCGCTGCGTGGTGCTCGCGGGGGAAGGCCGGATGTTCTCCGCGGGCGCGGACCTCGACGAGTTCCGCGACGACTTCGGCGCCGGTGGCGCCGATCCCGCCGCCACCGAGCGCGAGGCGCGGGACGGGGCCCGGCTGGCCGCGGCGCTGGAGTCCCCGGACATCGTCACGATCGCCGCGGTGCACGGCGCCGCCATCGGCGGTGCGGCGGCGGTGGTCGCGGCCTGCGGCCTGCGGCTGTTCGCGGACGACGCCCGGCTGCTGGCGCCCGAGCTGGCGATGGGGCTCCCGCTCGCCTGGGGCGGGGTCGAGCGGCTGGTCCGCGATCTGGGTCCCGCGGTGACCCGCGACCTCCTGCTGACCGGACGGCCCCTCACCGCCGAGGAGGCCGTGGCCAGGGGGTTCGCGATGGAGCGGGTGGCGCCCGGCGACCTGCTGGACCGGGCGAGGCGGATCGCCGCGCTGTGCGCGACCCGTCCCCGCCTGGGAACCTCGATCGTCCTCGGCCGGATCCGCGCGGTGGCCGACCGGAGCCGTGCCGACGGCGTGGACGACGACGCCGCGTCACTGGCCGCCGCCGCCCGCGACCCCGAGGCGCTGGCCGCGGCCCGCGCCTACCTCAAGTCACTCGGTCCCGCGTCCTGACGGACCCGACGGAAGCCGGAGAATCATGGATCTGTTCGAAGCCATCCGTACCACGCGAGCCATGCGGCGGCTCGATCCCGGCCGGCCGGTGTCCGACGCCGACGTGCGTACGATCCTGGAGGCCGCCCTGAAGGGGCCGACCGGGGGCAACCAGCAGCCGATCCGCTGGCTGGTGATCCGTGACCAGGACACCAAGGACGGGCTGCAGGAGATCTACCAGCGTTGCTGGAACCGCGGGCGCAAGCCCTACGCGGCCGAGCCCGGCCGGATCGCGCCGGCGGTACTGAACTCGGCCGACCACCTGGCGGCGAACCTCCACCGGTCACCGGTGCTGATCCTGGCCTGCGCCGACACCGGACCGCAGGGAAGGCGGCACGACGCCTCGGTCTACCCCTCCGTCCAGAACCTGATGCTGGCGGCCCGCGCCCTCGGCCTGGGGACGACACTGACCACGGCGCACCTGTTCGAGGAGGAGGCGGTCAAGGAACTCCTGGGAATCCCCTCCCACGTGACGACCTACGCGCTGATCCCGGTCGGCCACCCGCTCGGCAAGTGGGGCGAGCCCAAGCGCAGGCCGCTGGACGAGGTCACCTACCTCGACCGCTGGGGCCGGACCGGCGCGGACGGCACGGACGGCACGGACGGGAGCGGCCCGGTATGAGCGCGGGCGGCCCCGCCGGGAACCGTCGTCCAGATCCAGCCCCAGCACGAGGAAGCGCCATGACCTTCACGCCCGCCCCCAGGCCCTTCGACGAGGCGGTGCTGCGCGACGCGCTCGCGACCGCGAACCTGCCGACCCTGCTGATGGTGATGTTCCAGCTCACCGGGGATCGCACCTGGCTGCGGGAGCCCTACCGCCCGCAGCGCACCAGGGGGATGAGCGACAACGACACCGGCGGCTTCGGCCCCGAGGTCCAGGCGGAGATCCGGGACGCGGCGCTGCGGATCCTGAGGGCCTGGGGCGACGGCGAACCGGCCGCGCTGCCGATGCCGGACGAGCCCACGATCATCGAGATGATCAGTTCCTGCATGGGCGAGGAGGTGCCCCCGGAGTTCGGCCCGATGATGGCCGAGGACATGCGCCTGGGCGCCGGGGGCGGCCGGACCCGTGCGGCGGTGGCGGGGGCCGCGGACTTCTCGGTCGTGATCATCGGTGCCGGGATCTCCGGGATCTCGGCGGCGGCCGAGCTCAGGGCGGCGGGGTTCGGCGTCACCCTCTTCGAGAAGAACCCCGACGTCGGCGGGACCTGGTGGGAGAACCGCTACCCCGGTTGCGGCGTGGACACGCCGAGCCACGTCTACAGCTTCTCGTACTTCCCGCGGCGGTGGTCGACGTTCTACGGCAAGCGCGCCGAGGTCCACGAGTACGTGCGCGAGGTCGCCGACGCCATGGGCGTCGTCGACCTCGTCCGCTTCGAGACCGAGGTGCTGTCGGCGGTCTACGACGCGGCGGCGCAGCGCTGGAGGGTCACGGTGCGGTCGGCGGACGGCACCGTCGAGGAGCACGTCGCGAACGCGGTGGTCTCGGCGGTCGGCCAGCTCAACAGGCCGAAGGTGCCGCGGCTGCCCGGAGCGGACACGTTCGGCGGGACGCAGTTCCACTCCGCCCGCTGGCCGGAGGATCTCGACGTGACCGGGCGGCGGGTGGTGGTGATCGGCTCGGGCGCCAGCGCGATGCAGATCGTCCCGGCCGTGGCCGACCGGGTCGCGCACCTGACGGTCTTCCAGCGCTCACCGCAGTGGATCGCGCCCAGCTACAACTACTCCTCGCCGGTCCCCGAGGGCGTCCACTGGCTGATGGAGCACGTGCCGTTCTACCACACGTGGTACCGCCTCAGGCTCTCCTGGCTGACCAACGACCGGGTGCACGCCTCGCTCAAGATCGACCCGGAGTGGCCACATCCCGAGCGGTCCGTCAACGTCGTCAACGACGGCCACCGCCGGGCGCTGACCAGGTACATCGTCTCCCAGTTGGAGGGGCGCGAGGACCTGCTGGAGAAGTCGCTGCCGGACTACCCGCCGTTCGGAAAGCGGATGCTGCTCGACAACGGGTGGTACGCCGCCCTGCGCAAGCCCCACGTCGACCTGGTGACCGACCAGGTGGCCTCCATCGACGCCACCGGGGTCACGACGGCGGCGGGTGAGCACGTCGAGGCCGACGTCATCGTCTACGCCACCGGGTTCGAGGCCAAGAAGATGCTGTTCCCGCTCGACATCAGGGGACGGTCGGGGGTCTCGATCCGCGAGCTGTGGGGGGACGAGGACGCGCGCGCCTATCTCGGGATCACCGTGCCGGACTACCCGAACCTCTTCGTGATGTACGGCCCCAACATCAACCTCGGGCACGGCGGCAGCTACATGTTCTTCGGCGAGCTCCAGGCGCGCTACATCACCGACGTGTGCACGGCGATGGTGGAGGGCGGCCTCGGCGCGGTCGAGGTCCGGCGGGACGTCCACGACGACTACAACCGGCGGGTGGACGAGGCGCACTCGCGGATGATCTGGAGCCACCGGGGGATGGACACCTGGTACCGGAACGCGGCGGGGCGGGTCGTGACCAACTCGCCGTGGCGGGTCGTGGACTACTGGCGGATGACCAGGGAGACGGATCTCGGTGACTTCGCCGTCGAGCCCGCGGCGTCCCTGACCGGGAACTGACCCGCCGGGCCGCTCAGTCCTCCGTGGAGCATTCGAACCACACCGTCGCGCCGGGCGGCACCGAGGTGACCCCCCAGCGCGTGGCGAGGGCATCGACGATCATCATTCCGCGCCCGCCCTCGGCGCAGGGTTCGTCCCGGACGTGGGGCGTGGAGCCGGCCGCGCCGTCGTCGGTCACCTCGCCGCGGATCACGTCACCGTCGGCGATGACGGCGACGGTGACCTGACCGCCGTCGCCGCTGGCCGAATGCCGGACGGCGTTGGTGACCAGCTCGCTGACGCACAGCTCGACCGTGCCGGCCACCGGTTCCGGCCCGAGCACCTCGCGCACGAACCGGCGGGCGTGCGCCACCGAACGATCGGCGCCGGGAAAGGTGGCCACGCCGATCAGCGTCGTCTCACGGGTCATCGGGGCACCTCCGGGGTGGCCGCGCGCGCGTGCCGGGGGCGGCCCCCCGGACCGCGGCCTCTCCTGACCGTCGCCTGCGAGGGGCGGTGCGCAAGGCGGGCGACTCGACCGGCATGGCGATCACTCCTCGGGAAGGGTGTCGGTGACCAGGTAGCGGCGCGGCACCTTGTACCGCGCGAACCGCATCCGCAGTTCGGCGTCCACCCTGTCGACCAGTGGCCGCGGGGCGACGTCGCCGCGGGCGACGAGATGGGCGACGACGGCCTCACCGTGCCGCTCGTCGGGTTCTCCGCGGACGAGGACGCCGGCCACGCCGGGGACACGGCGGATGGCGTCCTCGATCTCCTGGGGGTAGACGTGGTAGCCGGTGTTGATCATCCGGTCGAGCCGGCCGCGGAGATGGAGGTAGCCGTTCTCCAGGCGGCCCAGGTCGCCGAGCGAGCACCAGCCGTCGGCGTCGGCGTACTCGGCGACCACCATCGGAGACCGGACGCGGACCTCCCCGGACGGCCCGAGGCGCAGGTCGCCGGCCGCGGCGACGGGACGGCCGCAGCTGCCCGCCCGGGACATGTCGCCCTCGGCGATCGCCCGGTGGTCGGCCTGGTCGAGGACGGTGAGGGGCCAGCCGCCCTCCAGCCGGCCGTAGACCTGGACGAGGACGTCCCCGAACAGGTGCACGCCGTCCCGCAGGTCTGCCGGCGCCAGCCGCGCCCCGCCGTAGATGAGGCGGCGCAGCGCGCCCAGCCCGCCGGGACGGTTCCGCACGGCGTCGGCGAGCCGGGAGACCATGCCGGTGACCATCATCGTCGAGGTGATCGTGCCGGTCCGGAGCAGGTCGAGCACGGCGCCGGCGTCGAACCGGCGCATGATCACCTGGGGCAGTCCCATGCGCAGGAACGGGAAGGTCCCCACGAGTCCCGTGCCGTGCATCAGCTGCTGGACGGTGAGGAAGCACTCGTCCGGCCCGAAGCCGGGGCCGTAGCCGCCATCGCGATAGAGAACGATGTTGGCGGCCATCGTGGCCTCCCAGTTGCCGTACGAGATCGGCACCGCCGACAGCTCTCCGGAACGGACGGCCCGGGGGTAGAGCAGCAGGGTGCGATCGGCCGGGATCTCCGGCTCGGGCGGCACGGGCGGGCCGGTGAGCGGCTCGTCGTCATCGTGCACCAGCGCCTCGCCCCCGGCGTGCTCGCGGTCCACCAGGACGGCGTCCGTACCGGCGGCCCGCCAGGTCGCGGCGGCCTCGGCGGGCGCGGCGCCGGGATCGACGGGCACCCGGGTCGCGCCCAGCCACTCGACCGCGAGGGACGCCTCGATGGCCGCGATCGCGTTGGTGTGCCACAGCCCGATCCGCCCGCCCGCCAGGCCGCGCCCGGCCAGGGCCCCGGCGAGCCGGTCGACGCGCCCGGCGAGTTCGTCCCCGGTGCGCGTACGGCCCGCGTCATCGCTGACCAGCACGCGGGATCCGGCGGCCAGGAGGGCGGCCCGGGTGGCGTTCACGACTCCGCCAGGCGCTCGCGCAGGACGGCGCGCTGCACCTTCGCCCCGCCGAGCACGCAGGGCAGCTCGTCGAGCACGAGGATCTCGGGCCGCTCGTGCGGGAACAGCCCCGGCGCGGCCGTGCGGTCGATCTCCTCCCGCAGCGACGGCGTGTCGGCGAACCCGTCCTTGAGCACGACCGCGGCCACGACCCGGTCGTCCCCGAGCCCGACGACACCGCAGTTGGCCACCGCGGGGTGCTTCAGCACGGCGGCCTCCACCGAGTGCGGGTACACGGTCCCGGACGACGTCGGGATCGAGTCGGCGGCGCGGTCCACGTAGTAGAGGAATCCGTCCTCGTCGAGGTGGCCGACGTCCGCGGGCCTGAACCAGTCGCCGGGCAGGAAGGCGCCCTCGGTGCGATCGGGCATGCCCCAGTAATGGCCGATCGACATCGCGCTGCGGACGACGATCTCGCCCAGCCGGCCCCGGGGGACCCGCCGGCCGGCGTCGTCGACGATGGCCACCTCGAAGAACGGGGACGCGGGCCGTCCCACGCTGGTGATCCGCCGCGGGTCCTCGGCGACCTCCGAGGCGAGCAGGCGGGTGGTGACCGCGCCCTGCTCGGTCGAGCCGAAGCCGTGGCACCACACCGGCCCCAGCAGCGCGGTCGTGCGTTCCAGAACCTCCGGCGTCGCGAAGAACACCACCAGCCTGCGCAGGCGGTGCTCGACGCCGCCGCGCGCCTCGACGAGATCGAGGATCGGGTCGAGCATCGGCGCCGGCAGCAGGAGGCCGGTGACGCCCTCGGCGACGATGACGTCCAGGACGTGGGCGGGGTCGAAGGCGGAGTCGTCCACCAGCACCGTCCGGGCACCGCGGACGAGGTACGGGTAGAGGAGCTGGAAGCCCGTCGCCCACTGCAGCGCGTGCGCGTGCAGCACCACGTCGGAGGGGCCGACCGGCGGGAGGCCGGGGGCGAACGTGTCGACATGGTGGAGGTTCTGGTCGACCACCGCCGCCCACGAACGATGGCTGACCGTCCAGGGTTTCGGGGAGCCCGTGGTGCCGGACGTGGGCTGGATGAACGCGGGAGAGTCCTCGTCCACGTCCAGCGGATCGGCCACGGGGGACCCCGCCGCCAGGACGTCCGCCCACGGGATCGCCCAGGACGGCGGCTCCTCGCCCACCGCGATCAGCAGGAGGTCGCCGAGCCGGTCCCGGTGCGCCTCGACGGCCTCGGCGAAGCGGACGTCGAAGATCAGCCCGCGCGCGTCCACCCGCTCCAGCATCTCCGCGTGCGTGCCCATGTCGAAGTGGCTGTGCAGGATCACCCGGACGATGCCGGCCCGTTCGCATCCCAGCCAGGCGTGCACGACCTCGGCCCGGTTGTGGGAGAGCACGCCGACCCGCTCCCCTTCGTCCACCCCGAGGGCGGCCAGTCCGGTGGCGACCCGGTTCGCCGACGCGTCGAGTTCCGCGAACGTCTGGGCCCCAGCGGCCGTGGTGAGCGCCGTCGTCCCGGCGAACCGCGCCGCCGCGTCCACCGGCAGCATCCCCGCCCTGATCTGCATCTTTCCTCCTCGGGAGGTCCAGCGATGCCACGACGCTAGGAGGCGGGTCCCGCCCGCGGGCGGCCGTTGCGCGGAGCGACAAGCGATCTGGCACGCATTGACAAGTCCCGCCTTGCCCGCCCGGATCCACCGGCTTAGCGTTGGCCCCGTGGGACAGGTGCTCTCCACCGAACAGGTCCCGCCGCGGGATCGCGTCGCGTACTGGCACGAGGTCATCTGCTCGACCTTCATCAAGCTGGACGTGGCCCAGACCGGCGGCGGAATGTTCCGTGGCATGGTGCGGAACCACCAGATCGGGCCGATCCAGGCGACCCGCATCCTCACCGATCCGATGACCGCCGAGCGTTCGCGCCGCCATCTGCGGTCGGCGGAGGAGGACGTCTGCCTGCTCGCGCTCCAGCTGCGCGGCCGGACGGTCGGCCGGCAGGACGGGCGGCAGGCCGTTCTCGAACCGGGCGACCTGGCGCTGTTCGACAGCACGCGCCCCTACCTGGTGGACTTCCAGGGCCGCCAGTTCGACCACCTGGTGCTGCAGTTCCCCCGCGCCGCGCTCCGCGAGCGCGGCATCGAGGCGAACGACGCCACGGCCCACCGGATCGCGGTGGACTCAGTGATCGGCCGGCTGGTCTCCCCCTTCCTCATCAACGCCACGCGGGTGGCGGACACGGCCAGTGCGGAGACCGGGCAGCGGCTCGCCGGGATGGCGCTGGACCTCGTCGCGACCGCGCTCGCCCCCCTCACCGGCCTCGACCGTCCGCCCTCCTCACCGGGAGAGGAATTGCTGCGCCGAGTCCAGCTCTACATGCAACTGCACCTGTCCGACCCGTGCCTGTCCCCGCCCAAGGTCGCCGCGGCGCACAACATCTCGCTGCGCCAGCTCCACCGGCTGTTCTCCCGCGAGGGCACCACGTTCGGGCGCTGGCTGCGCGAGGAACGGCTGCGCCGCTGCTACGACGACCTGGGCTCGCCGCTGCTCGCCGGACGCTCCATCGCGGAGATCGGCGCCCGCTGGGGCCTGCCGGACGCGCCCGGCCTCAGCCGCGCGTTCCGGGCCCGTTACGGCATGAGCCCCCGCGAGCGCCGGAGCGCCGCCGTCTCCGCGGGGAGCGCGGCGCAGCCCTGAGGAAGGCCGCGTGGGCTCACGCTCCTTCGCGGTCGGGGCCCGCGGCCAGGTCGGCGACCACGGCCGCATGGTCGGAAGGCCAGACACCGTCCACGGGCCCGTCCCCGGCGCGGCGCACGGAACGGACGTGGCCGAGACCGCCGGGGCCGGGGGCACCGACGTGGATGTAGTCGATGCGCCCCGGCGGCTCGTGGGTGAGGGCGGCGTAGGGGTTGGACGGGTCCCAGGTGATTCCGGGCGCGGACGGGTCGGCGTACTCCCAGGCGTCGAGCAGGACCTGGCCGGGAACGGCGGGAGCGGTCCTGTAGCCGCCCAGCAGCCGCATCTCGTCAGAGTCCGGCAGGGCGTTGTGGTCGCCGGTGAGGATGGCGGGAAAGGGGGTGTCCCGCCCGTGGTCGGCGATGAAACGGGCCAGGACCCTGACCTGGGCGCAGCGGACCGCGGACTCGTGCGGGGCGGAGTTCAGGTGGGTGGTGAAGAAGGCGACGGGATGGCCGGGCGCCTCCACCCGGGCGTAGAGGGCCCGGTGGCCGTCGTCGCGCCCGCCCGCCGTGGGGAGCCGTACCGTGGCGCTGTCGACGATCGGCCACCTGCTCAAAACGGCGTCGCCGACGTCGATCCCGCTCTCACCGAGCCGTGCGTGCCAGCGGCCGGGACGGTCCGACGCCGCCCAGGTCCAATGCATGCCGAGCCGGTCCGCGAGCCATCCGGCAAGGTTCTCCCTGCCGTCGTCCCAGACCTCCTGCAAGCCGATGAGGTCGCAGCCGAGCGGTTCCAGGGTGGCCGCGATCGCCTGCCGCCGAGCCTGCCAGGGCCCGAACCGCCACCACACGTTCCAGGTCAGCACCCGCATTCACGCCACCCCCTGGCCGTGCCCGGTGCGGTGCCGTTCCCAGGCTTCACGCAGCCAGCCATATTGCTTGCGCAAGCGCCGGGGCGCCTTGGGCGGAGGGACGTCGAAGCGCTCCGCGGGAAGGGGGAGCCCCACCGGCCTGACCGGAACCGAAAGGACGTTGTGCTCCTTCTCAGGCGTTCGCACCATCACGTCGTAGCTGATGGATTCAGCACGCACCCAGACGCCGGTGATCTCATCCCAGGGAAGACGCTCGCGCCGGAAGGCATGGACGATCTCGAGGCCGTCCTCCCCGATGATCACCCGGCTGCGCAGGGACAGCGTGAACACCAGGCCGAGGAGGAGAAGACCGGCCATGATCACAGCCATTCCGAACAGCCGGGAGGTGGATTGGTCGGGCAGCCCGCCCGATACCGTCAGTTCGAGGCACCACACGAACAGGTAGATGCAGAAGGCGGCCCCGAAAGCCATGAGTAACAGCGTCCTGTAGCTGCGCATCGTTCTGCGATTCTCCATGCGGCGTCCCCCAATTCCTGTGGTGCGCCTCATCGACACGGGCCCAGGTGGTCGGCGAGTGCGGCGCGTGGTTCCGTCAGGTTCGTCACCCACAGCCTCGCGGCCGCCCCATGATCCTGCCGACCGACCGGGCGGTCAATGGCGACTGATCGGCCTGGGAACGCCCTGAGATCATCACGCGCCGACGAACTTCACGGCGGCGGCAGAGGAACGGTGGGGCTCCGGTGTCCATTGGGGTGACATCGGAAGGGAGGCGCCGTGAACCGAGAAGCCCGTGAAAGCTTCGCCGCGTTCGTCGCGGCGCGGTCCAGCGGCCTCATCCGGACCGCGTACGTGCTCACCGGTGACCGGCATGCGGCCGAGGACCTGCTGCAGACGGCGCTGGCCAAGACCGCCGCGCGCTGGAAGCACGTCCATTCGTCGCCGGTGGCCGCGCCCTTCACACCTGGCGGCCGAAGGCGGCGGACGAGGCCGGCGGCTTCGTACCGGAGTGACGGGCCAGGTCTCGCGGGAACGTGCGGGGGGGCGATCACCTTCATGCTCACCATGCTCGGCGGCGGGGCCTCCGAGGACTTCCCGCCCGCGGGCCGACCGTCTCCCCCGCATGGGGAAACGTCGCCTCGCCCGGCCGGGAGCGCGCTCGCTGTGGATCGCCGCAACGGCAGGCGTCCGCCCGCGGGCCTGTCGTCATGGAAGGCCCGGGTCCTCCACCCTCGGTGACCGCGCTGTCGAAGCGCGGGACGAGCGCGAACGCCGCGGCCAGCAGGGCCACCCCCGCGAACATGTGGGCGGGGGAGGGCCAGGATGCGGGGTCGGCCAGCGGCGTACCGGCCAGCAGGACGTAGGTCTTGGCGACGACGGTCGCCACGAAGATCAGCACGACCATCCGGCAGCGCTGCAGGGCGATCTGCAGCTGTACGACGCCGGCGCCCACGGCGGCGGCGAAGAGGTACGGGTAGGCGGTCGAGGTCAGGAGCTCCCCGTCGATGCCGTGGCGTACCGACAGGATCAGCGACAGCTCTCCCAGGCCGATGAGCACTCCCGCGCAGATGCCGTACGCGATGCCGTTGAGCCGCCTGGCGTGCAGCCCGGCGGGCTGCCTGTCGCCGAGCGCGAAGAGGCCCGCGGGGAGCACGAACGAGGTGATGGCGAGGATCGGCAGCAGGCCCGGCGACGGTGACCGCCAGGTGGAGCCCGCCGCCTGGGTCAGGCACAGGCCGGCGGCGAACAGGAGACCGAAGGCCAGCCATTCCGACCACGTCACGTGCTCGTTGAAGAGGGCCCGCGCCACGGCGAGGAGAACGACCAGGCCCGCCAGCAGTGCCGGGGTGATCGTCTCGGGACCGTTCCGAAAGAGCGCGGCGAGGTGGAACGCGACGCCCCCGAGCATGAACGCCGTGCCGCACCACCACGGCCCGCTGGCGAGGACGCGCGTGGCGAGGTGGATCGGCCGCGTGCCGGCGAGCGGCTCCATCCTGGCGGCGGCGCACTTGAAGAACCCGAACCCCGCGAAGTAGAGCACGCTGGCCACGAAGGCCAGGCCGTGGCCCTGCCATGCGTTCATCGGTGACCTCGTACGGGGAGCCGCCCGGCGGGCCGGCGGGTCGTCGCGGCATCCCGCACCGGGCGCCCGCGCCGGCCGCCGGATCGTGTCCCGGTGCGACGGCGGCCGTCGATCTCCCGGGTGGCGCCGCACCGAGGCGGAGCGCCGGCCGTACGCGGCCCCGACGTGCCGCCACCGTGGATGCCGATGCGCATGATGGGGACTGTAAACCCTTATTGGCGGTCTGCCAATAGGCTATCGTCAAGCTGTCGATCAGCTCCCAGGGGCCCGAGCCATCCGAGGAGATCCATCGTGAAGGAATCCCCGTTCCGCGCAGCCTCGCCGCCCACCGGGAACGACCGGACCGCGGGGCCGCCACGGGATCCCGGCCGCATGCCGGGGCACCCCACGACCACCGGACGAAGCGCCACCGGACCGGGGCGGAACGGCCTCTCACAGGTTCTCCTGCTGGCCAACCGCCTGCATTGCGAGCGGACGAGATCGCTCGACTCCGAGCTGAGGGCCATGGGGCTCACCCGCATCGACTACCTCGTCCTGGCCGCGCTCGCCGCACCCGCCGGGGAGCCCTGCCCGCTGAGCGTGCTGAGCCGGCGGGTGGCCGCCCATCCCACGACGGTCGCCGGCACCGTCGGCCTTCTGGAGCGCCGGGGCCTGGTCGCCCGGAGCCCGCACCCGACCGACAGGCGCATCACGCTCGTGGAGATCACGCCGGCCGGTGCCGAGCGTGTCGGTGCCGCCGACACCATGATCGAAGCCGCGCGGCCAGAGCTCCTGGGAGCCGTGTACGACGACCACCGGCGGCTGCTGGAGATGCTCGGGCCGCTCGTTCGGACGTCACCCGCGGCATCACTGGACGGCTCCCGCTGACGCGCCCGCCCCCCAGGCGTTCCGTTCCCCATCCGGCCGCTCCCGATCGGCCGTCCGGAGGGGAGCGCGCGGCGGGCCGCCGCGGCGCTCAGCCCCCGGACGTGGGCGACGGGCCGGGCAGGGGAGCCCCTCCGCCCTGCTGCTTGCCGGCGGGGTCGGTCATGGACTCGTTGGCGGCTCCGATCGAGGTCACCTCGGTGACGCGCCACCGCTCGCCCTTGCGGACCAGCCGCATGTCCAGATGGGAGCCCAGCACGCGGCGCGTACCCGCCGAGCTGCGCACCTCCGAGTCCATCACCACGATGGCCCGGGCCGAGGCCGCGTCGACGTCGCCGAGATAGACGGCGCGGACGGTGGCGGTCGCGTCGGCCTTGAGCCGGGTGATCACACCCTCCAGCCCGCCGGTGAACGCGACGTCGTAGGTCTTCGCGAAGTCGTCCGAGGCCAGTGCCAGCACCTGGTTCCTGGCCGCCCGCGGGTTGCGGTGGTCGTAGCTGAGCAGCGCCTGCCCGAACTCGCCGGCGCGGGCCTGGACCTCCCTGCGGTCCGACTCCCGGGACGCGGCCTGGTCGGCCCGGTACCACTGCGCCCCGGCCGTGGCCACCGAGGCGAGCAGGACGAGGACGAAGGCCGTCCGGGCCAGGGTCCCGCGTTCGGGCACCCGTACGCGCCGCCCGCTCCGGCGCTCACCGCCCTCCCTTTCACCGGTCCCGCCCTTACCGGTTTCGCTCTCCTTGCCCGCGGCCTTCTCCGGCTCGTCCTTCTTGGGCTCGTCCTTCTTGCCCGCGGCCTTCTCCGGCTCGTCAGCCTTGGGCTCGCCCTCCTTGGGCTCGTCCGTTCCGCCTTCCGTTCCGCCTTCCGGTTCGCCGGGGCCGCCGTTCCCGGCTTCCGGCTCAGCGGGCTTCTTCGGCTCTTCGGGGTCGCCGTCGGGCGCCATGGATTCCTCCTGCGAGTCGTCTGCTTGTGTCATCGCCGCCGACGCATGCCCACGGTGCGCACGGCGCGGACGGCGACGCCGAGCAGCACCAGGAGGCCGATGGCCGGGGGAAGCAGCGGCAGCCAGCGTGACGCTGCCGCGGGCTCATCGTTCGCGCCGGTGGAGCCGGCCGGCCTGGCCGACAGGGTGCTCTCGGCCGCCTCCGGCGTGGACGGTGCCCGCGCCGCGGGCGCCTGCCGGTCGCGCCGCTCCGGGGATCGCGCCGCGCCGGACGCCCTGGCCGCCGCCGGGCACCGTTTCACCTCCGGCACCGTCGGGCGGGGGGCCGGCCTGGTGTACTCGGCGGGGGCCCGGGGACCGGCGATGGTGATCACGGGCGTGACCCGCAGGTACGCTCCGGAGGCGTCCCGGGCGGTGACGTCGCTGACCAGGGCCTGGAGCGTGGGGACCATCTCCAGGACATGGTCGATCTTGGCCGAGTTGGCGGGCGTCAGGAGCGGCCGGGTCGGTGTGGCCACGGCCGTGAGCAGGCATCCCAGGCCGGGGCGCGATGCCTCCAGGAGCCGGTTGATATCGCGCAGCGCCGCCGGCCCCTCTTCCAGGACCGTGTCGAGATTCCTCCGGTTCTGCCGTACGGAGGCGGTGAGCCGCGCCAGGTCGGCGGTGCCGGAGGCGATCTCGCCGCGGTGGCCGGACAGCGTGGCGGTGAGGCGGGTGAGTTCCACCGACAACGCGTCCAGGGTGCCGGCCTTGGCCGCGAGGGTGCCGGTGAGCTGGTGGGTGTCGGCGATGATGCCGTTGATGGAGTCGCCGCGTCCCTGCAGCCCGGTGGCCGCCTCGTGCACCAGCGTCCGGGCGTCGCGCGGGTCGACCGAGCGCAGGGTGTCGCTGAGCCCGGTGAACAGCTCCTGGTAGTCGACGGTGGGCGCGGTGCGGGCGACGGGGATGTGGTCGCCCTCCTTCAGGACGGCGTCTCCGGGCCGTCCCGGCCGCGTCAGCTCGATGTAGGGCTCGCCGATCGCGGACTTGCGCAGCACGCGGGCGCCCGCGCCGGCCGGGACGCGCGCGCCCCGGTCAAGGTCGAGCCGTACATCGACATGGCCTTGGCGGAGCCGCACGTCGCCGATCCTGCCGACCCGCACGCCCAGGTGCGTGACCTCCAGGTCGCGGTTCAGGCCGGGGGAGGTGGCGAACTCGGCGGTGACGTGGAACGGCCGGTCGAGCGCGTCGACGCTGATGATGTTCCGGACGGCCCACACGGCCAGCACCACGCCCAGCAGGGTGAAGAAGGCGAGGTTGACGACGATGCGCGGCTGTCTCACCTGCAGTCTCATGCGCGGTCTCATGGGCGGGGCCCGGCGAGTTCGTTCCAGGGCCGCCGCTCGGTCGCCTCGGCGGCGGCTCCGGGTTGCGGGAGGAACCCCTTGACCCAGAGGAAGAGCAGGGCCTGGCCGCTGTGCGAGACCGACGGGCCGCGCAGGAACGCCAGCAGGGCGGCGGCGAGTTCCTTCAGGTCCTGGCCTCCCCGGACGGCCGCGGCGAGCAGCCGGTCGGCCCGCTGGAGCAGGTCGGCCAGGCGCTCGGCGTGGCGTTGCCGCACGTTCGCGTTGACCGAACGGGCGAGCTTCAGCATCTGCTGCACGGAGCGTTTCAGCTGCGCGCGGTCGGCCTGGAGGCGTTCGGTGGCGACGGTGATGCTGCCGGGCAGCCGGTCGATCCGGGCCTGGCCTTCGCGCAGCGAGCCGCCGAGCCGGGCGAGGTCGTCGATGGCGCGGCCGAGGTCCGCGCTCGCGGCGGCGTAACCGCCGGAGATGTCGGCGGCCTGCTTGATGAGCCTGTTGAGCCTGCGTCCCTTGCCGTCGAGCGCGGTCGCGGACTCGCCGGTGATCGTGGCCAGGTCCTGGCCGCCCAGCGCGGCGAGCAGCGGGCCGAGCCGCCCGCTGATCTGCTCCAGGTCCGGCTGCACGGAGGTCTGCGCGATCGCGGCGCCGCGTGCCAGGTGGGGGCCGGTGCGCATGTCCCTGCCCGGCGGCAGGTCGAGGCGTACGTAGTTCTCGCCGAGCAGGGAGGTCTTGGCGATGGTGGCGGTGGTGCCGACCGGGACCCGCCGGTCGTCGCGCAGCGACATGGTGACCTTGGTGCGGTAGCCGGCGAGGCGGATGGCGGTGACGGTCCCGACGCGGATGTCGGAGATCTGGACGCTGTGGCCGATGACCAGGCTCTGCACGTCGTCGAACGTCGCGGTGAGGACCATGTCGCCGCGGGGCGCCCCGATGGTCTGGACGGAGCAGCCGGCCGTGCCCGCGACCAGGGTCAGCGACAACGGCACGGCGACCGCGGCCATGACCGTGCGCCCGCGCCCCCGGCGCGGGCGCGCCGGACCGTCGCGGTCGCCGGCCGGCCGGCTCGTCGGTGCGTTCATCGCGGGGCCCTTCCTGGAGGTGGGGTGCAGTCGGCGAGGGCGGGTTCGCCCCGCAGGCACGGGACGGTGCCCCAGCCCATGGCGGTGAACAGGGGCTGGAGCCAGGCGCGGAGGGTGCCGTGAACGACGAGCCGGATGGTCACGGCGCCGTTCTCGCGGTCCCATGCCTGGACGGCGACGTCGGCGAACCGGCCGAGGGCGTCGATGGCCTGTTCGAGGGAGCCGGCGTTGGCCTTGAGGGTCATCACGATGTCGGACAGGTCGGCGACCGTGGCCGGCAGGGTCTCCCGGTACTCGGTGACCAGGACCTCGCTCTTGCGGATCACGGCGGCCAGGCCCTCGACGAAGCCGTTCAGCCGGGTGCGTTCCTCGGCCAGCGTCCGGCTGGTGGTGGAGAACGACCCGATGAGCTCGCCGAGCCGGCGGTCGCGGTGGTTCAGGTCGGCCGCCAGGCCGCGGAGCCCCTCGGCGAGCTTGACGATCCGCTGGTCCTGGGCGGCCAGGTTCCGCGACAGGGTGGCCGTGCCGCGCAGCGCGTCGTTGATGTCGCCGCCGTGCCCGCGGAGGGAGCCGGCGCCGCCGGACACGGCGGCGCCGAGCCGGTCGGCGTCGATCGAGCGGTTCAGCCGGGCGAACGCCGCGAGCGCGTCGTCGATCTCGACCGGCAGCTCGGTGCGTTCCCGCGGGATGACCATGCCGGACGCCGCCCTGGGCCGGCCGGGGCTCCAGGCGGGACGCAGCTCGACGTACCGCTCGCCGAGCGCGTTCGCCGACTCGACGACGGCGCGCGCGTCCCGGTGGATCGGGACGCCGGCGTCGACGGCCAGCTCGACGCGCACCCGGCCGCGCTCGGTCCTGATGGAGGTGACGCTGCCGGCGTCGGCGCCCATGACCTTCACCCTCGACTGCTCGTACAGCGAGGTCGCCCGGTCCAGGTAGACGGTGATCTTGAAGGGGTCGCCGCCGGATCCGATCACCGTGCACCCTCCGGTGCAGGCGGCGGCCGCGACCGCGAGGGCGGCGGCGATGAGGCGTTTCACGGTCGGCCTCCCTGGGGCGTACGGGTTCCGCGGGCGTCGGCGGGCAGCAGCCGGGCCAGCTCGGCCAGGTCCTTCGGGGACAGCGGGCCCAGCCCGGTGGCCAGGACCTCCAGCCAGGGGCCGTGGCCGCCGGCCCCCGACAGCCCGCTCAGGGTCGGGCCCGCCCACGCCAGGAGCTCGTTGAAGTCGCCGGTGGTGGGACGCAGGGTGCCGAGGGTGCCGCGCAGGTCCTCGATGAGGGTGACGAGCCGCCGCTGCTGCGCGTCGATCAGTTCGGTCATCGCCGCGACCGTGCGGCCGCCGCTTCCCAGGAACGCCGACAGCTCCGCCCGCCGCCGTTCCAGCTCGGTGAGCATGACCTGGACGTTGGCCAGCAGCTGGGAGAGCTGCCGGTCCTTGGAACGGGCGAGGTCGAGCACCCGCTCGCCGTTGGTGAGCAGCCTGTCGATGTGCGGGTCGGACTCGTTGACGGTCCGGGCGAGGTCGGCGAGATCGCCCAGGGTCCGGCTCAGCCTGCCCCGGTCGCCGGCGTCGACCTGGTCCAGCTCGGCGACGATCCGGTTGATGGACCGGCTGTCGAGCCTGGTGACGGTCCTGGTCGAGTCGTTCAGGACGTCGTTGACGGTGGCGGGCGTGCCGGTCCGCTCCAGCGGGACGCGGCGGCGGGCGTCCGGCAGGTCGGCCAGGTGCGGGGTGGTGACCGGACCGGACAGGCGCAGGTAACGGCCGCCGAGGATGTTCTCCACCTTGACCTCGGCACGGGTGGCCGGGCCCAGGCGCACCTCGCCGTCCACCTTCCAGGTGACCAGGACCCGGCCGCGCGCGTAGTCGGGGGTGACCGCGGTGACCTCGCCCGAACGGATGCCCGCGACCCGTACCTCGTCCCCGGCCCGCAGCCCGCCGGTCTCGGCGAACACCCCGGTGACGGTGTAGCGGTCCTGGAACAGCCCGCGGGTGCCGACCAGGTAGACCGCGACCACCAGGGCGATCAGCGTGCCGGACGACACCAGCCCGACGGTGATCTTGTTGAGGTCGCGGAACGATCGCGATGCCATTCAGGAGCCTCCCACCAGCAGGCGGCGCAGGGCGCCGGTGGAGTCCACGCGCGTGGCGCCGGGACCGGCGGCCGGACCGGCCGCCCGTCCCGTCCCGCCTCCGCCCGCGGTCTCGCGCGGGCCCGGCAGGCGGGTGGGGTACGGGCAGGGCGGCGCGGCGAGGGTGAGGCAGGGGATGGCGGCCTCCGCGTAACGGCCGTTGTCGAAGGCGGCGAAGATACGCCGCAGCTTGGGCTCCGCCGAGCGCATGACCTCGGCCACCGTGCCGCTGTTGCGCCGCACCGAGGCGGTGAAGGACGACAGCCGGGCGATCACCGCCGCGAGCTCGCGGGCGTTGCCGGCCAGGACCTTGTCCGAGGTACGGGCCATGGCCGCCAGCTCCACCAGGGCGCCGTCGATGAGCCGCCGGTTGTCGGCGAACGCGCCGCTCAGCTCGACCAGATCGTCGATGGCCCGGCCGATCTGCCGGTCGCGGCGGGCGATGATCTGGGTGATCGTGGCGTAGTCGGCCAGCATCTGCTTCAGGGTGCTCCGGCGGGCCGCGATCGTGGAGGAGAGCCGGTCGACGTTCACGATCAGCCGGTCCAGCTCGCCGGCGTTGCCGTCCAGGGCCTGGGACAGCGACACCAGCACCTGGTTCACCTGCGCGGGGTCGACGGTCCTGGTCAGCGGCGCGAGCTGGTCGATCAGCGCGCCGGCGTCGATGACCGACCGGGTCCGGGTGATGTGCGCGCCGGGCCGCATGGGGGTCGTGGACGTGCCGGGGATCAGGTAGACGACCCGCCGTCCCATGGCGTCGCGCCAGCGGATCGCGGCCTCGCTGTCGGACGGCACGGTGACCGACGTGTTCACGGTGAAGTCGACCCGGGCGCGGCCGTCGACGACCCGCAGCCCCTCCACCCGGCCGACCGGGGTTCCCGCGATCTTGACCTGGTCGCCGGGGGCCAGCCCGCTGGCGTCGTCGAAGGTGGCGCTGAACGGGCGGCCGTCCTCGAAGCCGACCCGGGCGATCTGCGCGCCGATGAACGCGGTCAGCACGCCGGTCACCGTGACGAAGGCCGCCACCCGGGCCGCCAGTGCCAGGCGCGCCCGGTCGCGGGCCGAGCGCGCGGGCTCGCGGTCGGGGGAGCGCCCGCCGGGCCGGAGCGTCCGTGCCATGTCAGCGGCCTCCCGTCGTACCGCACAGACCGATGATCAACCGGCAGGGGTCGGTGGGCAGCCAGCCCTGGCTGCGCACGTAGTTCTTGCCTCCGGGGCCCGGCAGGGAGGTCAGCTCCCCGTACAGCGGCAGCAGCTTCCCGCCCGTGCGGACGGCGTCCCCGGTCAGGCCGAGCTGGGCGTAGACGACCGCGGCGGCCCGCTCACCCGACCTGAATCCCTCGCCGAGCTGGCGCCCCCGCTTGTCGAAGCCGTGCGACACCAGCGCCGAGATCTCCGCCAGCCGGTCGGCGAAGCCGCCGAGCCGGTCCCGGCCGCCCGCGGCGGTCGTATCGATGAGCGTGCCGGCGTCCCCGGCGATGCCGACGGCCTGGTCGCCCGTGCCCGCGGAGGCCAGCGTCCCGGTGAGGTCGGCGGTGTCACCGATGAAGCGGCGGGCCTCGCCGCGGCGCCGGTGCGCCACGTCCGCCAGCGTCCCGGTCTGGTCGATGGTCTGGCGCAGGCGCGCGCCCTGTCCCTGGAGGCCCTGCGCGAGCGTGCGCACGATGGTGGAGACCTCGGTGGCGTCGACCGCGCTCAGCGTCGCGTCGGCCTGGCCGAGCAGGTCGGACAGGTCCTGCGGGTCGGAGGTGCGGGCGATGGCCGCGCCGGACGCCAGGTAGGGGCCGCCCCGCTCGCCCGTACCGGGGACGAGGTCGACGAACTTGGGGCCGAACGCCGAGGCGGGTTCGATCGCCGCGGTGGCCGTCGCGGGCACGCGTACTCCCGGGTCCATGCGCAGGGTGAGGCGGGCCCGCCCGCGCTCGGTCAGCTCCGCCCGTTCCACCGACCCGACGGTCACGCCGCGGATCTTGACGGGGGCGCCGTCGCCGAGCCCCTGGCCGGAGTGCCCGAACTCGGCGGTCAGCCGGGCCCCCTCGGCCCGCAGCGGACGGGCCACCAGCGCGTACACCGTCAGCGCGACCGCGGCGACGGTGAGCACCGAGATGAGCAGCGCCCGGCGCAGCGGGATGTCGTGGTTCATCCGGTCAGCCTCACGGTCGCGCCGCCGCCCCAGAACACGTAGGACAGCAGCAGGTTGAGGGTGACGATCGTGATGATCGAGAGCCGGATCGCCCGGCCCGCCGCCCGGCCCACCCCGGCCGGGCCGCCGGTGGCGTGGTAGCCGTAGTAGCAGTGGATGGTGATCACCGCGAACGAGAACACCGCCACCTTGATCGAGCTGTAGACCAGGTCGATCGTCGGCAGGTACAGCCCGAAGTAGTAGTCGTAAACGCCCGGCGCCAGGTCGAAGAACACCGTGCTGACCCAGCGGGTGGCGAAGAAGCTGGCGAACAGCGCGACCAGGTACAGCGGCACCAGCGCGATCAGCGCCGCCACCACCCGGGTGCAGATCAGGTAGGCGAACGAGCCGATGCCCATGACCTCCAGCGCGTCGATCTCCTCGGAGATCCGCATCGCGCCCAGCTCGGCGGTGAACGCCGAGCCGCACTGCGCCGCCAGCGCCACGGCCGCGATCACCGGCGTGATCTCGCGGACGTTGGCGAACGAGCCGACCAGGCCCATGAACGACTCGGCGCCGATCGAGCGCAGCCCGGTGTAGCCCTGCAGCCCCACCTCGGTGCCCACGAAGAACGCCATGGTGAAGATGACGAAGATCATTCCGCCGCCGACCACGGTGGCGCCGGCGCCGACCACGACGTCGCTGACGTGCCGCGCCACGGTCCTGGCGTACTTGCGGCGCCAGATCAGCTCGCGCGCCGAGTACAGCAGCACCCGGTAGACGAACACCGGCCAGCGCGCCAGGTCGCCGCCGCGCCGCAGCGCGACGCCGAGCGCCTCGGCCCGTACCGGGCTCCGGGTGGGAAGCAACGGGCCGGCCATCAGATCCTCGGCGGGAACGCGACGAAGTACACGGTCGTGATCACGTAGTTGAGGGCGAACACCAGCATGAACGCCACCACGATCGCGCGGTTGACGGCCTGTCCCACCCCGACGGGGCTGGACGCGCAGTTCATCCCCATGTAGCAGGCGACCACGGCGGCGATCAGGCCGAACAGCCACGACTTCAGCAGCGTCACGACCAGGTCGGAGAGCTGGAGCAGGGAGACCGCGCCGTCGAAGTAGGCGCCGGGGGTGACGTCCTGCAGCAGCACGTTGAACACGAACCCGCCGGCCGCCCCCGAGACGATGACCAGCGAGGCCAGCAGGGTCGAGACCAGGCTCGCCGCCCACAACCGGGGCGTGACCAGCCGGTGCACGGGGTTGACCGCCATGACCTCCATCGCCGACAGCTCGTCGCGGATCCGCCGGGCGCCCATGTCGGCCGTCATCGCCGAACCGCCCGCGCCCGCGATGATCAGCGCGGCGGCGATCGGCGCGACCTCCCGTACCAGGCCCACCACCACCGCGCCGCCGGTCGCCGACTGCGCGCCGAGCTGCGCCGCGAGCTGGCCGAGCTGCAACGCCACGGTGGCTCCGAGAGGCAGCGCCACCAGCATCACCGGCAGGCTCGTCACCCGCGCCAGGAACCAGGCCTGCTCCATGAACTCCCAGAACCACGCCCGTACGTTCCACGTCCGGCGCAGCCCCTCCAGCGCGATCACGAACAACTCGCCGACCTCGCTGAGGAGCCCGTAGACCCGGGCGGGGACATGCATGACCGCCATCGCCGCACCTCCCTCCCACCGTCCCGTACTCACGAACGCCCCTGCGATCACCGCTCATGGCGACCCGGGGCTGCGGGGCAGGGCCACACTAGCGAGTTGTTGACAGGCCGCCAATAGGGTCCCGGCCTTTTATTGGCGAAGCGCCAACAGATGTCCGGCCACGCTTTCGAGCACGCGCTCAAGGCCCGGAATCCGCCGGATTCCGGGCCCAGGGCGCGACGGGGTGCCCGGCCCGCGGGAATCGCGGGCCGGGCGGGGGATGTCGGTCAGTAGTCGGGGTTGTTGCCCGTCGGGATCTCGATGCTGATCGGCATGGTGCCTTCGGACAGGAAGAGCAGGGCCGCCACGCGGATGATCTCGTCGAAGGCCCAGTAGACCGTCTTCAGGATCCCCGGCGCCCTGTCGAGCGAGAGCAGCCCCTCGCGGACCTGGACGAAGGGCTCCCAGGCCACCTCGAAGGCCGAGTCCCAGAACAGGTCCCGGGGGATCTTCAGCCATCCGGCGATCTCGTCACCCAGGATGTAGCGGGTGAGCGAGCCGAGGATGGGCTTGGTGAGGAGGCCGCCGTCGATGACGGCACCGAGGTTGAGGAGCATGTGAGCCAGCTTGATGCCCTCGGGCGTCGCGGCCAGGATCGGGTCCAGTACCTGCTTGGCCTGGGAGTTGGCCTCGGCCCACGAGTTGGGGATGTACTCGTCCTTGATGCCGAGCATGTGGGCGGACAGCTGCCAGGAGTGCAGGAACGCCTCGGACTCGGCGGCCGGGATCGGCACCTTCCACTTGACCAGGTTCTGCATGACGGTCGTGGGCAGGCTGTGCCAGGTGACCATCATGTCCGCCTGGCTGATCGGGACCTTCTCGTCGGCGACCTTCGTCCAGTACGGGGACTTGGGCAGCAGGTGGCGCACCCCGGCGTGGGCCAGCCGCGTCTTGACGCAGGTCACGATCATCTCGCCGTCGGGCTGGTAGGCCTTCAGCGACCCGATGTCGTACCCGAGCTTGGCGGTCTTGGTGATGCGGTCCTTGATGTCCGCGCCGCCCTTGGAGTAGTAGACCGCGCGCGCCTCCCTGGGGATGACCGTGCTCATCATCCCGCTGGCGAAGCCGTAGGTCACTCCGAGGTACAGGCCGCGCTTCTTGTTGAACTCCACCGCGGTGGCGAGCTTGCCCTGGTCGGCCCAGGAGGGCAGCCGCCTCGCCCGCTCCATGAAGTCGCGCAGGTCGGCGGGCAGCCCGGCCGGCAGCGCCTGGCTGTTCTTGGTCCAGGTCCGCAGCAGCTTGTTGACCTCGGGGACCGCCCCCCGGTCGAGCAGGGAGGCGACCAGCGCGTCGGCCTCCGGGTCCCACACCCCCCGAGGGTCGGCGCCCTCGCCGGCGCCCGCCACCGAGCCCTTGGGCGACCACGTCCACAGTGGGGCCGCCTGCGCGGGCGACGCGACACTGAGCGCGCCGACCGCGCCCAGCGTTCCGCCCGCCATCAGCACGTTGCGCCTGCTGGGTTTGTCCATGCCTTCGCTCCTCCTCGGCCGGAAGACTTACCCTGATACGCTGATACACGGGGAGTGTCTGCGTATATCAGGGACTCAATGAGAGCACACCGTGGCGGTTGTCACAAGACCCGTTGTGCCGGTGGCCGGAGCGGAATCGCCGCGACCTCGACGGCGTGCGGCCCATGCCGGAACGGCCACCGCGCGGTCACCGTCGTCCGTGTCGACGACGGGACCGCGCGGTGGCCGCTGCTCACCGGCTCCGGCCGGCCGTGGGGTCAGGCCGAGGCCGCCTCCCGGATGGTGGTGAGGGCTTCGTCGAGGGAGAGGACGTCGGCGTACTTGGCGTCCAGATCCAGCAGGTTGGCCTCGTGCAGGCGGCGGTCGCGGTCGCCGCAGGCCTCGTCCACCACCAGCGGGCGGAACCCGTGCTGCAGCGCGTCGGTCGCGGTGGCCCGGACGCAGCCGCTGGTGGTGAGCCCGCAGATCAGCAGGGTGTCGATGCCGGACGCGGTCAGCGTGGCCGCCAGCGACGTGCCGTGGAACGAGCTGGCGTACTGCTTGGTGACCACGGTCTCGCCGGGACGGGGGGCGGCCCCCTCGGCGAAGTCGCCGAGAGGGCTTCCCTCCTCGAACACGCCGAGCGCGGGGATCTTGCGGCGGAACAGGCCGCCGTCCGCGCCGCCCGGCCGGTAGCTCACCCGGGTGAACAGCACCGGCAGCCCGGCCGCCCGGCCCGCGCCGATCAGGGTCACGGCGGCGGCCACCGCGTCCTCGACCGGGGCGCGCAGCGGCGACCCGTCCACCAGGTAGGCGCGGACGAGGTCCACCACCAGCACCGCCGGGGACCGGCCGCAGCCGAGGCCCTGCCCGAACCCCGAGGCGCGGTAGCCGGCGGCGAGATCCTCGTTCACCGGCGGTGGCCCAGCGCGGCGGCGGACCGGACGTCGACCGGCGGGCGCGGCGCGGGCAGGCCGGTCTCCTCCTCGCAGCGGGCGAGGATCTGCTCCAGCGGCGGCCCCATGTCGAAGACGGGGACCTCGGTGCGCTCGGCGGCCAGCCGCGCCCGCAGCGCCTCGGTCGCCTCCTCGTCGAGCACGCCGTCGGCGGTGCAGACCACGCCGTACCCTTCGCGGGCGCCTTCGGCGGTGACCAGGCCGCGCAGCACCTCGGTCGCGACCAGGTCCGCGGGACGCGCCAGCGGGTCGCCCCACCCGCCGCCGCCCCACGTGACGAAGTGCAGCACGTCGCCCGGCGCGACCGGGATGTCATGGCACTTGCTGGGCAGCACCTCGTGGGTGCCGTCCGCCCGCTGGATCCACTTGCGGCCCCGCTCGCCCGGCCGCCCCCCGTTCACTCCCCACGGGTAGGTGAGCCAGCGGTCGTCGTGGATCGCGATCGTGCCGGGCTCCTCGAAGTGGTAGGCGACGTCGACCCCGTTGCCGCCCCGGTGCAGGCCGGCGCCGCCGGAGTCGGCGATCGTCTCCCACCGCTCGACGCGCAGCGGGTAGTACGACTCCAGGTACTCGCAGGGGATGTTGCGGAACGACGGCCACAGCGAGTGCCCGTCCGGGCCGTCCCCGACCGGGCGTCCCGGCACGCCGCCGAAGCCGATCGAGTACAGCTGGAACCACTCGCCCTCGCGCGGCCCCGACGTGCGGTGGCCCGAGTACATGAAGTGCGGCGAGGACGAGAAGCCGGCCGCGTTCAGGATCTCCGGGTTCGTCTGGCCGAGCAGCCCGCCGAACAGGTCGAACACCCGGCCGATGCCGTGGTTGCGGGCGTTCAGCGCGGCGGGGTGGCGCGGCTTCCAGAAGGAGTCCTCGGGGATCGTCACGTCGATCAGCGGGTAGAAGCCGTCGTTCCACAGGATCTGCGGGTCCGCGACGGTGATCACGTAGATCCCGAAGAACATCCGGACGAGGTTCTCGTTGATGAAGTAGTTCACCGGCCCGACGGCCTGCGGGGCGGCGTGCGAGAAGTCCAGATGGATCTTCTCGCCCGTCCGGGTGAGCGAGATCTTCAGCTCGTACGGGCCGTACCCGCAGCCGTCGTCGCAGATGTAGTCGGCGAACTCCAGCGTCCGGCCGTCCTCGAACAGGGTGGCCAGCAGCACCTTCATGGCCTGGAGGTTGCGGTCGAGCAGGGCGTCCAGCGCGGACAGGTACGTCTCGACGCCGAACCGGTCGCACAGCTCGGAGACCCGCCGGGCGGCCGTGGTGCACGCGGCGACCAGGCCGTTCAGGTCGGCCCGGTTCCAGTCGGGCATGCGCACCTGGTTGAGGATGATGCGCAGCGCCGGCTCGTTCAGCACGCCGCCCTCGTACAGCTTGAACGGCGGGACGACCACGCCCTCCTCGTAGATGGTGCGGGCGTCGGCGGGCATCGAGCACGGCGTCTTGCCGCCCACGTCCGACATGTGCCCGAACATCGAGGACCAGCCGACCAGCCGCCCCTCGTGGTAGATCGGCACCACCAGCAGCCAGTCGTTGGCGTGGCTGATCGCCGCGCCGCACGCGTACGGGTCGGACGTCATCAGGATGTCGCCCTCGCCGATCGTGCCGTCGAAATGGGCGAGGAAGTCGGGGACCGAGAGCCCGAACTGGCCGACGACCATCTTCCCGGACGGGTCGGCGATCAGCGGGAACTCGTCGTGCTGCTCGCGGATGCCGGGGGACAGCGCGGTGCGGAACAGCACCTCGTCCATCTCGTACCGGGCGTTGCGGAGCGCGTTCTCGATGATGTCCAGGGTGACCGGGTCGACCTCGACCCGGCCGGCCGGCGCGGTGTTGGTCTGCAGGATCTCGGCCATCAGCCCTCCTCGTTCAGCGGACGGATCAGCAGGCTGCCGCTGGGGTGCACGGTCGCGGCGTGCCCGGCCAGCACCAGGGTGGTGGAGTCCATCTCGACCACCACGGCCGGTCCGGCCACGACGTCACCGGCGAGCAGCCTGGAACGGTCGTAGATGCGGGCGGGCGTCGTGGCGCCGTCCATCCACACCTCGGTCTCGCGGACCAGCGCGGCGGACGGGTCGCCGGTCCCCTCCGGCAGGGTGCGCCAGGCGACCTCGGGGCGCGGCCCGCTCACCGTGACCCGCAGGTTGATCACCTCGCGCTCGTTGCCGAGCAGGAAGGAGAACAGCCGCTCGTGCTCGGCGTCGAACAGGGCGCCCAGCCCGTCCAGGAGGTCGCCGTCGACGGTCGCGCGGTCCACCTCGACCGGGATCTCGAAGCCCTGCCCGTGGTAGCGCAGGTCGATCTGGTACGTCGCGGTCTGGCTCTCGCGGGGCACGCCCTCCGCCTCCAGCCGCCCGGCGGCGGCGTCGGCCAGCTCGGCGAGCGCGGCGCGCAGTTCGGCGTCGTCGAGGGTGGAGAAGCGGCGCACCATCGTCCGGGCGCTCTCGTCGCGCGGGCAGGTGGTCGCGTCCCCGTAGGCGCACAGGACGCCCGGCGACGGCGGCACGATCACCGGCCAGGAGCCGGTCAGCCGGCCGAGCGCGTTGGCGTGCAGCGGGCCCGCGCCGCCGAACGACATCAGCGCGAAGTCGCGGGGGTCGTAGCCCTGCTGGACGCTGATCAGGCGGAGCGCGCCGAGCATGTTCTCGTTGACGATGTCGATCACGCCGGCCGCCGCCGCCTCGATGCTCGGCAGGCCCATCGCGTCGGCGATGGTGCGCATCGCCTTGCGGGCGGCCTCGACGTCCAGCGAGATCTCCCCGCCGGCGAGCTGCCGCGGCAGGTAGCCGAGGACGACGTTGGCGTCGGTGACCGTGGGGTCGGTGCCGCCCGTCCCGTAGGCGGCCGGGCCGGGGTCGGCGCCCGCCGACCGCGGGCCGACCCGCAGCGCCCTGGTCAGCTCCGGGACGTGGGCGATCGAGCCGCCGCCCGCGCCGACCGTGCGGACGTCCACGCTGGTGGCGCGGACGGTGAGGTCGCCGACGGTGGTCTCCCGGCCGATCCGGGGACGCCCGCCGAGCACCAGCGCCACGTCGGTGGACGTGCCGCCCATGTCGAAGGTGAGGAAGTCGGAGAACCCGGCCTGCTCGGCGAACCAGGCCGCGCCCGTCACGCCGCCGGCCGGGCCGGACAGCAGCAGCGACACCGGGTCCTCGGCCGCCTTGGCGGCCTTGATCAGCCCGCCGTCGCTGCGCAGCACCGACAGCGGCGCGTCGATCCCGCTGCCGGTCAGGGACCGGTCCAGGTTGCTCACGTAGCGGGACACCTCGGGCTGCACGTAGCTGTTCGCCACGGTGGTGACGGTGCGCTCGTACTCCCGCATCTCCGGCAGGACGTGGCTGGACAGCGACACCGGCACGCCGGGCAGCTCCTCGGCGGCCAGCTCCGCCACCCGCCGCTCGTGCTCGTCGTTCGCGTAGGAGTTGATCAGCGAGATGGTCAGGGCCTCGATGCCGGCCCCGCCCAGCCGGCGCAGCTCCGCCCGCGCGCGCTCCTCGTCCAGCGGGGTGACGACCGTGCCGTCCGCGGCGATCCGGCCGGGGATCTGCACGGTGTGCTCCAGCCGGGCCAGCGGCTCCGGCTTCGGCCAGATGATCCAGCCGGCCAGGCCGCCGGGGACGAACGACCGGGCGATCTGCAGGACCTGCCGGAACCCCTCGGTCGTCACCAGGCCGACCCGCGCGCCCCGGCCCTGCAGGATCGCGTTGGTCGCCACGGTGGTGCCGTGCAGGACGTGCGCCACCTCGTCCATCTCGATCCCGGCGTCCCGGCACACCTTGCGGATGCCGTTGAGCACGCCCTCCGACTGGTCCGCCGGAGTGGACGCCGTCTTGGCGCGGTGGCTGAGGCCGGTCTCCTCGTCGACGAGGAGCACGTCCGTGAACGTGCCCCCCACGTCGACGCCCAGTCGATATCCCATTCCTGCTCTCCCGGTGCTGTGCTCAGATGACGCCGCGCTCGGACGGCGCGGCGATCTCGTGGACACGGTCCACGGCACGGGCCATCCGAACGCCCTCCGATCGATTGCATGCAACATAGGTGGAATGTGGCCCCGGACACAAGAGACTTCCCTGAAAGATCCTGTGGACGCGCCAAGGTTGCATACAAGGAACGGATGTGGCGGGCGTCGAACTGACCGGGACGGCTCGGCCGGGAGCGCCGGGTCATGCGGGAATGCCGGCGCTCCCGGCCGGCCACCGGGCCGTACGGACCCGAGAGGTCAGGCGCGGGTCAAGGAGGTCAGGCGCGGGTCATGGTCGAGGCGTATCCGCCCCCGCCCGGGTAGACCCATTCGCCGGTGACGGTGGTGCCGTCGGCGTCGAAGGTGCCTGCGTAGTAGGCGGGGCTGCCCTTGGCGCCGGCCCAGATGGTCAGCTTGTCGCCGGCCAGCTCGTAGACGTAGTCGAAGGTGTTGCCGGCCGAGTCGTAGTACCGCGACACCACGTCCGCCCCCACGGGCTCGCCGAACGGGCGGAGGTTGCCGATCACCTCCATGCCGGTGACGGGCTCGCCGAACTGGGTGAGGTCGACGTGCTGGAGCAGGAAGCAGCGGCCGGGCATCCACTCGTACCGCACGGTCCCTTCGGCGCCGCCGGTGACCGTCCAGGTGCCGGCCAGGCGGTCCAGGGCCCGCAGGTCCGGGGTGGGCTGCTGGATCTCGGACATCTCGTCCTCCTCTGTCGTGGGTGTTCGGCGGGTACCTCGGAGCGGCGGGACCGGTCCGGACGCGGAGCGGGAGTGATGTGGATCACATCGCGGACGTGTCGAGATCTCCGTCCCGGCCCCGAGGTAGCGGCGAGACCCCACTGACATGGAGGAAGCCATGGCCACCGTCCCCGCCACCACCGCCGTCCGAGGCTCCGGCCGCCTGCTGATCGCCGGTGCTGCCGCCGGGCCGCTGTTCTTCGCCTCGGCCCTCACGCAGATGGTCATGCGCGAGGGCTTCGACATCACCCGGCACCCGATCAGCCAGCTCGCCACAGGCGGGCCCGGCTGGATCCAGATCACCACGTTCGTGGTCGCGGGCCTGGGCGGCCTCGCCCTGGCCGCCGGCGTCAAGCGCACGATCACCGGCGGTGTCGGCCGCCGGGCGCTGCCGGTCCTCATCGGGATCTTCGGCGCCGGGCTGATCGCCGCCGGCCTGTTCCCGATGGATCCGGAGAACGGCTTCCCGGCGGGCACCCCGGAGGGGCCGGTCGCCCAGATGTCCTGGCACGGCGTAGCGCACTCGGCCGCGGCCGCCGTCGCCTTCACCGCACTCGCCGTCGCGGCCATCGTGCTGGCCGTCCGGTGCGTCCGCCGGCGGGCCGTGCCGGCGGCCGTGCTGAACGGCGCCGCCGCGCTCGTCCTGCTGCTGCCCATGTCGCCGGATCACATGAGCCTGCAGATCGCGGCGAACGGCGCGGTCGCGTTCACCTGGACGACCGTGCTCGCGCTGTCCCTGCGCCGCCGCCACGCCTGACCTGCGCGGACCGCATACACTCCGGCCCGCGGGCCATGGAAGCCGATCAAGGGGAAGACCACCGTGAAGTACCTCCTGCTGAGCTACACCCCCAGCGCCGCCTGGGACGCCGCGACCGCCGACAGCCCGTCGGAGGAGGCTCTGGCCGCGTTCGCCGAGTACCAGAAGTTCGAACGGGAGCTCATCGAGACCGGCGAGTTCGTCACCAGCGAGGGTCTCGGGCACCCGGCGGTCGGCACCACGGTCCGCAGGACGGCGGACGGCGTGGTCGCGACCGACGGGCCGTTCGCCGAGCTCAAGGAGGTCCTGGCCAGCTTCGCCGTGATCGACGTGGCCGGCCGGGAACGCGCCGTGGAGATCGTTTCGCGGATCGTCGAGGTGCTGGGCGAGCCGATCGAGATCCGGCCGATCATGAGTGCGGACTTCGCGGCATGACCGACGACATCGAGCGGCTGCTGCGCACGGAGGCGCCGCAGGTGCTCGGTGCCCTGGTGCGGCGCTTCGGCCGCTTCGACATCGCCGAGGACGCGGTGCAGGAGGCGCTCCTGGCCGCCGGCCGGGACTGGCCGGTCCACGGCGTACCGGAGAACCCGCGGAGCAGGCTGATCCGGATCGGCTACCGGCGGATGGTCGACATGCTCCGCTCGGAGCAGGCCCGGCGGCGGCGCGAGCACGAAGCCGGGATGACCGAGCTGGCCATGCAGGAGCCCGCCCGCCGGCCGGGCCCCCCGCAGGAGACCGACGACAGCCTCACCCTGCTGATGCTGTGCTGCCACCCGGCGTTGAGCACCACGTCCCAGGTCGCGCTCACGCTGCGCGCGGTGGGCGGGCTGACGACCGCCGAGATCGCCCACGCCTACGGCACGACCGAGGCCACCATGGGAGCGCGGATCGGCCGCGCCAAGCAGCGGCTGGTCCGCGCCGGAGCCCGTTTCACCCCGCCGGCCGGCGCCGACCAGGACGAACGGATGGCCGCCGTGACGCAGGTGCTCTACCTGATCTTCAACGAGGGCTACACGGCCACGGCGGGCGACGAACTCGCCCGCGTCGACCTGACCCGCGAAGCGATCCGGCTGACCCGCATGCTCCACGCCTCCCTCCCCGGCGACGGGGAGGTGACCGGCCTGCTGGCGCTGATGCTGCTCACCGAGTCCCGGCGCACCGCGCGCACCAACGGCGACCACGAGCTGGTGCCGCTGGACGAACAGGACCGGACCCGGTGGGACCCCGACCTGATCCGCGAGGGCACCGAACTGATCGACGGCGTCTGGAATCGCGGCGCGGCAGGCCCCTACCGCCTGCAGGCGGCCATCGCCGCCGTGCACGCCGCGGCCACGTCCCCGGGACGGACCGACTGGCCGCAGATCGCGATGCTGTATCTCTGGCTCGAACGCCTCGCTCCCACCGCGCCGGTCCGGCTCAGCCGCGTGGTGGCGGTGGCCCAGGCGTACGGGCCGGCCCGCGGCCTGGCGCTCCTGGACGACCTCAACAGGCGCCACCACCTGGACCGGGATCCGCTCACCCGGCAACGCGAACGCGCCGTGCGCGCCCACCTTCTCCACCTGACCGGCGACACCGCCGGCGCCGCCGCCCTGTACCGCCAGGCGGCCGGCCTGACCGGCAACAGGGTCGAACGGCGCTACCTGCTCGACAAGGCCGGCCGTCTCGGCTGACCCCGCGATGCCCTGCGGCTTCGTGGTGGGGCCGGAGACCCCGTCAGCGGAGCACCTCGGTGACCTCCCCGGAGAACATGACGGTGGACGCGACGTCGTAGGTCGCCGCGTCCTCGGCCGCGGCCTTCATCTCCGGGCTGCCGAGCGCGGTCGTGAGGGCTCCGGCGTCCTCGAACCACAGTTCCGCGACGAGGTAGGGGCCGTCGCCTCCGAGCGGGCGGGGCCGCGACAGGGTGAACGACCTGATCCCGGGCAGGGCGCGGACGAGCGGTACGTGCACGCTCTGGTAGCGCTCGTCGAACGCCGCGGGGTCGGCGGGGGAGAAGTACTGAACGGTCAGACGGTGCATGTCAGGCCTCCGGTGCCGATTCGGCGGGCCAGGTCTTGGCCACGAGCGTGAGCACATCGTAGGTGGCCACCGGCGCGCCGTCCTGGTTCGTCACGACGGCGTCCCAGCGGACCTCGCCGTAGTCGGCGCCCGAGCGCGGGGTGATCTGCTTGACGGTCAGCGTCACCGCGATCGCGTCGCCGGCCTTGACCGGCGTGAGGAAGCGCAGCGCGTCGACGCCGAAGTTCGCCAGGACGGGCCCGGGGGCCGGGTCGACGAAGAGGCCGGCGGCGAGGGACACGACCAGGTACCCGTGGGCGACGATGCCGCCGAACAGCGGGTTGCGCGCGGCGGCCTCGGCGTCGGTGTGCGCGTAGAACGTGTCGCCGGTGAACTCGGCGAAGTGGCCGATGTCCTCCAGCGTGACCGTCCGCGGCGCGGAGGCGATCGTGTCGCCGATCCGCAGCTCGGCCAGGGACCTGCGGAAGGGGTGGACGTCCGGCTCGGTGCGCGCGGCGCCCGCCGTCCACCGCCCGGTGACGGCCGTGAGCAGGTCGGGGGACGCCTGGACGGCGCTGCGCTGCATGTGGTGCAGGACCGCGCGGACGCCGCCGAGCTCCTCGCCGCCGCCGGCGCGTCCCGGCCCGCCGTGGACGAGGACGGGCAGCGGCGAGCCGTGCCCGGTCGACTCCCCGGCGTCGTCCCGGTCCAGGACGAGGACGCGGCCGTGCCAGGGCGCGAGCCCGCGCACGACGGTCCGCGCGACCTCGGGGTCGTGGGTGACGACGGACGCGGCGAGGCTGCCCTTGCCGCGCGCCGCGAGCGCGATCGCCTCGTCCAGGCCGTCGTAGGTGAGGACGGTGCTCACCGGGCCGAACGGTTCCACGTCGTGCGGCTCCGTGGCGCCGGGACGGGCGCGCAGCAGGAGCGGGGTCATGAACGCGCCGCGCTCGGCGTCGCCGTCGAGCAGGGCCGCGCCCGCGGGATCGCCGAAGGCGACCTCCGCGGTGGCCCGGAGCGCGTCGACGGCCTTGCGCACTTCGTCGCGCTGGCCGAGGCTGGCGAGCGCGCCCATGCGGACGTCCGGGTTGCGCGGGTCGCCGACGCTCACCTTCGCGAGGCGCGCGGCGAGCGCGTCGATCACCGTCCCGGCCATCGGCCCGGGGACGAGCACCCGGCGGATGGCCGTGCACTTCTGCCCCGCCTTGACCGTCATCTCGGTGACGACGCCCTTGACGAACAGGTCGAACTCGGGGTCGCCGGGACGGACGTCCGGCCCGAGGACGGAGCAGTTGAGGGAGTCGGCCTCGACGCCGAGCCGGACGCCGCCGTCCAGGACGTTCGGGTGGCGGCGCAGGATGCCCGCGGTGTGCGCGGAACCGGTGAAGGCCACCGAGTCCTGGACGGTCAGCTCGTCGAGCAGCCCGGCCGGACCGCCCGCGAGGAGCTGGAGCGTGCCCTCGGGGAGGATCCCCGACTCGATGATCTGCCGGACCGCGAGCTCGGCGAGGTAGGCGGTCTGGGCGGCGGGCTTGACGATCGAGGGCAGCCCGGCGAGGAACGCCGGGGCGAGCTTCTCCAGCATCCCCCAGACCGGGAAGTTGAAGGCGTTGATCTGGACCGCGACGCCCGGCCGGGAGGTGTAGAGGTGCTGGCCGACGAACGTGCCGCCCTTGCCGAGGCGCTCCAGGCCGCCGTCCAGGACGACGGTGTCGTTCGGAAGCTCCCGCACCCCCTTGCTCGCGTAGCTGAACAGGGTTCCGATGCCGCCGTCGACGTCGACCATCGTGTCCCGCGAGGTGGCGCCCGTCCGCACCGACAGCGCGTACAGCTCCTCCTTGCGCGCGGTCAGGTGCTTGGCCAGCGCCTTCAGCAGCGCGGCCCGCTCGTGGAAGGTCAGGGCCCGCAGGGCGGGGCCTCCGGTCTCGCGGGCGTGCCGGACCATCGCGGCGATGTCCGGCCCCCGGCCGGAGAAGCGCGCGACCTCCTCACCGGTGGCGGCGTCGAGCAGGGGCTCCCCGTCGTCGGCGGCCCGGAACCATCGTCCGGCGGCGTAGCTCTCCAGCAGCGGGCTCACGCTTGCTCCTCTCTCGCGGCGGTCCTCATCAGGTGTTGCGCACGGGCGTCCGTCCATGTCACGGTATTACTGACCGAAGGATAAGTAAATAAGACCGAGGTCTTCGGAGGGACGATGACGACGACGCCGGTGGAACCGGAACGGGAGGAGGGGCTGCAGGCCGCCTTCGACGCGACCATCGCGCGCGGCGACCGCGTCGAGCCCCGCGACTGGATGCCCGACGCCTACCGCCGGACGCTCGTCCGGCAGATCGCCCAGCACGCGCATTCCGAGATCATCGGCATGCAGCCCGAGGGCGCCTGGATCGGCCGCGCGCCGTCCCTGCGGCGCAAGGCGATCCTGCTGGCCAAGGTGCAGGACGAGGCCGGGCACGGGCTGTACCTGTACTCGGCGTGCGAGACCCTCGGCGTGTCCCGCGCCGAGCTGACCGAATTGCTGCTGGCCGGCCGGCAGAAGTACTCCTCGATCTTCAACTACCCGACCCCGTCCTACGCCGACGTCGGCACGATCGGCTGGCTCGTCGACGGCGCCGCGATCTGCAACCAGGTGCCGCTGTGCCGCACGTCCTACGGGCCGTACGGCCGCGCCATGATCCGCGTCTGCAAGGAGGAGTCGTTCCACCAGCGGCAGGGCTACGAGCTGCTGATGACGATGATGCGGGGGACCGGCGAGCAGCGCGCGATGGTGCAGGAGTCGGTGGACCGGTTCTGGTGGCCGTCGCTCATGATGTTCGGCCCGCCGGACGCGGACTCGCCCAACAGCGCGCGGTCGATGGCGTGGGGCATCAAGCGGAACTCCAACGACGAGCTCCGGCAGAGGTTCGTGGACATGACCGTCCCGCAGGCGGAGGCGCTCGGGGTGACGCTCCCCGACCCCGACCTGCGCTGGAACGAGGAGCGCGGCCACTACGACTTCGGCGAACCCGACTGGGACGAGCTCGCCGCCGTCATCCGCGGCGACGGCCCGTGCAACGCCCAGCGGCTGGAGCACCGCCGGGCCGCCCACGAGGACGGCGCCTGGGTGCGCGAGGCGGCCCTGGCGTTCGCGGACCGCTCGGCCTCCGCGGACGGCACGGCCCCCGCGGACCGTTCGGTGCCCGCGGACCGGTCCGCCCGGGCGGGTGCCCGGTGAGCGCCGACCGGCGGGAATGGCCGCTCTACGAGGTGTTCGTCCGCGGCAGGCGCGGCCTCAACCACGTCCATGTCGGGTCGCTGCACGCCCCCGACGACCAGATGGCCCTGCGCCACGCCCGCGACGTCTACACCCGGCGCAACGAGGGCGTGAGCATCTGGGTCGTGCGCGCCGACGCCGTCACCGCCTCCAGCCCCGACGAGAAGGACCCCCTGTTCGCGCCGAACGGCGACAAGGTCTACCGGCACCCCACGTTCTACGAGATCCCCGAGAACGTTCCCCACATGTGAAAGGCGGGCCACCGTGAGCGACGACCATGACAGCGTCTTCGCCGGCCTGATCGGCGGGGACTCCTCGCAGTGGGCGTTCGGCACCGACTTCGAGGACCCCCTGGCCGGTGTCGACACCACCGTGCCCGGCGGCGTCGACCGCGCCGATCTCGCCGCCTACTGCCTCATGCTCGGCGACGACGCCCTGATCATGTCGCAGCGGCTCTCGGAGTGGTGCAGCCGCGCGCCCGACCTCGAAGAGGACATCGCGCTCGCGAACATGGCGCTCGACCTCCTCGGCCAGGCGCGCCTCCTCCTCGCCCGGGCCGCCGCCGCCGATCCCGGCGTCGTCCCCACCATGCCCGAGGGCTCACCGGTGCCCGCGGAGGACGCGCTGGCCTTCTTCCGCGACGCCGGAGGGTTCCGGAACGTGCGGCTCGCCGAAGTGCCGAACGGCGACTTCGCGCACGTCGTCGTCCGGCTGCTGCTGTTCTCGGTGGTCCGGCTCGCCCTCTTCGAACGGCTCCGCGCGAGCCGCGACGGCGTCCTGGCCGCCGTGGCGGACAAGGGCGTCAAGGAGGTCGCCTACCACCGCGACTGGGCGGGCCGCTGGTTCCTCACCCTCGCGCAGGGCACCGCCGAGTCGCGCCGCCGCCTCCTCACCGCCCTCACCGAACTGTGGCCGCTGCGCGAGGAACCGCTGTCCGCGCACGCGGTCGAACTCTCCCTCGCCCGGGCCGGGGCCGGGGTCGACCCCGCCTCGCTCCGCGACGAGGCGGACGCCGTCCTCGACCAGGTGCTCGCCGTGAGCGGCGTCGACCGCCCGGCCCCCGCCTCGCCCGCCGGTGCCGCCACGGCGGGCCGCGACGGCGCGCACACCGAAGCCCTCGACCGGCTGCTCGCCGAGATGCAGGTGGTCGCCCGCGCGCACCCGAGCGGGCGCTGGTGAGCACCCGCGAAGGCGCCCGGGCCCTTTCCCGGGCACGGGAACGCGCCGCCGAGGCCGCCGCGCGGGTGCGCGACCCGGAGATGCCGATGCTCACCCTCGCCGACCTCGGCGTCCTGCGCGCCGTCGAGATCGAGCGGGACGCGCGCGGCGACGAGACCGTCATCGTCTCGATCACGCCGACCTACACCGGCTGCCCCGCCATGGCCACGATGCGGGACGACCTCGTCCACCGGCTGAACGACGCCGGGTTCCCCCGCGTCGAGGTGCGGGTCGTCCTCTCCCCGCCCTGGTCCACCGACTGGATCTCCGAGCGCGGCCGGGCCGCGCTGCGCGAGGCGGGACTGTCGGCCCCCGGCCCCGCGCCCCGCCCGGCCGGCCCCGTCCCGCTCACCCTCGGACCGGCCAGGCCCGCCCCGCCCTGCCCCCGGTGCGGCTCCGCGGCGACCCGGCTGACCTCCGAGTTCGGCGCCACCGCCTGCAAGGCGCTCTACCGCTGCACCGGCTGCCTCGAACCGTTCGAGCACGTCAAGGAGATCTGACATGACCACGCTCGCGCCCCGCGCCGCGCCGGCCCGGTCCGCCGCGTTCCACCCGCTGACCGTCGCGGCGGTGGACCGCCTGTGCGAGGACGCCGCGGCGATCACGTTCGCCGTCCCCGGCGAGCTGCGCGAGGCGTACGCGTTCCGGGCCGGGCAGTCGCTCACCCTCCGCCGCCACGTCGGCGGGCGGGAGGAGCGCCGGTCCTACTCCATCTGCGCGCCGGCCGGCGAGGCCCCGCGCATCGGCGTCCGCGAGATCCCCGGCGGGCTCTTCTCCTCCTGGCTCGTGCGCGAGGTGAGGCCGGGGACGCGGATCGAGGTGCAGACCCCGACGGGTTCCTGGCAGGCCGACCCGGCGCGGGGCGAACGGCACCTGTGCATCGCCGCCGGATCCGGGATCACCCCGATGCTGTCGGTCGCCTCCACCGTCCTCACCCACCCCGAGAGCCAGGTCTCCCTCCTGTACGGCAACCGGACGAGCCGCACCGTGATGTTCGCCGAGGAGCTCGGCGACCTGAAGAACCGGTACGGCCCCCGGCTCCAGACCGTCCACGTGCTCTCCCGCGAGCCGCGCGACGCCGAGCTGCTCTCCGGCCGGCTCGACGGTGACCGGCTGCGCCGCCTGCTCACCGGCCTCGTGCCCGTCGAGGTCTTCGACCACGTCTGGCTCTGCGGGCCGCTGCGGATGGTGGAGGACGCCCGTACGGTGCTCGCCGGCCTCGGCGTCCCCGCGGACCGCGTCCACGTCGAGCTGTTCTACGTGGACGCCCCGCCACCGGAGCCGCGGCGCCGCGAGGACGGGGTGCCCGGCGCGACGAGCGAGCTGACGATGGTCCTCGACGGCCTGCGGACGACCTCGGCCGTCTCCCGGGACGCGACGCTGCTCGACTCCGCCCAGGCGACGCGCTCCGATCTGCCGTTCGCCTGCAAGGGCGGCGTCTGCGGGACGTGCCGCGCGCTCGTCCGCGAGGGCGAGGTCGACATGCGCCGCAACTACGCCCTCGAACCGTCCGAGGTGGACGCCGGGTTCGTCCTCACCTGCCAGACGTTCCCGGCCGGCGACCGGGTGACCGTCGACTACGACGCCTGAGGGAAGGCCATGACGAACCTGATCATCGAGGAAGGGGCCGACCGGGTCGTGTGGCGGCTCAACCGCCCCGAGGCCCGCAACGCGATCGACCGCGAGATGGTCGCCGCCCTGCACGAGGCGTGCGCCGCCGTCGAGGAGGAGCCGCGGGTCGTCCTCCTGACCGGCGAGGGCCCGGCCTTCGCCGCCGGGGCGGACATCGCCCAGCTCCGCGAACGGAACCGGGACGACGCCCTCCGCGGCATCAACTCGAAGATCTTCGACCGGATCCACCGGCTGCCGATGCCGACCATCGCCCTCCTCGACGGGTACGCGCTCGGCGGCGGGGCCGAACTCGCCTACGCCTGCGACTTCCGCATCGGCACGCCCCGGACCCGCATCGGCAACCCGGAGACGGGCCTGGGCATCCTCGCGGCGGCCGGCGCGGCCTGGCGCCTCGCCGAGCTCGTCGGGGAGCCCCTCGCCAAGGAGATCCTCCTCGCGGGCCGCGTCCTCAACGCCGACGAGGCGCAGACCGTACGCCTGCTCAACGAGGTCGTGGAGCCCGCGGACCTGATCGCCGCCGGCCACCGTCTCGCCGACCGCGTCACCGCGCAGGCCCCGCTCGCGACCCGTCTCATGAAGGCCGTCTTCCACGCCCCGCGAGACGCGCACCCCCTCGTGGACGACGTCGCGCAGGCGGTCCTGTTCGAGACCGAGGAGAAGCACGCCCGCATGACGGCGTTCCTGGAAAGGCGTCAGGGACGGAACCGATGACCGGACCGCCGCGCACCGCAGGAGTACCCGGCCGTACCGCCTGGTGAGCGGCGGCGGTCAACGCTCGTGCTCGGCCAGCCCGTCGAACACGATGGTGGTGATCGCTCCGGCGACCGTCGCCGGTTCGTACGCCCCGTCCGGGCGGTACCACTCGACCAGCGAGTTCACCATGCCGAACAGCAGGCGGCTCACCAGGGGCGGCGGCACGTCGTCCCGCAGCGCGCCCTCCGCCACCGCCTCCGCGACCAGCGCGGCGAGGCGGTCGTCGAGCCGGCGGCGCCGTTCCAGCGCCGCCAGCTCCACCTCGCTGTTGCCCCGCACGCGCAGCAGCAGCGTCACGGTCGGCTGGTGCGCCACGAGCACCTCGACGCTGCGCCGCACCACCTCCCGCAGGCGTTCGTAGGCGGTCTCCCCGGTCCTTTCCCGGGACGCCTCGGTCACGACGGTGGTGAGCTCGTCGAGGGCGTCGTCCAGGGCCTGGCCGAGCAGGTCCTCCTTGCTGGTGACATGGTGGTAGATGGCGGGTTTGGTCAGCCCCAGCTCCTTGGCCACGTCTCCCACGCTGGTGGCGTCGTATCCCTTGCGGTTGAACAGCTCCACCGCGGCGCGCAGGATCGCCGCCTGGTCGTAGCCGGGACGGCCTCGCCGCCGACGCGGAGCCGGCTCTGCGGACCCGGTCGTCGTCATCTCTGCAGCATCTCACGCAGGCCGGTGACGGCGGCCCACCGGGCGAACCGGGGCCGCGCGCGGCTCAGCCGAGATGGCCCGCGCCGCGTCTGACCGCCGTCTCAACCCGGCCGTTACCAACCGCTGCGCACAATGCGGGCGGGAGGTGCCCGGTGCGAACGGTGGACCGCGAACACTACGCCGCCCTTCTGCGGCTGGCGTACCTGGTCCTGGACGACGGCGACGCCCCTCTCACGCGTGCCCGCCGCGCCGCCGCCCAGGCGGCCCGGGTCCGGCACGGCGGGTACGAGGCCAGGCGGTCGCGGCTCGTCGCGATCCTGCTCACCGACCCGCCGGCCGGGCGGCCCCGGACGCACCGCCTCTTCTTCGAGCCCGCGCGGACATCGCCGGGACCGGTCCGGGCGGCGTTGCTGGAGCTGTCGCCGCACGAGCGGCTCGCCTACCTGCTGCGCCGCGACGGCCTCACCGCCCCCGAGGTCGCCGCCGAGCTGGGCGCCCACCTCCGGTTCCGGACCGGCTTCCGGGACGTGGACCGCGCCACCGCCGCCGTGGACGACCGGACCGGGCTGGACGAGGCCGCGCAACGGGCCGAGATCGAGGCGTTCGAGCCCGACCTGGTCCGGCTCCGGCCGCCGCCCGCCGTCCCGCCCGCCTGGCGCGCCGCCGTGGCGGCCGTACTCGCGGCGGCGCTGCTGGCCGCCGGTCTGGCCCTCACCCGGCCGGGCGACGTACCCGGCGAGCCCGCCGCGATCGACCCGCGCGCGTGGCAGGCGACCCGCACGCCGACCATCGGCGAGTGGCCCGCCCAGGGCGGGCTGCGGCACGACGCCGGCCTGCTGCGCCGGGCCGCCGACGCCTGGCGGGCCGACCTCCGCCACCCGCCGCTCGGCCGCGTCGTCGTCCTGTACGCCGGGAGGGTGGACGACGCGTCACTCGTCGTGCTGCGCGACTCCTCCGGCCCGCGGGACGCGCCCAGCGTGGCGCAGTACTTCGAACGGCGCCTGTCACGCGGCGTGGAGTCGGTCCGCAGGCTCGGGACGGGCGAGGGCCAGGTCATCATGCTCGGCATGACGTGGCGTTACCTCGTCCCGCCATGGCTGCGGGACGTGCGGGCGGCGATGCCGTCCGAGCGTTCCCCGGACTGGCGGCCGGTGGCGGTCCAGGACGGGCTGAGCGATCCGCTGCCGTGGCACTGGTTCACACCACGCTGCCAGAACTACGTGGCGTTCCGCATGACGTACCGGCCGGACGCCGGCGGACGGCCGCGGACGGTGACGCAGCTCGTCTCGCACAACCCGGGGTCTGCGGCGCCGCAGGTGTCGTTCAGCGACCCGCCGGAACAGAAGGAGCGCTTCCGCTGGGCCGCCCTGCACGCCGTCGCCTGCGAGGCGGCGGCGTCGCTGAGCGAGTCGGGCGACCTGCGCCTGGGCCACCTGTGGAGCGGCGAGCTGCCCGACGGCGGCGGCCGGGCGATGCTGCTGACGGTGGACGCGTCCTCGCCGCGGGGTGCGCCGGGCACCTCGATCCTGATCTCTGACGGCGGGCGTGCGCTGTCGGAACGGGGCAGGACGAACAGCGACACCACCTCCTCCACCGCGACCATGGCCGCCGCCCTGTGGTGGCGTTCGCCCCGGCGCTGGCATCTGGTCGCGGCGGCGGGCCCGAACGTCACACGGCTGAAGGCGACCGGCGAACTGGGCTCCCACGAAAAGGCGGCGGACCGGCCGGGCGGGGCGACCCTGCTGGTCGTACCGGGCCCGCGCGAGGGCGCCACGCCCCCGGAGAAGGCTCGCCTCCCGGTCGTCCAGGTCGTGGCCTACGAGTCGGACGGGGACCGCACGCTCGTCAACCCTCAATGACAGGCGAGCCATGCCATCCCGTGGCAAATCTCGGAGGTCTTCCGGTGGGAGGTCTTCGAGCCCGCACTGAGCGCAGGCAGTATCCCGATGTGAGGGATCACGCCGGTGACAACCTGATCGCCGCCCTCGATCGAGAGCCGAGGCGATCCGCCGGCCGCGCGGGTTCACCGGTGCAGCACGCCACGGCCGTCGCGGACCTCGAACACCAGCTGAGTCTCCGTCTGCCGCACCACCGGGTGAACGGTCACGTGCTCCAGGATGAGGTCCCGCAACTCTCCCGGCGTCGCCACGGCCACGTGCATGAGGAAGTCGTCGTTGCCCCCGACGTGGAGAACCGTCAGGGCTCCCGGCACATCGACCAGCTTGTCGTACAGGTTGTAGACGTGCTCGCGGTTGTGGCTCCCCAGCCGGACCCTGATGATCGCGTGAATGGGGTGGCCGAGCGCGCCGAGATCGAGCCGGGCGTTGATGCTGGTGATGACACCGGACTCCCGCAGCGCGCGTACCCGGTACGCGCTCGTCGACTCGGCGACGCCCACCCGGGCCGCGAGCGCGGCGTTGGTCATCCGGCCGTCCTCCACGAGCGCGGCGAGGATGGCCAGATCGGTGCCGTCGAGAGCCACCGGCACGGGTCGCGTTTTCTTCGGCTGCCGACTCGCCATGAGCCCTCCCGTTGGTGAACCTGCACCGATAGTGGCAGGACGAGAGGATTTCCACAGCAAGTCTTGCGAGAATCTGTGGATCGACTCACCCTCTGGGCATGACTTCGTCCTATCTGCAGCTCGACTCCCTTGCCGTCCACGCCGGGCGCGAGGACCTGGCAGAGCTCGGCGTCCACGCTCCTCCCATCGACCTGTCGTCGACCAGCCCCCTCCCGAGCATCGAGGCGGGAGGCCTGTCCTACGAGGCCATGGCGGGCGGAGGGACACCGAACGCAGAGGGAGGGGCCGTCTACGCACGGCTCTGGAACCCGACCGTGGCGCGCTTCGAGTCAGCGCTGGCACAGCTGGAGCACGCCGAGAGCGCAGTGGCGTTCTCATCGGGCATGGCGGCGATGACCGCGGCGGTCCTGGCGGTCATGAAGGAAACCGGCCGCCGCCGCATCCTGGCCGTCCGGCCCCTCTACGGCGGGACGGACCACCTTCTGGCCTCGGGCCTCCTCGGGGCCGAGGTGACCTACTGCTCCGCGCCCGAAGTCGCCGCCAGCGTCCGTCCCGACACGGCGATGATCGTGCTCGAGACGCCCGCCAACCCGACCCTCGATCTGGTCGACATCCGTGCCGTCGTCGACGCCGCCCAGGGCGTTCCCGTCCTCGTCGACAACACCTTCGCGACGCCGATCCTGCAGAATCCCATCGATCTCGGCGCCGCGATGGTCCTGCACAGCGCGACCAAGTATCTGGGCGGGCACGGCGACGTGATCGCCGGTGTCATCGCCTGCGGCCAGGAGCAGGCGGCGGCGCTGCGCCGGGTTCGCGCCGTCACCGGCGGCCTGCTTCACCCGCTGGGCGCCTACCTCCTGCACCGGGGCCTGGCCACGCTTCCGGTCCGGGTACGTGCCCAGCAGGAGAACGCCCGGCGCGTCGCCGCGTGGCTGGAGACCCACCCGAGCGTCTCCCGCGTTCACTATCCCGGCATCGACGGGGACCCGCAGGGCCTTCTCGGCCGGCAGATGAAGGGCACCGGAGCCGTGATCTCCATGGACCTCCGCGGCGGTTACGCGCAAGCCGAGCACGTCACCTTGGCGACCGGCCTGTTCACCCACGCGGTCTCCCTCGGCGGCGTCGACTCCCTGATCCAGCACCCCGCGGCGCTGACGCATCGGCCCGTCGCCCCCGAGGCCCGCCCCGCCGCCAGCCTGATCAGGCTCTCCATCGGGCTGGAGGACCCCGTGGACCTGATCGCCGACCTTGACCGGGCACTCGCCACGCACCATCCGATCCCCGTACCCGCGACCGCGTCCCACGCCTGAACGAGGCCCGGGCCCGGCGGACGTCGCCGGGCCCGGGCCGGGCAGCCCCCTGCCGCGAGCGGTTCAGGTCTTGACGGTCTGCACCGCGAGGGCGAGGTTCTTCTGCTGGACGCTGCCCCAGGCGTACACGATCGTGTTGCTGCCCGCGGCGGCCGACACGTTCGCCGGCCCGGCCACGACGTTGCCGGTCCCCGCCTGCAGGACCTCCGCCGAGACGGTCCCGGCGGGGAGCTGGGTCTTGGCCTGGTCGGGATTGGACAGGTCGCTGATCACGGTCTTGCCGTTGGCCCTGATGTCGACGGCGGGCGCGGCGGCGATGTGCCGCACGGTCAGCCGGGCCTGGCCGGACGGGACCGCGGAGGTGTCGTTGACGAAAGCCGTGATCATCGGGCTTCCGCTCTGGCTCAGGTGGGCGGTGATCGTGTCGTTGCTCCCGCCGGACACGGTCACGCTCTTGCTGATCAACGGTGTGCCGCTGGGATTCGCGCCCGCCTTGAAGACCTTGACGTCATAGTCGCCGCCGGGCAGTTGCAGCGGTCCGCTCAGGGAACCGGGAGTGAAGTTCGACAGGATCTTCTTGCCGTTGGCGTAGACGTCGACGGTGACGCCGGGCACCCCGTGCAGGACGCTGACCGTCGCCGTCTGCCGGCTGGAGTCCTGGGGCGCGCGGGATCCGTCCGAGGAGGCCGCGACCGCCGGTGGGCCCACCGCCGCGACGACCGCCAGCGCCATCGCCGCGAGGACGACCGCGAAAAGGTTACGCATCGTTGATCTCCGAATCGGTTCGAGATTTCCGGTACTTTCCCTTTGAAGGGCAAACCTCCCCTCAGGAGCGCACGGCCCGGGCCGCCTGCGGCACCCGGGTCAATCACGTGCACACTTTCGCTCACCGAACACAAAATCGCGTTCGCGGCCACAGAGGCCTGCGGCCGGTCCTGTGCGCGGCAGGATGCCGATGCCCCGGGCAAACTTTCATGAGCGTGATTTTCCCGGAACGGGACGGCATCCGGCTTCTGCCCCACCCTTCCCGACGAATATCCAGGTAAGCGAAATAGGTGCCCAAATAAGATGCAAGCGGCGCGGAACATCCCAGATCAGTCCTGTCCGGGGCCGAGGGCTCCGGCCCTGGCGGTGAGTTCGGCCGGGCGTGGGGAGCGTGCGCAGGCGGTGTCGTAGAGGTCCTCGTCGTGCGGGCGCATGTTCCGCTTCGCCTCCGCCAGCCACCCCCGCCGGCACCGCTGCTCCTTCACCTGTCGCCGGGGAAGTCCGCGCGAGTTGAGCATGGCGCCAATGGGGGCGACAGGTCCGTCCATAGAGTCGAAAAAGACGTTGGCAACAGGCCTCCGCTGCCTCACAATGGCGAGGTGCCGCACTTCCAGTGCACTCATTGCAAGCGCACGATCACCCCACTGCTGGCCGAGGTGCCGCTACCGCCGCCGGTCCCTCCGCGCCCGGACGAGTCGTCGGGCAACCGGATCCGATCCCCCCGGATGCCTCCGGGCACGTACGCCCGCAACAGGCATCCGGATGAGTGGGTCCCTGAGCCGACCGGGTTCGTGCTCCACCCCGATGACATTCTCGGAGTGGAACCCCATCCAGATGTATCGCGCTTGTACGGCTGCTGCGGCCTCGCCGGAACCGATGGCCGCCTCAACCTGGTCTGCGCCGGATGCGGGAACGAACTCGCGACCCTCCAGGCCGACTGCTACACCCAGAATCAGGTGACGCTGGACTTCGTCAGGACGATCAGGTCCTACTGCAGGGAGCCGGACTAGGGCGAGACCTCCGGCCTGGTTTCTCGGCCGGCGACCCTTCGGTGAGTGCTCGCGACGACCTGCTCGCGACGACTTTGGTCGCCACGCGCGCCGCGACCAAAGTCGTGGACGGTGTAGACCTTGGCTCGTGTCTGGCGGCATCCCGAGTCCCTCACACTCGACGCATGTGGGGATTCATTGGGGTCATCGTGATGATCCAGGGCTTCGGCTCGGCCATCGCCGCTCTGTTCACTGACGACAAGAAATTCGGCTTCCTGCTGGGGTGGGCGAACGACTACCAGCCGTTCGCCGGCATCGCGGTCGGTCTCCTCGGGATCGGAGTGGCCGTTCTGGGAGAGCGCGGCAAGAGTTCGGATCGCGGCTGACGGCGAGGGCCGGATACCGGTGAGCGCTGGGCCGCGGGGCATCCCGGTGTGCGGCAGGCGCGGCAGGGGCCCTGCTTGAGGGGCGCGACCCCTGCCTTCGATCGAGAGGACGGCGACCGTGCGTCGTCGCACCCGGCCGCCGGTCCGATCCCCTGCCGGATCCGGCGGTCGGCCCAACCCGGGGTCGCCGGCGGGCGTCCCATCATCTGAAGGCGGGTGATGGGTGTGGCGGAGTGGCGGATCGCGGGGTTCGACGAGGTGCGGGAGCTGGGGCGGGGCGGGCAGGGGCGGGTGGTGCTGGCCCGGCACGCCACGGCGGGGACGCCGGTGGCGATCAAGTACCTGCCCGCGGAGGCGGCGCCGGAGGCGCGGGAACGGCTCCGGCAGGAGGCCCGGATGCTCGGGACGGTCACCGATCCGCATGTGGCGCGGCTGTACCGGCTCGTGGACAGCGAGCACGGTGTCGCGATCGTGATGGAGGCCGTGGACGGGGTCTCGTTCAAGGAGATCCTGGCCCGGCACGGGACGCTCGCGCCGGAGGCGGCGCTGACCGTTCTGAAGGGCTCGTTGCTGGGGCTGGCCGCAGCGCATGCGGTCGGGGTGGTGCACCGCGACTACAAGCCCGCCAACGTGGTCGTTCCGGCGGACGGGCGCAGCAAGCTCATCGATTTCGGCATCGCCGGGCATGCCGGGCAGGCCGCGCGGGAGGGGACGCCGTTCTACATGGCGCCCGAGCAGTGGCGCGGCGAACCGGCGAGCCCGGCCACCGACGTGTACGCGGCGACCTGCGTGTTCTTCGAGGCCATCACGGGACGGCGTCCCTACACCGGCGGTCAGGCCACGCTGGAGAGCGCCCACCGCACCGAACCCGTCCCCGCCGAGGCGGTACCCGAGCCGCTGCGTCCGCTGATCGTCCGCGGCATGGCCAAGGACCCGTGGGACCGCCCGGAGGGCGCGGCGGCGTTCGTGACCGAGCTGGAGGACGTGGCCGCCCAGGCGTACGGGGCGGGCTGGGAGGCGCGCGGCGTGCGGCTTCTGGCGGGAGCGACGCTGGCGCTGGCGGCACTGTTCCCGCTGGCGGCCGGCCTCGCCCCGGCCGCGGGGGCAGGCGCCGGGGCGGCCGCGACCGGGACGACGGGCGTGCTGGCGGCGGTCGGCACCAAGACCGCCGTGGCCGTCGCGGGGGCCGCCGTCGTCGGATCGGCGGCGACCGGCGTCGGCGTGTACGAGGCGGCGCGCCCCGACCACGCGCCCGGGCGCGTGTCGCCCGCCGTCAGCACCACGCCGCCAGGCAGACCGATGACGCTCGCTCGGCTGCGGTTAAGCGTCCCACTGGGCTGGACGTCGCGCCGGTTTCGACCGTCTGGAGAGAGCTTCGGCATCACCGTCCCCGGGCGGTGCCGCAAGGCGCTGACGCGCGTCAGCGGAACGGCCTGCCCGGGATTCGAGGTCCTCGACCGTGACAGCATGGGCTGGGGCGGCACCGAACTGAACGACGGCACCTATAAGCGCGGTCAGTACTTCAATCCCGTCAACGACATCAGCGGCTTCTGCCCGGTCGATCCGGAGAAGTACCTCAGCACCAGGCCCGAGCGACTGGTGAAAAAGGGGCTGGCGCCCGTCGGGAACCGTCAGGCCGAGTACTACGAATGGCAGGTCCGCTGCTACGAGTTCCGGGCCAACGGGGCAGGACTCATCCGCTCGAACGTCACGTTCATCCAGCGCACCTGGTTCCTGCCCCGGTCGGTCATCCTCATCGTCGACGACTGGAACGTGAAGGAACTGCCCGGCGTCCTGGCACGCGCCACATGGATCTGAGCGCCCAACCCGCAACCGTTGCAGACGTGGACCGTACGGGGCGGGCACCAGACGTAGCCATCCGGCGGCAACGGGTATACCGATCCGTAGGAACCACCGCTCGGTACCAGGGTGCACGGGGGGAAGGACCGCGACCATGAGCAGCACTGCGGAGATCCTGGCCGGCTACGGCACCATCCGGGATGACCAGGAGGCCTGTTACCGGGATCTGCACCAGCACCCGGAGCTCTCCCATCAGGAGCACCGCACCGCCGCCACCGTTGCCGGCCGGCTCCGTAAGCTCGGCTACCAGGTGCACGAGGGCATCGGTGGCACCGGGGTCGTGGGGGTACTGGGCAACGGCGACGGTCCGGCGGTGCTGCTGCGGGCCGACATGGACGCGCTGCCGGTGCGGGAGGCGACCGGCCTGCCGTACGCCAGCACGGCCACCGGCACGGACGGCGACGGTGACGAGGTCCCTGTGGCCCACGCCTGCGGCCACGACGTGCACGTGGCATGCCTGCTGGGTGCCGCCGCGCTGCTCGCCGGCGGTAAGGGCCGGTGGGGTGGCACGGTGGTGGCGCTGTTCCAGCCCGCCGAGGAGACCGGGGACGGGGCCCAGGGCATGGTCGACGACGGCCTCGCCGACCTCGTCCCCACCCCCGACGTGGCCCTGGCCCAGCACGTACTGCCGACCCCGGCCGGGCGGGTCGGCACCCGTGCCGGGCCGACGCTGTCCGCGGCCGACAGCATGCGCGTCACCGTGTACGGCCGCGGCGGGCACGGCTCGATGCCGCACGCGGCCGTGGACCCGGTGGTGCTCGCCGCGATGATCGTGGTCCGGCTGCAGACCGTGGTGGCCCGCGAGACCCCGCCCACCGAGACCGCCGTGCTCACCGTCGGCAGCATCCAAGCCGGCACCAAGAGCAACGTCATCCCCGACCACGCGGTGCTCCGGCTCAACGTCCGCACCTACAGCGAGGCGACCCGGACCACGGTCCTGGACGCCGTACGCCGCGTCGTCACCGCCGAGTGCCAGGCCTCGAACGCGCCCCGGGACCCTGTTTTCGAGATCTACGACCGCTTCCCGGTGACCGACAACGACGCCGAGACCACCGAGCGGGTGGCCGAGGCCTTCACCGCCTCCTTCGGCGACCGGGCCCGGCCGCTGGCACAGCAGACCGCCAGCGAGGACTTCAGCGACATTCCCGCCGCGTTGGGTGTTCCCTACACCTATTGGGGCATCGGCGGCATCGAGGCGGACGCCTACCGGAGGGCGGCCGAGGCAGGCCGGGTGGCCCAGGACATCCCGACCAACCACTCGGCCGACTTCGCCCCGGTCATCCAACCCACCCTCGCCACCGGCACCCGGGCCCTGGTCGTCGCCGCCCTGGCCTGGCTGGCGGAGCGTGGTTGACGAGGCCGGCCTCGGACGGCGCGGTGAGCGGATCGGCGGTGACCATGACTGCGACCATCAGGAATCGGCCGGCCGGCCGCCGTCCCCGCCTCGGGCCGGTGGCTGCTGGCTCTTGCCCGGCGGGGAGGGCGCGTTGAGGTCGAAGCGAACCCCGACCATGCGGATGGCGAAGCAGGCGGTGGCCGCACCCAGTGCGGCGGGGATGCCGTAGACGCCGCCCTGGACGGTGGCGACGGTGATCGCGGCGCCGACCAGGGCGGGGATCGCGTACAGGTCGGCGCGCAGCACCGAGGGGATCTGACGCAGCAACGTGTCACGCATGGTGCCGCCGCCCACCCCGGTGATCGCACCGAGGATGACCGCCTGCCCCAGGCCGAGCCCGAAGTCGAGCGCCTTGCTCGCCCCTGTGACCGCGAAGAGGCTCAACCCGGCGGCGTCCAGCACGGTGATCGGTAGCGCCAGCCGGTCCAGCCGCTGGCTGAGGAAGAACGCGACCAGCCCGCCCGCGGCGGCCACCGCCAGGTAGCGCCAGTCGCTGAAGGTGGCCGGCGGCAGGGCGCCGAGGAGGATGTCACGGATGATGCCGCCGCCCAACGCTGTGATCATGCCGAGGGTGACGACGCCGACGATGTCCAGGCGGGCCATGCGGACGGCCGTCAGCGCGCCGTTGAGCGCGAAGGCGAAAGTACCGGTCAGATCCAGGGCGAGCAGCAGCGACGCTTCGGCGGCCATGCGATGTGTGTACACGATCGCGCCGCCTTCCGTCCCCGTCCCCGCGTGGACGGCGGCGATCCGGCGGCTTCCTCTAACGGCGGGAGAACTCGGCCCTGACCTTGCTCGACCAGAGGAACGGCTGGGCGCCGAGCCAGATCAGGCCCAGGAGCATGAGAGGGGCGATGAGGGGGGCGTTGTGGTCCGAGTCCAGGTCAAGACCCGACCCTGCCGCCTCGTAGATGGCCACGACCCAGAGCAGGGCCACCAGGCCTTCGACGAGCACGGCCACGGCGATCAGGACACGGCGGGCGGACGGGTCCGTCACCCGTCCGGCGAGCGACGGGTTCACGGCAGCGAAGGCGAGCATGAACGCGAGCGTGCTCAGCACCCAGGAGATCTCGAACCCGATGTTGGGCTCGATGACCGGGATGTCGCCGGACCATCGATACGCGTACACGAGGAGTACCTCCACGTGAAGGCCGCCGAGAATGGCGAACACGAGGGCGAGGACGAGTAACGGCCTGTGCGGCAGGAACCACAGCCCGCACATGAGGATGAACGCCACGGCCACGGGCAGCAGCAGAATGAGCTCGTTGGCGCCGTAAGGCGCCCAGACGAGAGTTTCCTTGCTGTTTCCCCTCCACGGCCCGGCCAGGAAGGCCAGGGTGGCGAGCGCGGTGCATACGAGGGCGGCTCTGATGAGGGCCGTCCGGTGGCGCCGGCGGGGCGGGATGTCGCTGGTGGGCGGGTGGAGGAGCGCGGTGCGGGGCGGCCGGTGAGGGACGGGCGGTCCGACGTCGGCCGCGGTCTCGGCGGTGGCGTTGGCGGGGTCCAGAGCGGCGTTGAGCAGGTCGCGGGCCTGGGCGGGGGAGAGCCGTTCGTCCGGGTTCTTGCGCAGCAGGCCGTTCAGGACCTGTGCCAGCGGGCCGCCGCATCGGGGCGGGGGTGGCTGCCGGGTGGCGATCGCGACGAAGACGGCTCCGTGGCTGGGGCCGTCGAACGGGCGGCGGCCCTCGACCGCCGCGTACAGGGTGGCGGCCAGGGACCACAGGTCCGAGGCCGGGGTGACGGCGTTGCCCTCCACCTGTTCGGGGGACATGTAGGCGGGGGTGCCCAGCACCATGCCCGAACGGGTGATGGTGGCGTCGCCCTCCAGGGCGGCGATGCCGAAGTCGGTGAGCAGGACCCGGTCGCCTTCGAGGAGGACGTTGGCGGGCTTGACGTCGCGGTGGACGACGCCTTGGGCGTGGGCGGCCGAGAGGGCGTCCAGCATCGCGAGCCCGATCGCGGCGACCTGGCCCGGTGGCAGCGCCTGCCGCTCGGCCAGGAGCTGTTCGAGGGAACGGCCGCGGACCAGTTCCATGACGATCCAGGGACGGCCGTCGTCGCCCATCACCCGGTCGTGGACGGTGACGATGCCGGTGTGCCTCAGGCGGGCGGCGGCGCGGGCCTCGCGTTCCATCCGGGCGTACCAGACGCGCCGTTCCTGGTCGGTGACCTGGTCGGGCACCCGGAGTTCCTTGACGGCCACCTCGCGGTCGAGGTCGAGGTCGTGGGCGCGCCACACCGAACCCATGCCGCCCTGGCCGATCCGGCCGAGATTCCGGTACCGGCCCGCCAGTACCCCGTCACCGTCCCAGCCCATGATCGGAATCTACCGGTGCGGAACAGCCGGAAGCAGGCGATCCGGACAACTGCCAGACAACTGTGTCTGTGTGGAGCGCGGGGCGACCCTGCGGGCGCGGGCCGCGACCATGGGTGTGGCCCTGACCTGTGACGGCAACGACCGAGCCGCCGACGTCCGTCCGCTCGTCCGGTGCCGCCGGTCCCGGCCCGCTGGTCGCGGCGCGGGTGCCGCAGGGGCTGGTGGGACGCCGCGGTAGCCGCTTCCGCCGGCTTCTAACTTTCGATGGAGTTCGCGTGCCGGAAACGTCCTTAGGCTGGAAGGACTGTGAACACCACCGCTGCCGCCCCGATCCCGACCACCCGGGCCCTGACCTGGTGCCTGCACCTGCTGATCATCGCCCTGCTCGTACTGGCCGGTGGCCGGGCCGTGGCCGACGGCCGCCCGCGCGCCGGGGTGATCGTCGCCGTGGCGATGGCGTGCGCGCTGGTGTACGCGGCCGGGCCGCTGCTGCCCCGCCTCCACCGCTCCCGCCCGGCCGCCGCCGGGTGGCTGGCCACCGTGGGCGCCGTCTGGGTGGTGCTACTGGCCCTGTCGGCCGACGCGGTATGGGTGGCATTCCCGTTGTACTTCCTCCAGCTCCACCTGCTGCCGCGCCGTACCGCACTGGCCGCCGTGGCCGCGACCGCGCTGGCGGCGATCACCGCCTTCGCCGCCCACCGGGGCGAGTTGAGCGTGGCCATGGCCATCGGCCCGGCCCTGGGCGCCGCGGTCGCCGTCGCGGTGGTGTGGGGGTACCAGGCGCTGTACCGGGAGAGCGAACACCGCAGGCGCCTGATCGAGGAACTGACCGCCACCCGCGCCGACCTGGCGCAAGCCCAGCACACCGCCGGTGTGCTGGCCGAACGCGAGCGTCTGGCCCGCGAGATCCACGACACCCTCGCCCAGGGCCTGTCCAGCATCCAGCTGCTGCTGCGCGCCGCCGAACGGGCGATGCCCGGCCGGCCCGACACCGCCGCCCGCCATGTGGACCAGGCCCGCCAGGCCGCTGTGGACAGCCTGGCCGAGGCCCGCCGCTTCGTCGCCGCCCTCGCACCCCCCGCCTTGGACGGCACCACCCTGGCCGGCGCGCTGGACCGCCTGTGCGCCACCACCAGCGCCCGGCACCGGCTCACCGCACGATTCCACCTCACCGGCGTCCCGGCGCCCCTGCCGACCGCGCACGAGGTCGCCTTGCTGCGCATCGCCCAGTCCGCCCTCGCCAACACCGTTCGCCACGCCGACGCCACCACCGCTGAGGTCACCCTCGGCTACCTCGGCGACCATGTGGCCATCGAGATCGTCGACGACGGCGTCGGCTTCGACCCCGGCCGGCTCCCCGCCCCCGACCCCGAAAGCGGCGGCTTCGGGCTGGCGGCCATGCGCGCCCGCATGCGGGCTCTCGACGGCACCTTGACCGTTGAATCCGCTCCCGGCCACGGCACCGCCCTGGCCGCCCGGCTCCCTCTCACCCCACCCAAGTCCGGGACCGGACCCAAGTCCGGGACCGCACCCAAGGCAGTGGCCGTGGCCCGGCCATGATCGAGGCTCCCATCCGCCTCCTGCTGGCCGACGACCATCCCGTGGTACGGGCCGGGTTGCGCGCCGTACTGGAGACCGAACCCGGCCTGACCGTGGTGGCCGAGGCCGCCACCGCCGAAGAAGCCGTCGCCCGCGCCGCGCGGGACGACATCGACGTCGTCCTGATGGACCTGCGGTTCGGTACGGGGATGAGCGGCGCCGAGGCCACCGCCGCGATCACCTCCCGTCCGGGCGCCCCCCGCATCCTGATCGTCACCACCTACGACTCCGACGCCGACACGCTGCCCGCCATCGAGGCCGGCGCCACCGGCTACCTCCTCAAGGACGCCCCACCCGAAGACCTGGCCGCCGCCGTGCGCGGAGCCGCCGCAGGCCGCACCACCCTGGCCCCCGCGGTCGCCGACCGGCTCGTCCACCGGCTCCGCGACCCCCGCACCGCCCTGACCCGCCGCGAAACCGAAGTGCTCTCCCTGGTCGCCGCGGGCCTGTCCAACCAGGCCATCGGCCAGCGGCTCCACCTCACCGAGGGCACCGTCAAATCCCACCTGGCCCGTATCTACGCCAAGCTCGGCGTCGACTCGCGCACCGCCGCCGTGGCCACCGCAACCGACCTCGGCCTCATCCGCCGCTGACCGGCCCCACCCCGCCGGCGATCGGCCGAGACGGCGCACGGTGCACGGCACCGGACTCGACCTCCTCGCTGCCCGGACCGTGCCCGGCCGGCGGCCGGGCAGCGAGCGGGGGCCGCGGTCGTCGTGGCCGTCGGGGGCGTCGGGGGCCGTCGGGGATCGGCTATCCGTGATCTGAGCTCGGCTCGGCGGTGCCGTCCGAGGCCGTTTCGGTTCTGGTGTAGAGGATCTCGCGGGCCTGTTCCGCTGCGCGGATGAGCCCTTCGCTGACGAAGTCGAGGAAGCGGGCGGCGTTCTCCAGGCGGTTGGCCGCCGGGGTGCCGGACCCGAGGACGGCGACACCCTGCCGTGCGGTCTCGACGAACTGGACGTTGTCCTGGACGCTGCGGATCGTCGACTGGTACCAGAGGTCGTCGTCGACGACGTAGCGCTCGCGGCGGCGTTCGTCGCGTTCCCGGCGGACGAGCTCCAGGTTCACGAGGAACGTGATCGCCTTGGAGATGGACGCCGGGCTGACCTGGAGGCGCTGGGCGAGTTCGGAGGCGGTGAGGCTGCCGGTGTCGGTGGTGTAGAGGCAGCCCAGCACCCGGGCCATCATCTTGGGCAGCCCCGAGGTCATGAAGACGGTGGTGAGGGTCTCCTGGTAGTCGCGCACGGCCTCGGCGTCGCGTCCGTAGGGTTGCGCGGGCGCCTGCGCCCCCCCGGGTGCGGTCTGCCTGCGCCGGTGCGCGCGGCGTTCGGTGGCGCGGTGGGCCAGGTCGGCGCGGTAGCCGGTGGGGCCGCCGTTCCGCGTCACCTCACGCGTGATGGTGGAGGTCGGACGGTCGAGACGGCGGGCGATCTCGGCGTAGGCCAGGCCGTCGGCCAGCCCCACCGCGATCTGCTGGCGTTCCTGCTGGGTGAGCCTGCCTCCCGGCATCACGACCTCCTTCATGCCCCACGGGGGATCCATGGCGCCGCACGGTGTTCCCTGACACCTCCACCATAGCGTTCACCTTCAATGCATTGCAACGAACTGGCCGGCCAGCGTTGCGTTAAACGAGAAGCGGTTGCAATGATATTTATGCTCTCACCTGGAGTGATACTGTTTTAATGCAAAGATCTTGTTGTGGAGATCCGGAAAGCAACGTAGCGTTTCCTGTGTTGGAAACAGCGAGCCGCAAGCACACGGGAGAGCACGATGCAGACGTTCGACACCCCCGCCCCGATCTCCGCCGTACTGGCCGTCCTCGCGGGGCGCGTCCAGGTCATCGCCGCCGACCGGGCCGTCACCACGGTCGAGGTCCTGCCGGCGAACGCCTCCAAGGGCCGCGACGTGAAGGCGGCGGAACGGACCACGGTCGAGTACGCCGACGGAGTCCTGCGGATCGGGACTCCGGTGAGGAACGAGTACCTCGGCCCCTCCGGATCCGTCGAGGTGACGGTCCGGCTGCCCGCCGGTTCCCGGGTCGAGGGGAAGGCGGCCGGCACCGAGTTCCGGGCCGTCGGCCGCCTCGGCGACGTCGCCTTCGAAGGCGCGTACCGCCGGATCAAGCTGGACGAGGCCGCGAGCGTCCACCTCAGCGCGGTCGACGGCGACGTCGAGGTCGGCCGGCTGGGCGGCCCCGCGGAGATCAGCACCCAGAGGGGCGACATCCGGATCGCCGAGGCCGTGCGCGGCAAGGTCGTGCTCCGCACCGGGTCCGGCGACATCACGGTCGGCGCCGCCGCCGGTGTCCCGGCCTCCCTGGACGCCGGCGCCGGCGCGGGCCGCGTCACCAACGCCCTCAAGAACGATGGCACCGCCGAACTCGACATCCACGCCACCACCCTCCACGGCGACATCGCCGCCCGCAGCCTCTGAGGAGCACCACCATGACCAACCTGGCCATTTCAGCGAACGGGCTGCGCAAGTCCTACCGCGGCAAGGACGGCGACAAGGTCGTCCTCGACGGCGTCGACCTGGCCGTCCCCGAAGGAACGATCTTCTCCCTGCTCGGCCCGAACGGCGCCGGCAAGACCACCACCGTGCAGATCCTGTCCACGCTGATCCGGGCCGACGCCGGGCAGGTCCGGGTCGCGGGACACGACCTGAACCGTCAGGCCGACGATGTGCGCGGCGCGATCGGGGTGACCGGGCAGTACTCGGCGGTCGACAAGCTGCTCACCGGCGAGGAGAACCTCCTGCTCATGGCCGACCTGAAGCACCTGCCGAAGCGCGAGGGGAAGCGGAAGGCCAAGGAGCTGCTCGAGCGGTTCGACCTGGTCGACGCGGCCGGCAGGCCCGCCGCCACCTACTCCGGCGGCATGCAGCGCCGGCTCGACCTGGCGATGACCCTGGTCGGCGACCCGCGCCTGATCTTCCTGGACGAGCCCACCACCGGCCTCGACCCGCGCAGCCGCCGCGCCATGTGGGGCATCGTGCGCGAGCTCGTCCAGAACGGCGTCACCATCTTCCTGACCACGCAGTACCTGGAGGAGGCCGACGAGCTCGCCGACCGCATCGCCCTCCTCGACCACGGCCGGCTCATCGCCGAAGGCACCCCCGAGGAGCTCAAGCGGCTCATCCCCGGCGGCCACGTCCTGCTGAAGTTCGCCGACCCGAGCCGTCTGGACGCGGCCCGGCGGACCCTCGGCGTCGGCACCCCCGACCCGGAGGCGCTCACCCTGCAGGTGCCGAGCGACGGCAGCGTCCGGGTGATCCGGCAGGTGCTCGGCGCCCTGGACGAGAACTCGATCGAGATCGACGAGATGTCGGTGCACACCCCCGACCTCGACGACGTCTTCCTCACCCTCACCGGCCGGCAGACCGGCCAGAACCAGGAGGCTCTCCGATGAGCACCCTCACCCTCGCCGCGCGCGACTCCTCCACCATGGTCCGGCGCCAGCTCAGGCGGCTGATCCGCTACCCCTCCATGACCGTGCAGCTGGTCGTCACGCCCGTCATCATCCTGATCCTGTTCGTCTACGTCTTCGGCGGCACCCTCGGTGCCGGCCTCGGCGGCGGCCGCGGCGCCTACATCAACTACGTCGTCCCCGGCATCCTGCTCATGGCGGCCGCCACGGCCGCGACCGGAACCGCCGTCATGGTCGCCACCGACATGACCGAAGGGATCATCGCCCGCTTCCGTACCATGCGGATCTCCCGGGCCTCCGTCCTCACCGGCCACGTCGTCGGCAGCGTCATCCAGCAGCTCCTGGGCATGGCGGTCGTCATCGGCATCGCCCTCGCCATCGGATTCCGTCCCGACGCGACACCCGTCGAATGGCTGGCCGCCACCGGCCTGCTCACCCTGTTCGTCGTGGCCATCACCTGGCTCGCGGTCGCCCTCGGCATGAAGTCCCCGACCCCCGAGGCCGCCAGCAACGCCCCCATGCCCCTGGTCTTCCTGCCCTTCCTCGGCAGCGGCTTCGTGCCCACCGACTCCATGCCCGCCGCCCTCCGCTGGTTCGCCGAGTACCAGCCCTTCACCCCGATCATGGAAACCGTCCGCGGCCTCCTCCTCGGCACCCCGATCGGAAACAGCGCCGCCATCGCCACCGCCTGGTGCGCCGGCCTCGCCGCCGTCTCCTACCTCTGGGCCAAGAACACGTTCAACAAGGCCTGACCATGAACCGGCCGGCCAGGGCCGTCAGACCGACCGGTCTGACGGCCCTGAACCTTTCCGCACATCGCACCCGCGAAAACCATCCGTGCATGGCAGAGCGCCCCTTCGAACGGATGCGGGCGGCGTCCCCGGCCAGGAAGACGGGCGACCCGGTGCCCTGCGTCCGGCACGTCCACCACCCTGGCGATGTCGGCCATGCGCGGTTCAGCGGCCGGTCGTGCCGTCGATGAGTTCACGCAGGATGTCCGCGTGACCGGCGTGGCGGCCGGTCTCCTCGATCATGTGGGTGAGGGCCCAGCGGACGCTGGGAGCGGGGCGGCCCGGCCGCGGCCGGGGAACCGGCGCACCGAGATCGGTGCACCGGTCGAGCACTTCGTTCGCGCGCTCGACCGTCTCTCGGTAGCGGGCGACGACGTCGGCCACCCCGTCCGCCGGTGCGGCGTGGAATGTCGCCTGCCAGTCGGTGACGTCGTCCCCGAGGAACATCGAGCGTTCGACGAAGGTCAGGTGGTTGAGCAGGCCGAGCAGGTTCGTGCCCGACGGCACCGCGGCCGTCCGCACCTGCGGTTCGGGTGCCCCGTCGACCTTCGCGGCGATCGAGGTCCGGAGGTAGTCGAGGAATCCGCGCAGGGTCTCGGCCTCGTCGCTTCCGGTCCGGGGCGGCGGGGTGTCGCCGCGGCGGTCGCGGCGCGTGGTGCTGGGCACGGTGGTCTCCTTCATGCGTCGGGGCGGCGCCGGCCCGTCACCGCATCGGTGGTGCTCATCAAGCCTCCTCGCGTCGCTCTGCGGCCAGTCTCGCCAGGCGCACCACGACCTGGCACGAATCCTTGCGGTAATGGCAAGGAGTCCTCATGGGGCGCAAGGCGGTGCCCGAGAGATCCCGTGTTCGCGCCGGCGGTGAGCCCTACCGTGCGAAAGCCGCCGTCGACACCGTCGCGAATCCCCTGGAGCGTCGGAGCCGGCTGCGGTGGCGCCCGGTGTGGGGCGCCACCGCGATCCGGACCGCGACACGGTGTCAGAGCCGGGGGCTCACCTGGTCAGGAACTTGTGGATCAGTTCGTTGACCTGGCCGGGGGCCTCCAGGAACGGGAAGTGGCCCACGTCCTCGAGCAGCGCGCCGTCCGAGCCTTCGGGCAGGACGTCGACGATGTCGGGGAGGATCTCCTCGTCGACCACCGGGTCCTGGGCGCCGTGCAGGTACAGGGTCGGCTGGGTGGGCAGGTCGGCCAGCACCTTGCCCATCTCCCAGGCGTCGGTGCCGTAGGTGTGGGGCTGGAAGTTGTCCCGGTAGAGCCCCAGCCCGCAGCGCAGGTTGGCCGGTTCGCGCAGGGCGTCCTTGCCGGCCTGCCGGTCGGGGGTGGAGTCGAAGCCGGGGACGTCGCCGGTCCAGTGCTGCCAGAGCCAGTCCAGGTAGGCGAAGTCGTTGACCGGAACGATCTGGTCGGCCACGCCCATCTGGAAGAAGTAGAAGTGGCTGTTCTTGTGGATCTGCACGGGGTCGGCGGCCTTGCGGGCATAGAACCGCACCGGCGGGACGTCGGCGACGACGACCTTTGACCAGCGCTGCGGGGCGTGGGCGGCGGCGCCCCAGGTCGCGAAGCCGCCCCAGTCGTGTCCGATGATGACCGCGTTCTCGTCGCCGCCGAGGGCCTCGTGCAGGGCGTTGGCGTCGGCGATCAGGTCGGCGATCCGCATGCTGCCGTCCGGCGGGAGCTGGGTGGGGGCGAAGCCGCGCATGGCGGGGGCGACCGCCCGGTAACCGGCCTCGGCCAGGACCGGCATCAGGTGCCGGTACATGCTCGGCGCTTCGGGGAAACCGTGCAGCAGCAGCGCCAGCGGTCCGTCGCCCTGCTCCAGGTAGGCGAAGTCGATCCCGTTGGCGGTGATGCGCTTGTAGCTCATGTGATCTTCCTTGGTCGTCGTGAGCGCCCGGCCGCGGGTGCTCGCAGCCGGGTGGACGTCCGGACTCATTGGAGCGAACGTTCCAACCAGAAGGTAGCACGGATTGGAGCGAACGTTCTAACCGATGCTGTGGTGAAATGGGGAGCATGACGCAGCAAGCCACCCGGTCCGCCCGGCCAGAGCCCACCGTCGGTACACGCGAGCGCCTCGTGCGCACGGCTTCACGGCTGATGCAGCGGCAGGGGTACGAGGCGACCGGGATCAAGCAGATCTCCCGGGAGGCGGGCGTCGCGCTCAGCTCCGTCTACCACTTCTTCCCCGGGGGCAAGCACGAACTGGCCGCCGCCGGGGTGCGGCAGGCCGACCAGGAGTTCGCCGACATCCTGCACCGGGCCCTGGCCAGCGCGGACGACCCGGCCGAAGCGATCGTCGCCTGCACCGATCTGCTCGCCGAGTACCTGCGCGACTCCGACTGGCTCGACGGCTGCCCGATCACCGCGACCGCCCTGGAGACCGCCGGCCGCGCCCCCGAGATCCAGCGCGCCGTCGCCGACACCTTCGACCACTGGCGCGGCATCGTCGCCGAGAGGCTCCTCCGGGCCGGCATCGCCCGGCAGGATGCCCTCGACCTCGCCCACACCGTGATCAACACCCTGGAGGGCGCGGAACTGACCGCACAGGTGTCCCGCAGCGCCGAACCACTCCAGATCGCGGGCCGGCACCTGGCGAAGCTGATCGATATCTACGCCTGAGTCACGGCCTCGCGAACGCTTCCGCGCACGCCTCGCCGCCGAGACCGCGAGCGCCGGCGCCGAGCCGGGGGACCGCCGTCGACGTCCCCTGGCCCGGTGGCCTGGTCAGCGGCTCGGCCTCTAGGTTCGTCCCCGTGCGCATCATCTCTCTCAATGCCTGGGGCGGGGCGATGTTCGACGAACTCGCGCCCTGGCTCGACGAATGTGACGCCGACATCCTGTGCCTTCAGGAAGTGACTCACACCCCGGGCGTCGGTGGCTGGACACACTTCGACGACGCGGAGCGCTCGCTGCCGCAGCGGGCGAACCTCCTGGCCGACGTCCGCTCCTCACTCCGCCGGCACCACGGTTCGTTCACCGCCAGCGACACCGGCCCGGTGCGCAACGACACCGACCGTGCGCACCGGCAGGACTTCGGGCTCGCGACCTTCGTCACCGAGTCGCTTCCCATCGTCGCGACGCGATCCGGATTCGTGCACGGCGAGTACGCCGAGTACCGGCACGAATGGCCGATCGACGGCCGGCCCCGCACCGCCCAAGCCGTACGCGTCTTCGACCGCCGAGCACAGCGGTTCATCACCGTCGTCCACTTCCACGGCCTGCGGGACCCCCGCGGCAAGGCCGACACCCCGGCCCGCCTGGCGCAGGCCGAACGACTCGCCGAGTTCGTCGACGGCGTGCGCGAGGACGGTGACCTGACCGTGGTCTGCGGCGACTTCAACGTGCTGCCCCACAGCGAGACCTTCCGGATCCTCAACGGGCTCGGGCTGGTCGATCTGGTCCGGGACGCCGACACGAGAACCTCCCGCTATCGCAAGTCCCTACGGCACGCGAGCTACCTGCTCGTATCCGACCCCGCCGCCGTCGGACGGTTCGAGGTCATGACCGAGCCCGAGGTGTCCGACCATCGTGCTCTGATACTCGACCTCCGATGACGATGGCCGGCGGCGGGTCCTCCGGCCGCGGCAGGATCCGTGTGGTGTGGACGCGCGAGGAGGCCCCTGCCGCCCGCCGGCCAGGGCCTGCCCGGCGGCCAGGGCGAGATGTCCAATGATCAGGAAGTGCGGGGACCAGACCAGGGCCCGGGCGGCCAGGGCCCGGGCGGCCGGGGCCAGGGCGGGAGCGGCACAGGTCACAGGGCCCTCCAGGTTACGGAAGCAGGCTCCTGCGGGCCTCCCTCAAAAGTAAGAACCCGTGGGCCGTCTTTCGATCCGCGAAGTGCCGTCCTGCGCCGGATACGCATCCGGCCGCCCGCGGCGAGGGTGGAGTCACACCACTTCCGCCACTGGAAAGGACGGACATATCGTGTTCGTCGCCTGGAGGGACCTGAAGTTCGCCAAGGGGCGTTTCGCCCTGATGGGGACCGTCATCGTGCTGATCACCCTGCTGGTCGGACTGCTGTCCGGGCTGACGGCCGGACTGGGCCGGCAGAACGTCTCCGCGATCACGTCCCTGCCCGCGGACAAGATCGTCTTTCAGGCTCCCAGCGGCGGTCAGGACCTGTCGTACGCCGACTCCACCGTCACCGAGCAGCAGTGGCGGCGGTGGTCCGAGGCCCCCGGCGTCGAGAGCGCCGAACCCCTCGGGATCGCCGTTACCAAGGTCACCGCCGGGGACAGGAGCATCGGGGCCTCCGCCTTCGGCGTCCGGCCCGGCTCCCGCCTCGCCCCGGGCGGCAGCGAGATCGGCGACGGGTCGGCGGTGCTGTCCACCGCCGTCGCCGACGACCTCGGCGTGAAGGCCGGCGACTCCCTCACCCTGGCCGGGGAGCGGCTGAAGGTGGCCGCCGTGCGGGGCGATTCCTACTTCAGCCACACCCCGGTCATGTGGACCAGCCTGGACACGTGGCGGAAGGTCGCGCCGCCCACCGGCGGCGGGGAGGGCCCGACCGCCACCGTCATCGCCCTTGAGACCACCTCCGGGGCCGACACGGCGGCCACCGACGAGCAGGCGGGCACAAGGACGGTCTCCACCCAGGACTCGCTGTCGGCGATCGGCTCCTACACGTCCGAGAACGGCTCCCTGCAGCTGATGCGCGGCTTCCTGTTCGCCATCTCCGCACTGGTCATCGGTGCGTTCTTCGCCGTGTGGACCATCCAGCGCAGCGGCGACGTCGCCGTCCTCAAGGCACTCGGCGCCTCCACCGCCGACCTCCTCAAGGACGCCCTCGGCCAAGCCCTCGTCCTGCTCGCCGGCGGCACCCTGATCGGCACCGGCATCGCCGCCGCCCTGGGAGCGCTCGTGGCCGGCTCGGCCGTGCCGTTCGTCCTCACGCCCGCCACCGTCCTGCTCCCGGCCGCGGTGATGGTGCTCCTCGGCGCCCTGGGAGCCGCCCTGTCCATCCGCCGCATCACCTCCGTCGACCCGCTGACCGCCCTGGGGAGCGCCCGATGAGCCTCCGGCTGACCGACATCACCCTCACCTACCCCGACGGCGACACCCGCCTGACCGCCCTCGACAAGGTCAGCCTGGAGGTTCCCAAGGGCGGCCTGACCGCCGTGGTCGGCCCTTCCGGCTCCGGCAAGTCCAGCCTGCTCGCCGTCGCCGCCACCCTCATCACGCCCGACTCCGGAACGGTCACCATCGACGGCACCTCCACCACCGGCTTGAGCCGCGGCGAGCTCACCGACCTGCGCCGACGCAAGATCGGTATCGTCTTCCAGCAGCCCAACCTCATCGGCTCCCTCACCGCGGCCGAACAGCTGCAGGTCATGGCCCAGATCGACGGGCGCAAGCCCCGCAGCGCCCGGGGCCGGGCGATGGAACTCCTCGACGCGGTCGGCCTGGCCGGCCAGGCCGGTCGCCGCCCGCACCAGCTCTCCGGCGGCCAGCGCCAGCGCGTCAACATCGCCCGCGCCCTGATGAACGACCCCACCGTCCTCCTGATCGACGAGCCCACCAGCGCCCTCGACCACGGACGAGGCGCCGCCGTCATCGACCTGATCACCCGCCTCACCCACCGGCAGGCCACCGCCACCGTCCTGGTCACCCATGACCGCACCCACCTCACCGCCGTCGACCGGACGGCCGAGGTCCACGACGGCCGCCTCCACCACCCCGTCCACAGCCGACCACCCGAGCGGCCTCAGCAGCTGCCCAGTCCAGTGGTCCGCAACGACCTGATCGCACCCACCGGATGAGCTGAGCGACGACGACCTCCGACGAGTGGGAGGCTCCGCCGCTCCAAGTCCCCCTGCGCCTGGCGCGGGCGGCGTGCCGGTCAGCCGTGCGGGGCGTCCTGCACGATCCGGCGGATGACCGCGACGGCCCTGGCCAGGTGCGGTTCGGTGCGGTCGGTCCGGTGCGAAATCGCGAGATCGACGTGCGCGGCGGGCGCCAGGGGCCGGAAGGCGACGCCTTCGAGGGCCAGGACCGCCACCGGTTCCGGGACGACGGCCATGCCGAGACCGCCCGCGACGAGGGTGATCAGCGTGGAGGTCTCGCCGACCTCGTGCCGGATCCGGGGCTCGACGCCCGCGTCGCGGAAGAGCCCGAGCACGACGTCGTACATCACCGAACGGCGGTCCGCGGAATGGACGATGAGGTCGGCGTCCGCCATGTCGGCGACCCCGACCCGCCGCCGGGTCGCCAGGGGATGGTCGGCGGGGACGGCGACGACGAGCCGGTCCCGGCGCAGCGGCAGGACGGTGAGCGACAGGTCCGCGATCGGCGGCCGCAGCAGCGCCAGGTCGATCCCGCCGGCCCGCAGCGCAGCGGTCTGGTCGGGCACCAGCATCTCGCCGCGGAAGGAGAAGTCGACGCCCGGCAGCTCCCGGCGGAGACCGCGGGAGAGGGCGGGCAGCAGGCTGTAGGTCGCCGAGCCGACGCAGCCGATCGCGAGGTGGCCGACCGCGCCGGCCGCGACCCGGCGGGCCTCCTGCGCGGCCTCGTCCACCTCGTGGAGGATCCTCCGGGCGCGGGCGAGGTAGCCGCGGCCCGCGTCGGTCAGCTCGACCCGGCGGGTGCTCCGGTGGAGCAGCTCCACGCCGAGTTCGGCCTCCAGCCGGCGGATCGCCTGCGACAGCGGCGGCTGGGCCATGGTGAGCCGTGCGGCGGCCCGCCCGAAGTGGAGTTCCTCGGCGACGGCGACGAAGTACCGCAGGTGACGCAGATCCATATGATGATCGTCTTAATCAGAGTGGATATTGATACTTCACTGTATCAAGGGAGGTCACTTAGCCTCGATGTCATGAGCTCCTTCCTGTACTCCGCCGTCCGGGCCCCGGACGTCGTCCTGGAGAACGTCGTCCGAGCGAACACGGAGGCCGGAGCGTGAGCCGGACGGAGATCCTGGAAAGCGTCGACGAGGCCGTCCGCGGCATCGAGGACGGCAGCACCGTCCTGGTCGGCGGCTTCGGCTTCGCCGGCATGCCGTTCGACCTCATCGACGGGCTGATCCGGCAGGGCGCGAAGGACCTCACCATCGTGTCCAACAACGCCGGCAACGGGGACGTCGGGCTGGCCGCGCTGCTCAAGGCCGGACGCGTGCGGAAGGTGGTCTGCTCCTTCCCCCGCCAGAGCGACTCCCACGTGTTCGACGAGCTCTACCGGGCCGGGAAGATCGATCTGGAGATCGTGCCGCAGGGCAACCTCGCCGAGCGGATGCGCGCCGCCGGCGCCGGCATCGGCGCGTTCTACTGCCCCACCGCCGTGGGGACCCCCCTCGCCGAGGGCAAGGAGACCCGGACGATCGACGGGCGCGTCCACATCCTGGAGTACCCGATCAAGGGCGACGTGGCGCTGATCAGGGCCCATCGCGCCGACACGCTGGGCAATCTCGTCTACCGCAAGACCGCCCGCAACTTCGGCCCCGTCATGGCCGCGGCCGCGACCACCACGCTCGTCCAGGTGGGCGAGGTCGTCCCCGCCGGCGACCTCGACCCGGAGGCGGTCGTCACGCCCGGCATCTACGTCGACCGGGTCGTCCGGGTCGAGGAACGGCACTACACCGTCCAGGGAGCGCGCTGACCATGCCCCTCACCACCGACGAACTCGCCGCGGTCGTCGCCCGCGACATCCCCGCCGGCTCCTACGTCAACCTCGGCATCGGCCGGCCCACCAGGGTCGCCGACCATCTTCCCGGCGACTCGGGCATCGTCCTGCACACCGAGAACGGGATGCTCAACATGGGCCCCGCCGCGGTCGGCGAGGAGATCGACCCCGACCTCACCAACGCCGGCAAGGTCCCGGTGACCGAGCTGCCCGGAGCGTCCTACTTCCACCACGCCGACTCCTTCGCCATGATGCGTGGCGGCCATCTGGACGTGTGCGTGCTGGGCGCGTTCCAGGTCTCGGCGACCGGGGACCTCGCCAACTGGCACACCGGCGCCGCCGACGCCGTCCCGGCCGTCGGCGGCGCGATGGACCTGGCCATCGGCGCCAAGCAGGTCTTCGTGATGATGACGCTCTTCGACAAGAAGGGCGCATCCAAACTGGTGCCCGCCTGCACCTACCCGCTGACCGGCGTCGGCTGCGTCAGCCGGGTCTACACCGACGTCGCCGTCATCGACGTGGGCCCCGACGGGGCGGCGCTCCGCGAGACCTTCGGCATCACGGCCGACGAGCTCCGCGCCCGCCTGCCCGTCCCCCTCAAGGCCGCTTGACGTCCGGCGCGCGCCTGGGGCGCCCCGGAGACGGCGACCGGGCCGAGCAGTTCGCCGCCGCGCGGCCCGACCCGGATCCGCTAGGTCAGCACGAACGTGGTGTGGTCATCTGTTCCGGGCTTCTCTGAGAAGCACCGGGACACCCTGTCAATCGAACGCGGCGATGCCTGTCAGGGCGCGGCCGATCAACAGTTTGTGGATCTGGCTGGTTCCTTCGTAAAGGGTCATGACGCGGGCGTCCCGCAGGTACTTGGACACGGGGAACTCGTCGATGTAGCCATACCCGCCGAACACCTGGATGGCGTCGTTGGCGGCGCGCACGGCGGCCTCACTTGCGTACAGCTTCGCCATCGAGGATTCGGTGGCGAAGGGCAGCCCGCGATCGATGTGATCGGCGACTCGCCACACCAGCAGGCGGGCCGCGTCGACCTCGACCGCGATGCCCGCGAGTAGATCCTGCACCAGCTGGTGGGAGGCGATGGGTTTGCCGAACTGCTCGCGTTCCTTGGCATAGGCGACCGCCGCGTCCAGGCATGCCCGTGCCAGGCCGACACATCCGGCGGCGACCGACATACGCCCCTTGGCCAGCGCCGCCATGGCGATGGAGAAGCCCTTGCCCTCGGGGCCCAGGCGCGCGCTGCCGGGCACCCGCACGCCGTCGAACGCCAGTTCCGCCGTCGCCTGCCCGCGCAGACCCAGCTTGCCATGCAGCTCACGGCGCTGGAATCCGGCGCCATCGGTCGGTACGAGGAAGGCGGTGATACCCCGGTGACCCTGCTCACCTGTGCGGGCGAACACCAGGGCGACGTCCGCCCAGGTGCCGTTGGTGATGAACATCTTGGAACCGCTGATCAGCCAGTCATCGCCGTCGCGCACCGCTCTGGTGGTGAGGGCGGCGGCATCGGAACCGCTGCCGGGCTCGGTCAGCGCGAAGCATCCCAGTGCCGTCCCATCCGCCAGGGCGGGCAGCCACGTGAGCTTCTGCTCCTCGTCCCCGTAGGCGTCGATCGACTTGGCGACCAGTCCGAGGGAGACCGACACGATTCCCCGCACCGCCGAGTCGCCCCGGCCGAGTTCCTCCAGCACCAGGGCATAGGTGAGATGGTCGCCCCCGGAGCCGCCGTACCTCTCAGGGATGGTCAGGCCGAGGAACCCCAGATCGCCGAGGCGCCGGACGATCCGCTGATCGACCCTCTCGGCGCGGTCCCATTCGGCGGCGTGGGGCGCGATCTCACGCTCGACGAAGTCGGCGGCGAGCCGTCGCGCCGCCTGCTGCTCGTCGGACAGTTCCAGGTTCATGACACCTCGACAACTGGCGTTGCGGCTTCGGCCGGACGATGCCCCGCGCCTCCCGGGCCGGGGCCGATCTCACTCACCGGTCCACTTCGGAGCGCGCTTCTCGGCGAAGGCGCGAGCCCCCTCCTCGGCATCATGTGAAGCGAAGACCGGAGCGGTCATCTCCCGCTGCCTGGCGAACGCTTCTCCGGCGGACCAGGACGGCGACTGCGCGATCACCTGCTTGGTGACGCGCACGGCGAGGGGACCGTTCGCCAGGATCGCCGAAGCCAGGCGCCGCGCCTGCGCGAGTGCGCCGCCCGGTGGGGTGATCCGGTTGACCAGACCGAGTGCTCGGGCGCGGTCGGCCGGGAGGACGTCGCCGGTCAGCGCCAGCTCCATCGCCACGTGGTACGGGATGCGGCGTGGCAGCCGCAGCAACCCGCCGCCCGCCGCGACGAGCCCCCGCTTCACCTCCGGCAGCCCGAACGAGGCGTTCTCGGCGGCCACCACCAGGTCGGCGGCCAGCGCGAGCTCGCAGCCTCCGGCCAGTGCGCAACCCTCGACGGCGGCGATCAGCGGCTTGCGCGGAGGCGCCTCGACGATCCCGCCGAAACCGCGGCCGGGCACGTGGGCGGGCTCGCCGTGGAGGAACGCCTTGAGGTCCATGCCGGCGCTGAAGATCCCACCGGCTCCCGTGATGATCCCGACCCGCAGGTCCGCACGGGCGTCGAGTTCGTCGACCGCCGCCGCGATGCCCTCGGCCACGTCCCGGTCGATGGCGTTGCGGACCTCCGGCCGGTCGATGGTCATGATGGCGAGACCTTCGCCGTACTCCACGGTGATCTTCCCGGGCACTTCATCCTCCTGTCTCCGGCCACAGGGAGACGCCCGGGCCGGTCTTGCGTCGAACCGCGCCCCGGCTCCCAGCTCGCGCAGGCCCTCGGCCGGTATCCCGTGCCCTCGGCCCCGCGTCATCGAGCACGGTCACCCGCGCCGGCCCACGACCGATCATGCTCAGCACTCTATCCAATAATTCGATCGATCGATACAATCGTGCCTCACCTCACATCCGTTAGGAGCGGCACCATGGAAGCCTCATCATCGGAGGCGCCGGCCCGTTGCGTGGAACAGATCGACCGCGACCGGCTGGCACGGACCCTCTGCGAGCTCATCGAGCTGCCGAGCGTGAACCCCTTCGGCGGCGTACCGCAGGACGCGGACCAGGGAGAGGGAAGGGTGGCGGCCTACCTCCACGACCGCCTCGTAAGACTCGGCTGGACGAGTGAGATCGACGAGTACGCCCCCGGCCGGTTCAACACGCTGGCACGGCTTCCCGGCACATCCGGGGGACGATCTCTGATGCTGGCCGGCCACATGGACACGGTGGAGACCACCGGGTACCCCGAAGCGCTCACAGGAGTCGTGCGCGACGGCAAGGTCTACGGGCGCGGCGCCTGCGACATGAAGGCCGCGCTCGCCTGCTACCTGGAGGTCGCCGAGATACTGGCCGAACGATCACTCAGGCCGGCCGGGGACCTGCTGATCGCGGGCGTCGGTGACGAGGAGTACCGCCAGGAGGGCGCCAAAGCGCTCGGCGCGTCCGGACCCCCGGCCGACGCGGTGATCATCGGTGAGCCGACCGAGCTGACCGCCTGCTTGGCCACCAAGGGGCTCGCCGCCTTCGAGTTGCGCGTGACCGGTGAGGCCACGCACAGCAGCGTGCCCCAGCACGGCACCAACGCCATCCTCGCGGCGGCGCGGCTGCTCGGCCGCCTTGAGGAGCATCAGCGCACACTCGACCGGCGCCGGCATCCCCTCCTGGGCCCTCCCACGATGAACGTGGGCGTCATCGAGGGCGGCATCAAGCCCAACATCGTTCCCTCCGAATGCCGTGTTCAGTTCAGCCGCCGCCTTCTGCCAGGGGAGAACCCCTCCGATGTCCGCGCCGACGTCGTGGCGGACCTGGAACCAGGAGCGTGGTCGCTCGGCGAGGCGTGGTGGACCGTGGCCCCCTACGAACTCCCCGAAGGGCATTGGCTGGCCGCGGCACTGCTGAAGGCCGCCGAACTCAGCGAGGCTCCTGATCCGAGCCCGCGAGGGTTCCCCGCGAGTTCCGACGCGGCGTACTTCGGTTCTCCGGTGGCGCTGTTCGGCCCGGGCTCACTGGCCCAAGCGCACAGCCTCGATGAGTGGGTGTCCATCAGCGACATGGTCACGGCGACCGCCGTGTACCTGCGCACAGCATCTCTGATCTCGGGTTGAGGAGAGGCACATGTGGTTGCGTCTCGTCCTGGCCGCGTTGCCGTTCGCGTTCTTCCTGGGGGTGGTCCCCTGGGTCAACCGCACCGAGCCCTACGTCCTCGGCCTGCCGTTCTTCCTGTTCTGGCTGAGCCTGTCAATCGCGCTCACCTCCGTCTGCATGGCGGTGGTGTACCGGCTGGATCCGGCCAACCGGCCCGACCCGGCCGGCAGTGAGGAGGAGGGCTGATGTTCGTCTCGCTGGCGCTGATCGCGCTGACCCTGGCCGTGGCCGTCTACCTCGGGGTACAGGCCCGCGGACGCAAGGCCATGGACCTGGAGAGATGGGCCGTCGGCGGACGATCGCTGGGAGGCGTCTTCGTATTCCTGCTGATGGCCGGGGAAATCTACACGACCACCACGTTCCTCGGCATCAGCGGGTTCATCTATGCCAACGGCGGTGCCGCCTACTACATCCTCGCGTACGTCACCCTCGCCTATGTGGTGTCGTACTGGCTGCTTCCCGTGCTGTGGCGGTACGCGAAGCAGCACGGCCTGGTGTCGCAGGCGGACTTCTTCGCCAAGAAGTACGACAGCCCCGGCCTCGGCGTCGTCGTCACGATCATCGGGATCGCCGGCATGGTCCCGTTCCTCGTCCTGCAGCTGAAGGGGCTCGGCATCATCGTCTCCGAGGCCTCCTACGGCGCGGTGTCCCCCGCCGCTGCGATCGTGGCCGGGGGCGTCCTGCTGACGGGGTACGTCGCGCTGTCCGGGTTGCTCGCGGCGGCCTGGACATCGACGGTGAAGGACATCCTCATCGTGGTCGTCGTGGCCTTCCTCGGCGTCTACCTGCCCTTCAAGCACTTCGGCGGCGTCGGAGAGCTGTTCGCAGCGGTCGAGAAGGCCCGGCCACACTTCGCCGAACTCCACACCGACAGCCTCGGCCTGTCCTGGTACGTATCCACGGTCCTGGTGTCCACACTCGGCTTCTACATGTGGCCGCACCTCTTCACCGCGACGTTCTCGGCACGGAAGGAGTCGACGTTCAGGAAGAACGCCGTCGTCTTCCCGCTCTACCAGCTGTTCCTGCTGTTCGTGTTCTTCGTCGGCTTCACGGCCGTGCTGGCCGTCCCGGGCCTGCCCGCCGGGCAGGCCGACCTGTCGTTGCTGCGGCTGGCCAAGGAGTCGCTGCCGCCCGTCGTCATCGGGCTCGTCGGCGGCGCCGGGCTGCTGGCCGCGCTGGTGCCCGGAGCGATGTTGCTGAACACCACCTCGACCCTGGTCGCGAACAACGTCTACAAGCCGCTCCGCAGGGAATCCGACGCCGGCCGGGTGGCGCGTCTCATGGTGCCCTGCGTGGGCGCGGTATCGGTCTACCTCGCGCTGATCGACGGAGCGGCGATCGTCACCCTCCTGCTGCTCGCCTACGCGCTGGTGACCCAGCTCGCCCCCGCGCTGCTGCTCAGCCTGCTGCCGCGGAATCCGGCCAACAGCCGGGGCGTCGGCGCGGGCATGCTGGCCGGCACCGGCACCATCGCCTACCTGACCGTGAACGGCCTGACGGTGGCGGACGTGGCGCCGTTCCTCCCCCCGGCGCTGCTGCACGTCAACGTGGGCGTGCTCGCACTGGGCGTGAACGTCGTCGTGCTGGTCCTGGTCACCCTCGCCACGTTCCGGCGGGCGCCCGTCCTCACTGCCCGAGGAAGCGCGTAGGTTCACCGATGTCGAGCTCCGCGCGCCGCACGGGACGTCCGTCCCGTGCGGCGCGCATCAGCGCCAGCCCGCCGTCGGCGTAGGTGCGGCACAGTTCGTGCAGTTCCAGCTCGCCGCTCGGCCGGAACCAGTGGGACACCGCGGTGCACATCTCCAGGAGGCCGATGGTCAGGGCCTTGGTGTTGGGCACCGTGAACACCTGGGAGGCGACGCCGTCCTCCACGGTGGAGCGCCAGACGCTCTCGTACGCGTCGCGCAGGGCGATCACGCGTTCGCGGCGCTCCCCGGAGAGGGCCCGCAGCTCCGTGTCGGTGACGATCTTGGCCAGCCGGTCGGTGACGTGCGCCCACACATGCTGCTCGATGAGCATCGCCAGCTGCTCGGCGGGCGTCGGCAGCGCCCGCCGCGCCTCCTCGGCCGCGCGCTTGAGCGGCTCCGTGCTGGTGACCATGATGTCCACCAGCAGGTCGTCCTTGCTGCCGAAGTGGTGATACAGGGACGAGAGCGTGATGCCGGCCCCCGTCGCGATGTCGCGGATGCCCGTACCGTGAAACCCCCGCTCGGCGAAGAGGCCGATGGCCGCCGAGCGGATACGGCGAGGCGTCTCACCCGCTACGGCGGCAGGCGTGCGCGGCATCGAAGGCTCCTACCCGGTCACGAGGCTGTCCAGGTACGAGAACCTACCCGATATGACGATCAACGGAGGTCAGCCCACCATCGACAGCCCGCCGCTGACGGACAGGACCTGGCCGGTGATGTGGGCGGGAGCCGCGGCGAAGAAGGCGACCGCCTCGGCGATCTCCTCCGGCCGGGCCGGCCGCCGCGTCGGCGTCGCACGGACGATGGCGTCCATGGTGGCCGCGGCCCGGTCGTCCCGCTTGATCTCTTCCAGCAGCGGGGTGTCCGTGGGGCCCGGGCAGACGCAGTTCACGGCGATGCCACGGCGCGCGGTCTCGCGGGCGATCGACTTGGTGAACGCGATCGTGCCGCCCTTGCACGCGGCGTAGACGGCCTCGCCCGACGAGCCGACCCGGCCGGCGTCGCTGGCCACGTTCACGATCCTGCCGCCGCCCCGCTCCACCAGCCTCGGGAGGGCAAGGTGGGTGGCGTTGAGCACGCCCTTGAGGTTGATGTGGATGAGCTTGTCCCACAGGGCCGGGTCGGTGTCGGTGAAGCGCCGCACGTGATCCCACCCGGCGTTGTTGATCAGCACGTCCAGGCCGTCCATGCGCGCGCAGGCGTCGTCCATGGCCCGGCCGAGGCCGGCGTAGTCACCCACGTCGGCCCGCACCGCGAAAGCGCCGGGCACCTCCCGGGCGAGCGCCTCCGCCGCCTCCGTGTCGAGGTCGACCACGGCGACGGACGCGCCGGACGCACCGAGCCTGCGAACGATCGCCGCGCCGATGCCTTTGGCGCCACCGGTCACGACCACGGCGGTGCCGTGAAAGCCGGACTCGTGGCGGGACTGAGAAGAACTGCTCATTACGAGATCCCTGTCGTCGATGATTGGGGTGAGGACGCGGGGGCTAAAAGCGAAGTCAGCCGCCGGCTTCCCGGTCGAAGGTGGAGCCGCCCACTCCGCGCGACTTGAGCGCGTGCTTGGCGACCTTCTCGGTGGGCGTCTTGGGAAGCACTCCGGTGAATTCGACGTATCGCGGCACCATGTGACGCGGTAGCCGTTCCCGGCAGTAGGCGAGCAGTGTCTCCGCGTCGAGCCGGGCCCCCGCCCGCAGCGCCACCGTGATCATCACCTCTTCTTCGGTGAGTTCACTCGGGACGCCGAACGCGGCCACTTCCAACACGGCCGGGTGCTCGCCGATGACGGCCTCGATCTCGAGGGCGGAGATGTTCTCTCCGCGCCGCCGGATCACGTCGGCTCCGCGTCCGGCGAAGTAGAAGAATCCCTCCTCGTCGCGGTGCGCGAGGTCTCCGGTGTGGAACCACAGGTCACGCCATGCCTGGACGGTGGCCTCCGGCATGCCGGCGTACTCGCTGAGGATCACATGCGGCTCGAGAGGCCGGATGCAGATCTCCCCGACCTCACCGCCGGGCACCTCGAAGCCGTCAGGGTCCAGGACCCTGACATCGAAGGGATGGACGGGCCGGCCGCACGAACCAGGGCGACGGGGTTCGCCCGGGCGGTTGTACAGCACGATGCCGGTATCGCTGAGGCCGTACACCTCGACCAGTTCGACGCCGAACCTGCGCTCGAACTCCCCGGCCCAGCCGGGCAGCGGGACCCCCCAGCCGAGCCTGGCCGGATTGTCGGCGTCGTCGGGTGCCGGCCGCTGTTTGTACAGCATGGTCAGAGTCGCACCCATGTAATCGAAAACGGTCGCCTGGTAGTGGCGTACCTGCTCCCAGAAACGTCGCACGGAGAACCGTTCGACGAGCGCCGCGGTCGCGCCCAACGCGAAGGCGGGAGCAACGGTGAAGATGGCCGCATCGGCATGGAACAGCGGGAACGGGCAGAAGAGCACATCCTCCGCCGTCAAGCCGAGCTGGTCGGTGAAGATCTCCGCCTGCCGGTGCACGTACCGGTGAGAGAGGACGCAGGCCTTCGACCGGCCGGTGCTCCCCGAGGTGAACAACAGGATGCTGGGATCGCCGGGGCCGGTCGTGGAACGCGGAGCGGAGCCCGGGTGCGTCGCCAGGTCGTTCCACGACCGGATCGGGATCGTGTCGATGCCGGTTTCGGCGCGGCCACGGACGAAGATCATGCGCAGGTCCGCGCCCTCGGAGACCACCTCCTTCATCGCCGGAAGGAACCGCTCATCGACGACCGCGACCTCGGCCCGGCTCGTCCGCAGCACGGTCCTGAGCCCATCGCCGAGGAGCGCCGTGTTCACGGGTGCCGCGACGGCTCCGATACGCCCCAACGCCAGCCAGGCGACGACGAACTCGACGCAGTTCGGCAGAACGAAGGCCACGGTCTGCCCCGCGCGAACGCCGTTCTCCACGAAGCCGGCGGCCACCGAACGAACCTGCGCCGCGAGCCGGCCGTAAGTGAGCGTCGCGTCCTCCACCCGCAGTGCGGGATGGTCAGGCCGCGTCCGTGAATACCCGTCGACGAGGTCGCTGAGCGTCCCCACGTCCCGCGTCATCGCCCTGTCCCTTCACCCGAACGACGGGCGGCGAAGTCACGAAGGCCCTTCTCGCCCGCCGGGCCGCGCCGGGCCCTCCCCACGGCCTCCGCCTCCCGCGCCAGCGCGTTCACGATGGCCTCCTTGCCTGCATCATCGAACAACCGCCTGGTCAGGCGAACGGCCTGCGACCGGCTCGCCATGCCCTCGGCGAGCGCCATGGCCCGGTCCAGAAGCCGATCGTCGGGTAGCACCTCGCCCACCAGGCCGGCCGCCAGAGCCCACGCGGCGTCGAAGGTCCTCCCCGTGAGCACCATGTCGCGGGCACGGCCATGCCCGACGATGGCCGGCAGCAGCACCGAGGCGCCGTTGGTGACCACCAGCCCCCACGCCACCTCGGGGCACGCGAACACCGCACGCTGGGCGGCCACGCGCAGGTCGCAGGCCAGCGTCAGCTCAAGCCCGCCTCCCATCGCCGCACCGTTGATCGCGGCGATGCTCGGCTTCTTCAGGTCGAGCAGCGTCCTGGTGAGCCGTTGAAGCAGCCCGATGCTCTGATCGAACGTCGCGGCATCGGTGCTCGCGGCCTCGGACAGGTCATCGCCCGAGCAGAACCCGGGCCCGGCGCCGGTCAGCACGATCGCCCCCGTCTCCTGGCACCCCTCCGCCTCGACCAGCACGCCGATGAGATCGCGCAACATCCGGCGGGACAGCGCGTTCCGCACCTCGGGGCGGTTCAACGTCACCACCGAGACGGGTCCTTGACGGTGGAGCAACACGTGCTCTGCACGGCCGCCCCCGGTGGCCGTGGCGCATTCGAGTGACATGAGGCTATTGTATCGATCGATCGATTCCAAGCAAGGAGGGGACATGGACCGCTACGCGGCCTACCAACGGCTGAACGTGAGCTGGGCGTCGCACGGTGTACTGAAGGTGACGATCGACAACCCCGGCCGCGCCAACGCCCTCGACGCGGTGGGACACACCGAGATCACCCGCATCTGGCGCGACGCCGAAGCCGACGAGCGGGTCCGCGCCGTCCTGGTCACCGGGGCCGGTCGCACGTTCAGCGCCGGCGGAGATCTCGACTGGGTGCAGAGCTTCGCGGACGACCCGCAAGCCCGGATCGCCGGCCTGCGCGAGGCCCGGGAACTCGTGACCAACCTCATCGAGTTCTCCAAGCCCGTCGTCTCCTCGGTGCGCGGAGCGGCGGTCGGTGCAGGACTCGTGGTGGCACTGCTCGCGGACGTGTCCGTGGTCGCCAAGGACGCCCGCCTGATCGACGGCCACACCAGACTGGGCGTGGCGGCGGGTGACCACGCCCCCCTCGTCTGGCCGCTGCTGTGCGGGCTGGCCAAGGCCAAGTACTACCTGCTCACCTGCGATCCGCTGGACGGCGCGGAGGCCGAGCGCATCGGCCTGGTGTCCCTCGCGGTCGACGACGGGGACGTCCTCGACCAGGCCACCGACATCGCCGTCCGGCTGGCCGGAGGCGCCCCCACCGCCCTGCGATGGACCAAGCAGGCCCTCAACTCCTGGCTTCGTGCGGCCATGCCGCACTTCGACGCCGCGCTCGCCCTCGAGTTCCTCGGTTTCGCCGGCCCTGAGGCGGGGGAGGGGATCGCGGCCCTCAGAGAGAAGCGCACACCCGTGTTCTAGTGTCATGCGCCTGAAACCCGTCGACCTCATTTTGCGAGGGATCCGAGGATCTCCTCGGCGGTATTGGCCCACACGAAGGGTTCAGGGGCGCTGTTCCAGTGATCCATCCAGGCGTATGCGGCAATCCGCTGAGTGGACCTCAGGCCGGCCAAGCGGAGGAACTTCGCTGCATAGGGAAATCTTCTTGATAGGGGCTGCCGTCCCGATCTGCCACCGCAGACTTGCCGGTTGAGATGATGCCTTAGAGGGACGGTGCATGCCCCGGGCAGCATGGGCCGGCCATGCGCAACCGGGAAGTGGCCGGACAGCACGCTCAGAACGCCTGCCCTGACGCGCAGGACACCGTGATCTTGCTGGTGGCCTCGGTCGTCGCCGCGATCACCGTCGTGGCCATCCCCGACACCGTCGTCAAGGACATCCGCGCCGGGGTGTGCCGGGTCGCCGGCGGGGAGGACTGCGTCCCGGGCGCGCGGCCCGGCCCGGGCGCCTCCCCGAGCCGCTCGCCGGGCGGCTCGCCGGGCCTGCCCTCCACCTCCACGCCCGGCGGATCGACGCCCGAGCTGCTGGAGTACCAGGCCGCCCAGGCGGCCCTGGCCCAGGCCGAGCGGGACGCGCAGGGCGTCGAGAACGAGTGGAACGACTTCAACCTCCTCAAGGAGATCGTCAAGCTCGGCCTTGACTGGCTCGCCGGCGACATCATCAACTGCATCAAGAAGCCGAACCTCAGTGACTGCATCTGGGGCCTGCTGGCGCTCGTTCCCTGGGGCAAGATCGGCAAGGCGCTGAAGTCCATCCCCAAGGTCGTCAAGCTGATCGACCGCTTCCTGGACCTGAAGCGGCGGCTGGAAAAGGCCCGCGACGCCCGCAGGGCCGCCCGGTCCCGGCTCGACAAGGCCCTGCAGGCATGCCAGGGCAGACCTGGCAACAGCTTCCCGCCCGGCACCCCTGTGCTCATGGCCGACGGGCGCCGAACGCCCATCGAGCAGGTGGCCGTCGGGGACCTCGTCTGGGCCGCCGACCCCGCAACCGGACGGGCCGGGCCGCGCCGGGTCGACCGCACCATCGTCGGCAGCGGTCGCAAGGATCTGGTGGACCTGCGGGTCGACCTCGATGGCGCGCTGGGCGGCCCCACCGCGCGAGTGACCGCCACCGCCGGCCACCCGTTCTGGGTGGCCGCCGCAGGCGACTGGATCGACGCCGGCCGGCTCGTGTTCGGCGACGTCCTGACCACGCCGACCGGCCATCCGGTGGCGGTGATCGACTCGCACCGCCGCACGCGCGAGCAGCGCGTCCACAACCTCACCGTCGAGGGCCTGCACACCTTCTACGTGTCCACCGGCGGGCGCGACCTGCTCGTCCACAACCAGGGCGGCCCGACCACGGGCGCCTGCGACCTGCTCGCCCGCCAGCGAGCGAAGATCAGCCAGGACATCGACAGCGCGCTCAGGCGGGGCCGGTACGAAGACGCGGACAACCTCATCGACCAGGCCCAGGCCAACGCCGACGCGGCCCGCCGGGCGGCGAACCAGAACCCGACCCCCGCCAACCGGAACGCCGCCAACGCGGCGCAGCGCGAGGTCGACCTGCTGCGGAAGAAGGTCGTCGACACCAAGATCGACACCGCGATGCGGTCGGCGAACGAGGGCAGCCGCCTTGAGGCGACCACCGCCAAGTCCCTTCGCCACATCGTGCGCGATTTCAATCGCAAATACGGGCCCAACGGTTCACTGGGCGAGATCGACATCGAGACCAACAAGGCCATCATCGAAGTCGCCGGCGGCCGGAAGTACTCAAAAGAGGGCCAGCTCGAAGGACTGATCAATAACAGAACAAAGAATCCCACCGGAAAGCCGGTGATCCTGCTCGCCACCCAGCTGTCCGGGAAGCAGGCCGCGCTGGCCAGGCAGACGGGTGCTATCGTGGTGCGCACCGAATATGAACTCAAACAGGTTCTGCGAAGCCTGGGTGAACCGGTCTGAAACAAAGGAGCGTCATGGCGTACGAGGTCATACTCGTATTCGCCGACTCCGTGCACCCGGAGGAGTTCCTCGACCTCATCGAGGAACTCGGCGGTGTGCGACGTCCCGATGAGTGGACGAGCGGCCGGCTGTCGCGCGAGCGCCGGCATGTCTGGGTGACCGTGGCACCGAGCCCCGACCTCGAGTTCGAGCCGGAGGACCTCGAGGAGTACGAGCGCAAGCTCGGTGCGCCGATGCGCGCGGCGGTCATCCTCTCCATTTCCACGACCAAGGGCAGCGACGCCGTCGCCATGGAGATCTTCGAGGCGGCGGCACGGCGCTGGCGCACGATCCTGGACGATAATTACGGCAGATACTTCTCCGTCGACGAACTGCGCCGCTACCCCCTTGACCGCCTGCCCTTCAACGGCGGCCCCGTATGACTCCGCGCGCACCCCACACCGGGAGCGGTCCGCATTGGCGGTTTTAAAGGTTGCCACGTAGAAATACCGGCAGGCCTCTTTCGCTACATCACCAGCGGTGAGGGGGCGTCGCAGGCCATGGCCGTCCCCGCGAGCAGACATCTCACCATGCTCACGAAGTGAGCCGGGGTGGGCTCAGGGGCGCCAGGTGCCGCGCGGGCCTCTGAACGGCCAGGCCCAGCCGTCGGGATCGCCGAGTCCGCTGTGGGTGAGGCCCAGGCCGGTACCGGTGAGTTCGGCCACCAGGAGTTCGGTGAGGGCCGGGAAGATTCCCTTGTCGCTGACGACCGGCCAGCGATCGGGGTCGGGGTCGCGGGTGTCCCAGCAGAGGGTGTCGCGGCCTTCGGTACTGCCGCAGTACACCAGGCCGCCGGGCTCGGGGTGGACCGTGTACTCGTGCTCGGGGTCGGTGCCGTCAGGCCTGTCCCATTGCTCTGACCAGTCCGGAAGGTACTCGGCGCGCCGCTGTCGGACCCGCATCCCGAGGTCGCCTCCCTGGATCGCGAACCCGACAGGCTGTGACACCAAGATCGACTGCCTGCGCCGCGCCAGGAGCATCGGCCCTCATCGATGACGGTGGACGACAGATCGACCGACCGATCCGGCGGGGGCCGCGGCGCCCTACGCTCGGCACCTGAGCCACCCCGCACGCGCCGCCGTTCTCGAGGAGAAGACGGTTCCTTCACCTGGATCGACGTCGAGGTCCTGGCCGGAGGAGCCCGTCCGCGGGACATGAACACCACGACCGCCACCCTCTCGTGGCGCCGCGAAGGACGTGATGACCGATGACCAGCCCCGCCACGACGAGCTGGCCGAGCCTGCGGGTCTCGGACTGGATTCCCACCCGCGAGACCCTGCACATGTGGACCCAGATCGTGGGGAAGATCCGCATGGCCCACGCTCCGCTGCTCAACCACTGGTGGCAGGTGACCCTGTACGTCAGCCCGCGCGGGTTGACGACGTCGGCCATCCCGCACCGCACAGGCGCCTTCGAGATCGAGTTCGACTTCGTCGGCCACCGGCTCGAGGTCCGCAGCAGCGACAGCGGTACGCGGAGCCTCCCGCTCCGGCCGATGCCGGTCGCCGAGTTCTACTCCCGGGTCCTGGACATGCTCGACCGGCTCGGGATCGAGGCACCGATCCGGCCGCACCCCAACGAGGTCGAGCCGGCGATCCCCTTCGCCGAGGACCACGTCCACGCCTCCTACGACGGCGAGGCGGCCACCCTGTTCTGGCGCCAGCTGCTGCAGGCGAACCGGGTGATCGGCGAGTTCCGGTCGCACTTCGTCGGCAAGGTCAGTCCGGTGCACTTCTTCTGGGGAGGAATGGACCTCGCCTGCACCCGCTTCTCCGGGCGGGCGGCTCCGCCGCACCCCGGTGGAGTACCCAACTGCGGGGATTGGGTCATGGTCGAGGGCTACTCCCGGGAACTGTCCAGCTGCGGGTTCTGGCCCGGCGGTGGAGAGGAAGGCGCCTTCTACTCCTACGCCTACCCCGAACCCGATGGGTTCGCCGATCAGCCGATCGGCCCCGAAGGGGCCTACTTCAGCACCGAGTTCCAGCAGTTCCTGCTGCCCTACGAGGCCGTCCGCGCCGCACCCGATCCCGACCGCGCGGTCACCGAGTTCCTCCACACCACCTATGAAGCCGCCGCGAACCGCGGACACTGGGACCGCCCCGCGCTGGAAGACGACCCCTTCCGATGGCATCGAACCCCAGCACCTCAAGGAAACAAGGACGCCTGACCGGGCCGAACCCACCGGCCCCACCGCGACCTCGCCGAAGTCATCGCCCCCGTCGAGCTGTGGCACGGGGAGCTGGATCGGATGGACCCCGTCGCCCACGCCGTGGCTCTCCCGCAACCCGACCGACGTCCGAGCCCGCCTGGAGCCTGACCACGGTCACGTCTCGCTCACCGTTCAGGGCGGTCAAGTGATCGTCCCGACGATGGCGAGGACGAGGACGAGGTCATCCACAGGACTCGCGGGTGCGCGATCGATCATCGGCACGCCGCCGGGTCAGTCACCGGCCGTGCTGAACCGCAGGTCACCCTCGAAGTCGATCCGGGCCAGGTCGGCGCGGGAGGCGATGCCCAGCTTGGTGTAGACGTTGGCGAGGTGGTGGCCGACCGTGCGAGGGCTGATCAACAGTTGCGCCGCGATCTCCCGGTTGGTCAGACGGTCCGCGGCCAGCCGCGCGACCCGCAGCTCCTGCGCGGTCAGCCCGGCCGCCGTTGGCGGACCGGGTACGCGGGGGGCGGTCGGTCGTTCGGTCAGGGCTTGCTCGCGCAGCGCCCGCGCCCGCAGCGGTTCCGCCCCCAGGCGGTCGAAGACCTCGGCGGCCCCGGCGAGCTGGAGCCGGGCATCGGCCCGGCGGCGCGCCCGCCGCAACCACTCCCCGTACAGCAGCCGGGTGCGGGCGTACTCGAACGGATCACCCGCCGCCCCCACGACGTCCAGAGCGGCTCGGAACGAGGCCTCGGCCGCCGCTCCACCCTGGACGAGGGCGCGGAGCCGGTGGCCGGCCGCGCGGGCCCAGGTCGCGCCCGTACGCTGCGCCCACTCCTCCACCATGACGACCTGAGCCTCGACGACGTCGGTGTTCCCGACCTGCACCGCCGCCTCGACGGTGTCCACGGCGGCGAACAGCGCGCAGGTGGGGTGAGCGGCCTCGTGGCCGGGCTCGGCGAGACACAGCAGGTCGGCCAGCGCCTCCTGGGGACGGCTGCCGAACAGCGCCGCCCGTCCACGGTGCCAGTACGCCGCGGCGCTGAGCACCCGCACCCCGCGCGGAACCGAGACCCGCAGGATCCGGGTGGTGTGCTCGGCGACGGCGCGGCCGTCGCCCCGGGCGGCGGCCAGCGCCCCGAGGGACGAGTGGCACTGCGTCGCCACGTGATCCGCCCCGACCTCCTCGGCCAGCCGCAGCCCCTCGGCCGCCGCGGCCTCGGCGGCACCCCACCGGCCCGCACCGAGGTCGAGGACCGCGGTCTGGGAGCGCACCACTGCCAGTGCGGCGAGCTCGTGCCGGCGCCGCAGCTGTGCGGCCTGCACGCGCAGCACGTCGAGCAGCCCGTCCTCGATGCCCCAGGCCTGGACCAACGGCACGGGCGGGAGCAGCTCCCACGCGGCCGCACCGAGCCGGCCGACCGTGCCGCTGGCCATGCCCAGAAGGGTCGGGGTGACCTCGCCGGTCTGGTCGTAGCAGGACCACCAGTTCCGCAGCACGGGCAACAGTTCCGACAGGTCGGGGTCACCGCCGGCGTCCACGGCCCGCACCTGCTGCAGCGCCTCCTGCTGGAGGTCGGGCCGACCGGCCGACCACGCGGCGCGGACCGCCACCGTTCCCAGCTCCACCGCGCGGCGGGGCTCGGGGACCACGGCCATGTCGCAGACCAGGTAGCGGTGGGCGCGCTCGGGCCTGCCATTGGCGAACTCGAGGATTCCGCGCAATCCGCCGCTCAGCCGGGCGACGGGAAGCTCACCGCACAGGCGTTCGGCGTCCTCGAGCAGCTGCCGCGCGGTCTCGGCCCGGCCCGCGTCCCACGCGGCACGGGCGGCAGCGGCCAGCCTGCGCCCGGCCGCGGCCGGCGTCGGCGAGAGCTCCGCGGCCCGGCGCAGCGTGCGCGCCGCCATCGGACCCGCGCTGCGTCGCAGGCACTGCTCGGCGGCCTGCTCCAGCAGTGCGGCGACGTCCTCGTCCGGCCCGTCGGCGGCGGCGGCCAGGTGCCAGGCGCGTTCCGCGGTGGCACCCGCCGGCAGCGCGGTGGCCAGCGCCCGGTGCGCGGCCTGCCGGTTCAGGAAGGGGGCGCCGTCGTAGACCGCCGCCCGGATCAGCGGGTGCCGGAACTCAAGCCGGGCCCCCGAGACGCGGAGCAGCCCGGAGCGCAGGACCTCGTCCCAGGTGATCGTGTCGACCCCCCACCCGGCCCCGGCGCGATGTACGACGTGCCGGTCACCCCGGTCCTCGGCCGCGGCCAGCAGCAACAACGCCCGAGCCGGCGGCGTCATGGCCGCGGCCCGGGCGGCGAACGCCCGCCGCAAGCGCGGCCCCACCGGCATCAGGTCCCCGGATCGCCCGAGCGGCGCGTCACCATCGGGCTCGTGATCGAGGGTGGGCAGCTCGTGCAGCGCCAACGGGTTGCCCCCCGCCGTCCGGATCGTGTGGTCGGCCAGCGCCTCGTCGGCCCCCGGAACGGCGGTGGCCACGAGCTTCCGGGCGTCGTCGTCGGCCAGGCCCACCACCTCCAGCGCCGGCAACCCCTCCCACGGTCCCGAGGCGGGATCCTCGTGCCCGGTGAGCAGCACCACGACCCGGTCCGTCGTCACGCGTCGCGCCAGGAAGCCGAGACACTGCGCGGTGGCCTCGTCGATCCACTGGGCGTCGTCCACCACGACGAGCACCGGTCGTTCCCGAGCGAGTCCGCTGACCAGCGACAGCACGGCCGCGCCGATGAGGAACCGGTTGGTCGTGTCCCGGCTCAGCCCCAGCGCCCCGCGCAACGCCGCGGCCTGCGGGGCGGCGAGCGTTTCCAGCCGGTCCATGACCGGCCACAGCAGCTCGTGCAGCGCCGCGAACGCGAGCCCCGCCTCCATCCGGGAGCCCCGGCACCGCAGCACCGTCGCGTCGGACGCCGCCGCGACGGCGTACTCGAGCAGGGCGGTCTTGCCGATACCCGGCTCGCCCCACAGCACGAGCCCGGCACCCGCGCCACCCGCCGCCCGATCCAGCAGCTCGTCCAGGGCAGCCGTCTCGGCATGCCGCCCGAACAGCTCCATGTCCCACCCCAAGAATGTCGCGCCGGGCCGCGGTGGCGCCCGTTTCGAGGCTACAGCCCGATCTGGCCCTCGGCGGCGACCGATTGACCAGCCGATCCGGGCGCCACCGGCGCCGCGGCCCGCGCCGACCCCGTGCCACCCGAGCCGAGCGAGCAGGCGCCTGGTGTCACACTCCGCAGGATCGGTACGCCTGCCATCACACCTCGTGATCGGAGTTTCGACTGGCGCAAGCCGGCACGGTGCCGGCCGGCGGTGCCATGGTCACCACCGTCCCCCTCGCCTCGACCAGGGCGTAAGAGGATCGCAGCGGCGGCACCGGGCCGCCGCGGCACGCGAACCGGATAGCCGCACGTGTCCTCTCCGGCACCTACGCCATCGAAGCTCCACGTAGCCCGCCGCGATTCCTCGAATCGTGGTCTGCTCGCGGGCGCAGATGACCGTTCGCGGAACGCGCCGCCTCCGAGCGGCCCCATCCGGACCACGTGCCGTTGCAGTACGAACCCGCGACCGATACGGCGACCGATTCGCGAGCTCGGGCGGCCGACGTAGGTTCGGGCACGCTGAAGGGCCTTCGGCCCACAACCCGACCAGGGAGTCGACCACACCACCCGGCACGTCCTCGAGAAGAAGACCAGCAACAGCTCTGGGGGAGCGGCTGGCGGGAGCCACCAGCCAGGCCAAATACCACGCGTACACCGTGCTGGAGTCGATCCGCCTGGCCCGGCCCCGACCACCGCTTGCGGGGAGAGCCCCCGCCCTTCCAGACCTGCCGCAGTCCGACCGTCATTCCGCACCGAGATCAAGGACCAGGACATGGCAACCGTCACCGTCGGCACGGAGAACAGTGCCCCCATCGAGATCGCGTACACCGACCGCGGCAGCGGCCGGCCCGTCGTCCTGATCCACGGCTATCCCCTGGACGGGTCGAGCTGGGAGCGCCAGGAGCGGGCCATCATTGACGCCGGCTACCGGGTCATCACCTACGATCGCCGAGGCTTCGGGGATTCGACGAAGGTCGGAAGCGGCTACGACTACGACACGTACGCCGATGACCTCGACGTCCTGCTGAGGACACTCGACCTGCGTGACGTCATCCTCGTCGGCTTCTCGATGGGAACGGGAGAGCTGGCCCGCTACGTCAGCCGCCACGGCCACGAGCGCGTCGCGAAGCTCGCCTTCCTCGCCTCGCTCGAACCGTTCCTCGTCAAGGCCGACGACAACCCGACCGGCTTGCCCCAGGACGTCTTCGACGGCATCGCGAAGGCCGCGCAGGACGACCGATTCGCGTGGTTCACGCAGTTCTACGAGGACTTCTACAACCTCGACGAGACGCTCGGCTCGCGTATCAGCCGGCAAGTCGTGACCGCCAGCTGGAACACCGCGACGAAGTCGGCGCCGGTCGCCGCGTACGCCGTCGTGCCCTCCTGGATCGAGGACTTCCGCCGCGACGTGGAAGCCGTCCGCGAGAGTGGCAAGCCGGCGTTCATCCTGCACGGGACCGCGGACCGGATCCTGCCGATCGACGCGACCGCCCGGCCGTTCAGGGATCTGCTCCCCGAGGCGGAGTACGTCGAGATCCCCGGTGCTCCGCACGGGCTCCTGTGGACGCACGCGGACGAGGTGAACGGGCCGCTGCTCCGCTTCATCGGCGAGGGCTGACACACCGGTCGCCGACGACGGTCGGCGGCGAGGGAGGAGATCGACACGATGAGGAGCACGCCGCCGGGCGGGCGCGAGGTCTCCAGGACCTGCTGTGTCAGTCCCGCAGCAAAGTCAGCGACTGAACACCGGGCATGGCAGCGACGGAGGCCGGTATGAGCGGAGGAACCGGGAAGAAGGCGTACGAGGGCCAGGCGATCACCGTGACATTCGAGGCCAGGCGCTGCCTGCACGCCGCCGAATGCGTCCACGGTCTGCCGGAGGTCTTCGACCCGGGCGAGCGCCCGTGGATCCAGCCGGACGGCGCCGAGGCCGGCCGCCTGGCCGAAGTGGTGCGGCGCTGTCCCTCAGGCGCGCTGCAGTACGAACTCGTGGACGGCGCTGCGGAGACCCCGGACCGGCCCACGCAGATCACGCGCAACTCCGTCGGACAGTTGATCGCGCGCGGCGAGTTGAGCGTGGACACGGCGGAAGGCCCGCGCGCGGAGACCAGGGCCATTCTGTGTGGCTGCGGGCAGAGCCGCCTTCAGCCGTACTGCGACCACGCGGGGCCCTGCGGCCAGGCACCGTCGGGCTGACCCGCCCCCTCACACGCGAGTGCCCCAGAAGAACCAGGAATCGCGGAACGCTGAAGGGGTTGCGAAAGCGATCGCGGCGGCGCCCGCCTGCGCATCCGCTGGGAGATACGCGACGACATCCACGCAGCCTTCCTCACCCTCGGATGCGCACTCATCTGCTGGCGACGTCTGAGCTCGTTGCGGCAGTAATCGTCACTGCGCGTGAGAGCAGTCGGAATCAGGGTCCCGCGTGATGGCGATCATGTCGTCGAGTCGGTCGCGCACAGCGAGCAGGTCGGTGATCCGCTGGTCGATGCGGACTCGCTCGGCCGCCATCTGGTCCAGGAGTGCCTGGGGCGCTTTTTCTACGCCCGAGTCCACACACGGCAGCACCTCGCGGACCACTCTGCTCGGGAGGCCCGCGGCATACAGCTGCTGGATCAGCCGGACTCGGCCGACGGCGGTGTCGGGGTAATGCCGCTGACCGCCGGGGCTGCGGTCCGCCCGGAGCAGACCCTGTTCCTCGTAATAGCGCAGCGCCCGGACGCTCACTCCCGCCTTCTCGGCGACCTCACCGATGCGCACCGGTCCTCCTCCGCCGGGCGGCCCGCCCGACTTGCACCTGACGTCAACGTCAGGTTCTAGCGTATTGGGCGTCGGCACTCGCCGAGCATTCACCCCACTGATCTCACGAACGGCCGCCCCAGGCCGCGTGGAAAGGCAGAACGCCATGCGCGCAGTCCGCTATCACGAGTACGGCGGTGTGGAGACCCTTGTGGTCGAGCAGGTGCCGGACCCGCATCCCGGGCCCGGCGAGATCCGCATCCGCGTCGCGGCGGCCGGCGTCAATCCCGTCGACTGGAAGGTGCGTTCCGGTGCGGTGCAGGAGGTGCTCCCCGTGGACCTGCCCGCGATTCCTGGGCGTGATGCCGCCGGCGTGGTCGACGAGACCGGTGAGGGCGTGCAGGGGGTGAGCATCGGCGACCGTGTCTTCGGGCTGGGCGGCGTAACCGGCGCGACAGCGGAGCTGGCCGTGCTCTCGGCCTGGGCCCACGCGCCCACCACCTGGACCGACGAGGAGGCCGCCGGCGCCGGCCTGGCATCCGTGACCGCGATGGGCGGGCTGAAGGCGCTCGGTCCTCTGCGGGGGCGCACCCTGCTCATCGAGGGCGCCGCCGGAGGCGTGGGCAGTGCCGCGGTCGAGATCGCGGTGGCTCAGGGCGCCACCGTGATCGGGACGGCCAGCGAGCGCAACCACGAGTTCCTCACCTCCCTCGGAGCCGTTCCCACCACCTACGGCACCGGCCTCGCGGAGCGCCTCGCCACCTTGGCTCCGGACGGTGTCGACATCGCGCTCGACACCGCGGCGTCCGGGTCCCTGGCTGATCTCATCGCGATCGTGGGCGACCCTGCCCGCGTGTCGACGATCGCCGACTACGCCAACGCGCAGCGCCTGGGTGTGCGTCTGGCCAATGCGGAGAACGACTCCACGCTCCTCGCCGAAGCGGGCGAACTCGGCCGTCAAGGCCGCTACACACCGCGCATCGAGCAGACCTACCCGCTCGAACAGATCGCGGAAGCGCACGCATACGCCGAGCGCGGACACACGCGGGGAAAGATCGTGGTCTGTATCTGAGCCTGTCCCACCGTTCGGCCCCCGCGACTTCGGCCGCGGGAAGCCCGCACCGTTCCGGACGGCTCATATCTCGCTGGGGAAGCCTCTACGACCTCTTCAAGGTCACATGGGGTAGCGGCGGATCGGGTGGTCCCAGGAGGTCGGGCAGTAGAAGATCTGCAGGTAGGTGTGGTCGCCTACGGCGAGGCCCGTGGGTTCGGTGAGGGCTGTTCCCATTCCCATGGGTTGCTCGGCAGGGGTGCGGTAGGAGGATGGGGCGGTGGCCGGGGTATGCCGGACCTCCATGCTCGCGATGGTGAGCAGCGCTTCCATCCGGGTGCCGCAGTCGCAGGTGAACCAGCCGTGGTAGGGCCCACCGATGTTGGAGTCGGCGGGCCATCCGCCGACCTTGCAGCCGTCGGCGTGGGTGTTGACGGCCTGGTACCAGGTACCCAGGCGTTCGTCCTGCTCTCTGACGTGGTCGTAGAACTCTTCGCCCAGGATCCAGGCGGGTGGGTACTCGGTCACCTGCTCGGGGTCCAGCGTGCATGGCACCGGCAGGTACGAGTCGTCCACCAGGATGCCGTCGTCCCGGACGCCGGTGTCGGGGTCGGGCAGTGGCGGGTTGGGCAGCAGGTCGGTGATGTCGGCGGAGTCGCGCCAGAAGACCCGGAAGTACTCGTCGACCGGATCGCCTTGCTGCGACCCGTACAGGCAGTCGACCGAGTCGTCGGGCACCCAGAGCACCTGGAGCAGGTCTTTGCCGGGAGGGTGGGGCAGGTCAGGCAGATCGCGGACCCACAGCTGCGCTCCGGGGACGAGCGGTAGCGGCTCGGTCTGCGGGGCCCGGTCGCTCCGCGAGCCGTACGCGTGGCGCGGCCACGGCTCGTCGGCGGGCCACAGCAGTGGCCCGCCGATCGAACTGTCCCGCACCCCGGGATCGCCGGGGGTCGGGTGCAGCATCGTGGTGGTGCGCTCGTAGCCGCGCAGGGCCGGGAAGATCGTCGTGATGTCCGAGGGCGGGGGCGGGGTTCGCACAGTGCCGCATTTTGCCGGTCCGGGGGTTACGCGTCCACGCGCAGAGCACGCCCGGCGACGTTCTCGGCCGTTGTACGGGGACCGGGTGGTGAACGTCGCCCGCGGCCGGTTCCTATCGGCACTGCCAGACCTGGGCGTGCCCGTGGGAGCGGCCGGGCGGCACCACCTTCCATTCCGTCAACGACGGCATCGAGAGCGCACTCGACCAGGCCAGCGAGGCCGCCGGCGACCGCGACGGTCGGGCTTGCTAACCCTGGTGCTAACAGTGGGGCTGGACGGGTTTGGACGAGAGGGTGGGACCCAGGAGCGTCCGGGAGGAGACCCCAGCAGGTCAGCGGACACGTGTGGATTTGTGTGGATCTTGTTCGTGAAAACCCCGGGACCGGCCCGCCCCGCGGCGCCGGATGCCGGGGCGGGGAGCCGCCGGACCACGCGGGGTTGCTTGCGCTCCCGGGCGCGTCAGGTCGCCGTCAGTACGTCACCCAGGCTCGCCAGCAGAACCGCACATCCCTCCTCGGCGAGCTCTGCCGAGTGGCCCTCGTCGAAGTAGGCGCTCTGTTCGGTGTAGGTGAGGACGGCGCCGTCCCCGGCCGGAGTGATCTGGACGGTCGCCGTTCGGATCGGTGGACGACTGCGAACGCACCGGCTGCTCGGCTGCGGCACCGAACGCGGGCCGTGTCCGAGGGCCTTGTCAGCGGTCGGGGACGACCTGCGGGAAACGGCTCACCCATCGGCGCTGCCAGGGGGTTTCCACGGCTTTGGGGTGATGGTGTGCGCGGGCCCAGTCGATCGCGTCGGCGGCGTCCACCCCGGACAGGATCGCCAGGCAGGCGATGACCGTGCCCGTCCGGCCGACGCCGCCACCGCACGCGACCTCGGCCATCGCACCGGAACGCGCCTTTTCATGCAGGTGATGGATTTGCCGGACGGCCTCGTCGGAGTCGCGGGGCAGCAGGAAGTCAGGCCAGTCGACCCAGACGTGGGGCCAGGACAGCGCGGCCTCGTGGCGGCGGCGCAACCGGCCGGAACCGAGGTAGAGGCCGACGTCGGGCGTGGGCCCTTCGGGCAGTGGACGGCGCAGGCCGCGGCCGCGGATGGAGGTGCCGTCGGGCAGGCGGAGGGCCCCGTGCAGAGGTGAGGTGTTCATTGGATCAGGCCCTTTCCTGGTGGCGTGCGCGGTGGTTGGCGACGTTGACCCGGTTGCCGCACAGATCGGGCATGCAATAGAGGCGCCTCCCGGCCCGGCTGATGTCGGCGAACACCCCTCGGCAGCCAGGGGCCGCACACGGACGGAAACGCCCGTGCCCCAGTGTTCGCACGACGCCCAGAATGCCGATGGCGACGAGCGCGGCGAGTTCGTCGGCAAGGTCGGCTCCCGGCGCGGTCGGTACCAGCCATTCCCAGCGGCCCGTGTTCCGCAGTTCCAGGGTCGGGGCCAGCCCGGCGCGCCGGATCAGCACGGTCGCGCCCGCGACGGCCTGGTCGGCGGTCTCGGTCTCGATGATCCCCCGCACCTCGCGGCGCAGGAAGTGCACCTGCCGGACGTCCTCGTCGGTGGGCGGGCCGGCGCGTCGCAGCCGGTGCCCGGTGAGGAAGGCCGCCAGCGCGATCGGGTCGGGCAGCGCGTCTCCGCTGGTCCGCACGGTGGGCGAGGTGGCGACCAGGTCGTTGGCGACCATCACCCCCCAGCTGTAGTCATCAATGGGGATCTTCACGGCACCTCCGGGTAATGCTTACAGTAGCACTATAACCCTTACATGTGTCGGACGATGCCGCCGAGCCGTTCACCGTGGCTGGGAAGCGGTCTTTCCTCTATCGCCGCGGTGCTCTGCCGTTCGCACGGAGCCACAGCCTCGGCGGTACCCACGGCCAGGCGCCGGTGTCCGGGCTGATCGCGAAGTCCAGCAGGCCCGCTGCCACCGCCGGGTCCTCGAGCTGAATGCGGTGATTCGTCGTCCGGCTCGGGCCGGCACGAGCAAGCGCGCCATCATGCGGGAGTTCGGGGTCGGGCACGCCACCGTAAAGCAGCCACTGGATTCGGGCCTGGCCCAAGCCTCGCAAGCCGAGCTGCCCCCAGGTGGTGTCTCGGTTGTTGGCCGAGTCCCCGCAGTCCTCGATGTCCGGGGACCGGGTGTATCGCGGGCATATCGAAAAGCGCATACGCCACCGCAACAGTTGCCCGTCTTGGGTGGAGACATGGTTCACAGCGCATCAACGGTCAGTGCGCCGATCAGAAAAGGAGCCTGATCATGGATTCGGATGCCGTAGGTGGCGTCGACCGGCGGCGGCTGCTGGGGTGGGGCGGGCTGGCGGCCGCCGGTGTGGTCGCGGCGGGCGCGCCGCTGGTGAGCGCCCGACCCGGCCGCGCCGACGCGGCCCCGGCCGACTCCGGCGTCCCGCCGGACACCCAGCCCGGCGGAGCCTACGACCGGTACGTGGCGAAGCTGGCCGCCGAGGGCAGGTTCTCCGGCGTGGTGTTGCTGTCGCACCGGGGCCGGACGGTGCTGTCGCGCAGCTACGGCATGGCCGACAAGGAGAAGGGGATCCCCAACGGCGAGAACACCGCGTTCAGCCTCAGCTCGGCGGGCAAGCCGTTCCACGCGATAGCCATCTTGCAGCTGGCGCAGCGGGGTCAGCTAAAGCTGTCGGACACGGTGGGCACTCACCTGAAGGGTTACGCCAAGGAGATCTCCGAGCAGGTCACCATCCACCACCTGCTCACCGGTACCTCCGGGATGAAGACTCCGGATGAGGACGTGCAACGCATCTTCCAGAGCCGGAAGGAGGTGCACGAGTTCTACGAGCAGTGGGCCCGGCAGGCGACGCCGGAGGCTCCTCCCGGCACACCCAGCAGCCACTCCGGCGCCGAGGTCGCCATCCCCGCGCAGATCATCGAAGCCGTGACCGGCACGACCTACTGGGACTACGTCCAAGAGAACATCTTCAAGCGCTGCGGCATGACGGGTTCGGGGTTCTACACCAGGCCGCAGTGGCTCACCGATCAGCACATCGCGCACCCCTACATGAGGCTGGCCGACGGCAGCCACGTGGACGCGGTCCGCAATCTGGACAAGGGCAGCCCAGACCCGTATGTACTGGGCAAGAACCCGGGCCGCGCCTTCATCGATGCCCCCGGGGACGGCGGCTTCGCCACCGCGCCGGATCTGGTCCGGTTCGCGCGTGCGCTGGGCGACGGCACAGTGCTGGACCGACACTACGCCGAACTGTTCACCGGACCCAAGATCCCCCTGGCCCCCGAGGGGGGCGGCGGCCTGGCCCGCCGGGCAGCCCCCGCCGACGCGTCGTTCGGGGCCTACCAGATGCCGGTCAGCCTCGTCAGCGGCCAGTGGGTGTGGAGCCGCGCCGGCGCCAACCCCGGTGTCGGCGCCAACTGGACCATCTACCCCGACACCGGCTGGGTCGGAGTCATCCTCACCAACCGCGACGGCGCGCCGCTGTGGGAGATCATCGAGCAGGAGACCCGGGCCGTCATCGGCCAAGGCTGACGCGTGGCCACCGCTGCCCGACACGCGTCCAGCCGGCTCCGGGTCTCGCGTTGACTCGCTCGAACATCCGGTGCCTTGCGCGGTGGTCAGCGGCCGGGATATCCGGGTGATTTCTTGGGACGGATCAGGGGGTGGAACGATGAGTTCTGCCGGGCCTGCTGGTCTTCATGGTTGAATCCACCACACCGGGGAGAGCACAGATGACTGAGCGCAACAAGGCGCGCATCACCGGCATCGGCACCGTCGCCGTTCCCGTCAGCGACCAGGACAAGGCCGTCGAGTTCTACGTCGGCCTCCTGGGACTGGAGAAGCGGATGGATGTTCCGCTGGAGCAGATCGGCGGGCGCTGGATCACCGTCGCCCCCGACGGGGCCGTGACCAGCATCGCGCTGGTCCCCGGCGAGTCCACCGGCGTCGACACCGGGATCAGGCTCAACGCCGACGACGTCCCGGCCGTCCACGCGCGCCTGGAGGAGCAGGGGGTCGACGTGGACGACCTGCTTCAGTGGCCTGGAGTGCCGCCCATGTTCACCCTTCGGGACCGTGACGGCAACGTCCTGGTGATCGTCGAATAGGAGCGCGCCATGACCGCACTGGACAAAGAGTTCACCGCGACGCTGGAGAAGAGCCCGCACAAGGGCGGCTGGACCTATGTGGTGATGCCCGGATCGGCCGAATACTTCGGCACCCGCGGGCTCGTGAAAATCCGAGGGACGATAGACGGTCATCCATTCCGGAGCTCCTTCATGGCGCTGGGCGACGGCACGCACAAGCTGCCCGTCAAGGCCGACGTACGCGAGCTGCTCGGAAAGGGGCCCGGCGACGAGGTCACCATCCACCTCGAGGAACGCATCAAGTGACACCGGAAGGCCTTCAGCCCCTACAAGCTGATACCGATCATCGCCGGACTCTTCAGCGGCCCGACGCCATCTCCACACCCGCGTCCGGCACGCCGCCAAGCAATACACCCGCGTCCGCCGCGCTCCAAGCCGACGGTCCGGCTCGGCGAAGTCCCGGAAACGGCGGAGGAGGCGCCCGCGGGGCTTGATCGTGCCGAAGCCGCCGCCGATCCGGCTGCACGACCTGCGGAAGGGTGGGTCGCGTGGGACTCGAACCCACAACCTACGGATTGAAAGTCCGGAGCTCTCGTATCAGAGCAGCGCTCTTAGTGTCACGCTGTACTGCTCTGTCCGCATCCAGCACCATCCCCGTGCCGCCCACTTTCGCGTGGTGCCGCCCCGTTTCAGAAGCGCCGAGCAGACAACGAGCCGACATGGCTCGCGGCAACGGCAGCGGAGCGGGTGGGGAACCTTGAGGACGCCACCGGCGCTTTCCGTCACAAGAGCGGTCTGGTGAGGTGATCGGCGCTGCCGCCGCGCCATTCGATGAGGAAGAGGCTGGCGTCGTCGCTGGTGATCCCGCCCCTTTCCCGTATGAGCGCGTGGGAGAGTTTCCGCGCCATCTGCTGAATGGTCGCGCTGGCGGGCCCGACGCGTTCGATGGTGGTGATCAAGCGCTCCTCGCCGAACAGCTCTCCGCCGGTCGTGTGCTCTTCGATGAGGCCGTCGGTGTAGGCCAGGACCCGGTCGCCGCGGCGGAGTTGTTCCCGGTTGATCCGGGGTGTCGAGCCGCCGAAGCCGACGGGCAGCGTGCCGGAGCCTTCCAGTGCTCCGATGACTTTGTGATCACGGATCAGCAACGGCGCCGGGTGGCCGGCGTTGACCCATTCCAGCCGGCCTGTCCCGATGTTCAGGCGCATCATCTGCGCGGTGACGAAATGGTCGGGACCGAACTGCTGGTCGATGGCGGTGTCCATGAACGCGTACAGCTCGGAGAGGTCGGCGTCGGAGCGTCTGGCGTGCCGGTAGGCGCCCACGGCGACGGTGGCCAGTACGGCGGCGTTCAGGCCGTGGCCCATCGCGTCGATCATGGCCATGTGCAGGATGTCGTCGTTGAGGGCGTAGTCGAGGCTGTCGCCGGCGATGTCGTAGGCGGGTTCCAGGATCCCGGCGACGGCGACCTGCGGCGTCGTCATGGTGAGCGGGGGCAGCAGTGACCACTGGATCTCCGCGGACACGCTCATCGGCTCGCGTCGTCGGGCCCGGAAGAACTGGTCGGTGTAGCTGTTCTTGGTCACCAGCATGTCGGCGACCAGCCCCGCGAGCCGTCGCAGCAGTCGGCGATCGTCACCGTTGACCCTGTCGAGGGTCAAGGCCATCACCCCGATCTCGTCGCTGCCGTCCAGAAGCGGCAGGAACATGCGCACACCATCGGTCTGCGGGTGTTCGACGATGCTCTCCGACAGGAACGCGCGCCCGGCCAGGGACCCCTCCAGCGGCAGTGGTTCACCGTCGGTGAGGCCGCGGCCTGGGAGCGGTACCAGTGAGATCTGGGCGTAGTCCTGCAAGAGGATCGAGACGTCCCGGCCGCCGATCGCGCGTACCTCCTCGGACACCAGCGGTGCGATGAGCTGGGGCGGCATCTCGTGCGCCCGGTCCAGCAACTGGCCCAGCAGCCGCTCGCCGAAGCCCTCGCTGCGATCCACGGCGTCCTCGGGCCTGATCGGTTCCCCCACAGCCATCTATCTCCCCCCGTCGGCACGTGATAACTCCGAGTATCCGGGAGTACTCGGTGCGCGGCAGGGCGGACGGCGGTCGGCGCTGGATCAGCGATCCCCTGCGAGTGCACCGTCATGGCCGATCAGGTCGCCGGTGCGGAGTGCGTGCGGCGGGTGATCCTGTGCCTGACCGATGAGTGAAGGGCCCGGGCCGTCCCAGTCGGCCGCTGGGACGTAGCACTCCCAGCAGGTGCTCGCGCAGTGCCGGCGCCGCGGCGGAGTCCAAGTCGCCGTGCAGCGCGACGATGGTGTGGCCGGGGCGCCGGGGCAGTGCTTCAGGGGAGGGGTCCAACCAGTTCGGCGCCCTTCGGTACGTGATGTCGCCGTCCGGCAGTGCCATCCGCCAGAGCGGTGGCTACTGACATCCACCACGCACGCCCCGGCCACCGCGACGGCGCGCCCACCCACGTGGTCGGCCTCCTCGACCGGTTCGGCGTTCCGGGCCTGCTCGGCGGGGCGCTTTTCCTTGGTGAACTCCAGTTCCGGGGGTGCGACCCGGAAGAACCTCGTCAGGTAGGCCAGGTAGGCGACGCCGAGCGCGAGCCAGGTGCCGGAGGCTCATGGTGGCGTGCCTCTCCCTCCTCGTTGCTGACCTCTGCCTGCCCGTTCGTCCCCGCAAGGTCCAGCGCGCCGGCATATGTGACGCCTGGCACCCCGCGTCCGTAGCGGCCGTGCGTGCGGGACGGGTCCGCCACACCACCGGGACACCGCACCAGTGGGCACCGTCCGGGCTGTGTCACCGAGAGCATGACCAGGTACACCTAGAGTGGTTCGCTGACCCAACGCCAGACATCACCGTCGTGATGCGCGCGGACCAGTTGCGCCCCGCTGGAGTCGGCGAGTTCGGCGACCGCCCGGATCAGCTGACGATGGAAGTCACCGGGTGGCCGGCTGCGTGACGAGCCTTCCAGGAAGGTCACACTGACTCTGGCCTCATCATGGAGCTGGGCGGTCAGCCGACCGGCCTCGTCAAGGCGGAGCATCACGATCGCATCAGCACGGACCAGGTCGCGGCCATCGTGGCCCGCTACCCATACCTCGGTCACCGTTACGCTCATGAGCCTCACTCCTCAGGGTTTGTCCGAGTCCTGTCGCTCCACATTCGCGGCCCGCGGCCGCGGAGACGTGCGATCCGGTCGAAATCGGCGAGCGGATCACCGTGATCGGTCAGGGCGCCGCCAGATGCTCTCGCAGCCGTCCGCCCTCGGTTTCCCAGGTGTCCTGTGGTTCTGAAGGGTCCGTTGATGTCACCTCCGGCCCGGTCGTGGCTGCCGGGCCGTTCGGTGTGATCGGTGTGAGGAGTGCGGCCGGCAGCTTGGGGGCGGGCAGGTGGTTGGTGTCGTGGGCGGCCAGCTCCAGGGCCGATCGTGCCGCCGCGTGGGAGGTGTAGGGCGGGACGGTGAGCAGGTCGACGCGGTGGCCGTCGGCGTAGAGCGCGGTGAGCAGCCCGGTGGGCAGGGTGTCGAACCAGCTCAGCCGCACCATCCGGGTGTCGGCCGGGCCGTCGACGCGCAGCCGGCGTGGCCGGCTGTCCCAATCGGCCACTCGCAGCATGACATGGGTGATGCGCCCGTGGTCATCGGCGGGCCCGTGGGCCTGCGGCCCGGCTTGCAGGGCCAGGATCAGCCCGGGCAGTTCGGCGACCGGGTCGGTCGAGCGGGGCCACCAGCCGCCGTCCAGCGGCGTCCGGGACGAGCCCGCGGGGCCCGGCGGGCGCATCCGCAGCCGGGATGTCGAGGGCGGCGAGAGGCTGATCGTTGCTCGTCGCTCGGTGATGGTGCGCATGGGGCACAGTCCCCTCTTCCGAGCCGCCGGGTGGCGGCTCGGAGCGATTGGCGATCGGGTGGCCGGCCGGAGGGACCGGTCGGGTGGATCAGCGGGGTCCCCGCGAATGCGGAGCGAGGCGATGAAGCCGGGTGAGCCACTCGGTTCCGGTCACCAGCGTGACCAGGATCGCGGCGGCCACCAGGGTCGTCAGCGCCATGCCCACTGCCATCGGCAGGCTGGCCAGGACCAGGAAGACGATGAACACGGTCAGCGCGGCCAGAGCGATCACAGCGGGCCAGACCTGGTCCGTCCAGGACGCCGGCCTGTCCGGGATTGCTCCGGGCCGGTCGGGTCGGCGAGCACGAGTGAGGATCGGCATGTGCATTCCCTTGCTGGGGTGAGCCGGTATGGCGGGTCACCCTCAGGGTGGGGATGTCGTCGTTGCCGGATACTTTTACTCTACTCCCAGAACTTCCGATATTGCGAAATATTCGAAGAAATTTATGGCTTTCGAGACGTGAATCCCGGCCGATTATCGGTGCGCGCAATCGACTTGCGAGGTTTCGCGGCACCCGCCCGGTCAGGGTTCCGCAAGCCTGGTGGCGCCAAGGCGCTCGGCCACCCGGCTCCCGAGGACCTGCGGGGCGGTGTTCACCGCTCACTTACGCGGCACCGTGACCGCAGTCGATGACTTCACCGCCACCGCGGGCCGAACCCCGCCGCACACCGCGCACCATTGCGCGGCAAGGGGCCACCTGCACCGCCTTCTACGGAGGCACCCGCATTCTCTGGGTGAATGTGAGGCGATCGGATTTGGTGATGGCCTTTGCGTAAATTGACGGTTTCCGAGGTCTCGCGGGTGGTCTTGGTTGGGAGGTGGGCAGCCACGGCTGGGGCGACTGCGCCGATATCACGGGGTCGTCCGCGCCTCCCGGGCGACGGACGGCTCCGGCCAGGAGCCGTTCAGTTCAGATGAGGGCCTCATGAGCACCGAGCATGTCACCGCGTCCCGGCCGAGCGAACGCGAGCGCCGTGGCGACGACCGCCTCGGCCCGGCCACCGATGGGCGAAGGCCCGACCATCGCGCTCGAACCCACCTGGCGCGGCCCTACGAGAACCGGCGCCACCAGTGGCGGCGGCGCCCGCCCCCTTCCCCCATGAGCGCCATCGACGGCCCCGCGGCCGGTGGGCCGGAAACCGGCCCGCCGTGGCGGGCCGGCGCGGCCGACCGGCGGCGAACCTGCGCGCGAAAGCGCGAGGACGGGTGACTCACCGATCCGTGGTGCACGCCGCAGCCGCAGAAGACCGTATCCCGTCCACCCTTTGTGGACCCGGGCAACACCGCACGCACCGCACCAGAAAGAGCCTGATGACCACCACGGACCGTGATCCGGCCAGCCGCAGCCCTACGACCAGCCCGAGCCGAGCCACCCCGGAACGGCAGCGAGTCACCTCACTCAGGGCCGCCGCCGCCCACGCCCTCCCAGCCGACCCCTTGCCGCCCACCGGTCTTCCCGCTCCCGCACCGGCGCAGGTACAGAAGGCGCGGGCCTACCTGACCCCTCGCTACGCCACCGGGGTGGACGAAGTCCTCTGGGAGGCCAGGGAACGGCCGATGCCCGACCACGACGCCATCGACGCGATCATCACCGCCTCCGTCCGAGCTCGACGAGGAGCAGCTGATCACCCCGACCTGGTGGAAGTCGCCGCGGCACTCGTGGTGCTGGGCGCGGTCCGCCTGAACCTGGACCAGACCGAGGCACGTCTGCTGAACACCGCGCAGGCCTCGGGAATGAGCTTCGATCAGATCGCCGCGATCTTCGGTCTCAGCGCCGAAGCAGCCCTGGAACGCTACCGGCGACTCAAACCCCGCCTGGACGTACCGGCCGCCCCACCGCCCCCGCCGCTACCCCGCCGCACCACCGTACGAGACGAACCCAGCCGGCTGCGGAGGCCGACCGTGGACCAGCCGATCTGGGACGAGCTGGACGACGAAGACTGGGGAACCTGAGCCCTCCCTAGAGTCACCACACGCCGCACGGCGATGGGCGACAGGACCGAAAGCGAGAAGCGGGCACCCGCCGATGATCTGGCCGCGGATCTTGCCGTGCGCGGCGGGCACATTCGACTGCGATTGCCCCTGGGGGAGGATGGGGAACTGGCCGGATCGGGCGTGCGCTGCGCTGAGAGCAGGCTCACTCTGGTCAGACGAGGCGCTGGCGGACACAACACCAACGCCAGCGCGATCCGGTTTCCACGCCGGCGACGAGCGGGGGGTCGGTCTCCCGGTAGTGCGCTCGGGCGCGCTGGTCGGGTGAGTCGTCGGAACAAGCCATCCAGCCGCGGGTCCAGCAGACCCGCGAGTCCGTCCAGATGTCGCCGCGGGCTTGACACTCCGGGCATTCGTTCGATCGCGAGGTGACGGGCACCAGCCCGTCGAGGTGCTCATAGTGCGGCGCCGATCCGTTCGGGCTGATCGGGGGCATGTTCAAGCACATGTTCTGATCGGTTCTCTTGCGGCCGGCGCCCATGTGCGGCCCCTTTCCCATCACTCGAACGAACGACCCGGCTTGGATCCTTGTCTCTCAGACAACTCCGTCGAGGCCGCGGGGGAGACGGCCAAGCCGAGCACGGCCCATCATCAGGGCTGATCGCCTCGGGTGGATCCTACGAGCCTTCCTGCGATCCGGGTGGGGAAGTAGGATCGCCAATGCGCCCCTGTGCATCCGGGTTCGGCCATCTGCCGGGTCCCCGGATGGGGGAAATCCTGGTACCAGCGGGGACGGGTGTGGTGGCAGGGGGTGGCGAGTGTGGAGCTGCGCCAGCTGCGCTACTTCGTGACCCTGTCCGAAGAACTGCACTTCGGCCGGGCGGCCGCCCGCGAGCACATCGTGCAGTCGGCGTTGAGCCAGCAGGTGCAGCGGCTGGAGCGTGAGCTGGGGGTTCGACTGCTGGAACGCAGCACCCACCATGTAGCCCTGACGACCGCCGGGGCGTTGTTCCTGGTCGAGGCGCGGCAGATACTGGCCCAGGTGGACCGGGCCGCCCAGGTGGCCCGGAGCGCGGTCGGTGCCTCTCCGACGCTGCGGGTCGGGATCATCGACCCCAGCTATGACTCGATGCCGCAGATCCTGCACGAGGTTCAGGCCCGCTTCCCCGATCTGGTCATCCACCAGGTCGAGGCGGGGGTGCCCGAGCAGTACCAGCAACTGGTCGACGGGCGCCTGGACGTCGGGATCGGCCGGGCCTCGCTCGCCCCCGCCGCGATCGCCTCTCACCTGTTCCGCCACGACCCTCTCGGGGTGCTGATCCCGCGCGGTCACCGGTTCGCCGACCTGGAGGCGGTGCCCGTCGCCGCGCTCGCCCAGGAGCCGCTGCTGCTCGCCGAAGAGGCCCAGGCGCCGGAGTTCAACCAGTTCACCGTGGAGATGTGCCGGGCGGCCGGCTTCACTCCCGCCGTGTACGCGGGAACTGTGGAGAGCATTCGCGCGGCCGCCGATCTGGTCGCCCAGGGACGCTGCCTGTACTGCGTGCCGTCCTCCTGCCTCACGGCGATGGCCGGGACCATCTGGCGTCCGCTCACCCAGCCGGCCTCCTATTACCCCTGGTCGGTTCTCTGGCGAGCCGGTGACGACTCCGACCACGTGGCGGCCATCGTCGGCTGCGCGCGAGCGATGTCCCAGAGGCTGGGCTGGCTGGCCACCGCCGATCGGGCGGCGGAGCGGCGGGGGCCCCTCGAAGCACCGCGCCGGTGAGCACCGAATCCGGGCGACGCTACGTACCGCTCTCCACGCCGCGCTTCGCCGGGGCCTGATCTCCGAGAATCCAGCCGCGCGCATGGAGTTGCCGCCCGCCCGGCGTCCGCGCGCGGTCGTGTGGACTGCGGAACAAACGAAACGGGACGGAACGGGTCATAGCGGGCATTCTCGTTTTTGCCCTGGTCAAGGTGGGTGGGTCGCGTGGGACTCGAACCCACAACCTACGGATTAAAAGTCCGGAGCTCTCGTATCAGAGCGGTGCTCTCACTGTTGGACAGTACCAGTCCGTCCACATCCAGCACCATCTCTATGTCGCTAGTGCGGTGACCACGAACGTTCACCGTGTTGGGGTGACACGCCGGGCCGGGTCCGGGATGTGAGAGTTGATCGGCCCCACCCTCGATGACGACAGGGTTGTCGAGAGGGAGGCGGGCTGGTGGCAGAACCGGTCAGAGCACGGCGGTTGACCCAGGACGAGGGACGCCGGCTGCTGCAGATCATCCGGCGGGGCAAGCACGAGTCGATCCGGGTCCGCCGGGCGATGATCATCCAGGCGTCGGCGGCCGGGACACCGGCCCCGGCCATCGCCCGCCTGGTCGCCGCCCACGAAGACACCGTCCGCGACGTGATCCACGACTTCAACCAGCGGGGACTGGCCTGCCTGGACCCTAATTGGGCGGGAGGCCGTCCCCGCCGCATCTCGGGCGATGACATCGCGTTCATCATCCAGACGGCCACCACGCGCCCGGCCAAGCTCGGCCGGCCGTTCACCTGCTGGAGCATCCGCAAACTCGCCGACCACCTCGCCGGCCACAGCGACCGCAAGATCCGGATCGGACGCGAGCGGCTGAGGCAGCTCCTGCACGAGCACGGAGTCACCTTCCAGCGCACCCGCACCTGGAAGACCTCCAACGATCCCGACTTCGACGCCAAGCTGGACCGCATCGAGGAGGTCACGACCCGCTTCACCGACCGGTGCTTCGCCTTCGACCAGTTCGGACCGCTGTCGATCCGGCCCTGCCACGGCACCGGCTGGGCCGAGCAGGGCCGGCCTGACCGGCTGCCGGCGACCTACCGACGCACCCACGGAGTCCGCTACTCCGGGCGGGCGGCGCGGATGGATTTCAGCGCCGCCAGGGTGTTGGCGCCGCTCTTGCGGCGGCGGGTGACGCCCCACAGGGTGTCGTCGCCGAGCGAGTAGCAGCCGTGCGGCGCCCCCATCTACGTGATCCTGGACAACCTGTCGGCCAACAAGACCCCGCAGATCAGAGCGTGGGCGACCCGCAACAACGTCGAGCTGTGCCTCACCCCCACCTACGCCTCGTGGGCCAACCCGATCGAAGCGCAGTTCGGGCCACTGCGCACCTTCGTCATGGGCAACTCCAACCATCCCAACCACACCGTTTTGGCGCGGGAGATCCAGGCCTACCTGCGCTGGCGCAACGCCAACGCCCGACACCCCGACGTGCTGGCCGCCCAACGCCGCGAACGCGCCCGAGTCCGCAGCGAACGCAGGCAACGCTGGGGACGCCCCCGACCCAAGGCAGCATGACCACACCCGGCGAACGTTCGTGGTCACCGCACTAGCCACAGTGAACGAACACCAACACCTGTTCCTTGGGTCGGCCGGGGGGAGCTTGTAACTTCAGGTGTGGAAAGGTCTTGCAGGTGGTAGGTGTAGTCCGCTTTACCTGATGCGTCCTGGATAGGCGATGGCGAGTTCGTTGAGTGCTTCGCGCCATCCGGCGACGCGTTGCCCTTCGACGAGGCGGGCGGGCTGGAAGGCGTGCTTGTCGCCGTTGTCGCGTTTGGCGGCGCGTTCGCGGGCTCTTTTGTCCTCGATGTTGACGATGGCCAGCCACAGCAGCTTGACCACGGCGTCGTCGGTCGGGAAGTGCCCTCTGGCCTTGGTGACCTTGCGCAACTGGTAGTTCAGCGACTCGATCCCGTTGGTGGTGTAGAGCAGCTTGCGGACCGGTGCGGTGAAGGCGAAGTAGGGCGTGAACCGGTCCCAGGCGTCCTCGAATACCTTCACCGCCTGCGGATACTTGCGGCCGAGGTCGGTGCCGGCGAACTCGGCGAGGGCCTCCAGTGCGGCGTCTGCGTCCACCGCGGTGTAGACCTTCTTCAGCTCCTTGGCCACCGCGCCGGCGTCCCTGCGGGCGACCGGCCGCAGCGCATTTCTGATCAAATGAACCACGCACGTCTGCACGACCGTGGCCGGGAACGCGGCGTTGATGGCGTCCTCGAAGCCTTTCAGGCCGTCGCAGCAGGCGATCAGGATGTCGCGGACCCCGCGGTTGCGCAGATCGGCCATCACCGAGGCCCAGAACCGCGCACTCTCGGCGGCGGTGGCCGACTCGGCCGGCGTCCGCGCGAGCCAGATGCCCAGCACGTGCTTCTCCCCGTCGGTGTCGACGCCGACCGCGATGTAGGCGGGTTTGTTGGTCACGACGTTGTTGTCGCGCACCTTGACCACGATGGCGTCCAGGAACACCACGGCATAGGTGGGGTCCAGCGGACGCGTCTGCCAGGCTTTGACCTCGTCCATCACCTGGTCGGTGATCCGGGAGACCTGCTCGTGCGAGAGGTCGGTGCCATAGACCTGCTTGAGGTGGTGCAGGATGTCGCGCACGCTCATGCCGTGGGCGTACAGGCTGATGATCATGTCGTCCAGGCCGCCGGCGACCCTCCCGGCCCGTTTGGGCACCAGCACCGGCTCGAACGATCCGGCCCGGTCCCGCGGCACGCTGATGCGCACCGGCCCGACCCCGGTCTGCACCGTCTTGCCCTTCCCCCGGCCGTTGCGGGAGTTGCCGGAGTTGTTCCCGGACGCATCGTGCCTGCCATAGCCCAGGTGAGCGGTCAGCTCGCCTTCCAGCGCGCGTTCCAGCACCGCCTTGACCAGCTGCCCGAGCATCGACCCCTCACCGGTCAGCCGCAACTGCCCGGCCTCGTCCTTCGACCGCTCCAGCAGGACATCCAGCACATCATCACTCAGCAGCTCACGAATCGACGCGTCCCCGTCGACGCTCTCATTCCCCTTGATCACGGTCACGGCTTCGAATCCCCCCGAATTCGATGGATGATCTACTCGGCTTCTGATCTACCCATCAAGATCATTTCCACGCCTCAAGAGATACCCCCGCCGGGCTCGGTGCCCTACCAGGCTGGCTCATGTCGGGGTACGGCTTCGAGCGCACTGGGACGTACAAGTAAACGTGCAGAGATGATCAGCAGGTCGTCGGGGGCGGTTGCTAGGCTGCGCCGGCATGGCGACATCTCCCCAACAGAAGGTGCCGGTCCTGTATGTGATTGATGAGGAGTTCGTTCCGCCCGATCGGGGTGACGAGCAGGAAGGGCCTGGGTCCGCGGTTCCCGCCGGTGATCCGGACGAGGCGGTGCGGCTCTTTCACCACTACCGGCGGCTGATGGCGCAGATCCTCGGGTACGAGGAGGAACTTCCCGGCCCCGCGAGCAAGGGGAATCTCGCCGCGGTGGAGGAGGAACTCGGTGTCGCGCTGCCCGCGGACCTCCGTGCGCTGTACGGCATCGCCGACGGTGACGGTGACCTTATCAACCACCTGTTCGACCGGCACCCTTGGCGTTCCCTCGCCGAGCTCAGCGAGCATGACGACGAGTGGCTTCACATCTCGCGGGAATGGCAGTACGAACCTTGGCGCCGACTGATGTTCGACGCCCAGCCCCCGAGCACCGTCCGAAGGTCGCAGCTGCGTCCGGGCTGGATCCGGTTCGCGGACGACACCGGCGGCAACTGGCTCGCCGTGGACATGGACCCCGGGCCGAACGGTCGTCCCGGGCAGGTCATCGAGATCGGAGTCGACTACGGAGAAGGGCCGAGGTACGTGGCCGACTCGGTGACCACGTTCCTGCGCCGTCTGGTGGAAGCGCTGGAACGCGGTGACTACATCCGTCACGACGGGAGCCTGTGGATCGAGTCGGACCTGGATGCGCATGGCGAGCACACCAGTTACAGCGACGCCCGGCCTTCCCTCACGCGTGCCAGGCAAGCCGGTCCACGCGTGCAGGAGGTCCGGGTGACCGACGTGGCCGATTGCGCGTTCCTCGCCGCGCTGCCCGAGGTGCGTTCGCTGGCGCTGTCGAGCAAGGGTTCGCCCGACCTGACCCCGCTCGAAGGCCGTCCGGTGGAGTTCCTGGAACTCGATGTGGAGTCGGCCGACCTGACGGTACCGGCCCGGAACCGGGAGTTGCGTTCGCTGTCGGTCACCTGCGCGCAGCCCGTCGAGCTGGCTCCGCTCCGTACGGCGCCCAACCTGTGGGCGCTGGACATAGCGGCGGCGCCCGTCGCGGACCTCGCCACGGTGACCGAGCTGAAAGGGTTGCGGTATCTGGAGGTGACCCAGAACCAATGGCGGGAGCTGTCACAACTCGATGGGCTGCCGCCGCTGGCCGTCGTCGGCGTCCACCCCCACCGCCCCGAACGCGACTGGCCGGTCGGGACGACCTGGGTTACCACCGACGACGAGCCGCCTTGGTCAACAGCCTGAACTGGTGCCGGTTGAGGGACTTGCTCGGCTCGCCGAGCAGGAGATCATCACCTTCACGGACGGCTCGACACCGACCTCGTGCCCACCGGGCACGGACCTATCCCGACGAGCAATGCGACCAGGGCGCACGTAAACCGGCCCCACGCGTGATCGCCAGCTCACGCAAGTGCAGGAGCTTCGGAACGGCCAGTCCTGCCAAGCCCGATCTCGGGCGCTGCCTGGCGGGAGGTTCCGTTGCGCTGCTTACATCTCCTTGCCCCCTGCACGTTTACCCGTACCTCGCTCTGCGCTTCAACAAGTACGCCGACACTCGACCTGGAACACACCGAGCCATCCGCCGTCGAACGCGCCCTCCGCGCAGCCGATCTGGTCTTCGTCACCGGCGGCTATGCGATCTTCCTTCTCCAGCACGTGCACCGCACTCACCTCGACCAGATCCTCCGCCAGGCCGTCACCAGCGGACGACCGGCCTACGTCGGCATCTCCGCCGGAGCCGCACTCGCGGGACCCGACCTCCACTTCTTCCGCGACCGCCAGGACCCCGGCCAGGCCACCTCGACCACCGGCCTGGACCTCGTCCCGTTAGGTCCTCGGGGTTGAGGAACCTGCGGACAGCCGTTGGCGGTACCTGCCGGTAGCTTCGGGCGGTCGCAGGTCACGGGCTGTGCACGCCGTCCGGTCGTCGGACGGGTTCCGGTCCGGGCACAGGGGGATTAGTCCGGCGCGGCGTGCGGCGGCGCGGGCCGGATAACTACGACAACGACAGGTTGTAACATCAGCGCCTGATCCAACGTTGATCATGGTGTGATGGCGGATGTGACGTTGGGGTGGTCGGCCGGGTTCGAGGCGTTCGTGGGCCGGTTCGCCGGCCGGTTCCCGCGGGTGGAGGCGCGTCGTCGCATGGCCTCCTACGTGCGCGGACTGCTGAGCGAGACCGAGCGCAAGAACGGGTGGACGCTGGCGGAGGCCGCCGGCGAGCCGGGCCCGGAGGGCATGCAGCGGCTGCTGAACTTTTATGCGTGGGACACCAGTGGTCTGCGCGACGACGTCCGTGATGTGGTGGTCGAATGCCTGGGCGACGCGCGGCAGGGCGTGCTGATCGTGGACGAGACCGGCTTTCTGAAGAAGGGCACCAAATCGGCGGGTGTTGCCCGTCAATACTCCGGTACCGCGGGGCGGATCGAGAACTCTCAGATCGGCGTGTTCTTGGCGTATGCCTCGCCCGAGGGGCGGGCGCTGATCGACCGGGAGTTGTACCTTCCCAAGGAATGGACCGGGGACCGTGAACGGTGTCGGGCGGCCGGAGTGCCCGACGATGTGGCGTTCGCGACCAAGCCGGCCCTGGCGCAACAGATGATCGAACGGGCGGTGCTGGGCGATGTCCCGTTCGGGTGGGTGACCGCGGATGAGGCCTATGGGCAGGACACCAAGTTCCGGCTGTGGCTGGAGGCGTGCGACATTCCGCACGTAGTGGCGGTTCCCAAGTCGGCGATGGTGGTGGCGATGAATTTGACCAAGGTGCGGAGCCACCACGTCATCGCCGACCTGCCAGAGGCGGCGTGGAAACGTCTGAGCTGCGGTGATGGAGCGCGGGGGCCACGGGTGTCGGACTGGGCGGCGACCGAGATCCGCCCCTTGCGGCGGACCGGCTGGGGCCATTGGCTGCTGGCCCGTCGCAGCATCAACGATCCTTCCGACCTGGCCTACTACATCTGCTTCGCAGGCGCCGACACCCCGATCGAGGAACTGGTGCGCGTGGCCGGCAGCAGATGGGCGATCGAGGAATGCTTCCAGGCCACCAAGAACGAGACCGGACTGGACCACTACCAGGTCCGCGGATACCAGGCCTGGTACCGCCACATCACCTTGTCCATGGCCGCCTCCGCGTTCCTGGTCATCGTCCGCGACGCCGCCAAAAAGGGGGCCCGGACAAGGGCGCACCGTCCTCGCTGATCGCGTTGAGCGTCAACGAGATACGCAGGCTGTTCAACCGCATCACCGCACCGATCAGCCACACCCTCGAACATGCTCTTCATTGGTCGAATTGGCGACGACATAGCCAGATGCGCGCCCAGATCAGCCACTACAAGAGACGCAGCACATAACGACCTGTCGTTGTCGTATAACGGCGCGGCGCCGCCTCGGACGCGGTCGAATCCTTGAAACCAGTGCTGGTCAGGGACGGTGTTCCCGGGGGCGGCCGCGCTCCTCGGGTGGTGGTCGGGTTGGGAGGTTATGTCAAGCCGCCGATCACCCGGCGTCACGGGCGCTGGATGCTACTCCCGGGTACCGCCAACGGCTGTCCGCAGGTTGCTCAACCCCGAGTACGGCCGCTCAGCAGTTTGGGGAGCAGGCGGGCGGTACCGGTCTGCCAGACGATGATGTCGACGGCCGAGCCTTTGCGGGTGACCTTGGCGCGGCGGTTACGCCGGTCCAGATCCTCGATGTCCAAGGCAAGGACCTCGCTGGCGCGGGCGGCGGTTTCGTACAGTATCGTCCAGAACGTCTTTTCCCGGAGGGGCACGTCCAGGTCGAGTAGCGCGTCGATGTCGGCGACCGACAGTGCGCGCGTGCGGTCGGGGCCGCGGCCACGCCGGCGGAGCCTCCGTGTGGGGTCGGTGGTGAGCCAGCCTTGGTCGATCCAGAAGGCCACGGCCGAGCGCAGGGCGTCCAGGTGCCGGTTGAAGGTCGCGGCAGCCCTGTGGTTCCACCGATCACCAAACCAGGCCGTGAGCCGTTCGACGGCTGTCTCGGTGTCGAGCTCGGCGACGGTGAACGGGGTGCCGGACGGAGCGAACTCGGCGATCAGTGCGCGCAGGGTGGAGCGGTAGGCGCGCTGGGTGTTGCGCTGCTCAGGCCCGGACAGGGGAGCCAGGTAGGCGGCGGCCGCGGTGGGCAAACGGTGGTGATCCGCCGCGGCCGAGGCGGTGCAGCTCGCCCAATGTCCCGCTTCCCCTCACGCCTCTATCGCAGATAAGCATGCCGAGCTGGGCCCGTTCCGCCGAGGTGTTCGCCCAGCTCGGTTTCGTCAGTGTCGCAGATAACAATTAGTTATACGTGATAGCCGAGCGCGGCCCGGGCGGGGGCGTGGCCGGGATACGGCAGGCCGCGCGAACCCCTTTCAGTGGTCGCGTGGTTCTACTGGTCGGCAATGGTCCTCAGGAGCTCGGCGAAGCCTTCGCGTGTCTTGGCCGCGAAACCGATGAAGAAACGGTTGGCGAGCGGGACGGCCCAACGTCCCCGGGAAGCGATGTTGTACACGCGATGGGTCACCTGCGTTCCCTGGCCGCGGCGTTCCAGGGCGTACTCGCCGCGATACCACCAGCCGCCTTGCAACACCACGACGTGGCCGTCGCCCGACGGCTCGGCGTAAGGGCTGGACACCAGGGCTATGAGCCTGCGCCGTACCTCGGCTGGGGGCAGGGGCACGAATCCGGTCTCTTCGACGAGCGGCTTCTTCACGACGGCGTTCCCGGAGGCAGCGTGACGCGGGTGTTCTGGAACGAGGCGAACCGCCAGCGGCCCTGGTTCCGTACGGCGGTGAGGGTGATGACGGACTGCTGCGTATCGTCACCAGGGGCGCCGCCAGCGGTCACGATGATGGCGACGTCGGGACGAAGGAACCGGATCTTCGGCGCGGTTTCGCCCGAGGTCAGGCGGGACCCTTTGAGTGGTCCTTCGAACAGTGCCCGGTGTCCCGTCTCGATCGCCGTACGGCCGGCCATGTTCTGGCCGAAGAAGGTGATGTAGTCGGCGTCCTCAACGAAAAGGTCCGCGTAGGCGGTGGCGTCTCCGGCGTTCCATGTGGTGACGAGCGCGTCGAGTAGCTCGTCCACCGATGATGTTCCCGTCACGGTCCCTCCAGGTTCGGTCGTCCCGCCGGCCCGGTGTCGTTCACCAGGCCGGACCAGTCCAGCTCGCCCGAGCGCAGATCGGCGAGCACCCCGTGGAGCCAGGCCAACTCGGCGGTGTGCAAGGCCCGCGCATACTCGGTCTCCAGCAGCAGCACTCGCGGCAGATCCAGCCCGGCCAGACTCGCGTCCGCGGCCGCAATCCTTCCCTCCAACTCCGCGGCGCGGGTCCGCAGGCAGCGCTCGGCCTCGCCTACCTCGAGCACCCCGATCAGCGACAGCGCGGCATACATCACCGTGGTGTCGCGGTCGGGCCGTTCCAACATCCGCCGTAGCCGGTGCGCCAGTTCCTGGCGTCCTTCGGTCGTGATGTCGTACACGGTGCGCTCGGGCGCCCGGCCTTCCCGGATGCTCTCCATCGGCTCGATCAGCCCATCCCGCGCCAGCCGCTCGACCGCGTGGTACAGGCTGCGCGGCAGCCCGGACACAAAGTCCTTGTGCGTGTCGATAAGGAATCTGTGCAGCTCATAGGGATGACGCGCCCGCTGTGCCAACAGAGCCAGCACCGTCGTTCCCGTCACGTCCCACCGTGCCATCCACATCCACCCCTCTATAGCAACATGCACTATAGCAAGTTGCTATAGAGGGCCCCGTTGTAGCAGTCCGTCGCGCCGGGGACCACTCGTGAGGCCGCTGGCCGGAACCCCGAGTTGTCAGGTGACGTCGGTGAGGTCGAGGCGGGAGTCCATGTCCAGGTGGAAGCGGCCGTAGGGGTTGACGTGCGCCCAGAACAGCGGGCTGAGGGCGCGGCGGTCCTGCGGGGTGAGCCTGCGGGCCCAGGCGGGATCGCGCAGGACGGCTTGGAGTAGCAGGGTGTTGATGTAGACCAGGGAGGATTGGAGCAGGTGGAGGGTGAGCATGGACACCTCGGCGTGCTCGCGGTCGGCGCCGGCGCCGGGCGGTGGCGCGATCCGGACGAGGACCTGCCCGGCGACTTCGAGGACAACCGGGACGTGCACTATGCCGCACTGGCCAAGCCGCTGGACGCCGCGACGTTCGTCTCCGGCCTCCAGACCCGGCTCGCCGGCCCCCAGGACGGCAGGGTCATGCCCACAGTGATCGCCAGCGCGGTCAATACCGGCAGGCCGACCGAGAACACGCACCCGGGCGGGTGAAGGAGGCTGGGACACGGCCGGTCATGCCCTGGCACCGGCGGGTCCAGCCCCAGCCCTTGCGCGATCACCACGATGGTCTTCTCGGCCAGGTAGACGATTCCCAGGACACACCCGATGGTCACGATCCGCAGGCCGCCGCGAAGCGCGGGGCGCGCTGCCGGGTCCGCATACCGAACGGTGAGCACCGCGAGCTGGGCCAGAGCCCCCCCCCGAGAACACCACGAAGATCAGGATGTAGCCGACCAGAGCGGGGCGGCCCTGGTATCGCTGAAGAGCGCGTTCCCATCGAGGGCGTGGTGCCCAAGGCATGGCGCGACGGCGTGGTCGACGCCGACACCGGCCGGGGCAAGCGGATCCCGTATGAGCTGTGCGTGCTGATCGCGCTCAAGGACGCGCTACGGCGCCGCGAGGTCTACGTCGAAGGCCTGGCCGTTCCGGGCGGTGGTGAACGCCGCAGCCCCGCAGGGCCCCAGGCGTCCTCCAGCCGTCCGAGCACACTGGCGACCGCGGGGTCGGCCGCGGGGGGCGACGACTGTTTCCACCGGGCCGTGATCGTTTCAGGAGCAGGGTCGCGAAGTACTCGGCCTCGCACTCCTGCTCGCTGGAGTAGCAGCCACGACCCAGTACCGTGCGCACGAACGCGGGGTCCAGATCGGGCAGCAACAGCCTGGCCACATCCTCCACGCCCACCGCGCCCTGGTGACCGGCGAGCAGGTTGCCGATCTCATGCAACGCGTTGTGCTCCCGGTGGAAAGGTGAGGTCCCCGCCGTGGTGTAGACGTAGTCGGTATCGGCGGTAGAGACATACAGCCCGCACACACCGCTCGGCATGGCCGGTACCGCCATCACCTGCAGCGAACGGCCCGTATGGTCGGCCAGCCGGCCGCAGAACTGCTCGAAGTCCCAGGGCACGGGAATGTCGAGCGCCTCCACGCGAGCACGACACCGGCGCCGCAGCGCACCTCCCAGCACCCGCTCGCCTCCCCGGCCTCCGCGCCCGGCACCCTCACACACCCGCTGACCGGACTCGACGCAACAAGTCAACTACGAATCGTGATTCTGTCACAGGAGGCTCAAGCGCCAGCGGATTCCTCGTTGTTCGGTCTGGCCCCGACGCTCCAGGCGCGCGGTGGACTCGATCAGCTCACCGACCATCTGCTGTGCCTCGGGCGGCAGCTGCAGGAAGCTGCGCAGGTGGGCACCGCGTACTCCGGTATCGCGCAACACGGCCAGCAGTTCGATCTGGCCCTCGATGGACCGGGACACCTCGTCGTCGAAGAAGTAGGACGGAGTGACACCGAAGAACGCGGCCAGGGCTTCCAGCACCCGCTTGGTCGGATTGTCGTGCTTGCCCGTCCGCAGCTTCCACAAGGTGTTGTGTGAGACCTTCTCCCCGGTCAGCCTTTCGATCCTGGCCGCGGCCTCCTGAAGGGAGAAGGGGCAACGGTCATGCGGATGCACCATGCGGAACAGGTAGTCGACCTTGCGGGCCAGAGGCGGCGCCGCGACATCACCGGCCGATCCCTCCGCCGCGGTGTCATCGCCGGTCACCGAGTACCACTTCCTCGCCCGAAGACCCCGCACAACTCTATGTCACCGGCTGTGCATCACACGTGCCGTACCGCGAGCGTGATGGGCGCGACACGGCGACCTTTTCGCTGCATCACGTGTGGTGAGAGTGGTGTTCCAGGCCATGATCGTCCCCGCTCCAGCCCCCACGAGCAGCCTTCGAGCAGCCACGGGGACGAAACGGGACGCAACTGGCGGGGGGCATACCGGGCAATCTCGCGTTTGCCCTGGTCAGGGTGGGTGGGTCGCGTGGGACTCGAACCCACAACCTACGGATTAAAAGTCCGGAGCTCTGCCAATTGAGCTAGCGACCCTGGGTTGTACCTCGGCTGGTGGGATCCCTCCTTGGTCCGGCTGAGGACGGGGAGCCCCGCGGGGCTCGCACCGAGTCTAGAGGGACCCATCGCCGCGTGCATCCCACTAACCCGCCCGGCGGCGTTCGCCGGAGTTCGGGGTGCCGTGGGGCGTATGCCGCTATCGTCCCCTGCGTCCGGCAGAGGAGGGAACTATGCCGCTGTACGGCGTGGACGTGGCCTCGTATCAGGGGCGGCCGTCGTGGCCGAGGGTGCGGGAGTCGGGGATCCGGTTCGCCTTCAGCAAGGTGACCGAGGGGACCGGGTACACGAACCCCACGTGGGCGCACAACCGGTCGGAGATGCTCAAGCTGGACGGGTTCCTGCCGGGGGCGTACCACTTCCTGCACGGGGGGAACGGGGCGGCGCAGGCGCGGTACTTCCTGGGGAAGGCCGGGGACGTGTCGGGGTTCGCCGTGGCGCTGGACGTGGAGGCGTCCGGTGCGAACGCCTCCACGGCCGAGGACTGGGTGCGGGAGTTCAAGGAGCGGACCGGGGGGCACCCGGTGATCGGGTACTTCCCGCGCTGGTACTGGGAACGGCAGGGGCGGCCGGATCTGGGGTTCTTCGACACGATCTGGCAGAGCCACTACGTGAACGGGTCGGGGGCGCCGTCGTCGCTGTACGCGAAGGTGCCGGCGTCGTGGTGGTCGTCGTTCGGGGGCGAGTCCGTCTCGATCCTCCAGTTCTCCAGCAGCGGGAGGGTGCCGGGGATCTCCGGTGACTGCGACGTCAACGCCTACCGGGGCACTTTCGAGGAGTTGAGGGCGCTGGCCCTCGGGGAGGAAGACATGCCGCTGTCCGACGATGACCTGAGGAAGATCCGCGACATCGTGTGGAACACCGACACCGCGCCCGCGCCCTCGGGGGCGGCGGCGGACAACCCGACGTGGCGGCACGTCAACATCGTGCGGGACACCTACACGAGCGTCCAGGAGGTGAAGGCGGCGCTGGCGCGGCAGGCGCCGGACGGGGAGGTCGCGCGGGCGGCGCTGGCGGGGCTGACCGCGGAGCAGATCGCCGAGGCGATCCCGCCGGAACTGGCCGGACGGGTCGCCGCGCTGCTCAGCGCAGGCGGACCGGGAGGTGCTTGAGGCCGTTCTGGAAGTTGGAGGCCAGGCGTACGGGGGCGCCGGTCCGCTCGATCTCGAGGGGGAGCAGTTCCCGGAAGATCGCGCGCATCTGGACGCGGGCGAGGTGGGCGCCCAGGCAGTAGTGCGGGCCGAAGCCGAAGCTGACGTGGTCGTTGGGCGTCCGGGTGATGTCGAACCGGTCGGGCTCGGGGAAGACGGTCTCGTCGCGGTTGGCCGAGGCGTGGTAGACGACGACCTTGTCACCGGCGCGGATCTCCTGGCCGGCCAGTTCCAGGTCGCGGGTGGCGGTACGGCGGAAGTCCATCACCGGGGGCCAGTAGCGCAGCATCTCCTCGATGGCGGAGGGGAGAAGTGAGGGGTCCTCGCGGAGCCGGTCGAACTCGGCGGGGTGGTCGAGGAGGGTGAGGAGGCCGCCCGGGATGCCGTTGCGGAGGGTCTCGTTGCCCGCGACGGCGAAGAGGAAGAAGGCGTTCTCGAACTCGGCCGTGGTCAGGCCGCCGGCGAGCATCCGGGACATGATGTCCTCGCCCGGGCGCTCGCGTTTGGCGGCGGCGAGGGCGTGCGCGTAGCCGAACATGTCGCGGAGGGCGGCGCGGGAGCGCGGGTTGACCGGGCGGCCGTCGGGGCGGCGGAGGACGGGACGGTGCTCGGCGGCGGCGCGGCCCAGGGGGCTGAGGGAGTCCAGGTCCGCGGTGGACAGCCCGGCGTACTCGGCGTCCTGGTAGCCGATCACGCGGGACGCCCAGTCGTACAGGAGGCGGCGGTCCTCGGCGGGGACGCCCATGATGTGCGCGAGGGTCCAGACGGGCAGGTCGGCGGCCACCTCGACGAAGTCGGTCTCGCCGCGGGCGGCGGCGATCAGGGAGCGGGCGCGGTCCTCGATCGTGGACTCCAGGGCCCGGACGGCGCGGGGCGTGAACGCGGCGGCGACGATGCGGCGGAGCCGGGAGTGGCCGGGCGGGTCCTGGTTGAGCATCATCGACCGGACGAACTCCAGGTCCTCGGGGGTGTCGGGGTCGCGGATCTGGGTGGCACCGAGGTTGGAGGAGAACAGGTCGGGGGTGCGCAGGACGTGCTTGACGTCGGCGTGCCGGAACACCGCCCAGTAGCCGGGGCCCGCGGGCCAGGGGCCGACGGCGGGTTCGGGGATCCGGCGGACCGGGGCCTGGGCGCGCAGCCGCCGGAACGCGCCGTAGGGCACCCCCTCGGCGTAAGCGGCGGGCAGGAAGATCTCCTCACGCATGGCTCCAGCGTGCATCATGGCGGGATGACGGTGAAGCCCGAGGACGGCGACAGGATCCTTCGTGACAACTTCGCGCCCTGGGTGCTCGACCTCGGGCTGACGGTCGAGGAGGTGGGCGACCGGCGGGCCGTGCTGCGGCTGCCCTGGTCGGAGCGGCTGGCCCGGGAGGGCGGCGGCATGTCGGGGCAGGCGCTGATGGCGGCGGCGGACACGGCGACGGTGATCGCGGTGTCGGGCGCGCGGGACGGGTTCGTCCCGATGACCACGGTGCAGCAGAACACCACGTTCCAGCGTCCGATCGTGGGCCGGGACGTGCTGGTCGCGGTGCGGATCACCAAGCTGGGCCGGACGCTGGCGTTCGCCGACGTCACGATGACGGCGGAGGGCGACGACGAGCCCGCGGCGCACGCCACCACCGTTTACGCGATCATGGGGTGATGACGACGCGCACCGAGACCGTGACCGTTGCGGACGGCGAGTTCGCCCTGAACGTGTGGACGCCCGAGGGAGGCGGGGGCCCCGGCATCCTGCTGATCCAGGAGATCTACGGTGTGGGCGCCTATATCCGGGCCGTGGCCGAGGACCTGGCCGCGCTGGGGTACGTGGTGGCGGCGCCCGACCTCTTCTGGCGGGTCCATCCGGGATGGGCCTCGTCGCATGACGAGGAGGGCCTCAAGCGGTCGTTGGGGGTCGCCTCCCGGTTCGACGCCGGGAAGGGGCTGGACGACCTCGCGGCCTCCCTCGATCGCCTGCGGGGTCTTCCGGAGACGCGGGGGCCGGTCGGCCTGCTGGGCTTCTGCCTCGGCGGGACGCTCGCCTACGCGCTCGGCGCCCGGGTGGACGACGTCGCCGCGGTGGTGTCGTTCTACGGTTCGGGCGTACCGGACCAGCTGGACCTGCTGGACGAGATCGGCTGCCCCCTGCAGTTCCATTTCGGGGGCTCGGACCCCTACATCCCGCGGGCGAAGGTGGCGGAGGTGGAACGGGCCGTGGAGGGCAGGCCGAACGTGGAGTTCCACGTGCAGGAGGACGCGGGGCACGCGTTCCACAACCGCAAGGCCCCCATGTTCCACAATCCCGGGGCGGCCGAGCGGGCGTGGCGGCTGACCGAGGATTTCCTCGCCCGCAGCCTCCCTACGGGATAGCGGCCCAGCCGGGGAGGGGCTCGCAGGCGTCCAGCCACGCGGCGGGAAGGCCCTCGGCGCCGACCCGGGCGGCGACGATGCCCCCGGCGATCGCGCAGGTGGTGTCGATGTCGCCGCCCGCGGCGGCGGTCGTCCAGAAGGCCGTCTCGTAGTCGTCGAGATGCCGGGCCACGGCCCACAGCGTGAAGGGGACGGTGTCGTGCGCGGCGACCTGGCGGCCGTTGCCGAGGACCGCGGCGGCCGTCCCGGGGTCGCGTACGGTCAGCAGCCGCCTGGCCTCGGCGATGCCCGCGCGTACGGTGCCGTCCGGGACGTGCTCCAGGACCCCGTCGAGGAAGACGCCCGGCGCCGGCCGGGCCGTGGCGGCGGCGAGGGCGGCGGCCACGGCCACGGCGATCGCTCCGGCGACGGCCTCCGGATGCGGATGGGTGACGACGGCCGACCGTTCGGCCTGCCGGGCGGCCTCCGCGGGGTCACCGGCGTGCCAGGCGCCGAGCGGGGCCACCCGCATCGCCGCGCCGTTGCCCCAGGAGCCCTGGCCGCCGAACGCCTCGCGGGCGAGGACGCGCCAGTCGCCGCCCTCGCGGACCAGGCGCAGGAGGCGGCCGGTGGACGGCCCGTAGCCGCGGTCGAAGTCGTGGTGGCGGGCGAAGCTCGCGGCGAGGTCGTCCTGGTCGACCGTTCCGTGGCGGGCGAGGACGAGCAGGACCGAGCAGGCCATCTCGGTGTCGTCGGTCCACTGCCAGGGGGCGGGCGGTACGGTGCGGGAGTCGAAGGCGGGACGGTTGGCGGGGACGAAGAACTGCGAGCCGAGGGCGTCCCCCAGCGCCAGCCCGAGCAGCGAGTCCCGGGCGCGGCCGATGCGTGCGGAGGTCATCGCCGGCCATTCTGCCGGACCGGGGCGCGGTGTCAGGTGCGGGCGGGTTCGAGCTCCTCGCGCAGCCGGGACAGCTCCTTGCGGGACGCGACGCCGAGCTTGGGATAGGCCTTGTAGAGGTGGTACTCGACCGTCCGCGGGCTCAGGAAGAGCTGCGCGGCGATCTCCCGGCTGCTGACGCCGTCCGCGGCCAGCCGGACGACCTGCAGCTCCTGCGGGGTGAGCCGGGCGGGCAGGTCGTCGGCCAGTGCCCGCTCGTGCGCGGGGGCCGGCTGCCCGTTCCCGCCGGTCGCGCGCAGCTCGGCACGCGCCCGCTCGGCCCAGGGCGCCGCGTTCAGCCGTTCGAAGGTCTCCAGCGCCGAACGCAGCGGGACGCGCGCGTCGGAACGGCGGCGCGCCCGGCGCAGCCACTCCCCGTACAGCAGTTCGGTGCGCGCCTTCTCGAAGGGCCGCCCGCCCTGCCCGGCGGCCCGGACGGCCTCCTCGTGCAGGCGCAGGGCTTCCTCGAAAGGCTCGCGGGCGGCGTCCTCGGAGTCGCTGAGCAACGCCTGGGAACGCAGCGCGACCGCCGCGGCCCAGGGCCGTCCCCCGGCGTCCGCCCACGCCCGCAGCCGTTCGTACGGCGGACGCGCCCGGTCCGGACGGCCCGCCCGGACGGCCGCCTCGATCTGGTCGGCGGCGGCGACCATGACGTCCGCGGTGTGCCGGTGCGGGTGGAGCGTGATCTCCTCCAGCCCCCGCAGCGCCTCCTCGTACCGGCCCAGCCCGAGGTCCAGCAGGCCCAGGGCGGCGACGGCGGCGGCGTCCGGAGGCCCGCCCGCCGCTTCGAGCAGGGCGGTGAGCCGTGCCCGGTCGCCCTCGATCGCGGCGATCCGGGCCGGGACCGTGCCGAGCCGCCCGGCGCGGCGCCACGCGCCGGTGTCGCGGGCGAGGTCGGCCGCCTCGGCCACGGTGGCCTCGGCGTCCCGGTGCAGCCCGGCGGCGACCTGCGCCCGCGCCAGGACCTCCAGGACGTTCGGCAGCGCGCCCGCGAGACCGTGCCGCCGGCAGTACGCGGCCTCGGCGGCGGCCAGCTCCAGCGCGCCCTCGTCGTCCCCGACGATCAGCGCGGCCAGCACCGCCTGGACGGCCTCCATCCGGTCGTCCCCGGAGGCCGGGGCGCCGGTCCCGGCGCCGTGGCCGGATCGGGCCGCCTCGATGAGCCCGTTCAGCAGGGGAAGGCCGGCCTCGTAGTCGCCGCCGACGAGCCGCGCCATCCCGTGCACGCCCTTGTCGGCGGACGGGAGCAGCCGGGCGGCCCGGCAGAGCACGGACGTCTCGCCGGCCATCCAGGCGTAGGCGGCGCCGGTGCGCAGCATGCCCTGGACGTCGTCGCCGGTGCCGGCGAGCGCGGCGTGGTCCACCAGCATCCGCGCCGCCGTCAAGGGGTCACCGCATTCGAACTCCACCGCGGCGCGTACCCGTACCAGCCCGTTCCGTTCGGCCGGGTCGGCGGTGTCGGGTCCGGCGGCCTCGGCCAGCTCCCGGGCGTCCTCGATCCGCCCGGCCTGCAGCGACGCGGTCGCGGCGGCGCCCAGCCGGCGGGCCCGCCCGCGCCGTTCGGGGCTGAGGTCGGCGGCCTGCCGGTAGAGGCGGGCCGCGGTGCCGTAGCCGGTACGGTCGCGGGCCCGTTCCGCCGAACGTTCCAGCCGGGCGGCCACGTCCTCGTCGGGCGCCGTGGCCGCCGCGGCGGCGTGCCGGACACCGCAGTCGGGGTCGGTGGCGGAGGCCGCCAGCGCCCGGTGGGCCTCCAGCCGCCGCGCCGCGACCGTGCCCTGGTACGCGGCGGCCCGGATCAGCGGGTGCCGGAACCCGATCCAGGAGCCGGTCACCTCGACCAGCCGGGCCCGTTCGGCGTCCTCCAGGTCGGCCAGCCCGGCGCCGAGCACCGCGCCCGCGGCGAGCACGGTGGGCAGGTGGCCGCGGCCCTCGGCCGAGGCGAGCAGCAGCATCAGCCGGGTGCGCTCGGGCAGCCGGTCGATCCGTTCGCGGAACGTGGCGGTCACCCGGTCGGCCAGCGGGAGGGGCGCGGTGGTGCCCGCCTCCGGCGCCGCAGGCGGGCAGAGCTCGATCAGTGCCAGGGGGTTGCCCTCGGACTCGTGGATGATCCGTTCGCGGACCGTGGCGGGGACGCCGTCGCGTTGGGCGAGGAGTCTCTCGGCGTCGTCCCGGCCCAGCCGCCCGAGCCAGAGCTCCTCCAGGCCGCCGCCGGCGGCGAAGCCCTCCTCCCGCGCGGCGAACAGCATCACCACACCCTCGGCCGCCAGCCGCCGGGCCGCGAACACCAGCGCCTCGGCGCTGGCGGTGTCGAGCCACTGCGCGTCGTCGACCAGGCACAGCACCGGGCCGTCCTCGGCCAGGTCGGCGAGCAGGGTGAGGACGGCGAGCCCGGCGGCGAAGCGGTCATGCCCGCGGCCGGCCCCGGCCCCGGCGGTCGCCGCCGGGAGGGCGAGGGCGGTGCGGAGCGCGGCGCCCTGGGGGCCGGGCAGGTCGTCCAGGCGTGCGCGGACGGGCCACAGCACCTGGTTGAGCCCCCCGAAGGCGATGTCCTCCTCGGCCTCGAAACCGGTCGCGCGCAGCAGCCGCTCCGCTCCGCCGGCCCGGCCGTCCCCGGCCCAGGGACCCTGGCCGACGGCCCATTCGAGCAGCGCCGACTTGCCGATCCCGGCCTCGCCGCGAAGCACCAGGGCGCGGCTGCGCCGGTGGTCGCGCGCGTCCGCGATCAACCGTGAGATCCGCGCCTGTTCTGTTTCCCGCCCGTAGAGCACGCTTCAAAACTACGTGGCCCAGTACCGAAACCCTACGGATTCGGGCCCGAGTGGATCGCTCGTACGTTCATGACCAGGAAGAACTTTGATCACTGGGAGTGCGTCGTGAGGGAACTGTTCGAGCCGGTGACCGTCGGAAAGCTGGAACTGGACAACCGCGTCTTCATGGCGCCGATGACGCGGAGCCGCGCGTTCGAGGAGGGCCGGGTCGGCGAGCTGACCGCCGAGTACTACGCGCAGCGCGCCGGGGCCGGGCTGATCATCACGGAGGCCACCCAGCCGTGCCTGATCGGCCAGGGGTACGTGTGGACGCCCGGCCTGCACTCCGGCGAGCAGGTGGCCGCCTGGCGGAAGGTGACCGACGCGGTGCACGCGAAGGGCGGGCGGATCTTCGTCCAGCTGATGCACTCCGGCCGGATCGGCCACCCGACGCTCTACCCGGACGGGGAGCTGCCGGTGGCGCCCTCGCCGATCGCCTCCGGCGAGCGGTTGTTCACCCCGGAGGGGCTGCTGGACCATCCGGAGCCCCGCGAGATGACCCTGGACGACATCGCGCGGACGGTCGAGGACTTCGCGGACGCGGCGCGCAACGCCATCGAGGCCGGGTTCGACGGGGTGGAACTGCACGGGGCCAACGGGTACCTCATCAACCAGTTCCTCGCGGACGGCACCAACCGGCGTACCGACGCCTACGGCGGGAGCGTCGCAGGACGCATCCGGTTCGCCGTGGAGGTCGTCCAGGCGGTCGCCGGGGCCATCGGCCCGGAACGGGTCGGCCTGCGGGTGTCCCCGGGCACCACCGTCAACGGGATCTCGGAGAGCGACCCGGCCGAGGTCTACACGGCGCTGCTGCGCGCGCTGGCCCCGCTGGGCCTGGCCTTCGTCCACATCATGGAGATGGGGGACCGCGAGCTGACCAGGCGGCTGCGCGGCGAGTGGCCCGGCACGCTGGTCCTCAACCCGCACCCCACGCCGGAGGCGTTCCCGTCCCGTCCCGAGTACGGTGCCGAGGCGCTGCGGGAAGGGGTCGCCGACGCGGTCGCGTTCGGCGAGCTGTGGCTGGCCAACCCCGACCTGCCCGCCCGCATCAAGGCCGGCGGCCCCTACAACACGGCCGACTCGTCCACCTTCTACGGAGGGGACCACCGCGGCTACACCGACTATCCGGAACTTTAATGAGAAATGCGCTCGCCGTGGGTTTCCGAGCGAGGCCGGAACCCCACGGCGAGCGGGTCGCTGGAAGCAGGCGGAATCACGAGGCGCCGTTCAGGCGGCGTCTCAGTAACCGGGGCGGACGCCTCCGGTGAAATTGCGCTTGTAGTAGCCGTTCAGTTTGATCTTTTTGACCCGCTTGCCCGAACTCGGCGCGTGGATCATGTAGCCCTTGCCGGCGTAGACGCCCATGTGGCTCTTGCCGGAGTAGAAGAAGAGCAGGTCTCCCTTGACGGCGCCCTTCCAGGACACCTTGTGCTTGACCGCCTTGTAGATCTGCTGGGTCGTGCGCGGAAGCTTCACGCCGGCCTTGCGCCACGCCCCGCCGGCGAGGCCCGAGCAGTCCCACGAGCCCGGGCCCGTGGCGCCGTAGCGGTACGGGTCGCCGATCTGCTTGTAGGCGTAGGCGACGGCCTTGTCGGCGCGCTGCTTCTGGCGGGCCTTCCGAGCCGCGCTGATCTGCGCGGACTGCGCGCTCGCCAGGGTCGCCCGCTGCGGCGCGGCGGCCGTACGCGGGGTGGCGGCGTTCACCGGGGCGGCCACGAGGACCGTCGCTCCGAGCGCGGTCGTCGCGCCCAGCGAGATGCCACCGATGATCGGCTTGAGGGAAACCTTGCTCTTGGGGTGGATGGGAGTACTCAGGACGGCTCCTGACCTCGCGGGTGGTGCCTACCGGGCAGCCCGCACCGCAGGCGGGGACTCCGCACGACGATGGGATCGCGGCGCGTTCGGGCAGGGCGATGGCTGGAAGGGCCAGCGCGAGCCTTGGGCGCTTTCCGGCTCCGTGCCTCTTGTCTGCACGGACGCGGCTGCCGTGCACGCGGGTTCATCCGGGCGGCGGGGTGAGTGATGGCGCCGCGACCGCGTGTCGGCGTGTGACTGTTCTGTTGGAGCGGCTCCAGTGCCGCAGGAACGGATTGAAGGTAGCCACGGAACTCGGCGGCGGGCAAATCCCCCTTCGATCGGGCAGGGCGGACAGGTGTCCGAAAGAAATGGTCCTTGATCGTGCTACCTGCGGTTTCCCCGCCGCGCCCCCGGTGAAAGTGATCTGGGTCACTGTCCTTGTGGATACGTTTCCAAAGACTCCCGGGAACGCATCGGAGAAGGGTGATCCGATTACATTCAGTGATTGGGGAGGAATATCCATTGATTGATCGATTTATCGGTCTGTGATCGACGACACATGCGCGACCCCGCTCGCGCCCGCCGGATCCGGCCACGTCCGCCCCTTGGCGCCTCCCTGGGGGCCATCACCGGCAATCGCGAGTGAGGTGGCTGCCGCCCGCGCTTCGGCCTGCACTCGGGTGGACGTCCCATGGGGGGTCGTCGCTCGAACGCAGGCGTGTCCGGAAGGTAAGGGAAACGCCCACCTCCTCCCATTGGAATGAATATCGTTTTCATGCGACCCTGATCCTCGATCGACCGAGCGAGGAGAGGAGAACGGTCATGTCCCTGACTGTCGACGACCGGTTGCTGGAGCGGGCGCGGCGGGGCGAGGTGGACGACGCCGCGTTCGTGGAGTGCGTCCGCGACTCGCTGCCGTACGCGTGGCGGCTCATCGAGGAGGTCGTCGGGCGGATGCGCGCGTCGGCCGGCGGGTTCGCCGACAACGTGACGCCGCCCCCGGACGAGGCGGCCCGCGGGCAGCTGCTGCGCGTGCTGGCCAGCGACGCGATGCGCGGCGCGCTGGAACGCCACTTCGGCGTCCGGCTGGCGTTCCAGAACTGCCACCGGGTCGCGGCCTTCGCCCCGGACGCCCCCGGCACCGCCGAGCGCCACGCCGCGTTCGTCTCCCCGCGGGCCCAGCTCCTCAACCAGTCGCCGGAGTTCATCGACTGCTGATCTCCACGCCGGGTCGCGGCGGGCCGCGCCTCTGGACGCGTGGCGGCGAGGCGCCGCGACCCGGCGGACGGCATGACCCGGGGATCTCGGGGTACCGCACGCCCCAACCGATGAGACAGGGGAACGCGTGGGGCATGTGAGCACCGAGGCCGGGGTCCCGGGACCCGGAGCGTCCGCCGAGAAGGGCCTGCTGCGGAGCCTCAAGCGGGCCGCCGCGGCGCTGGAGGAGGGCGGGATCGAGTTCGCGCTGGCGGGCGGGTTCGCCGCGTACGCGCGCGGGGCGGCGTCATCGACGCACGACGTGGACTTCGTGTTGCGCGAGCGCGACGTCGAGGCCGCGCTGGACGTGCTGGGCGCCGCGGGCATGCGGCGGCACGAGTGCCCGGAGAACTGGCTGGCCAAGGCCTACGACGGCGACCGGCTGATCGACCTCATCTACGAGCCGTCGGGCCGCCCGGTGGACGGGGAACTGCTCGGCCGGGCCGAGCGGCTGTCGGTGGAGGCCGTGCTCATGCCGGTGCTGCCCGCCACCGACCTGGTCATCATGCGGCTGCTGGCGTTCACCGAGACCTCCTGCGACTTCGGCGGCTACCTGCACGTGTGCCGCGCGCTGCGCGAGCAGGTGGACTGGCCGCACGTCGCCGGGGAGACGGCCCACTCGCCGTACGCCTACGCGTTCCTGACCCTGCTGGAGAAGCTGGGCGTCATCGAAGGGGGAGAGCTGTGACGGACCCATCCGGGTATCTGGCCGCCCACATCCAGGAACGGCTGGCCGGCCGCGCCCACGAGCTGGGCATCCGCGTCGACGTCCGGGGCGAGGTGATCTACCTGCACGGCGAGGTGGTGAACGAGGAGCGGCGGCGGGAGGTGGAGGAGGCCGCCCGCGGCGCCGCGGAGGGGCGGCCGATCCGCAACGAGGTGTCCGTGGTCCCGGTACGGGAGCCGGACGGTGAGGAGAGGCTGTCATGATCCGCGTCGCCGCGGTCGGCGATCTGCACGTGGGGCCGGAGGTGGCCGGGACGTACCGGGACCGCCTCGGCGCGCTGCCCGATCAGGCCGACGTCCTCCTGGTGGCCGGTGACCTCACCCGGCACGGCACCGTCGAGGAGGGCCGGGTGGCCGCCGCCGAGCTGCGCGACCTCGGCCTTCCGGTGGTCGCGGTACTGGGCAACCACGACTACCACTCCGACGCCCAGGAGGAGATCGCCGGCGTCCTGCGGGACGCCGGGATCACCGTCCTGGAGGGCACCGGGACCGTCCTGGACTGCCAGGGCACCCGCCTGGGCGTCGCCGGCGGCAAGGGCTTCGGCGGCGGCTTCGCCGGGCGCTGCGCCAGCGACTTCGGCGAGCCCGAGATGAAGGCGTTCGTGGGGCACACCAAGGAGTTCGCCGCCCGCCTGGGCGGCGCGCTCCTGGAACTGGACGCCGACGTGCGGATCGCCCTGACCCACTACTCCCCGGTCGAGGACACCCTGGCCGGCGAGCCGCCGGAGATCTTCCCGTTCCTCGGCAGCTACCTGATGGCCGAGGCCATCGACGCCGCCGGGGTCGCGCTCGCGGTGCACGGCCACGCGCACATGGGCACGGAGAAGGGCGAGACGCCGGGCGGCGTGCGGGTCCGCAACGTCGCCCTGCCGGTCATCAAGCAGGCGTACGCCCTGTACCGCCTCGACGGGGTCGAGGACGCCGGCCTCGGCGCCGGGGACCTCGCGGGCACGGCCGGAGGCCCCCGGAACGCGCGGTGAACCCGCCTGCGTCGGCCGGGGTGAACCCGCCTGCGTCGGCCTGGGCGGATCCCGTCAGCCGGGGTGGATCTCGCCCCCGGCGGGAACGAGGGTCTGGCCGGAGTAATAGGAGGACATCACCCCGGAGGCGAAGAAGACGTAGGACGGGGCGATCTCGTCGGGGTGGGCGGCGCGTTCCATCGGGGCCTGCTCACCGAAGCCCTCGACCCGTTCCGCGTCGAAGGTCGCCGGGATCAGCGGCGTCCAGACCGGTCCGGGCGCCACGCAGTTGACACGGATGCCCTTGTCCATGAGGTTCTGCGCCAGCGACTGGGCCAGCGTCATGGCCGCGGCCTTGCTCGCCGAGTAGTCGATCAGGGTCTTGTTGCCGCGCAGCCCGTTGATCGACCCGGTGAAGATGATCGAGGAGCCGGACTTCAGGTGGTCCAGGGCCTCCTGGACGATCCAGAACAGCGACAGCACGTTCACGTCGAAGGTGCGGCGCAGCTGCGCGTCGTCGATCTCGCGCACGTCCTGGACGGGCGTCTGCGTCCCGTGGTGCAGCACGAGGACGTCCAGGCCGCCGAGGTCGCGGACGGCGTGCCGGACGGTCTCCCGGGCGTGCCGTTCCTCGGCCAGGTCGCCGCCGAGGGTGACGCAGCGGCGCCCCTCCCGGTCGACCAGCTCCGCGGTGTGCCGGGCGTCGTCGTCCTCGCTGAGGTAGGTGATCGCGACGTCGGCGCCCTCCTTGGCGAACGCGACGGCCACCGCCCGGCCGATCCCCGAGTCGCCCCCGGTGATCAGCGCGCGCCGCCCGTCCAGGAGACCGCGTCCCTGGTACTCGCGCATCTCGTCGCGGGGCTCGGGCGCCATATCCGCCGTCCGCCCCGGGTAGGTCTGGCTCTGTGCGGGTGGTTCGCTCATCTCTGCTCCCGGTCGGCACGCCTGTACCCGACGCGCATGCCCGGGAGGGGAGGGGGCAAACGTGACCCGTATTGTGACTCCTGGGTAGCATGACCCGAACCACATTCGGTCTCACACGTAAGGTGCTGCGCATGGACCTGAACGGAGTTTCCGCCGTCGTATCCGGCGGTGCGAGCGGTCTCGGCGAGGCCACCGTCCGCGCCCTGGCCGCCGACGGCGTCAAGGTAGTGGTCGCCGACCTCAACGAGGACAAGGGCAAGGCCCTGGCCGAGGAGGTCGGCGGCGTCTTCGTCAAGACCGACGTCACCGACGAGGCGCAGGTGCAGGCCGCCGTCCAGGCCGCCGTGGACACCGGCGCCCCGCTGCGCGTCGTCGTCAACAGCGCCGGCATCGGCTGGGCGTCCCGTACCGTCGGCCGCGACGGCACCCCGCACGATCTCGGCCAGTTCGAGACCGTCATCAAGGTCAACCTGATCGGTACCTTCAACCTCATGCGGATCGGCGCGGCGGCCATCGCCAAGACCGACCCGGCCGACGCGGACGGCCTGCGCGGCGTGGTGATCAACACGGCCTCGGTCGCCGCCCTGGAAGGCCAGACCGGGCAGGTCGCCTACTCCGCCTCCAAGGGCGGCATCGTCGGCATGACCCTGCCGGCCGCCCGCGACCTGGCCGCCATCGGCGTCCGGGTCAACACCGTCTGCCCGGGCATCATCGACACCCCCATCTACGGCGAGGGCGAGGCCGCCGAGGCGTTCAAGGCCAAACTGGCCGCGCCGGTGCCCTTCCCCAAGCGCATGGGCAGGGCGTCGGAGTTCGCCCACCTGGTGAAGTCCCTGATCGAGAACGACTACATGAACGGTGAGACCATCCGTTTCGACGGTGGCATCCGCTTCCAGCCGAAGTGAGGCCTGACATGTCCGAAGCTGTTCTCACCGAGGAGGACGGCGCCGTCCTCGTCATCACGATCAACCGCCCCGAGGCCAGGAACGCCGTCAACGGCGACGTGGCGCGGGGCATCGCGGCGGCGCTGGACGAGCTGGACTCGCGCAAGGACCTGTCCATCGGCGTGCTGACCGGCGCCGGCGGCACGTTCTGCGCGGGCATGGACCTCAAGGGCTTCCTCACGGGCGACAACCCGATCGTCGAGGGCCGCGGGTTCGCCGGGATCGTCGAGCGCCCGTCGGCCAAGCCGCTGATCGCCGCGATCGAGGGCTACGCGCTGGCCGGCGGCTGCGAGGTCGCGCTGAGCTGCGACATGATCGTGGCGGCCCGGGACGCCCAGTTCGGGCTGCCCGAGCCCAAGCGCGGGCTGGTCGCGGCCGGCGGCGGGCTGCTGCGGCTGCCGCAGCGGATCCCGTTCCACATCGCCATGGAGATCGCGCTCACCGGCGACAAGTACCCGGCGGACCGGATGGCCGAGCTGGGCTTCGTCAACCGGCTCGCCGAGCCGGGCCAGGCCCTGGCCGCGGCCAAGGAACTGGCCCTCAAGGTGGCCGAGAACGCGCCGCTGGCCCTGGCCGCCACCAAGAAGGTCATCGTCGAGTCCGCCGACTGGGACTCCACCGAGGCGTGGAAGAAGCAGAACGAGATCACCCTGCCCGTCTTCACCTCCAAGGACGCCCAGGAGGGCCCGGCCGCCTTCGCCGAGAAGCGCAAGCCGGTCTGGAAGGGCGAGTGACCACCTGTGCCCACGGGTGACCGCGGACCGGGGAGCGGGCGGGAGACCGCCCCCGGCCCGCGGCTCTCGTCCCGGTGCCGGGACAGGGTGGCGTTCTGGATGTAATCTGATCGCGTCGGCGCGTGGGGAAGCGCGTTCGGCCGCGCGGCCCGTCCTCTCCGGAGGGCGGGCCGCTTCGCGTGGCGGGACCTCTCCGCGGGCGCGGCCCGGCAGGTAAGGCTCAGGGGGCGTTCAGCGGGCCTTCAGGAACGGGTGGCAGCCTGGGATGATGGCGGAGGGGGAATCGACCTTGGTGGAACGCACGGTCCAGGCCGGCAGGGCTTCCGAAGGGCTGCTGCTCGTCGTCGAGGACGAGCCGAACATCCTGGAGCTGCTCGCCGGGAGCCTGCGCTTCACCGGGTTCGAGGTGATCACGGCGACCAACGGGGCGGACGCGGTGCAGGCGGCCCGGCGCCGCCGGCCGGACCTGATCGTGCTGGACGTCATGCTGCCCGACATCGACGGGTTCGACGTCGCGCGGCGGCTGCGTTCGGGCGGCGACCAGACACCGGTGCTGTTCCTCACCGCCCGCGACTCCGTCCAGGACCGGATCAAGGGGCTGACCATCGGCGGGGACGACTACGTCACCAAGCCGTTCAGCCTGGAGGAGGTCGTCGCGCGGATCCGCGCGGTGCTGCGGCGCTTCCGCGGCGGCGCCCAGGAGCCGACGCCGCGGATGGTGTTCGCCGACATCGAGCTGGACGAGGACAGCCACGAGGTGTGGCGCGGCGGACGGCCGATCCAGCTGTCGCCGACCGAGTTCAAGCTGCTGCGTTACCTCATGGCCAACGCGGGCCGCGTGCTGTCCAAGCCCCAGATCCTCGACCACGTGTGGAACTACGACTTCGGCGGTGACGTCGGGATCGTGGAGTCCTACGTCTCGGCGCTGCGCCGCAAGATGGACAACGCCGAGCCACGCCTCATCCACACCCTGCGCGGCGTCGGGTACGTGCTGCGGCTGCCGCCGGAGACGTCGCCGGAACCACGCTGATGGCCCTCCAGGCGTTGCGCGCTCTGCCCGGGCGCACTCCGCTGCGGGTGAAACTGATCGCGGGCATGCTGGTGCTGGTCGCCCTGGGCATGACGGTGATGAGCGGGGCCGGGGTGTCGGTCCTGAGCCAGTACCTCGTCGGCCGGGCGGACGGCCAGCTGCAGGTCACCGCCGACCGGGTGGTCTCCCAGATCAACCGGGGCGACGTCGAGGTACGGGTGCCCAGCGAGGTGTACGTCCTGATCCAGACCCGGAACGGGGTGCGGCTCAGGAGCTACAGCGCGTTCGGCGACAGCGGCAGCCCGCGCGTCCCGGCGACCCTGGAGTCGCGGCTGGGGCGGCCGTTCACGGTGGGGGGCCGCGGCGGCTCGGGGGCGCCGTGGCGGATCCTGGCCGAGCCGCTGCCCAACGGCCAGTTCCTCGTGCTGGGGCTCAGCCTGGACGAGATCCGCCGTACGACCAACCGGCTGATGGCGATCGACGTGATCGTCGGCATGCTGGTGGTGGCGGTGCTGGCCGCCGTCGGGGTCTGGGTGGTCCGGGCCAGCCTGCGCCCGCTGGCGGCGATCGAGGAGACGGCCGGGGCCATCGCGACCGGGGACCTGTCCCGGCGGGTGCCCGAGGCCGATCCGCGTACCGAGGTGGGGCGGCTCGGCCGCTCCCTCAACGCCATGCTCGCCCAGATCGAGGCGGCCTTCGGGGCCCGGGCCGAGTCGGAGGCGGCGGCCCGGCGGTCGGAGGAGACCGCGCGGCGCTCGGAGGACCGGATGCGCCGGTTCGTCGCCGACGCCAGCCACGAGCTGCGCACGCCGCTGACCGCCATCCGCGGCTTCGCCGAGTTCTACCGGCAGGGCGCCGCCCGCACGCCCGAGGAGCTGGACCGGCTGATCGGGCGGATCGAGGAGACGGCCGCGCGGATGGGCCTGCTGGTGGAGGACCTGCTGCTGCTCGCCCGCCTGGACCGGCAGCGGCCCATCGAGCGCCGCCCGGTGGACCTGCTGGCCGTCGCCGCGGACGCCGTCCAGGAGACCCGGATGCTCAGCCAGGACCATTCGGTCGGGCTGGCGGTCGAGGGCGGCGTGGCCTACCAGGTGCTCGGGGACGAGCCTCGGCTGCGGCAGGTCCTGGGCAACCTGCTGACCAACGCGGTCACGCACACCCCGGCCGGGACGTCGGTGACCGTACGGCTGCGGCCGGGGACGCTGGAGAGCGGCCCGGCGGTGGTGTGCGAGGTGGCCGACGACGGGCCGGGCCTCTCGCAGGAGCAGGTGGAACGGGTCTTCGAGCGCTTCTACCGCGTCAGCCCGTCCCGTGGCAGGGAGAACGGCAGCACCGGGCTCGGCCTGGCCATCGTGGCGGCCCTGGTGGCGGCGCACGAGGGGCGGGTCGAGGTGGACTCGGCCCCCGGGGAGGGCGCCGTCTTCAGGGTGATCCTGCCGCTCGCCACCTGAACCCGCAGGAGAGCTTCGGCGGCGATTCAGCATCCGTTCAGGTCGGTGCGCTTGCCTGACTTGCACAGGGCGCCCCCCGGACGCACCGGCGCGTACGGGGGCGTGCGCCCTGGCCAACCCGCTCGAAACCCGGTCACCGTGGCCGGGGGGCTCGCTCGCCGCACGAGCCCCCCGGCCACGGCCTTTCCGGCGTTCAGGTGACTTTCAGGTTGCTTCCAGGCCGATTGCAGCCCTGATGGACATGCTGAGGGTGGAGAAAGGCAGGGGGATGCCATGAACGCCGAGCAGGGATGGGCCGGTCCGCGAGACCACCGGGGCGACCAGGGACACCAGGACCGGAAGGTCGCTCCGGAGGCGAGCACCGGCATCGGCAACCCGTACATGCCCGGGCCGGTCCCGCAGTACATGCCGCCGGGGACGCGGCCCTGGTGGACGGCGCGCCGCAGGATCGCCGCGGCCGGGGCCGCCGTGGCCCTCGCGCTGGGGGCCGGTGGCGCCGGTGCGGTGGCGGCGATGGAGCTCGCCGGCCCGCGGACCGTGATCGGGAGCCCGACCGCGGTGTCCCGGGTCGCCGGCGGGGGCACGGTCGCCCAGGTGGCGGCGGCGGTGCAGCCGAGCGTGGTGTCGATACGGACCCAGTCGGGCGCCGGCTCCGGTGGCGGCTCCGGCGTGGTCCTGCGCTCGGACGGCGTCATCCTCACCAACGCCCACGTCGTGGAGAACGCGTCGCGGGTCTCGGTGAGGTTCAGTGACGGCCGTACCGCCCAGGCCACCGTGCTCGGCAGCGACACCGGCGGCGACGTCGCCGTGATCAAGGCGTCCGGCGTCTCCGGGCTCAAGCCCGCCGCGCTGGGCGACAGCGACGCGCTGGCGGTCGGCGACACGGTCCTGGCGGTGGGCAGCCCGCTCGGCCTCGACGGGTCGGTGACCTCGGGCATCGTCAGCGCCCTGGGACGGGAGATCCAGGAGGGCGGCGGCGACGGTGGCGACTCCCGCCTGCCGCCGTACCTCCGCGACCAGGTCTCCCAGCGGCAGAGCACGGTCATCGGGAACGCGATCCAGACCGACGCCGCGATCAATCCCGGCAACTCCGGGGGCGCGCTGGTGAACGCGGCCGGCCAGGTCATCGGGATCAACACGGCGATCGCCACCTCCGGCGGCGGCTCCGGCAACATCGGGGTCGGCTTCGCGATCCCGATCAACGACGCGAGGAAGGCGGCCGAGTCGATCATCGCGGCCGGCGCGCGGTGATCACCGCCTGCCCGGCCGGACGGTCTCATCGGCGGCCCGAGGGCTCTGGGGGGGGAGCGGGGGACCGCGCCGGTGAATCGGGCCGCGGCACGCGCGGGGAGCGCGCGCCGCGGCCGAGGGGGAGCGAGGGCCGTGTGATCCCTAGGGGGTGGGGATCACACGGCCCTGGGCTGTGTCTCAAAGTCCCGGCCCACGGCGCTCGCCTGGCGGCTCGCACCTCACCGGGCCTGTGCGAGCGCGACATCGCTTCGCGATCTGCCCGGCGCGGCTCGCCTCCGGCATCGCCCCACCGGGCAGCCAACGCGCTCGCGCGCTGGCTGAGGCCACTTCGAGTCACGCCCTGGCACGTAGGGCGGAGTGGGCGCGGGGAGAGCGTGTGCGGGCTGCGTGCGTGCGGGCAGAACGCCGCGGAAAAGGGCGCGACATGATCCGCCGATGGCGGGGATAATCGGGCCATGCCCGGCAACCTGCGCGTCCGCGGCTCGGTCTCGATCCCCGAGTCCGAGCTGAGCTGGCGTTTCTCTCGTTCCTCCGGGCCGGGCGGCCAGCACGTCAACACCAGCGCGACGGCGGCGGAGCTGTCGTTCGACGTCGCGAACTCGCCGTCCCTGCCCGAACCGTTCAAGCAGCGGGCGCTGGAACGCCTGGCGGGCCGGCTCAGCGGCGGCGTGCTCACGATCCGCGCCGAGGAGTACCGCTCCCAGCTGCGCAACCGCGACGCGGCCCGGGCGCGGCTGGTCGCCCTCCTCGCGGAGGCGACCGCCCCGCCGCCCAAGAAGCGCATCCCCAAGAAGGTGCCGCGCGGCATCAACGAGCGCCGCCTGGAGAACAAGCGCCGCCGCTCCGACGTCAAGCGGCAGCGTTCCGCCCGCTGGGACTGAGACGGGCCGCCCGCGCGGGACGGGCGCACGGCGGACGCCCGCCGGACGAACCAGGGGAACCAGGGGAACCGGCGGACCCGGGGGATCAGCGCCGGGCGGCGCGGAGGGCCCGCATGGCCTCGCGGCGTGCCTCACCGGTGAGGACGTCGATGTAGACCTCCCCGCGCAGGTGGCCGCATTCGTGCTGGAGGCAGCGGGCGAAGTAGCCGGTGCCCTCGACGCGCACGGGCTCGCCCTTGATGTCGACCCCCTCCACCACGGCGCGGGCATGGCGCAGGGTGTTGAAGCCGAGGCCGGGGAGGGAGAGGCAGCCCTCCTGGTCGTCGAGCATCGCGCCGTCGGCGGCGACCAGCCGCGGATTGGCCACATGGCCCACGTGGCGGCGGCCCTTGTCGTCCTTGCAGTCGTAGACGAAGAGCTGGAGCGGGACGCCGATCTGGTTGGCGGCGAGACCGGCGCCGGTGGCCTCGTACATCGAGGCGAACATGTCGTCGACGAGCCGTTCCAGAGAGGCGTCGAAGGTGCGCACCGGATCGCATTCGGTGCGGAGGACCGGATCGCCCAGCATCCTGATCGGCCGTACGGTGCCCCGTCCTCGAACCGCCTCGCTCATATCACGATCATATCGAGGATGCCGGAGAGCACACGCGGTGCCCGGCCGACCGCCGGGCACCGCGCACACGCCGACCAATCCCCGTACCCCACCGTCCAGACGGTTCAGTCAGTGTCGCCGTGCCCCCGGCCGGAGGGCGGGAGCGGGCCGTCGGACGGCCTCTCCGGGTCGCCGCCCACCGCCGGGCCCTTGGCCTGGGACGGCGGCTGCGGCCCGGGCCTGTCGACCAGGGTGGCCTCGGACTCCGGCTTCTTGATCGCCGAGTGGGGCTGGGCGGGCGCCTGACCCGCCGGGGCACCGGGCGCGGGCGCCGGAGCGGGGGCCGGGGCGGGTGCGGGCGCCGGGGCGTGGCCCGCGCCCGGTGTCGGAGCGGACGCCGGACCCGGTGCCGGGGCGGCGTGCTTGGGAGCCGACGGACCCGCCGGGGCGGACGGAGCGGACGGAGCGGACGCGACGGGCGGCTTGGGCGGACCGGAGGGCGCCGCCGGAGAAGGAGACGGAGCCGGGGCCGGTGCCGGGGCGGACGCGGGGGCCTGAGCCTGAGGCGGAGCGCCGTGGTGCTTGGCCGGAGCCGGCGCGGCCGGCTTGGCCGGGGCGGGGGCGGGGGCGGCCTGCTTGGCCGCCGGGACCGGGGCGGGCGGAGCCTGCTTGCGCGGCGCGGGCGGGCCGGTGTGCTGCCTGACCGCGTCCTCGACCATCCTCTCCAGCGGCCCGGCCTCGTTCTCGGCCGTGAGCAGCCGGTGCAGCGTCTCGCTGATCTCGGTGAGCCGCTGCAGCGCCTGGGTGTGGTTCTTGGTGAGCTGGGTGAGCCGCTGGGTGGCGCCCTCGTTGATCACGCTGGACCGGCGCTCGGCGGAGGTGAGGGTGCGCTCGGCCTCCAGCCGGGCGCTGGTCACCGTCTGCTCGGCCTCCTGCGTGGCCGCGGTCAGGACGCTGTCGGACTCCTTCTTGGCCGCGGCGAGCACCTGCTCGGCCTTCTGCTCGGCCTGGGCGAGGTCCTTGTCGGCGTGCGCGCGGGCGTCCTCGATGATCCGCTTGGACTCCTGCTCGGCGTCCTTGCGGATCTGCGCGCCCTTGGACTCGGCCTCGGCCACCTTCTCCTTGGCCTCGTCCTCGGCCAGGTTGATGATCTGCCGGAGCCGGTCGCTCAGATCGTCGCCGGTGGGCTTGCGGGCCTCGCGGACCTCGGCCATCTCGCGGCGGGTGCGCTCGACGTCGTCGAGGGCGCGGGCCAGCCGGGTCTCCAGCTCGCGGATCTGGTTCTGGCTGCGGGCGATGTACTCGTCGACCTGGCGGCGGTTGTAGCCGCGCATGACGATCTCGAAGGTCTCCTCGCGGAGGAGGTTGGGCAGGATTTCTGCTTCGTTGCTCATGGTGCCTTGGGGGGTCGTTGGCGGGGGGTGATCACCCCGTCATGGTCGGAGACGGCACGGACCGGCGATCCTGGCCAACGTGTCACGTCGGGCTCCACATCATCTGAAACGTCAGGGTCGACTCTTGTCCGGTCCACCCCTTTCGCGCAAGCGGAATGCCTCTTCTCGCTGCAGTTTCTTCATCACCGGCACTGCGTCAAGTCACCACATTTTGGGAAATCTCACGTGCCTCGCCGTGTGACGGGCAACCTACCGCGCCGTTCCCGGCGTCCTTTTCCATGAGCCCGTCGCCCGCCGCCGGGACCGGGACCCCGCGACCCCGGGGCCCCGCCGCAGGCGGGACACCGTCTCCTCCGCGCCTGTTCCACGGGACGGGCGACCCGCCGCGTGCCCGGGCGGGCGGCGGGGTCCTACCATCGGCGCCATGAGCTACGTCGGGACGTTGGGCGAGGACGGGCCGCGGATCCACCCGGAGGCGTGGGTGGCCCCCGGCGCCGTGGTCGTCGGCAAGGTGACGCTGGGCCGCGCGGCCAGCGTCTGGTACGGCTCGGTGCTCCGCGGCGACGACGAGGAGATCGTCGTCGGTGACGAGTGCAACATCCAGGACCTGAGCTGCCTGCACGCCGATCCGGGCACGCCCGCGGTGCTGGAGGACCGGGTCAGCCTGGGGCACAAGGCGATGGTGCACGGGGCGCACGTGGAGACCGGCTCCCTGATCGGGATCGGCGCCATCGTCCTGAACGGCGCCCGCATCGGCGCCGGGACCCTGGTCGCCGCGGGCGCCCTGGTGGGGCCGGGCAAGAAGATCCCCTCGGGGGTCCTCGTCGCCGGCGTCCCGGGCAAGATCGTCCGCGAGCTGAACGACGACGACCGGCTCGTGCTCGACTACACGCCGACCACCTACATGGAGAAGGCGCGGCGTCACCGCACCGCCTCCTGGGCCTGACCGGTCCCCGAGCCGGGCGCGCCGCCTTCGGGTCGCGCTCTCCCGCCCGGTCGCCACGGGCATGCCCCTGGCGGTGAATGCCCTGCTCTGACCTGCGGTGATGTGATCCGTCCGTCTCTGCGGGGAGTCCGGTGCGCCCTGGTCTGACTACGATGACCATGTGGTGTGGGGACCGGGCTATGGCAGTGCTCCACCGCCCATGCCCTCGGGCGGGGAGGATCCGTTCTCGGCGGCAGAGCGCGACACGCGGGCGATGGTGGCCGCCGGATGGTGGCCCTCCGCGCCGCCGCAGCAACGCCAGCACGCGGTCGGGGGACGGCTGCTCGTCCTGCCCGACGGCACGTGGTGGGCGTTCGGGGCGTGGGCCCGCTGGTACCGGCTGCACCCCTCCGACGGACAGTGGTACCTGTGCCCGCCACCGCGCACCCCCGGCGTCCGCATGGCGGCCCGTTCGGCGAGCCAGGGCGGCGGGCGGGTGCCTCCGCTGCCGCCCCACGTCGTCCCCGCGGGGCCCGACTTCTCCTATGACCCGCCGCCTCCGCGGCCCTTCGTCGGACGCGGGTTCGACGCCGACCTGAGCCTGCGCGTCCGCGCGACCGTGGACTCGGCGGCGGCGCTGCCCGTCCAGGAGTACCCGCAGTGGTCGGGCCAGTTCACCCCGCGGACGCCGTCCACGGTCGCCGCCTCCTGGGGCGTGATGCTCTGGTGCGGGAGCGCGCCGGTCTTCGACGCGCGGCTGGACGGGCAGATGCTCGACCACTGGAAGCAGTACCGCGCCAAGCCCCTGCCCGATGTGGACGGGCCGCGCTGGCTCACTCCGCCACCGCTGGAGACACTGGTCGCGCTCTACGCCGAACGTCTGCGCGCCGGCCGCGTCGACGCGGCCGTGGTCGTCCTCCGGACCATGTGGGCCGTGGCGAGCGCGCTTCGTGAGGACCACCGTTTCCAGGTCCGTGCCGACGCGCTGCTGGCCATGCTCAGCCCCACCCTCAGCAACCCGACCGTGGATTACGGCGCCCTTCCGTACGGCGACCGGGCCATCGTGCAGCAGTGGCTCACCCGTTGCCCGCCCCAGCTGGTCCCGGCGCTGCGGAACGAGAGCTCCCCCGGCGACAACTTCCGGCACGCCTTCTACGCCCTCTCCGAGGAGGTCGCGCGGCACGCCGGTGACCCGATCGACCCCTCCTACGTGGAGCCGCGGCTGGTGGCGGCGGCCCTGCTCGCCGCCGACCTCGCCGTCGTCCGCAAGGACGTGGCCGCCAACGTCGTCCCGTGGCTGGACCCTGAGATCCGCTACACCGTCCAGGCGGTCCTCGACCAGAACGGCCACCCCCTGCGCCGGGTCTGGCCCGACGACCTGCGCCTGCCCGGGCCGCTGGGATCGGTCTCGGGAGAGGGCGCCGAGACGCTGCTGGCCACGATGTACGAGCTGGACCTGGCCTGGTGCAAGCTGGCCGGGGGCATGCCCGCGCGTCCCCGCGGCTTCCCCGTCCCGAACGCGGTCATGGCCGGTCTCATCGGGGGCGGCCGGGTCCGCGCCACGGCGGGGGCGCCCACGATCACGCCTTCCCCCGTGGGTCATGGGCAGCCGACGCCGCCGCCTCCGTACGGGGCCCGTTCGCAGCCGGGGTTCCCGGCGGGAGCCCGGCCGCCTTCGCAGCCTCCCGTCCAGGCGGACCAGCCCTTCGTCCAGCCCCCGGCGCAGCCGGGCGGGCAGCCCGCGCCGTTCGCCTCGCCCGACCCCGAGATGGGCGGGTTCTCCCCGGCGGACGGCGAACAGGCGGACAGCGCCGCGCCGCCGTACACCGAGCTGGGGTTCCAGCGGCCCGGCGCACTGGCCCAGCCCCCCAGCCAACCCCCCGCCCAGCCCCCCGGCCCGCAGGCGTCCCCTCCAGGGCCGTTCCCCGGTCCGCAGGCTCCCTCACCGGACGCCGGGCAACCGGCGCCCGCCGCGGCCTTCGCCATACCGGGCGCACCGAGCGCACCAGGCCCGGGTGTCCCGGGGGTCCCGGGGGTCCCGGGTGTCCCGGGGGTCCCCGGCGGCATGCCTCCCGTCCCAGAGCAGCCCTACGACCCGCACGAGGAGGAGGCGGCGGAAGAGGACCACGTTCCGCCCTACACCCAGCTGGGCTACCAGCCGTCCGGGCTTCCCCAGGCCCCTCCGGCACCGCTCCATCAGCCCCCAGGGCAACCCCCCACGCCGCCGCCGGGGCAGCAGCCCGCCGTGCACAGGCAGCCGCCGCAGGCGCAGCCGCCCGGCGATTTCCAGTCGACGCGGCTGGACGGCGGCGCGGCCCCGGGGCCCGGTCCGCGGGGGCTACCCGCGGCGTCCGGCTCGCCCGGCCTGCCCGGCTCGGCGGTGCCCCCTGCCCCGCCCGCACCGCAGGCACCGCCCCAGGAACGTCCCCGCACGCGCGTGCTGGGCGCGGAGGACCTCGGCGGGGGCCCGGCGGATCAGAATGCCCCAGCGCCGCCTCCGCCTCCCCCTCCGCCCCCGCCGTCCTCCGGCGGCGCGGTGGGCCCGGGCACGCGGATCATGTCCGAGACCATGGTGGGCGACTTCGACTTCCTGGACGACACCCCGTCGCCCGAGACCCCCGTGCACCAGATCCCGCCGCCCGAGGACACCGCCGAACGGCGGTCCCTCGAACGCTTCGGCATCAGGTTCGTCTCCGGGCCCCAGGACGCGGGGGAGCTGCTGGACGCCCTCCGCGTGCAGGTCGAACGGTGGAAGGCGGGAGGCGGCCCGGCCCTGGACGAGACCCGGGTGGACGGCGGCCCGGCCCGGCTCGACGGCGGCATGACCCGCGTCGACGACGCGCGCGGCCCCACCTCCGGCGTCCCGAACGTGTTGATCGTCGGAAAGCCGCACAGCGGCCAGCGCCGCCTGGCCAGGCTGATCGCCCTGACCCTGGCCGACGCGGGGCTGGGCGACGGCGCCATCCGCGCGCACGACGCCGACGACGTGCGCGACGACCCCGCCGGGGGGCTGCCCTCGCTGCTGCTGCGCGACGGCCCCGCCATCCTCTTCGAGCGGCTCGACGTCGCCGTGACCGGCGCGGGCGACCCGGTGGCCGCCGCCGCCGCGGTCCGGCGGGCGCGCCGCTCGCCGGCGGCCGTGGCGCCGCTGATCGCCACCTGCGAGCCCCGCGCCTACAAGAGGCTGCTGCGGGACCACCCGAAGCTGGTCGAGGTGTTCCTGGTCCACCGGCTGCCCGATTTCAGCGATCTCGACCAGCGGATGACGCTGCTGCACCTGCTGGCCGACGAGCGGCGGGTCACGATCGGCTCGTCCGCGCTGGAGGTGGCCCGGGGCGACCTGGACCGGCTGCGCGGGCCAGGCGACCTGGTCCACGCGCGGCTCGTGGAGACCTACCTCGACCAGGCGTGCCAGCGGCATCTCGAGCGGGCGGGCGGCGCCTCCCGCGACCGCCTGGTGCTCACCCCCGACGACCTGTCCGGCGTCGCCGAGGGCATCGAGCCCGCGCTGCGCCCGCCCGGCGACATCGACGGCTACCTGCGCCAGCTCGACCAGCTCACCGGGCTGCACGACGTCAAGGCCGCGGTACGGGAACTGGCCGAGGAGGCGGCGCTGGAGGCCGACCGCGCCCGGCACGGCGTGGGCGGCTCGGCGTCCCGGCACCTGATCTTCGTGGGGCCCTCCGGGACCGGGAAGACCACCGTGGCCGGGCTGCTGGGCGGTGTCTACGCGGCGCTCGGCCTGCTCGACTCCGGGCATGTGGTGGCCTGCCGCCCGGTGCACCTGGCCGGCCGCGACCGGCTCGACACCGAGGGCCGGGTCGCGAGCATGGTGGAGCAGGCGCTGGGCGGCGTGCTGCTGATCCAGGAGGCCTACCGCCTGGACCGTACGCCCGACGTGGTGGACGAGCTGCTCGGTCGCATGCGCCGGCGCGGGGGCAGGCTCATGGTGGTCTGCTCCAGCCCCGCCGCCGAGATGGAGGGCTTCCTGGCCGGCAACCCGAGGTTCCGCGGCGAGTTCGGCCGGATCCTGGAGTTCGAGGGGATGGGCGACCGCGACCTCGTCCGGCTCTTCCAGGGCTACGCCGAGCGCGACCTCTACATGCTGGACGAGGAGCTGCGGGTGGAGCTGCTGGCGCGGTTCGCCCGGCTGCGCGACGATCCGCGGTTCGCCTTCGCCCGGACGGTGCGGACGCTGTTCGAGCAGACGGTGGCCCGGCAGGCCGCCCGGCTGGCCGGTGCCGACGTCAACGCGGCCACCGTGGCCCGGCTCACCGCACGCGACCTGCCCGAGTCGCCCCTGGAGGAGATGATGGGGGATTTCCGCCAGCGGGGGTGACCACCTGTGGATAGTCCGGATCCGGCGCCGGTGACCGGGAAGACCAGCAATCGGAGTGGCCCGCGAATGGCCCTCTTGGGTCATGTGCCGGCGCGCTACGGGCGCGTAACCTCGGGAGCGGATGCGGGGAACGAACGGAGGTGGACGCGGTGCGCCAGCAGACTTTCGACCTGCGCGTCCATGACCGCGTCGCGCTGGACGAGATCGAACTCTACGCCGAGATGCTCAGTGCGGTGGCGGCGGCCGAGCGGCCGCTGACGCTCGCGGAGATCGACGTGGTGCTCGGGATCGGTTCCGGCGAGGCCGGTCGGCGCGAGCTGACGCCACAGGACCAGTAGTTCCGCGGCGAGCCGGGGACGCCCCTGACGGCGCCCCGGCTCCTCTTCACCGGCTCGCCCGGGCTCCTCTTCACCGGCTCGCGCTGGTTCCGTTCGGCGGTTCCCGCAGGATCCCGCCGGTTCCGTTCGGCGGTTCCCGTCCGGCGTTCCTCCCTCGTCACGGCCGCCGGCACCTCCGGCGGTCTTCAGTGACCTCGTCGGCCCCCGGCGCCCGCGGGCCGACCTCCGGCCCTTCGGGAGCCCCTTCATGGCCTCTCCAGGGCTTCTCCGGGCTTTGCAGGCCCTACCGGCGAGCTTGCCGGCCACCTGCGAGCCGGTCCGGCGCAGGTCCGGCCCCCCCGGCGCCGAGCGGGCGCCGTGCCGGCCCGGCCGGATCAGCTCGCGATGTCGTAGCCGGCCTCGTCGATGGCCGCGCGCAGGGCCGCGTCGTCCAGCGCGTTGCCTCGCACGGTCACCCGCTTGGCCGAGACGTCCACGTTCACCTCGGCGACCCCGGCCACCCGGCCCACCTCGGCGCTGATGGCGTTCACGCAGTGCCCGCAGCTGATGGCCGGGACGCTGTAATGAATCTCACTCATGGGGGATCGTCACTTTCCGTCGTCGATCGGTCGCACCTCGCTCCGGCAGAGCGTACGGCTTTCCCGTGGGCACAGCGGCCAGTGCCGTGTGTGTGCATCGAGGGGCCTAGGGCACCCTTGTACGTGAGAGGACGGCGGCCAGCAGCCGAAGTTGGGGCAAAGGTTCTTTTTACGCCAGGTTGCGCCTACGATCCTCTGCGGACCGTTCCGGCACTTCAGGAGTACGACGTGCGCTTGCGTCTCACGCCGCGTGAGGACAGCTTCTACGACATGTTCGCCGACTCGGCGAACAACCTGGTCACCGGCGCCAGGCTGCTCGTGGAGCTCATCAGCGACGGCGCCGACCGGGAAGCGATCGCGGAGAAGATGCGCGCCTGCGAACATGCGGGCGACGAGTGCACCCACGCGATCATGCGCCGGCTGAACGAAACGTTCATCACCCCGTTCGACCGGGAGGACATCTACCGGCTGGCCTCGGCGATCGACGACGTGATGGACGAGATGGAGGAAGCGGCCGACCTCGTCGTCCTCTACAAGATCGAGGAGTTCCCCAAGGACATCGTGCACATGGTGGAGGTGCTCGAGCGGGCCGCCGAGCTGACCGCCGAGGCGATGCCCCGCCTGCGCTCCATGAAGGAGCTCAACGAGTACTGGATCGAGATCAACCGCCTGGAGAACCAGGGCGACCAGGCGTACCGCAAGCTGCTGGCCAAGCTGTTCGGCGGCGAGTACGACGCGCTGACGGTGATGAAGCTCAAGGAGGTCATCGACCGTCTCGAGGAGGCCGCCGACGCCTTCGAGAGCGTGGCCAACACGGTCGAGACCATCGCGGTCAAGGAATCATGAGCTCCTCCGGCGAGGTGAGCACGTCCGGGAAGGCCCCCGCGAAACCGGAGAACGGCCGTCCCGCGTCCGGTGAGGCCAGGGCCGCCGGCGCGGGGGCCGGCGCTCCGCCGGGGGGCGGAGGCTCGGGCGGTACGCCGGGCACCGCGACCCTGGTGGGTGATCGCCCGCCGGGCGCCGAGCCGACACTGGCCGAGCAGGCCAGGCGGGGGCCGAACAAGTTCTGGCCGGTGCTGCTGCTCGGCGTGCTGCTGACCATGCTGGCCGGCGCGGCCGGGCTGCGGTCGGACGCGCAGACGGCCGTCCTGGTCCTGGTCGTGGTCGTGGCGCTGGTGTTCGACTACACCAACGGCTTCCACGACGCGGCCAACGCGATCGCCACCTCGGTGTCCACCCGGGCGCTGACACCGCGCGCGGCGCTGCTGATGGCCGCCGTGATGAACATGATCGGCGCCCTGCTGGGCGTCGAGGTCGCCAAGACGGTCAGCGAGGTCATCACCCCGCCCTCCGGGCTGCACGGCCTCACCGTGGTCGCGGCCGGCGTGCTGGGGGCGATCACCTGGAACCTCATCACCTGGTACTTCGGCCTGCCGTCGTCGTCCTCGCACGCGCTGATCGGCGGCGTGGTGGGCGCCGGGCTCGCCTCGGCGTCCTCGGTCAGCTGGGAGAAGGTGGTCGACAAGGTCGCCATCCCGATGGTGGTGTCCCCGGTCGTCGGGTTCTTCCTGGCCTACCTGGTGATGGTGGCGATCCTGTGGATGTTCCGCCGGGCCCACCCGAGCCGGATCGGCCGCCGGTTCCGCATCGCGCAGTCGCTGTCGGCGGCCTCCATGGCGCTCGGCCACGGCCTGCAGGACGCCCAGAAGACCATGGGCATCATCGTGCTGGCGCTGGTCACCACCGGGCATTCGGACGGTAACACGGTGCCGCTGTGGGTGATCATCTCCTGTGCGGGAGCGCTGTCGCTGGGCACCTACGCGGGCGGGTGGCGGATCATGCGGACGCTGGGCCGCCGGGTGATCGAACTCGACCCGCCCAAGGGCTTCGCCGCCGAAGCGACGGCCTCGGTGATCCTGTACGTGGCCGCGTACGCGTGGCACGCTCCAATCTCCACCACCCACACCATCACGTCGTCGATCATGGGCGTGGGGGCCACCAAGCGGCTGTCCGCGGTGCGCTGGGGCGTGGCGGGCAACATCGTCATGGCCTGGGTCCTGACGATGCCGATGGCCGCCGGGGTGGCCGCGATCGTCTACTGGCTGGTCCACCTGTTCGGAGCCTGACCGGAGTGCCGGCCGGCGCGCACCGCGCCGGCCGGCCACCCGGCGGTCACCCGCCGGAGATGCGGTCCAGCGCGGGCGGCGCCACCGGGGAGGCGGTGCCGAGGTAGGCCACGAAGGCGTCCAGGTCGACCGGGCCGAGGACCGGGTTCTTGTCATCGGTGAACACCGAGAACCCGTCGCCCCCGCCGAGCAGGAAGTTGTTGGCGGCCACCTTGTACGTGGCGGCCGGGTCGACCGGCGCGCCGTCGACCGTGATGTTCGAGACGCGGTCGCCGACCGGCCGGGACCGGTCGATGGTGAAGCGGAGCGTGGCCGAGGGCTGCAGGATCTTCTCGCCCGCGGCCGTCCACTGCTGCTCCAGCAGCGCGTCGAGCCGGGCGCCGGTCAGCGAGGCCACGCCCATCACGTTGCTGAACGGCTGGACGGCGAACGCCTCGCCGTAGGTCACCACGCCGTCGCCCTCCGAGCCGGACGCCTTGTGGACCAGGTCGGCCCGGACGCCGCCGGGGTTCATCACCGCGATCTGCGCCCCGTGCTCCTTCATCGAGGCCAGCTGCGCGTCGGCGATGACGTCGCCGAGGGCGGTCTCGCCGGCCGCCGTGGGCGTCCGGGTCAGGTCGGCGGTGATGCGGCCGACCGGCTTGTTCGCGACCTCCGAGACCCGGTCCTTCCAGGTCTTGACGAACGCGTCGGTCGCCGGGTCCGCGGGCACGTCCCGCGTGACCACGTGGTTGTCGCCCTTCATGGACGAGCGGACGACGTCGCCCGACCGGCGGTCCACCCTGAAGTCGATCTGGGTGATGACCCGCCCGAACGACGACCCGGACGAGTACAGCCGCGGGCGCCCCTTCGGATCGGGCACCGAGCACACGTACTGCTGGTGGGTGTGCCCGGCCAGCACCATGTCGATCTCGGGGTCGGCGTCGCGGGCGATCCGCGTCCCGGCTCCGGGGACCACGCCGCAGGCGTCCGGCCGCTGCCCGGACGGGACCTGGTCGCCCTCGTGCACGAGCAGGACCATGGACCGTACGCCGCGCCGCTTGAGCTCGCGGGCGGCGCGGTTCGCCGCGTCCACCTCGTCCTGGAACTCCAGCCCCTTGATCCCGTCGGCGCTGACGATGGTCGGGGTGGTCTTGGTGACGACGCCGATGAACCCGACCTGGACGCCGTTGATCCGCCGGACGGTCCAGGGCTTGACGACGTGCCGCCCGGTCTCCTCCTTGACCACGTTGGCGCCGAGGTAGTCGAACGCGGCGCCCTTCCACGCGCCCGCCGGGGAGCACCCGTCGACGGGGTGGCAGCCGCCGTTCTGGATCCGCTGGAGCTCCCGGTAGCCCTCGTCGAACTCGTGGTTGCCCACGGCGGAGGCGGTGACGCCGACCTTGCCGAGGAACTCCACCGAGGGCTCGTCGTGGTACGCGGCGGAGATCAGCGGGGTGGCGCCGATCATGTCGCCCTGCGCCACGGTGAGGGTGTCGCGGTTGCGCAGGCGCTGGAGGTGGGTCGCCACGTAGGCGGCGCCGCCCGCCGGGACGGGGGCGCCGGTCTCGTCGACGGCGGTGCCGGAGCTGCCGGACGGCGGCTCCAGGTTGCCGTGGAAGTCGTTCAGGGACAGGAGGCGGACGGATGCGGTGGGCGCGGGACGAGCGGCGGCCGGTTGCGCGGCCACCGCCATGACGGCGGCCACCGCGACGCCGCACGCCATGGTCAAGCGTCGTCGAGTCATCCTGGAAACGTAAGTGGGCTGCGCGTACGCTTCCCTGCGACTCCATGACGTTTCTGTGACGGTTCCGTCAGGGGCGGGCGACCGCGGGGTGACCGTGCGGGACGGCCGCGGCGGGAGCATAGGCTGCGATCATGAGTGAGGCACGGCTGGCCGAGTCCGAGATCGCCGAAGTCGTCGCGCTGGTGGAGGCCGCCACCGCGGCCGACGGGGTGGTGCCGCTCTCGGAGCACGCGCTGCTGCGGCTGCGCGGCGGCGGGCACGGCCTGACGATCGACGCCGGCGGGATCGTGGCGTACGGCCACCTGGACCCCGCCGCCGATGGCGAGAGCGCCTCCGCCGAGCTGGTCGTCCACCCCGGGCACCGGCGCCGCGGCCATGGCCGTGCCCTCCTGCGCGCCCTCAGGGACGAGGCCGGCGGCCCCCTGCGCGTGTGGGCGCACGGCGACCTGCCCGCCGCCGCCGCGCTGGCCGGTTCCGAGGGGCTGCGCCGGGTCCGGGCCCTGTTCCAGATGCACCGCCCGGCCGCCGGCCCCCTCCCCGAGCCCGCCGTCGCCGAAGGCGTGCGCCTGCGCGCGTTCGTCCCGGGGCAGGACGAGGAGGCATGGCTGGAGGTCAACCGCCGCGCCTTCGCCGACCATCCCGAGCAGGGCTCCTGGACGATCGAGGACGTCCGGCTGCGGGAGGGCGAGTCCTGGTTCGACCCCGCGGGCTTCTTCCTGGCCGAGCGCGGCGGCCGGCTGCTCGGCTTCCACTGGACGAAGATCCACCCGGACGGCGCGGGCGAGGTCTACGTCGTCGGCGTCGACCCGGACGCGCAGGGCCTCGGGCTGGGCCGCGCCCTGACCCTGGCGGGCCTGCACCATCTCCGCGAGCGCGGCGTCCCGCGGATCATGCTGTACGTGGACGAGTCGAACGTCTCCGCGGTGCGGCTGTACGAGTCGCTGGGCTTCACCCGGTACGCGGTGGACGTCATGTACGGCACGGAGTCCTGAGCGGGCACCGGCTCCCGGGGCGGGCACCGGCTCCCGGAGCGGGCCAGGTCACTGCCCTGAACACCCAGGTATGCCCCGCTTTCTGGGTGTAGGTGACCTGCGCGTTAACCCGATGTCCACGGCCCGTCAGGGCATTTTTCGCGGCTCCGGCAGGTCACGTTCATCCCGCGTTCACCTGGATCAGGGTGGCTGGTCACCTCGTCTCCTTAGCGTCACTTGCGACGGTGACCCCTCAACCTGGACAAACTACTCCAGCCCCCGGTCGGGACACCGCTTACCGAACTAAGAGGAGACCTACCGGTGAAGAACGGTTCTCGGCTTGCCGCCCTCGGTGGTGTGGTCGTGGCGGGCGCGCTCGCGCTCAGCGCCTGCGGCAGCGACAACAACAACGGCGCGAGCACCGCGAACGTCCCCGCCGGGGACATCGACTGCGCCAAGGCCACGGTGAACGCCGCCGGCTCCAGCGCGCAGAAGAACGCCATCGAGGAGTGGACCAAGGTCTACGCGCAGAAGTGCGCGGGCGCCAACCTGAACTACAACCCGAGCGGTTCGGGGGCGGGCATCCAGGCGTTCACCCAGGGACAGGTGGCCTTCGCCGGCTCCGACTCGGCCTTGAAGCCCGAGGAGGTGACCGCCGCCAAGCAGCGCTGCCAGGGCGGGAACGCGCTCAACCTGCCGATGGTGGTCGGCCCGGTCGCGGTGATCTACAACCTGCAGGGCGTGGACGGGCTGCAGCTGTCCCCGGAGACCCTCGCGGGGATCTTCTCCGGCAAGATCAAGAACTGGAACGATCCCGCGATCGCCAAGGAGAACTCGGGCGCCAAGCTTCCCGGTGACGCGATCAAGCCGGTCTACCGCGCCGACGAGTCCGGCACGACCGACAACTTCACCAAGTACCTGAAGACCACCGCGCCGGACGCGTGGCAGTGGGAGCCCGCCAAGAAGTGGCCCGCCCCGGCCGGCCAGGGCGCCAACAAGTCCGACGGCGTCACCGCCCAGGTGAAGAACACCGCGGGCACGATCTCCTACGTCGAGATGTCGTACGCGGAGACCAACAAGCTGCAGACCGCCAAGGTCAAGAACGGCGCCGGCGAGTACACCGAGCTGACCGCCGACAGCGCCTCCAAGGCCGTCGCGGGCGCCCAGGTGGTCGGCACCGGCAACGACGTCGCGCTGAAGATCGACTACGCCACCAAGGAGACGGGCGCCTACCCGATCGTCCTGGTGACCTACGAGATCGCCTGCGAGAAGGGCCTGCCGACCGAGCAGGCGCAGTTCGTCAAGTCCTTCCTCACCTACACCTCCAGCGCTGACGGTCAGAAGATCCTCACCAACCTGGGCTACGCGCCGCTGCCCGCCAGCGTGCTGACCAAGGTCCAGGCCTCCGTGAAGGCCCTGTCCTGACCCCTCCCGATCCCGACCACGGCAGCCCCGCCACCGAGGACCTCGGTGGCGGGGCCGCCGTGGGTTCCACGGCCGAAGCCACCCGAGGAGGCCCTCCCGTGACCAGCGAGACCGGCGTAGAGACGGGCGCCGGAGCCAGACATCGCGCCACCGGACGGCGCATGAGCACCGGGCGCGCCGGTGACAAGATCTTCGTCTCCGCCGCACGCGGCTCGGGCATCGTCGTGCTCGCCATCATGGCGGCGATCGCGGTGTTCCTGATCTGGAAGGCCATCCCGCCGCTGCGCGCCAACGAGGCGAACTTCCTCACCTCCGAGGCGTGGAACCCCAACGCCACACCGCCGCGGTTCGGGATCGCCCAGCTGGCCTACGGGACGGTGATCTCCTCGCTGCTGGCGATGCTGATCGCGACCCCGGTGGCGATCGGGATCGCGCTGTTCATCTCGTTCTACTCGCCGCGCAGGCTGGCGGCCGGGCTGGGCTACCTGGTGGACCTGCTGGCCGCCGTCCCCAGCATCGTGTACGGGCTGTGGGGCCTGATCTTCCTGTCCCGGCACATGGAGGGGATCAGCGCGTTCCTCAACTCCACGCTCGGCTGGATCCCGCTGTTCGGCGGCGACAGCCCCGGCAAGAACTCGATCTTCACCGCCTCCGTGGTGCTGGCGATCATGATCCTGCCGATCATCTCCTCGATCTCCCGGGAGGTCTTCCTCCAGGTGCCGCGGGCGCACATCGAGGCGTCGCTGGCGCTGGGCGCCACCCGCTGGGAGATGATCCGGATGTCGGTGCTGCCCTACGGCCGCTCCGGCATGATCGGCGCCTCGATGCTCGGCCTGGGCCGGGCGATGGGCGAGACGATCGCGGTGGCGATGGTGCTGACCTTCGTCCCCGGCATCAACCTCCGCATCCTCGAGGACGGCGGCACCACGTTCGCCTCCAACATCGCCAACAGCTTCGCCGAGGCCACCCGTACCGGGCAGGGCGCGCTCATCGCCTCCGGCCTCGTCCTGTTCGTGATCACCCTGGTCGTCAACATGGCCGCGCGCGCCGTCGTCGCGCGCCGCAAGGAGTTCGTGTGAGCGCCGTGTCCAGCCCCACCAAGGGGGCCCAGAGCTCGCTGACCTCGGTCTCCACCGGCCGCAAGGTCAAGGACCGCGTGGTCCAGGTCCTGGTGTACGGGGCGTTCGCGCTGGCCGTCATCCCGCTGCTGTCGGTGCTGTGGACGGTGATCAGCAACGGCGTGGCCCGGCTGGACGCCGACTTCTTCTCGTTCTCGATGAACGGCCTGAGCGGCCGGGACGCGGGGGGCGGCGCCTACCACGCGATCGTCGGCACCCTGGAACAGGTCCTGATCACCAGCCTGATCGCCGTGCCGATCGCCGTGATGACCGCCATCTACCTGGTGGAGTACGGCGGGGACGGCCGGCTGGCCCGCACGATCAGCTTCTTCGTGGACGTCATGACCGGGATCCCGTCCATCGTGGCCGGCCTGTTCGTCCTGGCGCTGTGGCTGCTGACCTTCGGGTTCGCGTTCTCCGGCTTCGCCGGGGCACTGGCGCTGACCATCCTGATGATCCCGACGGTGGTGCGGGCCACCGAGGAGATGCTCAAGCTGGTCCCCAACGACCTGCGGGAGGCGTCGTACGCGCTGGGCGTGCCGCGCTGGCGGACCGTCCTGTTCGTGGTGCTGCCCACCGCGCTGACCGGCATCGTCACCGGCGTCATGCTGGCCGTCGCCCGGGTCATGGGGGAGACCGCGCCGCTGCTGCTGACCATCTTCTTCACCAAGGCGATCAACACCAACCCGTTCGAGGGGCCGCAGGGCTCGCTGCCCACGTTCATCTGGGAGCAGGCCGCCGACCCCAACCAGAACTCCATCGACCGGGCCTGGACCGGCGCCCTGGTGCTGATCATGATCATCATGCTGCTGAACCTGGGCGCCCGGCTGATCGCCCGGCTCTACCGCCCGGCCGGCGACCGCTGACCGGCCCCGACCTCGCGCACCTCCCCGCGATCGACCCGACAAGGAGCACTCACCCCATGGCCAAGCGGATCGAAGTATCCGGGCTGCACGCCTACTACGGCGGCGTCCACGCCATCGAGGACATCTCGATGACGATCGAGCCGCGCTCGGTGACCGCGTTCATCGGGCCTTCGGGCTGCGGCAAGTCCACGTTCCTGCGCACGCTCAACCGGATGCACGAGGTGATCCCGGGCGCCCGGGTCGAGGGCAAGGTCATGCTGGACGACGAGGACCTCTACGGCCCCTCGGTCGACCCGGTGGCGGTGCGCCGGGTCGTGGGCATGGTCTTCCAGCGGCCCAACCCGTTCCCCACCATGTCGATCTACGACAACGTGGCGGCGGGCCTGAAGCTGAACGGGGTGCGCAAGAAGGCGCGGCTCGACGAGATCGTCGAGGAGTCGCTGAAGGGCGCCAACCTGTGGAACGAGGTCAAGGACCGGCTCGGCAAGCCGGGCGCGGGCCTGTCCGGCGGCCAGCAGCAGCGGCTGTGCATCGCGCGGGCGATCGCCGTCCAGCCGCAGGTGCTGCTGATGGACGAGCCGTGCTCGGCGCTGGACCCGATCTCCACGCTGGCGATCGAGGACCTGATCGCCAAGTTGAAGAGCACCTACACGATCGTCATCGTGACGCACAACATGCAGCAGGCGGCCCGGGTCAGCGACCGGACGGCGTTCTTCAACATCGCCGGGACGGGCCGGCCGGGCAAGCTCATCGAGATCGACGACACCAGCACCATCTTCACCAACCCGGAGATGAAGGCGACCGAGGACTACATCACCGGCCGCTTCGGCTGAGCGCGGGGAGGCGTGCGGGTCCCGCCGCCGGTCGTGCGCGCGGCACGGCGGCGGGCTCAGGGCGTGCCGACGGGTTCCAGGGCGCGCCGACGGGGTCCGGGGCGCCGGCCGGTCTCGGGACGCGCCGGCGGGATCCGTGGCCGGTGTCAGGTGGCGACCGGGGCGGCCTCTTCGGCCTCGCCCGGGCGGTGGTCCGGGACGAACCGGTAGCCGACGTTGCGCACCGTGCCGATGAGCGACTCGTACTCGGCGCCGAGCTTGGCCCGGAGGCGCCGGACGTGGACGTCCACGGTCCTGGTGCCGCCGAAGTAGTCGTAGCCCCAGACCTCCTGGAGGAGCTGCGCGCGCGTGAAGACCCGGCCCGGGTGCTGGGCGAGGTACTTCAGGAGCTCGAACTCCTTGAAGGTCAGGTCCAGGACCCGGCCCCGCAGCCGCGCCGTGTAGGTGGCCTCGTCGATGGTGAGCTCACCGCTGCGGATCTCTCCCGGCACCTCGTCGGCCTCGGCCACCGCGGCGGCGCGGCCGACGGCGAGCCGCAGCCGGGCCTCGACCTCGGCGGGACCGGCGGTCTGGAGCAGCACGTCGTCCAGGCCCCATTCGGGGCTCAGCGCGGCCAGCCCGCCCTCGGTGACGATGCCCAGCAGCGGGCAGTCCAGGCCGGTGGTGCGCAGCAGGCGGCACAGGCTCTTGGCCTGGACCAGCTCGCGGCGGGCGTCGACGAGCACGACGTCCGCGGGTGGAGCGTCGATCAGCGCGGACGCCTCCGCCGGGGCGACGCGCACCGAGTGCAGTAGGAGGCCCAGCGCGGGCAGGACCTCATCGGAAGGTTCCAAAGCGTTGGTCAGCAGGAGCAAGCTGCTCAAGTGCCGCCTCCTCGCCCAGAAAGACGTAAGGACCCAGGCGGTCCATCATTCGAGCCCGGCCAAGCCGGAAGGCTCGCTGGTGGCACGCTGGGCTCTCGGATGAACTCCATGGCCCCATCGCCCGGATCCCTCTTCCCAGAGCATATCCGAGCGGCCTCCCGGGGCAATGGGGCCAGGGGGCCGGATCGGGGCCGCCGGGAGGATGAGACGCTGGGATCATGGCCAAGGGAACGATCAGGTACTGGGCCGCCGCGAAGGCCGCCGCGGGGGTCCACGAGGAGCCGTACGACGCCGTGACCCTGGCCGACGCGATGGCCCAGGCGGCCCGGCGGCAAGGGCGAACCGCCGATTTCGGGCGCGTTGTGGAACGCAGTTCCTTCCTCGTCGACGGGGACCCGGTCGGGACGCGGCCACACGAGGCCATCGCCCTTCCCGAAGGGGGCGTCGTTGAGGTCCTCCCTCCCTTCGCCGGTGGCTGATCTCACATTTGTCGGATTTCCCGCACGTTGCGGGCGATCGCACGCCCGGCGCCCGAAGTCACTCCGTGGGCTGACCCGGAGCCCCGCGGGCCCGGACTAAGGTGTGGCCGTCCGCGCGCGGCCACGCGCGCCGTTCCGACGACGCGTCGCCCGGAGGAAAGCCATGCGGAAGTTCCTGGTGTTCTTGCTGATACTCGTGATCGGGGTCGTCATCGCCGCGGACCGGCTCGGCGTCCGGTTCGCCGAGGACGAGATCGGCCGCCAGGTCGCCGCCCAGTACAACCTGGAGCGGCAGCCCGACGTGAAGATCCACGGCTTCCCGTTCCTCACCCAGGCGCTCGGCGGCGAGTACGACCGGATCGACGTGGCCATCGGCGACTGGACCGAGAAGGGCGTCACGGTCGGCGACGTCACGGTGGAGATGCGCGGGCTCACCGCCCCGCTCGGCGACGTGATCTCCGGCAGCACCGCCGGCATCGTCGCCCGTACCGCCAGCGCCTCCGCGGTGATCCCCTACGAGGTGATCGAGAAGCGCGCGCCCAAGGAGGTCAAGGACATCCGGCCGAAGGGCGACGACCTCCAGGTCGACCTGAGCGGAGCGGTGCTGGGGTTCCCGCTGAGCGGCACGGCGGTCGTCTCGGTCAAGCCCACCGGCAAGGGCATCGCGATCACGCCGGTGTCGGTCGGCTCGGGCGCCGGGCAGATCCCGCTCGCCCTCGTCCAGCGGCAGCTCACCTGGACGGTCCCGGTGGCCGACCTGCCCATCGGCTCCCGCATCACCGGCATCCGGCCCACCCCGGAGGGCCTGCGCGTCACCGCGACCGCCGACAACGTCCGGCTCGACAACCTGAAGAACGCCTGACCCACCGGTCACCGGCCTCGCCCGCCCGATTTCCCAGGGTGTGAAGCGGATCACGGCCGGCAAGGCCGGGCGGCCGTGAACCTCCCGGGACCGCCGTACGTGTTCATGGTGTGGGCCGGACCGCGGACGAGGGGTTGCTGCGTGCTCTCTACAGCGAGCACGGCGGCCCTCTGCTGGGGTATGTGCTTCGCCTGACCGGCGGCGACCGGCTCCACGCCGAGGACGTCGTCCAGGAGACGCTGCTGCGCGCCTGGCGGCATCCCGAGGCGCTCTCCGGGCGTCCCGTACGGCCCTGGCTCTTCACGGTGGCGCGCAACCTGGTGGTGGACGCGCACCGGGCGCGCCGGTCCCGCCCGCCGGAGACGGGGATCGACGAGCAGGTGGCGATGATCCCGGCCGGGGCCGACGACATCGACCGGGCGCTGGAGTCGTGGACGGTGGCCGAGGCGCTGGCCGATCTCAGCCCGCAGCACCGGGCGGTGCTGGTGGAGACCTACTACCGGGGCCGGTCGGTGACCGAGGCCGCCAAGGCGCTCGGCATCCCGGCGGGCACCGTGAAGTCCCGGACGTACTACGCCTTGCGGGCCCTCAAACTCGCCCTGGAGGAGCGGGGGCTGGCACCGTGAACGGCTGCGCGGAGGCGCGCGCCTCACTGGGGGTGTACGTGCTCGGGGCGATCGATCCGGCCGAGCGGGCCCGGCTGGAGGCGCATGTGGAGGGCTGCCCGGCCTGCCGCGACGAGCTGGCCGGGCTGGCGGGCATGCCGGCGCTGCTGGGACGGGTGAACGAGACGCAGATCGCCCAGGTCGCCGGCCCGCCGCCGGAACTCCTCGACGCGCTGCTCGCGCAGGCCGCCGAGGGCCGCCGGGGGTGGCGCGGCCGGGTCGCGGACGCGCTGCCCGGCGCTCTCTCCGGGCGCGGCCCCGCCCCGGGTGCCGGGCGGCGGTGGCTGCCCGCGGCTGCCGCCGCCTGCGCGCTGCTGCTGGCCGGCGGCGTGGCGGGCGGCGCGGTGGTCTCGCTGACCGGTGACCGTCCCCCGCCCGCCCCCGCCCCCACGGCGCCGCCCCTCGTCTCGACGGGCCCGGGGGGCGAACGGCTCGTCGCCGGCGACCCGAGCCGGCGGGTGAAGGCCGAGGTGGTGGTCTACAGCAGGAAATGGGGCACCAAGGTCGAGCTGCGTCTGGAAGGCGCGACGTACGGGGAGCGCTGCCGGTGGTACGCGGTGGCCCGGGACGGCCGCAGGGACCCGCTAGGGAGCTGGTACGTCGCGTACAGGAAGGGCGTCGGCGTGTACGAGAGCTCCACCATGATCCCGCGCGACCAGCTGTACTCGTTCGAGGTCGTCACCGTGGACGGCCGTCCCCTGGTGACCGTTCCCGCCTGATCGCACGCCACGGTCATGGGCCCGATTCCGGCCGTGCCAACCGATTCCTTGGTGGAAGTCGGGAAGAGTCCGTGAATCGGCGCGGTTGGACCGGGGGTGGAACTCGAAGGCGCACTCGTGGCGGTGAGCGTGCTCGCGGCGGCAGGCGCGTTCGGTTTGGTGAGGCGGTCCCGCGATGGGAGGCTGCGCGCCGTGGAACAGCGCGACGACCGGGGCGACGACCGGATCGGCCCCTCCGACCTGGGTGCCGAACTGGGTGAGCGGGCCACCCTCGTGCAGTTCTCCAGCGCGTTCTGCGCCCCGTGCCGGTCCACCCGGCGGGTGCTCGGCGAGGTCGCCGGGATGGTCGGCGGGGTGGCGCACGTGGAGATCGACGCCGAGGCCCGCCTCGATCTCGTCCGCAGGCTGAACGTGGTCCGCACCCCCACCGTGCTGGTCCTGGACGCGGGCGGGCGGATCGTCCAGAGGGCCTCCGGACAGCCGCGCAAGGCCGATGTGATCGCCGCCCTCGGCCTGGCCATCACGTGAACGGGACCGCGTTGACCTGCGCCGAGGCCGATGTCACCGTCTCGAAAGCCGAGACGGATGTGACAGCGCCACGTTCGTCGGCTTACCATCGGACCGTGCGTTACCGGACAGAGCAGCTGCTCACGAAGCGACGCGCGGTCGACTTCTGCCGCGTGTCCGCCTCGCTCTGTCGCATGGCCTGAGGCATCGAGCCCCGCCGTTTCCCGAGCATTTCGACTTTCTCGCTCGTACGCACTCATCTTCTCCGCCAGGAGCCCCGATGCAGGTTGATCCGCGCGGGCAGCGCTTCGCCGCGGCCGTCACGTCGGTGATGCTCATCGCGGTCCTGGTCACCGGAAGCTGGTTGCTGCTCGCCGCCCAGGCCGTGGTGTTCGCGCTCGCGACCTTCCTCGGTCTCCGCTACGCGCCGTACGGGCTGGTCTACCGGGTGCTGATCCGGCCCCGGCTCTCCCCTCCGGGGGAGCTGGAGGACGCGGCCCCGCCCCGGTTCGCCCAGGGCGTCGGCCTCGGATTCGCCCTGGTCGGCATGGTCGGTTACGCCCTGGGGGTCCCCTGGCTCGGCATCGGTGCCACCGCCTGCGCGCTGGGGGCGGCGTTCCTGAACGCGGTGTTCGGGTTCTGCCTCGGCTGCGAGATGTATCCGCTGATCCGCCGCATCACCACGAAGATCCGCAACAGGGAGGTTCCCGCATGAGCCGCTCCGACGTCCTGGTGGACGCCGAATGGGTCCAGTCCAACCTGGACGCCCCCGGCCTCGTCCTGGTCGAGGTCGACGAGGACGTGTCCGCCTATGACAAGGGCCACATCCGTGGCGCCGTGAAGATCGACTGGAAGACCGAGCTGCAGGACCCGGTCCGCCGCGACTTCGTCGACAAGACCGGCTTCGAGCAGCTGCTGTCCGCCAAGGGCATCGCCAACGACGACCTGGTGATCCTCTACGGCGGCAACAACAACTGGTTCGCCGCCTACGCCTACTGGTACTTCAAGCTGTACGGCCACGACAAGGTCAAGCTGCTCGACGGCGGCCGCAAGAAGTGGGAGCTGGACTCCCGCGAGCTGGTCACCGACGTGCCCGAGCGTCCCGCCACCGAGTACAAGGCCAAGGACCAGGACCTGAGCATCCGGGCCTTCCGCGACGAGGTCGTGGACGCCATCGGCAAGGACAACCTCATCGACGTCCGCTCGCCCGACGAATTCAGCGGCAAGCTGCTGGCCCCGGCGCACCTGCCGCAGGAGCAGGCGCAGCGGGCCGGTCACGTCCCGACCGCGCGCAGCATCCCGTGGTCGAAGGCGGCCAACGACGACGGCACGTTCAAGTCCGACGAGGAACTGCGCGCCCTCTACACCGAGGCCGGCGTGGACCTGAGCAAGGACACCATCGCCTACTGCCGCATCGGCGAGCGTTCCTCGCACACCTGGTTCGCGCTGCGCGAGCTGCTCGGCCTGGAGAACGTCAAGAACTACGACGGTTCCTGGACCGAGTACGGCTCGCTCGTCGGCGTCCCGATCGAGCTCGGCGAGGCCAAGTAACCACCCTTCCGCCCGTCCAGCGGACCCCGCCGTTCCCGGCGGAGCAGATCATCCGTTTTCACGGAGAAGGAGGACAAACATGACCCAGGGCTGCGCAGCGCCCGCGCAGACGGCGCATCTTCCCGCGACCGTCGACCTGGCCAACGAAGCCGTCATCCAGGGCACCGTCACCCGCGACGGCGCCCCCGTCTCCAGCGCCTACGCCCGGCTGCTCGACTCGACCGGCGAGTTCACCGCCGAGGTCGTCACCGGTGACGAGGGCGTGTTCCGGTTCTTCGCCGCCGACGGCGACTGGACCGTGCGCGTGCTGGCCGCCGGCGGTGTGAGCGTGGACAACGCCGTCACCGCCAAGACCGGCGAGGTCGCCGCCCTCGAGGTGGCCATCTGAGATCGGTCGCCGGCCCGGCGCCCGGCCGCGCGGTCCGATCCGCGAGGCTTCCCGGCCCCGCGTCCCGCTTCGTGCGGGCCGCGGGGCCGGTGCTTTGCGGGAAACGCCCTCATTGAACGGTACGTTCCGCACGGGTGTGAGCGCCCCGGTGGCTATGCTCCCTCGGTACCGGGGGCGATCACGGAGGAGATGGCCGGATTGACCGAGTTCTCAAGCGCGGACCTGGACCGGGTGCTGGCCGAGGCCCGCGAGACGCTGGAGGCGATGCGCGCCGATCGGGCGCCGGCCGCCGGTACGGAGCACGTCGGTGCGGAGACCGCTGGTACGGAGACCGCTGGTACGGAGACCGCCGAGGGCGTCGGGGCGGACGCGGACGGGCGGGTCAAGGCCACCGCCGTGCGCGGCCGGCTCGCGCGGGTGGAGCTGGACCCGGAGGCGTTGCGCCTTCCGCCGGAGGAGCTGGGCGAGCGGCTGGTGGCCGCGGTCAACGCGGCCCTCGACGCGGCACTGGACGCGGCCCGGCCCGGCCCGCGGCCCTCCGCGGCGGGCGACACCGGGACGAAGGCCGCCGCGAAGAGCAAGAGCGCGGCGAAGGGCAAAGGCCCGGCGAAGACCAAGGCGGCCAAGGGTGCGGCCAAGGGCGCGGCGAAGGGTGCGGCCAAGGCCAGAGGCGGCACCGAGGCCGAGGGCGGCGCGGAGGGCGCGCCCTCCGGAGAGCCGGGCCAGGAGCCGAAGGACGAGGGCCTGCACCAGATGGAGATCCTCACCCAGGCGATCAACGACGCCCTCGCCAGGATCGGGAGCGCCCGGTGAACGGACCGCGTGAGGCCGCGGCACCGCGGCCCGTACGCGTTTCGTCCGGGAGCGTTTACAGTCGTGGTGCTGTCGGGCGGGTGTCAGGGGAGTAGGGGCATGCGAGTAGCGGGACTCGTGGCCGGTGCCGGTTGTGTCGTGCTGACCTCGGCGCTCGCGCCACCGGTATGGGCGGCACCGGCCGCACCGGCCGTCGCGCCGGCGTGCAATCCGGCACAGGGCCAGCCGGCCTCCCAGATCACCCAGCAGCCATGGCCACAGCGGCGCCTCGACTTCGAGGAGGCGTGGAAGGTCACCCGGGGCGAGGGCGTGACCGTCGCGGTGGTCGACAGCGGGGTGAGCGCCCGGCATCCGCAGCTGGCCGGACGTGTCGTCGCCCACTTCGACGCCACCAAGACCACCCCCGAGGACTGCTTCCAGCACGGCACCGAGGTGGCGGGCATCATCGCCGCCGCCGACCAGCGGCAGTCCCGTGGCGTGCCCTTCGTCGGGGTGGCGCCCGGTGCCCGCCTGGTCAACGCGAAGTTCACCTCGGGCGAGAGCACCAACGACAACACGCTGCTGCCCAAGGCGATCATGTGGGCCGCCGACCGGGCCCAGGTCATCAACGTCTCCGTGGCCGCGCCCGACACCCCCGAGCTGCGCAGGGCGGTGCGGTACGCCCAGCGGAAGGACGCCCTGATCGTCGCCGCGGCGGGCAACGTCCAGGACGACCAGCGCGGTAAGGAGCAGCAGGCGTACCCGGCCAGCTACCCGGGGGTGCTCTCGGTCGCGGCGGCCGACGAGAACGGCACGATCGCCGACTTCTCCAACCTCAAGACGCGCGTCGACGTCTCCGCGCCGGGCGCGAACATCATCTCGACCGGGCCCACCGGCTACATCGGCGGCCTGGGCGGCACCAGTTTCGGGGCGCCGTACGCCGCGGGCGTGGCCGCCCTGGTGCGGTCCCGCCACAAGAACCTCAATTACCAGCAGGTCATCCAGCGCATCAAGGCCACCGCGGAGGGCGACAACGGGACCGGCAGCGGGAGCGGCATGATCAGCCCGATGCAGGCGGTCACGGGGCTGGTGAACCCCGGTGCCGGGCAGGCCGCCCCCCGGGCCGCCGCCGGGGCGATCGACATCGGCGGGCGGCCCCCCGTGGACCACCGCACCCGCGGCATCGGCGCCGGGATCGCCGTGGGCGCGGTCATCCTGGCCCTGGCCGTCGCGTTCGGCGGGGCGGTCATCCCGCTCGGGCGGCGGCGCGGCTGGCGGCCGGGACGTGCCCGGTCCACCGGCGGCGGCGAGGGCTGAGCGGCACGAGCCGCCCGCCCTCGCCAACCGTCGCGGCCCCCGCCAACCGTCGCGGCCCGTGCCAACCGTCGCGACCCCGGCCGCGGCCGTCACCGACCGCGGCCGTCACCGACCGCGGCCGGGGCCGCCCTGCGCCGCTGATCAGCCGTTCGGCTGCTCCCCGATGAAGGCGGTCTGGATCAGCCTCTTGCCGGTCCGGCGGTCGACGAAGGTACCGCGGCCGGGGGGCAGCGGCTGGGCCCGCACGTCGCCGAACAGCGCGCCCTCCTCCTTGGAGCCCGACATGATCAGCGCGGGGCTGGCCATGTCCTTGAGGCGCTGGATGACCGGGTCGAACATGGCGCGGCCCGCACCGCCCATCGCCCGGGACACGATCACGTGCAGGCCGATGTCGCGGGCCTGCGGCAGCAGTTCGGCGATCTGCGCGATCGGGTTGCCCGACGGGGTCGCCACCAGGTCGTAGTCGTCGATGAGCAGGTAGAGGTCCGACCCCGTCCACCAGGAGCGGTTGCGGAGCTGCTCGGGGGTCAGGTCGGCCGGTGGGAGCCGGGCCACCAGGGCCCCGTTGATGTCCTTCAGCAGCCCGGTGGCGGCCGCGGGCGCGGCGGCGTAACCGATCACGTGGTCGCCCTCGGCCACGTCCAGCATGGCGCGGTGGTAGTCGACCATGATGAGGCGCGCCTCGTTCGGGGTGTTCCGCGCCTTGATCGACTGGGCCAGCAGCTGCATCAGGTTGGACTTGCCGCACTCGTTGTCGCCGACGACGATGAAGTGCGGGTCCTGCTCGAAGTTGAGCAGGACCGGCGAGAGCGTGTCCTCGTCGATCCCGATGGGGATCGGCTTGCCCGTGTCGGCGGCCTGCGGCAGCTGCGTCACCGGGAACAGGCCCGGCAGCATCCGCACCGGCGGCGCGCCCGGCCGTCCCCGCCAGCTCGCGGCGACCGTCTCGACGAGGTGGCGCAGGCCGTCGGACACGTCCTCGCTCGTGGTCCGCCCGTCGATGCGCGGCAGCGAGGTCAGGAAGTGCAGCCCCTCCCGGCTCAGGCCGCGTCCGGGCCTGCCCTCCGGGACGTTCACCGCCATCTTGCGGTCGATCTCCGACTCGTAGGGGTCACCGAGCTTCAGCTCCAGCCGGGTGCCGAACAGGTCGCGGATGGCGGTGCGGAACTCCGACCACTTGTTGGTGGCCGCGACGACGTGGATGCCGAAGCCGAGGCCGCGCGCGGCCAGATCGGTGATGGTGGACTCGACCTGCTCGAACTCCGAGCGCAGCGTCAGCCAGTTGTCCACGACCAGGAAGACGTCGCCGAACCCGTCGCCGGGGATGTCCCCGGCCGCCCGCAGCCGCCGGTACGCGGCGATGCCGTCGATGCCCCGCTCGGTGAACAGCCGCTCCCGGGCCTCCATCAGGCCCGCGACCTCGGCGACCGTACGGCGGACCCGGTCGGGGTCCAGCCGGGTGGCGACGCTGCCGACGTGCGGCAGGCCCTCCAGCCCGGCCAGCGAGCCGCCGCCGAAGTCCAGGCAGTAGAACTGGACCTCCTGGGGCGTGTGCATGAGCGCCAGCGAGCTGATCAGGGTGCGCAGCGCCGTCGACTTGCCGCTCACCGGCTGGCCCGCGATGCCCACGTGCCCGGCCGCGCCGGACAGGTCCAGCCACATCGGGTCGCGGCGCTGGTCGAACGGGCGGTCCACGATGCCGGCGAAGGCGTGCAGGCGGCCCCGGCCGTCCCATCCGGCGGTGGTGAAGCCGTGCTCCTCGGTGTGCTGGAGGTTGGGCAGCACCTGGTCCAGGGTCCCCGGCTCGTCCAGCGGGGGGAGCCAGATCTGGTGCGGCTCGGGCCCGGCGTCGACGAGCCGCTTGACCACCAGGTCGAAGAGGCTCTCCTTGGGCCCGTCGTCCCGCTTGGGCGTCGCCTGCTGCCCCTGCTGCGGCTGCTCGACCACCTGCGGCTGGATGTAGTCGGCGCCGAAGGCCACGATCTGCGGGGCCGCCTTCGGGGCGTCGCCGCGGGCCTGCTGGTCCGCCGCCGGCTCCGGCTCGTACGGGCCCGAGACGTAGGCGGCCCGGAACCGGGTCATCGTCTCGGTGCCGACCTTGAGGTAGCCGTGACCGGGGGCCTGCGGCAGCTCGTAGGCGTCCGGCACGCCCAGCACCACGCGCGACTCCGCGGCCGAGAACGTCCGCAGGCCGATGCGGTACGACAGGTGGGTGTCCAGTCCCCGCAGCTTGCCCTCCTCCAGGCGCTGCGAAGCCAGCAGCAGGTGCACGCCCAGTGACCGGCCCAGCCGGCCGATCATGACGAACAGCTCGGCGAAGTCGGGCTTGGCCGACAGCAGCTCGGAGAACTCGTCCAGCACGATGAACAGGGTCGGCATGGGCTTGAGCGGCGCGCCCTGCTCCCGGGCCTTCTCGTAGTCGCGCAGCGAGGCGTAGTTGCCCGCGGCCCGCAGCCACTCCTGGCGGCGGACCATCTCGCCGTGCAGCGCGTCGTACATGCGGTCGACCAGCGGGAGCTCGTCCTCCAGGTTGGTGATGATCGCCGAGACGTGCCGCAGCCCGTCCATCCCGAGGAAGGTCGCACCGCCCTTGAAGTCGACCAGGACGAAGTTCAGCGTCTCGGAGGAGTGGGTCATCACCAGCCCGAGCACCAGGGTGCGCAGGAACTCCGACTTACCGGCGCCGGTGGCGCCGATGCACAGGCCGTGCGGGCCGAAGCCGCCCTGCGCGGCCTCCTTGATGTCCAGCTCGACCGGCCGGCCCTCGGGGTTCACCCCGATGGGCACGCGCAGGCGGTTGCGCGGGGCCCGCGGCTGCCAGGCCGTCCGCGGCTCCAGGAGGCGGGGGTCGCCGACCTGCATCAGCGTGGTCAGCGTGGTGGACGCCGACAGGACGTCCATCTCCTCCCCGCCGCCGCTCGCGGCGGCGCTGGCCCGAAGCGGCGACAGCTGGCGGGCCAGCCCGTCGGCCTGCACGACGGTGAGCCGGTCCGGCCGGCCCAGCATCGTCGGCACGTCCTTGCCCGTCCGGTCGCGGCGCAGCATCGCCATCTTGTCCGCGGCGACCCGCAGGCGGAGCATCAGGTTGTCGGCCACCGGGGTCACCGCCCCGCTGATGTCGATCACGCAGACGCCCTCGATGCCGTCCGCGCCGAGCTGGGAGTCGGGGGTGACCTGCCCGCCGTCCACGATCACCACGTGGTACGGCAGGTCGTTGGGGGAGAGCCCGGGCGTGAACCGCGGCCGGTCCTTCAGCTCGCCCGCCAGCATGGCCTCCAGCATGGACAGGTTCGGCGCGATCAGCCGGACCGGCCCGGCGGCGTCGTGCTCGGTGGGATGCATGGAGTGCGGCAGCCACTTGACCCACTCCCAGTGGGGCAGGGCCTCCCGGCTCGCGCACACCGAGATCCGGACGTCGTCGGGGGAGTGGAACGTCGCGAGCTGGACGACCATCGCCCGGACCATGCCCCGGGCGACGTCGGGGTCGCCGGCGGGCACGATCCGGGAGAACGACGGCATGGACGCGGCGATCGGGAGGTTCGGCACCGTCGAGTGCGCCCGCACGAACCGGCGCAGCGCGCCCGCGGTCATCGGCTCCAGGTCCTCGACGGGCTTGGTCTCCGGCGGGATCAGCTGCACCGCGAGCTTCTGCGAGCCGGACCCGATCCGGATGTTGCCGAAGTCCTTGTCGGTCGGGCGCCGCTCCCAGAGCCGGGCGCTCATGACCAGCGACCACAGCGACTCCGGCGGCGGGCTGTTCCACTCCAGCGCCTCGCGCTGCTGCTCGGCGGCCTTGCGGACCTTGCGCCGGGCCTGCCCCAGGTAGCGGTAATAGTCCCGGCGGGCGCCGTTCAGCTTGAATTTGCGTTCGCCCGACCCGCGGCCCAGCTGGCCGACCATCATGAGGCCCATCGCCAGCGCCATACCGCCGCTGCTGATCATCATCATGGGATTCCGGGTGCCGCCGCCCAGGAACATCAGCCCCATCATGACCGGCATGATGATCATCGGCACGAAGGTCAGGACCTGCTGGAATCCGCCGCTCTGCTGCTCGGGGAGCTCGGGGGGCGACTCCAGTAGGATCTCACCCTTGGGCGTCGGCGGGGCCTGTCTGCGCTGCTGCCGCCGTACGAGGATGGTACTCACCTGGGGGTTCCTCCATGAGCCTGCATGACCGAGCGGCGAGTTCTGGCACGCCGTGTGGTGTTCGGTCCAGAATCTAGCGGTTGCTCTCGCTCGGTCCGGGCGAACATCCTAGGCTCCGCGCTGTGAACAGCAGGTGTCAAGATCAGGGAGGAATGGACTACCCGTGAACTCGCCGGCTGCCCCCCCGCTGTGCAGGGTGACCATCGTCGCGCCACGGCGCCGTGTCGATCTGTCGATGCCGACCGACGTGCCGCTCTCCTACATGCTGCCCACCCTGCTGCGCGCGGCCGGTGAGAATCTCGCCGACGCGGGGCTGGCCCACTCGGGCTGGGTGTTGCAGCGCCTGGACGACGCCCCCCTCGATCCCGCCCAGGACCTCGCGGCGCTCGGCGTGCGCGACGGCGAGATCCTTTACTTCCGGCCGCGGTCGGCCCAGCTGCCCGAGCTCGCGTTCGACGATGTGGCCGATGTCATCGCCAGCGGCATCCGGGAACGCTCGGACCGCTGGCGGCCGACGACCACCCGTTCGTTCGGCCTGGGCGTGGCCGGTGCGGCGCTGGCGGTCGGCGCCGTGGTGATCGCGCTGTCCGGGCCGTCCTGGATCTTTCCCGCGATCTCCGCCGCCGTGGTGGCCTTGATCACGCTCATCGCGGCCGGGGCCCTGTCCCGGGCCCTCGGCGACTCGGGCGCGGGCGCCGTCCTCGGGTACGCGGCGCTCCCGTACGCGTTCCTGGCCGGGCTCCTCGCGCCGGCCCGCTCCACCCTCCAGCTGGACGACCTCGGCGCCCCGCACATGCTCGCGGGCTTCGGGGTGCTGGCCTTCGGCGCCTTCCTCGCCGCCTTCATCGTCGTGGACGGCCTGCCGGTCTTCCTGGGCACGGCCATCGCCGCGCTGCTCGGCGTGGCCGGTTCGCTCGTCGCCTTCTTCGTACCGGATCTGGAGCCCGCCGGCCTGGCGGCGCTCCTCGCGGTCATCGCGCTGTCGTTCACCGCGGCGGTCCCCTCGCTGGCGTTCCGGTTCGCGCGGCTGCCGCTGCCGCCGATCCCCACCAACGCCGAGGACCTCAAGAACGACACCGAGACCGTCGACGGCCGCTCCGTGCTCTCGCGCACCGCCGCCGCCGACAGGTACGCGACCGGCCTGGTGGCCTGCATCGCGATGATCTCTCTGGGCGCCCTGCTGTTCCTGTTCGGCGCGGGAGGGTGGGCCGCCCCCTCCACCATGGCGGCGCTGTCGCTGTCGCTGCTGCTGCGCTCCAGGGTCTTCCGCAGCGTCGCCCAGCGGGCCTGGCTGATGGTCGCCGGGCTCACCGGGCTCGGGCTGCTGGCCGTCGACACCGCGCTGAACCACGGGCAGCTCGTCGCGCTGGCCGCGGGCCTCCTCCCGCTGCTGCTGGTCGGCGGCATCGTGGTGGCCATGTCCCTGTGGCTGCCCGACAACCGCCCGACCCCGTTCTGGGGCCGCGCCGGGGACATCATCGACATGATCGTCGTGATCGCGCTGATCCCGCTGGCGCTGGCCGTGCTCGACATCTACGCGCGCGTGCGCGGGCTTGCGGGGTGAACGGCTGATGCAGAGCCGTCGAGATCTTTACCAGGCGCATCGCCTGATGATGCAGCGCGTCGGGCTGGCCCTGCTGCAGGGGGAGCCCGACGTCGCCGAGTCGCCCATGCGCCGCCTGTCGGTCGGCGTCCTCGGGGGCGCGACGCTCGCGATCGTCCTCATCGGCGTCTTCGCCATCGTGGGGCTCATCAGGCCGGGCGGTGCCAAGGGGCTGGACAAGGGCGACACGATCATCATCGAGAAGGAGACCGGCACCAAGTACATCTACGACACCAACTCCAGGAAGCTGCTGCCGGTGGCCAACTACGCCTCGGCGCTGCTGGCCCTCAACAAGAAGGGCACCAAGCCGCGTTCGGTGTCGCGCAAGTCCCTGAACAAGTTCGAGCGCGGCCCGATGATCGGCATCGCGGGCGCTCCGGACTCGCTCCCGGCCGCCGACCAGCTGATCCGCGGCCCCTGGTCGGTGTGCGTCCGCGAGGCCGACGGCGGCACCGGCGTGCGCAGGCCCATGACGGCGCTGGCCGCGGGCCGCAAGGTCGGCGGGCGTACGCTGCCGGCCGGCGAGGCCCTCGTCGTCCAGGCGGCCGGCCAGAGCTGGGTCATCTGGAAGGACCGGCGGATGAGCCTGCGGCTCCCGCCGGCGCAGGTCTCCGCCCTCACCGGCGGCGCCCAGCCCGCCCAGGTCGCGCCCGCATGGCTGAACTCCATCCCGGCGACGGGCGACTTCGCGGCGCCGCAGGTGCCCGGGCAGCGCGGCCGCCAGGTCCGCGGGCCGGGCGGCCAGGAGGCCCGGGTCGGCCAGATCTTCAAGGCCGACACCGGCGGGGGCACCAACTGGTACGTGACGCTCGACGACGGCCTTGCGCAGATCTCCGGGACCCAGGCACGCCTGCTGCTCAGCGACCCGGCGACCAAGGCGGCCTATCCGGGCCGGCTCGCCGAGGCGCTGCCCACCGACATGCCGTCGGCCACCGCGACGCAGTCCCGGACCCGGCTCTACAGCGACGCGCTGCCGGCGACCATGCCCAAGTTCGTCCAGTGGACCACCACCGAGCCGCTGTGCGCGGTGTACTCGGGCGGGACCTCGACGACCGCGCAGCTCACCCTCGGCGGCCAGCTGCCGCCGCCGTCGGTGACCGCGCTGGGCGTCGGCACCTCCGGGGGCGGCGCGGCCGTCGACCAGCTCGTCCTGCCGCCGGGCGGGGCCTCGCTGGTGCGGCTGGCGCCGGGCGCCGGCGCCGCCGGTGCCGTCGGTTCCCTGTCCATCATCAATGATCAGGGCATTCGCTACGCCATTCCCTCGGCCGAAATTGCGGCCAATCTTGGATATGACGCAGCGAAGGCCGCTCCGGTTCCCGCGAGTGTCCTACATCTCATCCCCGCAGGTCCCGCACTTGATCCCAAGGCGGCGACCACGCCGGTGCGAAGGGCCGGGTAGGAGTACGGAGGCGGGGGCCGGGCGTGGGTGTCGAGAGGTTCAGATGAATAGGCGGGAGTGCTGTGTTGGCCTTTTCGCTCGACATTGTCTGAGTTGACCTCTATCGTTAGTCAGTAATTTGGGTCACCGGAGGCGTCCCCTCCTGCCGAGACATGCGGCTGGTCGTGACGGGGGCAGGTAGGACCGCGTGATCAACGTCGCCACGGAGGTGAAACATGAGCCAGGTGTCCGCAGCCGACAAAGAGGCCATGGCGCAGGCCGCTCAGCGGATCGAGACGTCCGCGGGCGTCGTCAAGGGCCTGCAGACCAAGCTCGACAGCCAGAAGGCGCAGCTGATGGCCGGCTGGGAGGGGATGGCGGCAGGCTCGTTCGACCGGGTCTTCAACGACTTCCAGACTCAGATGGGCAAGGTGCTCCGCGAGCTTGAGGGGATGCACGAGAAGCTCGTGCAGACCAAGATCCAGTACGAGGCGACCGAGCAGGAGCAGGAGGACGCGGCCAACAAGATCGCGAGCCTGCTCAACGGCACCACCTGATCACACCTACTGGATCTGAACTTCGGAGGATTCGCAAGATGAGCTACCAGAGGGCGAACATGCCCGCCTTGCAGCAGGCCCAGGCGGACTTCACCCTGGCCTACCGCGCCCTGACCGACGAGCTGGACGACCTCGAGAAGAACCTCGAGAGCAAGCTCTCCCGGTGGGAGGGGAACGCGGTGGAGGCCTACTGGATCCACAAGCGTGAGTGGGACAAGGCCGCCCAGCACATCGGCACCGTCCTGAACCAGCTGGGGATGGTGATCGGTGACGCGCACACCAACTACACCGCCGCCGAGCGGCGCAACCAGGGTATCTGGGGCGGCTGACCGGCCGGCGGACGACGCCGTGCGGACCCGCCGGGGCCGCACGGCGTCGTCGCCGGTCGACGGTTCGACGTCCCACGGAAACTCCTGGAGGTGAGCAATGGGCGGTTACAGCCAAGACGCCGATACAAGTTACAAGTGCACCTGCAACACGTGCCTGAAGAATTATTCTCCCCAAGAGGTCGAGCAGCTTTACCAGCAGCACAAAGCGGATGGGACGCTCGATGACCATCCCGAGTTGAGGCACCAGTACACGATCACCAGCACGCAGAATGCCCCCGACCTCGCCGGCTATCAGGGGCAGAAGCGTGAGAACGACCCGAGCCGCCAGTGGGGAAAGAATGCGGAGGACGGGTTCGAGGTCGATCCGGACGAACTGCGGGCCCTCCGCACGACCATCATCAATGACCTCAACGACCTCACCGACCGCCTGCGGGGGGTCAAGGGACTCAAGGGCTTTTCCGTCGAGAAGGTGGGCGGCGGAGAGGTCGGCCAGCAGTGGGTCAACATGGCCACCAATGCCAGCACGGTCTTCGGTGAGTACTTCGACGACATCCTGGCCAACATCGAGGGTGTCGCCGCGAAGCTGAAGGCCACCTACGAGTCCTACGAGGGTGGCGAGAACAGGACTCAGCAGCAGGTCGAGGGGGGCGTCGACATCTGACGTCGGCGTCCGAGCCTGCGTGTATCGCTTTGTCGCAAGGTGTACCGGACGGGGCGAACTCACTGGGGTGACGAAGTGGATCGCGGTGCACCGTCCCGCTTCCGCGCGGGTTCTGGGGGTGCGGGTGTGACTGTGAAAGGCAAGGACCATGACTGAGAACTGGATCAAGAAGAACGTCTGGCAGGATCGCGCCAACGAGAACGCTCAGGCTCCCGAGGGCACCAAGTTCAGCGAAGTCAAAGAGCGTTTCAAGAAGATCGACCCCGGGGTCGTCAACGACGCGTCCACGGAGTACATCAAGGCGGCCAACGCGCTGGCGGACTACACCCGGAAGCTGGAGGGGTACGCCGACAAGCTGATCAAGCACTGGAAGGGCGACAACGCCCAGAAGGCGCTGGACCAGCTCGGCCAGGTGCACCGTACCTCGGCCAAGATGTCGGACAAGAGCCTGGCGACGTCGAACTCCTTCAAGTGGTACGGCACGGAGATCCTCCCGCATTACAAGTCCGTCGGTGAAACGATGGAAGACGGCTGGGACGACGACGACTCCGACGACAACCGGTGGGCCAAGGAGAAGCTCGAGCGGCTCTTCATGCGGACCGCCCAGTCGCACAACAACGTGCCGCAGGAGGTCGAGCAGGACCTGCCGGACGGCCTGGGTGAGAACACCCCGCCCCCTGGCGGCCCTCCCGGCGGCGGTGGCGGCCCCGGCCCCGGCGGGGGCGGCAAGCTCCCCGGCGGCGGTGGCCCCGGCGGCATGCCGGACGGAGGCAAGTTCCCCGACGGGGACCGCAGCCCCTTCGCCTCGCTCGACAACAACAGGAACCCGCACCTGGACCCGAGCTCGTACACGGGCACCCCTCCCGGATCCAGCCAGCTCGCCGGGCTCGGCGATCGAGGCGGCGCGTCGTTCGGCGGCGCCGGCGGCGGCAGCAACCTGTCGAGCATGGGTGACCCGGGCGGTATGCCGCCCGGCGGCGGCGGTGGCGGTCTCGGAGGCGGCGGCGGCAACTTCCCGGGCGGTGCCGGTCCTGGCGGGCTGGGCAGTGCCGGTGGCGGCCTGGGCGCGGCCGGTCTCGGCGGCGGCGCCTTCCGGGGCGCGGGCGCGGGCGCGGGCGCCGGCCGCATGGGCGGCATGCCGATGGGCGGGATGCCGATGGGCGGCGCCGGCCAGGGCAACCAGGGCGAGCAGGAGCGCGAGCGCGAGACCTGGCTGACCGAGGACGAGGACGTCTGGGGCGCGGACGACGACACCGCGCCTCCGGTGATCGGCTGATCTGCGAGCAAGGACGCGGCTGAGGGCGGCGGGAGCGATCCCGCCGCCCGCATCGCGTGAGGAAGGGTGAGGACGTGCGAAGGCTCCTTCGGTTCACCTCGGCCGCGCTGGCGGTCGGCCTGGCCGTGGCCCCGGCCACCGCGGCGGAGGCCTCGCCGCTGGGCCAGCGCCAGTGGTGGTTCAACAGCTGGGCCATCGAGAAGCTGGTGTGGCCGAAGACCAAGGGCGCGGGCGTGACCGTCGCGGTGCTCGACAGCGGGGTGAACGCGCAGCTTCCCGACATGCGCGCCGCGGTCGTTCCCGGCAAGTCCTACCGTTCGAGCGGTGACGGCCGGCGGGACACCGAGGGCGGATCGCAGTTCGGCCACGGCACGGGCATGGCCAGCCTCATCGCGTCGCGCGGGGTGAAGACCGGCTTCACCGGGGTGGCGCCGGAGGCGAAGATCATGCCGCTGGCCTCGCCCGGCGTCTCCGACTCGTCCACGCCCTCGGCGATGCGGTTCGCGGTGGACAACGGGGCGAAGATCATCAGCATCTCGCAGGGGTCCTCCGCGGGGACCCACCCGAACCTGTGCCCGAAGGACATACTCGAATCCGTGGCGTACGCGGCGAAGAAGGACGTCATCGTCGTCGCCGCCGCCGGTAACGAGGGCAACACCTCCAACAACCCGACATATCCCGCCTCGTGCCCGGGCGTCGTGGCCATCGGCGCGATGGACAACAAGGGGCAGGCGTGGGAGAAGACCCAGCGCCAGGACTACGTGACCCTTTCCGCGCCGGGGGTCAACATCCCCGCGCTGAGCCAGGACGGCAGGGTCTGGCCGAACGGCGCGGGCACCAGCCACGCCACGGCCCTGGCGGCCGGCGCGTTCGCCCTGCTGCGGAGCAGGTTCCCCGAGAAGTCGGCCCGGCAGATCGTTCAGCTGGCCACCAACACCGCCAAGGACTTCGGCCCTCCCGGTAAGGACAACCGGTTCGGCTACGGGACGCTCAGCCTGCGCAACGCGCTCTCCCAGCAGGTACCGGCCAACGCGCCGAACCCTGTGTACGCACGGCTGGACAAGGTCCTCGGCGCCCAGAAGGCGGCGACCGCGGGCAAGCCGGATGCCGCACCGGCGAAGGAGGAGTCGTCCGGTTCGAAGGGCGTGTACCTCGGGATCGCCCTCGCGGTGATCGCTCTGGCGGTGGTGATCGGCGTGTTCTCGCTGCTGCGCTCCAAGCGGCGTCGCCCGCGGGGGGCGGCCGGGTCTTCTCCACCGCCGCCCGGGTTCGGGCAGGCGAACCCGGGTCCCTTCCAAGGGGCACCGCAGGCGGCGCACATGCCGCAGGGGCAGCCGCAGGGGCCGTACGATAACGGCCCGCAGGCGCCGTCCCCCTACGGCCAGCCTCCCCAAGGGCATCCAGGCGGGCCGTACCAGCAGCCGCCTCAGGGCCCACCGCAGGGCCAGGGCCCACCGCAGGGCCAGGGCCCGCCCCAGGGCTGGCAAGGCTGATCGGGGAGCAGCGCCCGGCCTCCCTCTCACCACCGTCCGGGCGAGGGTGAGAGGGGCCGCGCGGATGCGTTTCGGGGTCGAGGAGGAGTTCTTCGTCGTCGATCCGGCCGGCCGCGACGTGGTGCCCCGGGCACGGGCCGTGGTGGCCCACGCGAGGAAGGTGCTGGGCTCCCGGATCGTCGGGGAGGACACCGAACTCCAGGTGGAGACCCGGACCAGGCCCTGCGCCACGGCCGCCGAACTCGCCCGGCAGATCGGGGAGGGACGCTCCTGCCTGGCCTCCGCCGCGGCGGAGCACGGGCTCGCGATCGTCGCCAGCGGGACGCCGGTGGTGGGGGACGCGATCCCGTCCCCCCTTCCCCATGGCCCCAGGCAGGAGCAGGGCCGCGCGAGCGTGCGCGGGCTCCTGCACGAGTACAACCTCTGCGCCGTGCACGTCCACGTGGAGATGCCGGATCGCGAGCGGGCGGTGCTGATGAGCAACCACCTCCGCCCCCACCTCCCCGCGCTGATCGCCCTGACGGCGAACTCTCCGTACTGGGCCGGACGCGACACCGGGTACGCCAGCTGGCGGACGCTCCTGTGGAGCCGCTGGCCGGTCGCGGGACCTCCGCCCCACTTCCGTTCCGCCGCCCACTACGCCCGGCTCATCGCGACCCTGCGGGAGGCCGGCGCGCTCATCGACGAGCGCACCGTCTACTGGGACATCCGCCCCTCCGCGCACCATCCGACGCTGGAGATCCGCGCCGCCGACATCCCCATGACCGCGGCGGAGTCGGCGGCATACGCCGCGCTGGTGCGGGCCCTGGCGGTGAGCCTGCTGCCCGCGGTCGAACGAGGGGACCCGGGACCGGTCCTGGAGCCGGAGCTGATGCGCCTGGCCTACTGGCGGGCGGCACGGGACGGAGCGACCGGCGCCGGGATCGACGTCCGCACGGGCGAGGTCGTGCCCGTCACCGAAGTCGCCCGCCGCCTGCTCGAAACCGCCCGGCCCGGACTGGAGGAGCACGGCGACCTCGACCGCGTCACCGGCTGGCTCCGGCGGCTCGGCGAGATCGGGGACGGGGCTCGGCGGCAACGGAGCCGACGGCGGGGTGAGGCCGGGCGCGCGGACCTGCACGCCGTCGTGGACCATCTCATCGAGGAGACGGAGAAGGGCGCGTTCGCCTGAGCCGGGGCCGTGCCCGTCCCCGTGGGGGTACCGCGGGCACGGGCCCGGCCGGGTCATCGGCGCACGCAGGCCGAGCAGGCCGCCAGGGCCGCCGTCACGTCGCGGGCCGCCCTCTCGGCATTGGCGCGGGCGGTGGGAGGGGCGATCGGGGCCGCCTCGGCGTCCTTGGAGCGGCCGTCCCCGTCGAGCGGCTGGACGGTGTCCGCGTACTCGATCGTGAGCAGCACGTTGTGCACCCGGGCCGTGACGACGGCCTTGCTGCTCCGGACGAAGGCGCCGTCGGTCTGCGTCGGCCGCACGAAGGCCTGGTCTCCGATTCCCCTGAGCGGCAAGGGCGAATCGAGCTCGAACCGGGCGGGACCGCCCGTGATCCGTCCCGTACCACCGCGGGCGGCCGTCAGCTCGTTCTCGTACCCCTCCTTGGCCCGGGCCGTTCCCGTCCTCCCCTCGTGGTCGAGCATCAGGCGCGCGCCGACGACGAGCCGGTGCGACCTCAGGGTGCGCCCGGCCTCGGTGGTGAGGGGCTCCTTCCATTCGCACTCGGCCCGCCGCTCGCCCGGCGTGCCGCCCTGGAGGGAGGGTTTCCGGGTTTGGGCCTTCGGCGTCAGGCTTCGGAGGGTGTCCTGGGACAGGGTGGAGCACGGTTCGGGCAGCGAGACGTACCGCGGGGGAGCCGGAGGGGACGGCTCGGCCCGCAGCACCGACCAGGCGAAGCCGCCCAGGAGCACCACCGCGGACGCCGACGCGCCCCACCGGACGACCGGGCGGCGCCAGAGACGCTCTCCCGGCCGGGCATCGTCCGCTCCGCCCGCCGCGTCGGCTGCGTCCGCTGCGTTCGCCTCGACCGGGGCCGTCGCCTCGTCCGCGACCGACGCGTCCGCGGGTTCGCGGTCGGGCGGGCGGGACGAGCCGTCCAGCCGCTGGTCCGGTGCGAGGAACCGGGGGGCCGCCGGCCGGGTGGGCGGCTCGGGGTTCTCCTGCGGCGGGCCGTCGTCCGTCACTCGTGCTCCAACAGATGTGAGGGTTCTCGCGCCGAGGCCGGCCCCCGGCCGATCGAATTGCGCTCGGCTCCTATGATCGCCCGTCACGTCGCTCCTGATCTCCGGCCGCCGTCCCTCGGCCGCGAGCCCGCGGGGTTCTCGGCGCGGAGTGCGGAACACGTTCCTGGTCATGGGAGCGAACCAGACGGGACGGACGCGCGTCTCATCACCCCGGAGCACGCGTCCAGCCGGTCATGTCGCCGATGTTCATGGATTTTGGCACATAGCGATGAATAGGTTGCGTCGTATAGAGGCTGGCGAGAAGATGAGCCAGCCTATGCCCGTGATCTCCGATTGCGGGCGCTCCCGGGGGTCGGTCCGTCTGTTAGGGGTTCTGCTGCATGCGCGAGGAATGGCAGGCGCACATCGACGAGCTGCTCGAGCGGTACAAGGAGCAGCGGCAGCAGCTACAGGACATGCAGGCCAAGGTGGCGGCGCTGGGGGCCACGGGTGAGGCCGCGGACGGGATGGTCAAGGTCACGGTGGGGGCCCAGGGTGAGCTGACCAAGGTCGAGTTCGACCCCCGCGTGTACCGCAAGCTCGCCTCCCAGGAGCTGGCCGAGGCGGTGCTGGAGGCGTCCCAGGACGCGGTCCGGCAGGTGGGGGAGCAGCGCCGGGAGGTGATGGCGGGCGCGGTCCCCGAGGAGGTCCTCGACGGTGACTACGAGAAGCTGCTTCCCGCCGACCTCACCGACATCGAGGCGGTCAAGGCGCGCTACGGGCTGCGTGGCAAATGACCCGCGAACTCCGGGTAGAGCGGGACGCGCTCAAGCAGGCCGGCGGCGGCTTCGAGGACGGCGCGCGGGACCTGCGCCAGGCCCAGTCCAGGCTCGACGCCGCCCTCCAGGCCGAGGGCAAGTGCTGGGGCGCCGACGAGACCGGCAAGGCGTTCGAGCAGGACTACCTCCAGAACGCGCAGGACGTGCTCAAGCTGCTCATCACGGTCAGCGAGAACGTCGAGAAGATGAAGGACGGCGTCGCCAGGATGGCCGGGACCTTCGGGGACGCCGAGGACGCCAGCGGAGGCGGTAACCGCGGACGCCGCGGGAGGTAGTGACCGATGGGAATGGAGATCCCCGATTCGGTCAAATGGCTTTCCTGGATCGTCGGGTCGGACTGGCCGGAGGGCGACGAGACGGCGATGCGCCGCGGCGGCGGGGCGTGGCGGCGGGCCGGCATCGACGTCCGCGAGATCGCCGATGAGCTCACCGTGGTGGCCACCAGGGTCCTGTCGACCGTCGAAGGTGACTCCGCGGACGCCTTCCGGGCGAACTGGGAGCAGTACGTCGACGTCGATCCGCAGATCTTTCCCAAGCTGAGCGAGGCCTGCGACAAGCTCGGTGAGGCGATGGACGGGGGCGCACTCGAGATCGAGTACGCCAAGTACATGTTCATCGCCCTGTTGATCATCACGGCGATCGAGATCATCATGCTGATCAACGCGGCGTTCGTGACATTCGGCGCGTCCACCGCGGGCATTCCGGCGGTCCAGATCGGCGCCCAGGTCGCGAGCCGCACGATCGGGCAGGCCCTGCTGCGGGCGATCGGCCGGGGCGTCCTGATGGGCGTCATCGAAGGGGTCGGTCTCGACCTCGCCATCCAGAGCCTGCAGATCGCCCAGGGCAGCCGGGACGGCGTCGACTGGCAGAAGACCGGCATGGCGGCCCTGGACGGCGCGATCGGCGGGGCGCTCTCGGGCGGCATCGGCGTCGGCATGGGCAAGGTCCCCGGCCTCGGCGTCGAGGCCGGTGACCAGGTCGTGGCCAGCGCCCTCAAGGGCACCGTTCGCGAGGGCGCGTCCGAGGCGATCAGCGGTGTCGCCTCGACCGTGGCCTCGGCCGCGATCACCGGTGAGGACCTGAGCGCCGAGGGCCTGGCCAAGGCCGCGACCTCCGGCGCGTTCGGCGGCGGCGTCGGCGGCGCCAAGGGCGGCCTCGACCTGCACCTTCCCAGCAGCGACGGAGGTTCCGGCGGCGGCTCGGGCGACGACGGCGGTGACGGTGACGACGGCGGCTCCGGTGACGACGGCGGTGACGACGGCGATTCCGGCAGTGGCTCCAATTCCGGTTCGGGCAGCGGTTCGGGTTCGGGCAGTGGTTCCGGCGGCGGTTCCGGCGGTGGCGGTTCGGGTGGCGGTTCGGGCTCGGGCGGCGGTGACGGTGGCTCCGGCGGCGGCTCAGGTTCCGGCTCAGGGGGCGGCTCGGGTTCCGGTTCCGGTTCCGGCTCGGGCGGGGGTGACGGCGGTTCCGGCGGCGGCTCCAATTCCGGTTCGGGCAGCGGTTCGGGTTCGGGCAGTGGTTCCGGCGGCGGTTCGGGCGGCGGTTCGGGCGGCGGTTCGGGCTCGGGTTCGGGCGGCGGTTCCGGCGACGGCGGTGGCGGCTCCAACCAGGGCGGTGGTTCCGGGCAGTCCGGCGGCAGTCAGTCCGGCGGCGGTCAGCCCGGCGGCGGTCAGCCCGGCGGCGGGTACCAGACCGTGGGTGATGGCGGTGGCTCCGGTGGCGGTAACCGCATCGCGGCCCTGCTCGGTGGCGACGGCGGCGGTGGCGGCGGATCCTCCCTCGCCGGTGGCGCCGTCGGTGGATCCGATGGAGGCGCCTCCGGCGGCGCCGGCGCTCAGCCCGCCGGCGGCTCCGCTCCCTCCGGCGGTGGTGGCGCGGCGCCGGTCGGCGGGGGCGGTTTCGGTGGGCCCGCGGCCGGTGGTCCCGGTGCCGGCGGGCAACCTGTGGGTGGTGCCCCTGTCGGTGGCGCCCCTGTAGGTGGCGTGCCCGCGGGCGGCGCTCCCGGCGCGGGCGCTCCCGGTGGCGGTGGGGGACGCGGCGGCGACGCCGGCCGTTCCCCATCCGGAGCCTCGACTTCTTCCACCAACGCTCCCCAGGGATCGACCCCCGCAGGGGAGCGTTCCGGCACGTCCGAAGAGCCCCCGTCCGGCGAGACCGGCTTCCAGCCGCCGCTCGAACCCATGGCGCGCTCCGCACAGGTGCCCCCGGACGGCCCGCCGCCGGGCGATGGCGCCCACTCCGCCGACGAGCCCGCGGAAGGCCCGGCGCAGAACCCCGCCGGCGACACGAGCCGGCAGGGGGACGAGTCCACCGGGGCCGCCCCTTCCGAAGCTCCCTCCCGTACGGAAACCGGCCTTCCCCCAGAGGCCGAGAGGCCGGGCGACGGAGAGAGCCAGGCCGGGGACCCCGCCGAGGCGGGCCCTGGCGCGGACCCGGGGCGTCCCGGCGACGCCACCCCTTCGATTATGGATCGCCTGGAGGTCTCGGACTCTCCGGAGCCGAGTCCAGCCGGTACGGATGGCCCCGCCGAGTCCGGACCATCGCTCACGGAGCGACTCGAAGGCGCGCCCTCCCCCGAGGAGGCCGAAGGGCGTCCAGGGGAGACCGAAGGGCGTCCGGCGGAGACCGAGGCGCCCGGCGACCCGGGGGACCGCGACACGGCCCGGCCCCTGGACACCGACGACGCCGAGTCCTCCCAGACCGCACCCGAGAACGACCCTGAGAACGGCGACGCGTCCGGCAAGCCGGATGTGCTCGCGGACGTCCCGGAACGGCCGGACGGAACGTGGGCGCCGGGGAACGACGCGGCCTCCGGTTCGGACGCGCCCGCGCCCGACGGGTTCGGTGTGTTCCCGATGCCTATGGCGGGCATGCCGGGGCCCGGACCCGCCACCGGGCCGGACGGTTCCGCCCGGCCCTCGGGGAACGGGCCCAAGGCGGAGCCCGCGACCACGAATCCGGCCGAGCCGTCCGGAGACACCGCCGACCGGACGGGGACGGACGGTGCCGAGACGACCGAGCCGGCCGAGACCGCCGAACGGACGGATGAGCCGGCGGCGGACCGGGAGGCCGACGACGCTCCCGAGACCTCGCGTACCGAGGAGTCCCCCGGCGAGGAGCCACAGCGACCGCTGACGACCGAAGAGCGGATGTCGCTCGCCCACGACCGGATCTCCGAGGGCGCGGTCTACCACCCTGACCACTACTCCTCTGCCGACTACGGCGACTCGCAGTGGCGGAGCCACTCCGACAGCCTGCCCGACTCCCGGCGTGAGGCCCTCCGCCACTACACGGAGGAGTCGACGGGACGGCACCCGACCTACCAGGAGATCAACGGGCAGCTGCGCAGCGGCGACCCGGTCGATCCCGAGGTGCGGGCGCACATCGACGAGATCGACCAGGCCATCATGAGCAACCGGCTGACCGAGGACGTGGTCATCACCCGGGGCACCGGCCTGTCGCACCTCGACATGGATCCCGCCGACATGGTCGGGCGGACGTTCACCGACCCGGGCTACATGTCCACCTCGCTCGGCGATGCCGGTGGATCCTTCTCCAGCCTGCACGCCCTTCACATGCGGGTGCCGGCCGGGACGCCCGCGGTGTGGTTGAGCGGGATCTCCGACTTCGGGAGGGGGGAGCGGGAACTCCTGCTGCCCCGGGGCATGACCTTCCGGGTCGACGACGTGGTCTTCGATGGCCACAAGTGGCACATCTACGGCAGCTTCGTCCCCCACGACGCGCCACCCCCGCCCGAGGTGCGCACACCCGGCTGGGACGCGGACCGGCTGGACCCCGCGGTCGCGAACCTGCCCGAACATCTTCGCGGCGCGTGGACCGACAGCGTCGAGACCCCGGCGGGCCGTGCGTTCTACGGTCCCGACGAGGTCCTGATGCGCAACATGGCCTCGTCGGTGCGCCCCGACCCCGGCTACTTCATGGTCGACGGTCACTCGGACGGGACCGGCGGCCTGAGCGTGGACGGCCGCACACTGAGCCCGGCGGACATCGCGGACCTGGTGCGCAACGACCCGAACTGGGACGGCCGCAGCCTGCTGGTCATGGTGCCCGACTTCGGCCGCGGGGATCTCGATGCGATCGCCCGGCTGCTCGGTGTGCGCGTCGTCGCGCCCCTCGGCCCGGTCGACACGGACGTCAACGGTGGGATCAAGGCGCGCTGGAACGTCGCCGAGCCTCCGGCGGGAGCCGTGCCGGCCGCGAGCACGCATCCGGACGCTCACGCACAGCCGGACCCGAGCGCCCAGCCGGACCCGGGCACGCAGCCCGTTGGAGACACCCAGCCGAACCCGACGACGCAGCCGGATCCCGGCACGCAGCCGGACCCGAGCGCGCAGCCCGTTGGAGACACCCAGCCGAACCCGACGACGCAGCCGGATCCCGGCACGCAGCCGGATCCGAGTACGCAGCCCGTTGCAGACACCCAGCCGGTGGATCCGGTCCGGCGCTTCGACACCGACGACGAGGGTCAGGCCTACGGCGACCAGAACCTCGCGCAGGTCTACGCCGACCTGCCGCCCCACCTCCAGCAGGCGCTCTACAACTACACGCTTCAGTCGTTCCCGAACCACTACCTGCGCCCCGGAGCGGACCTTCCCGGCGCGCTGAGGTTCATGGAGGACGATTTCCAGCTGTCCTGGCAGCTCGCGAGCATGAACCACGGCGTCATGCCGTCGGTCAACCAGCTGGCCTATCTCGCGAACAACCCCGGTCTCACTCCGGACCAGCGGGCGATGATCCACGGGATCCTCACGCACCCGAGCCCCCAGGACCGGCTCGACCAGATCCTGGACAACTCCAGGCAGTGGCACTTCCTGAACGATTACTACGGCGGCAGGCCGACCGTAGAAGCCTTCAACAACCACGTCGCCCTGCTCGACCAGGCGCTGAGCCGGCCGCTACCCGAGCCGATCCAGGTGGAGCGCGGGCTGCTCGACGTCGACTTCATGCGGCTCGGCGACGGTACGACGCTGGGCGGGCGCGATCCGCGGTTGCTGGTGGGCTCGCTCCAGACGGAGCCGGCCTTCATGTCCACTTCGCTGGGGCGCGGGCCCGCGGTCGTGGACGGCGAGCAGTTCCGCTACCGCATGCACATCGACCTGCCGGAGGGATCGCAGGGCGTCTGGATGGGGCGGCACAGCGCCTATCCCGATCAGCGCGAGCTCGTCCTGCCCCGTGGTACCAGCTACCGGATCACCAGTGTCGAGGAAGCGGGCATCGACCCCGACACCGGCCAGATGACGTACGAGCTCCGGGCGGTCGCGATTCTGCCCGGCATGCCGGACCCGGGGGCGGCCGACTCCGGCGGCGCGTCCGTCTCGCCGGCTTCCGGAGCCGATCCGTCGCCTGGGCCGGGCCCGCGACCCACGCCGCGTTCGGACGGTGACCCCGGCTCCGATCCGCGCACCGCGGAGAACACCACCGGCGGCGGACGGCCGGCGCACGACGCGGACGCCGGGACGGGGCGGGTGGAAGGCGGCGGGAACGAGCCCGGCGCCGACCCGGCCACGGGTCCCGCACCGGAGAGGCCGGAGGGGACGGGCACGAACCCGGCGGAGTCCGGTACCGATCCCTCGACGTCACGCGACGGTGGCGAGGAGCCCGGCACCCGTGACGCTGACCGGGGCCGGAGCGCGGACGGCAACGGGGACCGGACCGGCGACCGTGACCCGACCGGCGAAGCCGATGGGCCGCCACCCTCGCAGAACGTGCCGGACGGCCTGCCGCCGCACCTTCACGATGTGTGGCGCAACAGTGCCGAGACACAGGCGGGGCGTGCGCTTTACGGTCCGGACGAGCCCGTCTACCGGCAGCTGGCGAGCGGGGTACAGCCGCACCCCACGGCGTTCACCCTCGACGCGGCGGGCAGCCGGAACGGCCCGACGGCCGGAGGTCGTCCCCTGTCCCCGGCGGACGTGGCCGCCCTGGTGCGCAACGATCCGCGCTGGAACGGCCGGGACGTGCTGCTCCTGGTCCCCGAACTGGGCCACAACGGACCGTTCGCCACCGAGGTCGCCCGGCATCTCGGCGTCCGTGTGATGGCGCCGACCGGAACCGTCGACCTGGACGCGGACGGCCGGGTCACGTCGTCCGGCTGGGCGATGGCCGACCAGAACGGACCGGTCGGCCTGGCCCCGCCGGCACCGGTGGATCCGGTGCGGCGCTTCGACACCGACGAGGCGGGTCAGGCGTACGGCGACCAGAACCTGGCGCATGTTTTCGCCAACCTGCCACCCCAGTTGCAGCAGGCGCTCTACAACTACACGGTCCAGTCGTTCCCGAACGCGTTCCTGCGTCCCGGCGCGGACCTGCCGAGCTACCTGAACTACCTGCGGAACGAGCACACGACGGCGTGGGCGCTGGCCAACATGAACAACGGTGTCATGCCGACACCGGATCAGCTCCCCCGTCTCTGGCACAACGCCGCGCTCACCCCCGAACAGCGGATGCTGATCCAGCACGTCCTGAACACCGGGAACCCGGCCCAGCGGCTCCAGGACCTCACGGCCAACTCGGCGCAGTGGGCGTTCCTGCACCAGTACTACGGCGGGCCCCCGACCCCGGAGGCGTTCAACGCCCATCTCGCCCTTCTCGACCAGGCGCTGAGGCAGCCGATTCCCGAGCCCGTCCAGGTGGAACGCGGGCTCCATGGCGTCGACTTCATGCGGCTGGCCGACGGCACCGCGCTCGGAGACCGGGATCCGCGGGCGCTGATCGGCTCGATCCAGACGGAGCCGGGCTACATGTCGACGTCGCTCGGGCGGGAACCCGCGGTCGTCGACAACAACCCCTTCCGCTACCACATCCATCTCGACCTGCCGGAGGGGGCGCAGGGCGTCTGGATGGGGCGGCACAGCCACTACGACGATCAGCGTGAACTGGTCCTGCCCCGTGGGACCCGTTACCGGATCGACAGTGTCGAGGAACGCGGCCCGGACCCTGACACGGGCGTGATGAGGTACGAGATCCGGGCGACCGTGATCCCGCCCGGCATGCCCGATCCGGGCCCGTCGAACCACCACGGCGCGTCGGCATCGCCCGGACCAGGGCCGCATTCGGGCGGCGCCGGCCCCGGCGCCGGTCCCATGGCGCGATCCGCGGGCGATGGGGACGACGGAGGCCCGCAGGCCCGTTCCGCCGACGGTGACGGTGATGGCGCGGCGCCGGACGAGAGCGGCCGTGGTGAGGCGCCTCCGCCGGGATTGCCCGAGGATCTGCACGATGTGTTCCGGGACAGTGTGTCGACTCCTGCGGGCCGCGCTTTCTACGGCCCGGACGAGGGGCCGATCCGGGATCTTGCCGGGCGGGTTCCGGCGGATCCGAACCGGTTCGTGGTGGACGGTCATGGTGACGCGGACGGGATGCGGGTCGGTGGCCGCCGGCTGAGCGTGGACGAGGTCGCCGATCTCATCCGCAACGACCCGAACTGGAACGGCCGCGAGGTCCTGCTGCTGTCATGCGAGACCGGTGACGGCGAGTTCGCGGGGCGACTGGCGGCGAGGCTGGGTGTTCCCGTCACGGCGCCGAACCGGCTGGCCTGGTCGGACGCCGACGGCAACGTCTACGCCTCGACGGGGCAGACGGGCCCGGATGGGCGTCAGCGGCCTGATCAGCCGCCGAACGGCACCTGGACGACCTTCCGCGCGGACGGCACCACGTACCCGGTGGGCCACGGCGGCAACGCCCCAGGGCACCCGTACCCGCGGGATCCGCATCCGGCTGCGCATCGGGCCGATCCCGACATGCCTCATCAGCAGGCGGACTGGGATCCGCCGCCGGTCGGTGACCGGACTCCGGAGCCGATCGTGCTCGGGCCGGACGAGCGTGTGGCGGACCTGACGGATCTGGAGCCGAACCGGGTCTACCACGTCTACGAGCAGGTGGACGGGGTCAACGTCCTCCGGACCATCGCCTACACCGGCGAGCGGGACGACAACGGCGACGCGCGGGTCACCCATGTCGCCACGCCGCCGATCGACCCGAACCAGACGCCTCCGTACGACCCCCGGAGGGAGCATCCCCCTCCGTTCAACCCTGACCGGAACATCGACTTCACCGACCCGGCGCCCGATGTGACGCACCGGGTCGACCTCGGAATCGGTGAGCCGCACCTGTTCGTGGGCGACTCCATGGACGAGGGACGTACGCCGCCGGCCACCCGGTTCGATCCGCCTGAGCGTGAACCACTTACGGTCCGCGACTACGACCCCAGGAGGCAGGGGGCCTACTCGGCGCAGCCGAATCTGCCGAGGAACCGAAGGATCGCGGTCTACAACACCAGGGGTCAGCTGCACGGCATCTTCTGGACGAACGACAGGGGCGAGGTCGAGCACGTCCGGACCTGGTACGGAGGCAGGGGAACCGGCTACAACCCCGAACTCGGAGCTTCGGAACAACAGGTCATCCGTGATCGGGTTCCCAGGCCGAACGCGTTCTACATGGCCGAGCCGGCGAGCGCCTTCCGGAGCCTGTCGCCGGACGACTTCGATCCTCCCCGGCGGGTCCGGCAGGGTGACCTGCGGCTCGACGGCCCGGACGGCATCCTCGACCTGAGGGGGACGTTCCTCTACCAGACCGGCGGCAGCGGCGAGACGGTCGCGGCCACCGGCCAACCCCACTACAACTCCGGCGCCAGGCAGCGCAACAACAGCACGCAGGGACTGTCGGGCTGGCTGGGGAACATCGAGTACCCGACGCCGAGCAGCGACTTCTTCCAGTTCAACGGCGGACACATCTTCGCGCACGAGATGCGCGGGCCGGGCGAGTTCATCAACTACTTCTCCCAGGAGGAGGCCACCAACCAGGGCGGCGGCCAGAGAGGAATGCCGCCCAACCTCGCCTGGCGCGCGATGGAGATCAGACTCGAGCAGCTGAACAGCTCGAACATCAGGATCGAACGCCTGGACTTCTTCCCCGAGCCCAACAACCCCAACCTGACGCCCCAGGTCGTCCATGCCCGCTGGGTGCAGGTCGAGCCTGGGCCGAACCCGGGCGATCCGCCCAGGATCACCACCCACTACCGCAGCTTCGACAACCTGAACGAGGAGATCCGGGCGGCCCACGGTCTGGGACCGGCGGGCCCGGAGCCCGGCCGGCAGCCGGACCCGAACGCCGCTTCCGAACACCGCGAGCCCGGCTCCCCGTCCGCGGGTGACACCCGCGCCGGGCGGGACGCGGACGACCCCGGTCCGCTCGCCCGTTCCGCCGACCACGACTCGCCGGGCGCGTCCACGCACGGTGTGCCGGACGGTCTGCCGCCGCGTCTCCATGAGGTGTGGCGGAACAGTCTGGAGACCCCGGCCGGGCGTGCGCTCTACGGACCGGCCGAGGGCTTCCTGCGTGACTCCGCTCGTGAGGTTCGGCCGCATCCCCACACGTTCACGATCGACGCGCACGGCGACCGGGAGGGCCCGGTCTCGGGTGGCCTGCGTCTGAGCCCGTGGGACGTGGCGGACCTGGTGCGCAACGACCCGAACTGGAACGGCCGGAATCTGCTGCTCCTGGTGAACGATCTGGGCAACGGGTCCTTCATCACCGAGGTCGCCCGGCAGCTCGGCGTCTACGTGATCGCGCCCACGGGCGCCATCGACCAGGATGCGAACGGCGACGCCACCTCCTCGGGGTGGGCCACGGCCGATCCGGGCGAACCGGCCCCGGCGGCCCCCGTGAGGCCGGTCCGGCGCTTCGCGACCAACAACGAGGGCGAAGCCTACGGCGAGGCCAACCTCGCGCATCTCTACACCGATCTCCCAGATCAACTACGGACGGTGCTGTACCGCTACACGGAGGATTCGTCCCTGAACGAGTTCCTTCGCCCCGGTGCGGACCTCCGTGGCTACATGGAGCGGCTGCAGGCCGACCATGAGACGTCGGAGAGGCTGGCCGAGCTGGCCGGCGGCCGCTACCGCGTGTCGCTGAACACGCTGGAAGATCTGTGGCGCAGCGGGAGGCTCTCCGGGGAGCGGCGGGAGCTGGTCCAGCAGATCTTGTCCTCGCCGGACCCGAGCAAGCGGCTCGGGGAGATCAAGTCGAGCGCTCGTCAGTGGGACCACCTGCACCACCACTTCGGCGAGCCGCCCAGCGTGGAGGCGTTCGACCGTCACGTCGCCCTGCTGGACCAGGCGCTGGATCAGCCGCTTCCCGAGCCGATCCAGGCGGAGCGCGGAGTCCACGACGTCGTTTACCTGCAGGTCGAGGACGGCACGACACTGGGCGGCCGGGACCCGCGGTTGCTGGTCGGCTCGGTCCAGACGGAGCCGGGGTACCTGTCCACCTCGCTCGGCCGGAACTCGGCGTTCCCCTCGAGGCGCATCCGGATACAGCTGACCCTGCCGGAAGGCTCGCGCGGTGTCTGGATGGGCCGGCGCAGCGCCTTCCCGGCCGAGCGTGAACTGCTCCTGCCCCGTAACACCCGGTACCGGGTCGACAGTGTCGAGGAACTCGGCCGGTCCTCCATCACCGGCGAGATGAGCTACCAGATCCGGGTGACCGTGATCCCGCCCGGTACGCCCGACCCGGATCCGGTCGGCGATCCCGGTCCCATGGCGCGTTCCGCGGGTGATGGGGACTCGGTGCAGCCGGTCCGGCGCCTGGAGACCGATGTCGAGGGCGAGGCCTACGGCGAGGCCAACCTCGCGCATGTCTACACCGGCCTGCCCGAACACCTGCAGCAGGCGCTGTACCGCTACACGCAGGACTCGTTCCTCAACGACTTCCTGCGCCCTGGTGCGGATCTTCCCGGCTACCTGAATCGGTTGCGCGAGGACCACCAGGCGTCGATGACCCTGGCCGAGCTGACCGACGGCCCCTTCGTGTCGCTGGAGGAACTGCGCGGCCTGCTGGAGAACGAGGGCCTGTCCGGGGAGCGGCGCGAGCTGGTCCAGCGGATTCTGTCCGCGCCGAACCCGCAGAATCGGCTCTTCGAGATTTCGGGCAACGAGAGGCGATGGCGCCTCCTGAACGACCACTTCGGCGAGACGCCCAGCGTGGAGGCGTTCGACCGGCGTGTGGCGCTGCTGGACGAGGCGCTGGACCAGCCGCTTCCCGAGCCGATCCAGGCGCAGCGCGGGCTCGTCGACGTCAACTTCATGCAGCTTGTCGACGGTACGGCGCTGGGTGACCGGGATCCGCGGTCGCTGGTCGGTTCGGTCCAGACCGAGCCGGGGTACATGTCGACCTCCCTTGGCCGGGCGGCCGGGCGCTTCAACAAGTACCTTTTCCAGATCCGCCTGGATCTGCCGGAAGGTTCACGCGGCGTGTGGATGGGCCGGCACAGTGCCTTCGACCACGAGCGGGAACTGCTCCTGCCCCGTGGCACCCGCTACCGGATCGAGGGTGTCGAGGAAACCGGCCTGGATCCCGTCACCGGCGGCAAGATCTACGAGATCCGGGCGACCGTGATCCCACCCGCCACGCCCGACCCGGAGCTGCTCGCGCGTTCCATCGACGCTGAGGGCGAGGGTGCGGCGCCGGACGAGGCCGGCCGTGGTGAGCCGGTTCCGGCGGGGTTGCCCGAGGGTCTGCATGATGTGTTCCGGGACAGTGTGTCGACTCCTGCGGGTCGGGCTTTCTACGGTCCGGACGAGGGTGCGATTCGTGATCTGGCTGGGCGGGTTCCGGCGGATCCGAACCGGTTCGTGGTGGACGGTCATGGTGACGCGGACGGGATGCGGGTCGGTGGCCGACGGCTGGGTGTGGACGAGGTCGCCGACCTGATCCGCAACGATCCGGACTGGAACGGCCGTGAGGTTCTGCTGCTGTCGTGTGAGGCCGGTGACGGCGGGTTCGCCGCGCAACTGGCGGAGCGGCTGGGTGTTCCTGTCACGGCGCCGAACCGGCTGGCGTGGTCGGATGCCGACGGGAATGTGTACACCTCGACGGGGCAGAGGGGGCCGGACGGGCGGTTGCGGCCTGATGAGCCGCCGAACGGTACCTGGACGACCCACCGGCCTGATGGCACGTCTTACACGGTGGGCCATGAAGGCTACGCTCCGGGGCATCCGCGCCCGAGTGATCCGCACTCGTCCCCGCTTCGAGCCGTTCCCGGCGTCGACTCCCACGGGGCGGGTTGGGATCCGCCGCCGGTCGGTGATCGGGCTCCGGAGCCGATCGTGCTCCGCCCGGATGAGCGTGTGGCGGATCGGACGGATCTGGAGCCGAACCGGGTCTATCACGTCTACGAGCAGGTGGACGGGGTCAACGTTCTGCGGAGCGTCGCCTTCACCGGTGAGCGGGACGAGCACGGCGACGCGCGGGTGACTCATGTGACCACGCCGCCGATCGATCCGGATCGGACGCCTGCGTTCGACATCGATCGGAACATCGACCTGATCAACCCAGCGCTGGGTGTGAAGCATCGGGTCGATCTCGGAGTCGGTGAACCGCGCCTGTTCGTGGGCGACCGGCCTGACGCGGACGATGCCGTCCCGCTCGCCCGTTCCGCGGACGACGAAGGGACGGGGACCTCCCCGAACGATGTGCCGGACGGCCTGCCGCCGCGTCTCCATGAGGTGTGGCGGGACAGCGTGGAGACCCGGGCGGGGCGTGCCCTCTACAGCCCGGCCGACGCGCGACTGCGTGCTCTCTCTCGAACGGTACAGCCGCATCCCACCGCGTTCACGTTGGACGCGTGGGGTGACCGGAACGGCCCGTTGGCGGGTGACCTGCGTCTGACTCCGGCGGACGTGGCGGACCTGGTGCGCAACGACCCGAACTGGGACGGACGAGACGTCCGGCTTCTGGTGGACGGGCTGGGTAACGGGCCCTTCGTCGCCGAGGTCGCCCAGCTGCTCGGCGTCAGTGTGATGGCGCCGACCGGACCCGTCGACCTGAACGAGTACGGCGAGGTCTTCTCCTCGGACTGGACCATAGCCGACCCGGACAGCCCGGCCGACCAGGTCCCGCAGGACCCGATGGACGGGGTCCGGCGCTTCAGGAGCGACGACGAGGGCGAAGCCTACGGCGAGGCCAACCTCGCGCATGTCTACAGCGCTCTGCCGGATCACCTGCAGCGGGCCCTGTTCGACTACACGGCGAACTCGCTCCTGAACAAGTACCTGCGCCCCGACGCGGACCTCGCCGGCTACATGCGGTTGCTTCAGGACGACTACCAGACGTCAAGGAGACTGGACGAGCTGACCGGCGGCGGCTACATGTCGCTGAGGAGGTTGCACGTTCTGTGGGAGGACGAGGGCCTTACCAGGGAGCAGCGGGAGCTGGTCGGGCAGATCCTGTCCTCGCCGGACCCGAGCGCGAGACTCACTGATATCGCGCTCCGAAGGGACGACTGGGACGCCCTTCACGCCTACTTCGGTGAGCCGCCCAGCGTGGAGGCGTTCGACCGGCGTGTGGCGCTGCTGGACGAGGCGCTGGACCAGCCGCTTCCTGAACCGATCGAGGCGGTGCGCGGGGTCGGCGACCCCGTCTTCATGCAGCTCGGGGACGGTACGACGCTGGGGGACCGGGATCCGCGGTTGCTGGTCGGTTCGGTCCAGACGGAGCCGGGCTACATGTCCACCTCGCTCGGCCGGACGCCGGCGTTGGAGATGGACATCACGCTCCACCTGGAACTCCCGGAGGGCTCGCGCGGTGTCTGGATGGGACGGCACAGCCGCTTCAAGGAGGAGCGCGAACTCCTCCTGCCGCGTAACACCCGGTACCGGATCGACAGCGTCGAAGAGATCAGCCCGCCTTGGGCCACCACCCTGAAGCTTTACGTGATGCGGGCGACCGTGATCCCGCCCGGCACGCCGGAGCCGGATCCGCTCGGCGGTCCCGGCCCCGTGGCGCGTGGCGCGGATGACACCGGCGACCCAGGTCCACTCGCCCGTTCCGCCGCCGCCGGTGACGGTGACGGTGCGGCGCCGGACGAGAGCGGCCGTGGTGAGGCGGTTCCGCCGGGGTTGCCCGAGGGTCTGCACGATGTGTTCCGGGACAGTGTGTCGACTCCTGCGGGCCGCGCTTTCTACGGTCCGGGCGAGCGTGCGATCCGGGATCTTGCTGGGCGGGTTCCGGCGGATCCGAACCGGTTCGTGGTGGACGGTCATGGTGACGCGGACGGGATGCGGGTCGGTGGCCGCCGGCTGAGTGTGGACGAGGTCGCCGATCTCATCCGCAACGACCCGAACTGGAACGGCCGCGAGGTCCTGCTGCTGTCATGCGAGACCGGTGACGGCGAGTTCGCGGCGCAACTGGCGGAGCGGCTGGGTGTTCCGGTCACGGCACCGAACCAACTGGCCTGGTCGGACACCGACGGCAACGTCTACAGCTCCACGGGGACCCCTGACCAGGACGGGCGGCTGCGGCCTGATCACCCGCCGAACGGCACCTGGACGACCTTCCGTGCGGACGGCACGTCGTACACGGTGGGCCACGGCGGCAACGCCCCGGGGCACCCGTACCCGCAGAACCCTTATACGGCTGCGCATCGGGCCGATCCCGACATGCCTCATCAGCAGGCGGACTGGGATCCCCCGCCGGTCGGTGACCGCACTCCCCGGTTCCAGGAAATCGGTCCGGAAGAGCGTGTGGCGGACCGGACGGATCTCGAGCCGAACCGGATCTACCACGTCTACGAGAAGGTGGACGGGGTCAACGTCCTGCGGACCATCGCCTACACCGGCGACCGGGACGACAGCGGTGTCGCTCGCGTGACACACGTCGCCACGCCGCCGATCGACCCGAACCAGACGCCTCCGTACGACGGCGGCCGGGAGCACCCGCCTCCGTTCAACCCTGACCGGAACATCGACTTCACTGAACCGGCGCCCGGCGTGACGCATCGGGTCGATCTCGGAGTCGGTGAGCCGCACCTGTTCACGGGCGAAGCCGCGGACGGGGGGCGTACCCCATCGGCCGCGCCGTTCGACCCGGCAGACCGCGAGCCCTTTACAGTCCGGGACTACGATCTCAAGGCCCAGGGGCCGTACTCTGCTCAGCCCGATCTGCCGAAGAACAGAAGAATCGCCGTCTACAACACCAAGGGCCAGTTGCACGGCATCTTCTGGACCAACGAAAAGGGCGAGATCGAGCACGTCAGGACCTGGTACGGCTCCAAGAGGAAGGGGTTCAACCCTGAACTCGGTGCGAGCCCGGCCCAGATGCGGAAGGACCAGGTCCCCAAGCCGAACGCCTTCTACATGGTCGAGCCCGCCAGTGCTTTCCGGAGCCTGACGCCGGACGACTTCGATCCTCCCCGGCGGGTCCGGCAGGGCGACCTGCGACGCGACGCCGCGGACGGAGTCCTCGACCTGAGCGGAACCTTCCTCTACGCCACCGGTAATTCTGGGGAGACGACGGGGGCCACGGGGCGACCCCACTTCAGGTCGGGTGGTCCCAGCCAGCGGAACACCAACCTTCAAACCGAAATGGGCTGGGTGGGGAACGTCGAGTTCCCCAATCCGAACAGCGACTTCTTCCAGTTCAACGGCGGCCACGTCTTCGCGCACGAGATGCGCGGGCCGGGCGAAGGCATCAACTACTTCGTCCAGGACGAAGGCATGAACCAGGGCGGCGGCCAGCGTGGACTCGCTTGGAATCTCGCCTGGCGTGCCATGGAGAGCCATCTGGAGGCCCTGAGCAAGACGATCCAGATAGAGCGCTTGGAGTTCTTCGCCGAGCCCAACGACCCCAACCTGACGCCCCAGGTCGTGCATGCCCGCTGGGTCCAGGTCGCGCCTGGGAGGCAGCCGGGCGACCCTCCCACGGTCACGGTGTATTACCGGAGTTTCGACAACCTGGCCGAGGACGTGCGTGCTTACTACGGTCTCGGCCCGGCGGGCCCCGAGCCGGGCCGGCAGCCGGACCCGAACGCCGAGGCCCTGCACCGAGAGTCCGGCTCGCCCTCCGCGGGCGACGCCCGCACCGGCCGGGACGCGGACGATGCGGTTCCGCCGGACTCGGTGAAGCAGGTCCGGCGCTTCGAGACCAACGCGGAGGGCGACGCCTACGGCCAGTCCGACCTCGCGCATGTCTACAGCCAGTTGCCGTCCCCTCAGCAGGAGGCGCTGCGCAGCTACACGCAGGACGCGTTCGTGAACGGGTTGCTGCGTCCTGGCGTGGACCTCCCCGGTTATATGCAGCAGCTACAGGACGCCCGCGAGACGTCGGAGCGACTGGCCGAGCTGACCGGTAGCCCCTCTTTCGTCTCGTTGGACACGCTGCGCGATCTGTGGGAGGGCGGGGGCCTTTCCGGGGAGAACCGGGAGCTGGTCCAGCGGATCCTGTCCTCGCCGTACCCGGGCAAGGAGCTCGCGGATATCGCGAAAAGCTCGCGGCAATGGTTCCATCTGCACAACCACTTCGGCGAGCCTCCCACCATGGAGGCGTTCGACCGCCATGTCGCCCTGCTGGACGAGGCCGTGGACCACCCGCTTCCCGAGCCGATCGAGGCGGTGCGCGGGGTCAAAGAAGTCAGCTTCATGGGACTCGGCGACGGTACGACGCTGGGTGACCGGGATCCGCGGTCGCTGGTCGGTTCGGTCCAGACGGAGCCGGGCTACATGTCGACGTCGCTCGGCAAGGAACCGGCGTTCAGGCAGAAGTTCTTGATCTGCCTGGAACTGCCGGAAGGCTCCCGCGGTATCTGGATGGGCCGGCACAGCAGCAACTCGTTCGAGCGTGAGCTGATCCTGCCTCGTGACACCCGGTACCGGATCGACAGTGTCGAGGAGAACGGAAGGCATCCCCTCACCGGCTCCACGGGGTACGTGATCCGGGCGACGGTGATCCCGCCCGGCACGCCCGACCCGGGCCCGCTCGGCGATCCCGGTCCCATGGCGCGTTCCGCGGGTGATGGGGACTCGGTGCGGCCGGTCCTGCGCCTGGAGACCGATGTCGAAGGCGAGGCCTACGGCGAGGCCAACCTCGCGCATGTCTACACCGGCCTGCCCGAACACCTGCAGCAGGCGCTGTACCGCTACACGGAGGACTCGTTCCTGAACGAGTTCCTGCGCCCTGGTGCGGATCTTCCCGGCTACCTGGACCGGTTGCGCGAGGACCACCAAGCGTCGATGACCCTGGCCGAGCTGACCGACGGCGCCTTCGTGTTGCTGGACGACCTGCACGACCTCTGGCAGAACAGGGATCTCTCCGGGGAGCAGCGGGAGCTGATCCAGCGGATCCTGTCCTCGCCGGACCCGCGTATGCGGCTCTTCGAGATCGCGAACCACTCGAAGCGATGGCGCCAGATATCCACGTACTTCGGCGAGACGCCCAGCGTGGAGGTGTTCGACCGTCGTGTGGCGCTGCTGGACGAGGCGCTGGACCAGCCGCTTCCTGAGCCGATCCAGGCGCAGCGCGGGCTCGTCGACGTCAACTTCATGCAGCTTGTCGACGGTACGGCGCTGGGTGACCGGGATCCGCGGTCGCTGGTCGGTTCGGTCCAGACCGAGCCGGGGTACATGTCGACCTCCCTTGGCCGGGCGGCCGGGCGTTTCAACAAGTACCTTTTCCAGATCCGCCTGGATCTGCCGGAAGGTTCACGCGGCGTGTGGATGGGCCGGCACAGTGCCTTCGATCACGAGCGGGAATTGCTCTTGCCCCGTGGTACCCGCTACCGGATCGAGGGTGTCGAGGAAACCGGGCTGGATCCCGTCACCGGCGGCAAGACCTACGAGATCCGGGCGACCGTGATCCCACCCGGTACGCCCGACCCGGACCCAGGCGATTCTTCCGGCTCCGTTGCGCGCCTTGTGGACGACCTCAGCGGCATGGGGCCGCAGGTGCCTCCCGCGAACGGCGATGGCGCGGCGGCGGACGGAGCCGACCAGAGCGCGACTCCTCCGCCGGGGTTGCCTGAGGGGCTGCATGGTGTGTTCCGGGACAGTGTGTCGACTCCTGCGGGTCGGGCTTTCTATGGGCCTGATGAGGGTGCGATTCGGGATCTTGCTGGGCGTGTTCCGGTGGATCCGAACCGGTTCGTGGTGGATGGTCATGGTGATGCGGACGGGATGCGGGTCGGTGGCCGTCGGCTGAGTGTGGACGAGGTCGCCGATCTCATCCGGCACGATCCGGACTGGAACGGCCGTGAGGTTCTGCTGCTGTCGTGTGAGGCCGGTGAGGGCCGGTTCGCGGCGCAGTTGGCGGAGCGGCTGGGTGTTCCTGTCACGGCGCCGAACCGGCTGGCGTGGTCGGATGCCGACGGGAACGTGTACACCTCGACGGGGCAGAGGGGGCCGGACGGGCGGTTGCGGCCTGATGAGCCGCCGAATGGTACTTGGACGAGTTACCGGCCTGATGGCACGTCCTACACGGTGGGCCATGAGGGTTACGCTCCGGGGCATCCGCGTCCGGCACTGCGTACAGCCGATCCTGAGCTTTCCTCTCAGTCGACGGGTTGGGATCCGCCGCCGGTCGGTGACCGGGCTCCGGAGCCGATCGTGCTCGGGGTGGATGAGCGTGTGGCGGATCGGATGGATCTGGAGCCGAACCGGGTCTATCACGTCTATGAGCAGGTGGACGGGGTCAACGTTCTGCGGAGCGTCGCCTTCACCGGTGAGCGGGACGACCAGGGTGTCGCGCGGGTGACTCATGTGACCACGCCGCCGATCGATCCGGATCGGACGCCTGCGTTCGACATCGATCGGAACATCGACCTGATCAACCCCGCGCTGGGTGTGAAGCATCGGGTCGATCTCGGAGTCGGTGAACCGTCCGTGTTCCTGGGTGACCTGGCACCGCTCGCCCGTTCCGCGGACCAGGAAGGACCGGGGGCCTCCCCGCACGATGTGCCGGACGGTCTGCCGCCGCGTCTCCATGAGGTGTGGCGGAACAGTTTGGAGACTCCGGCGGGGCGTGCCCTCTACGGCCCGGCCGAGGTGCCACTGCGTGATCAGGCTCGAACGGTGCAGCCGCATCCCACCGCGTTCACGTTGGACGCGTGGGGTGACGAGAACGGTCCGTTGGCGGGTGGCCTGCGTCTGACTCCGGCGGACGTGGCGGACCTGGTGCGCAACGACCCGAACTGGGACGGACGAGACGTCCGGCTTCTGGTGGACGGGCTGGGTAACGGGCCCTTCGCCGCCGAGGTCGCCCAGCTGCTCGGTGTCAGTGTGATGGCGCCGACGGGGAACGTCGACCTGGACGAGTACGGCGAGGTCTTCTCCTCGGGGTGGACCATGGTCGACCCGAACGCCCCGGCCGACCAGATCCCGCAGGACCCGATCGACCAGGTCCGGCGCTTCGCGACCGACGACGAGGGCGAAGAGTACGGCCAGAGCAACCTCGCGCATGTCTACAGCGGTCTGCCAGATCACCTACGGACGGCGCTGTACGCCTATACGGCGAACGCGCTCCTGAACGAGTTCCTGCGCGATGACGCGGACCTCGCCGGCCGCTTGGAGCGGATGGGGGACGACGCCCGGACGGCGACGAGGTTGCACGCGCTGCTCGGCGACGGCCCCATCTCGCTGGCCAAGCTGCACGATCTGTGGGAGAACAGGGATCTCTCCGGGGAGCAGCGGGAGCTGGTCCAGCGGATCCTGTCCTCGCCGAACCCCAGCGGGCGGATCGCTGAGATCGAGAGAAATTCGCGTGATTGGCGCCGTCTGCACAACTACTTCGGTGAGCCGCCGAGCTTCGAGGTGTTCAATCGCGGATTGGCGCTTCTGGACGAGGCCCTGGACCAGCCGCTTCCTGAACCGATCGAGGCGTTGCGCGGTGTCCCCGATGCCGTCTTCATGCAGCTCGGGGACGGTACGGCGCTGGGGGACCGGGATCCGCGGTTGCTGGTCGGTTCGGTCCAGACGGAGCCGGGCTACTTCTCCACCTCGCTCGGCCGGACTCCGGCGTTCGAGATGGACATCCGGATCCGCCTGGAGCTGCCGGAAGGCTCGCGCGGTGTATGGATGGGCCAGCACAGCGCGTACCCGACCGAGCGCGAACTGCTCCTGCCCCGTAATACCCGTTACCGGATCGACGTTGTCGAGGAACTCGGCCCGAATCCCTACACCGGCGCGAAGCAATACGAGATCCGGGCGACGGTGATCCCGCCCGGCGCGCCCGACCCGGATCCGTCCGGCGACCCCGGTCATATGGCGAGTGCCCCGGGTGACACCGGTGACCCGGGTCCGCCCGTTGGTTCCGCTGCCGCCGACGGTGATACCGACGGTGCGGCGCCGGACGAAGGCGGCCCTGGTGAGGCCGCCCCGCCGGTCGATGGGCATGGTGACACGGACGGGGGCGCGCAGGATGAGGCTGTGCGGCGTGTCCGGGACGACGAGGGCGTCCAGCGGATGCTGGAGCGGGCCGGAGAACCGCTGGCCGGGCAGCTGCGCGACCGGATGGCCGAGACGCTGCCGGACCACCCCGCGGTGGCCCGCATCCTTGCCGGTGAAGGCCTGAACGACCTGGAGAGCGCGATCCACGACGCTCTGCTGGCCGATCCGAAGGCGTTGGACGGATTGCTGGGACGTCCCGAGGGCCTGCGGATCGTCGAGGAGGCCCTGGACGACGTCGAACGGCGCGGTGCCGACGCCATCCTCGACGAGGAGGGGCCGACGGCCTCGCCCACCCCGCTCACCGACGCCCAGCGCGAGGCCGTGGCCCGGCTGGAGGAGTCCGCCGCCGAGGGCTCCGGTATCGGGCCGCACGCCGGGGGCGCGGGTCGCCGCGGCGACGGAGACGGCGACGGAGACGGAGGCGGCGATGACGAAGCAGGATCTCCGGACGACTCCGGCGACGCCGGGAGGGACAACGAGGACCTGCTGAGCGACCTCGCTCAGGACCGGGACTTCATCCTGAAGGGTGCGGTTCCCATGCCGTGTCCCGGCGACAGGAACCCGCTGCGCGGCCTCGACAAGTACTGGGGGCCCGCCGAGGGGGACATGGACAGGGTCGCCGACCTGCTGTGCGTCCGGCTCCAGTTCGAGTCCATCGACGCCATGTACCTGGCCGTGGCCGACTTCCCGCGGATCGCGGGGGAGCGTGGCGTGGGCGTGACGAAGGTCAGCGACCGCATGGAGAAGCCGGCGCCGAGCGGTTACCGGAACCTCACCATGAGGGTCCGGATGCCGGACGGCGAGACGGCCAAGGTGCGGATGCACCTGAAGCCCATCGACGACGTGGCCGGCGACGACCACGAGCTGTACCGGCTCCGGCGGGGCCTGGCGAAGGTCGCGGACGGAGAGGGCAGGCCGGCCACCGCCGAGGAGCGCGCGCTCGACGAGGCGATCAGGCGTCGCGTGGTCGGCCGCTACCAGGAGGCGCTGGACCGGGCGCTCGCCCCGTCCGGTCCGCCCGCCCGCGAAGACGGTGCGGGCGCCGGCGCGGGCACTGGAACGGAGGGGACGGCCACCAGCCCGGGCACGGGAGCGGGCTCCGGGACGGGAGCCGGCTCCGCGGCCGGCGGAGGCTCGGCCCTCCCCGGTGCTGGCTCCGAGCGCGAAGCCGAGGGCGGGGCGGGAGCCGGTGCGGACATCTCTACCGGCCCGTTCCCTGGATCGCCCCCTGGGGCACCGAGCGTGCCCCTGGGCCGTCCGGCCGACCCGTCCACGGCTTCGCGACCAGACGCGGCGGCGTTCTACGGCTGGTATCAGACGCCTCCGCAGCCCACGCCGTCCGCGCCGTCCGCCGGGGCGGGCAGGAGCGGCGGGGCCGGCGACGACAAGCGTCAGGGCGGGCCGGCCGCGCGCCCCGTGCGTCCCGGCTCGGGCCCCGGTGGAGGGGTCGGCGACAGTGACCTCTGGAACGCCCCGGCCGCCCCAGGGGGCCTGCTCCAGGGCATGGGCCAGGACGGTGACCAGGGGCCGGAGCCGGGCGGCGTCCCGGCACCCGTGGGTACGCCGCAGCAGCAGCCGAACGCGCCGCGACCCGAGCAGGCCGCACCGGACGGCGCGGGCGGCAAGGACGGCGCAGGGGATGATGTCCGCCGGTTCGACAGCGACGAGGAGGGCGAGCGATACGGCGAGGAACACCTCGCGCCCGTCTTCCGCGACCTGCCGTCGAACCTGCGCAAGGCCGTGTGGTGGTACACCGTCCAGCCGCTTCCGGACCAGTTCCTTCGTACGGGCGGGCAGGACATCGACCGCTATCTCAAGCGGCTGGAACTGGCGCAGACGGCCGTCCGGCACCTGGCCCACCTGAACCGTGGCCGGATGCCCTCGACGCGGGCGGAACTGGAACGGACGTGGTACCGGACGGACCTCTCCACCTACCAGCGTGAACTGGTCGGGAAGCTGCTGACGGAACGCGACGTGACGGGCCGCCTGCGGGAGATGTGGGAAGGGCACGTCCGCCGGGAGGAGCTGCGCCGCTACCTCGACGGGGAGCCGACTCCGGACGGCTTCCGGCGCCGGATCGCCGAACTCGACGAGGCGGTGGGCAGGCCGCTGCCTGAGCCGCTGGAGACGGTGCGCGACGTCGCCGACCTGTCGTCCCTCGTGGCTCATGACGGGGCCCGGCTGGGCGCGCGTGACGCGGCCTTCCTGCTCGGCACCACGCAGGTCGACGAGGCGTACCTGTCGACCTCGCTCGGGCAGAGCGCCGACCCGGCCGACGGCCGGGCGACGGGGCACCGGCTCACCCTGACGCTTCCGGCGGGTTCGCGCGGGCTCTGGGTGGGACGCGAGAGCCACTACGACGACCAGCGGGAACTGATCCTGCCCCGGGGCACCCGCTACAGGATCACCGGAGTCGTGCCCGCCGGACTCCAGTGGGTGCGCGGCGACGGAGGCTGGGAGCAGAGGCCCACGTACGTCATCGACGCGGTGGTCATCCCGCCCGGAGTCACGCCATGACCGCGGATCGTCGAGCCGAAGGGGGCCGGTGCGATGGGTGACCTGCCGCCCCGTGGCGGCCAGGGCGCCCCGGCGCCCTACGAGCTGCCCGGCCCCCCTCCGGCCCCGCTCGTCGACGGCAAGATCCTGCCGCCGCGGCCGACGTACGCCCGCTGGACCCGGGAGGCCCTGATCTACCTGCCGGTGGTGCTGGGGGAGGAGCCGATCGGGCACCTGTGGGCGTCCAAGTACCATCCGGCGGCGGGTTTCCTGGTGCGGCCGGGGCCGTCGACGGCCGCGCTGAACGCCTCCGGGATCTGGGAGGACCGGCTGGCCGAGGCGTACGAGAAGGGCGTGCCCGCCCCCGAGGCGATCAGACGGTGGAAGGGGCTCCCCCCGGATCCCCAGGCCGGTGGTGTACCCGGCGACGCGGAGGAGCGGGAGGCCCCGAACCTGAGCACCCTGCACGCCACGACCGCCCCGAGCGCCCCCGTACCGGAGGGCCCCTTCGTGCAGGACGGCGCGTTCCCGGACGGCACGCCCGTGGACAGGTCGGAGGGCTGGGGGCCGCTCGCCGGGGTCGTGCCGCCGACCTACTCTAAGGAGACGGACGCGCCGGTCCGGTACATCCCGGTCACCCGGCGCGGGACCGTCCTAGGCTACGTGTGGGCGTCGGTGGCCGGTGAGGCCGCGTCCTACGTCGGACGCCGGTCGGCCGGACGTGACGCGGAGGTCGCGGCCGGGCTGTGGGCGTTCCGGCTGAGCCGCTGTTTCGCCGAGGGCGTGCCCGCCCTGGAGGCGCTGCGGCGGTGCAAGGCGGCGCCCGACGACCCGCTGGCCGGAGCCATCGGCCACGGCGCCGAGGAACGGGAGCTGCCGAGCCTCGCGGCCCTGCGGGAGCTGGCCCACGGCGAAGCGGCACCGTGAGCGGGCGGCCGTTCCGCCGGGAGCGGCGCTGCCGGCGGCCGGTGATGGTGGAGAAACGCTGAAAGGGAGAGGGTGGCTGAGAAGCACAGGCACGGCACACGGGGTCCACGCGGCAGGGGACACCGTGCCTCTTAGCCGTGATCCGGGTCGTGTCGTGACCGGGCCTCTCGAGTCGCTCGTTCCGGCCGGACTCCCGCAGACCGAACACGACCTCATCGCGTCCCTGGACGGGGAGAGCCCTCTGCTGTTCCCGTGGGCGCGGCGGGCACTGCGGAACGTCACCGGCGACCGGGCCGGCCGCTTCCTGCTCGGACGGGTGACGCCGGGCTGCTGGTCGGTGGTGCGAGGTGAGCCGGGATGGCTCGCGGTGCATCGGCGGGACGAAGCCCTGGTGGATGGTGACCGGTCCGGTGACGAGGTCGTGGCGTTCGAGACGGCCCGTTCTGCCGTGGCGGACGCGATGGCGGGCGTCATGGCCGATGCGGAGGTGGCGCTCACCAGCGGCCTCCTTGAGCTGGCCGGTCTCATCCACCAGGACCCGAGGAACCTCAACGTGACCTGGAGTCTCGGTGAGGCGGGACGGGCGATCAAGGAGCGGGGCGGGGAGCGGGACGGCCCGCGCGCCCAGGGGCCCGGCCTGCCTCTCGAAGCCTTCGAAGGCCACCTGCCCGACTACTTCCTCCGGCTGCCCGTGCCGCCTCCCGAGACAGGGCCGTTCGTCAGCGTCCGCGAGATCCATGCGCTCGCCGCTCGGGCGATGCTTCCGGTGGAAGCGAAGGAGACGAAGGAGACGGAGGAACTCCCCGAGGGGACCGTCCTCGACGGCTACGGGAGCCAGGACCAGGAGTTCCTTTTCACCCCGGAGACCTCGTTCCGCCGGCGTGGCCTCCGAGGGGGGCCGCGGGCGTACGAGCGTCGCACCTACCGCGTGCAGCGGCCTCTTCGTGCCCATCCGGGCTTCCCGGTCGACAAGATGCTGGCGCCCCATCCGGCCGAGGCCCGGACGAAGGACCACGAGGACCGCGGCTACTACCTGGTGGATTCGATCGCCGCACTGGTGGCGTCGGGTGCGCTGGTGGAGATCGACGGAGCGGACGGCCGATGACACTGACCAACGAGGAGATCAGAGAGCGGCTGGACGAGATCGCCGAAGTCGTGGAGGGACTCCTTCCGCCGCGCTGGCGTGACGCACGGCTCGACTACCACGCGCTGGGCTCGTTCGAGAGCGGCGAGCTCACCTGCCACGGATTCTGGCCGGGGCCGGCCCTTCCCCGGTCGGGCGTGTTCGAGCTGCTCCGCGACCTCCGCCGCGACTTCTACGGCCCCGAGAACGGGACGTGGATGACCCTGCGGCTCCATCTCGACGCCGACGAAGGCTGGGGGGTCGAGACCGATCTGCTGGAGGACTTCCGCTGGAAGGCGGAGGCCACGGCCGCCGACTGCGCCCGGGAGCTGGCCGAGTTCCCCAGGCCGTGGTCGCTGGTGCCGGGGTGGATGGCGCGGCTGGCGAACGCGCAGCGGGACGCCGACGCCTTCGACCCCGAGACGATCCTCCGGCGCCCGCGGCCGGAGGGCGCGCTGCTGGGCGAGGGGAACGAGGACTACTTCGAGCGGGCGCGAGCGACGCTCGCCGATTTCATGCCCGCCGGCCTGGAACGGCTCCGCATCGGTCGCCTGGAGGAGGGGTGCTGGTCCGTGGCCCCCGCGGGGTATTCCTGGGTGGCGGTCCGGTATTCCGGAGGCCGGTGCGATCCCGTGGTCGCCTTCCCCGACGCGCGTGCCGCACTGGTCCACGCCGCCGCCCGCATCATGGCCGAGGCCGGCATGAGCATCGACTCTGCGCTGTTGCGGGCCGCGGGCGTGCTGGAGAAGCGGCACGTGGCCGGCGCGGACGCTTGGATCCTCGGTGAGGCGGGGAACGAGATGTCCAGGCTCACCGCTCATTCGCCCCGCCCCCGCGAGGGGGAGGCGGGAGCCGAGCCCGCTCTCGCACTCGCCGCCCTCAGCGGACGGCCGGGCGAGTACTTCGTGTGCCGTCCGGGGCCGCCTCCAGAAGAGGACTACATCACCGCTCGCAAGGTTTTCGAGCTGGCCCTCGCGCGGGAATTGCCGTCGATACGGCGATGGGGCCGGGGAGGCTCGTTGTCCGTGATCCGTGATCCGGGACGCGTGGTGACCGGGCCTGTCGAGTCCATCGTGGAGGTGGGGCTCCCGCAGCCGGAGCGCGACCTCGTCCCGGAGCTGGCCCCCGAGAGCCCGCTGATGTTCGCGTGGGCACGACGTGCGTTGCGGGACGTCGTGGGCGACCGCGCGGAAGATTTCCTGGTCGGCCGGGTGGCGCCGGGATGCTGGTCGGTGGTGCGCGGTGAGCAGGGATGGCTGGTGGTGGGGCCTGGCGGGGACGGTTCCGAGGGCGGAGGCGGCGCGGAGATCGTGGCGTTCGAGACGGCCCTCCCGGCCGTGGCGGACGCGATGGCGGGCGTCATGGCCGCGTCGCGGCTGGCCCTGACCAGCGGCCTCCTGGAACTGGCGGGACTGGCCGCCACGGACCGGTCCGGCGGCAGGTTCTGGAAGCCGGGCTCGGTGGCCCGGAAGATCGAGGAGGCAGGCGGGGGACGCGGCGGGCCGCGTTCCGGCGGGCCCGGCCTGGCCCTGAACGGCATCGAGAAGCGTGAGCTCGGATACTTCGTGTTCCTGCCGGAGCCGCCCCCCGACGACGGCCCGTTCGTCGCCGTCCATGAGATCTACGCGTACGCCGCCGCGGCCATGCTGCCGGAGCCGCCCAGGCGGGACGCGGGGTCGCCGGACGAGGGAGGGGTGGACCTGCCCGCCGGGACCGTCCTGGACGGATACGGGGGCCACGACCAGGTCTTCCTGTTCACCCCCCAGACGCCTTTCCACCGGCGTGGACATCTCGGTGGCCTCGGAGCCTACGAACACCACACCTACCGTGTGCAGCGGCCGATCCGCGTCTATCAGGGCCTTCCCGTCGCCGGTGGGCCGCTCCCCGCACCGAAGGGCGACGCCGAGAACACCGAGCGCGGCTACTACCTGGTGGACTCGATCGCCGAACTGCTGAAGTCGGGCGTTCTGGCGGAGATTTCCGGAGACGGACGATGAACCTGACCGAGGAGGAGATCAACGGGCGGCTGGAGGAGATCGCCGAGCCGATCCGCGCGCTTCTTCCGCCGGGCTGGAACGAGGCCTGGCTCACCTACCACGCCCTGGGCTCGTTCGAGACCGCCCGGCTCATCTGCCATCAGGGCGGTGGAACCATGTGGACGCTGCCGCGGTCGGGTGTCTTCGAGTCGCTACGCGACCTCCGTCGGGACTGCCACACCCCCGAGACCGGGACCTGGTCGATCCTGCGGCTCGATTTGCACTCCCAAGGGGGCTGGGAGGTCGCGACCGAGCCACTGGAGGACTTCCGGTGGAAGGCGGAGGTCACGGCCGCCGACTGCGCCCGGGAGCTGGCCGAGTTCCCCAGGCCGCCGTCGCTGGTTCCGGAGTGGGTGGCGCGGCTGGCGGACGCCCAGCGGGACGCCGACGCCTTCGACCCCGGGACGATCCTCAGGCGCCCGCTGCCGGAAGGCGAGTTGCTGGGCGAGGACAGGCGGCACTACTTCGAGCGGGCCCGCGCCAAGCTGCGCGCTTTCCTGCCCGCCGACCACGAACGGGTCCGGTTCGGCCGGCTGGAGGAGGGCTGCTGGTCGGTGGTCCCCTCGGGGACGTCGTGGCTGGCCGTCCACTACGCGGACGGCCGGGCCGATCCCGTCGTCGCGTTCCCGGAGTTCGGGGCGGCGCTCGTCCACGCCGCGGCCAGGGTTCTCGTCGAGTCCGGGCTGAGCGTTGACAGCGCGCTGCTGCGCACCGCGGACGTCCTGCACCACAAGAAGACCCGCGCCGGTGTCGACGCCTGGGTCTTCGGTGACGCGGGTCGCGACGCCCACGATCTGACCTCCTTCTCCCCAAGACCCTCCACGGGCGCGGAGTCCGAGCCGTCCATCGACCTCGGCCCCTTGAGCAGCCGGCCCGGCGGATACTTCGTGTGCCGAACGGGACCGCCTCCGGAAACGGGCTCGTACATCACCGCTCGCAAGGTCTTCGAGCTGGCCCTTGCGCGGGAGTTGCCGCCGGCGCCCTCGGCGCCCGCGGCGAAGGAGGCCAAGCAGCCGTCGCGGGTCGAGCCGCGCATGGAGCCGGTGCGGCCGGCGCCGCGGTACGTACTGCCGGTGGGCACGTACGTCGACGCCTACGAGCACCACGACCAGAACCGCGTCTACCGGATCGGCACTCCCCGGTACCGGCGCGGCCAGTTCAACCGCACCAAGGAAGACGCCTACCACGTCTACCGTGTGGAGAAGCCCCTCCTGGCGGCCCCGACCCGGCTCTCCGCGTTCCCGACCACCAGCGAGGAGGAGATGGCCGAACGCGCCAGTACCGATCAGGGCCAGGGGTACTACCTCGGCTCCGACATCGATGAGCTGGTCCGTTCCGGCCACCTGCGCGAGATGACCGGATCCGGTGGGGAGCCGGTACCGGAGCCCGGCCGTGTGGTCACCGAGGTGAGGAGAACCTACGAGATGTCCCAGCCCGCCTCCGACGCCGGGGCCCTCCGGCAGCAGCCGAGGCCGTTCGACCAGGAGCGCTACGACGAGCTGCAGTCGCGGCTGGGGCGGATCCTCGCGGAGATCGCCCCGCAGGGGTGGCGGCGGATCGATCTGCAGATCCGGATGACCACGGCGGTGTCGGAGGTGGCGCTGACCGTCATGAAGGAGGACGGACGCTACGCCGAGGTCGAACCGCCCCGGAACCTGACCGAGATCGCCGCGGAGTTGCGGTCGATGATGTACCGGCCGGACGAGGGCACCTGGTTCTCGATGCGCTACATGATGGATCCGCCCGACGCCTACTGGACCAGCTTCAACACCGATTTCGACCCCTTCTGGGATCCGCCGGTCCCGGCCAAGGTGTGGGAGCACGACCTGCGGGTGTTCCCCCGTTCCGCCGAGCACATCCCCGGCTGGCTGCGTGAGAGCCTCGAAGCGGATGACTAGGCCGGCGGCCGGCGGGCGGGCGGTTCCCCCCGGAACGGACGACGGAACGACGATGACGATGAAACGAGGTACGTGGTGAGCGAGGACCGGCCCTTGGAACCGGCCGAGCAGAACGCGCTTTTCCAGGAGATCACTCAGGCGCTGACGCACGCCCTGCCTCCCGCCTGGCAGGAATGCCTGGTGGCGTACCGCGCGCTCGGCTCGTACAGCGAGATGCCTGGGCAGGTCACGATGGCCGCCGGTTCGGGGCTGCCGAGCCCGTTCACACCGCCCCGGCAGGTCGCGGAGCTGTTCGAGCGGCTGCGCGCGGGCATGTACCGGCCCGGGACCGGTACATGGTTCACCGCCACCTTCAGGCTCACCTTCCCGTTCACCTACGACGTCAGGTTCGACGGCGAGAGGGAACCGGCCTGGGTGGTGGCGCCGCCGAAGCCGGCGTTCGCCGAGGAGCGCCGGAGGTTCCCGCGCGACGCCGAGCACACCCCCGACTGGCTCGCGGAACGGCCGGCGGGCGGGCCGGAGCTGCCCATCGCCAAGCCGTTCGACTCCACGGGCCCCGACGGGCGCCCCGTCGTGGAACGGCCCGAGGTTCCCGCCGAGGAGCGGGACACGCTGGTGCGTTACCTGGAGAACGCCCCGATGGTCCTGGCGGCGCGGAGCTTCGACGCCGACATGATGGATCCCGGGCGCGCCCGCGAGGTACCGCTCACGTACCACACCGACGGCACCTGGATCTGGCCCGGAGCCGTCGGCTACTACCTGCGCGCCCACGGCGTCCCCCCGGAGCCGGAGCTGGTCGCCCACATCCGGGCGCGCGGCTTCGAGATCCCGGAGGTCGGCGACGACGTCCGTTCCGCCGCGGTCGCGGTCATCACCGGATCATCGTGAGGATGAGGTCGTCATGAACAATCTTCCGTCCTGGAGCGGCCAGAGCGCGCCGCCGCCCGCCGGAAACGGGGACACGCCGTCCGGCCCGCCTCCGTCCGGGCAGGGCCCGGCCGGGCCGCCCTCGTTCCCCGGTTCACCCGGAGGCCCTCCCCCCGTACCGCCGGGCACTCCTCCTCCGGTTCCGCTGCCTCCCCAGGGGCCGGAGACCTACGGGCACACCACCAAGCTGCCGGTCGTTCACCTGCCGGTGGTCTTGGGCGGGCGGCATCTGGGGTTCCTGTGGGCGTCGGTGGACGACCGGGCGGCGGGGTTCCTCCGGCGTAAGGAGTTCCTGGAGATGTTCGAGCCCCTGTTCGTCTGGGGCGAGCGTTTGCAGGAGGCGTACGAGGAGGGGCTGGGCGCCCGGGAGGCGATCCGGCGTTGGATCGGACGGCCTGAGGACGCGGCGGGCGGTGGCGTGCCCGCGGATGCCGAGGAGCGCGTCGAGGCCGGCATGCATGATCTGTACCGGCTGGCCGATCCCGACTACGAGCCGTCTCCCTGGGACTCCCTGACCGACGGCGAGTTCCCTGACGGGACGCCGATGGATCGGTCGAAGGGGTGGGGGCCGCTGCACTTCGAGCTGCCGCCGAGCTATGACCTGGACACCGATGGCCCGGTCCGCTACTTCCCGGTCGTCAAGGGCGACCTGCTCCTCGGCTACCTGTGGGCGGCGGTCGAGGGCGAGGCCGCGATGTACAAGGCCCGCGAGGACGCCGGTCTGGACGGTGCCAACGCCGCGACCCGCTGGATCCTGTTGCTGCGCGAGCTGTACGAGGAGGGCGTTCCCGCGCTGGAGGCGCTGGCGCGGTGCAAGGCCGCGCCGGAGGACCCCCGCGGCGGAGCGGTTCCCGTAGAGGCGCCGCTGGAAGAGGCGCCGAGCCTGCGGGATCTGGAGCGTCTGGCCGCCACCCACGAGCAGTCGCTGCGCGTCTCGTACAACCCTCGCCAGGACGACGTGGAGGTCTACCGGCGTCCCGCGCTCCAGGGGGAGGAGCGCGACGCCGTGCTGCGGTACCTGCGGGAGGCGCCGCTCGTGTACGACAGCGGCAACCCTCTCGAGGACGACTTCGACCCGGCCCGCGCGGCGCGGGTGCCCGGCACCTTCCGGACCGACGGCACCTGGATATGGCTCGGCGGTGTCCCGTACCACCTGGAGGCCCACGGCATCCCGCCCGAGCCGGACCTGGTCGAGCACATCCGGGCGAACGGATTCCAGGTTCCCGAGGTCGGTCCGGCGGCCCTCGCCGACGCCAAGCGCACCCTCAAGTGGAAGGGCATTCTCGTGCCGCCTCCCGGCATGGACGGCTGACCCCGCGGGACGGATCGAGTGTCTCGTAGGCTGGAGACCCTGAGGATGAGGTCGTCATGAGCAATCTTCCGCCGCGGCCCGAGGGGGACGGGCGGTCCCCGGCCGGTGGTCCGCCGCCCACGCCGCCCGGCGCACCCGAGCGTCCGGAAGGCTATGACGGCCGCACCCGGCTGCCCGTGGTGCGTCTTCCGGTGATGTCGGGTGACCGGCATCTGGGATATCTGTGGGCGTCGGTGGACGACCGGGCGGCGGGGTTCCTCCGGCGTAAGGAATTCCGTGAGGCGTTCGAGCCCCTGCTCGTGTGGGGCGAGCGTTTGCAGGAGGCGTACGAGGAGGGGCTCGGGGCGCGGGAGGCGATCCGGCGTTGGGCCGGGCGGCCGGAGGACGCGGTGGCCGGTGGTGTGCCCGCCGACGCCGCGGAGCGGGTCGAGGCCGGTTTGGAGGATCTGTACCGGCTGGCCGATCCTGACTACGAACCGTCGCCCCTGGATTCCCTGGGTCGTGGCGAGTTCCCTGACGGGACGCCGATGGATCGGTCGAAGGGTTGGGGGCCGCTGCACTTCGAGCTGCCGCCGAGCTATGACCTGGACACCGATGGCCCGGTCCGCTACTTCCCGGTCGTCAAGGGCGATGTCGTCCTGGGTTACCTGTGGGCGGCGGTCGAGGGCGAGGCGGCGATGTACCGCGCCCGCGAGGACGCCGGCATGGACGGTGCCAACGCCGCGAGCCGCTGGATCCTGTCACTGCGCGAGCTGTACGAGGAGGGTGTTCCCGCGCTGGAGGCGCTGGCCCGTTGCAAGGCGGCGCCGGAGGACCCCCGCGGCGGAGTGATCCCCGCGGGCGCGACGGCGGAGGAGCTGCCGAGCCTTCGCGACCTGGAACGCCTCGCCACCACCTACGAGCAGTCGCTGCGCGTGTCCTTCAGCCCCGAACTCCAGGACCCGGACGTCCACAGGCGCCCGCCCCTGTCACCTGACGAGCGGGAGCCGGTGCTGCGGTACCTGCGGGACGCGCCCCTCGTGTACGACCTCCGCGAGCTCTTCGTGGACGGCTTCGACCCCGACCGTCCGGCCCGTGTCCCGGGCACCTACCAGACCGACGGCACCTGGATGTGGACCGGCGGTGTCGCGTACCACCTGGAGATCCATGGCATCCCGCCCGAGCCGGACCTGGTCGAGCACATCCGGGCGAACGGATTCCAGGTCCCCGAGGCCGACGCCGCGGCCCGCGCGAAGGCGACGCGCACCCTCGCGTGGAGGGGCGTGCTCGTCCCGCCGCCGGCCGCGCCGCCACGACCGGCCCGGGGGCCCGGACGGCTGACCGAGGACATCGCGTTCAGGCAGGTCGGGCCGGCGCCGGACGGCTACGCCGCCAGGACCGGCGGGCCGGTCCGCTATCTCGCCGTCGGCGACGCGGCGGGGACGGTCCTGGGATACCTGTGGGCCGCGGAGGGCGAGGAGGCCGCCGGTTTCGTCCCGCGTGAGGCCGCCGGCGCCGACGCCCTCAACGAGTCCGTCGCCTGGACGCTGGAACTGCGGGACGCCAAGTCGCGGGGCGTTCCTGCCGCGCGGCTGCTGGCCGAGTTCGGCCGGGCGCGGCTTCCGGTCGCGGCGCGGGCACGGCACGCCGGCCAGGTGATCGGCGGGTCGGAGGCCCGGGTGCCCGGCCTGGACGCGCTGAGGGAGCTCGCCGCCGGGCGGTGACGCCCGGGTGCGTGCCCGGGTGAGTGCCCGCCCGCGTCGCCCGAGGCCGTGCGGACCGGGAGACCGGACGGGGACGGCCCGCGGCCGTGCCGCCGGGATCCGGCTCGCGCTGCGTAAGGGATCGCGAGTCTCGTAGGCTGGGGGCGAGGAAAGGAGGGTTGGTGTCCGACCCGAGCTGGCAGAGCACCGTACTTCGCGAACTTGGGGTGTCCCAGACCGGGCTTGCCGTTCCTGACATCTCCGCCTTCTCCGGTGCGCAGGACGCTTCGGGCATGGCACCGATCCATGACGTCCCGCCGCCCCAGCCGGCCTGGGCCGACCAGGGCGGGGAGGCGCCCGAAGCCGGCGCTCAGACCGGCTCCCAGCCCGCCGTGGAACCCGCCACCGAGCCCGCCGCCGAGCGGCGGCCCGAGCCTCCCGCGCCTCCCGCGCCTCCCGCGCCTCCCGTCCCTCCGGCGCCGCAGCCGGTGCCCCAGCCGATGGCCGCGCCGACGCCGGCCCCCGCGCCGGAGGCCGCCGCGCCCCCGGCTCCGCCCGCGCCGCGGCCCGCTCCGGAGCCGCCGACCGAGCCGGCCGCCGACCCGGTTCCCGTTCCTCCCGTTCAGGAGGCGCCCGGCACGGCCGCACCGGCGCCCGCACCCGCACCCGCACCCGCGCCTGCACCGGCACCGGCACCGGCACCGGCGCCTGCACCCGTCCCGGCGCCGGAGGTCTCCGAGCCGGCGCCTGCCGCGCCCGCCTCCCCTGAGCCCGGCGCGTTCGAGATCCCCCTGGTCGGCTTCCCCCAGGAACTTCTGGGCGACCCCGCGGCCCCCGGCCCCGACACCGGCACCTTCGCCCTCCCGCAGAAGGGCGGGCAGCAGGGGACGGCCCCGCCCCGGCAGGACACCGGTCAGCCCGGTCAGCCCGGTCCGGGCGGCCCGCGCGTGGACGCCGGCGACCTGGTCGCCAAGAACCCGCACGGCGATCCGCTGATGCGGCGCGTCGGCCGCGGGATGCGCAAGGCCGTCGGCTCGGGCGCGGCGATGCGCGAGATGGGCGAGGTGGCCGACCTGCTCGGCCGCCAGGTGCCCAGCTACCGGCAGATCGCGGTGGTGAGCGTCCGCGGCGGCGCCGGCAAGACGACCATGGCGGCGCTGCTGTCCTCGGAGCTGGCGCGGCATCGCGCCGACCGGGTGCTGGCGGTCGACGCCGACGCCGAACTGGGCTCGCTGCCGCTGCGCCTCGGGGTGCGGTCGCAGTACTCGCTGTTCGACCTGGCCGGCCTGCGGCCCCAGTCCTTCGAGGAGGCCGCGCAGTACCTGACGCGGACCCAGGACGGCCTGTGGGTGCTGCCGGCGAGCCGGGACGGCCGGATCGCCGGGGAGTTCACGCTCGAGACCTTCCAGGCGGCGCTCGGCGCCGTCAACCGCTACTTCGCGGCGGCGGTCGTCGACTGCGGCGCCGGGATCCTCACCGAGCTGCACGGCGGCATCCTGGCCACCACCCACGCCCAGGTCCTGGTCACGCCGGGGACGGTCGACGGCGCGCTCAGCGCCCGCGGCGCGCTGGAGTGGTTCACGACCAACGGCCAGGGCGCGCTGCTGTCGCGCACGGTGATCGCGATGGTGACGCACGCTCCGCACGGGGGCGCGGACATCGACCGGGCGGTGCGGATGCTGACCGAGGGAGGCATGCACGTGGTGCTCGTGCCCTACGACCGGCACCTGGCCACGGGCGGCCCGGTGAACATCGACAAGGTCGGCGGCGGCACCAGGAGCGCGGTGACCCGGGTCGCCTCCGACGTCTTCGCCCGCGCCCTGGGCCTGGCGGGGGTGCGGCCGTGAGCAGCGACCTCGTCGTCCTCGCCCGCCGGGAGCCGGACGTGTACGCCGTGGCCGACGGGCTCGTGGCGCTGGGCGAGCCGCTGGAGGTCGTCGGCGGTGGGCTCCAGGCCGTCCGGGTCCGCGACGCCGGCGGCCGGGTGCTGGTTTCGGTCGAGGAGCCGGTGCTGGTGGAGACGCCGGGCGAGGTGGCGCGGCTCCTGGGCCCGGCCGCCGCGCAGCGGGTCGCCGCCCCCGTCTGGTGGGTCGACGTCCGCGCCGTCGCCGACGTGCCCGACGCGGTACGGTTGGCGCGCAGGTTCGCCGACGCGCTGGTGCACTGGACCGGCGGTACGGTGTGGCCCGACCTGGCTCCGGACGCGCCCGCGCTGAGCTGGAAGGTGACGAACGCGCCCGCCGCCCCCGGAGCGTGACGGGGCGCGACGGGCCTGGAGGGCGGGCACGGCCGTCCCGGAACGGTGCCGTGGCCCTGGCGGGTGTGCGTGGCGAGCGCCGCTCCGTTCGCCGGGCGGCGCCCGCCCTCAGTTGGTGAAGCGCAGCGTGTTGGTGATCTCGACGCCGAGCTCGCCGGCCGTGGTGTAGACCGAGCCGCTGCGGTCACCGATCGAACCGCCCCGGGCCCAGTACGACTGCGCGTAGATCACCCGCGAGTCCAGGGTCCACGTCCGGGTCCAGTAGGAGGGCTCCTGGTTCAGCTGCGGCAGCCCGCTGGTGGTGGACGGCTTGAGCAGCTTGGGCCAGCCCTTCGAGTACGTGGCGCTGCTGATGCTGCGCGCGGCCGTCGAACTGGACACCTCCATGATCGAGATGACCGTGACGATGTTGCGCGTCGGGCTGGCGTAGACCGCCGACTTCATGGTGCCGATGCACGGGTAGGTCCGCAGCCGCGTGAGCAGCGTGCTGTTGGCGCGCGCGGTGCAGGTGTCGGTCCTGGTGCCGACCTGGGTGAAGGTGTTGCCGCGCGCGGTCTGGATCGTGGGCTTCAGGACGCTCGACGGGTCGCCGCCCGTGCCGGGCGTCGTCGGGGTGCTGGTGGGCAGGTCCGTGCTCAGCGACGGGATGGTCGCGGTCGGCAGCGTGACCGGGGGACGGTCGCCGTCATCGTCGTCGCCGAACAGGACGAAGCCGACCGCGCCGATCACGACCAGGACGAGCAGCGCGCCGACGATCAGCATCGTGACGAGCGCGCCGCCGCCTCCGCTCTTGGGAGGCCGCGGCGGAGGAAAGCCCGGCCCTGGCGGCATTCCCGGCCCCGGCGGCATTCCGGGTCCGGGCATGCCGCCGGGCATGGGCGGCGGGCCCGCTTGGTATCCGTGGGGCGGTACGCCCGGCTGGCCGGGGTGACCGGGCCACTCAGGGGGGTTCATGGTTGCTCCGACGCGATCGTTGTGGTCGAGGTTCCCGGTCGTACATCACATCTGCCGGAATTCTCCGGAAATGGATCCGCCGGGCATGCCCCGTCAAGCGGGGGCGGGGGCCGAGCGGAGGTGTTGCACCAGCGCGCGGTGGCGCTGCCAGCCGTCCGGGGAGCGGCCGTCTCCCAGCGGGAAGAACGTGAGCGGGGCCCGGGCGGGCCCGACCTGCTGGCCGGGGAGGCCGGCGGGACCGGTGACGGTGCCGCTGACGGCCATGGCCAGGGGGCCCGGCGAGCCGGTCCAGCGGGCCTCCGTGGTGAGGTCGCTGCGGCCCGGGACGAGCTGGGCGAAGAGGGAGAAGATGGGCTTGTCGGCCGCCAGGGCGCCGACCAGGGACGGCAGGTGCCGCAGGGGCGGCGGGTCCTCGGGGGCGTAGCCGACCGTGGCGGTGCCGACCTCGGCGATCGCGCCGCCGCCGGCAGCGGAGAACTCGCAGATGGCCTGGGCGGGGCGCGGGCCGTCCCCGGCGATCAGCAGCCGGGCGGCGTTGCGGCCCCGGGCGTACTCGGTGAGGCGGTCGGGCTGCCAGCGGTGGGCGCGCGGCTCGGCCGGGCCCCATCCGGACGGGGCCTTCCCGGTGAGGAGCGCGAGGAGGCGCTCGACGGTGCCGCCCAGGTCGGTGCCGGCGGTGTGCCGCCTCTGGTAGGTGATGCTGAGCTGGGCCCCGATCGGGGCGGTGGGGCGGGTGACGAAGCCCGGCGCGTAGTCGCGGGCCTCGGGGACCGGGACGAACGTGCCACCGTCCCACTGGAGCGGGCGTCCGGTGAGACCCTCGTAGTAGCCGTCACCGTGGCGTACGACCCACTGCACGTCCGAACCGGCCGCCGCGGAACGGAGGGGAAGGGAGAGCCGCGACTCCAGCGGGGTGACCAGCTGCAGGCCGCGCCCGGAGTCGGCGCAGTCCGCGATGGCCTGGAGCAGCCAGGAGGTCAGCGGAACGAGCGGGCGGTCCTGCAGTACGACCATGGAACGGTCGGTCAGTACGTCTACGGTGCTCATCTTCATCCCAGTCTAGTCCCGGGCCGTGTCGTGATCAGGACGGTGCGCGGGGCCGGAAGGGGACCGAGTTTCACGTGACGCCTGTGGCCACTGTCCCCCTTGTGCTGAAATGTTACGGATGCAGCGATTGGCGGCGCCAGGCCAGGTGTACTACACCGGCACGGCGCCCCCGCCACCGGAGCCGCCGGAGCGGGGGCGCCGCTGGCGCGTGCTCGGGTGGCTGTCCATCGGGCTGTCGGCTGCGCTGGTCGTGGGAAGCCTGACCGCGTACGGCTTCTGGCGGCGGCTGGACGGCCAGATCGACCGCGAGAACGTCGACGGCAAGCTCGGCACCGCGCGCCCGCCCAAGCTCAACAACTCGATGAACATCCTGCTGATGGGCTCCGACAGCCGCGAGGGCGAGAACGCCCGGTACGGCACCGAGGTCGGCCAGAGGTCCGACACCACGATCCTGCTGCACCTGTCGCCGGGCGGGGAGCGCGCCATCGGGATCAGCTTCCCGCGCGACTCCATGGTGCGGATCCCCTCCTGCAAGAAGCGGGGCGGCGGGACGGTCCCGCCCCGGCTCGACATGATCAACTCGGCGTACGCGCTGGGCGGCCCGGCCTGCACGTGGAAGACCATCGAGTCGCTCACCAACATCCGGATCGACCACTACGTCGAGGTCGACTTCTCCGGGTTCAAGCGGGTGGTGGACGCGCTGGACGGCGTCGAGATCTGCGTGCCCAAGGCGATCGACGACCCCAAGTCCGAGCTGCGCCTGCGCAAGGGCCGCCAGATCGTCCGCGGCGACCAGGCGCTGGGTTACGTCCGCACCAGGACGGGCGGGCTCGGCGACGGCTCCGACCTGTCCCGCATCCAGCGGCAGCAGGCGTTCATGGCCTCGGTGGTGAAGAAGGCCACCGACAAGGGCATGCTGACCGATCCCGGCAAGACGTACGCCTTCCTGTCCGCGGTGACCAAGTCGATCAAGGCGGACGACCGGCTCACGGTGTCGGCGATGCAGAAGCTGGCCGGCGGCCTGCGCGGGATGAGCGCGGGCAAGGTCCGGTTCGTCACCGTCCCCGTGCAGGCGTACCCGCCGGACCCGAGGAACCGGGTGCAGTTCAACCAGGCGCTGGCGGCCCCGCTGTTCGAGGCGGTCCGCCGGGACAACACCCTGCCGCAGCCCGCGCCGCCGCGCCCCGGCCCCCCGCGTCCCGCCGCCGGAGGGCCGCCGGTGCGGCCGGCCCAGGTGCAGGTGACGATCTACAACGCGACCGGGACCGACGGGCTCGGGGGACGCACCGCCGACCAGCTGAGGGAGAAGGGCTTCAAGGTCGTCAAGGTGGGGAGCCGGCCGGTGACCCCGGGCGCCCGGACCCAGATCCTGTTCGGGCCGGGCGCGCAGCGGCACGCGGCGGCGCTGGCGGCCGTGCTGCCGGGCCATCCGCCCAAGCCGATGCCGTCCGGGAAGCCCGGCCAGGTCTACCTCATCGTCGGCAAGGACGGAGCGGACGTGCCCGGGGTCGCCAAGGCGCTCCCCAAGGTGGCCGGGGAGGTCAGGGCGGACCAGGACGTCTGCGCCCGCGCCTGAGGGGTCACAACGTTGTCAAGACCACCGGTTATCCGGATCAACGGTAGGTGCCGCGCCTGACGCACCGATATCTTGGCGGCGCTAAACCATCCGGCCCTCTCACGCGTCCCAGCTATGACGCGCCGAACCGAACCCGACCGAACCCCCGGCCGTCCTGGCCCTCACGACACCCTGGAACCGACAGCTCCCCACCCCCTCGCCGGCTCCGGAGCCGTACCCCGCCCCGGGCTCCCCCTCCCGCCACGGCACACACCCGGAATGGACCGTATGCGCCCCGAACCCTTCGCCCTCCTGATGACCGTGTACGGCGGTGACCGGGAGGAGTACGTCCAGGCGGCGTTCCGCAGCGCGGTGGACGACCAGACGCTGCGTCCCCACCAGGTGGTCCTGGTGCAGGACGGCCCGGTCGGCCCCGCGCTCGAACGGTGCCTGGCCGGCCTGGTCGCGGCCAGCCCCGTCGAGGTGACCTTCATCCGGCTGGCCGACAACCGCGGCCTCGGCCCCGCGCTCGACGCCGGGCTGCACGCCAGCCGGTACGACATCGTGGCCCGGATGGACGCCGACGACGTGGCGATGCCGCACCGCTTCCAGCTCCAGGTGCCGCTGGTGCAGGAAGGGGCGGACCTGGTCGGCGCCGGGCTGCTGGAGTTCGGCGCCGACGTCGGCGACATCGTCGGCCGCCGCACCCCGCCCAGCGATCCGCACGACATCGCCCGCTACTCGCGGCTGCACGACCCGTTCAACCACCCCACGGTGGTGTACCGGCGCAGCGCGGTGATCGCGGCCGGCGGCTACGGGGACCTGCCGCTGATGGAGGACTACTGGCTGTTCGTCCGGATGATCGCGAACGGGGCGAAGGTCGTGAACGTCGCCGAGCCGCTGGTCTACTACCGGGTCGGGGACGGCGCCTACGAGCGTCGCGGCGGCCGTGACCTGCTCCGTTCCGAGCTGCGGTTGCAGCGCGAGATGCGCCGCGAGGGCTTCATCTCCCCGCCCCAGTACGTGCGCAACGTCGTCGTGAGGGGCGGGTACCGGCTGGTGCCGACCCTGATCAGGCGTCCGGTCTACCGCTGGGTCGTGGCGCCGTACTGGGCCCGCCGCAACCGCGTGGAGGACGAGCGGGACGCGCCCGGCACGGGCACCGCCCGCCCCGCCGCCCGCCCCGCCGGCGGCTACGTTCCCCGCCACGCCCGGGACAGGGCCCCCGGACCGCTGTACGGGGCGCCGGAGACTCCCGCGCCCACCGCCGACAACCCCTGACCCCGGTAGCCCCTGACCGCCGGTGACCCCTGGCCGCCGGTGACCCCTGGCCCTTCCCGCCCATGGTCAGGGCAGCCACCCGTTGTCGTGCGCGATGCGGACCGCGTCGGCACGGCCGGCCGCGCCCAGCTTGGCGACGATGGCGGCCAGATGGTTGCGCACCGTACCGGCGGACAGGTGCGTGCGCCGGGCGATCACCGAGACCGGGGTGTCGGACTCCACCAGCCGCAGCACCTCCAGCTCCCGCGGGGTCAGCGGGCACGGCGGCGCCGTCAGCGCGTCCGCGGCCAGCGCCGGGTCCACGTACCGGCCGCCCTCGTGCACCCGCCGGATCACCTCGGCGAGCTGCCCGCCGGGCGACCCCTTGGGCAGGAAGCCCCGGGCACCGGCCTCCAGCGCCCGCTTGAGCAGCGGCGGCCGGCCGTGCCCGGTGAGGATGACCACCGCGCACGGCGGCAGCGCACGGGCCAGCTCCGCCGCGACCTCCATGCCGTTCAGGCCGGGCATCTGGAGGTCGACCACCGCCACGTCGGGCCGGTGGGCGAGCGCCTCCCGGACGGCCCCGCGGCCGTCGGCGGCCTGCGCGACCACCTCGATGTCGCCCTCCAGGCCCAGCAGCGCCGCCAGGGCCGTCCGGATCAGCTCCTCGTCGTCGGCCAGCAGCACCCTGATCACGGCGACGCCACCGGCAGGGTCGAGTCCAGCGTGAACACCCCGGCCTCGACCCGGGTGCGCAGCGCGCCGCCGTCCTCGGCCAGCCGCTCGCCGAGCCCGCGCAGCCCGGAGCTGTGCCGGTCGGGCCGCGCGTCCCGCGCCCCGTCGTTGGTCACCGTCATCCGCACCTGGCCCTCCTCACGGGAGAGCTCTATCGTGCACCACCGAGCCTCGCTGTGCCGGAGGACGTTGGTGCCTGCCTCGCGCAGGACGAGGGCGAGCGGGGTGGCGACGGCGGGCGGCAGGTCGCCGGCGCCGTCGACGACCGTGCACCGCACCCCGGACGAACGCAGCACCTGCGCGACGGCGGTGAGCTGGCCGCGCAGGTCGACCGACCGGTGGCCGTGCACGGTGCGGCGCAGGTCGGCGAGCGCGGACGCCGCCAGCCGCCGCACCTCGGCGGCCTCCCCCTCGGCCCGTTCAGGGTCGGCGCGGGCCAGCCGCTCGGCCAGTTCCGCCTTCAGCGCGATCACCGACAGCGTGTGCCCGAGCAGGTCGTGCAGGTCCCGCGCGAACCGCAGCCGTTCCTCGACGACGGCCAGCCGCGCCTGCGCGGACCGTCCCTCCCGGGCCGCGACGAGCAGGTTCCACAGCTGGGCGTGGAGGCCGGTGACGCCGATGGTCATCGCGCCGACGCCCGCACTGATCAGGACGTACTCCCAGACCCGGGCGCCGTTCCACCACCCGATCGCCGCCGCGGCGGTGACGGCCGCCGCCATCACCGCGGCGGCGGCCCGCCGCCCGCCCAGCAGCGGCGCGGTGCCGACGATCGACGCCGCCACCCACGCCCAGGTCTCCCAGGTCGTACGGGCCAGCCCGGCGGTCAGCGGGACCGACAGGACCGACGCCGCCGCGAACGCCGCGGGCGCCCCGCGCCGGAAGCGGGCGGACAGCTTGGGGGTGACCGCCGCGTAGAGCACCGCGGCCTGCGCGGCGGCGAAGGCCAGGATGCCGGCGGCGCCGAGCGCGATCCGTACCGGATCGGTGTCCCTGAACAACCCGACGCCCGGCATGAGCAGGCTGGCGAACACCGCCGTGGCCAGCGAGCCGAGCGTGGCCAGGCGGAGCCGGCGCAACTGCCGCCGGCCCGCCGTCGTCGCCGCCTCGGCCGTCGCCTCGGGCGTGGTCGCCGTGGCCGTGGCCGCGGCCATCGTGTCCTCCGTGCCGTCCACCCGCGTTCCTTCCTGGTGATCCCCGCGGATCGCGCTCATACGACGAGGAAGAGGATCGTCAGCCCGATGCCGGCGTCGAAGATCGCGCAGTATTCGGCGTAGCCGCGCGGGACGACCTTGCCGAGCCGGTGGTGGACGACGTCCCACACCGCGTGGAGCAGCCATCCGGCGGCGATCAGGTACAGGGCGGTCCGCTCGTCCGCCATCGTCGCCGCCACGGCCAGCGCGGCGTAGCCGGCGAGGCCACCGAGCTGCACCGCGAGGATACCCGGCCGGTTCAGGGTCTTCCGCAGGAGGCCGATGATCAGGTAGAGGCTCTGCAGCAGCACCAGGAAGACCGCCGGGGGAGCGGACGGGTCGTACACCGTCCCGATCGTCACGACCAGGGCCAGCCAGGTCGGCCACCGGCGCTTGAGCACGCCCAGGACCCGGTCGGCGGTGCCGCGCTCCGGCGTACCGTCTCCGTGGCAGCCGCCATCATGGCCGTGGGCGTGGCCGTGGGCGTGGTGGTGGCCGGTGTACTCGCTGCGGCGGGCCAGCATGGCGACGGCCATGGCCGGGAGCATCAGCACGTGCCCGCCCATCATGAGGTCGTCGCCGGACATCGCCCCCATCCAGTACGGGACGAGCAGCACCAGGAACGGGGCGTACATCGCGGCGCCCATCTCGGCGACGGGCGCCCACCCGTGCCCTCGGTGCCGCATCCATATCGACATGGCGACGGTCATGTCGGTGGCCATCGTCATGGCGGCGACGTCGGGCCGCTCGAACAGCCCGGACCAGCCCAGCGGTTCGTAGAGCACCTTCCACAGCGGGCCGAAGAAGATCATGCCGACGAGCATGGCGATCACCATCTCTGCGTAGTGCAGGGTGAAACGCCAGGCCGCGCGGCCGCGGCCGGAGGCAGGGGTCGTGACGATCCCGTCGGCCTCGGGGGCTTGCTTCAGTGTTTCCGTCATGAAGCCAGCGTCGTGCGGCGGGGCGTCAGGCAACACCGTCGCGCTGTCACGGGTCACCCATGCGGATCGCAGGGGTGACCCGTGCACGGCGGGCGGTTCAGGCCCGTCCGGGCCTCAGGCTTGTCGGGGCCTCAGGCTTGTCGGGGCCTCAGCCGCCCGTCGGGGCGTCAGGTCCGTCGGGGCCCGCCCGTCAGGGGACGGGACGGGTCCACAGGACGGGCTCCTCGCGCTCCTGGCCGGCGGTGTGCCCGACGCCCAGCAGCCGGTCCTTGAACGCGGCCAGCCCGGCGATCGACTGCGAGCCCTTCCCGGCCAGGCCGTCGCCCTCGGGCTTGGAGACCTTCCAGGAGACCCCGTCCGCGGACGTCCAGGAGACGACGTCGGTGGAGCCCCGGCCGCCGGCGCCGGTGGCGGCGAAGCCCTTCGGGGTGGCGGTCAGCGCGGTCACCTGGACGTTCTCGACGTCCTCGGGGAGGGGCGGCTTGGACTCCTTCCAGGTCTTGCCGCCGTCGGTGGAGACGTAGGCGAGCGGGGTGGCTCCCGTGCCGCCCGCCGCCACCACCACGTCGCCCTTGGCCGCCACGTGGGTCAGCGCGCCCTCGGCCGCCCCGCCGGGCAGCGGGAGCTGCTGCAGCGCCCACTGCCTGCCGTCGGCGGACGTCCACACGGCGGGGCGGGCGGCGGGACCGTCGCCGACGGAGGCGTCGCGCAGGCCGCCGACGGCGACGAACCCCGACTGCGCCGCGGCCACGCCCCGCAGCCACCGGTTGGAGTTGGGCAGGGCCTCCAGCCCGTTCCGGCCGGCGCTGCGGCCCCGCTCCCAGGTCTTGAGGTCGGCCGAGAACCAGGTGGCCGCCGACAGCCCGTCCTCGCCGACGACGACGTACCCGGCCGGGCCGGACGCCGCGGCGAAGGTGGCCAGCGGGGTGTTGCGCGCGGGCTTGAACTGCCCGGCGGAGTCGGCCGCCCGCCAGCTCGCGCCGTCCGTGGAGGTGACCACCAGCGGGCGGCGGGGCGCGGCCTGGTCGGACCCGACCGCCAGCCAGCCCGCCTTGCCGCCCGTCACGCTCACCAGCTGCTGCGGGCCGGGCCGCGACAGGGCGCCCTGCGCGCCCTGGGCCCGGGTCCAGGACGTGCCGTCCCTGGACGTCCACACGCCGGCGTCGCCGTTCGCGCTGCCGACCGCGACCGCCAGGTCGGAGCCGGCGCCCACCGCCGTCACGGTGTGGTCGGGGCGGGCCGCACCGGGGACCTTGGCGATGTCGATCGGGACCTGGGTGCCCTGGCCGTCCCAGACGCCCAGCAGCGAGTTCAGCTCGCCGCCACTGTTGTCGGCGCCGACCAGCACGGTCTGCCCGCCGCTCATGGCGGAGCCGTTCAGCGCGCGGCCGGGCCGGTTGGGCAGCGTGCCCGCCTCCCGCCAGGACGCGCCGTCGGCGGTACGGGAGATCGTCACGTCCCGGCCGCGGACCACCAGGGCCGCGTAACCCTCGTCGGACCCGAGTACCCGGCTGACCCGCTGGTAGCCGGAGGACTCCACCCGGCCCGCCTGGGTCCAGGCCATCCCGTCCTTGGACGTGAAGCTCTGGCCGTAGGACTTGCCGCCGGCCTGGATCTCGCGGATCGCCACGAACCCGGACGGGCCACCGCCGATCATGAGGCCGCGGGTGCCCTTGGGCACCGGGACCTTCGACTCGACCCAGCTCCGGCCGCCGTCGTCGGAGCTGAAGACGCGGCGGCCCATCTGCGGCTTGCGCGCGCCCGGATTGGCGGTGTGCAGGCCCTCCAGCAGCAGCACGCCGCCGCTGCCGGCCACCTCCAGCAGCGAGATCGTGCCGCGCTGGATCGGCAGGCCGATCCGGTCGCCCACCCGCTGCTCCCAGCGCGCGCCGTCCGGCGACAGCCACACGGCCGGCTGGGCGTCGCTGAAGTCGCCCTTCTGCGAGGTCTCCCCGAACGCCAGGAAACCGTTGTCGGAGGCCGCCGCCCGCCTCACCCGGGCGTTGGCGCCGAACGGCTGCCCGGCCTCGTCGGGCTGGCGCCGCCAGTTCCGCCCGTTCTCGCTGGTCCACACCGCGCCGCCGCCGGGACGGACGCCGATCGCGATCCAGCCCTTGGCCGAGCCCGCGACCACGCGCGGCAGCTCGCCCGGTCCGGGCTCGCCGCCGTCGCCCTCGACCGTCGCGGAGGCGAAGGTGCGGCCGCCGTCGGCGGAGACCAGGAACTGGCCGCGGGAGCCGCCGCGGCCGTCGGCCTCGGCGCCGACCGCGACCACCGTTCCGCCGACCGCGGCGGCCGAGGTGAGCTGCTGGTCGCGGCCGTCGGCGCGGGCGGCCGGGTCGAGCGCGAAGAGCGAGCCGGCCAGGCGGGCGGTGCCGTCGTCGGCGGACGTCCCGCCGTCGCGGTTCAGCACGAAGAAGCCGCCCGCGGCCACGAGGGCCGCGGCGGCGATCCCGCCGACGCCGATGAGGAGGGCCTTGACGGGGAACTTGCGCTTGGCCTTGGGCTTGGGCTCGGTCCGCCACGGCTCGTCGATCAGCGGCGGGGGGACCGCCGGCGCGGCGGGACCCGGCCCCGGAGGCTGCGGGGAGGCGTGCGCCGGGCCCGGAGGGGCCGCGTGGTCCTGACCGGGGATCGGCTGCGCGTACGGGAACGGCTCGCTGCCCGGGAACGGGTCGGTGCCCGGGGACGGCTGGGGCGACGGCTGCGGCGACGGCCGGCCGGGGATCTCCTGCGCCCACGGGAACGGCTCGGGCGCCGGGCGGGGCGGAGCGGGCGGGGGCGTCGGCGACGCGGCCGCGGGCGTCTCCGGGATCTCCTGGGCCCAGGGGAAGGGGTCGGGCGGCGGAGGCGATGCCGGGGCCGGGGGCGCCGGCGGGGTGGCCGGCGGCGTCGGCGCGGGCAGGGGGGTGCCGGGAATCTGCTGCGCGTACGGGAACGGCTCGGGCACCGAGGGGCCGGGCGGAGTGGGCGAGGCCCCCGGGGACTCCGCCGGACCGGCCGCGGGCTCCGGGCTGGTGAACTGCTGGGTGGCCGCGCCCTCCGGCGCGGGGAAGGCCGAGGTCCTGTCGCTGTCGGGGTCCGCGGCGGGGGCCGGGTCCGCCGCGCCCCCGTCCGCGCCCTTCTCCGCCCAGGGGACGTATCCCGACAGGTCGGTCACGGTGACGTCGGCGGGCGGCTCCTGCGGCGCGGCGAACGACTGCGGAGGCGGCGGGATGGCCGGCGGCGTGCCCGGGTTGAAGACCTGGGTGCTGCGGTTGGGGTCGTCGTCGCCCCGCGGCCGGTCGACGACCGTCCGGTCGTCCAGCGTGGCCTCGCCGGCGTCGAAGGGCGGCAGCGGCGGTCCCGGCGGCAGGGGGGCGCCGGCGTCCGGCTGCTCCTCGCTGAGCCACTGCGGTGGCGGCGGAGCGCCCGGACCGCCCGCGGGCGGCTGCTCGCCCGCCCGCTCGGCCGCCTGCTGCTCGCCGGCCGGCTGTTCGCCTGCCTGCCGCTCGGTCTGGGGCCGGTCGCCGCCCGGCTCTTCGTCCGGAGTCTTCGGTGGAGTCACGCCCGTCGTCTCCCCGTGGTCCGTGAAGTGATGGTCGGTGCGGCCTCGACACCGCGGCGGTGGGGCCAGTGACACCGGGGCGTCGGAATGCGCCGCATCGGATCATATCGGCGTCCCGGGCATCACCCCGTCGTTCCTGCGCGCGCGGACGTCCGCGCCCGCCGGGGCCCGCCCCTACGGGGCCCGCAGGCGTCCGCTCATCCAGCGTAGGAGCTCGGGCGTGAGCCGCTGGAAGGTGCGCAGATTGTGGCCACCATCGGGCGGGAAGAGCGTGGACACACGCAGCGGCGGCCTGGCCAGCCGGACGAACCGCCGCGCCTGGTCGAACTCGGGCCCCTGCTCGGTCTGCGCGAGCAGCAGCGAGACGGGCGGCGGCGGACGGTGCTCCAGCCGCCAGATCAGGTCGTTGTCGTCGCGCACCTGCCGGCTGCCGCCGTACAGGTCGCCGGTCGAACCGTCCTGGATCGCGCGCAGGTAGCCGCCCAGTGAGGCCCCGGCGGCGAACCGGTCGGAGTGCCGCATGGCCAGCTTGGCCGCGCAGTAGCCGCCGGTGGACTGACCCATGACGCCCCAGCCGCGCATCCCGGTGGCGACGCGGTAGGTGGCGGCGATGCCCTCGGGGACGTCCTGGGAGAAGAACGACTCGGCCTGGGGCCCGCCCGGCACGTCGGTGCACTCGGTGTCGCGCGGCGGCGCCACCATCGAGCGGGTGATGACGTACACGGTCGGCTGGAGGCGGCCCGACCTGACGCCGGAACCGACCTCCTTGAGCAGCCCCTGTCGTTTGATCATGCCGCGCGGGTCGCCCGGGTATCCGGCCAGCACCAGCGCCACCGGGAACCGGCGCTCCCGGAACCGCGGCTGGAAGTACTGCGGCGGCAGGTAGACGAACGCCTTGACCCGCAGGCCGGTGCGGGGGCCGTGCAGGGTCACCTCGTCGAGCCGGCCGTCCCGTTCGGCCGAGCGCAGGCCGGAGGCCGCGCCGAGCGGCGAGACCGTACGGGGCAGCGGCCGGCCGGCGGAGGCCACCGGGCCGCCGGCCCCGGCGACCGTGCCGGGGCCGCCGCCCGCGGTCCCCAGCAGGTCGCCCCAGGTGACGTAGAAGAGGAAGTAGCCGTTCAGCCCGGCCGCGAGGGCGGCCACCAGGGACACCTGGCAGGCCAGCAGCAGCCCGAGCCGCGCGGCGGCGGGACCGGGCCCCTGTCCGGCGGTCCGCGGCAGCAGCCGGACGGCCGAACCGGTCACCACGACGGCCAGTACGATGAGCGCCCCGATGAGCCAGCCGCTCGTCAACTGCACGCGCAACACCTCTCGAAGTCTCGCCGTCGCGTTACGGTTGGCTAGTTTGCCCCAGGCCACCCGTGGCGGAGCAAGGATCATCACAAGGGGGTGGTCGGGTGGTCCCGCGACCGTTCCTGGCGCTCGCCACCGGCGCCCTGGTCAGCGTGCTGGTGGCGGTGGTGAGCGCGCTGGCGTCCGCCGTCGTGGACGGCGGCGCGACCGGTGCGCGCCCGTCCCCGCCGGCGCCCTCCGCGCCGCCGGACCCGCCCGCGCGGGAGCCGATGGGCGCCGCCCGTCCCGAGCCCGCCCCCGTGCTGGACGCCGACTTCGCCGACCCCGAGGTGATCAGGGCGGGCGGCGCGTACTACGGCTACGCCACCAACGGCGGCGGCCGGAACGTCCCGGTCGCGACCGCGCCCGCGCCCACCGGGCCGTGGACCCGCACCGGCGGGGACGCGCTGCCCGCGCTGCCGGGCTGGGCCGACCCCGGCCGCACCTGGGCGCCCGACGTGTCGGCCCGCCCGGACGGCTCGTACCTGCTCTACTTCACCGCGGCGCGCAAGGGCACCGACGACCAGTGCATCGGGGCCGCCGTCGCCGCCACGCCGGCCGGGCCGTTCACGCCCGGCTCCGACCCGCTGGTCTGCCGGGACGGCAAGGACGTCATCGACCCCGCCGCGTTCGTCGACACCGACGGCACCCGGTACGTGCTCTACAAGCGGGAGGGCGGCGGGCGGAAGTCGCCCGGCGGGCTGTTCCTGCATCGCACCACTCCCGACGGGACGCGGGCGGCGGGCACGCCCACCCAGATCCTGGCCAAGGGGGACGACGAGCCGAGCCTCATCGAGGCGCCCGCCCTGGTGAGGCAGGGCGGGCGGTACGTGCTGTTCTACGCGGCGGGGGTCTTCTACAGCCCGCAGTACCAGACGCGGTACGCCACGTCCGCCTCGATCACGGGCCCGTACACCAAGGCGCCCCGGCCGCTGCTGTCCACCGAGGGGTACGGGGAGCGCGTCACGGGGCCGGGCGGGGCCGACATCGTCCACGACGGCACGGACTCCCACCTGGTCTTCCACGGCATCACCCGGTTCCGCGGCGGCGAGCACGTCGAACGCGCGATGTACGTCGCGCCGGTGGGGTGGGCCGGCGGGACGCCGGTGGTGCGCGGCAGCCCGGTCCGCTACGAGGCGGAGAACGGCCGGGTGTACGGGGCCAGGGTGCTGCGCGACGTCCCCGGCACCTCGGGGAACGCGGTCGTCGGCTACCTGGACAACGCCCAGTGCCTCATCGATCTCGACGTCTTCGCCCCCGTCGCCGGGGCGTACGAGGTCCGCGTCCGGTACGCCAACCGCACCGGGGGCAACGCGCCCGCCGAGCACACGCTCACCGTCAACGGGGGTGCTCCGGTCGCCGTGCACTACGCGCCCGACCCGTCCGCGAAGTGGCGGGACGTCACGGTCCAGGTCGTCCTGCCCGCGGGATGGAACGTGCTGCGCCTCGCTTACGGCGCCGGCTTCGCCGAGGTCGACCACGTCGACGTGGCGTGAGCGACCTCGGCGACGTGGCGTGAGCGACCCGGCGGGCGGGTCAGGAACGCTGCTCGGCGGTACGGCACGACGCCCCGGCGCACGCCTCCAGCGCGGCGATGAGGTCGGCCAGCCGGTCGCGGCGCGGGATCGGCAGCTCCCCGGCCGTGTTGCGCAGCGAGGACGGATCGAGGCGCAGGTCGTAGTACTCGCGCTCGCCGGCGTCGTACTCCAGGTAGAGCTCACCGGCCGTCCGCACCGCCAGGTAGGACGGGGGGTTGCCCCACCCTCGGCCCGGATAGTCGGGATCGTGCGGGTCGGTGACCGGGCCGGCGTGCTCGATGAGGATCGAGTTGCGCCAGGAGCCGGGCTGCGCGCCGCGCAGGAACGGGACGAGCGACCGGCCGTCCACCGACGGGGAGGTCTTCACGCCGGCCAGCTCCTCGAAGGTCGGCCGCAGGTCGGTGTTGGCGGTGATCTGCCCCACCGCGCGCCCGCGCGGGACGCCCGGCCCGGTGACGATGAGCGGCACCCGCACGTCCACGTCGTAGGCGGTGCCCTTCCCCTCGACCAGGCGGTGCTGGCCCATGTGGAAGCCGTTGTCGGAGCCGAACACGATGTAGGTGTCGCGGTCGAGCCCCCGGTCGGCCAGGGCCTGCTGCACCCGGCCGACCATCTCGTCCACCGCCTGCACCATCCGCACCCGGCCCCGGTACTTGCGGTCGATGGTCGCGATCCCCTTGGGACCGATCTTCGGCCAGGCGTGCATCCAGCCCGGCTTGTCGGAGATGTCGGGCTCGTTGAACGCGGGGCCGCGCGGCGCCCGGACGTCCGGGAAGGCCCCGGCGTGCCGCGGCGCGGGCGTGAACGGCGCGTGCGGGGCGAACGTCGACAGCTTCATCAGGAACGGCCGGTTGGAGGGCGACCTGTTGACGAAGTCCACGGCCTTGTTCGCCAGCACGTCGGTCAGGTAGTCGGCCGGAGTGCTCCCGTACGGGACGGCGCGGCCGTTCTCGCTCAGCGTGTAGTCGTAGTGCTTGTAGCCGAGGCTGGTCGCGTACCACTCGGTCCATCCGGGCGGCACGAACGCGGGCTCCCCCGCCTGGATCTTCGCGGGGTCGTAGCCGTTGAGGTACTTGCCCATCAGGGCGGTGCGGTAGCCCGCCGCCTCCAGGGTCGTGGCGAACGTGTCGCGTTCGCCGCCGTTGGTGTTGAAGCGCTGCCATCCGCCCTTGGGCGGCTCGTTGGTCAGCACCTGCGTGTTGTGGGGGTACCTGCCCGTCAGGATCGTGGCCCGGGACGGGCAGCACAGCGTGTTCGTGACGATGAAGTTGGTGAACGTGACGCCCTGCTCGCGCATCTTCCTGACGCGCGGCATGTAGTCGACGAGGTCCCAGCTGAGGTCGTCGGTCAGGATGAACACGATGTTGGGCTTGGTGCCCTGCGGCGGGGGGCCGCCCCGCGGCGTGCCGGGCGGCTCCTCGCCGACCGCGCACCCGGACAGGACCAGCAGGAACACCGCCAGCGCGGCGCAGCGGCGCAGGGCGGAGGGGAGCGGGAACATGCGCGCCGTCAACCTCCGGCCGGCCCGGCCGGGGGCGCCACGTCCACGTCCGGCTTCTTGCCGGAGCGGCGGCGGGCCTGGCGGTCCTCCCGCCACAGCGCGCCGGCCTCCGCCACGTCGCCATCGAAGATCTTGCGGCCGCCCCTCATCATGACTCCTCGGTCGCACAGCTTGATCAGCATCTGGATGTCATGGGCCACGATCACCATCGTGCGGCCCTCGTCGCGCAGCTCGCGGATCCGTGCCAGGCATTTCTCCCGGAACGGGGGGTCGCCCACGGCCAGCACCTCGTCGATCAGGAAGATGTCCGGTTCGGTGTGGGCGGCGATGGAGAACGCCAGCCGCATGAACATCCCGGACGAGTAGAACTTCACCTGGGTGTCCAGGAACCGCTCCACCCCGGAGAACTCCACGATCGCGTCGAACTTGCTCCGGATCTCGGCTTGGTCCATGCCGAGGATGGCGGCGTTCAGGTACAGGTTCTCGCGGCCGGTCAGGTCCGGGTGCAGGCCCGCCCCCACGTCGATCAGCCCGGCGATCCGGCCGCGCACCCGTACCGAACCCGCGTCGGGGGAGAGCACCCCGGAGATCAGTTTCAGCAGCGTGCTCTTGCCCGACCCGTTCAGCCCCATCAGCGCGACGGTCTCGCCCTGCCGGACGGTGAGGCTGACGTCCTCCAGGGCGTTGAAGGTCTCCGACTGGCTCTGGCGGCGCACCGCCCGCACGGTCATGTCCTTGATGGAGCGGGCGTGCCGGATGGTGAACGTCTTGTTGACGGAGTCCACCACTATCGACTCGTGGGGGGTCTGGAGGGTCTTCCCCTCAGAGTGACGCGCTTCGTGGGGGGTCTGGGGGGTCGGTTCGGCCACGTCACAGCTCCTGGGCGAAACGCTTCTGCAGGGTGGCGAAGGCCCACTGCCCGCTGAGGAAGACCGCGACCGCGAACCCGAGCGACGCCACGGTGTGCGCGCCGAGCGCGGGGACGGGCGGCAGCGCGCCGGGCGCGACCGGTTCCCAGAACGCCCGCTGGAACAGCGAGACGGCGCTGACCAGCGGGTTGGTGAGGTAGACCTGCAGCAGCCAGAGCGGGGCGTGGTCGCGGACATGGGTCCAGGGGTAGATCATCGGCACCGTCCAGGCGACGACGATCATGGTGATGTCCACGACCTGCTCCATGTCGTGGAAGAACACGTTGATCGCCGCGCACAGCAGCCCGAGCCCGATCGCGAACAGGATGACGATGGTCAGGCCCACCGCCGCGCCGGCCAGCCCGGAGAGCGAGGGCCGCCAGCCGTACGACACCGACCCGATGACCAGGATCGCCATCCCCGGGAGGAAGTGCACCAGCGACACCAGCAGCGACGCGGTCGGGAACAGCTCGCGCGGCAGGTACACCTTCCGCACCAGCGGCGCGTTGTGGAGCACCGAGCGGGTCGCCGACTGCAGCGTCTCGGTGAACAGGTTGACCAGCACCATGCCCGAGAAGAGGTAGACCGGGAAGTCCTTGATGACCCGGTCCATGCCCATGAAGACGCCGACCACGAAGAAGTAGACGGCGAAGTACACCGCGGGCCGCACGTAGGACCAGCCGAGGCCGAGCAGGGATCCCTTGTAGCGGGCCTTGAGCTCCCGGCGCACCAGCAGCCGCAGCAGGTAGCGGCGGCGTATCACCTCGGCGAAGCCGCCGCCGCTCGCGGGGTCGCGCAGCTTCGGGACCCGGCCGGTCACCGGGGCCGCCCCGGCGCCCGCCCCGGCCTCCGCCCCGGCGTCCGCGCCGGGGCGGGTGGTGGGGTCCACGGCCGTCACGGGGAACGGCGCGACGCCTCGAAGGTCTCGCGCCACCGCTCCGGAGAAGTCAGCTCACCCATGGCGGAACGGTACTCCTGGCTGAGCCGCGGCCACTCCTTGTACAGCCTGCCGTGCAGGGCGCTGGTGCGCTGCATCAGGGAGCGGAAACGCTTCGGGTCGCGCTGGTACCAGGCGGCGCCGGTGCCGTCGGCCGCCGACACCAGCGCGCTGTCGAACTGCGACAGCTTCCACCAGCGCAGGTCGATGTGCGGGACGAGCGCCTGCGGGTTGCGGAACGCCGCCGCGTCCACCGGCTTCAGCTGCTTGATCCCGCCGACCACCGCGGCCTTGATCATGCCCTTGCGGTCCTTGGGCGGCGCGGCCTCGCGGCCCTTGCGCGGCGGCCTGGACCGCCGGATCGCCGGGAAGTCCTCCAGGTCCTCCTCGTACTTGGCGTCGGTGAACCGCTTCCGGAAGGCCCGGATCTCGCCCATCTTGGTGACGATCGAGGCGTGCATGTGGTCGGGGCCGCGCAGCACGTCCTCGATCGCCATCAGCATCAGCTCGGCGGCCGAGTACTGCATGGCCAGCGCGTGCTTGACGGAGACGAACAGGCTCTCCTTGAGCAGGTTGCCGCCGCGGTCGTAGGGGGAGTGGACCAGCGCCGACACCAGCCGGTTGCGCTCGTGGAAGTACGCCTGCCAGTCGATGGTGTCGTCCTTGTCGTGCCACGGCACGTGCCAGACCGCGACGCCCGGCAGCGAGACCGTCGGGTGGCCGGCGGCCCGTGCCCGCACGCCGTACTCGGCGTCGTCCCACTTGATGAACATGGGCATGGACAGCCCGACGTCCTTGATCACTTCGGTGGGGATCAGGCACATCCACCAGCCGTTGTAGTCCACGTCGATGCGGCGGTGCAGCCAGTGCGTCTCGCGCATCCGGTGGTAGCCGAAGTCGTGCCCGTGGAAGGTGTGCGGGGCCGGGCCCCAGAACCACCGGTACGGGGCGAGCGTCTCGCCGTAGGCGTGCAGCACCGACCGGTCGTACAGGCTGAACATGTGCCCGCCGACGATGGTCGGCTTGCGGGTGAGGTCGCCGAACGTGACCGCGCGCAGGATGCCCTCGGGCTCGGTCACCACGTCGTCGTCCAGCAGCAGCACGTAGTCGCTGGTCCCGGCCCGGACGGTCTCGTCCATCGCGCGGGCGAAGCCGCCGGAGCCGCCCAGGTTGCCCTGGTCGATGACGCGGAGCCGGCCCTCCAGGGCCTTGGCTGCGTCGGGGAAGCCGGGATGGTCCTCGACCCGCCGGTCGCCCTGGTCGATCACGAAGATCTCGTCGATGACCTCCAGGACCTCGGTGGCCCGGCCGAGCGCGATCAGCTGCTCGACGCAGAAGTCGGGCCGGTTGTAGGTGGTGATCCCGATGCTGGTGCGGCCCCGCCCGTTGCGGCCGGGCAGCGTGTCGGTCTCGGCGCACCACTCGGCCCGCTCCAGCACGGCCGGGCTCTCCCCGGCCACCAGCTCGAACCAGTACCAGCCGCCGTCGACGAACGGCTTGAGCGGCAGGGTGAAGAGCCGTTCCTCGGTGGCGGCCGAGTGCACCTCGTGCGACTCCAGCCGCTGCGAGTGGCCCTTGGAGTTGGACCGGTAGACCAGGATCTTCGCGTCGCCGCGGACCCGTACCCGGAGCACGACCTCCTCCAGCCGGGTCCAGCGCCGCCAGTAGCTGGCCGGGAAGGCGTTGAAGTAGGTCAGGAACGAGACGCGGCGCCCGGCGGGCACCACGACCCGGCGCCGGTCGGACGCGCCGCCCGGGCCGTCGTCCTCGTCGTCGCGGTCGGAGCCGTCCCAGTGCTCGGCGGGCTGGAACTCGGCCGTCGCCCCCGTCCCGGACGCGGCGCCCGGCACCGGCTCGGCCCCCGGCACCGGCTCGGCGCCCGGCTGGGACCCCGGCTCAGGGGCGTGCTCACCGTGCGGGCCGTCCTGGCCGGCGTCCCGGGCGCGGACGATGTTGCCCTCGAGGTAGAGCTTGAGGATGTCCTGGTCGCGGTCGACCGGCATGACGACGCGGTGCAGCACCCGCAGCCCGCCGTTCCCGGGGCTCCCGGTGCCCGCGGCTCCCCCGGCGGTCGTGTCCGTGGTCAATCGTCCGTCCCTCCGCTGACGAGCCGGGCCCCTCCGGTGAAGTGGGGCCGCAGCCTGTTGTCGACCATGTTGAGCGCGCTGGCGATGGCCATGTGCATGTCGAGGTACTTGTAGGTGCCCAGGCGCCCGCCGAACAGGACCCCGTCCTCCCGCCCGGCCATCGCCCGGTAGCGCAGCAGCCGGGCGCGGTCCTCGGCGGTGTTGATCGGGTAGTACGGCTCGTCGCCGCGCCCGGCGAACCGCGAGTACTCCCGCATGATGACGGTCCTGTCGGCGGGGTAGTGGTCCCGCTCGGGATGGAAGTGCCGGAACTCGTGGATACGGGTGTAGGGGACGTCCTCGTCGGCGTAGTTCATCACCGGGGTGCCCTGGAAGTCGCCGGTCGGCTTGACCTCCAGCTCGAAGTCCAGGGTGCGCCAGCCCAGCTCGCCCTCGGCGAACCCGAAGTAGCGGTCCAGCGGCCCGGTGTAGACGACGGGGACGGCGCCGACCACGTCGTCCCGCAGGTCGTGGAAGTCGGTGCCGAGGCGGACCTCGATGCGCGGGTGGTCGGCCATCCGCTCCAGCCAGGCGGTGTAGCCGTCGACCGGGAGCCCCTCGTAGGTGTCGTTGAAGTACCGGTTGTCGAAGGTGTACCGCACCGGCAGCCGGGCGATGATCTCGGCGGGCAGCTCGCGCGGGTCGGTCTGCCATTGTTTCGCCGTGTACCCGCGGATGAACGCCTCGTACAGCGGGCGCCCGATCAGCGAGATCGCCTTCTCCTCCAGATTCGCCGGGTCGGTCACCTCGGCCGCCTGCGAGGCCACCAGGGCCCGCGCCTCGTCCGGCGTGAACGATCGTCCGAAATAGGAGCAGATCGTGCCGAGGTTGATCGGCATCGAATGGACCCGGCCCTTGAAGGTGGAGAACACCCGGTGCTGGTAGCCGGTGAACGCGGTGAACCGGTTGGCGTACTCCCACACCCGTTCGTTGGACGTGTGGAAGAGGTGCGCGCCGTAGCGGTGGATCTCGATGCCGGTCTCCGGCTCGGGCTCGCTGTAGGCGTTCCCGCCGATGTGGTCGCGGCGTTCCAGGACCAGGACCCGCAGTCCCAGTTCGGACGCGCAGCGTTCGGCGACGGTCAGGCCGAAGAAGCCGGAACCGGCCACTACAAGATCAACATTCATCGAGGCAACCCCGGGGGACGACGGCGCCGGGCCCGTTCTCTGCGAGAGTGCCATGCTGGGACGTGACCTGGTGCTGTTCGGGAGCGGGCGGCTGTTGCCAAGAACGGGACTTAAAGGGCAAGTGCGCAGCTAAGATACCCGCTGGCCGATCCTCGCGCGGACCGTTCCCCGGCGATGGTGACCCACATCCCGTTCCGCGACCCCCTCGACCCCCATGGGTGGTGATCCTTGACCCCCGTCGTGTACGTGCACGTGGGCGCGCCCAAGAGCGGCACCACCTACCTCCAGAACGTCATGTGGCACAACCGGGACGTCCTGGCCGGGCACGGGCTGCTCTATCCGGGCGACGAGCCCTCGGCCCACGTCTGGGCGGCGTTCGACCTGCGCGGGGCGTTCTTCGACGGCCACGACGACCCGGTGACGCGCGGGGCCTGGGCCCGCATGGTGGAGGAGATCCGCGCCTGGGACGGCCCGGCCGCCCTCATCTCGCAGGAGCTGCTCAGCGCGGCGACCCCCGCGCACGTCGCGCGCGCCCTGGCCGACCTCGGCTTCGCCGAGGTCCACCTCGTCTACACCGCCCGCGACCTGGCACGGCAGATCCCGGCGCACTGGCAGGAGGACGTCAAGAACCGCCTGACCATGACGTTCGGCGAGTTCGTGACCGGGCTGCGCGACCCGGGCGCCGCGCGTTCGCGGTGGGTCCGGGAGTTCTGGCGGATGCAGGACGCCGCCGCCGTCCTCGAACGCTGGGGCGAGGGGCCCGCCGGGCGGATCCCGCCCGAGCGCGTGCACGTGGTGACCCTCCCGCCGCCGGGGGCGCCCACCGAACTGCTGCTGGAACGCTTCTGCGCGGTCCTCGGCGTGGACCCGTCCGGGCTGGACACCTCGCAGGTCTTCGCCAACCCCTCGCTCGGGGTCGCCGAGACCGAGCTGATCCGCCGGATCAACCTGGCCACCCGCGGGTCCGTCGAATGGCCCGTCCACGACGTGTTCGTCAAGCACGACCTCGCCCAGTCGGTGCTGACCGCCCGGAAGGGCGCGACCCGGATCCGGCTGCCCGAGACGTACCTGCCCTGGGTCCTGGAACGTTCGCGGCGGCTGGCCGGCGCCCTGCGCGAGGCGGGCTACCGGGTCGAGGGCGACCTGGACGAGCTGCTGCCCGCCCCCGCGAACCCGCCCGCCGCCTCCGACCCGGGGCGCGTCCCCGAGGAGGAGGTGCTGGACGCCGCCGTGGACGCGCTCGCGCAGCTGCTGCGGCAGTGCGCCTTCCACCGCCGGGAGGATCCGGGCGAGGCCGGGTCCGCCGACCTCATGGAGGAGCAGGTCGCCCTGCTCAGCGAGGCGGCCGGCGATCTGGTGGAGATGTCGGTGTCCCCGGTGAAGAAGGCCGTCCGGACGCTGAGCGAGCGCAACCGCCTCGTCATGAGCGCCCGCGTGGCCTACTGGCGGCTCGCCGAGACACGGAAGTGAGACTGACCCCATGAGCCAGGACAAGCAGATCTTCCTGCACATCGGAGCGCCGCTGGTGGGAGCCGGGGCCGTGCAGGAGGCGCTGTGGCACCACGGCCCGGCGCTGGCCGAGCACGGGATCCGCTATCCCCTCGAAGACCCCCACCAGCATTTCGCCGCGACCATGGACCTGCGCGAGATGTCCTGGGGCGGCCACCGCGACCCCGCCTGGATCGGCGTGTGGGACCGGCTGGCCGAGCGGGTGCGCGCGTGGGACGGCGGACGCGTGGTGCTGTCCCAGGAACTGCTGGGCGGCGCCACCGCGGCCCAGGCCCGGCGGGCGGTCGAGTCGTTCGGGCCGGGCGAGGTGCACATCGTCTTCACCGCCCGGGACCTGGCCCGGCAGATGGCCGCCGACTGGCAGGAGCACGTCAAGCACGAGCACACCGTGACGTTCGACGAGTTCGTCGACGACCTGGTGATGAAGGGGATCGACGCGCCCCCTCCGTTCGGCGAGATGTTCTGGGGCCTGCACGACCCGGTCCGGGTGCTGCGCGCCTGGGGCGCGGCGGTGCCGCGCGAGCGGGTGCACGTGATCGTCGCCCCGCGGGGCGGGCCGGGCCGGTCCGGCGGCGCCGGCCTCTGGGCCCGCTTCGCGGAGCTGACCGGGATCGCGCCGGAGTGGTGCGACCTCGCGGCGGTGCACGAACCGGAGCCGCTGGGCCTGGCCGAGGCGGAGCTGCTGCGCCGGGTCAACGAGCGGCTCGATTTCGCGCTGGGCGGCGACTACGAGCCGCTGGTCCGCCGTCACCTGGCCAACGGCCTGCTGGCCGCGCGGACCGGCGGGACCGAGATCGTCCTGCCGGTCCGGCACCACCCGTGGATGCGCACCCGGTCCCGGGAGCTGATCGAGGGACTGGACGCGGCCGGCTACGACGTCATCGGCGACCTGGCCGACCTGATGCCCGACTTCGTCAACATGGCCCCGGCCGGTCCCGCCGAGCCGTCCGCGCTGACCGACGCGGCGGTCGAGGTGATCGAGGCGCTGCTGCGCGACCTGGCCCGGTCCCGCGAGCGCGCCCAGATCGCCGAGATCAACCACGAGCTGGCCCAGGTCCGCGAGCAGCTCGCCCGGCTGACCGCGCTGCCCCCCACCCGGCCCTCGGTGATGCGCCGGTCGTCCGGCCGGTCCCGGGGGAGCCGCGGCCGTGGATGAGGCGGGCGGCGCCGCGCCCCGCGTCATCGCCGTCGTCGTCACCTACAACCGGCGCGACCTGCTGGTGGAGGCGCTGACCGCGATCCGGGCGCAGACCCGGGTCCCCGACGCCGTCATCGTCGTCGACAACGCCTCCTCCGACGGCACCGCCGCCCTCGTCCGGGACCGGTTCGGCGAGGTGGAGCTGCTGTCCCTGCCCCGCAACACCGGCGGCGCCGGCGGGTTCGCCGCGGGACTCGGCCTGGCGCTGGAACGCGGCGCCGGCCTGGTCTGGCTGATGGACGACGACACCGTGCCCGAGCCCGGCGCGCTGGCCGCGCTCCTGGACGCCCGCGACCGGGTGCCCGGACCGCCCGCGCTGGTCGCCAGCCGGGTCGTGTGGACCGACGGCCGCGACCACCCGATGAACACCCCGCGCCGCAAGCCCCGGGCCGGCCGGGCCGAGGCGGAGGCGGCCGAGGCGGCCGGCTGCGTCCCGATCCGCTCGGCGTCCTTCGTCTCGGTCCTGGTCGAGGCGGCGGCCGTCCGGGAGCGGGGGCTGCCCGTCGCCGACTACTTCCTCTGGAACGACGACTTCGAGTTCACCACCCGTCTCCTGCGCGGCCGGGCGGGCGTGCTGTGCCCCGGCAGCGTGGTGGTGCACAAGACCAGGACGTTCGGGTCGACCGACGTGGATCCGGGGGAGCGGTTCTTCTACGAGGTCCGCAACAAGGTCTGGCTGTTCACCCGAAGTCCGGGCCTGGCCCCCGGCGAGCGCGTACTCTACGGTGGCTCGACCGCCCGACGATGGACCGTGACCTTCGTACGCTCCCAGGACCGGGCCGTCCTGCGCCGGGGGCTCCTCCGCGGCCTGGCCGCGGGGCTGCGCGCGGGCCCGCGTCCCAACGACGAAGCCCTCGGAGACCCGGATATCCGATGAACCCGCCAGCTCCCCCCGCCCACCCCCCGGCCGCCCCCGCCCGTCCCGCGCCCGCGCCCGAGAGAGCGTCCGCGCCGAAGCACGCGATGCCCGCCCCGGGCGCCCTCCCGGCCGTCCCCGCCGGCCGCTCCCAGTCCCGGCTGCGGGAGCTGGACCTGCTGCGCTTCATCGCCGCCGCGGTGGTGATGATCTACCACTTCACCGGGGTGCCGACCGGGGCCTGGGGGCAGGACGCGCGCACGCTCTTCCACGAGATCTCCATGGTCACCCGCGAGGGCCTGCTCGGGGTGGAGCTGTTCTTCCTGATCAGCGGGTTCGTGATCCTGATGAGCGTGTGGGGACGGCAGGTGGGCGACTTCGCCGTCTCCCGGATCACCCGGCTGTTCCCGGCGTACTGGTTCGCGGTCACCCTCGGCCTGGTCATCTTCCTGGTCACCGGCATCCACTCGGGGACCACCGGTGAGCTGGGCGTGGCGCGCAGCTACCTGCCCAACCTCACCATGCTCCAGGACGGCTGGCACGTTCCCAAGATCGAGGTGCTGTACTGGACGCTCTGGACCGAGCTGCACTTCTACGTGCTGATCGCGATCCTGGCGGCGGTCGGGCTCAGCTACGCCCGCTGCGTGATCTTCATGACGGCCTGGCTGCTGGCGGCGGCGTTCGCGGTCGAGGGCGGCGGCAAGATGATCAACACGCTGCTGATCTCGGGCTGGGCGCCGTTCTTCATCGCGGGCATGGCCTTCTACCTGATCCACCGGTTCGGCTCGAACCTGATCCTGTGGCTGATCGTGCTCGGCTGCTACGGGCTGAGCACCCACTTCTCGGTGGAACGGCCGGACGAGCCGTTCAAGTGGCCCGGCGTCGACGAGTGGCTGATCCCGACGATCCTGGCGGTGCTGTTCCTGGTGATGGGGCTCGTCGCGACGGGGAGGCTGCGCTGGCTGAGCTGGCGCGGCTTCACGGTCATGGGGGCCCTGACCTACCCGCTCTACCTCATGCACGAGACGGTGTCGCGGCCCCTGATCAGGACGCTGTTCCCGTACTACTCCAAGTGGACGGTCCTGGCCCTCGCGATCGCCACGTCGGTCGCCGCGTCGTACCTGGTCTACAAGCTGGTGGAACTGCCGGCCCAGCGGGTGCTGAGGCCGCGGCTCAAGGCGGCGCTGGCGCAGATCCGCTCCGGCGACGGGGGCCTGAAAGCCTGACCGGATAGGGGAAAACGGTCCTTCCGGCTGGTGCCGCGGAGGGGTGGCGCCATATCCTGCGCCGAATGCCTCCCCCCGGTTCCCGCCTCCGGGCCTTCGCCGTCGCGCACTGGCCGTTCCTGATCCTGTTCCTCATCGGCGCCGTGCTGCGCGTGCTCACCGTGCTCGGCTACCGGTGGGCGATGTGGTTCCCCGACTCCTTCGAGTACATCGCCGGGGCGCTGGAGCCGACCCCCTCGCCGGCCCGCCCGGCGGGCTACTCCCTGTTCCTGCGGGCGCTCCTGCCGTTCCACAGCTTCGAGCTGGTGATCGTGCTGCAGCACCTGCTCGGGCTCGGCGTGGCCACGGCGGTGTACGTGCTGCTGCGCAAAAGGTTCGGCCTGCCCGGCTGGGGCGCGGCCCTCGCGGCGGCGCCCGTCCTGCTGGACGCGTACGAGATCCAGCTCGAGCACATGGTCATGTCCGACACGCTGTTCACCGCGCTGGTGGTGGGGGCGGTCACCGTGGCGCTCTGGAGGCCGGTCCCCGGGCCGCGCGCCGCGGCGGCGGCCGGGCTGCTGCTCGCGCTGGCCGCCCTGACCCGCTCGGTGGCGCTGCCGCTGCTCGTCCTCCTCCTGGGCTACCTGGTGATCCGCCGGGCCGGATGGCGGGCGCTGGCGCTGGGGGCGGCGGGCGCGGCGGTGCCGCTGGCGCTGTACGCGACGTGGTTCCACTCCGAGCACGACCGGTTCGCGCTGACCAACAGCAGCGGGATCTTCCTCTACAGCCGCGCCATGACGTTCGTCGACTGCGCCGAGTTCGACCCGCCCGAGCGGGAGCGGCCCCTGTGCCCCCGGCTGCCGCCCGAGAAGCGCCCGGCCTCGCACTACTACGTCTGGAGCGGCAAGGCGGTGCTGCGCAGCGATCCCCGCCTGCCGCCCTGGTTCTCCGCCGAGCAGGAGGCGCTGGCCCGCGACTTCGCCGTGCGGGCGATCCGCGCGCAACCGGGCGACTACGCGGCGGCGGTCTGGGAGGAGATGCGCCTCGGCTTCTCCTGGACGCGGCCGGTCTTCCCGGACAGGAAGACGGTCGGCTACTACCGGTTCGGCACCGAGGAGACGCCGCTGCCGCGGTTCGTGAAGGTGGACGTGCCCGACTACGACCCGGGGCGGGCCGAGACGCGGATCGTCGAGCCGTACGCCGGGTTCCTGCGCGGCTACCAGGACCACGTGTACATGCGCGGCACGCTCCTCACCGGGCTGCTGGCCCTCGGCCTGGTGGCGGTCGCGGCCGGATGGCGGCGGCGCGGCGGGCCCGCGCTCCTGCCGTGGAGCCTGGCGCTGGCGATGACCGTGATCCCGCCCGTCACCGTGATGTTCGACTACCGGTACCAGCCACCGGTGATCCCCCTCGCGTGCGTGGCGGCGGCGCTGGCCGTCCCGCGGCGGGTCCGTCCCGGCGGGGCGGCCGACGACGTCGCGGCCGCCTCGGAGGCTTCGGAGGCTTCGGAGGCTTCGGGGAACGGCCGGAAGCGGCCATCGGACCCCGGCCCGGTGCCCGATCTTTCCGCCGGGTGACCTTGATGACCGATATGACGTTCAAAGTGGGGCATTGGTGCCACTGTTCGGTTGAAGAGGGCGCGTAAATCTCAGATCCTCTTTACTCTGTGCGGTGTAGGAAACCAACAACCCCACCCCCAGGCGTTCCATACCTACTCGTAACACCCAGGGGTCTCACGAGTGACGGACAAGGCGAGCGGGCCCGCGATGGCGCGGTTCGTCCAGGCCGACCGCGTGTACGTCGGCTGGCGCTACGCACAAATGCATCCCGACCCGGGCCCGCCGCCCGGGCGGCCGGAGCCGCCGGAGCCCGCGCAGGCGCCGCCGCTCGAACGGCGGCCGGGCGAGTACCTGGCGGGCCGCCCGCTGCGCATCGCGGCGGCGGGCGGGGGCGTCGGCATGGCCCTCTTCCTGCTGTGCGGGCTCGTCGGCGTGCTGCCGTGGGCGTTCGCCGCGGTGGCGATGGTCGCCTGCGCGATCGTGCTCGGCATCACCGGCTACGCGCTCTGGCAGGACGAACTCGCCGTACGGGCGCGGCTGGCCCAGGAGCGCACCCGGTCCGAGCGGCTCCGGGCCGCCTGGCAGCGTGAGCGCGACGCCGCCGAGACGGCCTACCTCGCCGCCTACCGCGACTGGGAGAGCAGGCAGCGCGCCTACGCGGGCCAGCGCGAGTGGTACCCCGTCGCCGTACCGCCCGACGTGGACCGGGTCGACGTGGTGGGCGGCACGCTGGCGGGCTGGTCGGCCGCGGTCACCACGATGGGCGCGGCCCGGCTCGCGGCGGGCGCCCGGCTGACCGTGATCGACCTCTCCGAGGGCGCGGTCGCGCACGACCTGCTCCGCCTGGCCGCCGCGCGCGGCGACGACCCGCTGGTGTGGGTGCTGCCCGCCGACCTGCCGCGGCTGGACGCCACCCGGGGGCTCGGCCGCGAGGCCCTGGCCGACGTGCTGTCGCTGGTGGTGAGCGCGGGTGAGGAGCAGAGCGGCACCCGCGACCTCTCGTTCGACAACTCCATCCTGGAGCGGATCATCGAGGTGCTCGGCGAGGGCGCCACGATCCCGCGGATCACCGCGGCGCTGCGGGTCCTGGCCCAGGTCGGCGATCCGCGCGACGACCTGCGCAAGGGGCTGCTCACCGACGCCCAGCTGGAGCGCATCACGACCCTGTTCGGCCGGGGCGCCGCCGACCGGATCGTCGTCCGGCGGGCCTGGGCGCTGGAGGCGCAGCTGCGCAAGCTGGAGAGGCTCGCCGCCGAGCCGGTGCGGCTGCCGCCCTCACGGCTGCACGTGGTCTCCATGGACCGGCGGGCCGGGGTGCTCACCAACCGGGTGCTCGGCACCTACGTCACCACCGCCCTCACGCACCGCATCCGCGAGGCGCCGCCCGGGGGACGCTGGGACCACACGCTGTTCCTGTGCGGGGCCGAGAAGCTGCGCGGCGACGTGCTGGACCGGCTGATCGACGCCTGCGAGGCCGCCGGCACGGGCCTGGTGCTGCTGTACCGGTCCATCCCGCCGCACGTCCGCGAACGGCTCGGCCGCCGCGGCCACGCCGCCGTCGGGTTCATGCGGCTGGGCAACCCCGAGGACGCCCGGATCGCCGCCGAGCACATCGGCGCCGACCAGCCGCTGCTGGTCGCCGAGATCACCGACGCGGCCGGCGTCTCGCTGGCGGACGTGGCCGGGGAGAGCTACGCCAGCACGGTCGCCTACGCCCGGTCCCGCGGCGACGAGCTGACCGAGCCGGTGTGGTCGCCGCTGCCCGCGCCGGCCGCCGACGACTCCACGCTGGTCGAGGGGATCAGCTCCGCCACCGACTGGGGGCGCAGCCTGGCCGCCACCGAGGACCGGCGCCGGGACGAGGGCGGCGAGCTCAAGCAGCGCTTCCGGGAGCTGCTGGTCGAGCCGCCGCAGTTGCAGGAGCTGCCGGCCACCGCGATGGTCTTCACCCACGCCGGCGCGACCGGCCGTCGCGTCCTGCTGGTCGACGCCAACCCGGGCATCATCACGCTGCCGACCGCGCACTCCATGGAGTTCGAGGAGTACCTCCGCCTGCAGAAGCAGGGCGGCGAGCGGGCGAACGGGACGGCCGGCGGCTCCGGGGCCGGTGGTGCGGTGAACGGCACGCCCCCTCCCGGCGGCACGGTCACCGCCCGGATCGGCGACGGCGACCCGAACGGTGACCCGAGCGGCGACCCGAGCGGCGACGCGAACGGCGACGGGGACGGCGACGGCGAGAGAGACGCGAACGCCGACGGCGACGCGAGCGGCGACGGCGAGGAAGGCGTGAGCGGCGACGACGTGAGGGGTAACGGCGGCCGTGACGCCGGCGACGCGAGCGGCGAGGCCCGGCCGCTGCCCGCACCCACGGGCCAGCGGTCGGCGGGCTTCCCCTGGACGTCCCGTGCCCGGCACGCCCTCCCGCGCGGCGCCGGCCCGCGCGGCCCGGGCGGGCGCGGCACCCGCCGCGTCCCGCCGATGAAACCGAACGGCAAGCACGCCGCCGACCCGCCGCCCTGAGTGCCCGTCCTGGACCTTGCCACCCGGTGGCGCGCGGGCCATCGGGAGGAAAGGATGCCTGGGTGACCATGCCCCCGCACCTGAACAGCCCCTCGCCCCAGCCCGTCCTGCCGGGCCCCTGGTACCGGATCCAGGCCGTCCCCGCGCCGGACCGGCCCGCGTCGGCGGAGTGGGACTTCGTCAGCGTGCTGCCCGCCGCCCTCTCGGCGGCCCGGCGGGGGCGCCCGTTCGTGGTCGGCTGGCTCTCCCCGGGCGGCGGCGCCCCGCTCGAACTGATCACCAACGCGGGCCCGGCCGGCCCCGGCGCGGGCCGGCAGGGCCTGCTGTTCCCCAGCGGGGCGCGCGGCGTGCCGATCGGCGAACGGTGGCTGCGGCAGGCCGAGCGGATGGTGTGGACGCGGTGCCCGGGCCGCCTGGCCCCGCAGGTCGGGCGGGCCGAGGCCGGGACGAGCCTGTTCGAGTCCACGCTGGTCACGCTGATGGAACGGCCGTTCGGCTGGTTCGTGGTCGCCGAGCCGTGCGACGAGCGCCGGCTCGACATGGAGATGCGCGAGCTGCACCACGAGCTGCGGATGCTGCGGCGCGGCGAGGACGAGCAGGCCCGGCTGGCGGTGGCCCGCGCCGACCGGCGGCTGGCCGAGCTGGACGCCTTCCGCGAGGCCGGGCTGTGGCGGGTGCGGGTGCTGGCCGGTGCCGCCGACGCCGCCGAGCTGGGCCAGATCGCGCCGGTCCTGGTCGGCTCGATGGAGCTGGGCCACCATCCGTACCGGCTCCGGTCCGGGTACGGGAGCGCCCCGTTCGCCGAGGCGCTGCGCGCCGACCCGGCGCCCGCCCCGTCCCGCTCCGTGGTGGAGCCCGAGCAGGGCTACCCGTTCGTCGCCACCGCCGGGGCCCTGGCCGCGCTCGCCGGCCTGCCGCGCCGCGAGGTGCCCGGGCTGCGCGTCCTGGACGCCGGCTACTTCGACGTGACGTCCGAGACCGAGGAGCCCGCCCCCGGCTCCCCGGCGGACGCGGCGGCGGGGAGCCGGGCGGACGAGGCCGGCCCGGCCGGCGGGCCGCCGCTGGAGCTGGGCGCCATCCTGGACGGGCAGGACCGCGAGGTCGGCCGGCTCACCGTGCCCCGTTCCACGATCAACCGGCACGTGTTCGTCACCGGCGCCACCGGGGCGGGCAAGTCGCAGACCGTGCGGCACCTGCTGGAGCAGCTGACCCGGGCGGGCATCCCCTGGCTGGCGATCGAGCCCGCCAAGTCGGAGTACGCGGCGATGGCCGGCCGCATCCGCGACCTGGGCGGCCCGGTCACCGTGGTCAACCCCTCCGACCCGGCCTCGGTGCCGCTGTCGGTCAACCCGCTGGCGCCCGAGCCCGGCTACCCGGTGCAGGCGCACATCGACATGGTCCGGGCGCTGTTCCAGGCGGCCTTCGACGCCGAGGAGCCGTTCCCGCAGATCATGGCGCAGGCCCTGCAGCGGGTGTACGAGGCCAACGGCTGGGACGTGGTCACCGGCGGCGGCGTCCCCGGCTCGCTGATCGAGCCCGCCGTCCCGACCCTGGAGCAGCTCCAGCACGCCGCCCTCCAGGTCATCGGCGACGTCGGGTACGGGCGGGAGCTGATGGCCGACGTGCAGGGCTTCGTGGACGTCCGGCTGCGGTCGCTGCGGATCGGGTCGGCCGGCCGGTTCTTCGAGGGCGGGCACCCGGCCGACATCGGCGGGATGCTCCGCGACAACATCGTGCTGGCCATCGAGGACGTCGCCAACGACGAGGACAAGGCGTTCCTGATGGGCACGCTGATCATCCGGATCGTGGAGCACCTGAGGATGCGCGAGCGGCGGCGCGAGCCGGGAGCGGGCGGCGTGGTGCCCGGCCTGCGGCACGTCATCGTGATCGAGGAGGCGCACCGGCTGCTGCGCAACCGGGGACCCGAGCGCACCAGCTCGCACGCGGTGGAGCTGTTCGCCGGGATGCTCGCGGAGATCCGCGCATACGGCGAGGGCATCATCGTGGCGGAGCAGATCCCCACCAAGCTGGTCCCGGACGTGATCAAGAACACCGCGCTCAAGGTCGTCCACCGGCTGCCCGCGTTCGACGACCGCCACCAGGTCGGCGCGGCCATGAACCTGGACGAGGACCAGTCCCGCGCGGTGGTGTCGCTGCGGCCCGGTGTGGCCGCGGTGTTCGCGGACGGGATGGACCGCCCGCTGCGGGTGCGGATCCCGCTGGGCGAGGGCCGGGAGGCGGTGCTGCCCGGCCCGCCGCCACCGGTCGACGGGCGCCGCTCGGCCGCGTGCGGGTGCGAGTGCCGTTCGGGCCGTGCCTGCACGCTGTACGAGCTGCGCGAGGCGGACCTGCTGGCCGGCCATCCCGACTGGGCCTGGTTGCGGCTGTGGGCCGACACGCTCGTGCTGGCCCATGTCGTGAACCGGCCGCTGCCCGCCGTGCCGGTGGAGCTGGGCCGCGCCTGGTCCCGCCTCGCCCCGCGGTTGCGCGAGTGCACGCTGGCGACCGTCCTGGAGCGGGCCGTCGCACGGCGTTCCTGGGCGCTCCGGCACGCCTTCCCGCCCGCCGAGCTGACGGCCGCCGTGGCCGACGTCGCCCAGCGGCTCCTGGCGGGCGAGAACGGTGCCCGGCACCCTTTGACGGGCACCCTTCCAGGGCCGGTCTGGGTGATCCCGCAGGTGCGGTGGCTCCACGAGCTGGAGAGCCTCTTCCCCTACGGTGCCGGGGCGCCCGACAAGCACGCGCCCGCGCCGCCCCTGGAGTACCAGCTGCCCGGCTTGAAGCAGCCCCCGCAGCCCAAGCTCGGCCACCGCCTCCGCGCCCTGCGCCGCCACCCGCTCTCCATGGAGCTGGAACGGAACCGTCCCATCGCCCTCACGGCCCTGGGCGGCGATGACGGCCACGCGGCCTTCTCCAAGGACCTCTCGGTCGTCGCGATCGGGCTGGACGAGGACGACCGGGTCGCCGACGTCGCCCGGACGATGTCCGTGGAGTCCTGGCTGGAGCCGGTGCTGAGCTGGCCGGACCGCCTCATCCTGCCGTTCGAGGACCCCTCCCGCGGCCTGCCCTTCCTGAGCGGCTGACCGGGGCCGTGGGGACGCGCGGGCGCGGGGAGGCGGGGGCGCGGCGCCTCGTGGACGGGGTCAGATGCTGTCCGCGTCGCGGACCGCGAGACCGGCCTTCTCGGCGTTGGGCCGCCAGTGACCGACGAACTCGCGCTTGGCCGCGCTCGCCCGCTCGTTGACCGGGCGGACGGCGTCGTCGGACGGGCAGCCGGGGGCCGCGTCCAGGTAGCGCTGGTTGGACTCGACCGACGCCTCCAGCGCCCGGACGAGGGCGTCGCGCAGGTCCGTGCCGTTGTCCAGGGCGTCCACTTCCAGGGCCTTGGCCTTGCCGAGCTGCTCCTGGCGCTGCGTCCGGATCCGTTCCATGTCGGCGGTGCCGCAGCCCGCGGTCACCGCCGAGCCCAGCTCCGAGCGGGTGCTGGACATCTCGGTCAGCAGCGCGTCCACCTGCCCGGCCTGCTTGTTCAGGTCGGAACCGGAGTCCGAGGGCGGGTCGCCGGCGGGCGTGCTCTGCGGCCCCGCCCCCTCGCTCTGCGGGACGGGCGCGTTGGCCGAGGGCGTGCCGGACCGGTCCGAGCCGGGCCAGAACACGATGGTCAGGGCGATCGCCGCGAGCGCCACCAGGCCCGAGCCGATCAGCACGTACGGGAGGGTGCGCTTCCTGCGGACCGACGACGGGTCCCAGATCTCCGGCTCCGGCCAGTGCTCGTGCTCCCAGGGCTCGTCCGACAGCGAGATGGTCGTCTCGCCCGTCGGGTCACCCGGAGGCGGCGGACCGGGCGGCGGGCCGGACGGGCCGCCGGCGGGCGGCCGTTCCCAGGGCGGACCAGCCGGACCGGAAGGGGTGTCGGCGGGGGGCGGCCATCCGGGCGGATCGGCGCGCGTCGGCTCCCAGGACTGCGGAGCGTGCGAGCCGTGGCGCGGGCCGGGGTGCGAGCCGTGGCGCGGGCCGGCGAGCGGATCGGGGGTGGTGGCGTCCTCTCCGGACCCGCCCAGGGGAGCGTTGCAGCGCGTGCAGCGCGGCAACGCGGGGTTCGTGTCGCCACCGCATGCAGGGCACCGCATCGCCACATCCTCCCCGTGAAACTCGACGCAGCCAAGATACTGCTCCGGCTCCGCCCGGAAGGCGTGCGGACCCTGGTCGCAACCGGGTCGTGATCAGGCCCCTACAGGCCGTTCCAGGCCCGCGGCGGGTGCCCGGTCGCGCGGGCGACGGGGTTCCACAGCGTCACGAACTGCTTCTTCGCGATGGTCGCGCGGCGTTCCGCGGGTATCCGGCCCTTGGCGCGGGAGACGTCCGGGCGGGGCTTGCCGCGGCACTTGCGCCGGGCCTGGTTGGCCCACGAGAGCAGCCGCAGGTCGGCCTCCAGGGACGCCTGGAACGACTGCCGCAGGCTGACCCGCATGCGCTCGCCGTTCTTCAGCTTGTCGAGCTTGAGACCCTGGGCGCGGCGGAGCTGGTTCTTGCGGCGCTGCGCCACTCCCTGGAAGCCCTTGATGGCGGTGGGCAGGGTCTCGCACTTGGACGTGCCGTTCAGCGCCTGGGCGAGCTGGCGGCGCGTGTCGGCGCTGGCGTTCAGGAGGTCGTTCACCTTGGCGGCCTGCTGCTTGGCCGGGGAGATCGGCTGCTTCTGCGCGACCGGGGTGTTGTTGCTGGGCGACGGGCTGGCCTTGGCGGCCGGGGGCTTGTCGTCCCCGCCGGGCCAGAGCACCAGGCCGACCGCGACGACCGCCACCACGACGAGCGCGGTGACGGTGATGAGCAGCGGCTTGCTCGCCTTGCTGGAGGAGTGCTCCGGGGGCGGGTAGCCGTGCGCGCCGGACGGGCCCATCGCCGGGCCCAGCGAGCCGTCCATGGGGCCCATCGGCGCGCCCATGGGCACCGGGGGCTGGTCCATCCGGGTGGCGCCGCCCGGGTGGGTGCCCGCGTCGTACACCGCCGTCTGCCCGTGCGGGTCGGGGGCGGGACCCGCCCCCCAGGCCGGGCCGGACGCGGGCGGCGGCGGGGGCTGGGGCGCCCACTGCGCCGGCTCGTTCCGCTGCTCCGGCTCCGCTCCGTGCGCGTCCGGCTTGCGGGGCCGGTACCACGACTCCGGGACGATCGACTCGGACGGGGCCCCGGGCGCGTCTCCGAAGCCGGACGCCTCTCCGAAGCCGGGCGCCTCCCCGAAACCGGACGGGGGCGTACCCCCGAATCCGCCGGGAGCGGGGCCGGCTCCCGGAGCCAGACCCGGGGCCGGACCCGGGGCACCGCCCGGGGAGGGCTGGTCGGAGGTGGCCCAGGAAGGCGGAGGCGGAGGCGCGGCCACGGTGAACCCGCCGTCGTCGTCATCGGGCTCGTCGACCAGCGACCACGGAGCGGTCGACTCGTCGGACGAACCGGAGGAACCGGAAGCGCCAGGGGAGGGATGGGAGGCGCCGGGTGGGGGCGGGGCCGCCCCGGTCGGCATGGGCACCACCATCGTCTGGTCCCCGGCGGCGCCCGTCCCCGGGTCGGCGAGCATCGGAGGGGCCCCCAAGGGGGGTGGGGGCGGAGCGCCCGGTGGTGTTCCCGGCTGGTCCAACGGCGCGTTGCAGTGTGAACACCTACCGAGCGTCCCGGGCGTGTTGGTACCGCACGTCGGACACTGCATCGATCAGACCTCGCCTTGTCGCCGCTTCGCCCGTCAGAGGGGCGGGGATGACCTGCACGGAACTCGCAGGGCTCCCGACAAAGTACTGGGTTAACGCCTCGCACAGGCGCGATCAGGGGTATCCGAGACCCCATCGTTCCCCCGCTGCCTTGGGGCGCACCGAATCATGACTTGTATGGATAGGTCAAGATTTGTCGGAGTGGTTTACAGGAAATCATGTGATGCTCGTCGCACCCTCGTCGGGCCGTCTCCGTGCCGTGCCGCTCCGCAACGACCTTGTAGCGGCTAGGCTCGGAAAGGTTTCAGAGGCGCAACCGGAGAAGACGGAGTCCATGAGCGATCTTCCGCTGCGTTCGCAGCTGGCCGTCGCCCTCGGTCGTACGGCCGCGAAGATGTCCCGGCTCGCGGGCCGGGGCGACGGTTCGGTGATCGGTGGCCGGATCGGCCTACGGCTGGATCCCGAGCTGCTGACCAGGCTCGCCCGGGACCGCAAGCTCGTCCTCGTCAGCGCCACCAACGGCAAGACGACGACGACCCGGCTGATCACCTCGGCGATGACGCCGCTGGGGGAGGTCGCCACCAACGCCTTCGGCGCGAACATGCCCACCGGGCATGTCTCCGCCCTCGCCTCGGCGCCCGACGCCCGGTACGGCGTGCTGGAGTGCGACGAGAAGTACGTCCCGATGGTGCTGGCCGAGACCGGAGCCAACGTGGTCGCGCTGATGAACCTCAGCCGCGACCAGATGGACCGCGCCGCGGAGATCTGGCTGCTCGCGGGCAAGTGGCGCAAGGCCCTGGAGGCCTCGCCGCAGAGCCACGTCATCGCCAACTGCGACGACCCGCTGGTGACCTGGGGCGCCTCCACCGCCAAGAGCGTGACCTGGGTGGCCGCGGGCCAGCACTGGCGGGAGGACTCCTGGTGCTGCCCCGAGTGCGGCGGCCCGCTGGACCGCGAGGAGACCGACGAGAACAGCGACTGGCGCTGCCGCGAGTGCCACTTCGCCCGGCCCCGCCCCGACTGGATCCTGAAGGGCGACCAGGTCACCGCGCCCGACGGCCGGGCCTTCCCCCTCTCCCAGCTCGCCCTGCCGGGCCGCGCCAACCGGTCCAACGCCACCATCGCGCTGGCCGTGGTGAGCCAGTTCGGCGTCCCGCCCGAGCAGGCCCTCCCGCTGCTGGGCGAGGTCCGCTCGGTGGCCGGCCGCTACACCACGGTCGAGCACCAGGGCCGGCACATCCGGCTGCTGCTGTCCAAGAACCCCGCGGGCTGGCTGGAGGCGTTCGACGTCCTGGAGCCCGCGCCCGGCCCGGTGGCCCTGTCGATCAACGCGCAGGGCCCCGACGGCCGCGACACCTCCTGGCTCTGGGACGTCGACTACCGCATCCTGCGCGGCCGCCCGATCTGGGTGACCGGCCAGCGCCGGATCGACCTGGCCGCCCGGCTGGAGGCCGCCGATGTGCAGTTCACCGTGGTGGACGACATCGACCAGGCGGTCATGGCCGTGCCGCCCGGCCGGCTGGACGTGATCGCCAACTACACCGCCTTCCAGGACATCCGAACGAGGTACGGCCGTGTCGTTTGACCACTCGCCCGCCGCTCCCATGGGGGCGTCCCAGCGTCCGCTGAAGATCGTCTGGATCTATCCCGACCTGCTCAGCACGTACGGGGACCAGGGCAACACCATCGTCCTGGAGCGCCGGGCCGCGCTGCGCGGCATCCCGACCGAGACCGTGCACGTCCGCTCCGACCAGCGGGTGCCCGCCGACGGCGACCTCTTCCTGCTCGGCGGCGGCGAGGACCGCCCGCAGATCCTGGCCGCGCAGCGGCTGAGCCGGGACGGCGGGCTGCACCAGGCCGTCCAGCGGGGCGCGGTGGTGTTCGCCGTCTGCGCCGGCTACCAGCTGCTCGGCCACGAGTTCGGCGGCGAGGAGGGCCAGCCGGTGGCGGGCCTCGGGCTGCTCGACATCCGCAGCGGCCGGGGCGAGCACCGCGCCGTCGGCGAGATCGTCGGCGAGGTCTCCACCGAACTCAACGTCCCCCGCATCACCGGCTTCGAGAACCACCAGGGCGTCACCCACCTGGGCCAGGGCGTCAAGCCGCTGGCCAGGGTGGTGGCGGGCATCGGCAACGGCTCCGGCGACGGCTTCGAGGGCGCCTACAGCGGGCACGTGCTGGGCACCTACATGCACGGCCCCGCACTGGTGCGCAACCCCGGCCTGGCCGACCTGCTGCTGCGCTGGGCCCTGGGCCAGGAGCTCCAGCCCCTCGCCCCCTCCTGGGCCGAGCGGCTCCGCGACGAACGGCTGAACGCCGTCCTCAGCAATCCCTGACACTCCCTGACGCTCCTAGCCCCCGGACGCCTGAACGACGTCCGGGCGACCGCCTGACGTGCGCCGCGACCGGTGGCCGGTGGACCCGGCCACCGGTCGCGCCCGTCCAGACGGCGGACGTTCCGAGGGGGACGTTCCTAGGGTGGGCGTTCACACAGTGACCGTTCAGACGGCGGAACGGCGGGGCCGCTCCCCCTCCTCCTCGCGGGGCTTGCGCTTGCGCAGCGAACCGGGCTTGGCGCGCTCCTCGGGATGCGCCCGGACCCGGATCAGGCTGGCGACCGCCGTGGCGACCAGGATCACCAGGATCACGCCGAGCGACAGCGGCGTGGGGATCTCGGGGATGGACGTGCTGACGTCCTCGTGCAGGAACAGCAAGATCAGCTTGACGCCGATGAAGGCCAGGATGAGCGACAGGCCGATCGACAGGTAGACCAGCCGTTCCAGCAGTCCCTCGACGAGGAAGAACAGGGCGCGCAGCCCGAGCAGCGCGAAGGCGTTGGCGGTGAAGACCAGGAACGGGTCCTTGGTCACGCCGTAGACGGCCGGGATCGAGTCGAGCGCGAACAGCAGGTCGGTGCTGCCGATCGCGACGAACACCAGCAGCAGCGGGGTCATCATCCGCTGCCCGTTCTCCCGCACGATCATCCGCCCGCCGTGGAAGTCGGTGGTCATCGGCATGATCGAGCGGCTGCGCCGGACCAGCCAGGAGTCCTCGACGTCGGGCTCGTCGTTACGGTGCCGGATCAGCTGGACGGCGGTCCACAGCAGGATCAGCCCGAACAGCAGGAAGGTGAAGGAGAACAGGCTGATCGCCGCCGCGCCCGCCGTGATGAACACCGCGCGCAGCACCAGGGCGGCGGCGATGCCGAACAGCAGCACCTTCTGCTGGTACTCGGCGGGGACCTGGAACCGCGCCAGGATGATGACGAAGACGAAGAGGTTGTCGACCGACAGGCTCTTCTCCACCACCCAGCCGGCGTAGTACTCGGTGCCCGCGGTCGTGCCGCCCAGCATCCATACGGCCAGGCCGAACAGCAGCGCCAGCGCGATGTAGAACACCGACCAGAAGGTGGCCTCGCGCAGCCCCACCGCGTGCGGGCGCCGCACCGCGACGTACAGGTCGAAAACAAAAAGCGCGATGATGAACGCGATCGTCGCGCCCCACGCCCACAGGGGAACGTCCAACAAGCCGCCTCACTCCCTTTCGTCGCACTGCTTATGTCCGATCGAACAGGAATGAACCCGCCGGGAGCCACCCCCACCGGGCATCAGTAGACCAGCGCCTGGACCCCTTCGCCAGAGATCTCCTCGACGAACGTCGGGGCGCCCGCGATCCGTACCCCCGGGATCACGTCGTCGGGGCCGATCTCGCGGCGGGCCGCGCACTGCGTGCACAGCGTCACCCGCCCGCCCGCGAGGACGGTGGCCAGCAGGTCCTCCAGCGGGGTGGCGTGCGCGAGCCGGAACTCCGCGGCCCGGCCGGGCAGCGCGAACCAGGCCGACTCACCGGTCAGCCAGAGCGAGACCGGCAGGCCGCTCGCCACGGCCGCCGCCGCGACCGTGAACGCCTGGTTGCACCGTTCCGGGCCGTCCGCCCCCGCCGTCGCCTTGATCACCAGAGCTCTCCCCATACCGGGCAGCGTAACCGAGTGGTCGCGGCCGGGGCGGCGCGGACGCGGCCGGGGCGGCGCGCTCGCGGCCGTACGGGCGCGTCGGCACGGGGCGGGCGCGGCGTCCGCGTAGGATCGGGCGGCGTGGGCGGCATGGTGAACGCGGGAGTCCTGGTCCTGGTGTTCGGTCTGGTCGCGGTGGCCGCGATCCTGCTGGTGATCCGGCTCTCCCGGCTGAAGTGACCGGCACGGTCCCCGCACGCCCGCGGCGCCGCTACGCTCGGTCCTCATGGAGCCTGAGCCACACCCCGACCTCGAGCCGCTGAAGTTCCTGCTCGGTACGTGGGAGGGCGCCGGAGTCGGCGGCTATCCCACCATCGAGGGCTTCCACTTCGGGCAGGAGGTCTCCTTCACCCATATCGGCAAGCCGTTCCTGGTCTACGCCAGCCGTACCTGGATGATCGAGGAGGACGGTTCCCTGGGGCGCCCGCTGGCGACCGAGAGCGGCTACTGGCGCCCGCGTCCGGGCAACCAGGTCGAGGTGACCCTCGCCCATCCGACCGGGATCGTCGAGATCTACGTGGGGAACGTCGCGTTCAACCGGGTGGAGCTGGTCACCGACGTGGTCGCGCGGACCGAGAGCGCCAAGGAGGTCCTCGGGGGCAAGCGCCTGTACGGGCTGATCGGCGAGGACCTCGGCTGGGCCTACGACATGTCGGCGATGGGGGAGAAGCTCCAGTCGCACGTCTCGGCACAGCTCAAGCGCGTCTCCTGAGCCGCTGTGTTTCCCGGTCCCGGCGTTAGGCGCTCGCCTGGCGGCTCGCGCCTGACCGGGCCTGTGCGAGTGCGACGTCGCTTCGCGACCTGCCCGGTGGCGCTCGCCTCCGGCATCGCCCCACCGGGCAGGTAACGCGCTCGCGCGGTGGCCGAGGGCCACTCCGAGGCAGGCCCTAAGTCCGGTTGGCCGCGGTCCGCCGGAGTTCGATCTTGGCGTTGGCGCCCGTCTCCGGGGACACCACGACCTCCTGGGCGGCGGCCACCCCGCCGGCCAGCAGCTCGGCGTCCACCGGCACGTTCCGCTTGACCAGCGCGAGCGCGACCGGGCCCAGCTCGTGGTGGCGGGCCGCCGACCCCACGAACCCGACGGTGCGCCCGCCCGGGATCTCCACCGGGTCGCCGTGCGCGGGCAGCCGGTCCACGCTGCCGTCCAGGTGCAGGAAGACCAGCCGGCGCGGCGGGCGCCCCAGGTTGTGCACCCGGGCGACCGTCTCCTGCCCCCGGTAGCAGCCCTTCTCCAGGTGCACCGCGGACTCGATCCAGCCCATCTCGTGCGGGATCGCGCGGTGGTCGGTGTCCAGGCCGAAGCGGGGCCGGTGCGCGGCGATCCGCAGCGCCTCGTACGCCCAGATCCCGGCGGGACGGAGCGTGCCGGGCAGCGCGGGCAGGGCGCCGCGTTCGATGATCCGGGCGGTGCCGGTGACGTCCGGCATGACCGGCGCCGCGGCCGTGACCTCGGCCGATTCCGGCACGGTCACCACGGCGTAGGCGTCGCTGACGTCCTCGACCTCGACGCGCAGCATGAAGCGCATCTTGTCGAGGAACTCGGTGAGCGCGGGCGCGGTGCCGGGCTCGACGTGCGCCCAGGTGGTCTCGCCGTCGTCCACCAGGTGCAGGTGGTGCTCGACATGGCCGTTCGGGCCGAGGAGGAGGGCCTGGGTCGGCTCGCCCGGCGCGAGCCGTTCCAGGTGCTGGCTCAGGAGGGAGTGCAGCCAGCGCAGCCGGTCGGGCCCCGAGACCCGGACCACGCCCCGGTTGCCGCGGTCGACGAACGCGGTCCCGGCTTCGAGGGCACGCTGTTCCTGTGCCGGCTCACCGTAGTGGGCGGCGATCTCCTGGTCGGGCGCGTCCGCGGGGACGGCCCCGGGCAACTGCAGCAGCGGGCTCTCCATGAACCCAGGTTATGCGGCCGGGCGGCGCCCTCGTCGCCCGCCCCGCGGCCCGTTCAGCCGGTGGGGACGGGCCCGCACGCCTTGCAGCGGCCGTACACGGTGAGATGGTGCACGTCGGTCTCGAAGCCGAAGTCGCTCCGCAGCCGCTCCGCCAGCCCGGACGCGGCGGCGGGGTCGACGTCGTTGACCGTGCCGCAGTCCCGGCACACCAGATGGATGTGCTCGGCCTCCGCGGCCAGATGGTAGTTGGGCGGGCCGTGCCCCAGGTGGGCGTGCTTGACGAGCCCGAGCTCCTCCAGGAGCTCCAGCGTGCGGTAGACGGTGGAGATGTTCACGCCGCGGGCGGTGCGCTGCACCTCGGCGCAGATCTCCTCAGGGGTCCCGTGTTCGAGGTTGGTCACGGCCTCCAGCACCAGCTGGCGCTGCGGGGTGACCCGGTATCCCTTGGCCCGCAACTCCTCCTGCCACGTCTCGGACATGTCCAAAGTCTATGCGCCGTCCCTGTGCCCGGGGTCACGAACGAGGCCGCGGAAAAACACGCTTGCCTCGTCCGCGGTGGCTCGCATAGCGTGCGAGTACGCGCGAAAGGAGGTGGTCCAAGAAATGGTTGATTCTGGGACTCGCGAGGTGGCTGTCCGCTAGTCGCCGTTCCGCCTCGTAGCCGCCTCCGGGCGGTGAGCCGGTCGGTGACCGGCACTACCAGGCAGTTACCCGATCCCCGGACCGGTGGACCAGTCCTGTCCACCGCCCCGTCACCCGGCGGGAAGGTCCGGGGATCGTCTCATTTCCGGGCCCTTTCCAGACCGGCTCTCCCGAGGCCGCGGCCGGGCTCAGACCTCCACGATCAGGGTGATCGGGCCGTCGTTGACCAGGGCGACCTTCATGTCCGCCCCGAAGACGCCGGTCTCCACGGTCGCGCCGAGCGCCCTCAGCTCGGTCACCACGGCCTCGACCAGGGGCTCGGCCACCGGCCCCGGCGCGGCGGCGATCCAGGTCGGCCGGCGGCCCTTGCGGGCGTCCCCGTACAGCGTGAACTGGCTGATCACCAGGAGCGGGGCGTTCAGGTCCGAGCACGACCGCTCGTCCTCCAGCACGCGCAGCCCCCACAGCTTGGCGGCCAGCCGGCGGGCGTGCGCCGGGGTGTCGTCGTGCGTCACCCCCACCAGGACCAGCAGCCCCGGACCTTCGATCGCCCCCGCGACGTGCCCGCCGACGGACACGCTCGCCTCGCTCACCCTCTGGACTACGGCACGCATGAGCATGCATTCTGCCTCGTATGCGAGCAACGACGCTCATCACGGTGGCACCCACCGGCGCCGAGTCCGCCAAGGCGGACGTCCCGGCGCTGCCGGTCACCCTTGACGAACTCGTCCAGACCGCCCGGGAGTGCGAGGCCGCCGGGGCCGCGGTCGTCCACGTCCACGTCCGGGACGGCGACGCGCGGCCGACGCTGGACCCGGTGCGGCTGCGCGACACGGTCCAGGCGCTGCGGGAGGCGACCGGCCTGATCGTGCAGCTGTCCACCGGGGGCGCGGTCACCGACTCCTACGAGGACCGGCTGCGGGTCCTGGAGGCCGGGCCGGACGGGTGCTCGCTGACGTGCGGCACGGTGAACTTCGGCGACGAGGTCTTCATGAACCCGTGGCCGTTCATGGTGGAGCTTTACCGGCGCACGCAGGAGATGGAGGTCGTTCCGGAGTTCGAGCTGTTCGACCTCGGGCACATCGCGGCGCTGCACCGGCTGCTGGACGGGCACGGCGCCCCGTACGGCGGGCACGTCCACTGCGACCTGGTGATGGGCGTGCCGGGCGGGATGCCGGGGGACGCCCGGACGCTGGTGGCGGCGGTCGAGGCGCTGCCCGCCGGGGCGACCTGGTCGGCGACGGGCGTCGGCCGCACGTCCCTGCCCGTGATGTACGCGGCGCTCGCCGCGGGGGGCCATCTGCGGGTCGGCATGGAGGACACGCTGACCTATGCCAAGGGGCGCCCGGTGACCGCCAACGCCGAACTGGTCGACCGTGCCGCGACGCTGGCCGACCTGGCGCAGCGCCCGCCGATGACCGCGCCGCAGGCCCGCGAGTTCCTGGGCGTCAAGGAACGCTGACCGGCCGCGGAGGGTCCGGATCCCTCCCGTGGCGGACGCGCCGGGCCGCGGTGGCGCGGCGGTGCCGGCGAACGCGGCATCATGCCTGAAAGATCGGGGTACCGCCGGGGCGACGCGAAGATCGTCGCAGCGGGGGAGCGGGAGGAACGGGGGCATGGTGGAGATCAATCCGGTGCTGGTCGAGGTGGAACGGTCCGGGTTCGTGGAGTCCTGGCATCGAGGATCGGTCGCCGGCCTGGACGAGGGCGGCGCGATGGCGCTGCGGCTGGGCGTACCGGACGAGCCGATCTTCCCGCGGTCGGCGGTCAAGCCGATGCAGGCGGTGGCGATGCTCCGGTGCGGCCTGGACCTGGCCGACCAGGAGCTGGCGCTGGCGGCGGGCAGCCACTCGGGCGAGGACTTCCACGTGGAGGGCGCGGAGAAGATCCTCTCCGGGGCGGGGCTGACCGCCGAGGCGCTGCGCTGCCCGCCGCAGTGGCCGCTGGACAGCTCGGCGGCGCTGGACGCCGCGCGGGACGAGGGCGGCCGGTCCCGGCTGCGGATGAACTGCTCCGGCAAGCACGCCGCCATGCTCGCCACCTGCGTGGCCGCGGGCTGGGCGACCGAGGGCTACACCGATCTGGACCACCCGCTCCAGGCGGCCGTCCGTACCGCCGTGGAGCACCTGACCGGGGAGGAGCCCGTCACGGCCGGGGTGGACGGGTGCGGCGCCCCGCTGTTCGCGGTGTCGGCGACCGGGGTGGCGCGGGCGTTCCGGGCCCTGGTGCTGGCCCCGCCGGGGACGCCCGAGCGCCGGGTCGCCGACGCGATGCGGGCGCATCCGCAGTGGACCTCGGGCACCCGCAGGGAGGAGCGCCGCCTGATGGACGCGGTGCCCGGGCTGCTGGTCAAGTGCGGGGCCGAGGGCGTGGACGCCTTCGCCCTCGGCGACGGCCGCGCCGGGATCGTGAAGATCGACGACGGGGCGATGCGGGCCCGTACGCCGGTCACCGTCGCGCTGCTGCGGGCGCTGGGCGTGGACGGGGTGCCCGGGATCGACGCGGCGGCCCTGGAGGAGCTGGCGACCGTTCCGGTCTACGGCGGCGAACGGCGGGTCGGGGCGGTCCGTCCCGCGCCGGGCGTCTTCCCCTGATCCTCCCCTGACTCCGGGCCGCCCCCCGGCCCGGGCCCTGATTCGGGCTCGGGTTCGGGTCCGCCGGACGGGTACCGGACGGCCTGTGCCTCACCGGGCGGGTGGGTGTGCGAGTAGATCCCGGGGGAGTACTGGTACAGGCCGCCTTCCTCGGGGCCGCGGTGCGGCGACTGGTCCTTGCGGCGCTCGGGGTGAATCCGCCTCGACGAGGCGAGGATGGTCAGGGTCAGCCAGGTCAGCAGTGCCCCGAAGATGATGATGGGGACCAGCCACAGCGCGAACCCTCGTCCGATATGCCCCGCCTGGGCCAGGATCGTCACGTCCATCCGAACCCACCTCCAGGGGGTGATGCCTGGACTGCCCGGTTTTGCCCATGGTAGGCATGCCGGATCGTGGGCCACGGGGCGATGACCGAGCGTTGGCCGGTTATCTCCCAGTCCATGGGGAAATCATCGGCGCACCGTGGCCGGTGCGGCCGGGGACGGCGCGGCGGGGGCCCGGACGGTCCGGTTCCGCCCGGCGGCCAGGCCGGGGATCAGCAGCGCGGCCGCGGCGACCAGCACCGCCGCGATCGGGACGTTCCAGCCATGGGTGGCGTCGTACAGGGCGCCCACGGCCAGCGGCCCGAGCGCGGCGATCAGGTAGCCGCAGCCCTGCGCCATCCCGGAGAGCTGGGCGGCCACCCGCGCGTCGTGGGCGCGGAGCCCGATGAACGACAGCGCCGTGGCGAAGCCGACGCCCTGGCCGAAGCCGAGCACCGCCGACCCGACCCACACCGATCCCAGCGGTGCCCAGGTGACCCCGGCGAACCCGGCGATGGTCAGCGTCGCCGCGATGAGCACCAGGGGCCGCTGGTCGCGCATCCGCCGCGCCAGGAACGGGACCGCCAGCGAGCCGCCCGCCTGGAGGAGGTTGGACAGCGCCAGCACGTATCCGGCGGACGCCGCGCTCATGCCCCGGTCCAGGCAGATCGTGGCCAGCCATCCCGTGGTGACGTAGGCCAGCAGCGACTGCAGGCCCATGAAGAAGGTGACCTGCCAGGCCAGCCCGGAACGCCACACGGCCGCCGCGGCGGCCCGGCGGGACGGCGCCGGCGCGGCGGGCTCATCCTCTCCCGAAGCCACCGGTACGGCAGGGGCGGGCACGGGCACGGGCGCGGGTGCCGCGGGTGCGGGTGCCGCGGGTGCGCGGAGCAGCCGGGGAAGCCAGGCGAGCCCCGCGAGGGCCGCCGGGACCGCGAGCAGCGCGAGCGGTGGCCGCCAGCCGCCGCCCGTCGCGTCCCGCAGGGGGATCACCACGGCGGCCGAGAGCGCGGCGCTGGAGGTGATGGCCACCGTGTAGATCGAGGTGACCAGGGTGATCGAATCCGGGTGGTCGCGCTTGATGAGGGTGGGGATGGCGATGTTGCCGAGGCTGATCGCGACCCCGGCCACCAGCGAGCCGGCGAACAGCGCGGCCGGGGCGTCCAGGACCCGGCCCAGCAGCGCGACCACCAGCAGGGTCATGGCGGCCACCAGGAGCGTCTCGCTGCGCGGCTGGCGCCGCAGGAACGGCGTCACCAGCCCGTACACGCCGAAGAACGCCAGCGGCAGCGTGGTGAGCGCGCCCGCCGCGGTGCCGGACAGGTGGAAGTCCTTCTGGATGTCGGTCAGCAGCGGGCCGACCGCCACGATCGCGGGGCGCAGGTTGACGGCGACCAGGACGAGCAGCAGCAGCCCCCCGATCAGGGACGCCCGCCGCCCGCTCACCGGCCGTCCCGGCCCGGACGCGGCGGATCCTCGGGCGCGGGGCCGACCAGGGTCTCCAAAACCGCCAGCGTCGGCTCCACGACCGCCGCGGCGGCCCGTGCCGCGGCCTCGGGGTCGGCGGCGGCGACCGCGTCCAGGACGGCCTGGTGCGCCGCGGGTCCCGCCTCGGGGACCTCACGGTCGAGCCGGATCGTCCGCATCGAGTCGCGCAGGCGGTCCACGAAGAACCGGTGCGCCTCGATCAGCACCGGGTTGCGGGTCGCCTCGACCACGCCCAGGTGGAAGCGGGCGTCGGCGGCGCCGAACGCGTCGGCGTCGGTCGCCGCGTTCCGCACGGCCAGCAGCTCGGCCAGGCGTTCGAGGTCGTCGGGGGTACGGCGCCGCGCGGCCAGGCGGGCGGCCTGGACGTCGTAGGCCAGCTGCACCTCGAACACGTCGCGCAGGGTCGCCCGCTCCACCCGCCGCAGCAGGGGGCGCGGATCGGCGCTGCTGCGCACGTAGGTGCCGTCTCCGCGCCGTACCTCCAGGACGCCGACGTGCGCGAGGGCGCGGATCGCCTCGCGGACGGCCGGGCGGCTGACGCCCAGCCGCGCGGCCAGATCGAGCTCGCCGGGGATGCGCTCGCCGACCCGCCAGCTCCCGCCGCTGATCTGGGCCTGCAACTGGTCGAGCACGGCTTCGACGGTCGATCCGCCGGGCACCGGGGACAGGGCCACGCGCCACCTCCATCGGACAGATGTCTGACATCTTACCGACGGCCCTCACCGCCGACGATGGACGGTGGGGCCCTTCCCGCGACGACCGTTTCGGGAAGGGGAGTGACGGCTGCCGCGGGAAGGGGGCGCTCCGGTCTCCGGCCGGTCTCCCGGCCGGTCTCCCGGTCAGTCTCCGTGGGGCTCCTTCTCCCGCGCCGACCACTGCGCGGAGTCGCGGTCGATGACCCCGCCCTGCACCGGACCGCGGTGCGGGGACTCCCCGCGCAGCTTGTCCGCGCGCGTCCGCTGACGCGCCGCGTACGCGGTCAGGCACAGCCAGGCGGCGAGGGCGATGAACACGATGAGGGGTCCGATGATCAGCAGCAGGTTGTCCCCGACCGGGGAAGCGTCCGCAAGCATTCGGTCACACCTCCTGCTAACCCCCATACCCGGCATGTCCGGCTCAACCACGGCCGGGCGGGCGGGTGCGGAAGACCCGGCTCACAGCCCCCGGGACTGGGAGATGGAGCCCGAGGTGGCCAGGGTGAAGGTGCGCATCGACTCGGCGAACTTCGACAGGTCCCACTCGGCCGGGCCCTCGTACCAGTAGAGGTTGTCGGCACCCTCGGCCCGCTCGCCGGCGTCCTCCACGGTCTTCGCCCACTTCGGCACGGCGTCGAAGACGACCGCGTACGGCAGGAGGCGGGAGAACAGCGCGATCCGCTGCCGCGCGCCCATCTCGCCGTCCGCCGCCGCGGGCGGCTCGCCGCGTTCGAGGAACGCGCGGAACCCGATGGTGTGCGCCAGCACGGTCGCGCCGCGCGCCGTCTTGGCCGGCATGTACTGCCCGCCGTAGGCCAGTGCCGCCCCCGCGATGATCACGGCGAGGCCGACCAGCGCCAGGTCGGTGAGCAGCGCCAGCGCCACCGTCCCGGCCAGGCCCAGGACCGTCAGCGCCATCCCGGCGATCGTCCAGCGGGACCGGACGGTGTCAGGCCGCCGGGCGAACCAGCCCTGTTCCACCACGTCGTCGTACATCGCCGACCGGACCCTGGCCAGCCGGGTCGCGAACGTCCCGCCCAGCTCGGAGAGCTTCACGGACTCGCGCGCGGTCCCGTCCGGCGCGGTGAACAGCGCGTCCAGCAGCAGCCGCTCGTAACCCAGCAGGTCCTCGGGGCCCTGGCGGTCCAGCCGCCGCAGCGCCCAGTCCAGCCGGCCGGTGACGGCGCGGTCCTCCTCCTCGATCAGCAGGTGGCCGCGCACCGCGAGGTCGACGATGGTGGCGGTGACGTCGATGACGTCGGCCCGCTCGTCGATCAGCGTGCCGATCTGGCCGGGCCGCACGCCGTCGGGCGGCTCGAACTCCGCGCCGGCGACCGGCGCGTGGTCGCCCTCGGCGGCCCTGCGGTCCACGATCCGGGCGTCCCGGCCGCGCAGCAGGTAGAGCGCGCCGACGCCGCCGACCAGCAGCACCAGCAGGCCGAGCAGCGCGCCGCCGGTGACCGCGTTGACCGAGAACGCGGTCGCCACGGTGTGCCGGCGCTCGTAGATCGGCCGCCCGCCGGTCGACCCGGCCGGGTAGCCGACGACGACGGTGAGGTGGTCGCCGCTCAGCATCTGGCGCTGGCTGAAGACCCCCTGGGTGTGGGTGTGGTTGGTGTAGTACTGCGTGCAGCCGACGGCGCTCTCCAGCGGCCCGGCGAAGCAGTTGACGTGCCGGATCATCGCGCCGCCGTCGACGGTGACGCTCGCCTCGTCCACCGGGACCCGCCAGCCGCCGGCCGCCGTCCAGCGCACCTCCTCGATCCCGCCCATCGGGGCGACCAGCCCGCGCACCTGGTAGTCGAGGACCACGGTGCGCCGGCCGGTCAGCGGCGCGTCGCCGGTGACCTCGACGATGGTGTTCAGGCCCTTCTCCCGGACCGCCACCCGGGTGGGGCCGCCGTCGGGACTGGACGCGCGGACGCCGGAGACGGGCTGCACCCGGTCACGGGTGACGCCGTCGTGCCGCCGGGTCACGAACGAGCGCACCAGCCCCCGCCCGCCGCCGAACTCGTAGGTGATGGTCTCCCGGACCCGCGCGACGCCGCCGGAACCGACCTGGATCGCGACCTGGTCCTTGATCACCCGCTCCGGGGCCGCCGCCCGTCCCGCGGCGGTGGCGGGCTCCGCCGCGGCGGCCGGCGCCGGCGGGGAGGTGAGGGGGGATAGAAGGGCGGCGATGGCCAGGAAAGCCATCATCGGCCGCGAGCGACCCAACATGGCCGCAAATCGTAGCGGCTGCGGATGGACCGCCGGCGGCGGGCGGGGGCGGGGCCGGGGCGTCGCCCTGACCTGCATGGTCGGTCTGCGTGCTTTGCCAACTGTGCGATGATTTTGCGCTATGGCAGGTCGACACCCCCCACCGGCGCCCGCCCCGGCGGTGGTGCACGACCCGCCGGACGGCCCGCGCAGGGCCGTCTACCGGTACGAACCGCGCCGCCGGCCGCCGCGCCGCGCGGTGGACGTCACGGCCGCGGGCGTCCTCGGCGGGCTCGCCGGGCTGGCCGTCCTGGTGGTGCTCGGCCTCGCGACGTTCGGCGGTGTGGGCGGCGGCCGGATGACCGCATCCGGCCTGCGGGCCGGCGACACCGTGAGCAGCGAGACCGCCACCGCCAACCGGCTGTACGCGACCGGGCCGCTGACCCCGGTGCGCTGCCGCCTGCCCCGCATCGACCCGGGGGCCGACTCGATGCGCGGCTTCATGGACCGGCTCAGCGACTGCCTGGACGGCGCGTGGAAGGGGCAGTTCGGGAAGGCCCGGATGGCGTACGCCCCGCCGAACCGGGTGTTCTGGGACGCGCCGGGCCGCAGCCCGTGCGGCACGTACCCGAGCCCCGGCGCCTCGGCCTTCTACTGCCCGGCCAACAACACGATGTACGTCGGCCTCGACCACATCATCGAGACCTCCGGCCGCGAGCCGCTGTCGAACTTCGCGGTGTTCGCCAGGGTCATCGCCCACGAGTACGGGCACCACGTCCAGGAGCGCGCCGGGATCCTGCTCTACGGGCAGCAGCGGATGGAGCGGTCGAGGGACGTGCCGGCCCGGACCGAGACCAGCCGCCGGATCGAGTTGCAGGCGCAGTGCTTCGCGGGGGCGTTCCTAGGGGCCGAGCGCCGCACGCTGCCGATGACCCGCCAGCAGTACGAGGCCCTGATGGCCGACGTACGGGGCCGCGGGGACGACCGGCAGCCCGCCGAGAAGCGCGACCACGGCTCCGGTGACAACTACGCGGGCTGGGTGGCCAAGGGCTACCGGGACCAGCGCCTCGCGGCGTGCAACACCTGGACGGTCTCCCCCGCCGAGGTCGGCTGAGCCGGGCCGTCACCCGTTGAAGATCATCCGATCACGGAATGTGATCAGCATCACGGCCGGAGTGCTAGCAGCGTGCTTGCAATTGCAAGCACCATGACGCAGATTGGAAGACATGGCGACGTCGAAGGTCGGCTCCATCGGGGAGTACATCCGGGAGCAGCGCACGCGGGCGAAGATCTCGCTGCGCCAGCTCGCGGACGTCTCGGGGATCTCCAACCCGTATCTGAGCCAGATCGAACGCGGCCTGCGCAAGCCCAGCGCCGAGATCCTGCAGCAGATCGCCAAGGGGCTGCGGATCTCCGCGGAGGTCCTCTACGTGCAGGCGGGGATCCTCGAAGCGCGCGAGGCCGACACCGACGTGCAGGCGGCGCTGCGGGCCGACCTGATCCTCACGGAACGGCAGAAGCAGGTGTTGCTCGACATCTACGCCTCGTTCCTGAAGGAGAACGCCGCCGAGGGCGTGGCGGACCAGGACGACGCCGAGGACGGAGCCGGGGACGGCGACGCTCCACGGGACCCGGCGCCGGCGCCCCGCGAAGAACCAGCGAGCGGGCCCGAGAGCGGCCCCATCATCGAAAGGTAGCGAACGGATGACGATTGCCGACACCATCCGCGAGAACAAGGCGGTCTACACCGTCGCCGGAGCCGGCGACCTCGCGATGGAGAAGATCCGCGAGATGCCCGACCAGGTCACCAAGGCCCGCGAGTCCGCCACCAAGTACCAGGGCGAGATGCGCGAGAACATCGACAAGTACCGCGTGCAGGTCCGCGAGACCGTCGGCCGCTACCGCGGCGAGGTCCGCGAGAACGTCGGCCGGCTGGAGGTCAAGGACATCCCGGGCGCCGCGGTCGCGTACGTGACCCACTTCGGCACCCGCACCGTCGAGTTCATCGACGAGCTGGCCGAGCGCGGCAAGAAGGTCGTGCACCGCGAGGCCGTGGAGATCGCCGAGATCACCGAGAGGCCCGCCCCCCGGGGCCGCGCCGCCCAGCAGCGCGGGACCGCGCAGGCCAGGGGCGGTGCCGCCAAGAAGAGCGGCAGCTGACTCCCGGCACCGCGGGACCGCCGCCGTCCGGGTACGGGCGCCGGGTGCGGGACCGCGCGGGACGTACGAACGACCGAGCCCGGCCGGGATCAACCGGCCGGGCTCCGTCGTTGATTGACTAAGGTGGGCGTACCGGCCGTGGCGACGAGAGTGGTGATCACTGGTGTTGGAGGGGCTCTCCTACTTCTTCTGGTTCCTGGCGATCGTCGCGTTCGTCTTCGAGGTCGTGGCGCTCGTGGACGTCCTGCAGGTGCCGGAGAGCGCCTTCCCGGCGGCCGACAAGCAGAGCAAGAAGCTGTGGCTGATCCTGCTGGTGGTGGCCAACGTGGTCGGCCTCGGCGGCGCGGCCAACTTCCTGCCGCTGCTGTCGTTCCTGCCGATCGCCGCGTTCATCGTCGCCGCGATCTACCTCGCCGACGTGAAGCCCGCCGTCAAGCCCTACAAGAAGAAGAAGGGGCAGGGCGGCTCCGGCTCCGGCCCCTACGGCCCCTGGTAGAGCCCGGCCCCTGGTAGCGCGTCCGGCCTCCGCGCCGGCCGCGCCGGCCGCCCTTGCCGCCCTTGCCGCCCCGATTACGGCTGCTCGGCCTCCCTGCGGCGCCGGCTCTCGGGCGTGAGGCGCGGCGTGTCCCCCTGGCCGGGGATGGCCTGCTCGTGCCCCGTCCCGGTGCTCGGCGACGGTGACGGCGGGCTGTAGGCGACCTTGGTGCGGCCGAGGACCGGCCTGTCCAGGCGCATCGCCCGCAGGTCGTCGACGAGGCGCTGGGCGAGGTAGCGGTTGCCCGCCGGGTTCGGGTGCGTCCCGTCCGCGCGGATCAGGTGGCCGGCGTTCCCGGTCCGCTTGCGCACGTTCCCCGTGATCCACCGGCCCGCGAGCGGGTCGACGAACGGGATGCGCATGGTGCGCGCCACCTCGCGCAGCACGTCCCGCACCCGGAGCGCCTTGGGGCCCGGGTCGCCGCCCCACAGCGGGCCCATGAGCACCATCTGCGTGCGCGGCCAGCGCTGCTGGAGCGTCTCCATCAGCCGCCGCGCCTTCTGCGCGACCAGTCCGGGCGGCTGGCCGACGTCGTTGTGGCCGCCGGAGACCACCACCATGTCGGGCGTGGGCCGCCAGGCGAGCTGCTCGGTGTACAGGGAGGCGAAGGTCTCGCCGGTGCCGCCCGTCCCGGCGAATCCGGTGCGCGCCATCCCGGCCACCACGACCTGCCAGCCGAGGAGGCGGGCGGTCTCGGCCGCGTAGGCCCGCTCGGCCTTGATGCCGCGGATGCCCACGGTGTAGCTGTCGCCCAGCACGAACACCACCGGCGCGCGCCGTTCCGGTTCGGAGCGGGCGGGGGGTACGGGCCGGGAACGCCCCGTCAGGTAGACGGCGGAGGCCGCGCAGACACACAACACCAGCACCGCCGCCAAGGCGGACAAGACCAGTCGGGGCACGCGCGGGCCTTCCGTAGAACACGCTGACGAGTCGGACAAGAGCCGGTGCGCGGCCCCGCGCGGCCCTTAGCATGACGAGCATGAGCATGGGCACCCACCATCACGGACGCACCGCCAGGCTGGAACTTCGTGACCAGACACTGCGGGAGTGGGACGCGGTCGTCCTCGACGCGGGCCCTGAAGGGATCATCCTCGACAGGTCCGCATTTTATCCCGGAGGCGGCGGCCAGCCGCCGGATCTCGGGGTTCTTCTGTGGCAGGGTGTGCAGACCCGTATCGCCGGCGTGCGCAAGGGCGACGACCTCGTGCTGATCCCGGCCGAGGGCGACCCCGTGCCGCCCGCGGGGACGAGCGTGCGCGGCGCCGTGGAGGACGAGCGCCGGACCGCGCTCATGCGCACCCATTCGGGCCTGCACCTGCTGTGCGGCGTGGTGTTCCGCGACTACGGCTGCCTGGTCACCGGCGGCAACATGGAGCCCCTGACCGCCCGGATGGACTTCGACCTGCGCGAGGTGCCGCCCGGCTTCAAGCAGGCCGTGGAGGACGCCTGCAACCAGGAGGTCGAGGCCGACCGGCGGATCGACGTCCGGACGCTGCCGCGCGCCGAGGCGTTCGAGATCCCCGACATCGTCCGCACCGCCACCAACCTGGTGCCGCCGGAGGTGGAGGACGTGCGGATCGTGGACATCGTCGGGCTGGACACCCAGGCCGACGGCGGTACCCATGTCGCCTCCACCCGGCAGATCGGCCGGATCACGGTGGCGAAGGTGGAGAACAAGGGGCGCGGCTTCCGCCGCCTCCGCATCAAGATCTCGGGCTGACCGGGGCGGGGGCGTTCAGGGCCTCGACCGAGCCCAGGCCGTGCTCGACGACGGCCAGTGCCCGGTCGAGGGCCGCCCGCATCGACACCGCGTCGTACCCGTGCCGGCGGCAGTGCACGATGACCGCCTGCAACCCCCCTATCGCGATGCCCGAGGCCGCGACGGCGTCGATCTCGTCGAGGTCGGGGCACAGCGCGCGCAGCCGGGCGCGGATCTCCTCCTGCGTGTCGGTCAGGCGTTCCAGCGCGCGGGCGCGCAGGGCGGGACGCTCCAGGATCAGCCGGACCTGGACGGCGCCGTACTCGCCGTGCTCGGAGACCAGCGCCTCCATCACCCCGATCACGCCGCGCCGGATGGTCTGCCAGGCGGACTCGCGCGGCTCACGGTGGGCCAGCTTCTCGGCGACCTCCTCCAGGCGGTCGTCCACCTCGGCGAAGACCACGTCCTCCTTGCTCGGGAAGTAGCTGAAGAAGGTCCGCGGCGACACCTCGGCGGCGGCGGCGATGTCGGCGATCGTCGTCTCCTCGTACCCCCGTTCGGCGAACAGCCGCAGCGCCGCGGTGGCGAGCGCCGCGCGGGTCCGCCGCTTCTTGCGTTCGCGCAGGCCGGGGGAGTGATCCATGTCACTCATCTTACCATCGGTGCAAAATTGCAGCTATTGCAAATATGCAGGCTGCGTGCTTTTCTGCCTGCATGGCGCGATTTCTGGACAGACTGGGCCGCTTCTGCGTGCGCCGGCGCCGAGCCGTCTTCGGTGTGTGGATCGCGCTGATGCTCGGCACCGGTGTCCTGGGCGTCACGTACGGCGGCGTGTTCGTCCAGCAGAGCACGCTGCCGGGCACCGAGACCCAGCGCGCCATCGACACCATGCGGCAGGACTTCCCCGCCCTCGCCGGGCCGACCGCCACCGTGGTCTTCCACTCCACCGCCGAGGCCGGCCCGGGGGACTGGCGGGTGGCGCTGGCGGTCGGCACCGCCATCGAGAACATCACCCGGCTCGACCGCGTCGCGTTCGCCGAGAACCCCTACGTCCAGGGCATGGGCGGCCTGAAGAGCGACGACGCCGTGGTGATCCGGCTCAACCTCACCGGCACCATGGGCGATGTCGTGCGTTCCGACCTGGACGCGCTGGACCGCGCGGTGGAACCGGCGCGGATGGCCGGGCTGGACGTGAAGTTCGGCGGCATCACCGCCATGCTCCTCAACCAGCCCAAGGGCGGCCCGCAGGAGGGCGCCGGCATCGCGCTGGCGATGGTCGTGCTGCTGCTGGCGTTCGGGTCGTACCTGGCGGCGGGCGTTCCGATCCTGGTGTCGCTGTGCGGCATGGTGATCGCGTACTCGCTGATCCATTTCTCCGCCGGGCCGGCCGAGGTGCACCCCACGGCGCCGATGCTCGCCGCGATGCTGGGCATCGGCGCCGGGATCGACTACGCGCTGTTCATCGTCACCCGCTACCGGCAGCAGCTCGCCGCGGGCGACGACGTCGAGACCGCGGTCGGGCGGGCGATGGCGCACTCGGGGCACGCGGTCGTCTTCGCGGGCGGGACGGTCGTGTTCGCCATCTGCGGCCTGTTCCTCGCGGGCATCGCGTTCATCGGCCGGATGGGGCTGGCCTCCGCGGGCGCCGTGGCGATCATGGTGCTGGCGTCGCTGACCCTGCTGCCCGCCCTCCTCGGCGCGATCGGCACCCGCATCGACCGCTACCGGCTCCCGCACGTACGGCCCGACCGCGCTTCGGAGCGGTGGACGCGGTGGGGGCGGCACGTGGACCGGCGGGCCTGGCCGTACGCGATCGCCGCGACGCTGGTCCTGCTGGTGCTGGCCGTCCCGACGCTGAGCCTGCGGTTCGGGGTGATGGCCGACAGCACCGCCTCGACCTCGATGCCCTCCCGGCAGGCGTACGACATCGTCGCCGAGGAGTTCGGTCCCGGCCACTACAGCCCCTTCGTGATCGTCGGCAAGGTCCCGGGGCCGGTGCGGCGCACCGAGCCCCCGCGCCTGCCCGCGCCGAAGGATCCCGAGGTCGCCGAGCCTTCCGGGCTGAGCGGGCTCACCGGCCCCACGGTCGTGACCCAGCCCCGCAGGACCCCGGTCAAGGGCGCGCCCGACCTCACCAAGAAGCCCGACCCCAGGGCCGTCCTGCTCGCCCAGGACCTCCGGCGGCGCGTCGCCGAGGTGCCCGGCGTGGCGTTCGCCGCCGAACCCGTCGTCACCGGGACGACCGCCACCCTGCGCGTGGTCCCGGCGGGCGCCCCGCACGACCAGGCCACCACCGACCTGGTGCACCGGCTGCGCGACGTGGAGCTCCCGGCGACCCGGAACGCCCACCCCGGCGCCGCGATCTACCTGGGCGGCGAGAACCCCGCCATCATCGACCTGGCCGACACCGTCGGGGAGCGGATGCTCGGCGTGGTGATCGCCGTGGTCGGGGTCGCCCTCCTGCTGCTGGTCGTGGCCTTCCGGTCGATCCTGGTGCCGGTCAAGGCGGCGCTGATGAACCTGCTGTCCATCGGCGCCTCGTTCGGCGTGGTGACCGCCGTCTTCCAGTGGGGGTGGGGCGTCCGGTTCCTGGGCGTCGACCAGGCCATCCCGATCATGTCGTTCGTGCCGCTGTTCATGTTCGCCCTGATCTTCGGGCTCTCCATGGACTACGAGGTCTTCCTGCTCTCCCGGATCAGGGAGGAGTACGACCGTACCGGCGACCCGCACGAGAGCGTCGTCACCGGCATCGCCTCCACCGCCCGCCTGATCACCTCGGCCGCGCTCATCATGATCTTCGTGTTCGCCAGCTTCGTGCCGCAGCCCGACCCCACGGTGAAGATGATGGCGCTCGGCCTGGCCATCGCGGTGGCGGTGGACGCCACGATCGTCCGCCTCGTCCTCGTCCCGGCCCTGATGAGCCTCCTGGGCCACGCCAACTGGTGGTTCCCCGGGCGCAGGCGGCCGGCGCCCGCCGCGGCCGAGGAACGGCGGCTCGACCCCGTCCCCTGAGCACGAAAATGAGTTGCCCGCCCCGCCCGGGGCGGGCAAGGTGGCCGCCGACCGCCACGACGTGAGGACTTCCCGAATGCCGCTGATCCGCGAGTACCCGATTGCGGAGGCCGCCGGACCGTACGGCATCACCGCCGGTGCCGACGGGGCGCTCTGGCTCACCCTCGTCCACAGCGGCGAGATCGCGCGGCTGGCCACCGATGGGACGGTCACCCGCCATCCCGCCGGGCCTCCCGGGTGCGGGCCGACCATCATCACGCCCGGCCCGGACGGCGCGCTGTGGTTCTCCCGTACGCAGGACCATCACATCGGCCGGATCACCACCTCCGGCGAGGTGACCGGGTTCGCCCTGCCCGGCGACGGCGGCCCGTTCGGCATCGCGCCCGGTCCGGACGGCGCGCTGTGGTTCACCGAGATGAACACCGACCACATCGGGCGGATCACGCCCGAGGGCGAGATCACCCGCATCGCCCTGCCCGCCCTGGGCGGCTTCCCCTCGATGATCACGGCGGGCCCGGACGGGGCGCTGTGGTTCACGCTCAACCAGGCCGCCGCCATCGGCCGCGTCACCACCGACGGCGAGATCACGGTCCATGACCTCCCCACCGCCGGTGCCGGGCCGGTGGGGATCACCTGCGGGGCCGACGGCGCCCTGTGGTTCGTCGAGATCGCCGCGGGCCGGATCGGGCGGATCACCGTGGACGGCGATATCCGGGAGTTCCCGCTCGACGAGAACGCCCGGCCCCACGCCATCACCGCCGCCCCGGGCGGAGACTGCTGGTTCACCGAATGGGGCGCCGGCCGGATCGGCCGGGTCACCCCGGCCGGGGAGATCACCGGGTACGACCTCCCCACCCCCTCCTCCGAACCCCATGGCATCACCGTGGGCCCGGACGGCGCGGTCTGGACGGCGCTCGAGATCGGCGCGGTCGCCCGCCTGGACGCGGCCACGCCCTGACCGGCGACGTCCGCGCGCAGCCGCCCGCCCATGGAACCCGGGCCTGCGCGCTCCGATCCCACCGGGCACGATGGGGCCATGACGACTCTTCCCCTCGGCCCGGACGAACTGCTGACGACGACCCGCGCGGTGCGCAAGCGCCTCGACCTCACCCGGCCCGTCCCCCTGGAACTGGTGCGCGAGTGCCTGGAGGTCGCGCTCCAGGCGCCCAGCGGGAGCAACCTCCAGACGTGGGAGTGGATCGTCGTCACCGACCCGGACGTCCGCGCGAAGATCGGTGAGTACTACCGGCGGTCCTTCGCCGCGTACGCCCGAGCGGGCGGTGCCGCCGCCGGCCTCTTCAAGGACGACCCCGCCCGCGCGGAGACCCAGCGGCGGGTCTCCGAGAGCGCGGTCCACCTCGCCGAACGCATGGGCGAGGTGCCGGTCCTGGTGATCCCGTGCCTGCGGCTGAACGGCGGCGAGCTGCCCAAGGGCAACCAGGCCGGGCTGTGGGCGTCGCTGCTGCCCGCCGTGTGGAACTACTGCCTCGCGGCGCGGGCGCGCGGTCTCGGCACCGCCTGGACCAGCCTGCACCTGGAGTACGAACGCGAGGTGGCCGGGGTGCTCGGCCTGCCGGAGAGCGTGCGCCAGGGGGCGCTCATCCCGACCGCGTACTACACGGGCGAGTCGTTCAAGCCCGCTCCCCGCGTCCCGCTGGACGAGGTGCTGCACGTCGACCGCTGGTGAACGGTCAGCCGATGACGTTGCCGGGGGAGTCCAGCCACACCCACTGGCCCTCGGCCGTCACGGTCAGACCGTAGCGGGTGCAGTCAGGCCGACCGGCCTTCCTCCACCGCTCCTCGGCCTCGTCCATGGCCCGCGGCCGCACCCTCCGGCCGCGCAACGGCATGAACGGGGCGGGGCCGAGGAAACGGCCCTCGCCGGTGGCGCCCGGGCCGACGGTGACGCGGCACAGCGGCCAGTCCGGGTGGAACGTCGGTGCCCACGGCACCAGGACCAGCCCGCCCTCCCGGGTCTGCTCCAGCCAGGCCCGGGAGACCTCGCGGGCCGAGGCGGTGACGATGACCCGGTCGTACGGCGCGCCCGGCGGATGGCCCCGCTCGCCGTCCCCGTCGACGACCCGGACGGGGTGACCGGCCGCGCGGGTCGCCTCCCGGGCGCGCGCGGCGGCCACCGGGTCGATCTCGACGCTGACGACGTTCTCCGTTCCCAGCAGGCACGCCAGGACGGCCGCGTTGTAGCCGGTGCCGGCGCCGATCTCCAGCACCCGCATGCCCGGTTCGAGCTCCAGGGCGTCCAGGAGGCGGGCCATGATGAACGGCGCGCTGCTGGAACTGGTCGCCTCCACCCCTCGCCCCGTGGCGGCGTCCCGCAGTTCGGGCGGGACGTCGGGATCGAAATCGGTCCGCGTCACCACCGCCTCGTCGGCCGCCACGTGCTCCCGCCATCGATCCGGATGTTCGGAGCGCCGGAGAGGCACCAGCCAGCCGTTCTCGCCCGGGACGAAGATCTCGTCAGGGATGAACGCCTCCCTCGGCACCGTGGCCAGTGCCTCCCGGATGTTCACTGTTTACCCGATCCGTTGCACAATGCGCAGGGGGCCCAGAAGCGCTTTCCGTCGTTGGTCTTCCACGACCCTCCCTTGCCATTGCAGGAGGAGCAGTCCTCATCCTTTTTGTGCTTCCCCATTGATCATCCTTTGGTCATCGACCCCCCTGAGGGAAAGGTAGCGCTCGGTGACCGATGGGGAAAGCCCCGGCCGTGTACCGGCCGGGGCGGGCAGGGCTTACGCCGTCGTCACCCGGTCAGGGAGAGCAGGGCTTCGGTGATCCTGGCCCGTAGCGGATCGTGACGGGGGCCCAGTTCGTGGCGGGGGGCGTCGCGCTCCCGGCCGTACCGCCAGACCGGGCCGTGCAGGAGTTCGGGCGGCTCCCAGCGGTAGCGGGGATGGACGTGTCCGTGCAGGTGGTTCCAGGAGTTGCCGAGGATCTCGTAATTGATCCGCGCGAACGCGGGGTCGAGATCGGAACAGGCCCGTTGTACGGCTTCGCCGAGGAGGGCGAGCTCGTCGAGAAAGGCCGTGCGCTCGCGGCGGGGCAGGTCGGTGAGATGATCCGCGACGCCCGCGTAGAGCAGGAGGCAGTAGCCGGGAAGGTGCTGGGTGTAGCCGATGACGGCCCATCCGGTGTTCATCCGGTGCAGGACGGTGGGGTTCTCCCCCCGTTCCGCCGAGCCGATCGGGTCCTCTTTCCAATTTTCTGGGGGAGTGCCGGGGACGTCTTGTTCCTCTGGATGCATGGGGGAATCTTCCTCCCCCATGCCGGGCGGGCCCGGATCCTTCCCCTTTTCGGCAGGGCAAGATCACCGATTGCGGTCGGGACGTGCTTTGCGGGGGGAGCGGCGTGCCGGGCGGAGGTTGCCGACCGTGGGCCCGGCACGCCGCCGGTTCGCGGGTCACGCGGGTTCGCGGGTCATGCGGTACGGGACGGTTCCCCCGGGCCGCGCTGGAAGAGGACGTACAGCCAGATCATCGACGGGACCAGGATCAGCGCCCCGGCCCCGAGCGCCATGAAGACCATCTCCAGCACCGCGTCGTGGGCGACCGCGGAGTCGAGGTCGAATCCGGCCATCCCGGCGGCGCCCCAGAGGACGGCGACGACGGCCAGCGCGGCGGTGGCCCGGACGGCCAGGTACGAGCGGCGTACCAGCAGGGCGAGCGAGACGAGCCCGGCGGCGGCCGAGAGGAGGATCAGCGGCGAGTGGACGCCGAGCGCCGCGGCGCCCGGCAGGGCCAGCACGCCGGAGGCGACTCCGGACATCAGCGCGTACCCGCGGAACCGCAGCGAGTGGGTCTGGTCGCCCAGCCGCAGCGCGTCCCAGATCAGGTAGACGGCGGCGAGGTAGGCGCACAGGGTGGTGGTGAGGACGCCGCCGTACACCCCGGCCAGGCCGACCCAGGACGAGCCGCCGGTGGCGATGGTGGCGGCGACCGCGCCCAGGCAGTACGGGGTGAGCACCGAGGAGATCCCGAACGTCCAGGCATACCAGCCGCGGTCGGGGACGGCCTTGGCGAACACGAACGTGCTGCCGCGGGCCACGATGCCCAGCGCGGCGAGGGACAGCGGCACCCAGTGCGTGCTCATCACCTCGGCGAAGACCGGCGGGAACGCCGTCCACGTCATCACCATCACGAAGATCAGCCAGACGTGGTTGGCCTCCCACAGCGGGCCCATGGCGTGCTCGATGATCTCCTTCTCCGAGCGGCGCCGGGAGATCAGGTGCCAGAGGCCGGCGCCGAAGTCGGCGCCGCCGAACAGCAGGTAGGCGGACAGGCCGAGCAGGATCAGGCCGAGGGCGATGTCGCCGTGGCTCATCGGGGGCTCCCAGCGGTGACGGGTTCGGGGGCGGGGGTGCCGGGTCCGGCTGGCGGCCGGCGGCGCATGCGGCGCAGGACGCTGATGGTGGCGATCGCCAGGACGGTGTAGACGACGAGGACGACGTAGAGACCGAAGCGCAGCCCGGGGCTGGGGTTGACGGCCTCCTCGGTGCGCATCACGCCGTACACGATCCAGGGCTGCCGGCCGACCTCGGTGGTGGTCCAGCCCGCCAGCATCGCGATGGAGGCGCCCACTCCGGCCAGTGCGGCGAGCCGCAGGAACCAGGGCTTCCAGGGCAGGTCGCGGCGGGGCGACAGCTCGCCGTTGCGGCCCGTGCCGCGGCGGCGCAGCCACCAGGCCAGCGCCCACCAGGCGGCCAGGGCCAGCAGCGCCATGCCGATGGCGATCATGATTTCGAACGAGGTCTTGACCACCTCGGCGGGCGGATGCTGGTCGGCCGGGAACGCGTCGAGCCCGCGCAGCGTGGCGTGCGCGTCGTACTTGGTCAGCAGCGACAGCAGGTTCGGGATCTCGAAGACCGCGAACCGGAACGGCACTCCCGCCTCGGTGTGCTCGATGCCCTCCATCGCGGCGAACTTGATCGGCTGGTTGCCCTCGACGAACCGGGCCGCCCAGTCGCCGACCAGGACCTGCAGCGGCGCGCAGGCGGCGCCCAGCGAGAACGGGATTGCGAAGCCGAGCCGGTGGTAGCGGTCCACCCGCCCGGCGCGGCGGTCGCGCAGCAGCGCCACCGCGTACACGGACGCGACGACGAAGCCGCAGACCATGAGGGAGGCGAGGATGAGGTGCACGGCCTGGACGGGGGTGGCCGGGTTGAACATCGCCGCGAGCGGGTCGACGTCGGTGACCTCCCCGTCGACCAGCCTGAAGCCGCGCGGCTGGTTCATCCAGGAGTTCACGGTGACGACGAACGACGCCGACAGCAGCCCGGCGATCACCACCGGGATGCCGGTGACGAAGTGCGCCCGCGGGGACAGCCGGTCCCAGCCGTACAGGTAGATGCCCATGAAGATCGCCTCGATGAAGAAGGCGATGCCCTCCAGGGCGAACGCGGCGCCGAAGACCTGGCCGTACTTGTCCATGAAGCCGGGCCACAGCGTGCCCATCTCGAAGGACAGCACGGTGCCGGAGACCGCGCCGACCGCGAACAGCACGCCGGCGGCCTTCATCCAGCGGCGGGCCAGCTCGGCGTAGACCGGGTCGCCGGTGCGCAGCGAGCGCCATTCCGCCAGCAGCGTGATCGCGGGGAGGCCGATGCCGATGGACGCCAGGATGATGTGGAAGCCCAGGGTGAACGCCATCTGCTGGCGCGCGGCCATGAAGTCGGCCGGCGTCGCGGCGCCCTGGGCCGCGTCGGTGAGAAGAGCGACGGTGCTCATACGACAGAATGTAGTACTACAAGGCGTAGTACTTAAGCCGGTAGTACTACCCGACGTGGTGATCTCCCTCTCATCGCGTATCCTGGCGGCGTGAAGGGTCTGGGAGAGCTTGAACGCACGGTCATGGAGGTCCTCTGGGCGAGGGAGGACTCCGGCGCCGTCGCGGCCACCGCGCGCGACGTGAGCCGGGCCCTGGCCGGTGACCGCGACCTCGCGCACACCACCGTGATGACCGTGCTCGACCGGCTGGCCAAGAAGGGCTTCCTCCAGCGTGAGCGGGACGGCCGGGCCTGGCGCTACCGGCCGGTCGCCAGCCGGGAGCGGTACGTGACCGAGCTGATGCTGGGCGCGCTCAACGAGACCGGCGACCGCGACGCCGCCCTGGTGCACTTCGTCCAGTCCGTCTCCGAGGACGAGGCCGCCGTGATCCGCCAGGCGCTGGCCCAGCTGACGGCCCCTAAGGAGCCACCGGCATGACCGGCACCGCCCTGCTCGCACTGATCTCGATCGGGACCATCGGCGGGGCGCATCTGCTCTCGCGGGCCCGGTGGACCTGGCACGCTCCGCGCACGGGCATCGCCCTCTGGCAGGCGCTCGGGCTCGGCTGGGGCGTCGCCACCATCGGAACGCTCCTGGGCCTGGCCCTGCTGCCCTATCACCAGGGCATCGTCGGGGGCCTGCCCGGCATGTTCGACGACCAGGCCGGCCGGCTCGCCGCCGGCCATGTCGCCGCGCTGCTGGCCGCGATCAGCCTGACCGCCGTCCTGGTGGTCATGCTCGTGTACGCGGTCGTCCGCGTCGTCCGGGCCCGCCGCCGGCACCGGGCGCTGCTGGCGCTGGTCTCGCGCAGCGACTCGGCCGTGCCGCGGGGGACCCTGGTGCTCGACCATCCCGGGGCCGCCGCCTACTGCGTCCCCGGGGTCCGCTCGTCCAAGGTGGTCGTCAGCGCCGGGACGCTCGCGCTGCTCGACCCGGCGGAGCTGGCCGCGGTCCTGGCGCACGAGCGGGCGCACGCCCGCGAGCGCCACGACCTGGTGCTGCTCCCGTTCGCCTCGCTGCGCCAGGTCTTCCCGCAGATCCGGCTGGTGGGCAACTGCCTGGACGCGGTCGAGCTGCTGATCGAGATGGCCGCCGACGACCGGGCCCGGCGGCATCGGCCGCCGCGCGAGCTGGCCACGGCGCTGCTCCGGTTCGCCGCCGCCCGTCCCGCCGCCGCCCCCTCGGGCACCCTCGGCGTCGCCAACACCGGCGACATCCCGGTGATGGCGCGGGTGAACCGGCTGCTCGACCCGGTGCAGGTCGGCCGCCCCACCCGGCTCGCCGCCACGGTGGCCGTACCGCTCCTCATCTCGGTGCCGGTGCTCCTGTACACGCTCCCGCACTGACGCCCGGCCCGGTCCTCCCTAGGTCGTGCCGCGGGTGCGCGGCACGACCAGTCCCGTCTCGTAGGCGGTGACGACCGCCTGAGTCCGGTCGCGCAGCCCGAGCTTGTGCAGCAAGCGGCTGACGTGCGTCTTCACGGTCTCCTCGGTGACCGTGAGCCGGGCCGCCACCTCCGGGTTGGACAGGCCCTCGGCCAGCAGCCGCAGCACCTCGGTCTCGCGCGGGGTGAGGGTGCCCAGCGCGGCCGTCGCGGCGGTGCCGGGCCCGGGCCGGAGCCGGGCGAACTCGGCGATGAGCCGGCGGGTGACGGCCGGGGCGAGCAGCGCCTCGCCGGCGGCGATGACGCGGACCGCGTCGAACAGCCGCTCGGCGGTCACGTCCTTGAGCAGGAAGCCGCTGGCGCCGGCCCGGAGCGCGTCGTAGACGTACACGTCCAGGTCGAACGTGGTCAGGATGAGGACGCGCGGCCGGGCGGACGGGGCGCCGGCGGATGGGGCCTCGGCGAGCCGCCGGGTGGCCTCGATGCCGTCCATGCCGGGCATGCGGACGTCCATGAGGACGACGTCGGGGGACAGCTCGGCGCAGACTCGCACCGCCTCGGCCCCGTCGGAGGCGGTGGCGACGACGGTGAGATCGGGCTGGGTGCCGAGCAGCTCGGTGAATCCGGTGCGCACCACCGGGTGGTCGTCGGCGAGCACGATCCGGATCGCCGGGGCCGCCGCGCTCATCCGGCCGCCCGGCCGGGTCCGGGCAGGCGGGCCTCGACGAGGAAGCCGCCCCCGGCGGCTGCGCCGGAGCGCAGCTCGCCGCCGACCGCGGCGGCCCGTTCCCGCATCCCGGCCAGCCCGTGGCCGCCGGACACCGCGGCGGTCGCCGCGCCGGGGCCGTTGTCGCGGACGAGCAGGCACAGGCCGTCGCCGGTGTAGTCCAGCTCCACGTCCACGGCGGCGCCGGGGGCGTGCCGGCGGGCGTTGGTGAGGGCCTCCTGGACGATGCGGTGGGCCGCCAGCTCGACACCGGGGTCCAAAGTGACCGGCGTGCCACGGAGGATGAGGCGGACACCGGTCCCGGAGGCGTCCCGCGCCGCGTCGAGCAGCCGGTTGAGCTCCGGCAGGCGCAGCCCCGGCTGGGGCCGCAGGTCGTCCCCGTCGCCGGCGTCCTCTCGCAGGACGCCGAGCAGCCGCCGCATCTCGGTCAGCGCCGTCCGGGCGGTGTCGCCGATCGCCGACAGCCGCCGCGCGCCGTCGTCCGGCATCCCGGGCACGGCCAGCCGGGCCGTCTCGGCCTGCACGGTGACCAGGGAGATGTGGTGGGCGACCACGTCGTGCAGTTCACGGGCGATCCGGGCGCGTTCCCCGCGCGCGGTGTGCTCCAGCAGGGAGTCGGCGGCGGCCCGCCGGGCGGCGCCGTGCTCCAGCGCCTGGCCGTGCGCCCGCCGCGCGATGCCGGCGAGGGCCGCCGCCGGGGCCAGGCAGGCCGCCAGCAACGCCAGTACCCCCGCTTCGCCGCCTGCCCGGGCGGCCAGCGCGAGCAGGGGGAACGGCACCGCGAGCAGCACGGCCAGGTGCCGGCGGCCCGCCAGGCCGAGCCGGTACCCGCTGATCAGCGTGGCGGCCACGCCCGCCGCGGTCAGGGTCTGGAAGGCGGTGAGGGACAGCACCCCGGCCGAGGAGACGATCACCGCTCCGGTGGCCGGCTGTTTCCACAGGAGCGCGATCGGCGCCGTGGTGGCCAGGGCGAGCAGGCCGAACACGGCGAAGTACAGGGCCAGGCCCTCGCTCCCTTCAGGAGGAGGGCCCGCGCCGTGCGCGACCAGCCCGGTCACCGGCGCGTTCACCGGCGCGGTCACCATGCGCCCGGCAACCAGCGGTGTGCTCCCGGCGTGCGCGAACGACTCGGCCAGCGCGAGGAACGCCAGCAGCGCGCCGCCCAGCACGGGCGCTCGGCCCGCCACGGCGGTCCGCCCGGCCGCGGCGATCCGCCGCCCCCACCCGGCCGCGCGCGCCGGCGGGTCATCCGTTCGCTTCACGCAGGTCATTGTCGCGGGTCGCCGGTGTTCCGGCATCCCTCGTGGGAGGGACGCCGGGTCGCTCACGTCCGGGACGGCGAAGATGGCTCGGCCGCGGGACGCCCGCGCCGCCACCGTTCCCTAGCGTCTCCGGCATGCGAGCGAGCATCGAAGTGACCGGATTGCGTAAGCGGTTCGGGCGGACCGTGGCGCTGGACGGGATGTCCTTCACCGTGCGGCCGGGGCGGGTCACCGGCTTCGTCGGCCCCAACGGCGCGGGCAAGTCCACCACCATGCGGGTGATCCTGGGCCTGGACGCGGCCGACGCGGGTGCCGCGCTGGTCGGCGGCCGGCCGTACCGGAGCCTGCGCGACCCTCTCCGCCATGTCGGGGCGCTGCTGGACGCCGCCGCGCTGCAGCCGAGCCGTACCGCCCGGAACCACCTGCTGTGGCTGGCCCGCTCCCAGGGGCTGGGCACCCGCCGGGTGGACGCGGTGATCGAGCAGGTCGGCCTGGGTTCCGCGGCGCGGCGCAGGACGGGCGGCTTCTCGATGGGCATGCGGCAGCGGCTGGGGATCGCCGCGGCGCTGCTCGGCGACCCGCCGGTGCTGATGCTGGACGAGCCGGTGAACGGCCTGGACCCCGAGGGCGTCGTGTGGATCCGCGGCCTGCTGCGGTCGCTGGCCGCCGAGGGCCGCGCCGTCCTGGTGTCCAGCCACCTGATGAGCGAGATGCAGGACACCGCCGACCGGCTCGTCGTGGCGGGCCGCGGCCGGGTCGTCGCGGACACCGGCGTGGACGAGCTGATCGCGGCCGCGTCCCGGGGCCGGGTCACGCTGCGGACCACGGCGCGGGAGGAGGCGATGGCGGTGCTGGCGGGCGCCGGTGCGACCGTCGCCGTCACGGGCCGCGACACCCTCACCGTCACCGGGCCGGAGGCGGCGCGGATCGTGGCCCTGCTCGGCGCGAACGGGGTGCCGTTCGCCGAGGTGGCGGCCTATCGCGCGACGCTGGAGGAGGCGTACATGGATCTCACCGGGGACGCGCAGGAGTTCCGCGCCGGAGCCGGACGGGAGGCGGCCCGGTGACCGGGTTCGCGCGGCTGCTGCGCGCGGAATGGACCAAGTTCCGGACGGTCCGCGGCTGGGTGCTCGGCCTGTCGGCCGCGGCGGCGGCCACCGTGCTGCTCGGGGTGCTGTCCGCCACCGGCACCCATACCTCGTGCGGCGGGCCGAGCGACGTCTGCCCGGCCGTCCCGAAGGGGCCGGGCGGCGAGGCGGTGGACGACAAGTTCTTCTTCGTCCACCGCGAGCTGGCCGGGAACGGCGAGATCACCGCCAGGGTGACCGCGCTGACCGGGCGGATCCGGGTGCCGGACGCCGATCCGGGCGTCCGGCGGGTCGTCCCCGGCGTGGTGCCGTGGGCGAAGGCCGGGATCATGGTCAAGGACGGCACCCGCCAGGGCTCGGCGTACGCGGCGCTGATGGTCACCGGGAAGCACGGCGTGCGGATGCAGCACGACTTCACCCACGACACGGCCGGGAGCCCGGGCGGAGCGTCCAGGGACGCCCCGCGCTGGCTGCGCCTGGTCCGCTCCGGCGACACCCTCACCGGCCACGAGTCGGCCGACGGCAGGCGATGGACGAGGGTCGGCACCGCCCGCCTGGACGGGCTGCCGGCCACCGTGCGCGTCGGGCTGTTCGTCACCTCGCCGGGCGATCTGCGGGTGACCCGGGGCGATCTCGGGGGGACCGTGGCGGCGGTCCGGTTCACCGAGGCCACCGGCGTCTTCGACCGGGTCGGCGTGCGGGCGGCGACGCCCGGCGGGGCCGTGAGCGGGGCCGCCGGGACGTGGCGCCATGACGACGTGGGGGCGACCCTGGAGCCCGACGGGGCGGCGCACCATCCGGGCGGGGCCACCGAGTCCGGCGGCGGGTTCACCGTGACCGGGACCGGTGACATCGCCCCGCGCCTGGACGGCCGGACCGTGGAGGACACCCTGACCGGCGTGCCCACCGGGCTGATCGTGGTGATCGTGGTGGCGGCCGGTTTCGTCACCGCCGAGTACCGGCGGGGCCTGATCCGCACCACCCTGGCCGCCGGTCCGCGGCGCGGCCGGGCACTGGCGGCCAAGGCCGCCGTGATCGCCGGGGCGGCCTTCGCCGCCGGGCTGGGCGCCGGGGCCGTGGTCCCGATCGGCACGCGCATCCTGCGTTCCAACGGGAACCACGTCCTTCCGGTGACGATGTTCACCGAGGTGCGCGTGGTGGTCGGGGCCGCGGCGCTGCTCGCGGTCGGCGCCGTCCTCGCGCTGGCCCTCGGCAGCCTGTTCCGGCGCGGCGCCATGGCGGTGACCGCCGCGATCGCGCTGACCGTCCTGCCGCACGTCGTCGCGACCGCCTCGGTCCTGCCCGCGGACGCGGCGGATTGGGTGCTGCGGCTGACCCCGGCCGCCGGATTCGCCGTCCTGCAGAGCGTCCCGGAGTATCCGCAGGTGATCGGCCACTACACACCGCAGGGCGGCTACTACCCGCTGGAGCCCTGGGCCGGGTTCGCCGTGTTCTGCGGGTACGCCGCGCTCGCGCTCGGTCTGGCCGCCGTCCTGCTGCGCCGGAGGGACGCGTGAGACGGGAAATGCGGGCGGAGTGGACGAAGCTGCGCACCCTGCCGGGGACCCCCTGGCTGCTGCTCGCCCTGGTCGGGCTGACCGTCGCCGGAAGCGCCGCCGCGGCGGCGCTCGTGTCCTGCCCCCGGCCGGGATGCGGGTACGACACGGCCCGGGTCAGCCTCTCGGGCGTCCAGGCGGGCCAGGCGCTCGCGGGCGGCCTGGCGGTCCTGGCGATCGGCGGCGAGTACGGCATCGGCATGGTCCGCGCCACCCTGGCGGCGATGCCGCGCCGGGGCACGGTCCTCGCCGCCAAGGCGGCCGTGGTCACGGCCCTGACCGCGGCGGCCGGGACCGTCGCGGTCCTCGCCTCCGTGCTGGCCGGGCGGCTCATCCTGCCCGGCAACGGCTTCACCGCCGCGCACGGCCACCCGCCGCCGTCCCTGGCCGACGGGGCGGTGCTGCGCGCCGTCGTCGGCTCGGTCCTCTACCTCGTGCTGATCGCCCTGCTCGGCCTCGGCGTCGGCGCCGCCGTACGTGACTCGGCGACGGCGATCGGGGCGGTGCTCGGCCTGCTGTACGTCACCTCGGCGGCGCCCTTCCTGGTCTCCGATCCGGGCTGGCAGGTGTTCCTCTGGCGGATCTCCCCGATGAACGCGGGGCTGGCCGTCCAGGCGACCACCGGCGCGTCCGCCCTGCCCCTCGGCCCCTGGGAAGGGCTCGGCGTGCTCGCGGCGTGGGCGTGCGCGGCGCTGCTGGGCGGCGGCCTGCTGCTGCGGGCGCGCGACGTCTGACCGGCCCGCGGCCTTCCGAGGAGTCCGCGTCGCTGGACTTCCACGGCGCGAGCCGCGTCCGCGCCATTGACCTGGGCGGCCCTCGCTCTCTACGCTAACGCGAATCTCCTTCATATTCGCGGGCCCAGGGGGCGCCGATGATCGCACGGGACCGCCGGGCACGGCTTTCGGTCAACGCCGTGTTCGCCGTCCAGGGACTGTGCTTCGCCTCGCTGGTGACGCGGGTGCCGCAGGTCCAGGACGCCCACCGGCTCGGAGACGGGGCGCTCGCGCTGGTGCTGCTGGCCGTCCCGCTGATCGCCGGGGTGGGCAGCGTGCTGTCGGGGGCGCTGTTCGCCCGCTTCGGCAGCGGCCCGGTGCTGCGGGTCGCGCAGCCGGGCGTCTGCGTCGCGGTGACGCTGATCGGCCTGACCGGAGGCGGCCTGGTCGCGCTGTACGCGGCGGTGGCGCTGTTCGGGCTGTTCGTCGGGGCCGTGGACGCGGGCATGAACGCGCAGGCGGTGGCGGTCGAACGGCGGTACGGCGTGAGCCTGCTGACCGGGTTCTACGCGGTGTGGAGCGTCGCCGGGATCCTCGGCGGCCTCTGGGTGGCCCTGGCCAACCGGCTGGACCTGGCCCTGGGGCCCGGCTTCCTGGCCCCGGCCGTCCTCGGCGCGGCCGTGTCGCTGGCCGCCGGGCGCGGGCTGTACCGCAAGGACGAGGAGGCGGCCGGGCCCAGCGCCGAGGAGCTCAGGGCGGCGGCCCGGCGGGTGCCCTGGCGCCCCGTCCTGATCGTGGGCACGGCCATGGGCGTCTTCTACCTGGCCGACGCCGTCATCTCCAACTACAGCGCCAAGTACCTCCAGGACACCCTGGACGGCGGCGACTTCGCGGCTCCGCTGGGCTACGTCGCGTACCAGGTCGCCATGGTGGCCGCCCGCGCGGCGGCCGACCTCGGCGTCCGGAGGTGGGGCGGCGTCCAGGTCGTCCGGCTGGGCGGGATCCTGGGGCTGGCGGGGATGGCCGGCGTGGTGGCCGCGCCCTCCGCCGCCACCGCGATCGCCGCGTTCGCCCTGGCCGGGCTGGGCCTCAGCGTCGTCGCGCCGGTCGCGTTCTCCGCCGCCGGTCGGGTCGACCCGACCGGCCTCGGGGTCGCGGTGGCGCGGCTGAACGTCTTCAACTACGTGGGCTTCGTGCTGGGCGCGGCGATCGCCGGGGCCCTGGCGCCCGCCGGGATGCGGCCGGTCTTCGCCCTCCCTGCCGCCCTGGTCGTCCTGATCATCGTGCTCGCCGGCGGGTTCGCGCCGCGGCCGGCCGCCGCGGCGCGTCCCGGTGCCGGGACCGACCGGCCGTCCGGGGCCGGGGCCGGGGCCGGGGCCCGCTAGGCGTCGCGCAGTGCGGGCGGGAGGTCGAGGGCCATTCCGTACAGGCGGTGCACCCGGAGCCTGATCACCACCCGCTCCTCGTCCACCTGGCGCCGCAGGAACGCCTCCCGCTCCTCGGGGTCGTCGATGCCCGGCGTCATGGCCAGCAGTTCCCGTCCCGCCGCGTCGCCCGGCTCGGTCGTCGCGGCGATCTCGGCCGTCGCCTCGGCGACGACATAGGTGGTGTGGTCCCGGGTGGAGAGGTAGAGCGCGGCCCGCGGGTCCCGGCGGAGCTGCCGCACCTTCAGCCGTCCGGCCGTGGACGAGACGCGGGCGACGCGTTCGGCCGGATCCCACTGGTAGAGGACGGTGGACAGCTGGGGATGGCCGCCGCTGTTGTTGGTCGCGAGAGCGCCGAAGAGGTGCTCGCTCAGCAGCCGTGACAGGTCTTCCTGGGTGAGGACTTCGGGGCCGGGGGCGTTTTCGGACATTGGAGTGCCTTCCTTATCGTGGGTTCGGGTCGGGGTCAGGCGGTGTGGGACACGGTGTCGGGCGCCTTCTCGGTCACGGGCGCGTCCGCCGTGCCGGGCCGCGGGCGGCGCAGGACGGCGAACGCGATGGCGAAGGCGGCCACGAGCAGGCCGGTGCCGACACCGAACGCCAGGTGGTAGCCGCCGGTGAGCGCGGACGCCTCGCTCTGGCCCGCCTTCATCAGGCCCTCGGTACGCCCCGCCGCCAGGGTGGACAGCACCGCGACGCCGATGGCCATCCCGACCTGCTGGGTGGTGTTGAAGAGCCCGGAGGCCAGGCCCGCGTCGTCCTCATCGGCCCCGGACATCCCGAGCGCGGTCAGCGCGGGCAGGGCGAGCCCGAAGCCCCCGGCGAGGAGCATCAGGGGGAGCAGGTCCGCGGCGTAGTCCGCGTCCTCCGGGACGCGGGCGAGCAGGCCGAGCAGCGCGATCAGCGGCACCAGCCCGGCCAGCAGGACGGCGCGCTCGCCGAAGCGGGCGTTCAGGCGCGCCGAGACGCCCAGCGACACCGCGCCGATGACGAGCGCGGCCGGGAGCATCGCCAGGCCGGTCTCGGCGGCGCCGTACCCGAGCACCCGCTGCATGTAGAGGGCCAGGACGAACTGGAACGAGAACAGCGCCGCCACCATCAGCATCTGGACCAGGTTGGCGCCCGCGACGCTGCGCGAGCGCAGGATGCGGAGCGGCATCAGCGGGGTCCGCGCGGTGGCCTGGCGGACGGTGAACGCGGCGAGCAGGCCCAGGGCGACGGCGCCCAGGCCCAGCGTGTGCGCCGACACCCAGCCGTGCTCCTCGACCTTGACGACGGTGTAGATCCCCAGCATCAGGCCGGCCGTCACCAGGGCGGCTCCCGCGACGTCCGCGCCGGCCGTGAGGCCGAGGCCGCGGTCGGCGCGCAGCACCGGGACGGCGACCGCGATCGTGGCCAGCCCGATCGGCAGGTTGATGAAGAAGATCCAGTGCCAGTCGAGGACGTCGGTGAGGACCCCGCCCAGCACGCTCCCGAGCGAGGCCCCGGCGGCGCCGGTGAAGGCGAACACCGCGATCGCCCGGGCGCGCTCGCCCGGGTCGGTGAACAGCGTGACGAGGATGCCCAGGCTGACCGCCGCGGCCATGGCGCTGCCGGCGCCCTGGAGGAACCGCGCGGCGATCAGCACGGCCGGGGTGGTGGCCGCGCCGGCCAGCAGCGAGGCGGCGGTGAAGACCACGGTCCCGGCCACGAACATGCGCTTGCGGCCGATCAGGTCGCCCAGCCGCCCGGCGAGCAGGAGCAGGCTGCCGAACGCGATCAGGTAGGCGTTGACGACCCAGCTGAGCCCGGCCGGCGAGAAGCCCAGATCGTCCTGGATCGCGGGCATCGCCACGGTCACGATGCTGCCGTCCAGGATGGTCATCAGCGTGCCGGTGGCGAGCACGCCCAGGGCCACCCAGCGCGAGCGCGGGGCCGCGCCGCCGGACGGGCCCGCGGGCGGACCGGGCGGTGAACCGGAGATACGAGACATGGGCCTCTCCCAATCGATGAACCGATGGAGAGACCGTAGCAGATAGTTTTGTTAGAGACGATCCTTCATGGATCGATTTTCGTCAGCGGCTGCGCTGGCGCGGCCTCCGCACCGGCTGCGGGCACTCCACCGGCTCCGCCAGAAGCCCCGCGGCCAGGCGGTTCAGCGCGCGCGTGAACACCGCGCGCTCGTCCTCGGGCAGCGCCTCCAGCACCTCGGCGTGCACCCGGTCGACGATCTCCTGGCTGCGGCGCGCGATCTCCGCGCCCCGGTCGGTGACCGCGATGATCCGGGCCCGCCGGTCGCGGCTGGACGGCCGCCGCTCGGCGTAGCCGGCCTGCTCCAGGGCGTCCACCGTCACCACCATCGTGGTTTTGTCCATGTCGCCGATCTCGGCCAGCTGGATCTGGGTGCGCTCCTCCTCCAGGGCGTGCTCCAGCACGCAGTGCATCCGGGGGGTGAGGCCGATCTCGGCGAGTGCGGCGGTCATCCGGGTGCGCAGCACCCGGCTGGTGTGGTCCAGCAGGAACGAGATATCCGGCTCGGTGCGGCCGGGGGCGATGGTGGCCATGCTCCCAGCGTACAACTTCATCCGCTTGGAGATTATCTATCGCTTGCCGTATATGTCCCGGAGGTATCCTGAACGCATGAATCGTCACGCGTGCCAGGGCTGGTGGCCGTCCTAGGACGGCCACCCACCCGCGCACGCCCAGGGCCGTCCCTTCCGGACGGCCCTTTCCGCTCCCCGGAGAGGGGCGGCACCGGACGGGCCGCCCTCCGACCACCGAGGAGCACCACCATGCCCGTTCCGCCCGTCACGATCCTGACCGGCGACCGCCCGACCGGCCCGCTGCATCTGGGCCACTACTTCGGCACCCTGGCCAACCGGGTCCGCCTGCAGAGCGAGGGCGCCGACCTGTTCGTGCTGGTCGCCGACTACCAGGTGCTCACCGACCGGGACGTGGCCGACCGCCTCACCGAGCATGTCGAGGGACTGGTCGCCGACTACCTGGCCGTGGGGATCGACCCCGGCGCGGCCACCATCTTCCAGCACTCCGCGGTGCCCGCCCTCAACCAGCTCATGCTGCCGTTCCTCTCCCTGGTGTCGGTCGCCGAGCTGCGCCGCAACCCCACCGTCAAGGAGGAGATCGAGGCGTCCGGGCAGGCCACGGTGAGCGGGCTGATGTTCACCTACCCCGTCCACCAGGCGGCCGACATCCTGTTCTGCAAGGCCGACCTCGTTCCCGTCGGCAAGGACCAGCTGCCGCACCAGGAGATCACGCGGCTGATCGCGCGCCGGTTCAACGAACGTTACGGACCGGTGTTCCCCGTCCCGGACGCGCTGCTGTCCGACACCCCGAACCTGCTCGGCACCGACGGCCGGAAGATGAGCAAGAGCAGGGGCAACGCCATCGCGCTCTCCGCCACCCCGGACGAGACCGCGCGGCTGATCAAGGGGGCCAGGACGGACGCCGAGCGGCACATCACCTACGAGCCGGACACCCGGCCCGAGGTGTCCAACCTGGTACGGCTCGCCGCGCTCTGCCAGGGCCGCGACCCGCGCCTGGTGGCCGAGGAGGTCGGCGGGGGCGGGGCCGCCGGGCTCAAGAAGGTCGTCATCGAGTCGGTCAACGAGTTCCTGCGCCCCATCCGGGCCCGCCGCGCCGCGCTCGACCGCGGCGAGCTGCGGCGGGTGCTGCGGCGGGGCAACGAACGCGCCAACGAGGTGGCCGACCGCACCCTCGCCGAGGTCCGGGCCGTCATGACCTGAGACCGACACCGTCCAGCACCGCCGCCGCCAGCGCGTCCACGTCCGGCTCCGGCGCGGTGCCGTGGAACAGCAGGGACAGCACGGCCTCGTGGCACACCCCGACGATCATGGCCGCGGCGGCCTCGACCCGGGCGTCCGGGGCCAGCCGGCCCAGCGCCCGTTCCGCCCGCAGGTAACCGACCAGCCGGTCGCGCCAGTCCTCGCCCGGTTCGTTCGCCTCCGCGAACCGGGCGAGGACCTCCGGCCGCCCGATCAGCCCCGCCATGGCGGGGAGGATGCCGTGGTGCAGCGCGAGCCCGTAGGTGATGTAGGCGCGCAGGTTCTCCGCGACCTCACCGGTGCCCGGGTCGGGCAGCGGGCTCAGCCCCCGCTCGACCGACCGGACGTGGGCCCGCATCGCGTGGGCCAGCAGCTCCTCCTTGTCGGAGAAGTGGTTGTACAGCACGCCGTCGGCGACCCCGGCCTCCCGCGCGATCCCGCGCACGGTCAGGCCCGCCGTCCCGCCCTCGGAGATCATGCGTTCGGCGGTGGCGATCAGGTGCTCGCGCAGGCTCCGGTCCTCGCCGTCCCGCAGCGCCGCGGCTCGTCTCGGTGACATCACCCCGCATCGTATGCGCGGGGACCGCCCTGCCCGCCGCCGCCCGCGCCGGTGTCGAACGCGAAACCGAAGGAGGCCAGCTCCCGCAGGAACGGCAGCGGCTCCACCACCTCGTCGATGTGCCGCACGCCCGCCGGCATCCCCGCCAGCCGCCGTACCACCAGCGCCGCCGCCAGCCCCGACGCCCGGCTCTGGCCGCGCCCGCCGAACGAGACCGAGACCCCGCCCGAGGAGACCACCACGGCGAAGCGGTCGGCGCCGACATGGAGTCGCGTCAGCGCCGCGAGCGCGGCCGCCCGCCCTCGGGGAGTCCGCACCGCCCGGGCCACCGGCCCGGTCAGCAAGGCCGTGAGCAGCCGCGAATCCAGGCACAGGCCCGTGCGCACCCGCCCGGCCCCCAGCGTGTGCTGGTCGGAGAACGGGAAGCCGTGCACGGTGCGCCGGCCGAAGGGCTCCGGGAACCGCATCCGCCAGGACGGCCCCAGCTCGCCCAGCGCGTCGAGCGTCCACTCGACCGCCCCGGGACCGTGCCGCTCCCCGGAACCGATCAGCACGCCGATCTCCACCGGCGGGCCGTCCCCGTGGAGCCGCGCCAGCAGGTTGGTGACCCCGGGCGCCAGGCCCACGCTGAGCACGGCCGTCGCGTCCCCCGCGTCCAGCTTCTCGATGGCCGCCAGGACCTCGTGCGAGGCGGACACGTCGACGTAGTGGACGCCCCGCCGCAGGCACGCCTCGGCGACCCGGGCGTTGTCGCGCTCCACGCACATGAGCACGGCGTCGGCGCCGTCCAGGGCCCGGTCCAGGTCGCCGGGGTCGCTCACATCGACGCGGAGCGGGACGGCGCCGGGGACCTCCCGCGCCTTGGCGAGGCTGCGGCCCGCGACCACGACCTCCGGAAACCAGGCGGCCAGGGCCCCGGCGGCCTCCCGCCCCACGGCCCCGTACCCGCCCAGGATCACGACCCGCCTCATCGCGCCGCGGTGACCAGCCACGCCGTCCCCCGCAGCCGTACGCCGCCGGGCCGCTCGAACCGCGCCAGCGACTCCGTCAGGGCCTCGCGCGCCCTGGCCGCCGCCTCCGGTCCGACCAGCCCCAGGTGGTACTTGACCGGCCCCCAGGCGCCGAGGAAGGCCGCCGCGTCGGCGAGGTCCCGTCCCCAGAGCTGGTCCGCCTCCACCCGCTCGCAGCCGACGCCGCGGAAGCCCGCCGCGCCCAGCACCTCCTCGATCCGGGCCGGGTCGGAGAACGACGTGGGGCCGCTGCCGTCCTGGCCGGTGGGTGTCGGCAGGTGCTCCCGCATCGCCCCGAAGACCGTCCCCAGGTCGGTGCCCTCGAGCGCGGTCATGCACACGAACGCCAGCCGTCCGCCCGGGCCCAGCGCCCGCCCGATGTTGCCGAACGCGGCGACCGGGTCGGCGAAGAACATGATCCCGAACCGGCTCAGCATCACGTCGAACTCCCCGTCCCGGAACGGGTGGACCTGCGCGTCCCCCCGCTCGAAGGTCACGTTCGCGACGCCCTCCAGGCCGGCCTGCTCCCTTGCCCGCGCCAGCATCGGTTCGGAGAGGTCCACCCCGACCGCCTCCCGGGCCCGCCGTGCCGCCAGCCGGGTCAGCTGCCCGTTCCCGCACCCGACGTCCAGGACCCGGTCGCCCGCGCCGATCCCGGCCGCCTCCAGCAGGAAGTCGTTGAACCCGCCGTTCACGGCGTCGTACCGGGCGTGGTTGTCGGCCCAGTGCCGCCCCTCGTAGCCGTTCCAGGCCTCCGCCTGATGCTCGTTCACGATCCGCGTCATGTCGCTCCCTCGGTATGAACGTCTGTTCATGAACATACGTTCATACCGAGCCGAGGTCAAGCGCCCGGGTCCTCCGGCGGAGCGAGGTGGACGGGGTCGGCGGAGAAGCGTGCGGTACGAGGGTCGCGTTCGTCGCCGAAACGGCGGGTGAGGATGCCGTACAGCTCCGGGCGCCGTCCCTGGATCCAGCGCCGGCCCGTGGACAGCGGCAGGAGGCCGAGGTCGAGATCCGCGGTGACCAGGGCGTCCGCCGGGACGGAGGTCTCCGCCAGGATCCGGCCGTAGGGGTCCAGGATCATGGCGTTGCCGGTGCGCACCTCGTCGTCGTCCTGCCCGACCCCGTTGCTGAACAGCACGAACAGCCCGTTGTCGTGGGCGCGCGCGGGCAGCCAGCGCAGCAGCCAGCCCCGGCCGTCCGGACCGCGGAACGCCGCCTCGACCGCGGCCGGATCGTGGTGCCGCCCGTGCCAGAGCTCCAGCGGGATCGGCTTCATCCCATGCGGGCTGCGCGAGTCGGTACCGCCGGTCTGGTGCGGGGCCACCAGCACCGAGGCGCCGAGCAGCGCGGTCGCGCGGACGTTCTCGACGAGGTTGTTGTCCCAGCACACCAGGATCCCCACCCGGACGCCCCAGGGCGTGTCGAACACGGTGTACGCGTCGCCGCTGGAGATCGCCTCGTGCTCGAACGCGTGCAGCTTCCGGTGCCGGTGGACGCCGCCGTCCGGCAGGCATACCGCGTAGGAGTTGAACAGCGCGCCCCGGTCGGATTCGAGGAACCCGATCCCGATCGCCAGGCCGTGGCGCGCGGCCAGCGCGCTCATGGCCGTGACGGAAGGGCCCGCCAGAGACTCGGCGAGGGCGTGGAGCCGTTCGGCGGTGTAGCGGCGCAGGTGCCAGTAGCCGAGGAGACTCATCTCGGGGAAGACGATCATCTGCACACCGCCGGTCGCGGCCTCCCGGACGAAATGCTCCATCCGTCGCAGGTTGTAGGTCTTGTCATCGGGACGGGGCTCGAACTGGACGACGGCACAGCGCAGCATGGGTGCTCCTTCCAAGGGGGCGGCTCCCAGCACAGTCCACGCACGTGCCATACGTCCAATGAATGTTCTCCGCTCTGCCATAACCTCATGGAATGGAACTTCACCTGCTCCGTGCCTTCGAAGCGGTCGCGCGTCACGGCCACTACGGGCGGGCCGCGCGGGAGCTGGCCCTCACCCAGCCCGCCCTGAGCAAGCAGATCCAGTCGCTGGAGGCCAGGGCGGGCGGGCGGCTCTTCGACCGCGGCCGGCATGGGGCCGCCCTCACCCCGCTCGGAACGCTCCTGCTCCCCGAGGCGCGCACCCTGTTGCGCCGCGCGGACGACCTCGCCGGACGGATGGTCCGTATGGCGCGCGGGGAGGTCGGCCGGATGGCGGTGGGGTTCGGGCTGTCCAGCATCCAGACCGCGCCCCGGGCGGTGGCCGCCTTCCGGGCCCGGTACCCGGACACCGCCATCACGCTGGAGGACATGTCCTCCAGCGTCCAGCTCGACCTGCTGAAGTCGGGGGAGCTGGACGTGGGGTTCGTGCGCCTGCCGGCCGGGGACGGCTGGGGCCGCCTGCCGGTGGGCGGCGACCGGCTGGCACTGGCGTCCACCGACCCGGCGGCGCGCCTGGAGGACGGGCCGTTCGTCGGGCTGGCGCGGGCCAAGGGCCCCGGCCTCGTCGATCAGGTGGAGCGCTACTGCGCGGCGCTCGGCGTCCGGGCCCGCCCGGTCCAGGAAGCGCACGACCTGCAGACCGTCCTCGCCCTCGTGGCGGCCGGCGTCGGGATGGCGCTGGTGCCGTCCGAGGCCGCCGCCATCGCGCCGCCGCCGGTGACGGTGACGCCGATCGACCATCCGGCGGCACGGTGGCGGATCGGCGCCGTGTGGAACCCCGCCTTCGCCAACGCCGTGACCGGCCGCTTCATCGCCGTCGTGGAAGAACTCACGTCCGCGTCCCGAGCGCCGGAAAACGCCGTGCCCTGAGACCCTGGCCGTTGTTAGCGTGCGCCCATGGAAGATCGGCCGGACGGCTTGGACGAGGAACGCCTGCCTGAGATTCTGCGCGCGTTCGGCATCGACGCCGAGGAGACGGACTACGCGCGGGTGGGCTTCGGGGACTACCACTGGACGGTCACCGGGGCCGACGGGCGGCGCTGGTTCGCCACCGTCTCCGACCTGGAGAACAAGGAGCACTGCGGGAGCGGCGCCCGGGCCGCGCTGGCCGGTCTGCGCAGGGCCATGGAGACGGCGGCGGTACTGAGGGAACGCGACGGGCTGGACTTCGTGGTGGCCCCCGTACGTTCCGAGAACGGGGAAACGGTCCTCCCGCTGGACGGCCGGTACGCGTTGAGCGTGTTCCCTTACGTGGCCGGTACGCCCGGCGCGTTCGGCCAGGAGCAGACCGCGGAGGAGCGGGCGCAGGTCCTCGGGCTGCTCGCCGAGTTGCACGGCCGTACCCCTCCCGGCGCGACCCCGGAGATCCCGCTCGACCCGCCGGGGCGCGGCCGGCTGGAGCAGGAGCTTGCCGGGGGAGCGGGCGAGTGGCGAGGCGGACCGTACTCCGAGCCCGCACGCGAACTCCTCGGCGGGAACACCGCCGCCCTGCGCGCCCGGCTCCGGGACTTCGACCGGCTGGCCGGCCAGGTACGCCGGAGCGGGGCGGCGCCCGTGGTGACGCACGGCGAACCCCACCCCGGCAACCTCCTGAGGGTGGACGGCGGATACCTGCTGGTCGACTGGGACACCGTCGGCCTCGCCTACCCTGAGCGCGACCTGGCCGGGGTCTGCGCGGACACGGCCGCCTTCGCCCCGTACACGGAGGCGACCGGACGCACGCCGGACCCGGCCGCGCTCACCCTCTACCACCTGCGCTGGGACCTGGCCGAAGTCGCCGAGTACATCGGCTGGTTCCAGGCCCCGCACACCCGTACCGCCGACACCGAGACCGCCTGGCGCGGCTTCACCGAGACGGTCGAGGCGCTGGTGCGCGGGGCCGTCTGAGCCCTCCCGCAGGGGGTACGCGCCGGAGCGTCGGCGCGTACCCCGTACCGGCTCAGTACGTCAGGTTGCAGGCGGGGACCCAGCCGGTGACGCCCGTGCCGACGTTGCGGCCGTGGTACCACCATTCGGTGTCGAGCCCGTTGTCGCACATGTAATAGGCGTGCTTCTCGACCTTGTCGGACTCGAAGCCCTGGCCGGGATAGCCGAGGCCCCTGCGCACGGAACCCTTTCTCGGCTCGCTCCAGATGATGATGCCTGGGGCGCGGAAATCCAGCCGCTGCGCGGCGTGCGCGGACGCCGGGACCGGGCCCGCCGGCGCGGCCTGGGCGGCCGTGGCGGTGATGGGGAGAAGGCCCGCGGTGGCGGTGACCGCCGCGGCGGCCACCGCGAAACGGCGGACGTTGAGTGCGAGACGCATGCTGATCCCTTTCGTGAAGGTGAACGGCGCGGGGTGCTTTCTGAATGCGATTACATTGTGGGACAGAGCATGCACGCTGAGTAACGTTCCGGAGGTGGAAAAGGGGTGCCACCAAAGAATGACGGGGGTCTCGTCCACACTGAGGAGGTGACCAACGAGGTACTCGGCCGGCGGGCGCTCAACCGGGCTCTCCTGGAACGGCAGATGCTGCTGCGCAGGCACCGGCTCCCCGCCCTTGAGGCGATCGAGCGGCTGGTCGGCATGCAGTCCCAGGCGCCCAACCCGCCCTACGTGGGGCTGTGGAGCCGCCTGGACGGCTTCGACTTCGGTGAGCTGGCCGGGCTGATGCGCGAACGCCGCGCCCTGCGCATGGTGCTCATGCGCGGCACCCTCCACCTGGTCAGCGCCCGGGACGCGCTGGCGCTGCGCCCGCTCACCCAGGCGGTGCTCGACCGGTACCTGAAGACCGGGCGGGGAGGCGCGCTCAACGGGACGGGCCTCGACCTCGCGCCGGTGCGCGAGGCGGCCCGGCGGTTCCTGGAGGAGGAGCCCCGCACGGACAAGGAGCTGCGCGCCCATCTCGGCGAGCGCTGGCCGGAGATGGACGCCGAGCTGCTGGCCTGGGCGGCGCGGTGCGCGCTGCCGCTCGTTCAGGTCCCACCGCGCGGCATCTGGGGTGCGAGCGGGGCCGCCCGGCACACGACGCTGGAGAGCTGGCTGGGCCGCCCGGCCGACGACGATCCGCCGATCGAGCGGATGGTGCTGCGCTACCTGGCCGCCTTCGGCCCGGCCACCGTCGCCGACGTCCAGCAGTGGTCCGGCCTGACCCGGCTCGGGGAAGTGGTGGAACGGCTCGGGTCCGGGCTCACCACGTTCGCCGACGAGAACGGCAGGGTCCTGTACGACCTGCCGGAGGCGCCGCGCCCCGACCCCGCCACGCCCGCCCCCGTCCGGTACGTCCCGGAGTTCGACAACCTCACGCTCTCCCACGCCGACCGGGCCCGGGTCATCTCCGAGGAGCACCGCAAGCGGGTCTTCACGGTCAACGGGATCATCCGGGCCACCGTGCTCGTGGACGGCTTCGTCCACGGCACGTGGAAGATGGAGACCGGGCGGGGCGCGGCGACGCTGCGGGTCGACCTCTTCGCGCCGGTGTCCGAGGCGGACCGGGCCGCCCTGGCCGACGAGGGGCGGCGCCTGCTGGCCGCCGCCCACCCCCGCGCCACGTCGCACGAGGTGGTCTTCTAAGCGCAGGCCCCCGCCTTTCGCAGGGGGCCCGGCGCGCTACGTGGACGGCGGGCCGAAGACGTCGGGCGTCCGGCCGTCCGGATCGAGGTCGGCCAGCACCGCGCACAGCATCTCGCGCAGCTGGAGCACCTGCTCGCGGCCGAGCGGGTCGAAGAGCCGGGCGCGCACCTCCTCGACGTGGCCGGGGGCCGCCTTCTCCAGGACGGCGAAACCCTCGTCGGTCAGCTCGGCGATGGTGGTGCGGCGGTCGTTGGGCGGCTTGCTCCGCCGCACCCAGCCGGACTCCTCCAGCCGGGCCACCGCGTGCGAGAGCCGGCTCGGCGAGGAACGGACGATCGCGGCCAGCTCGGTCATGGTCATCGCGCGGCCGGGTGCCTCGGAGAGCATCGCCAGGATCATGTAGTAGGTGTGCGGCATCCCCGAGTCGCGCTGGAGCTGGCGGTCCAGCGCCTCGTTCAGCAGCCGGGAGGTCCACAGGAAGGCGCGCCAGGTCTGCTGCTCGTCCTCGTCCAGCCAGCGGGTCTCGCTCATGGCACCAGTCTAGCCAATGCTTGAACACTCAAGTATCATGCTTATTTGAACCTTCAAATAAACTTCGCCGGGAAGGACCGATCCATGACCCGGATGCCCGTTCTGTACCTCAGCCACGGCGCCCCGCCGCTCGCCGACGACGCCGTGTGGACCGACCAGCTCGCCCGCTGGTCCGCCGGCCTGCCGCGGCCCGCCTCGATCCTCATGGTGTCGGCGCACTGGGAGGAGGCGCCGCTCAGCATCGGCGCGACCCGTCCCGTTCCGCTCGTGTACGACTTCTGGGGTTTCGATCGCAGGTACTACCAGGTCCGTTATGACGCTCCCGGTGCCCCCGGGCTGGCGGCCGACCTGCGCGCCCTCGTTCCCGGCCTGCACCAGGACGAGGAACGCGGCCTGGACCACGGCGCGTACGTGCCGCTGGTGGAGATGTACCCGGACGCCGACATCCCGGTGCTCCAGATGTCCATGCCGACGCTGGAGCCGGAACGCCTCTTCGAACTCGGCCGCCGCCTCGCGCCGTTGCGCGACCAGGGCGTGCTCATCATCGGCAGCGGCTTCACCACCCACAACCTGCGCGAGATGCGTTCCGGGACGGACGCGCCCCCGCCCGCCTGGTCGGCCGAGTTCGACGAGTGGACGGACCGGGCCGTGCTGGCCGGGGACGTGGACGCGCTGCTGGACTTCCAGGTCAAGGCGCCCGCCGCGAGGATCGCCCATCCACGGAGTGAGCATTTCGCGCCGCTGTTCGTGGCTCTAGGAGCACATGTCGGGGGGTCTGGGGGGTCGTCCCCCCAGGGGGTACAGGGAGCACATGTCGGGGGGTCTGGGGGGTCGTCCCGCCAGGGGGTACGAGGAGCACATACAGGGGCCGTGTCGGAGGGGTCTGGGGAGCGGCGGTCGGTCATCGACGGCTACTGGTACGGCCTGGCCAAGCGGTCGTTCCAGCTCTCCTGACCCGCCCTGGAAAGGCGACGCCGCAGCACGGAGCCCGCCGTCCGCTGGACGGCGGGCTCGACAGGTTCGCGCGTTCCCCGCCGGGACGGCCTGGCCGGCTCCCATACATCGGCCAGGACGGGGGCGGGGACGGCGGTCAGCTCATGTCACCGAAACCGATGCGCCAGGACGGGATCCGCGGCTTCCAGCCGAGGTCGAGCGCCCTGGCGTTGGACACCGGGCGGCCGGTCGCGGCGGCGTGCCGCCCGGCCGTGGCGGGCGTGGGCGCGCCCAGCGCCGCGCTGTAGACCGGCAGCCAGTCGGCCGTCGTCGCGGGCTCGTCGTCCACCACGTTGACCGGGCCCGCGGGCCACTCCAGAGCCGCGACCGCCGCGGCGGCGGCGTCGTCGGCGTGCACGAAGGACGTCCAGCTCGGCGCCTGGCGCAGCACGCCCGCCCGTACGCGCTCGGCGATCGCGCCGTCCGGGGCGTACCAGGTGCCCGGCCCGTACAGCGCCCCGTACCGCAGGACGACGCCGCGCGGCATCGTCGCCACGGCCTCTTCGAGCGCGGCCACGCCCCGGTACGGCGGAAGCGCGGGGTCGAGCGGGTCGGTCTCGACCGCGGGCCGCTCACCCGGCACGTACAGCCAGGCGACGCTCTGCGCGATCATCACCTCGACGCCGCTCTCCCGGGCGGCCGCCACGAGGTTCCGGGTGCCCGTGACGCGCAGCCGCGAGTTGGCGTCGAAGTTCTCGTCGGTGAGGTCGGTCAGCTGATGGATGATGGCGTCCGGGCGCTCGGCGGCGACCGCCGCGCGCACGGCCTCGGCGTCGAGCATGTCCACGACGAGGGGCTTGGCCTTCTGGCCGGCGAGGGACCGGGCGCGCTCGGCGCGACGGGTGGTGCCGGTGACCTCGTGGCCCGCCTGGACGAGCAACGGGACCAGCCGGCGGCCCACGACGCCGGTCGCGCCGGCGAGGAGAATCTTCAAGGGGGGTACCTCCACGATTTACGCACCATTGTGGTCGTCCCGACGGCAGCTTAGGCAGACTCCCCGCCCAGGTCATACCTGGACCAGCGAATCGTCACCTACCGGTGGGTTCCAGAGGACCACAGACGGTGATCGATTTCAGCCCTTCCGGGAATCGGAACCCCCGGAAACGGGCAGCCGTACCTCGAAAAGCGCTCCCCCTCCGGGCGCCCCACCCACCGTGAGCGTACCGCTTTGTGCCCTCACCAGGTCACGTGCGATGGCCAGACCCAGCCCCGCGCCGCCCTCGTCGCGGCTGCGCGCGTCGTCCAGCCGGACGAACCGCTCGAAGATCCGCTCGCGGTCGCCGGGCGGCACGCCCGGTCCGTCGTCGGCGACGCCGAGGACCGCCGTCCCGTCCTCCTCGCGGAGTGTGACGCGAACGACACCTTCGGCGTGGCGCCGGGCGTTGTCCAGGAGGTTGCCCAGGACGCGGGCGACCCGCCCGCGGGGACCCGCGACGCGCGGCGCCGCCTCGATGACCGCTTCGACCACTGGGACGGGCCGTCCCGCCGCCGCGCCGGCCGGGCCCGCCGACCGCCGTGCCACCTCCTCCTCGACGAGCTCGGCCAGGTCGACCGGCCGGGCCTCGGACGGGGCGGGCCGGTCCCCGGCGTCCAGGCGCGCCAGCAGCAGCAGGTCCGCGGCGAGATGCTGGAGCCGTACGACGTCCTCGACCACGCCCTCCAGGTCCAGCAGCTCCGGATGGGCCAGGGCCACCTCCAGCTGGGTGCGGAGCGAGGCGATGGGGCTGCGCAGCTCGTGCGAGGCGTCGGCGACGAACCCGCGCTGCCGCCCCACCGACTCCTCCAGCGCGGCCAGCGTGGCGTTCGTCGTGACCGCCAGGTCCGCCACCTCGTCCCGCGAGCCCGGTTCGGGCACCCGCCGGGTCAGGTCGCCGGACGCGGTGATCGCGGCCATCTGGGCGCGGATGGCCTCCACCGGCCCCAGCGCCCGCCGCGTGACCAGCCAGGTGACCCCGGCCACCACGGCCAGCAGGACGGGCAGCCCGACGAGCATCGCCCGGGCGACGGTGCCGACGGCCTCCCGGGTGGTGGCCAGGCTCGCGCCGGCCCGTACGGTCAGGGTCTCCCCGGCCGGGGTGGAGACGCGCACCGACGCGAAGCGGAACTCGGCCGTACGGCCGTCCACGGTCGCGGTGGCCGTCGAGAAGTCCACGTCCGGGGAGACCTGGCCGCGTCCCGGGCGGGAGTCGTCGTCATCGTCGTCCCCGTGGTCGTCGCCGCCCGGCGGGATCCGCGCGGACGGCCGGACCGGGACGCCGCCCACGTCGCGCAGGTCCTTGTCGGCGGCCCGGACCCGCCCGGACGCGTCGACCACCAGGACCGGGTGGTCCTCGGGGTCGGGCAGGTCGAGCCTGTCGCCGGTGACCCCGGTCGCCAGCTGCGAGGCGACCTCGCGGGCGGCGACCTCGGACTGGAGGTCGGCCCGCCCGGCCAGGTCGGCGCGCAGCAGCAGCACCACGGCCAGGCCCGCGACGATGAGCGCGCCCGCCACCACGGCGGTGGCCCCCAGCGTCGTCCGGGCCCGTACGGAACGCAGCACGGCTCAGCCCCGCCCGCCCGCGGCGGCGCCGCCGTCGGTGGCCAGCCGGTACCCCGCGCCGCGGACCGTGACGATGGACCGGCGCCCGAACGGCGCGTCGAGCTTGCGGCGCAGCGCGCTCACGTAGACCTCGACGATGTTGGGGTCGCCGTCGTAGGCGAAGTCCCAGACGTTCTCCATGATCTGCGCCTTGGACACCACCTGCCCCGCGTTGATCGCCAGATGCTCCAGCACGGCGAACTCCTTGGCGGTCAGCTCCACCTCGACGTCCCCGCGCCGCGCCCGCTTGGACGCGGGGTCGACGGTGAGGTCGCCCAGCACGATGGCGGGAGCCCCGCCGCCGCCCCGCGCGTGCCGGCGCAGCAGCGCCCGGACGCGGGCGAGCAGCACCACGTAGGAGAACGGTTTGGTGAGGTAGTCGTCCGCGCCCGTGTCCAGGCCCTCGGCCTCGTCGTACTCGCCGTCCTTGGCGGTGAGCATCAGGATCGGGGTGTGGTCGCCGGTGGCGCGCAGCTCTGCGCAGACCCGGTAGCCGTTCATCCCGGGGAGCATGATGTCCAGGATGATCAGGTCGTACTCGCGGTCCAGCGCCCGGCGCAGGCCCTCGCGGCCGTCGTGGACCACCTCCACCGCGAAGCCCTCGGCGGCGAGCCCGCCGGCCAGCGAGGCGGCCAGGCGTCTCTCGTCCTCGACGATCAGTAGGCGCATGACTTCAGGGTGCCAAACCGCACCTGAAGACTTCTTCAGGTGGCTTCAGGGTGGCCTCAGGATGGCGCGGCAGTGTGGCGGTCGTCCGGGAGATCTCCGGACGAGACGACGGGAGGGACCATGAAGAGGATCCTGCTGACGGTCGCCGCCGGCGCGGTGCTGGCCGCGGGCGGCGCGGCCACCGCCTACGCCGCCCAGGAGGGCGACGGCGGCGGCGAGCGGCGCGACGGCCGGGCGGCCGCGGCCCGGCTCGCCGACGTCAAGATCACGGCGGACCGGGCCGCCGCCGCGGCGCTCCAGGCGGTCCCGGGCCGGATCGAGTCCCTGGAGCTGGACGACGACGCCGACCGGCTCGTCTGGGAGGCGGACGTCCTGGCCGAGGGCGGCGCCTGGCGCGGCGTCCTGGTGGACGCGTCCACCGGCAAGGTGACCGCCGACCGCCAGGCCGTCCAGGACCGCGACGACGACGGTGACGACGACCAGGGCGACGATCGTGACGCCGACGACCGGGACGGCGACCGGGACGACGACGCCGACGACCGGAACGAGCGGGCCGCCGAGGCCAAGGGGCTCCAGGCGGCGAAGGTGACCGCGGACCAGGCGGCCCGGACCGCGCTGGGGTCGGCCGCGGGCACCGTCACCTCGATCGAGTTCGAGGACGGCCGCTTCTGGCAGGTCGATGTGACCGGAGCGGACGGCCGGGAGCGCGAACTGCGCGTGGACGCCGCCACCGGCAAGGTCACCTCCAACACCGCCGACGACGACCGCGACGACGACTGACGCCCCGCCAACGTGCGCCGGCCGCGTTTACGGATCGCGTCGGCCGAGCAGGCTCCTGCATTGTGCGTGGGAGAGCGCGTGCGGGTGCGGCATTGGGGAGGACGCGGAGTATGCGGATCAGCCTGGTCCAGGGCGACATCACCGAGCAGCCGGTGGACGCGGTGGTGAACGCGGCCAACTCCTCGCTGCTGGGCGGCGGTGGGGTGGACGGCGCCATCCACCGCAGGGGCGGCCCCGAGATCCTGGACGAGTGCCGCAGGCTGCGCGCCTCCCATTACGGGGGCGGGCTGCCGACCGGGCAGGCGGTGGCGACCACGGCGGGACGGCTGCCCGCGCGGTGGGTCATCCACACCGTCGGCCCGGTCTACTCGGCCTCCGAGGACCGTTCGGACCAGCTGGCCTCCTGCTACCGCGAGTCCCTGCGCGTCGCCGACGAGCTGGGCATCGAGTCGATCGCGTTCCCCGCCGTGTCGGCCGGGATCTACGGGTGGCCGGTCGAGGACGCGGCCCGGATCGCGGTGGGGACGGTGCGGTCGACCCCCTCGAAGGTGGGCGACGCCCGGTTCGTGCTGTTCACCCCGGACGCGTACGCCGCGTTCGAGCAGGTGATCCGCCTTTAGAACGTCGAGGTACGGCGCGGCGCCGTCCGGCGGGAATCGCTCGACCGAGCCGCGAGCCGCCGGGTGCCCGGTTTCTTCCCGGCGGGAGTTCCGGTGGGGTGGATCCGCCTGAGGGGCTGGCTCAGACCGGCTTGTGACGTTGGTAGTGGCGGGCGACGCGGACACGGTTACCGCAGCGGGTGGCCGAGCACCAGCGGCGGCGTGGATGGGCGGGCAGGAACAGCATCACGCAGTCGTGGGCCTCGCACTGGCGGACCTTGACCACCGCCGGGTCGGCCAGCAGGTCGGCCGCCGCCTCGGCCAGCCACGCGGCCGGCCGCGCCGCGGGTGGACCCGTGCGGCGGCGGGTCATGGTCACCGCCCTGCCGTCCCAGGTGAGTTCGCTGATGGGGGGCGCGGCGCGCTGGGCGCGGTTGAGGGCGTCCAGGGCGCCCGCCGGAGGTTCCTCGCCACGGCGAACGTGGTCGAGGACCTGGGCGGTGTGGTCGCGAAGGTCGCGCACGGCGGCCAGGCCGGCGGCCGTCGGTCCGGCCGCGGCGAGGTCCCGCGCCTGGGAGAACCGGCCGGCCTGGAGTTCCAGCCAGGCGAGCAGGTCGTCCGGGGTGGCCAGGAGGTCGCCGTCGGCGGGACGGGTGTTGACGAGGTCAAGCGCCAGGTGCTCCCCGACCAGGGGGATGATGTCGCCCATAGCCTAATGGTACATGCGCATGTTGACACATTAGCCATATCCCGGCTAAACCTGATGCCTCAGATCCGAACCGAGGTATTAGAGATGACTGCTTCCGGCATCGCCCGCACCGCCCACCGCCACCTGGAGGTCGAAGGGGTGCGCGTCTTCTACCGTGAATCACTGCCGGAGCGGGAGGACGCACCGGTGTCGTTGCTGTTGCACGGCTTCCCGTCGGCCTCGCACCAGTTCCGCCGGCTCATCGACGTGCTCGGCACCCGCTACCGGCTGATCGCCCCCGACTACCCCGGCTTCGGCCACACCCAGGCCCCCGGCGGCTTCACCTACTCGTTCGACCGGCTCGCCGACATCATCGAGGGCTTCGTGCAGGGACTCGGCCTGACACGGTTCGTGGTGTACATGTTCGACTTCGGCGCGCCGGTCGGTTTCCGCCTCGCCGAACGGCACCCCGAGTGGATCGCGGGCCTGATCGTCCAGAACGGCAACGCCTACACCGAGGGCCTCTCGGACGGGGCCCGTGACTTCATCGCGCTGCGCCCGGAGACCCCCGGCGCGGAGGAGACCGTGCGAGGGCTGCTCACCCTGGAGGGGACCCGCGGCCAGTACGAGGCCGGCGTCGCGGATCCTTCCCTGCTCGCCCCGGACGGCTGGACGCTCGACCAGCACTTCCTCGACCTGCCCGGCCGCAAGCGGGCCCAGGTGGCGCTGGCCTTCGATTACCACTCCAACCTTGAGCGCTACGGTCGCTGGCAGTCATGGCTGCGTGAGCACACCCCGCCCACCCTCATCACCTGGGGCGTCGGCGACCCGTTCTTCCCCGAGCCCGGCGCCCGCGCCTACCTGCGCGACGTCCCGGACGCCGAACTCCATCTGTTCGAGACCGGCCACTTCGCCCTCGAGACCCACCTGCCGCAGATCGCACCGCTCATCGCCGGCTTCCTCGACCGCGTCCAGGACGCGCGGTGAGCGGTTCGCCCGCCACCGGGTAGGCCAGGCCGGCCGGCCTGGCCGCGGCCTTCGAGCGGACGGTCCACCCCTGATCCGCCCTAGGAGGACGGCGGGGGCGGGACGATGAGGGTGGGGCGGCGCGCGTGCCGCAGCACCTGGGTGGACACGCTCCCCAGCAGGACGGACTTGGCCGCCGAGAGCCCGCGCGATCCGGTCACGATGAGCGAGGCGTCCAGTTCGGTGGCGAGGTCCACGATCGTGCCCCAGATGGGGCCGGCGCCGCGTTCGGCCCGCGGGGTCGAGTCCGGCAGCCCGGCCTCGGCGGCGAGGGCGGCGCCCGCGGCGGCGACCCGTTCGGCCTGGCGTTCCTCCTCCCACTGCTCGGCCTCGCTCTGGACGGGGACGGCCCCGGCGGCGCCCAGGGGCGCCCACGCCAGCTCGGTCAGGAGGGGCTCCCACACGGTGACGACGACGGCCGGTTCCGGCTTGAGGTGACCTCCGGCGTAGGCGATGGCGGCGCGGGCGTCGTCGGACCCGTCGAAGGCGATGAGGATGGTCATGCCCCTGACATGTCCGAACGCGCCCGGAAGGAACACGGGCGGGGCCAAACTGTGGTCAACCCCGCTCAGGGGGCGCCCGGCGCGCGTCCCATGCCCGGCGCGCGTCCCCGTCCCGGCGGGCCGGCGAACGCCTGGGCCAGGTCCAGCCAGCGTGCGGCGTCCGGCCCGGTGGCGGTGACCGCGAGGTCGGCGCGGTGGCGGCGCCGGGTCACCAGCAGGCAGAAGTCCAGCGCCGGCCCGGACACCGACTGCCCGGCGTCCTCGGGGCCCCAGGTCCACTCCTCGCCGCCGGGGCCGGTCAGGCGCACCCGGAACGCGGCGGCCGGGGGCTCCAGGCCGTGGTTGCGGAAGGCGAAGTCGCGGGTGCGCACGCCGATGTGCGCGACGTGGCGGAGGCGCGCGGACGGCTCCCGTACGGCGCCCAGGGCGTCGGCCACGTCCTGGCCGTGCGCCCAGGTCTCCATGATCCGCGCGGTCGCCATGGACGCCGCGCTCATGGGCGGCCCGAACCAGGGGAGGCGCGTCCCCGCGGGCACCCCGGCCAGCGCGCCGATCATCGCGCGGCGGCCGTCCCGCCAGCGGGCGAGGAGCGCGTCGCGCGGCTCGGCGGCACCGGCGGCGGCGCCCTCGTCCACGAACCCGTGGCCGCCGGCGAGGGCCTCCGCGAGGACCTTCTCGAACGCGGCGGGATCGGTGGCGGCGACGGTGGCGTGGCCGTCCGTCCAGGCGAGGTGGGCGATCTGGTGCGCGATCGTCCAGCCCTCGGCGGGGGTGGGCGCGGCCCAGTCCGGGCACGCCGCCACGAGGACGTCCAGGGAGTCGCCTTCGGCCGCCAGGTCGGCGAGCAGGGAGTCGAGGTCGGGCATCCGGCAAGGATCTCCTGTGATCGGTGCTCGTGGCCAGTGCGGCGGTTCGGCTCCGGCCGGTTCGGCGCCGGCCGGTGCGGCGGTACGGCCGGTCGCCGTGGCGGTACGGCCGGTCGCCGCCGCCCGGCGGGCCGCCGCCCGGCGGGCCGCCGCCCGGCGGGCCGTCGCTCAGCCGGACGAGGGGTCGGCCAGGGCGCGGGCGGCGGCGTAGTCGGCCTTGCCGTTGGGCAGGCGCAGCGGGTCGTCGGTGCGCACGAACGCCTTGGGGATCTTGTAGCGGGCCAGCCGGGCGGCGCAGGCGTCCCGCAGGTCGGCGTCGGCGGGCGCCCCGGCGGGACGCAGGACGGCGACGATCTCGCTTCCCCAGCGCTCGCTGGGACGGCCGACGACCAGCGCGTCGATCACTCCGGGCAGGCCGCGCAGGACCCCCTCGACCTCCTCGGCGAACACCTTCTCGCCGCCGGTGTTGATCACGGTCGAGTTCCGGCCGAGGACCTCCACCGTGCCGTCGGGCAGCAGCCGGGCGCGGTCCCCGGCGACCACCATCCGCCGGCCGTCCACGGTGAGGAACGTGGCCGCGGTGCGCTCGGGGTCGCCCAGGTAGCCGAGCGGGATCGCGCCGCCCTTGGCCAGCCAGCCCGGCTCGTCCTCGCCGGGCTCCAGCCGCCGGGTGCGGTCGGCGCTGAGGACGGCCGCGCCGGGGGCGGGCGTGAACGGGCGCGAGCCGGTGCCGCGGCGGGTGACCTGGAAGCCCGCCTCCGAGGAGCCGAGCACGTCGACGATCCGGGCGCCCGGGATCCGGGCCAGCAGCCGCCGGGCCACGCCGGGGTCGACGGCCGCCGCCGAGTTGATCATGGTGCGCAGGGCGCTCAGGTCGTGGTCGCCGCGTTCCAGCGCGTCCGCGAGCGGCCGGGCGAACGCGTCGCCGACCAGCGGGATCCGGGTGACCCGTTCGCGGGCGGCGGTGGCGAGCAGGTCGTCGGCGTCCAGCCCGTCCACCCGGTCGGGGAACACCACGCAGCCGCCGGCGCACCAGGCGCCCAGCGCCGACCAGGTGCCCGCGCCGTGCATGAGCGGCGGGCCGACCAGCACCCGGCCATCGTAGGTGGACGCGCGCCCGGCCGCCGCCGCCAGGTCGGTGACCGGCGCGCCGTCCGGGCCGCGCAGCCCCAGCGGGCCGTCGATCAGGTCGCCGATCCGCCACAGCACCCCCTTGGGCAGGCCCGTGGTACCGCCCGTGTAGAGGATGTGCAGGTCGTCGGGGGACGGGTGGACGCCGTCGAGCGGTTCGGGGGACGCGGCGGCCAGCGCGGACTCGTAGTCCAGCGCGCCGGGGGCGAGGGCTTCGCCGGAGTCGTCGGCCACCTGGAGCAGCAGCGGCGGCTCGGGCAGCTTCCCGGCGACCCGGGCGATCACGTCGGCGAAGCGCGCGTGGAAGAGGACGGCGCGGGGCCGCGCGTTGCGGAGGAGGTCGCGCAGCTCGCCGTCCACGTACCGGTAGTTGACGTTGAACGGCGCCACCCGGGCCTTGTGCGCGCCGAGCAGCCCTTCCAGGTATTCGGGCCCGTTGTGCAGGTAGAGCGCCAGATGGTCGTGCGGCGACTCCCACGGCCGGGCGGGGTCCCGGCCCTCCGGGCGCACGCCGAGCCCGTGGGAGCGCAGGACGTGCGCCAGCCGGCGGGTCCGCTCGGTGACCTCGCGCCAGGTCATCCGCCGGTCGCGCCAGACCAGGCACTCGCGGTCGGGCACGGCCGCCGCGATGGCCTCGTGCAGGGTCGCCAGGTCCAGCTGGGGCATCGCTCTCCTCCCGGTGGGACACGCTGGAGATCACCGTAAAGGATCGCTTACCGAATCTCGTTCAGCGGGGCCCGGATCCGGGCGTGCCGGGTCAGCGGGCGGCGTTGCCCAGCTCGCGGGTGCCCCGGTCGAGGGTGGTCAGGCGGGGGCGGCCCTCCTCCACGCGGAACGTGCGGAGCGTGAGGAGCTCGGGCGTCTCGTCCGTGCGGATCGACCGGACGGCCTTCATCGTCGCCGTGATCCCGGACGGGGTGACGTCCATGACCACGTACCCGTGCGCCGCCGAGTTGAAGTACTCCAGGTGGGGGTTGCTGCCGCGCAGCGCCCAGGTCAGGTCCGTCTCCGGCGGCACGAGCAGGCCGCCCTGGCCCAGCGTGGCCATCTCCACGAAGTTGGACGAGGTCACCGACCCGCCCAGCAGGCCGACCCCGACCGGCGCCTGGGACGGGTCGTCGAAGTCGGGCCGCAGGTAACCGGCGCCGAACGTGTGCAGGTCACCGGTGATCGTGACGAGGTTGTCGACGTTCCGGAACGCCGTCAGCAGCCGGGCCCGCTCCACCGGGAAGCCGTCCCACTGGTCGAGGGTGAGGAACACCGAGAACCGCCCGTCCGGCTGCGTCGGCAACGGCAGCGTGGGCAGCGACGGGAACAGCCGCCTCAGGTAGACGTCGAGCAGCTTGAGCTGCATGCACATCACCTCGTTCGCCCACACCTTCCAGGTCGCGGTGGACGAGGTGATCTGCTCGGTGAACCAGTCGCGCTGCTCGGCGCCCAGCATCGTGCGGTCCGGGTTCAGGCGTTCCGGGCAACCGGGGGTCGCGTACAGCCGCAGCATCCCCAGGCCGCACGGCGGCCTGCTGCGGTACGTGCGCTCGTCGGTCAGCACCAGGTCCATCAGCCCGCCGAAGCGCAGCGTCCGGTAGATCGTGAGGGCTCCGGTCGGGCCGCCGGACGGGTCGAAGCGGGCGCCCGCCGTCGCGTACTCCGACCAGGCCCGCACCGAGGCCAGCTTGCGGTCCGGCGCGTAGTTGGCGGCCTCGTCGTCGGAATCGGTGTCGTAGGCGCCGTAGCCGTCGTTGGCGAACTCGTGGTCGTCCCAGGTCTGGATCATCGTGAAGCGCTCGTGCAGCCGCTGCAGGTCCGGGTCCGAACGGTAGATCTTGTAGAGCGCGCGGTAGTCGTCCAGGGTCTCGGCACGGGTCCGCCCGCTCGGCAGCGTGATCTCCCGGACCTGGGCGCCCTGGAACGAGGAGTCCGCCGTCGTCTCGTAGATGTAGTCGCCGAGGTGGACGATGAAGTCGACGTCCTCCCGGGCCAGGTGCCGCAGGGCCGTGTAGTAGCCGTTGGTGTAGTCCTGGCAGGAGACGTAGCCGAAGCGGAGCCCGGCCGGGGAGGCGCCGGGCGCGGGCAGCGTGCGGAAGCGGCCCGTGCGGCTGGCCGTGCCCCCGACCACGAACCGGTAGTAGTACGTCTGCCAGGGCCGCAGCGCCTGCGCCGTGACCCGTACCTTCACCGTGTGGTCGCGCTCGGCCTCGGCGGTGGTCACACCCCGGACCAGCGGGACCTGGAAGCCCTCGTCGGCCGCGATCTCGTAGGCGACGCGGCCCCCGGGGACGGCGCCGGCCGCGTCCGGGGCGACCCTCGTCCACAGGACCACGCCGTCGGGCGACGGGTCGCCGGAGGCCACGCTCTGCGGGAACACCTCCGGCGCCAGGCGGGTGCCGCGCACCTCGAACAGCCGCGCGACCTCGGCCGGCGACCCGGCCGAGGCGGGCACCGCCTCGCCGACCGACCAGGTCACCGCGGCGGCGAACGACAGACCCAGGAACCTGCGGCGGGACACCTCGGACACGCTGACCTCCGGAGCCGGGAGCGGGGGAGCCCACTGGGGCAACCCTGACGGTGACGGACGATCACGCGGTTATCAACGGGTGTCCGGGACCCGGCGCTGACCGGAAGCGGCAACCGCGGCGCCGGCGCGGGACAATCGGGACGTGGTCCGGACGCAGAAACCCCAGGGGGAGGTGACGCGGGGCACCACCGCGCCCAACCGGCTGCGCCGCGTGGACCGGTGGATCGCCGCCACCCAGGCCGGGCCGCTGCGCGCGGGCGCACGCCCGCTGGCCGTGGACCTGGGGTACGGGGCGTCCCCGGTGACCACGGTCGAGTTCTACACGCGGCTGCGGCGGGTGTCCCCGGCCCTGGAGGTCGTCGGCATCGAGATCGAGCCCGAACGGGTCGCGGCGGGCCGGGCCGTGACGGCGGGCGGCGCGTACCCGGGCCTGTCGTTCCGGCGCGGCGGCTTCGAGCTGCCGGTGGACCGCCCGCCGGTGCTGGTCCGGGCGTTCAACGTGCTCCGGCAGTACGAGGAGGAGGCGGCCTGGCGGGCCTGGGACGAGCTGGCCGGGCGGCTCGCCCCCGGCGGCGTCCTGGTGGAGGGCACCTGCGACGAGATCGGCCGCCGCGCCGTGTGGGTGACGCTGCCGGCCTCGGTGCCCGAGCCGGCGACGATCACCTTCGCCGCCCGCCTCGCGACCCTGGAACGCCCGTCCGACCTGGCCGAACGGCTGCCCAAGACGCTGATCCACCGCAACGTCCCCGGCGAGCGGGTGCACGCGGTGCTGGCCGACTTCGACCGGTGCTGGGCGGTGGCGGCGCCCCAGTCGGTGTTCGGGCCGCGGGCGCGCTGGATCGAGGCGGTCTCCCTGCTGGCCCGGATCCACCCGGTGATGGTGCGGCCCCCGTACGGCGGGCGGGCGCGATGGCGCCTGGGCGAGGTCACCCTTCCCTGGTCAGCTGTGGCTCCCGCGTCCCCGCCGGCGCGCCGCTGAGGATCTCCACGGTGCCGCGCGCGCCGTCCACCCGGACCCGGTCCCCGGTGCGCAGCCGCGTGGTGGCGTTCCCGCACCCCAGGACCGCCGGGACGCCCAGCTCGCGGGCCACGAACGCGCCGTGCGAGAAGTGCGCGCCCACATCGGTCACGACCGCGGCGGCGCGCGGGAACAGCAGGGTCCAGCCGACGTCGGCCGCGCCGGTGACCAGCACCTCGCCCGGCCGCAGTTCGGCGCCCCGCTCCGGCGCCTCCAGGACCCGCACCGTCCCCTCCGCGACCCCGGCGGCCCCCGGCCGGCCGCTGAGGGCCGCGTCGGCGGGCACGGGCGGGAGGGGGGCCAGGGGCTCGGCCGCGTCGTAGAAGTCGGTGCGGTGCCCCCGGCGCGCGGCCCACCCGTCCGGGTCGAACCGGCCGCGGATCAGGACGGGGTACGGCGCCAGCGCGCGGTACCGGTCGTAGGTGCGCCGCCGCACCGGCACCTCCTCCAGCGGCCGGCCGTCCCCCTCCAGCACGTCCAGGATCTCGTCGGCGGTCAGGAAGAACAGGTCGGCGCCGCGGCCGGTCAGCTCCCCGGCCCGCAGGACGAACGCGCGCAGCACCCGGTAGGCCCGCATGACCTCCGACCAGGCCGCGTCCCGGTCATGGGCCGCCTGGGCCCACCGCCCGACGCGGCGCCGCGTCACCGCGACCTTCTGCGGGTGGCTTGCGCGGAACCGCCGCCAGGCCGCCCGGCTCGCCTCCCGCTGCCGCCGCATCAGCTCCAGGGCGTCCGGGGCGATCTCGACCGCGTCCGGCGCGCCTCCGTCGCCGCCGTGGCGGTGTCCCTGACGTCCCTCGCGCTCGTGCCGGTGGCCGGGGGCGCGGTCGAGGTCGCGGCCGGACAGGGCGAGGGTGGCCGAGACCTGTTCCTGGAGCCAGGCCGGGTCCTCGGCCGGCCGCGGCGCCGAGATCTCGAACTCGTGCGGGCCGCGATGCCCCCACTGCCGCAGGTAGGCCGCCTCGTCGAGATCGCCGCGGACGAGGTGGGCCAGCCCGGTCACCGGCCCCAGCCCGGCCGGGGGCGCCCCGCCCGGCTTCGCCAGCCCGGTGAGCATCGCGTCGGCGTCGGCGTCGTCGACCAGGGGACGCAGGTGGCGGCGTACCGCCGTCCAGGCGGCGGCGCGCTCGCGTCCGGCGGCCTCCAGCAGATGGCACGCCTCGGTGAAGAACGGCAGCAGCGCTCCGCGCCACAGGCCCGCCAGCCGTACGGGGTCGGTCTCCTCCCGGATCCGGCCGAGCAGCGCCTCGCACCGTCCGGGCGAGGACTCCAGGAAGTCGGGCAGCCGTTTCCGGGCGGCCCTGGCCCGCCGCCTGGCCCGCGCCTCCGCGGGCAGCAGCCGCCCCGCGACCGCGACCCGCGACACCCTGGCGGGCGGGACCTCCACGCCCGGGGGCAGGCGGCCGAAGACCTGCTCCAGCAGCCCGATCCGGGACTCGGGGTCGGCCCGGCCGAGCGTGGCGGTCAGGGCGTCGGCCACGCTCAGGTTCGTGTAGAGGCGGCCACCGATGTTGCCGTACGCGGGGTGGTCCCGCAGCGCGGAGATCACGGAGGACGAGCGCACGAACGTCTGGACGAGCGACCAGGTGCAGGGCGTCATCACGTCCTGGACGGCCTCGCCCAGCCCGCCGCAGGACCACAGGTGGTCGCCGCCGAGGCTGTCGTTCCACACCTCCGTGGCCGCGGCCCCGGCGGCCGTGCCCGCGCCCGCCCCGGCGGCCGGGACGAGGGGCCGGGCCTGCAGGATGTACGGGTCGCCCCCGTACAGGGCCCAGTCGACGTCCATCGGCCGTTCGAACAGCGCCTCGATCCGCTCCCCGAGCCGGGCGAGCCGCGCCGCCTGGTCCGGGCCGAGGACGGGCTCGGTCCGCCACCGCTCCGGGACCGGCTCCTCGTGCGTGCCGCCGCCCGGCCCGCCGGACAGGATGGTCATCAGCGCCTTGTCCGCGATCCGCCGCCCCGCGATCCTTCCGGTGCCCTTCTCCACGATCACGGTGTCGGGCGCGACCCGTCCCGAGGCCACCGGCACGCCCAGGCCCCACACCGCGTTCAGCAGGATCCGGCCGCGCTCCAGGCGCCCGCCGGCCTCCCCGGACGCTTCGCCCTCCGCGGGCTCCCCGGCCGCGGGCGCGGCCGTGGACATCACCCCGGCGGCGTCGGCGGGCACCAGCGTCTGCACCACCACGCCGATCACCGCCTCGCCGTGGTCGAGCCCGGCGCGGGCGCGGTACTCGATCGCCCGGGCGCTCCACAGCGAGGCCCAGCACCGCCGGATCGCCGTCAGCACCGCCGACTCGCCCCGCACGCCCAGCACGGTCAGCCGGCCGTCCGCGAACGCCGCGTCCGGCACCTCCCCGCCGACCGCCGACGAGCGCACCGCCACCAGGTGGTCGCGGTCGCCCAGCCCCGCGTACGCCCAGCGCACCGGCCCGGCGACCTCGGTCGGCGGCTCGTGCCGGGCGAACAGCCCGGCGATCCGCCGCGCCGCCGCCTCCGCCGAGATCGGCAGGTCCGGATCGACCCGGGCGGCGGCCGACAGGATCGGCTCGCGCAGCCCGTTGCGGTCCACGAACTCCCGGTAGGCGCCGGTGGTCACATGGAAGCCCGAGGGCACCGGCAGCCCGGCCGCCGCCAGCCGGGCCAGCGCCGCGCCCTTCGCGCCCACCACGGCGGGCTCGGCGCCCGCGTCGTCGAGCGACAGTACGAAGAACTGGGCCATCTCGCGCTCCGTCCCCCGAAAATCCCCTGAGCTCCCTCTCGTCGCATACCCCGGGAACGGGCCGGTGATCCTAGAGCTGACGTGCGCTTTCCCGCGGTGGGAGGGGCGCGGACTACTCGCGGTGCAGCTTGTACGGGGCGGCCTGGACGCGCGGCTGCACGTCGATCCGGTCGATGTTGACGTGCGGCGGGCGGGTCACGGCCCAGGCCACGCAGTCCGCCACGTCCTCGGCGACCAGGGGTTCGGGCACGCCCTCGTAGGTCTTCTCGGCCTTCTCGGCGTCCCCGTGGAAGCGCACCAGGGAGAACTCCTCGGTCTTCACCATCCCCGGCGCGATCTCGGTGATCCGCACCGGCCGGGCCACCAGCTCCAGCCGCATGACCTCGTTCACCGCGTACGCCGCGTGCTTGGCCGCGTTGTACCCGGCGCCGCCCTCGTAGGGGACGTGCGCCGCCAGCGAGGTCACGTTCACGACATGGCCGGCGCCGCTCTCGATCAGCTTGGGCAGCAGCGCCTTGGTCACCCGCAGCAGCCCGATCACGTTGCTGTCGTACATCGCCTGCCACTCCGCCGGGTCGGAGTCGGCGACGGTGTCCAGGCCGATGGCGCCGCCCGCGTTGTTGACCAGGACGTGGCACTCGCCCAGCGCCGCCGCCAGGGCGTCCACCGACTCCTGGTCGGTCACGTCCAGGGTGGCCGCGGCGACCCGCCCGGCGCCCGGCACCTCCTCGCGGATCTCCTTGGCGAGGGCGTCGAGCCGGTCCCGCCGCCGGGCGGCCAGGACGACGTTGAACCCCTCGGCGGCCAGGCGCCTGGCCGTGGCCGCCCCGATCCCGCTGCTTGCTCCCGTGATAACGGCCGTCTTACGCATGGCCCAAGCCTTCCAGGCATCGCCCGCCGCGCGAACCCCGGGCCCGGCCGCGCCGCCTCAGGGGCCTCAAAGCCAACGAAATACCATGAAAGTCCCATAAGGCCCCATTGCGGGGGAACACCGACCGCTGTCGATAGGTTCCACTACCGGAGGTGGTGTCGGGTGCCGCGTCGTATCAACCGGGTCGCGACGATCAGCGTCCACACGTCCCCCCTCGACCAGCCGGGGACCGGCGACGCCGGGGGCATGAACGTCTACGTGGTCGAGGTGGCCCGGCGGCTGGCCGCACGCGGCGTCGAGGTGGACATCTTCACCCGCGCGACCTCCCGGGCGCTGCCCCCGGTCACCGAACTGGCGCCCGGCGTGCTCGTCCGGAACGTGGTCTCCGGGCCGTTCGAGGAGCTGGAGAAGACCGAGCTGCTCCGCCACATGTGCGGCTTCACCTCCGGCGTCCTGCGCGCCGAGGCGTCCTACGACCCCGGGCACTACGACCTGATCCACACCCACTACTGGCTGTCCGGCCAGGCCGGTCACGCCGCCAAGCGGCGCTGGGGCGTCCCGCTGGTGCACTCCATGCACACCATGGCCAAGGTCAAGAACGCCGCCCTGGCCGAGGGCGACACCCCCGAGCCCCGGGCGCGGGTGCTGGGCGAGGAACGGGCCGTCGCCTCCTCCGACCAGCTCGTGGCCAACACCGCCGAGGAGGCCCGCGAGCTCATCGACCTCTACGGCGCCGACCCGTCCCGCGTCGCGACCGTCAACCCCGGCGTCGACCTCGACCTCTTCCAGCCCGAGTCGGCCCTGCCCGCCCGGGGCGCCGGCCCGGACCCGCACCGCACCGGCCCGGCGCGGCGGCGCCTCGGCCTGCCGCCCGACGCCTACGTGCTGCTCTTCGTGGGCCGCATCCAGCCGCTGAAGGCCCCCGACGTCCTGCTGCGCGCCGCCGCCCGGATGCTCGCCGACGACCCCGCGCTGCGCGACCGGCTGGTCGTGGCGGTGGTCGGCGGCCCCAGCGGGAGCGCGCGCTGCCGCCCCGAGGAGCAGCAGGCGCTGGCCGCCGGACTGGGCCTCACCGGCGTCGTGCGGTTCGAGCCGCCGGCCCCGCAGGCCGAGCTCGCCGACTGGTACCGCGCCGCCGACGTCACCGTCGTCCCCTCGCACAGCGAGTCGTTCGGCCTGGTCGCGGTGGAGTCGCAGGCGTGCGGGACCCCGGTCGTCGCCGCCGCCGTCGGAGGGCTGCGCACCGCCGTCCGGGACGGCGAGTCCGGCGTCCTGATCCGCGGCCACGACCCGGCGGACTACGCGGCCGTGCTGCGCCGCCTGCGCGCCGAACCCGCCCTGCACGCCCGCCTCGCCCGGCACGCCGTGCGACACGCGCGCGGTTTCGGCTGGGACGCCACCGTGGACCGCCTCCTTGAGGTGTATACCGGTGCCTTGTCCCATCTCGCCCAGGCCCGCCCCCACGCGGAGGTGACCGCATGACCCGCCCCGACCGCGACCCCGCCGCGGTGATCGAGGAGACGCTGCGCGCGGCCGAGCTGGAGTTCGACACGCCCCGTCCCGGCGCGTTCTTCGTCAAGCTGCCCGGCCAGCACAAGCTGGCCACCATGACCTGGCTGATCGTGGGCGACCACAGCCTGCACGTCGAGGCGTTCTTCTGCCGCCGCCCCGACGAGAACCACGCCGAGTTCTACCGCTTCCTGCTGGAACGCAACGGCCGGATGTACGGGGTGGCCTTCACCCTCGACGAGGTCGGCGACGTCCACCTGGTCGGCCGTGCGCCGCTGGCCGCGGTCAGCCCGGAGGAGATCGACCGGCTGCTGGGCTGCGTGCTGACCTACTCCGACGAGAACTTCGACAAGGCGCTGGAACGCGGCTTCAAGTCCTCCATCCAGCGCGAGTGGGACTGGCGGGTCAAGCGCGGCGAGAGCCTGGCCAACCTCCAGGCGTTCGCCTCGTTCGCCGACCCGGCCAACCGTCCGGAGGCCGGTTCCGGCTGAGCCGCGGGGCACCCGCGACCGCGCGGTCCCGGCAGGGGCCGGATAGGCTCTGATGCCATGGCGACCTTGGTACTTCTCCGGCATGGCGAAAGCGTGTGGAACGCCGAAGGGCTGTTCACCGGCTGGGTGGACGTCGATCTGTCCACCAAGGGCGAGGGGGAGGCGACCAAGGGCGGCGACCTGCTGCTCGACGCCGACATCACGCCCGACGTCGTGCACACCTCGTTGCTGAAGCGGGCCATCCGCACCGCCAACATCGCGCTGGACGTGGCCGACCTGCTGTGGATCCCGGTGCGCCGCTCGTGGCGGCTCAACGAGCGCCACTACGGCGCGCTGCAGGGCAAGAACAAGGCCCAGACGCGCGAGGAGTTCGGCGAGAAGCAGTTCATGGTGTGGCGCCGGTCGTACGACACCCCGCCCCCGCCGATCAAGGACGACGACCCGCTGTCCCAGGTCAGCGACCTGCGTTACGCCGGGCTGCCGTCCGAGCTGATCCCGCGCACCGAGTGCCTGGCCGACGTGGTGGACCGCCTGCTGCCGTACTGGTACGACTCGATCGTCCCGGACCTGGCCGCCGGCCGCACCGTGCTGGTCGCCGCGCACGGCAACTCGCTGCGCGCCATGGTCAAGCACCTCGACGACGTCTCCGACGAGGAGATCGTCGGGCTCAACATCCCGACCGGGATCCCGCTGGTGTACGAGCTGGACGACGACTTCGCCCCGCTCAAGCGCGGCGGCGAGTACCTCGACCCGGCCGCCGCCAAGGCCGCCATCGAGGCCGTGAAGAACCAGGGCGCCGCCGCCCCCGCCGCCGACACCGGCAAGGCGGCCAAGCCCGCCAAGACGCCCAGGGGCCGTAAGAAGAAGTAAGACCGCGCCGGTACGAATCCCCGGCACGCCCCCCAAGTACGAACGCTCGGTGCGAACGTGAACCTGCCCGGGGCGCAGGGCGGCTCCTGCGAAAGACCGCCCTGCGCCCGCAGGTGTACGCGTTGCCCGAGTGTAGGTGATCCTCAGGAGGAGTCCACGATCTCCTCCGGACGCTGGCCCGTCACCAGGTACACCACGTGCTCGGCCACGACCACGGCGTGGTCGGCGAAACGCTCGAAGTAGCGGCCCGCCAGGGTGATGTCCACCGCGGGCTCCACGCCGTGCTTCCACTTCGGCGACAGCAGCTTGTCGAACAGCTTGCGGTGCAGCCGGTCCATCGCGTCGTCGTCGGCGTCCAGCTCCAGGCCCATCTCGACGTCCTTCGCGGCGATCACGCTGCCGGTCTTGGCGATCATGCGTTCCGCGATCTGGCCCATCTCCAGCACCGTGGCCTGCAGTTCCGGCGGCACGGCCGACTCGGGGTGCCGGCGCCGGGCGGTCTTGGCGATGTGCACCGCCAGGTCCCCCATCCGCTCCAGGTCACCGCTCATCCGCAGTGCCGTGATCAGCAGCCGCAGGTCACCGGCCACCGGCTGCTGCCGGGCCATGAGGTCGAACACGGTCTCCTCGATCTCCGTGTCGATCTTGTTGACCTGCTCGTCACTGCCGATGACCTCCTCCGACAGCCGCAGGTCCGCGTCCAGCAGCGCGGTCACCGCGCGGGCCATGGCGGACCGGACCAGCCGGGTCATCTCCACCAGCTTGTCGGAAAGAGCGTCGAGCTCCTCGTGATAGGCGTCGCGCAATTTAGGATCCCCAGGGATTCGAGTGGAACGGGTGGGACGAGGGTGGCACACGGGCCGGGACGCCGGGCGGACTCACCCACGCCACAGCCTGTCTGACCTGCGTGAACCAATCGGGAGAAAGAGGTGAATTTTGGGCGAACGCGCCCTCGTACGGTCCCTTCATGGTGCAGCAACGGACCGCCGGGCACTTACGATCCAGATGTGGAGGTCGAGATTGTCGCGGGCCTGGCCGGGCTTGCCGGGCTCGCGATCGGGCTCGCGACTGGATTGGCGGTGCGCGTGAGCGAGCGAGCCCAGCGTTTGTCGACCCCGGCGGCCCCCCAGGGCGCGTTGCCGCCGGGGGTGGCTTCCGTGCTCAGCGTGCTGCGCTCCTCCGCCGTCGTGGTGGACGGCGAGGACCGGGTGCTGCGCGCGAGCTCGGCGGCGCGGGCGTTCGGCGTGGTCAGCGGTGACCGGCTGGTGGTCGACGAGCTGCTGGCGATGGCGCGGCTGGTGCGCCGCGACGGCGAGATCCGGGAGACCGAGATCCAGGTCGGCCCGTCCCGCAGCCGAAGTCGCGCGGACGGCCGCTGGTTCGCGGTGCGGGTGGCGCCGCTCGGCTCGCACGGGCTGGTCCTGGTGCTCGCCGAGGACCTGACCGAGATGCGCCGGGTCGAGGCGATCCGGCGCGACTTCGTGGCCAACGTCAGCCACGAGCTCAAGACCCCGGTCGGCGCGCTGTCGCTGCTGGCCGAGACCGTCGAGGGCGCGGCCGACGACCCCGAGGCGGTGCGCCGCTTCGCCGGGCGCATGCAGCACGAGTCGGTGCGCCTGACCAACCTCGTCCAGGACCTGATGACGCTGTCGCGGATCCAGGGCGACGAGCCGCTGCCCGAGCTGCACCCGGTCTCGCTGGACGAGATCATCGTCGAGGCGATCGACCGGACCCAGATCAAGGCCACCGCCAAGAACATCGAGGTGACCAGCGGCGGCAGGGCCGGGCAGAAGGTGCGCGGCGACGAGGAGCTGCTGATCACCGCGCTGCGCAACCTGATCGACAACGCGGTCGCCTACAGTCCCGAGAACACCCGCGTGGTGGTCGCCACCCGCCGGTGCGACGACGGGCACGTCGAGGTCAACGTCACCGACCAGGGCATCGGGATCCCCGAGCGCGAGCTGGAACGGATCTTCGAGCGGTTCTACCGGGTCGATCCGGCGCGCTCCCGCCAGACCGGCGGCACCGGTCTCGGCCTGGCGATCGTCAAGCACGTCACGACCAAGCACGGCGGCGAGGTCACGGTGTGGAGCAAGGAGGGCTCCGGGTCGACGTTCACGATCCGGCTGCCGCTGCTCCAGCCGCTCCCGCCGCCCGGCACGCGGCGCGCGGTCGCGTCCGGCCCGGCGTCGCCCGGCCCGTCCGGGACGGGCCCGTCCGGATCGGAGACGTCCGGATCGGAGACGTCCGGACCGGAGACGTCCGGGCCGGGCGCGGCCGGATCGGGCACGCCGCCGCGCGGCGAGGGCGGCGCCCCGGCCGTGATCCCGATCCCGCCCGGCCCCTGAGGGCCGCGGCGCACCACACCCCGCGACACCCCACGAGACCTGAGACCCCGGAGGAACCGGCGCGATGACCTGGCACTCATGATCACCCCATCCGCGGCCGCCGCCGACGCGACCGCCCCAGTCGGGAACGCCGCGTCCGCGTTCACCGTGAGCGACCGGCTCCTCCGGGAAGCCGCCGACACAGAGACCGCCCGGGAGGCAACACCGTGACCCGCGTGCTCGTCGTGGAAGACGAGGAGTCGTTCAGCGACGCACTGTCGTACAACCTCCGCAAGGAGGGCTTCGAGGTCGCCGTGGCGGCCACCGGCCCCGACGCGCTGGACATCTTCGAGCGCAACGGCGCCGACCTGGTCCTCCTCGACCTGATGCTGCCCGGCCTGCCCGGCACCGAGGTGTGCCGCGAGCTGCGCGCGCGTTCCAACGTGCCGGTCATCATGCTGACCGCCAAGGACAGCGAGGTCGACAAGGTCGTCGGGCTGGAGCTCGGCGCCGACGACTACGTCACCAAGCCGTTCTCCACCCGTGAGCTGATCGCGCGGATGCGCGCGGTGCTGCGCCGCCAAGGGGAGGTCGAGGAGGTCGCCCCGGCCATCCTGGAGGCCGGCCCGGTCCGGATGGACGTCGAGCGCCACGTCGTCAGCGTCAAGGGCGACGCCGTCCAGCTGCCGCTGAAGGAGTTCGAGCTGCTGGAGGTGCTGCTGCGCAACGCCGGCCGGGTCCTCACCCGCATGCAGCTCATCGACCGCGTCTGGGGCGCCGACTACGTGGGCGACACCAAGACCCTGGACGTCCACATCAAACGGCTCCGCGCCAAGATCGAGGCGACGCCGTCAACGCCGCGCTACATCGTCACCGTGCGCGGCCTGGGCTACAAGTTCGAGCCCTAGAGAAACGCTGTGACCTGCGTGTGCCCTCATGAACTTCCCTCCGAGGGCACATGCGGGGCACTCGCGTTCCCGATTTCGCCCTCGAGTGCGAAGTACCGGGAAACCGGCCGGCCGAGTGATGAGTTCCGGGTCGTGCGGAGGTCATATCCTGCGGGACCCCTGTCGACCGACGCGCTCGTACCCGGAGGAGACGCATGGCAAAGCTCATCTACTCGATGATCACCTCGCTCGACGGCTACGCCGAGGCGGCGGAGGGCGACCTCGGCTCCGGGCCGGCCGACGACCAGGAGGTGCACACCTTCATCAACGACCTCTTCCGTCCCGTCGGCACGTACCTCTACGGCCGGCGGATGTACGAGACGATGGTCTACTGGGAGACCGCGCACACCGAGCCCGACCTGCCGCCGCACGTCCTGCAGTACGCCCGCGACTGGCAGGCCGCGGAGAAGGTCGTGTACTCCACGACGCTCGAGTCGGTGTCCAGCGCGAAGACCAGGATCGAGCGCACCTTCGACCCGGACGCGGTGCGCAGGCTCAAGGCCGAGGCCGATCACGACCTCACCGTCGACGGCCCCAACCTCGCGGCCCAGGCGATCGCGGCCGGCCTGGTGGACGAGTACCACCTGTTCATCACCACGAGCGTGGTCGGCGGCGGCAAGCGGTTCTTCCCCGACGGCGTGCGCCTCGATCTCGAGCTGGTCGACAAGCGCGCCTTCGACAGCGGACTGATCTACGCGCGCTACCGGACCCGCTGATCCGGCCGACCGGCCCTGCCCCTACCGACCACAGGTGAGAAATCCCGATCGCGCCGGCCGTGTGAAAGAGCGCGGCCCGTACGGCTCGAAAGCCGTACGGGCCGCGTCGTCGTTCAGGGCGTGTCGTTCAGGGGAGACGGGCGCTCGCCCCTCAGCCGTGCCCGCCGTCCGTGGCGGGGGCCTCGGAGGACGGGGTGGCCGGGGTCGCGCCGCCCGTGGCCCCGGTCGTGGGCTGGGACGAGGGCTCGGCCGAGGGGGAGGCCCCCGTACCCGGGGTGGCGTGCGTGCCGCCGCCGTGACCGCCCTCGGACGCCGGGGCGCTCGGGCTGGGGAAGCCGGGCGCGGGAACGCCGGGGGACACCGCCGGGAGGGCGGTGTACTCGCCCTGCCGCGGGACCACCGGGATCGACAGTTCGATGCCGCCGGCCTGCTCGAACCGCAGGCTCACCTTCAGGGTCTCGCCGCCGAGCAGCTGCCGGTTCAGGCCCGTCAGCACGATCAGCGGGGTCTGCCCGCCGGGCGCGGCCGGGCTCTCGGTCGCGGGGGTGGGCGTGGCGGATCCGGTGCTGGTGGGCGCGGCCGTGGGCGACGTCTCGGCCCCGGGCTGCGGGGACGCCGTGCCGGACGGCTCCGCTCCGGCCGGGCCCGAACCGGTCGGCCGCGGCGTGGCCGTCCCGCTCGGCTCCCCGCTCGGGCGGCCGGACGCCTGCCCGGTGGGCGTGCCGGTCGGCTTCGGCGACGCGGTGCCGGTGGGCTGGGCCCCCGCTCCGCCCTTGCCGAGGAGCTGGACGGGCGTGCCCTCACCGGAGGGCTGGGCGGGCGGCAGGGTGAGCGCGCCACCGGCGATGCGCACCTGGGCGAAGTCCGGCGAGCTGACGCTCACCAGGCGGTCCTGACGTCCCTTGACCTGGTTGATGATCGTGCCGTACAGCGGCACCGAGCTGCCGGGCTGGAACATCCTGCTCGGCTCCGGACCCAGCAGGAACATGTTGCGGATGTCGACCTGCGAGGTCGCCGCGCCCTTGGGCACCGAGGCGTTGACGCCCTCGGTCAGCTGGGTGGGAGCCGCGGTCTGGGGTTCGCTGCCGGCGCCGCAGCCGGAGATCACCGGCGCGATGGCGACCGCACCCGCGATGGCGAGTGCGACCACTCGACGGCTGTTTCGGATCACGGCGTCGATCTCCTCGCGAAGGGGCATGGAAAGCTGTCAGTGTGGCGAGATACGCCAGGGGAAGCGTAGCGAGACCGGACGGGTGATCTGGTTCGGGGGGTGGTTTCCGGTACCGCGGGTCGCGCCGCGGCTAACCGAGAGCCCTGATCTTCTCCGTGAGGGCGGGCCCCGGCTGCGGGGAATGCAGCACGTCCGCGACCACGCCGTCGGGCTGGACGAGGACCGCCGTCAGGCCCGGGGAACCGGGGGACGGCCTGTAGGTCCCGGCGAGGACTCCCCGGCCGTCCTCGATGATCTGGGGCGCGCCCGCGTGCGCCGCCCCGGCCAGCGCGCTGAGCTCCCGGCGGGTCCGGTCGGCGGGCGCGGCGTTCCCGCGGCGGTCGGCGGCCAGCCAGAGGTTCAGATGGAACTCCCTGGCCTCGCCGGCCAGCTTCGCCACCAGGTTCTCGCAGCCGCAGGAGGGCGGCACGATCCCGATCACACCGGGGCGCAGGTCGCGCAGCGCGACGGGAGTGCGCTCCTTGCCCACGAGGGCCACCTCGGCGTCGGGCAGGATGCCGCCGACCCGGCCGGGGGAGGCCGAGGGGTGCGGGGCGAGCAGCGTGCCGGTGGGACGCGGCGCGGGCCGGGGCCCGAACGCCGTCATCAGCCCGCCGCTGACCAGTGCGACCAGCAGCGCGCCGGTGATGATGGGGATGGCCAGCCCGTACCGGGTGAACGGGCGCAGCAGCCGGCCGACCCGGTCGCGCCGCCGCCTGCGCCGCTCCTCGCGGCGGTAGGCGAGCACGTCGCGGTCCAGCTCGCGGGCGTCATCGGGCACCACGACGTCGACTCTGGGGAGCCCGTAGTCATCGGGCTCGGGGTCGCCGTCTGGCCTCACGCCGCACCTCACTATCCTCGGAGCCGCCGAGTGCCGGCCGCCAAGCGTCCGTACGCCGCGCCGTACCCCTTTCGGATCTTCCGGGCGCTTCGTACCCGCGTGACCCGGCATGTTCACCTTCCAGTATGAGCCGCTTCCGCGGCATCGAAAGGGGGGACCCGCGAGGAGGTCGCGAGGTGCCGGGGCCGCGTGCGCGCCGCCCTCGTCACGGTGGTGTTCCGGCCGCGCCGACGCGGTCGGACAGGCCCGAGATGCACTGTCCCAAGGCTTTGTCAAGACCCCAATAAGGGGGTTGACCTGCGGATATGTCGCGAAGGTCGGTGCGGCCACCGCTCGGCCCGTGCTACCCTGGGTGTAGCGGAAGGGGTACTTGTCACATGACTTTCCAGGTCGGCGACACCGTCGTCTACCCCCACCACGGGGCTGCTCGGATCGAGGCCATCGAGACTCGCACCATCAAGGGTGAGGAAAAGACCTACCTGGTCTTGAAGGTCGACAAGGGCGACCTGACAGTGCAGGTTCCAGTCGAGAACGTCGAGGACGTGGGCGTTCGGGACGTCGTGGGCCAGGAGGGCCTGGAGAAGGTGTTCGAGGTGCTGCGGGCACCCTACACCGAGGAGCCGACCAACTGGTCGCGGCGTTACAAGGCGAATCTCGAGAAGCTCGCCTCCGGCGACGTCAACAAGGTCGCCGAGGTCGTTCGCGACCTGTGGCGGCGCGACAAGGAGCGCGGGCTGTCGGCGGGCGAGAAGCGGATGCTGGCCAAGGCCCGCCAGATACTGGTGAGCGAGCTCGCGCTGGCGGAGAAGACCAACGAGGACAAGGCCGAGGCCCTGCTCGACGAGATCCTCGCCAACTGAGTTGAGCGCCGGGCTGCCACGGGTGGGCGTCGGAGTCGACGTCCACCCGTTCGTACGCGATGAAGAGGGCCCGCGCCCGCTCTGGGTCGCCGGCCTGCTCTGGCCCGGTGAGGGCCAGGGGCTGTCGGGCCACTCCGACGGCGACGTGGCGGCGCACGCCGCCTGTGACGCGCTCCTGTCGGCCTGCGGGCTGGGCGACCTGGGCGCGGTCTTCGGCACCGACGACCCGCGCTGGCACGGCGCCGGCGGTGTCGTCCTGCTCGCCGAGGTGGCCCGCCTGGTCGCCGAGTCCGGCCACGTGATCGGCAACGTGGCGATCCAGGTGATCGGCAACCGCCCCAAGATCGGCAAGCGCCGGGCCGAGGCCGAGAAGGTCCTCGGCGAGGCCCTGGGCGGCGCGAGCGTCAGCCTCTCGGCCACCACCACCGACGGCCTCGGCCTCACCGGCCGCGGCGAGGGACTCGCCGCCGTCGCCAACGCCCTGGTCGCCCCCCGCGCCTGACACGCGCCCGCACCACGTTCCCCACCGCCGCGAGCCGGCGGGCCGTCCACCGGCCCGCCGGACTCCGCCCAGGCAGGCCCCGTCCCGCCCTCCCGGTCACCGCACCCGCCCGTGCCCGTACGCACCCGTACGTGCATCCGTACGCATCCGTTCGCATCCGTTCGCACCCGTCCGGAACGCCTGCGGTCCGTGCGGGTGCGCAGGGGACGACGGCCTACTCGGCGGGAGGCGTGGGGGAGCTGCGGAGTGAGCCGGAGGGCGGGTCCCAGTCCCAGATCGGCAGGTCCTCGGAGGTGTCGATGCCGTCGGGGTCGGTGGACTCCGGTGATCCGCCCGCCTCGGCCCGCTGACGCTCGGCGGCCCCGGGCCGCTCGCCCCCCTCGCCCTCGTCCACGTCCCCGTCCACGCCCGTGGCCTGGGTCTCGTCCTGGGGCTCCTCCGGGCCCTCGTCCTGCTCGCGGGGGCGACGCGGCTCGGGAACGGCGTCCAGGGTGACCGGCATGATCATGTCGGGCAGGGTGGTGCTCGCCTTGCCCAGGTCCGGGGGAACGGCCCCGCTGCCCGGGGCCCCGCTGCCCGGGGCCCCGCTCTCCGGGGAACGGGCGACCTCGACATCGGACGGCAGCAGCGCGAGCGGGGGCGGCGCGGGCTTGGACGGGACGGCCCCGGTCGCGTCCTCCTCCACGCCCGCCGCCGCGTCCGCCGCGTCCGCGGGGCGCTCCGAGGCGTGAGCGGGACCGGTGGTGGACGGCGCGGGCCCGGAGCGGGGACGGAGATGCCGGATCATGCGCAGCCACAGCCAGACGGCGATGACGAGCATGACGTGCGGGGCCACGGCGACGCCCGCCCGCACGGGGGTCTCGGGCAGGGGGCCGAAGCCCCACAGCGCGTGCTGGACGGCGATGGCGGCGGTCCCGGTGAGCAGCAGCAGGAGCAGGGCGCCCCGGAGCCAGCGCGACCACCAGCGCGCGTTCCGGGCCACCACCAGCGACAGGATCGTCATCACCACGAGCGCGTCGGCCATCACCGGGTAGGCAGGGGCCCAGCGCCGTCCCGCCCCGCCCGCCACGGCGAGATCGCGCAGCAGGTCGTAGGTCAGGACGAACGCGCCGCCCGCCAGGACGGCGACGACCAGTCCGGCGGCCACGGCGGGCAGGCGGCGCCGGGCCGGGCGGCTCTCGGGCGGGGCTTGGGGGACTGGGGGCATCGCAGGCTCGTCTCCGGGGGCTCGCGAGGGTCTTCAGGGAAGTTAACCAGCCGCATGGGCCGATCCCGTGTCATCGCCATGCCCGGGAGTCGCGGTTCCGGCACGGGGCGGCACGATCCGGCCACCGTTGTTCGGAGCAGCGGAGAACGCGCTAGCGTCATACGATTTCTCCCTCCAGCCAACCGAGAGTCGGGTAGTCGCAACTTCCATGTCATTTCCCCCCTCTGTCCTGGACCGGGCGGCCGATCGCGATCTCGGGGACCCCGTCCGGGCCTTCGACGGACGGGCCGGCCTGAGACGCGCCCTCGTGTGGGCGGGACTGTCCGTCCTGGCCGGGCTGGCGCTCCTCGCCACGCTCGCGGGCTCCCTGGCCGCGGGACGGGCGGAGCCGGCCCTGGCGGCGGCGATCCTCACGATCGCCTATCTCGCCGCCGCGCCCCGGGTCGTCGAGGCCATCGGGGGCAGGCCGTCGGAGCTGCGGGCCAGGAACACGGCCGTGTACCTGTTCACCGGCGGGTTCGTCCTGGAGACGGGCCGTGAGACCGCCGTGCACCCGTGGGACGAGCTGGTCTCGGTGACCGCGTCCGGGGTACGGCACGCGGCGCAGGGGCGGACCCGTTACCGGTTCCTGGTCGGCACCGTGGACGGGCGGGAGATCCGGCTGGGCGACGAGCTGCCCGACGTCCGGGAACTGGGCGAACGGGTCGCCGCCGAGGTGACCCGCCGGGTCCTGCCGGCGCAGCTGGCGCGCGTCCGGGCCGGCGAGCCCGTACGGGTGGGGCCGTTCACCGTGGACGCGGACGGTGTCGCGAAGGAGGGCGAGCGCGTCCCCTGGCCCGCGGTGGGCGAGGTCGGCGCCGACAACGGCGTGGTCTACGTCCATTCCCGCGACGAGCTGCGGTCCCTGACCGCGATCGCGGCCCGGATGCCCAACGCGGTGGCCTTCGTCCAGCTGTGCCACCGTCTGGCGGCCGGCGACCGCGAGGAGAGCCGCGGGCACTGAGGCCCCGGGCACCGAGGCACTGAGGCCGCGGGCACCGAGGCACTGAGGCCGCGGGCACCGAGGCCCTGGGGGCTCGGCACGGAGGCCCTGGGGGCGCGGGCACCGAGTTGGTGCCGAGTACGCCGCGCGGGTGCCCGGGGATCCAATAACCTGGGCCTGTGAGCCTGCGCCTTTACGACACCAGCACCCGTACGGTCCGTGCGTTCGAGCCCCTGGAAGAGGGCCGCGTGGGGATGTACGTCTGTGGTGCGACGCCGCAGGCCGCCCCGCACATCGGCCATCTGCGCTCGGGCGTCGTCTACGACGTGCTGCTGCGCTGGCTGCGCCGGTCCGGGTACGAGGTGACCTTCGCCCGCAACGTCACCGACATCGACGACAAGATCATCGCGGTGTCGGAGGAACGGGGCGTGCCGTGGTTCGCCGTGGCCGAGGCCAACTACCGGGTCTTCACCCGCGGCTACGACGTGCTCGGCTGCCTGCCGCCCACGGTCGAGCCGCGCGCCACCGGGCACGTCCCGGAGATGATCGCGCTGATGCGGCGGCTGATCGAACGGGGGCACGCCTACGCCTCCGGCGGCGACGTGTACTTCGACGTGCGGTCCTGGGCCGAGCACTACGGCACGCTGTCCAACCAGCGCCTGGAGAACATGCGCTCGGCCGGTGACACCCCGAACGAGGACCTCAAGCGGGACCCGCTCGACTTCGCGCTGTGGAAGGGCGCCAAGCCGGGCGAGCCGTTCTGGGAGACGCCGTGGGGGGAGGGACGCCCCGGCTGGCACCTGGAGTGCTCGGCGATGTCGACCAAGTACCTCGGCTCGACGTTCGACATTCACGGCGGCGGCGTCGACCTGATCTTCCCCCACCACGAGAACGAGATCGCCCAGTCGCGCGCGGCCGGGGACGGGTTCGCCCGCTACTGGCTGCACAACGGCCTGCTCACGGTGGACGGCGAGAAGATGGCCAAGTCGGTCGGCAACGTCGTGGCGCTGCCCGACCTGCTCGGCAAGGCCCGTCCCGCCGAGATCCGCTACTACCTGGCCTCCGCGCACTACCGGTCGCTGATGGACTACACCGACGCGGCCCTGGCCGAGGCGGTCTCGGCCTACCAGCGCGTCGAGGGCTTCGCGGTCCGCGCCGCCGAGCTGGTCGGGACGGGCGGCGAGGCCGCCGCGCTCCCGGAGGCGTTCACCGCCGCGCTGGACGACGACCTCGGCGTCCCGCAGGCCCTGGCGGTCGTTCACGACGCCGTGCGCGAGGGCAACAGCGCCCTGGCGTCCGGCGACCGGGACGCGGTGCGGGAGCGGCTGGCCGCCGTCCGGGCGATGACCGGCGCGCTCGGCCTGGACCCGCTGTCGGAGCAGTGGTCGCGGGCCGGCGAGGACGACCTGCGCCCGGTGGTCGACGCCCTGGTCAAGGTGGCGCTGGAGCAGCGGCAGGCCGCCCGGGCCCGCAAGGACTACGCCGCCGCCGACGCCATCCGCGACGGGCTCACCGAGGCCGGGATCGTCGTCGAGGACACCCCGAACGGTCCGCGCTGGGAGCTCAAGCGAAGCTGAACGGCGCGCGTTCCACTTCGCACGCCGCCTAAAATCGGGTGTTCGGGGGCGTCCGCCGAGAGCCGCCCTGAGACGCAAGCGCGAGGGGCGTACCGAAGATGGCCAAGCACAAGGGGAAGGGTCCCACTCCCAAGGCCGAGGACCGGCACTGGCACGCCAAGCGGCAGCGGGCCCGCGCCGTCAAGAGCGCCAAGCGGACCGGCACCCCGACTGCGGGGCCGGGCGCCCGTCCCAAGGCGTCCGGCGCCGAGCCGGCGCGGCAGGGCCGTCCCGCGGGCGCGCGCCGCGCGACCGGTGAGACGCCCGAGCTGGTCACGGGCCGCAACCCGGTCGTGGAGGCGCTGCGGGCGGGGGTGCCCGGCACCACGCTGTACGTGACCTCCGGCACCGACGAGCGGATCCGCGAGTCCATCCAGATCGCCGCCGACCGCGGGATCCCGCTGCTGGAGACCGGCAAGAACGAGCTCGACCGGCTCACCGACGGCTCGGTCCACCAGGGCATCGCCCTGCAGGTCCGGCCCTACCGCTACGCCCACCCCGACGACCTGCTGAAGGGCACCGCCCCGCTGATCGTCGCGGTGGACGGCATCACCGACCCGCGCAACCTCGGCGCGATCGTGCGTTCCGCCGCCGCGTTCGGAGCGACCGGGGTGGTGGTGCCGGAGCGCCGCGCGGCCGGGGTCACCGCCGGTGCGTGGAAGGCGTCCGCGGGGACCCTCGCCTCGGTGCCGGTCGCGCAGGCCACCAACCTCTCCCGGCAGCTCAAGGCGTACCAGAAGGCGGGCTGCTTCGTCGCCGGGCTGGACGCCCGCGGCGGTGTGACGGTGGCCGACCTGGAGATCGCCTCGGGGCCGTTCGTCCTGGTCGTGGGCTCGGAGGGCAAGGGGCTCGGCCGGCTGGTCGCCGACACCTGCGACCTGCTCGTCACCATCCCGATGCCGGGCGCCGCCGAGTCGCTCAACGCCGGGGTCGCCGCCGGGATCGCGCTGTACGAGGTGGCCCGCCTCCGTTCCTGACCGTCAGGCCGCCGCGAGCGCCCCCGCGACGACCAGCGCGATGACCTTGACGCCTTCCAGGGCGACATAGCCGAGGTGCGCGCGGGACGGCTCGACCTCCTCGCCGGCGATGATCCGGGCCGCCCGCCGGTCCAGGCGGGGGCGGATCGCGGCGACCTGGACGAGCAGGCACACCACCGCAACGGCGACGGGGATCCAGGCCGCGCCGGTGTCCCGGCCGGTGCCCAGCGCGATCACCGCGATCGCGGCCAGCACGATCTCGGCGACGTTCAGGGCCCGGAACACCAGGCGTCCGATGCCCAGGCCGAGCGCCCGGGTGACGCCGGGCGCGCGGAACTTGAGCGGCGCCTCGACGAACGAGATGGCGATCACCATGCCGAACCAGGTGAACAGGGCGGCCGTGGCGAGTGCGGCCACGTCAGGACCCCTCCGGCAGGCCGCCCACCAGCGGCGTGTCCACGCCCAGGGGACCGGTCCGGGACGCTCCGCCGGGCGAGCCGAGGGGCTCGGACCGGCCGGGCAGCGTGCCGGTGAAGAACGCGGCGTTGTCGCCGGTGTAGGCGGCCCACTTCCCCGGCAGGTCGTCCTCGTAGTAGATGGCCTCCACCGGGCAGACCGGCTCGCACGCGCCGCAGTCGATGCACTCGTCCGGATGGATGTAGAGGGCGCGGCGCCCCTCGTAGATGCAGTCCACGGGGCACTCGTCCACGCACGCCCGGTCGAGGACGTCCACGCAGGGCTCCGCGATCACATACGTCATCGCCCCGCCCCCTTCCCGAGTCCTGGCGAGGATGGGGCTCCTTAAAGGATACGTACGGGGATGAGCGGCGCTCAGCCCCCGTCCGCCGCCGGGACTCCCTCGTCCGCGTCCATGAAGACGACGGGCACCTTGTTGTCCAGCACCACCCGGCTGAGCAGCTCCGCGAGCCTCTCACGGTCCTCGTCGCCCAGGCCCGCCGGCAACGCCTCGACCCGGCGGCACGTCTCGGCGTAGAACTCCTCCACCAGCTCGCGGCCCCGGGGCGTCAGCGCGACCCGGACCGCACGCCTGTCCCGCGGGTCGGGCTCGCGCCGTACGAACCCGCGCTGGGCGCACCGGTCCACGAGACCGGTGAGGCTCGACTTGGCCAGCCCCAGCGTCTCGCCCAGCTCCCTCATGCCGTACGGCTGCGGCATCAGCACGCAGAGGAGCTGCCCCTGCTGCGGGGTCAGGCCGTACTCCCGGCCGGCCTTGTCGTAGACGGCGCTCACCAGGAACGAGGAACGCACCAGCGCGGTCACGACCCCCATGCGCTCACCCGCGGCCTTGCCCATCCAGCCAGGGTACGGCAGGGCCGCCGCCCGGAACGGTCAGGCGTCCGGCCGCGCCTTCTTCGGGGGCCGGACCTTGTGCCAGACGGCGCGGACGTACCCGTTGACGCGCTCGCTGACCCGGCGGGCGGCGGGGAACTCCGTCCCCAGCAGGCCCAGCCCGGCGAGGATCGCCACCACGCCGGGCCCGGGCAGCACCATCATCACGATGCCCGCGAGGATCAGCGCGACCCCGGAGACGGCGACCGCGACCTTGCGCAACAGCTGGAGACGCGTCCGCGGCCGGACGTCCGGGGCGGGCACGACGTCGATCTCGGTCGAGGCGGGACGGGCGGGCGCGGTGGTGGTCACAGGGCCTCCTACTCGGTGGCGGTCATGAGCCTCACTGCGTCAGACGACCGGAACGTCCCCGGCGATCGAACCAGGCACTCGATGTGACCACCACCACAGGCCCCGAGAGTCGGGGGAACGGGTGCCGTCCGGAACGGCGCGCCGGCGTTCACGGACGCCGAGGAGGGGAGAGAGCCCCCGGCCGGGTTCGAACCGGCGACCTGCCGCTTACAAGGCGGCTGCTCTGGCCAGCTGAGCTACAGGGGCCTGCCGGCTCGCGCCGACGGCCTTCACAATACCGTTCGGCGGCGGCGTCGTGCGGCGCGGGCAGGAGCTCTGGACGGAGGTCGCCCGGCATGAGCTGGATCACAGGGGCGAGCGGATCGGGGCAGGTCGTGCCGGCGTGTCTGGAAAGCGCCGTGTCCGGAGCGTGCCCGCGTGCGCCGAGTGCCCGGGCCGGGTGATCGGCCCATGGCACAATATGGCTCCCGCCTCACGGGCGTGACGCGCGGGAAGTGGGGCCTGAGCCCCCCGGGGCCGGTCCGCTCGTTCTCGCGGGCCGGTGGGACCACGTCCGACGGCCGGGAGGAGGTGCGGTGGCGTGTCGCGTGCCCGTCATCGCCGCCCGGGGAGAGTGCTCCCCTCCGCAGCCGCCACGGCCACCGCGCTGACCCTCGCCGCCGCCGTCGCGGTGCCCGCCGCGCTCGCGCCGGGCGGGACGCCGTTCGCCGGGCGGCAGGCCGCGGGCAGCGCCGTCAAGCGTCCGGCGGCGGCGCCGGTCGACCAGATCCGCGCCCGCGAGTGGCACCTGGACGCGATGCGCGTCCCCCGTGCGTGGCGGTGGTCCAAGGGCCAGGGCGTCACCGTCGCGGTCCTCGACACCGGGGTGGACCGGCGGCATCCCGACCTGACCGGCCAGGTGATCGCCGGGCCGGACCTCACCGGCGGCTCGCGCCGTCCCGGCGGCCGGTACTGGGGCCTGCACGGCACCTCGATGGCCAGCATCATCGCCGGGCACGGCAACGGGCCCGGGCAGCAGCGCGGCGTCGTCGGCATCGCCCCCGAGAGCCGGATCCTGTCGGTCCGGGTGACCTGGGAGAACGACGACCCGCAGCGGAAGGACGGGGGCGCGGCGACCCGTAACCGGGACGCGGTGGCGCAGGGCATCCGGTACGCCGTCGACCACGGCGCCGACATCATCAACATGTCCCTGGGCGGCGGCCGGCTCTTCTACGACGGCAACTCCACCGAGGAGGCCGCGATCCGCTACGCGCTCGGCAAGGGCGTGGTGCTGACCGCGTCGGCCGGCAACGACGGCGCCGGCCCCAACCGCAACAACTTCCCCGCCGCCTACCGCGGGGTGATCGCCGTCGGCGCCCTCGACCGGCGGCTGCGGCTCTGGAAGGACAGCAACCGGCGCCCGTACGTCGCGGTGTGCGCGCCCGGCGTCGAGATCGTCAGCGCCGACTCCAGCAGCGGGTACGTCATCGGCACGGGCACCAGCCCGTCGTCGGCCATCGTCGCCGGGGTCGCCGCGCTGATCCGCGCCCGGCACCCCTCGCTGACGCCCGACGAGGTCAGGCAGGCCCTCGTCCAGGGCGCCGTCCCGGGGCGGCCGACCGGGTCGTCCACCTGCACGGGGCCGCTGGACGCGGTGCGGGCCCTCGCCGCCGCCGGGCGGATCGCCCGGACGGCGACCAGCGTGGACACCGACGCCGAGCCGGGCGGCGCGACCCAGCCGCCCGCGCCGTACTCGGAGACCCCCGAAGAGGAGGGGGGCATGCTGCTGGCCGCCGTCCTTGGCGGTGGCGGCGTGCTGGTGGTCACCGGGGTGTTCCTGGGGTGGCGTCAGCGCCGCAGGCCCGGGGAGGACGAGGAGTACGACGAGGACGGGGAGGTCGACTACGTGCTCGGGGCGGCGCGCCCGGCCGAGCCCGGCCACCACGGGTCTCCTCCGGTCGCCCCCGTCAACGCGCCGCTCTGGCAGAGCAACGAGGTCTATCCGGGCACGTCCCTCTCCGAGCCTCCGTCCCCGCGACAGGGGCGGCCCGTCCCCCGCGAGCCCGTCCCCCGCGAGCCCGTTCCCCGCGAGCTGCGTCCGTTCGTGCCGGAGGACCCGGTCGGCGAGGGGAACGGGGAGAACGGCCGTACCGTCAACGGAGCCCATGACTTCGGCGCGCTGAGCGGCCCGGCGGGGCCGTCCCCGGCGGGGCCGTCCCCGGCGGTGGGCCCGGTCCCTCCCGCCGAGAGGCTGACGCCTCGCCGCCTTCCGATGGACGAGCCGCCGCCCGCCCCGCCGGCCCCGGCCGTCCCGCCGGCCCCGCCCGTCCCGCCGGGCCCGGCCCGCCCTGAGCCAGCCCCGCCCCCGGTGGGTGACGGCGGGGAGTTCACGGGGCTCGACGATGAGGAGTGGGAGAGGTTCCGGCGGACGGCGCTCCAGGATCCCGTCCCCCTGGACGACGGTCCCTCCCCGCCCCCGCTGCGGAACGAGGCCCCTCCGCGCCGTCCCCGCGCGGACGACGGCGAGGACTACCGGCCGCCCTGGTGGTGAGGGCCGGGCCGTTCGCTACTCCGGCGGGCGTACCCGCGGAGCCTCCGGCCGGACGATGACGGCGCCCCGACCCGTCGCCGAGCATCGACTCATCCGATGACGAGGAGGTCGATGACGATGGTGTCGACACTGGCGGCACTGATCGGGCCGGCGGCCCACCCGGGGCCCTGGCAGGACGGCGGCCCGGCGGACGCGCCCGCGTGGTGGCCGGTGTTCCCGATCACGTTCGGGCTGTTCTGGCTGGCCGTCGCGGTGGGCGCGTTCTACCTGCTGCGGCGCAGGATGACGGCGAGCGCCGCCGCCGCGGCGGCCGCGGCCGATCCACTGAGCCGGGCACGGTCGGTCCTGGCCGAGCGCTTCGCCCGGGGGGAGATCGACGAGGACGAGTACCTCACCCGCCTGGCGGCCCTGAGCCACGGCGGGTGAGCCGGGGACGCCCGGGTCACTCCGTCCGGGCCTCCTCGAAGATCCTGTCCACGCTGTCCGGGTCCATCGGGGCCCGGACGGCCGCCTCGGCGAACCGGGTCAGCAGCCGGGCGAAGTCGGCGCGCTCGGCGGGTGTCCAGCCCGCCATCAGCTCGTCCAGGTAGGCCCGGCGGGACCGGTCGGCGACCCGCTTGACCCGGACGCCGGCCTCGGTGAGGCCGAGGTTGGCCCGGCGGGCGTCCACGGGCGAGGGCCGGCGCGACACCAGCCCCGCGTCGATCGCGTGGCCGACCAGCCGGCTCGCCGTGGACGGATCGATCTCCAGCCGGTCCGCGACCGCCCCGACGGTCACCTCGGCGTCGTCCCCTTCCGTGCCGAGCGCGGCGACGGCGTGCACCACCATCAGGTTGGAGAGCTGGAGCGGACGGCTCCCCGGGCCGGGGGAGGTCTGCGCCCGGATCCGCTTCATCAGGTCGGGCTTGGCCCAGATCCGGCGCAGATGGAACAGCGCGAGGGAGACATCGGACAGCACGGGATCCGAGAGCCGCCCGTCAGGTTCGGGAAGCTCCGCGGGCAGCGCTTCCGCCGAACCGTTCTCCCTGGTCATTGCCATGTTCTCCTGTCCGGCGCGCGGCCTGTGCCGGTGCCGCGAGGACGTTGACGCATGTACCCTGCATGCGTTTAACGAGGGGGGTTCCCCATCGGTTCCCGGTGAGCGGTCCCGGGAAACGGGCCCCCTCCGGGGAGGCCGGATTCCTTCCCCGGGGATCCGCCGGACGGCGCCGGGCGAGGCGCGTACCATGGCACCGGCCGAACCCGGACGACCCGGCACGAGTAACACCAGAGGGGATCTTATGCGTGACGTACGGACCCCGCTGCCGACCCCGCTGCCGGCCCCCTTCAGGACGGACGCATGAACGATGGCCCACCCCTGCCCCCTGTGACCGACGGCCCCGACGACGACGAAGCCTTCCCGGCCGACCTCCTCTCCGACCGCGACCGCCAGATCCTCGCCTTCGAGCGGCGGTGGTGGAAGTACGCCGGAGCCAAGGAGCAGGCGATCCGCGAGCTGTTCGACATGTCGGCGACGCGGTACTACCAGCTCCTCAACCTCCTCATCGACCGGCCCGAGGCGCTCGAGCACGACCCGATGCTGGTCAAGCGCCTGCGCCGGATGCGTTCGCAGCGGCAGCGGCAGCGCGCCGCGCGCCGGTTGGGCATCCGGCCGTGACGTCACCAAGACTGGAACCGTGAACCTTTCGCGCACCCGGACGACCGCCGGCGCCGACGGCCTGCGGGCCCTCCACGACGCCCCCTCCACCGCCGTGCTCGGCTTCGACTTCGACGGCACCCTCGCCCCGATCGTGGACGACCCGGCCGCCGCCCGGGCGCACCCCCGGGCCGCGGACGCCCTGGCCCGGCTCGCCCCCCGGGTGGGCGCGCTGGTGATCATCACCGGCCGGCCCGCCGCGGTGGCGGTCGAGTACGGCGGGTTCGAGGGCATCGACGGGCTGGTGGTGCTCGGCCAGTACGGGCTCGAACGCTGGGAGTCGGGCGAGCTGACCGTTCCCGAGCCGCCGCCCGGCGTGGCCGAGGTGCGCGAGAGGCTGCCCCGGGTCCTGGCCGGCGCCGGTGCCCCCGCCGAGACCTTCGTCGAGGACAAGGGCCAGGCGGTGGCCGTCCACACCCGGCGCTGCGCCGAGCCCCAGGCGGTGCTGGACGGCCTGCGCGGCGTCCTCGGGGAACTGGCCGGGAGCGCCGGGCTGGTGGTCGAGCCCGGCCGCTTCGTCCTGGAGCTGCGCCCGCCCGGCATGGACAAGGGCATGGCCCTGCGCCGCTTCGTCGAAGCCGGCCTGGCGGGCGGCGCCGCTCCGTCCATGGTCCTGTTCGCCGGCGACGACCTGGGCGACCTGGCCGCCTTCGACGCGATCGACGTCCTGCGCGGCGAGGGCGTGCCCGGCGTCAAGGTCTGCAGCGGCTCCGCCGAGGTGACCGCGCTGGCCGAACGCGCCGACCTCATCGTCGACGGCCCCGCCGGGCTGGTGGACTTCCTGGAGACGCTGCTTCCCGGGTGACCTGCCGCCCGGATCGTCCGCTACCAGGGGGATCGTCCGCTACCGCCGGGGTCGGCGCGGATGAGGAACGTCCCCTGCGCGAGACTGTGCAGTCCGGCGATGGAAGGGGAGTGCGGTGGACACGGATCCGGGGATGCCGCGTCGGCCCGGCCCGCCCGGGGCCCTCGGCGCACGGGAGACCAGCGGCGTGCAGGTACGCCTCGGTGAGCGGCGGCGGTCCCGCCGGGCGCCGCGGCGGCGCTCCAGGCGGGGCGTGGTCCTCGCGGGCGGCCTGGCGGCGGGCGGTGCCGCGGCCGTGGTCGCCGCCGGAGCCACGATCCTGCTCCCGTTCGGCGGGGACGGCGAGGAGACCCGCACCCCGCCCCGGTCGGTGAACGGGGTCACGTCCCCGATGGCGACGGGGTCCGCGCCGCGGGCCGGGGAGCCGGTCGAGGTCGGAACGGCCGACGGTTCCCGGTACCGGCTCGCCGCCGTGCGCGCGGGCACCGACGACGGCGCGGAGGCGTCCCGGCGGTCCTCGCCCCCGGCCGGTTCCACGTTCGCCTACGTCGAGTACACGCTGGCCAACCCCTCGCGGCAGGACGTGCTCCTGGACTTCCCGGGCGACGTGTTCGTACGGCGCGCGCTCGTGCCGGAGCAGGCGCGCGAGCGGTGCATGCGGCAGGCCGGCGTCCCCGAGAACATGTGCACCCTCCCCATCAGGAGCGAGGTCGTCCGGCGGCTGTCGGGCGGCGCGCTGGAGCCGGGGGACGGCGGGGACAGGTACCTGCCGCCCGGATCGTCCTACCTCGTACGGGCGACGGTCGAGATGCCGGTCGACAAGCGGATCAGGCGCGGCGACGTGCGGCTCTACATCTGGAAGCAGCTCTACATGGGTGACCGGACGGCCAGGCTGGTGCCCTTCCCGGGCTGACGCGGCGACCGGCGCGAAGGGAGAGGCCCCGGGCCGGGGTACGGCTCCGGGGCCTCTCGTCGTCTGCGGGACCTCTCGTCGCGGTCACGCCCGCGTTCATTCGGCTTCGGGGTCGTCGGCGAGGATGCCGTACAGGCGGCGGCGGGCGTCGTTGACGACGTCCAGAGCGCGGGTCTTCTGGCTCTCGCTGCCCACGCTCATGACCTGGTGCAGCGCTCCCATCAGCTGCCCGACCGCCTCGCGCCCGCGCAGCGCGTTCTCGCCCGCGGCCTCGGTGACCTCCTCCCAGGGGGCGGCGGACTGCCCGGCCGCCTCCTCGCGGCCCGCCTCGCTCAGCGAGAACAGCCGCTTGCCGCCCTGCTCCTCGCTGGTGACCCGGCCCTCGTCCTCCAGCATCTGCAGGGTCGGGTAGACCGAGCCGGGGCTCGGGCGCCAGACGCCGCCGGTGCGCTCGTCGAGTTCCTGGATCATCTCGTAGCCGTGCATCGGCCGCTCGGCCAGCAGCGCCAGCAGGGCGGCGCGGACGTTGCCGCGCCGGGTCCGGCGGCCGCGTCCACCGCGACCGCGTCCCCCGTGGTGCCCGAAGCCGGGCCCTCCCCACGGGCCGAACGGGTCTCCGCGCCGGGGGCGCTCTTCGGGGGCGATGAATCGTCCGTACCTCATCGTGCTCTCCTTCTACTGATCGGTTGCGATGCATTAACGATATATCGGCGAGTGCTCGCGATGCAACTCCGGAGCCTGCCTGGATCGCCGGGCGCCCGGGAACGGCAGAGGCCCGGCCGCCCACGTAAGCGGGCGGCCGGGCCTCGGATGACCGGGGACCAGGGCTCAGGGCTCAGGGACCGGGGACCAGGGCTCAGGGACCAGGGGTCAGGTGGCAGGAGTCAGGGGTCAGGTGGTCGAGTGAGGGAGCGAAGGAGCGAGGGATCAGGGGGCGGTGAGCTTGAGGCTGTCGAGGATGTCCTTGGTGGCGTTCCGGCCGTCGGTCTCCTTGACCCGGACCCACGCCCCGAACGTCCCGCTCTTGTGCCGCAGGCCGACCTCGACCACCGACGGGGTCCCGGTCTTGCACGCGGTGTACCGGGTGATGGTGCCGGTGAGTGACTTGTCCGGCGAGGTGTAGTTCTCCGGCTTCCCCTTGGTGCACTGCGGGTGCACGGCGGCGCTCGGCGGCGGGAGCTTCCCGTTCGCCACGTCGGTCGTCAGGCCGATGAACACGCCCGGGCTCGCGCCGCTGCCCTTGAAGTCCTCGACGTTCGGGGTGGCGCGCAGCACCGGGCGCGCCCGGCCGTCGCCGAGCCTGACGGTCGAGGGGTCCCAGGTGGGCTCCTGCCCCTTGGGCCACGCCTTCGGCACGGCGGCCTTGATCTTGCCGCCGGCGTCGGCGACCTGGACGAAGTCCTTGGGGACGGTGTCCCCCTTCGGCGGCGGATCCTCGCCACCGGACAGCAGCACGCCGATCGCCAGCCCGCCGACCAGGGCGAACGCCAGGATCGCCGCCGCGATGACCAGCGGTGTCACATTCCTCTTCGCGCCGGCGCCGCCCGGGCCGCCCGGCCCGGTGGGACCGCTCGGCCCGCTTTGGCCACCCGGCCCGCCCTGGCCGCCGGAGCGACCGGGAAGCGCGAGCTTCTTCAGGCGCGCCAGCGGGCTCTCCGAAGGTGGCTTGCCGCTCTGCCCCGGTGGCTGGAAGCCCGTTGGCAGGGGCCCCTGCCCGGGACCGGGTCCGGGTCCGTGCGGGTGGCCAGGGGGCCCGCCGCCAGGTCCCTGAACGGGGCCGCGTCCGCTGTCGTACGGCCCTCCGCCCTGGGGCGGCGGTTGCTGCCCTGGGTCCTGCATGGGGAAGGCCATCGTCTGAGGCGCTTGCGCGCCTTCGCCCTGAGGGGGCGGCGTGGAGAAGGAGATGGTGCGGCCGTCGTCCGGAAGCCCCGAAGGGGGTGGCTGGGCCGAAGGAGGTGAAGGCTGTGGGGCGGGGGCCGGGTACCGGCCGCCGCCCGGGCCGTCCACCATGGTCTGGTCGCCGTCGAACCCGTCGAGCACCGTCCGCGGGCCCTGGTCGGGGGGCGGGCTCATCTGCGAGGTGCGCGATGCGTCCTCGGAGCCGGGCGGGTCCTCTCGGGTGGAAAGCTGCGACGCGTCAGGATCACCCGTTCCGCCTGGCCCACCTGTACTGCCCGGACTGCCCGTTCCGCCGGGGTGGGCCGGATGGGGCGGGCCGTAGGAGGACGCGGCGGCCGGATAGAACCCGTCCTGGACGGTCGGCAGCGGCGGTGGAGGCTGGCCGCCGCGCGCAGGAGCCGCGGCGCCGGGCATCACCGTGGGCCGCAGCGTGGAAAGGGCCTCCGCGAACGCCTGGGCCGTGGGCCACCGCCTCTCGCGTTCCACCTCCAGTGCCCGCAGGACCACGCCGTCGAACGCCGCCGGAAGGCCCTCGCGGAGCGAGCTCGGGGCGACCCGCACCGGCGGCGGGCCGGGCGCGCGGCCGGTGAGCATGTGGAAGACGAGCGCGCCGAGACCGTACACGTCCGCGCGCACGTCCAGGCCGCCGCCGAAACGGGCCTGCTCGGGCGACATGTACCCCGGCGTGCCGACCGGCAGGGTGAACGCGCCCGACGCGTGGGCGAGGGCCTTGGCCAGCCCGAGATCGGCGATCAGGAGCCGTTCCCGGCCGTCCGGCGCCGACTGGAAGAGCACGTTGGACGGCTTGAGGTCGCGGTGGATCACGCCCAGCGTGTTGATCACCTCGACGCCATAGGCGATCTCCTCGGCGAGCACAAGGGCCTCGGCGACCGGAAGTGGCCGATCCCGCATCCGGTCGGCGAGCGTTCCCCGGTCGGCGTACGACATGACGAAGTAGGGCCGCCCGTCCGGCAGCTCACCGATGTCGTGCACCCGCACCAGCCGCGCCGAGTCCGCGCGGCGCAGGATCCGGGCCTCCTCCAGGAAGCGATTGCGCACGTCGAGGTCGTCGAGGAGGCTTCCGGACAGCACCTTGATGGCGACCATGGAGTCGAGCGCGTCGTCGTGGCCGAGCCAGACCGAGGCGAACGCCCCGGAGCCGAGGACGCGTTCGATCCGGTAACGGCCGACCGTGGGAGGGAAGGACACTCCCGTATCATGCCCAACAAACGGGGAGTGTGTGCGAACGAGCATGGGGCGCGGCGATGGCATTCGATGAGAGGACCGAGGAGCTGGCCGTCAAGGCCGCCCAGGGCGACCAGGCCGCTCTGAACGAGCTCCTCGGCAAGATCCAGCCCGACGTGCTGCGGCACAGTTCCCGCTTCCTGCCCTGCCGGCAGGACGCCGAGGAGGCGTGCCAGGACGCGTTGCTGCAGGTCGCCCGTAACATCCACCGATTCGAGGGGCGATCCAGGTTCAGCACCTGGCTGCACGTCGTGGTGGCCAACTCCGCGCGTTCGACCTACCGCTCCCTCAAGCGCCGCTCGGTGGAGCAGGCGGGCGAGCTGCCCCAGCAGCGGCCCGACCCCAGGCGTACCAGCGTCATCGCGGGATCCCGGGTGGACATCCTGGACGCCATGGAGGACCTGGAGGCGCGCAAGCCCGACCTCATCCAGGCCCTGGTGCTGCGCGACGTGTCCCAGCTGGAGTACGCCGAGATCGCCGAGCAGCTCAAGCTGCCGCTCGGCACCGTCAAGTCGCGGATCCACGAGGCGCGCAAGCAGGTCCGGCAGACCCTGGGCGAGTCCTACACCTGATCCCTCCCCGGCCCACTCCGGGTCCCTCGCGGGTCCCTTCCGGTGTGCCGCCGGTTTGCCGGATGCGTGGGTAGAGGCGGGGAAATGGCCTGGTCGGCGGGCGTCAAGCATCGGTAATGCCTCGGCAACCGTGCGCCCAGCCGGAGGGTCCGGCGCAGGAACGGTCGGCCAGCATGCCGTGCATGTCTCCAGCCAACGACGCCAACGACGCCAGGGACGCCACGAACGGCAGGGACGGCGAGGAAGGCCGGACCTCCGAGACCTCCGAGACCTCCGAGACCTCCGAGGCCGCTGGGGCCGCCCGGGCCACCGGGGCCACTCGGGGCGCCGGGAGCGCTGAGGCCGTTCCCTCCGGGCAGGGAGTGCCGCTCCTGCGGAGCGTCCCGTCCGCCCAGGACACCGCCTCGGCCCAGGGCGCGGCCTCCGTCCAGGGCACGGTCTCGGCCAGGGGCGACGCCTCCGCCCAGGGCCCCGGCCCGTGCGGGCGGCCGATCTTCGTCATCGGATGCCCGCGGTCGGGGACGACGCTGCTGCAGCTGATGCTGCACTCCCATCCCCGGATCGCGATCCCGGCCGAGACCCGTTTCCTCCTCCCGGCCTATACGTCGCGGTCGGACTTCGGTGACCTCCGGGACAGCGTCAACAGGCGCGCGCTGGCGGAGTGGATCACCGGTCGCAAGGAGACCAAGTTCCGCGACCTGGGCCTGGACGCCGCGGCCGTGGTCGAGGAGATCGTCGACGGGCCGCCGACGCTCGGGTCCGCACTGGGCATCGTGTTCCGCGCGTACGCCCGCCGCTTCGGCAAGCCCCGCTGGGGGGACAAGCGGCCCAGCTACATCAAGCACGTGGGAACGCTGCTCCGGCTGTTCCCGGACGCGCAGTTCGTCCACCTCATCAGGGACGGCCGTGACTGCGTCGCCTCCCTCAACGAGATGCCCTGGTACAAGCAGGACGTCTACCACGCGGTCTGCGTGTGGCGGGAGGCGATCGACGCCGGGCGCAGGCTGGCGTCGCGGCTGGGTCCCGACACCTATTACGAGATGCGGTACGAGCGGCTCGTCGCCGAACCCGCCATCGAGCTGACCCGGCTGTGCGCGTTCATCGGCGAGGAGTACCACCCGGCGATGACCGAGCCCCAGGGCATCGCGCGGGTGACCGTACCGAAGCAGAAGGTGTGGCACGACCGGACGCATTCGGCGGTCGACACGGGCCGTGTCGGGTCCTGGGCGAACCGGCTGGAACCGTGGGAGATCGGCCTCGCGGAGATCGGGTTCGGGGCACGGCTCCAGGACTACGGCTACGAGCCCAGCGACCTGGCGGCCCGCCCCACCCCGAGACAGCTCGCCCAGCTGGCCAGGACCGGGGCCCACCGCAGGATGGCGCACCGCAAGGCCGACCTCCGGGACCGCTGGCAGCGCAGGCAGGAGCCGAACCCCGTGCAGTGCCTTCTCGACACGGAAGCCGAGCGTCCGCCCATGACCGGCTGACCAGCCGAACGGGCCGAACGGCTTACAGCCTGACCGGCGGCCCGCGGCGGTCGCCGTTGTCCGATGGCTTCAGTCGAGTGCCGCCAGTTGCTCGCTGAACCAGCGTTGCGGCGGGAGCGCGGTCGCCGCCGCCCTGAGCCGTTCGCAGCGCGCGGTGCGCTGATCCTGCGGCATGAGCAGCGCCTGGTGCAGCGCCTCCGAGGTCTGCGTCACGTCGTAGGGGTTGACGATGAGAGCGTCGCGGCCGAGCTCCCCCGCGGCTCCCGCCTCGCGTGACAGCACCAGCGCGCACCCGTGCTCCGACACGACCGGGCCCTCCTTGGCGACCAGGTTCATGCCGTCGCGGATGGGGTTGACCAGCAGCACGTCCGCCATCCGGTACGCCGCCAGCGACCGCGGATAGTCGTCGTTCACCTGGAGGATCAGCGGCTCCCAGCCGTCCGTGCCGAACTCGTCGGAGATCCGCGCCGCCATCCGCTGCACGGCCGCGGTGTACTCCCGGTACTCGGGCAGATCGTGCCGGGACGGGTAGGCGAAGGCCAGGTGCACCACCCGTCCGCGCCACTCGGGATGGTTGACCAGCATCTCCCGGTACGCGGCCAGGCCCCGCACGATGTTCTTGGACAGCTCGGTCCGGTCGACGCGCACGATCAGCCGCCGGTCGCCGACCTGCTCGCGCAGCGCCGCCACCCTGGCCGTGACGTCCGGCTCGGCCGCGCGCCGGCGCAGCGCGTCCCCGTCGACGCCCAGCCCGTACACCCCGACACCGGTGACATGTCCGGCGCGGGTGACGGTGCGGGCGTCCCGGTCCACCTTGACGCCGGGCAGCCGCGCGCAGCAGTCCAGGAACGCCTCGGCCCACCGGTCGGCCAGGAACGCGGCGTGGTCGGCGCCCAGGATGCCGTCCAGGATCCGCTCGCCGATGTCGTCGGGGAGCAGCCGGTAGTACTCGGGCGGTGCCCACGGCGTGTGCGAGAAGTGCACGATCTTCAGGTCCGGGCGCCGGTCGCGCAGCATCCGCGGCGTCAGCGACAGGTGGTAGTCCTGGACGGCCGCCTTGGCGCCGGGCGCGGCGTCCCTGGCCAGGGCGTCGGCGAACGCCGCGTTGTACGCCTCGTACGACTGCCAGTCGCGCCGGGAGCGGGCGTCGAAGTGCGGCGTGGACGGGGTGTCGTACAGCAGGTGGTGGACGAACCACAGCGTCGAGTTGGCCACGGCGTTGTAGGCCCGCTGGAAGGTGGCCGCGGGGATGTCGAGCATCCGCACCGCCGCCCCGCCCGGCTCGTACCCGGCGAGGTCGAGGCGGCCCTCCGGCGCGTGGCGCGCGGCCGCCCGGTCGGCCTCGCCGAGAGCGGCGCACACCCACAGAACCTCGGGCACCTCCGCCCCGGCCCCGGCCCCCGCCCCCGCTTCGCCCGCGGCGGCCTCCGTGCCGCTCTCCCGGCCCGTCCGGCCCATGATCCCGGCCAGCCCGGACACGAGCCCGCCGGCCCCGCGCCGCATGGTCAGCGCGCCGTCGTCGGAGAGGGAGAACGACACCGGCCCCCGGTTGGACGCCACCAGCACCTGGCTCATACCGGCCAGGGTCTCAGTTCGAATACGGCCACATCAAAGTGACCCGGCGGAAAGCATCAACTCTCTTTCCAGAGTCATGAGCCGCCCGGCAAGGTCATCGGTTAGCCCGGGCCGGGCGGGGTACCGCTGGCGGATGAGCAGGTCGGAAACCACCAAAACGGTGCTCGTGGCAGGGGCGGCCAATCTCATTCTCGCGGTCACCAAACTGGTGGCGGGGGTGCTGGCGGGATCGAGCGCGATGCTCGCGGAGGGGGCGCACTCGGTCGCCGACACCCTCAACCAGGGCTTCCTGCTGGCCTCGCTGAGGCGCAGCGAACGGCCGCCGGACGGGCGGCACCCGTTCGGCTACGGCAACGAACGCTACTTCTGGTCGCTGCTGGCCGCGTTCGGGATCTTCGTGGCGGGCGGCGGCTACTCGATCTTCGAGGGGATCCTGACGATCAGCGGCCGGGAGACCGGCGGTGGCGAACAGGTCTGGCTGGCGTTCACGGTGCTCGGCGTGGCGGCCCTGCTGGAGGGCACCTCCTGGCTGCGCGCGTTCACCCAGGCCCGCCGGGAGGTCCGCGAGAGCGGCCGGGACCTGGTGGACCACGTACGGCACACGCCCGATCTCACGTTCAAGGCCGCGCTGTTCGAGGACACCGCGGCGATGATCGGGCTGGTGATCGCCGCCACCGGGCTGACGCTGCGGGAGATCACCGGCTCCCAGGTGTGGGACGGCCTCGCCTCCGTCCTGATCGGCCTGCTCCTGGTGGGGGTGGCGTTCGCGCTCGGCCGTGACAGCCGTCACCTGCTCATCGGCCAGTCGGTGGAGCCGCGGACGCAGCGCGAGATCCGGATGGAGATCGCCTCGGCCCGCGGCGTGACCGGCGTCGAGGAGCTGTTCACCATGCACTTCGGCCCGGAGGAGGTCCTGGTCGCGGCCAAGGTGCACTTCTCCGACGCCATCAGCGCCGACGAGGCCGAGGACATCGCCGGGGACATCGACCGGCGGCTCCAGGAGCGCCTGCCGATCGTCCGGCACGTCTTCCTCGACCCGACCCAGCGCGAGCCCGAACCGGCGGCCCCCCGGCGGCGGCGCGCGGCCTTCCGGCGCCGCCCCGTCGGCTGACCGCGGCCGGCGTGGATGATCACGAGCGCGGCCGGGTAACGTCTCAACAGGCGAGACCGGATGCCCGGCAACCGGTCAGATCATGTAAAGTCGCGCATACAGCGCGATACCGCTCAGGCGGAGTGAACGCTGAGAGGAGCGCGGGAAGTGCCCGGCCCACCGGCCCTGGCCCCGTCGCCCCTCGCCCACAACTTAACAACGCTCATCCAGAGGGGTGGAGGGACCGGCCCTGCGAAGCCCCGGCAACCACCTGGTTCGTACGCACTCGCGATCCTGCGAGGCCGACCGGGAAATGGTGCCAACTCCGGCCTGTGACCAAGGTGGCACAGGCAAAGATGGGGAGAAAGGCCTCGCTTCATGGCATCCACGTCTGCCGCAAACCTCGGACCCGCGACCGCGCTGACCTGCCGCGAATGTGGCAACAGCAGGGAACTCGGCCCGTACTACGCCTGCGAAGAGTGTTTCGGCCCCCTGGAGATCTCCTACGACTTCGGGGGCATCACCCGCGCCGACATCGAGGCGGGCCCGCGCAACATCTGGCGCTACCGCGGCCTGCTGCCCGTCCCGTCCAACGTCGCCGAGACGCCCAACACCGAGCCGGGCCTCACCCGCCTCGTCCGGGCCGACCAGCTCGCCGAGTCGCTCGGCATGGACCGGCTGTGGGTCAAGGACGACAGCGGCAACCCGACCCACTCGTTCAAGGACCGGGTGGTCGCGGTGGCGCTGGCCGCGGCCCGCGAGCTCGGCTTCAAGGTGCTGGCCTGCCCGTCCACCGGCAACCTGGCCAACGCGGTCGCCGCCGCGGCGGCGCGGGCGGGCATCCGCAGCGCGGTGTTCGTGCCGTCCGACCTGGAGAGCCAGAAGATCATCACCACCGCGGTGTACGGCGGCACCTTCGTCACCGTGGACGGCAACTACGACGACGTCAACCGGCTGGCCTCGGAGATCGCGGGCGAGCAGGAGGACTGGGCGTTCGTGAACGTCAACGTGCGGCCGTACTACGCCGAGGGCTCCAAGACCCTGGGGTACGAGATCGCCGAGCAGCTCGGCTGGCGGCTGCCCGACCAGATCGTCGTCCCGGTGGCGTCCGGCTCCCAGCTGACCAAGATCGACAAGGCGTTCCAGGAGCTGATCAAGCTCGGCCTGGTCGAGGACCGGCCGTACAAGGTCTTCGGCGCCCAGGCCGCCGGCTGCGACCCGGTGGCCGCCGCCTTCAAGGCCGGGCACGACGTCGTCCGCCCGGTCAAGCCGGCCACCATCGCCAAGTCCCTGGCCATCGGCAACCCCGCCGACGGCCCGTACGTGCTGGACGTCGTCCGGCGCACCGGCGGCGCCGTGGAGGACGTCACCGACGAGCAGGTCGTCGAGGGCATCCGGCTGCTCGCCCGCACCGAGGGGATCTTCGGCGAGACCGCGGGCGGGGTCACCGTGGCCAACCTGCGCAAGCTGGTGGAGAACGGCGCGCTGGACCCGTCCGCCGAGACCGTGATCATCAACTCCGGGGACGGGCTGAAGACCCTGGACGCGGTCTCCTCCCAGGTGGGGCCGTCGGCGAACATCACCCCGTCGCTGGAGGCGTTCCGCGCCGCCGACCTCGCCTGACCGCCCGCGCCCGGACCCGCGAACGTAGGACCGACCAGAGCATCTTGGAGTCAGCAATGAGCACCGTGTCCGTGCGGATCCCGACGATCCTCCGGAACCTGACCGGCGGCGATTCGGAGGTCAAGGCCGAGGGCGCCACGCTGCGCGCCGTCGTGGCCGACCTCGAGGCCAACCACCCCGGCATCGCCGCCCGCCTCCTCGACGACAACGGCAAGATCCGGCGCTTCGTCAACGTCTACGTGGGCGACGAGGACGTGCGGTTCGCCGACGGTCTGGACACCCCCACCCCCGAGGGCGCCCAGGTCTCGATCATCCCCGCGGTCGCCGGCGGCTGACCCCGGCCCTTCCGCACCATCGGCCCCCTTTTTCGGAAACACCGGAGAAGGGGGCTTTTGGTCTTATAGGCGGGGGTAAAACTCTCGCCATGGGGATAGTGGAGGCCATCGCCGAGGCGGTACGGGCGCACCCCGCCGTGGAGCGGGTCGAACCCATCGGCTCCCGCGCCCGCGGAACCGCCACCGAACTGTCGGACTGGGATTTCCACGTAGCCATCGAGGACTTCGCGGAAGTTTCCGCAGACCTGCCCGCATTGGTGGCGCCCTATGAGCCCCTGGCCGCCCAATGGGATCCGCTGGGGGACCACGCGAGTTACCTGCTGATCTTCGCCGGCCCGGTCAAGGTCGATCTCATCTTCGGCGACGTACCGCGCAGTCGGAACCCGCCCTGGCGCGTGGGACCCGACACCCTGGCGGCAATGGATTCACACTTCTGGGACTGGTCCCTATGGCTTGTGAGTAAGCGCCGTCATGGGATGAACGACCGCGTACGGGGCGAACTCCTCAAGATGAGCCACCACCTTCTCCGCCCCCTGGGAATCGAGACCCTTCCGCTCTCCCTGGAAGAGGCGGCCGACCACTACGTCCGCGCCCGCGACCGGCTGGAAGCGCGCTACCGGACGCGCATATCCCGGAGCCTGGAGGAGGAAGTCCTCCCACTCGTCCGCGCACCACATCGTGACCATTACCGGCCGTCAGGTCTTCGGTCATAAGGACTGTCGCCCCGATCACCCCGCCTATATGGTCGAGCCCGATCACGGCGCGTCGACCCCCGCCACGCCCCCCGCGGGACCGGCGGTCGCGCCCGTCGGTCGGCGGGCCTCGCGGTAGAAGGGGTGTGGCTCGAAGCATCAACCGTGGCCGGGGTCACGGACGAGCGGCAGGTTTTGCAATGGCGCAAGGCACAGTCAAGTGGTTCAACGCGGACAAGGGCTACGGCTTCATCGCGGTGGACGGAGGCCGGGACGTCTTCGTCCACTACTCGGCCATCATGATGGACGGCTACCGCAGCCTCGAACAGGGGCAGCGCGTCGAGTTCGAGATCACCCAGAGCGACCGGGGCCCGCAGGCGGACTCCGTACGAGCCATCTGAACGGCGGTAGAGCGGCCGAGTGAGATCCGGCTTCCCCCGAAGCCGGGTCGCACTCGAACGGCCGCCGTTCCCTGCCCTGGGCTCAGCGGCGGACGACCGGAGCCTGGCGGTCGATCTCCCGGCACAGCACCGTGACCAGTTCATCGAAGGCCCGGTCGCCGTGCTTGCCCTTGAGCGCGGGGAAGACTCCCTTGCGCGCCGCCTCGCGCAGCATCCACGACAAGGTCGTGTGCTCGACCCTGCCGCCGGAGGCGATTTCTTCATGGGATTGACGGCTGACCCTCAGCAACTCCGGATGGGCGGCCGACTCAACCAGGATCATGCGCGTCGCGTCTTTGAGGTCCACGGCCGCAGTCTAGGCAGCATCCACGGCGAAATCGCCGGTTTCCCGGACGCACGCTTCGTACAGGAAGTCCGTGACGTTCGGCAGAATGCGCGGGTGGACCTTCGCCCGGAACTGCTGCCTCCACCCGTCGCCCCCGAGCGTCTCGCGGAACTGGCCCGCGAGATCGAGCGGATCGGAGATCTCCTGTACCGCGGTGAGCCGGCGGCGGAGGCGGTGGCCGGGTTCAACCGGGCGACCGGGCACGACTACGAGGCGTCCGACTTCGCCGAGTATCACGCCTGGCGCACGCTGGAGGACTTCGCCAAGGAGGCCGCCCGCCCGGCGTGGCCCCGGGTCTCCGGCCTCACCCGGGACGAGCTCGCCGAGATCGTCCGCAGGCTGCGCGCCGCCGATCCCGAATCGGACCACTACCTGCGGCTGCTGCGGGCCTGCGTCACCCACCCGGCCGCGAGCGACCTGATCTTCACTCCGCCGCCCGGACTCGAGGCGGCGTCGCCCGAGGAGATCGCCGACAGGATCCTCGCCCACCGCCCCATCGCACTGTGACGCCGGAGCGCCCGGCGACATAAGGGAATGCCCGGCCAGGGGCCGCTGTGGGATCTTGAAACGGGTCCAGCCCGGACGAGGCAGCCGGTTCCGGGCCTGATTCGCGTAGGGAGTCACCATGGCGCATTTCCTGACCCTGGTCTTCGTCGAGGCGCACACGGACGACCCGGGAGCGACGGCCGAGGCGGCGATGATGCCCTACTTCGGTGAACTCGGCGAGGGCGGAAAAGCCGACGGATTCGTCATCGGGGGGCGATACGACGGGCTGTTGAAAGGGCACGAACAGCATTACAACCTGACACCCGCGGAGTTCCAGCGGCGCTACGGGCTGGACGTGGTGCGCCCGGATGACAACATCGTCCCGGTGGCGGAACTGCCCGAGACGGTGCTGCCGAGCGCGGTGGTGACTCCGGACGGCGCCTGGCACGAGTGGCGCGGCCACCCCGACGAGGAGGCCTGGGAGGCCGAGTACCGCAGGTTGACCGCGGCGCACCCTGACGCCCTGGCCGTGGCCGTCGACTGCCACTGCTGACCTGGTATCGCGGCGACACGCGTCCGAAAGGGATCCCGAGGGGTGCGCTGGTCAAGACCCCTCACTCGTGGTGCGCGATCAGAGGAGCCATGCTGTCGGCCCAGCCGGGGAATCGTGGGCCGGTAAGGAGTTCGTTCGCCCGGCGGTCCAGATGGCCCACCACCACAGCCGATTGCGCCATCGTCGCGTCCTGGTCGCCAAGGATGGCACTCACCAGAGCGATCTCGTTCGCCTCACCGGCCTGCGCCAGTTCCTGCCGGTATCGAGCGAATCGCTGATATTCGTCGCCGTCAGGTTGCTCCGCGGTGTTATTGCGGATGGTCATCCAGCGGCCCCTTGGTCTCGTTCGACAAGCCTGCCGCTGACGAACGGTGCGTACGCTCGTCCGAGGGCCGACCAGGTGGGGTACGTTGCGCGACATCCTCCCGGCGCATGCGCTCAAGCCGTCTGCCGGCATGAACGTCGGTCTCGGCCCGCATGGCCAACTCCTCAACTCGCCCGGCTCTCGCAAGTAGGTCCATGTGCCAGAGGTGCGCGTTGTGCAGGAAGGAATCAGCGCTGTAGCACTCAGCGACCGATTCGATCATTGAGATGGCATCCGCCAAGTCGCCGCGCTCTTCCGCTGCCTGGACTGCGGTGTGCCACTCGTACATCGGCACAGTATGACCGCGGACGCTGCACGTTCCACAGTGCTTATGCGCGCGAACGGCCTCAACCCGGCAAGGGCGTCCGTCAGGACGGGGACTCATGCGGGTGCGCACTACAAAACTGCCTGAAGCGCCCCCACCTCAAGCCTTCGGGCTCCCGTCACGGGGCGGGCTGGGCTTCCCAGAGTCGGAGGCCCCGCCGGAGGCATGTCCGAGCATTGCTTATGCGGCAAGATGTCCGCGTGAATCTCTGGCATTGGTGGAGAGTCCAAGCCTTCTGGCATGACGGTGCGGAGATGCGGAGCTACCGCCCGCTTGATCACCGTACGAGGCTTGGCGCCTGGTGGGCGGCTCGCGATATGCGGCGAACGCTGCGGCACTTCCACGGCCTGGAGGTGCGTGTCACTCGGGTCTCGGTGGACGAGGTTCGGGCGGAGGCGATGGAGACCGCGCGGCTGCTGGCGGAAGAGGCGGCGGCGCGGGATGAGTGACCGCCGGCGGCCGGAGAGTTGGGCGGCGGCTGCGGAATGCGAGGCCGCCCCGACGAGGACGCCTGGGAGGCCGAGTACCGGAGGCTGACCGCGGCGCACCCTGACGCCCTGGCCGTGGCCGTCGACTGCCACTGCTGACCACCGTTCGCCGCAGATCATCACATCTCGACCCTGGTCCTCGGCCCTGACAAGATCCAAACCGCGAACAGGGCGAGGAGAGATGAACCTTCTGATTCCGATCACGAGTCTCGGACTCTACGGTTGGGGCTTCCTCGTCGGCATGTTCTGGCTGCCGCGCCGGTTCTGCCCCTGGCTGGTACGCGGAGCCGCGTCAAGCACGCTCAAGGCGGCCATGCTCATGGTGGCCGTGCACTCGGCCGGCCTGGCGGCCTTCGCCGTGGCGACGTTCCTGATCAACGAGTTCGCCGTGGGGACACTCCCCACTTGGCTCGTCACGTTCCTGTTCGTGCTGGCCGGCCTGGTCTACGCCCCGTTGATGGGCATGGGGTTCCCTGACAGGAGCCGCGATGTCTACGGGGAGCTACGGCGTCATCTGAAGGACGCGGGTGCCACCCACGCCCAGGAACGGGCGGCCGCGTGGTCCGGTGGGCCGCTCGCGTTCCTCGGCATGGTGGTCCTCGGGATGTCCAGCGTCATTGTGTTCGCCGAATAGCCGCCCGCGCGTCCCGAGGTTCCTGTGGGCTACGCATCCGTGTGGCGGCGGGCTCGTGCCCACGTGCTCACTGACGCCCAGCTCACGACGCCCCTCGCGCAGTGACCGTACGACCTCTGGCCTGCCTGCCTGACGCTGTGGCTGAACGGCGGCGTTCCGGCGGCCGACGTGGCTGCGAGGGCCGTACGGTGGGTCGCGGCGACACGCGTCCGGACGGGATCCCGAGGGTTCCGCTGCTGGTCATGGGGAGTTCGGGGAGATAGATGAGACTTCCCCTGGTGGGGAGGTACGCGGCTTGCACTCGGCAGGGTGGAGTGACCAAGACGAGGAGTAGCTAGCTCCTGACCTGCGAACGGGCGGCCCCGCAGAGCATGATCGGGGCCGTCTGTTCCGTGATTGTTCCGCGCTGCCAGATGGGGAAGTCTCATCCATTGATCGACGATCACTCGCTCACCCGTTGACCTGCCATTGCGTGCTCTCAACCCCGCTGGCGACCGTAATCGCCCGTGATCGTCCACCATGGCGGGTACGCAACGGGCACACTGCGGAGGCGCTCCGGACTTCCAGAGTCCAGAGTGTGCCGTTGTGGTGAATGGGGTGGACGGATGCTGGGGCTGAGGGGAGGCTGAGGCGGTTGTCGGCGGCCGGAGGAGCATTGTGCTAGGTGCGTTCGTGGGGCTCGTTGTCGGCGGGCTGGCAGGAGCACTGTGGGGAGCCGACTTCGGTTCCGATAGTGCGATAGGCACTGGCCTACTGGGAGGCTTCGCGGGGACGTGGGTCGGTCTAATCGCTACTTCGGTGCGCAACTCGCGGATACGCCGTCGTGAGCGTCGCGACGAAGGCTAGAAAGCGATCCGTCCTCCTGGGCCGACGTCAGTCCGGGCCGTCGTTCGCCCCTGGCCGTCCTCCCGCACGGACACGCCCACGTTCCGAAGTGCTTATTCGCGCGAGCGGCCCTCAACCGGGCAAGGGCGGCATCGCGCGAATGAGTACTTCGGCGCGCGGGGGTCCATGGGGGCGCGTAGCCCCCTGGTAAGCGCACGCTCGACCCCCGTGACGCCGCGACCTCTGCCCCCGCGCACCGCGACGGGGTCGGCTTCTCGTCAGAGCGGTACGACCTCTACCCGGCAGCCCTCGTCGTCGACGTCTCCGTAGCGAAGGACGGCCTCGGTCGGTTGGAGTCCGGCCCTTTGAAGTACCGGCCGGATGGCCTCGAACAGCGTCCCGGCATGGGGCCCGTAGAGATAGATCTGCGCGGCGCCTTGGCCGAACTCGTTACCGTCGACCTGACCCTCACCCGCTGCTTCAAGGGCTTCTTCAAGCTGGTGTGCCAGCGCGTAGATCGCTTCTCGTTCTGGCTCGGTGCCATACCTGTCGCCGGTGAGGGTGAACTTCAAGAACACGGCGTGCTCGGTCGACAACATGGGCTCCTGGCGAAGCGGGCAACGGATCTGAGCACAGAGTAGAGGGGTTGGCGGCGACGCGGCCCCCGTGGCGGGCGGTCGGGGCGGGGCCGGCGGACGCGTCGCGATGCGCGGCCCGGCGCGGCCGTCCGGTGACCGGCGCCCACGCCGCACGCTCCGGGCGGCCTGGCGCGGGGCCGCGCAGCGGCCTGAGCGCCGCCGCCCCTTGATCTCAAACGGCCCAATTCGGCAATGATCGTCAGTGGTTACCGAGAAGGCGGGCTTGCCCTACGGGGTGCCAGTCCCATAGGCGTTCTGGGCCGCGCTGGTCGACGAGGCTCACAGCGTTGATGGTGGTCTCGCAAGTGGGAAGCTCGTGACCGAGGGCTGTCACAAGTGGTCCGGCTGGTTGTTCTGCTTCGCTGTAGGCGATCGTCAGGTGCGGGGCCCATCGTGTGGGCCCCTCGGTGTGGCCTTCGCGTCCGGTCACTTTGACGGTGGCCGTCTGGACGGCTTCGCGGACCCGGTCCAGGTGTGCCGTGGGCTGGACGGTGATGGCGATCGCTTCGGGGTGGTAGAAGACGCGGCCGAGTGTGGCGGTGGCGGGTGGGATCTTGGCCAAGAGGCCCGATGCGGTGGTGAGCATTTCTTGCTGCTGGTCGTCGGTGATCTCGTTGGTGGGGCCGGCCACGAGGGTGGTGATGTGCAGCCACTCGGGCGGGGGCATGTGCAGGCCGGGGAAGCGGGCGAGTCGTGCTTGAGCGGATTGGGCGAGGTCGCGCACCTCGGGGCGGTCGCCTACGAGGATGTGCCAATAGATGGTGCCCTGGCCTGGGCCGGGTTCCGTGCGGTTCTGCCACCGATTGATCATCTGCGTGGGCAGAGGACTCATGAACCCTCCATGTCGGCGTCCTCGGTCAGGGCGGCGGCGTTGAAGTCATGGATCTGCTGTCTGAGCTGACTTGCAAGCGGGCTGCCCTGGAAGCGGGGCCGGTCTAGTCGGTTGTCCAGGTCGGCGAGGTAGCGGGTAACGGTCGCCAGGCGCATTCCGGGGTCGAGTGTGGCGATCCTGCTCGCCCACATCGCGGAGTTCGGGACGGCAGCAGATGGGCGACTGTTCCGCAGCCAGCGGGGGAACCGTCTCGCCCCTGTCAGCTACGCATCCGTGTGGCGGCGGGCTCGTGCCCACGTGCTGACGCCCAGCTCAAGACGCCCCTCGCGCAGTGACCGTACGACCTCTGGCCTGCCTGCCTGACGCTGTGGCTGAACGGCGGCGTTCCGGCGGCCGACGTGGCTGCGAGGGCCGTACGGTGGGTCGCGGCGACACGCGTCCGGACGGGATCCCGAGGGTTCCGCTGCTGGTCATGGGGAGTTCGGGGAGATAGATGAGACTCCCCCTGGTGGGGAGGTACGCGGCTTGCACTCGGCAGGGTAGAGTGCTAAACCAATGGTTGGCACTCACCTGTGGAGAGTGACAATCCCACAGTCTGGATCGGGGCGATGAGGCCTCAGTCCGGCGGCGGAATGGAAGCCGTCGGGGAGGTCGTCCGTCGCGGGCGTCGGCTCGATCCATCATGGCCACCTTGTTCCGGGAGGACTGGAGCCTATGGCTGCAAAGATGATCGCGTTCGACGAGGAGGCCCGCCGGGGTCTGGAGCGCGGTATGAACCAGCTCGCCGACGCCGTGAAGGTCACCCTTGGTCCCAAGGGTCGCAACGTGGTGTTGGAGAAGAAGTGGGGCGCTCCCACGATCACCAACGACGGTGTGTCGATCGCCAAGGAGATCGAGCTCGAGGACGCCTGGGAGAAGATCGGCGCCGAGCTGGTCAAGGAGGTCGCCAAGAAGACCGACGACGTCGCCGGTGACGGGACGACGACGGCGACCGTGCTGGCCCAGGCGCTGGTGCGCGAGGGTCTGCGCAACGTCGCCGCCGGCGCCAACCCGATGTCGCTCAAGCGCGGTATCGAGGCCGCGGTCGAGCGGGTCAGCGAGGAGCTGTCCAAGCTGGCCAAGGACGTGGAGACCAAGGAGCAGATCGCCTCCACGGCCTCCATCTCCGCCGGCGACCCGCAGATCGGCGAGATGATCGCCGAGGCGATGGACAAGGTCGGCAAGGAAGGCGTCATCACCGTCGAGGAGAGCAACACCTTCGGGCTGGAGCTCGAGCTCACCGAGGGTATGCGCTTCGACAAGGGCTACATCTCGCCCTACTTCGTCACCGACCCCGAGCGGATGGAAGCGGTCCTGGAGGACCCGTACATCCTGATCGTTCAGGGCAAGGCGTCGGCCAACAAGGACCTGCTGCCCGTCCTCGAGGGCGTCATGCAGTCCGGCAAGCCGCTGCTGATCATCGCCGAGGACGTCGAGGGCGAGGCCCTGGCGACCCTGGTGGTCAACAAGATCCGCGGGATCTTCAAGTCCGTCGCCGTCAAGGCGCCGGGCTTCGGCGACCGCCGCAAGGCCATGCTCGGTGACATCGCCACCCTGACCGGTGGCCAGGTCATCTCCGAGGACGTGGGCCTGAAGCTGGAGAACACCACCCTCGACATGCTGGGCCGCGCCCGCAAGATCGTGGTGACCAAGGACGAGACCACCGTCGTCGACGGTGCCGGTGACGCCAACGAGATCGCGGGCCGGGTCAACCAGATCCGCACCGAGATCGACGCGACCGACTCCGACTACGACCGCGAGAAGCTGCAGGAGCGCCTGGCCAAGCTCGCCGGCGGTGTCGCGGTCATCAAGGCCGGTGCCGCCACCGAGGTGGAGCTCAAGGAGCGCAAGCACCGCATCGAGGACGCCGTCCGCAACGCCAAGGCGGCCGTCGAGGAGGGCATCGTGCCCGGCGGTGGCGTCGCGCTGCTGCAGGCCGGTATCCCCGCCTTCGACAAGCTGGAGCTCGCCGGCGACGAGGCCACCGGTGCCGCGATCGTCAAGCGGGCCCTGGAGGAGCCGCTGAAGCAGATCGCGGTCAACGCCGGTCTCGAGGGCGGCGTCGTGGTGGAGAAGGTGCGCAACCTCACCCCGGGTGAGGGCCTGAACGCCGCCACCGGCGACTACGTCAACATGTTCGAGGCGGGCATCCTCGACCCGGCCAAGGTCACCCGGTCGGCGCTGCAGAACGCTTCGTCGATCGCGGCGCTGTTCCTGACCACCGAGGCCGTCATCGCCGAGAAGCCGGAGAAGAACGCGGCTCCGGCGGGCGGCATGCCCGACGCCGGCGGCATGGACTTCTGAGCAGGTTCATCACCCGCGTAAGGCAAGGGGGCGGTCCTTCGGGACCGCCCCTTTTGGTCTTCCACGTGTCCGTGGCCTTTGGAACGATGCGGGCCATGACCGACCTCTTCACGTCCCCGGTGCTGCGCGTGGAGCAGCCGCGGCGAGTCCCGGCCGCCCGTTCCCGGTACAAGGTGTTCGACGGCCAGGGCACGCTCCTGGCCGAGGCGGACGAACGCGACGTCCCCCTGCGCCGCCAGGCGTCCCGTGCCCTCTTCGGTGAGGGGGACGACCGGCGCACCGTCCATGTGGAGGACGGCCGGGGGCACCCGCTGCTGATCCTGGAGAAGCCCAAGTCCGCCCGGTTCCCCGTGGGCACCTGGGTGAGCACTCCGGACGGCGCCCTGATCGGCTCGATCCGCATGGACACCCACCGGTTCCGTTACGTCCTGCTGGACATGGCCGAGCGCCCCGTGGGCCGCCTGGAGGGCAACCGCAGCGCCCGCAAGTTCAAGGTCCTGGACGGGCACGGCGCCCATGTCGCCCAGGTCGACAAGAAGTGGAAGGGCGCCGCGACCGAGCTGCTCACGACCGCCGACCGGTACGGGGTCGAGATCTTCCAGCCCCTCCCGGACCCTTTGCGCGTCCTGGTCGTCGCCGCCCCGCTCGCCATCGACCTGATGCTGTACGAAGGCAAGGACTGGCCCCTGGACGCCTTCTGACCGGTGGCCGGTGACCGGTGGACGCTCACGCGTACCGGGAGTCCACCCACCGTGCCCCCGGCGCTACCGTGCCCTCATGGCGACAGAGATCGTTTTCGAGACGCATTCCTGGAGCGTGGACAACGACCGTGGCATCGCCACCGGGTGGCTGCCCGGGAGCCTGTCCGACCGTGGCCGGGAGCTCGCCCTGGAGCTGGGCGAACGGCGCCGGGCGGACCGTCTTTCCGCGGTCTTCACCTCCGACCTCGCCCGCGCGGTCGAAACGGCCGCCCTCGCGTTCGCAGGCACCGACGTCCCGATCCTGCACGACTGGCGGCTGCGCGAGTGCGACTACGGCGACGGCAACGGCATGCCCGCGGCCGAGCTGCACAAGGACCGGACGCTGCACATCGACCGGCCCTACCCGGGCGGTGAGAGCTGGCGGCAGGCGGTGCACCGCGTGGGCCGCTTCCTGGGAGATCTGCCCTTGCGCTGGTCGGGTACGCGGGTCCTGGTCATCGGGCACGTCGCGACGCGCTGGGCGTTCGACCACTACATCGACGGCGAGCCCCTGGAGGAGTTGGTGAACGCCGACTTCGGCTGGCGCGAAGGATGGGAGTACCGCCTGACCTGAACACCGAACGACCGTGAGCGCGAGTGCGTTCCGTGTGCGGCCACCGGGACGGGGCGCGGTTCGAGATGTACCGGAAAGGGCCGGGCGGTCAGGCCGCTTCTGCCCGGTCCCGCCGGCCGGACGGTCGGTGCGGGTGAACATCCGCAGGTGGATCCGGGTGAGCGCCCGGAGATACGCGCCGTTCGGTCCGCCGGGTCACACACCACCAACGGCGAGGGGCCTTCCGCCGCACCGGCGTGACTTGGGAAGATCACCGCCTAGCGACACACCCAGCCGCTCGGGAGCGGAGGCCGGACGGCACGGCCGGCGCCGCCGGCCGACGCTCCGGACAAGGCCAGGAGGATGAATGAGCGATCCCTTCGGTTCCTCGACACTGAGGGTCGAGCAACCCCGGCGGGGCCCGTTCGCCAGATCGCAGTACAAGGTCATGGAGGAGGACGGCACCCTGCTCGCGGTCGCCGACGAGACCGGCGAGCGGGGGCGGGCACAGAAGCTCCAGACCTACTTTCCCGGGAAATCCGAGCTCCACGGCAGGGCCGTGCTGCTGACCACCCCCGACGGGACGCCCCTGTTCGTGGTCGACAAGGAGCAGGGCCGGATGCTCACCACGGTGAGGAGCCCCGAGGGCGAGGTGGTCGGCACCTTCCGTACCGAACGCGTCGGCCGCCGCTACGTCCTCCACGACGCCGGGGACGAGCCCATCGGCGAGATCTCGGTGGACCTGGCGCGCAACAACTTCGTGGTCGCCGACACGAACGGGAAGCAGGTCGCGCACGTCCGCAAGAAGTGGGCCGGCGTGGCCACGCACCTGCTGACGACAGCCGACAAGTACACCCTGACGATCAGCGACCCCGTGGCCGAGCCGCTCCGCACCATGGCCGTCCTGACGGCGATCGCCATGGACATGATCCTCCACGAGTCCAAGGACATCACCTGACGGCCGGTCCGGTCCGAGCCGGACGGGCCGCGGCCTCCGCACCGCGCTCTTCCGGACGCCGTCGAGGCGAGGTACGTTCCGTTGGTGCAGGTCACTCCGGAACGTGCCGACGGCCGGTGGGTCTCGCCCGCCATCCCGACGATCGCGAACTGCTTGCTGGCCCTGCTGTGGGGCTTCTCGACCGCCGGGGGCTGGGCCGAGACGGCCTTCTGCGGTGAGGGGGAGTCCCGCGACGACCGGTGCGCCGCGGAGTTCGGGCCGGCGGTGACGGCCTCGGTCCCTCCGGCCGTCCTGGCCGCCGCCATGGTGCTCCTCTCGTGGGTCCTGCCGGGAGTACGGCGCCGCCCCGAGCGGCAGGACGCCCTGCTGACCCTGGCCGCCGTGACCTGGGTACTGGCCGAGGGGATCCTTTTCGCCGGCGGCTACCTGGCCAAGTCCGGTGGTTGAAGAACCGATGCCGCGGGTGGAACAAACGGGCCGCGCGCCGCGTTGAGCAAATCGTGACCTGAGGGGAGTCACCCGACATCACCCGAGGTCAGCGGCATGGCCGGGTCCGGTGCACGGCAGGGTGCGACGACATCTTGCGACGTTCTGCGCCGGGCGGTTTGACGCCACCCCACGATGGGCATACTGTTCACTTCGCCCCGCAGGGGAGCAGGACGTCGTCACGACGGCCGGCCCGCGGGAGCCCATCCACGATCGAGCCGATGTGACTTCGTCATGTCCATGATCGCGGTTGGATCGGAGAAGGCCCGGTTTGACAATCGGGCCGGATCTGATGAAATAGCGACAACGCCCGGAAGGGACCGCGCAAGCGGATCTGGAAAGGCAAATCGGAAAAGCGCGGAATTGACAAGCCGAGCGGATCTGATAAAGTTAAAGAGTCGCCCCGGGGCGGGAAACGCGAAAGCGAGTCCAGCACGGTGGGTGTCCGTTTCTTGAGAACTCAACAGCGTGTTAAAAGCCAGTGCCTTTATCGGTCCGGCGGTAGCCGGGCCGCCCCGTGGCCATAACCTTGTGGGGTTGTGGTCGGGGATTTCTTTGAGGCAATACGCGTGGCCTCTTCGGGGGTTGCGTGTTTGCTGGGATTGTTTTTCCTGAGGTTTGGCGGTTCGTGGGGTTCGCCCCCTGCGGGTCGTCGTTGGACCTTAATGGAGAGTTTGATCCTGGCTCAGGACGAACGCTGGCGGCGTGCTTAACACATGCAAGTCGAGCGGAAAGGCCCCTTCGGGGGTACTCGAGCGGCGAACGGGTGAGTAACACGTGAGCAACCTGCCCCTGACTCTGGGATAAGCCTGGGAAACCGGGTCTAATACCGGATATGACGACCGTCCGCATGGGCTGGTGGTGGAAAGTTTTTCGGTTGGGGATGGGCTCGCGGCCTATCAGCTTGTTGGTGGGGTGATGGCCTACCAAGGCGACGACGGGTAACCGGCCTGAGAGGGCGACCGGTCACACTGGGACTGAGACACGGCCCAGACTCCTACGGGAGGCAGCAGTGGGGAATCTTGCGCAATGGGCGAAAGCCTGACGCAGCGACGCCGCGTGAGGGATGACGGCCTTCGGGTTGTAAACCTCTTTCAGCACCGACGAAGCTAACGTGACGGTAGGTGCAGAAGAAGCGCCGGCTAACTACGTGCCAGCAGCCGCGGTAATACGTAGGGCGCAAGCGTTGTCCGGAATTATTGGGCGTAAAGAGCTCGTAGGCGGTTTGTTGCGTCCGTCGTGAAAGCCCACGGCTTAACTGTGGGTCTGCGGTGGATACGGGCAGACTAGAGGCAGGTAGGGGAGCATGGAATTCCCGGTGTAGCGGTGAAATGCGCAGATATCGGGAGGAACACCGGTGGCGAAGGCGGTGCTCTGGGCCTGTACTGACGCTGAGGAGCGAAAGCGTGGGGAGCGAACAGGATTAGATACCCTGGTAGTCCACGCCGTAAACGTTGGGCGCTAGGTGTGGGGTCCTTCCACGGATTCCGCGCCGTAGCTAACGCATTAAGCGCCCCGCCTGGGGAGTACGGCCGCAAGGCTAAAACTCAAAGGAATTGACGGGGGCCCGCACAAGCGGCGGAGCATGTTGCTTAATTCGACGCAACGCGAAGAACCTTACCAAGGCTTGACATTGCCGGAAAACCTGCAGAGATGTGGGGTCCTTTTTGGGCCGGTGACAGGTGGTGCATGGCTGTCGTCAGCTCGTGTCGTGAGATGTTGGGTTAAGTCCCGCAACGAGCGCAACCCTCGTTCCATGTTGCCAGCACTTCGGGTGGGGACTCATGGGAGACCGCCGGGGTCAACTCGGAGGAAGGTGGGGATGACGTCAAGTCATCATGCCCCTTATGTCTTGGGCTGCAAACATGCTACAATGGCCGGTACAGAGGGCTGCGATACCGTGAGGTGGAGCGAATCCCTTAAAGCCGGTCTCAGTTCGGATCGAAGTCTGCAACTCGACTTCGTGAAGTCGGAGTCGCTAGTAATCGCAGATCAGCAACGCTGCGGTGAATACGTTCCCGGGCCTTGTACACACCGCCCGTCACGTCACGAAAGTCGGCAACACCCGAAGCCCGTGGCCCAACCACTTGTGGGGGGAGCGGTCGAAGGTGGGGCCGGCGATTGGGACGAAGTCGTAACAAGGTAGCCGTACCGGAAGGTGCGGCTGGATCACCTCCTTTCTAAGGAGCATTCAGCTGGCCGTATCACCCTTGTGAGAGGGGATGTGGCCGGTGGTCACCGTTGGCGGCGAATGTTCGTCAGGTGGCTGCTCATAGATGTGGAGCACTGGTTATTCGGTAGCGCTCGTGTGCGCCTCGGTTAGTACCGCCTCTTTTGGGGAGTGGGAGTGCCGTGGTCGGGTGCGGGTGCTGTCGGACACGCTGTTGGGTCCTGAGGGAACGGACCCTTCAGCCCCTGATCATGCAGCCCCTTTCCGGGTTGTGTGGGATGGGGCTGGGTTGTTTCTTCTGGATTGCGGGGCTGGATTCCTGTTCCTTGGTTGGTTCGTGGGTCCGGTGGTCCCGGTTGTTTTTTGAGAACTGCACAGTGGACGCGAGCATCTCTGACGAGACTTCGGATCTTCGGGTTCGGGGTTTTGTCTCTGTTGCGATTTGTATGATCGTTTTGTGTGTTCAAGTTTTTAAGGGCACACGGTGGATGCCTTGGCATCAGGAGCCGATGAAGGACGTGGGAGCCTGCGATATGCCTCGGGGAGTCGGCAACCAGACTTTGATCCGGGGATTTCCGAATGGGGAAACCTGGCACCCGTCATGGGGTGTCGCCGCCGTCTGAATGTATAGGGCGGTTGGTGGGAACGCGGGGAAGTGAAACATCTCAGTACCCGCAGGAAGAGAAAACAATAGTGATTCCGTGAGTAGTGGTGAGCGAAAGCGGAGGAGCCTAAACCGTGCGCGTGTGATACCTGGTAGGGGTTGCGTGTGCGGGGTTGTGGGAGCATCTTGTCGGGTCTACCAGCCTGGCGGAGAGTTACAAAGTATCGCGGTAGTCGAATGGCATGGGAAGGCCGACCGTAGACGGTGAGAGTCCGGTAGACGAAATCGTGGTGCCTCTTGGATGTTTTCCCGAGTAGCACGGGGCCCGTGAAATCCCGTGTGAATCTGCCACGACCACGTGGTAAGGCTGAATACTTCCTGGTGACCGATAGCGGATCAGTACCGTGAGGGAATGGTGAAAAGTGCCCCGGTGAGGGGTCGTGAAAGAGTACCTGAAACCGTGTGCCTACAAGCCGTCAGAGCGTCCTCCGGGGACTTGTTTCCTGGTTCGTGATGGCGTGCCTTTTGAAGAATGAGCCTGCGAGTTATGGTGTGTGGCGAGGTTAACCGGTGGCGGGTAGCCGTAGCGAAAGCGAGTCTGAATAGGGCGTTTGAGTCGCATGCTGTAGACCCGAAGCGGGGTGATCTAGCCATGGGCAGGGTGAAGCGCCGGTAAGACGGTGTGGAGGCCCGAACCCACCAGGGTTGAAAACCTGGGGGATGACCTGTGGTTAGGGGTGAAAGGCCAATCAAACTCCGTGATAGCTGGTTCTCCCCGAAATGCATTTAGGTGCAGCGTTGCGTGTTTCTTGCCGGAGGTAGAGCTACTGGATGGCCGATGGGCCCGACAAGGTTACTGACGTCAGCCAAACTCCGAATGCCGGTAAGTGAGAGCGTGGCAGTGAGACTGCGGGGGATAAGCTTCGTAGTCGAGAGGGAAACAGCCCAGATCATCGGTTAAGGCCCCTAAGCGTGTGCTAAGTGGTAAAGGATGTGGAGTTGCCGTGACAACCAGGAGGTTGGCTTAGAAGCAGCCATCCTTGAAAGAGTGCGTAATAGCTCACTGGTCAAGTGATTCCGCGCCGACAATGTAGCGGGGCTCAAGCACACCGCCGAAGCCGTGGCATTTCAGTCTTTGTGCTGGGATGGGTAGGGGAGCGTCCTGCAGCCGGTGAAGCCGCCGAGTGATCGAGTGGTGGAGGCTGTGGGAGTGAGAATGCAGGCATGAGTAGCGAATGAAGAGTGAGAAACTCTTCCGCCGGATGACCAAGGGTTCCTGGGGCAGGCTAATCCGCCCAGGGTAAGTCGGGACCTAAGGCGAGGCCGACAGGCGTAGTCGATGGACAACGGGTTGATATTCCCGTACCCGCTGGTATGCGCCAACGCTGAATCCTCTGATGCTAACCATCCGATCCGTCCTTGATCCCTTCGGGGGTCTTGGTCTGGGGAGCATGGGGCCCGAGGGGGTAGTAGGTGAGCGATGGGGTGACGCAGGAGGGTAGCTCAGCCCAGGCGATGGTTGTCCTGGGGTAAGCATGTAGCCCGTGTCATAGGTAAATCCGTGGCACATGTAAGGGTGAGATGTGATGCCGAGCCGTTTTAGGTGAAGTGAGTGATCCCATGCTGCCGAGAAAAGCCTCTAGTGAGTGTACCGGCGGCCCGTACCCTAAACCGACTCAGGTGGTCAGGTAGAGAATACCAAGGCGATCGGGTGAACTGTGGTTAAGGAACTCGGCAAATTGCCCCCGTAACTTTGGGAGAAGGGGGACCATGTCTGGTGAACGCCCTTGCGGTGGGAGCTGGGTGTGGTCGCAGAGGCCAGGGGGAAGCGACTGTTTACTAAAAACACAGGTCCGTGCGAAGTCGTAAGACGCTGTATACGGACTGACGCCTGCCCGGTGCCGGAACGTTAAGAGGACCGGTTAGATCCTTCGGGGTCGAAGCTGAGAATCTAAGCGCCGGTAAACGGCGGTGGTAACTATAACCATCCTAAGGTAGCGAAATTCCTTGTCGGGTAAGTTCCGACCTGCACGAATGGCGTAACGACTTCCCCGCTGTCTCAACCACAGGCCCGGTGAAATTGCAGTACGAGTAAAGATGCTCGTTTCGCGCAGCAGGACGGAAAGACCCCGGGACCTTCACTATAGCTTGGCATTGGCGTTTGGAGCGTCTTGTGTAGGATAGGTGGGAGACTGTGAAGCCGGCACGCCAGTGTCGGTGGAGTCGTTGGTGAAATACCACTCTGGTCGTTTTGAGCGTCTAACCCGCACCCGTGGATCCGGGTGGGGGACAGTGCCTGGTGGGTAGTTTAACTGGGGCGGTTGCCTCCTAAAGGGTAACGGAGGCGCCCAAAGGTTCCCTCAGCCTGGTTGGCAATCAGGTGGTGAGTGCAAGGGCACAAGGGAGCTTGACTGTGAGACAGACATGTCGAGCAGGTGCGAAAGCAGGGCCTAGTGATCCGGCACCGGCGTGTGGAAGCGGTGTCGCTCAACGGCTAAAAGGTACCCCGGGGATAACAGGCTGATCTTCCCCAAGAGTCCATATCGACGGGATGGTTTGGCACCTCGATGTCGGCTCGTCGCATCCTGGGGCTGGAGTAGGTCCCAAGGGTTGGGCTGTTCGCCCATTAAAGCGGCACGCGAGCTGGGTTTAGAACGTCGCGAGACAGTTCGGTCCCTATCCGCTGCGCGCGTAGGAGAATTGAGAGGGTCTGTCCCTAGTACGAGAGGACCGGGACGGACGGACCTCTGGTGTGCCAGTTGTCCCGCCAGGGGCACGGCTGGTTGGCTACGTTCGGTCGGGATAACCGCTGAAAGCATCTAAGCGGGAAGCCTTCCTCGAGATGAGTTCTCCCTCCCGCTTTCGAGTGGGGTAAGGCTCCCAGTAGACGACTGGGTTGATAGGCCGGAGATGGAAGCATCGTAAGGTGTGGAGTTGACCGGTACTAATAGGCCGAGTGGCTTGACACACATTACAGCGTGAGTGTTCGCGTCCCTGTGCGGTTCCCGGAAAGCAAACGGGAATCCTGTTTTTGATAAGTGAATTGGCCTGACGGCCTGGACGAGTTTGCCGCCCCCTGGTGGTTTGTGGGGGTGTGCGTGGTTCGTTCGGTGGTTATGGCGAAGGGGAAACACCCGGTCCCATCCCGAACCCGGTAGTTAAGCCCTTCAGCGCCGATGGTACTGCATGGGAGACTGTGTGGGAGAGTAGGACGCCGCCGGACTCATATTGGGGGAGGCCCCGCCATTCGTGGCGGGGCCTTCTTCGTTTGTCCAGATGTTCGCGGGAAGGGCGGCGGAATGTCACTGGCAACTGCTCCCATGGCGTCATGGGCATCAGATTCTGTTACTTCTCCTGCGAGCAGGAGCGCATCACTCCCGGGCTGGTCGAGAATGGCCCCCTGGCCCTTGATTTCGTAGGCGGGCCGGAGCCCATGGTGACCCTGGGGCGGCTCGGGGAACAGCTCACGGGCATCTCGTTCCTGGAGATCGGTGAGGCCGTCAGGAGCTGGCACCGCGAGATCGACGTGCCTGACGATCCGGTCGAGAGGGCGGTGTTCTTCGACGACTATGGGCTCGACCCGCAGGCCCCGCCGGACGAACTCGAACAGGCGCTTCTGGAACTGAGCTGGACGGTGTCGGTGGGCCAGGTGGACGACCGCATGCGCGACGCCCTGGCGGCCGTTCCACCTGACGGCGGCCGATCGGTGGCCGAGCGATGGATGACCATTGAGGAACTGGACGGCTGGTCGTCCGAAGAAGCGCAGGGCGTCCTGGAAGGGCTGTGCGAGGTCGCCCGTCAGGCGGTCGCCAACGGGCACCATCTCTACTGCTGGACGATGCTCTGACCCGCCACCCCGCCCGGCCCGCGCTGGACGCGGACCGGGGGCGGCGGGCGGCGAGCGCCGCTGTTCCTTCTCAGATCTCGTCGCCCGCCATGACCGCGTCGGCGTCCACGATGCGGTAGGCGTAGCCCTGTTCGGCGAGGAAGCGCTGGCGGTGGGCGGCGTAGTCCTGGTCGAGCGTGTCCCGGGCCACCACGGCGTAGAAGCGGGCACCCTGGCCCGAGGCCTTCGGCCGGAGGAGCCGGCCGAGGCGCTGGGCCTCCTCCTGCCGGGAGCCGTACGCGCCGGAGACCTGGACGGCCACGGTGGCCTCGGGCAGGTCGATCGAGAAGTTGGCGACCTTCGAGACGACCAGGACGCCGATCTCCCCCGAGCGGAACGCGTCGAAAAGGCGCTCGCGCTCCTTGACCCGTGTCTCGCCCTTGATGACGGGCGCGTCCAGCAGCTCGCCCAGCTCGTCGAGCTGGTCGATGTACTGCCCGATGACCAGGGTCTGCTCGCCCCGGTGCCGCTCCACCAGGGCGCGGACCAGGCGGGTCTTGGTGTCGGTGGTGGCGCAGAAGCGGTAGCGCTCCTCCGGCTCGGCGGTCGCGTACGCGAGCCGCTCGGAGTCGGTGAGGGTGACCCTGACCTCGACACAGTCGGCGGGGGCGATCCACCCCTGCGACTCCATGTCCTTCCAGGGCGCGTCGTACCGCTTGGGGCCGATCAGCGAGAACACGTCGCCCTCGCGGTCGTCCTCCCGGACGAGCGTGGCGGTGAGGCCGAGGCGGCGGCGGGCCTGGAGGTCCGCGGTCATCCGGAAGATCGGCGCGGGCAGGAGGTGGACCTCGTCGTACACGACCAGGCCCCAGTCGCGGGCGTCGAACAGTTCCAGGTGCGCGTAGGCGCCCTTCCGGCGGGTCGTCATGATCTGGTACGTGGCGATGGTGACGGGCCGGATCTCCTTCTTGGCGCCGGTGTACTCGCCGATCTCGTCCTCGGTCAGGGTCGTCCGGCGGAGCAGTTCCTGCTTCCACTGGTGCGCGGAGACGGTGTTGGTGACCAGGATCAGGGTGGTGGCGCCGGCCCGGGCCATGGCCGCGGCGCCCACGACGGTCTTCCCGGCGCCGCAGGGCAGGACGACCACGCCGGACCCGCCGTGCCAGAACGCGTCGGCGGCGTCCTTCTGGTACGAGCGCAGCGCCCAGCCGTCCTCGACCAGGTCGATGGCGTGGGCCTCGCCGTCCACGTACCCGGCCAGGTCCTCGGCCGGCCAGCCGATCTTCAGCAGGGCCTGCTTCAGCGCGCCGCGCTCGCTGGGGTGGACCAGGACGGCGTCGTCGCCGACCCGGTCGCCGATCATGCCCTTGACCTTCCTGGACCGGAGCACCTCCTCCAGGACCGAACGGTCGGAGGAGTTCAGGACCAGGCCGTGGGAGGGATGCTTCTCCAGCCGGAGCCGGCCGTACCGCGCCATGGTGTCGGCCACGTCGATCAGCAGCGCCTGCGGCACCGGGTAGCGGGAGAACTTCAGCAGCGTGTCGACGACCTGTTCGGCGTCGTGCCCGGCGGCCCGCGCGTTCCAGAGGGCGAGCGGGGTGACCCGGTAGGTGTGGATGTGCTCGGGCGCCCGTTCCAGCTCGGCGAACGGGGCGATCTCCTTGCGGCACTCGTCGGCCAGGACGTGGTCGACTTCGAGCAGCAGGGTCTTGTCGGACTGGACGATGAGAGGTCCGTCGGACACGTCAGGCAGCCCCCGTCAGGTGATCGGTCATGGATGGGCCCGTTCGGGCTCCGGCACCAGGTGCTGCACGCTACCCGAGTGGAGGGGATGCGGCGGAACGTTCCGAGCGGGCTCTTGTGAGAACGGCCGGGGAGGCCATCGTCTTCCCGGCACGCCCCCGGTCAGGTGTGCGGGGGCGTCCGGGCCCCGCCGGAGGCGGTCTCGGCGTCGGCCGCGTCCAGGACCATCGCCATCGCGATGAGCGCGATCTGCAGGACGAGGGCGGCGCCGAGGATCACCCAGCTCCAGATGGTCAGCGTCCGCGCCGAGGCGGGGTTCGTGCGGCTGCGGCTCATCGCCATCGCCGAGGTCACGATGCCGGGGACGGCGAACACGTTGCAGCACAGCGTGGTGGCGAAGGTGGCGCAGACGAGGGCGGCGACGGTCGGCCCCGGGGCGGCGCCGTCGCGGGAGACGCCCGGGGGGCCGTGGCCGGGGTCGGAGGGGCCGCCGTTCCGCCCTTGCCCGTACGGGTCCTTCCAAGGGGGAGGCTGCGCCTCGTACCCGTTCATCGGTCACCCCCTCCGTGGCGCCTGGACGCCGACGGATGCCGTCTGACGTGTGCGTTCCTTGGATTGTGCAGGGTGGGGCGGGGGTTCGGAGGCGCGGCTCTCCGGACGGGGGTCAGAGAGAATCCTCGTCGTCGAGTTCGGCGACGCCGGTGATCCGGTGCAGCGCGAAGCGGTGGACGGCCGCGCGGGTGGCGTCGTACCCGGTCAGGAATCCGCCCTCCACCCGTACCGGCTCCACGATGCGGCTGGACGACCGGCCCTGCTGGTCGAGGTAGCCGATCCACATGCGGGAGCCGCGCTCGACGGCGTCGCGGAGCCGGTCCACGGTCGCCGCCGCGGGTGAGCGGGGCGGCTCGCCGGACGGGGCGTCGGCGCGCATCCGGGCCTGCTCGGCGCCGTGCCGGGCGGCCTCGTCCCCGGCCCGCAGCGCCCGTACCGCCGCCGCGATCATGGAGGCGTCGGCGGGTTCGTGCCCGGGGCGCACCCGGACGATCTCCGCGGTCGGCGGCGGGTCCGCGCGCAGCACGTCGGGCCGGGTCACGATGATCCCGCCGCCGGGGGCCTCCGCGACCGGGGCCAGGCCCAGGGACCGCAGCGCGTCCAGCAGGTCCGCCCGTTGCAGCGCGGAGGCCAGGACGGTCGGGGCCAGGCGGTGCAGGCGGAACGCGCCCGAGCGCCGGTCGGCGAGGATCTCGTCGAGCGTGGTGGGGGAGTCGCTCCGCACGTAGGAGGCCAGGGCGCCCACCCGCAGGTGCCCGTGCCGGCGGCCGACGTCCTCGATCATGTAGGTGAGCGGCTGGGGCAGCGGCGTGGCCGAGTGCCGGGTGAGCAGTTCGGTGAGTTCGGCGGCGGTCCGGCCCGCGTCCAGCGCGCGCCGGATCGAGGTGGGCGTGAAGCGGTAGACGGTCGCGCCGCCGGTCGACTCGACCTCGGCGGACAGGGCCAGTTCCCGGGCCAGCTCGCTGACCAGGGGGCCGGGGGCGACCGCGGTCAGGTCGGCCTGGATGAGGACGCGGTCGACGGGGTCGGGCAGGTACGCGGAAAGGCCGGGTTCGGGGTCGTCGCCGTCCAGCAGGGCCCGGGCGTACGGGACGAGCTGCCCGAAGCCGGTCAGCCCCAGGACGGCGGCCTCCCGCAACGTCCAGTCCACGAGGCGGTCGCGCAGCGGACCGGCCCGGCGCGGCTGCAACCATGACAGGCGGGTGCGGACGGCGTCGGCGTCCACGGCCAGCCCGGGGGCGGCGCCGGCCAGGACCCGCAGGGTGGCGGCCCGGGTGGCGGGCGCGCTGCTGCGGACGACCGCCTCGCTCAGCGCGTTGATCACCCGGTCCCGGTCGTCGCGCCCGCCGGCCAGGCCGGGGGCGCGGTCGGTCTTCAGCCAGCCGCGGGCCAGTTCGGTCCAGCGGCCGGCGGCGTCGCGCATGAGCCACAGGTCGTAGGCGGGGGTGGGCAGCCATTCGCCGTCCAGGTCGCCGCTGCGGGTCAGGAGCCCGGCGGCGTAGGCGGTCTCGGCCAGCAGCGCCGCCTGCCATTCCTCGATGTCCAGGAGCGTCGCCGCGGCCCGCAGGTCGCGGACGGCCAGGCCGCCGCTGCGGAGCACGGCCGGCGGGTCGGTGCCCCAGCGTTCGAGGAGTTCCTCGACGCGTCGGATGGCGGTGAACGCCTCGCCGGCGGCGGTGCGCGTGGCCAGGTCGCCGGGCGACCGGCGGGACCCGGAGCCGGAGCCCGGAGGCGAGGCGGAGGCGGAGGCCGGGTCCGCCGGGGCGGCGGCGCCGGACGTCGCGCGGGCGGGCGCGGCCCGTCCGGTGAGTTCGGGCGGGCGGGCGCCGACGTCCCGGAACAGCCGCCCGCCCCGCATGTGGATCGCCACCTCGCGGGGCAGCGTGACCGTACGGTCGTCCTCGGCGGCCAGGAGGCCGCGGGCCAGCAGCCGCTCGATCGGGGTGGTCGCGGTGGCGACGCGTACGGGGCGCCGGGCGTCGGTGACGCGGCCGACCGGCGGACCCCAGGTGAGATGTTCGAGGGCGGCCCTGGCCTCCGGGCCCGCGTCCTCGATCAGCGGCTCCGGCGCGGACAGGAGGTCCGCCAGCCGTTCCAGGAGCCGGCCGGAGTCGGCGAAACCGCGCGGCCGGGCACCGTCGAGATCGCTGATCAGCGCGCTGAGCCGTTCGGTGGGATAGCCGGCGAAGACCTCGCGGACGGGCGGGCCCAGGCCCGCCGGGTGCGGCAGCGCCTGCCGGACGCCGGGCGCGATGGCGGGCGCGACGGCGGGTGTCGCCTCTCCCCAGACCAGCGCGTGCCGGTAGAGCCGCCCGACGGCGTCGGCCGCCTCCTCGGGGGTGGCGCCGAGGGCGTCCGGGAGCGCCTCCGGCGGAAGCGGCCGGGGCAGGACGATCAGCGCCTCCAGGACGGACAGGGTGAAGCGGTCGAGCCGGTCGAGAGCGCGGGAGATCGAGGCGGGTGTGGCCGCGCGGGCGGCGAGGGCGGCCAGATCGGCCGGGACGGGGCTGACCAGTTCCGGCCGCGCGGACAGCAGCGCGCGCAACGCTTCGTCATCGCGTGCGCGCAGCCAGTCCGCGAACGTTTCCATCCCATCTCCCAATCTCGGGGCGTACGGGTGCCGTCACGTGCCCCCTCAGCGTAGGAGCCCTTAGGGGTACCCGGTGTGGGGTGGGTCATGAGGGCGCGGGACGACTGATTCGCCGGGGCCGTGCCGGAACGTCGCGGAGGCGCCGGTGAAACGCCTGGCCGCGGCCCTGCGGCCGGGGGATGGGGGCGGGTCCGGCCCGCCGGGCGGTCCCGTTCAGCTGACGGGACTGCGCTCCAGGGTGACCAGGCCGAGACCCAGCCGTGCCCAGCTTGACACGAACCGTTCCTCGTGGATGTGGGACGGGGGCTCGTACATCGCCTCGTTGGCCAGCCAGTAGTTGACCACCGCGCCGCCCAGGACGGAGGCGATCGCGGGCCAGTCCTCGTCGATCCCCGCGAACTCCGGCTGGTCGGCCAGCCAGGTGGCGATGCCGTCGTACAGCGGGTTGACGATGCCCTCCCGCATCTCCGCCACCAGGTGCGGGAACTGGTCGAGGTCGCGGAAGAGCACCCTGATCAGGTCCTGTTCCTCGCGCATCTTCGCCAGGCCCGCCTGGCAGGTCATCCTGAGCCGGATCTCCAGCGGCCGGTCCTCGTAGGCGGTGGCGTTCTGGAGCACCGCGCTGATCTGGTGGCGGGTGCGTTCGATGTGCTCGCGGATGGCGGAGGCCAGGACCTCCTCCTTCGACCGGAAGTGCCGGTACAGGCCGCCCGCGCCGGGCGACAGCCCGGCCGCGGCCTCGATCTCCGCGACGGAGGTCGCGGCGTAGCCCCGATCGGCGAACAGCCGAAGCGACTCGCTCACGATCCGTTCGCGCGTGGTCATCGTCATGGTCCTCATTCCTCCGCAAGAACAGTAAGGCATCTTCGACCTGGGGTCTTGGCCTCGGGGCCCGGCGCGCCCGAATTCGTGATGCGGCTCGCACTCCGCGGGGGGCGGTTAGAGTTCTTGGGTTCGCGCCCCTGTCGCCGGAAGGGGCGTTGTCGGAAGGGTCGACGATGTTCGTTTCTCCGCGGAAGGGGGGTCGGGGGGCCTTCCTGCCGGAGGAGTTCGTCGTCCCCACCCTGGTCGCCGGGCCGCGCTTCCGGATCCGCCCGATCACCGCGCACGACGTCGTGAAGGACTACGGCGCGGTGCTGGGGAGCCTGGAGCGTCTGGAGGGCCGGTTCGGGCCGGAGTGGGGATGGCCGGATCGCGAGTTCACCTTCGAGCAGGCGCTGATCGACGTCGCCTGGATGCAGAAGGAAGGGCAGCTGCGCCGTTCGTTCAGCTACGTGGTGATGACCCCGGACGAGGAACGCCAGCTCGGCCGTATTCATGTGGCCCCCTCGGACGGGCCCGACGCCGACGCCGTCGTGGTGTTCTGGGTCCGTTCCGACGAGGAGGACTCCAGCGTGGAGAAGGAGCTGGAGGAGTTCGTCCGCGAGTGGGTCGTCACGGCGTGGCCGTTCGAGACGGTGCGGTTCCCGGGACGCGATCACCAAGCCTAGGCCAGGCGCCGGATCAGCCCGACCGCGATCCGGCCGATCACCAGGTACACCAGCGCGGCCAGCCCGTGGTTGACGGCCACCGCCACCTTGGGATCGGCGGGCTGGAAGACGTCCCTGAACTGCCAGGCCAGGCCCTCCGCCCAGTCGGCGACCGTGCGGACCAGGTCGTTGGCGGTGTTGGCCTCGAACGCCACGAACACGATGTGCACCGCCAGGACGAGCACCACGACGGTCGTGACGACGGAGACGGCGGTGGCCAGCGCCGCGGCGGCGCGCTTGCGGGCCGCGGGCCCGCGGTCGGTGGGGTGGGGGGACGGGGCTCGGTCGCCGGACATGGCGCCCTCTTTCTCCGCGGCGGGCGGGGTCCCTGGGGGATGACGGTCGTGCTTCTTTGACGTGCGGTGGCGTATTCGAGAGGCGCCTTTTCCCTGGTCGGCGGGTTTGCGGGCGGCGCTACGGGTATATCGCCAGCAAGGAACGCATGTTTCAGACGACAGAACAATGCAGTTCTGGTCGGAAAATAATCGCATAGCGTTCGCGCACAAGACTCCCGCGCTCTCCTACTCGGATCCCGTCGCATCGCCACTACCGGGAGAGCGCGGGTGCGCGCGTGCCCGGGCCCGCCCGGGACCCGCCCGGCCGCGGCGGTCACGCGAGCGTACGTCGCGCGACCGTACGGGATCGCGCCGGACGGCCTGGCCCCGCGCGGGACGAGGCCGCGCGGGACGGGGGCCGGTCGCCGGCGCCCCTCGCTTGGCAAATCCGCCATGCCCTTCCCTTTACCCTGTTGGGCGTGCTGGAGCCAGATGCGACACGAGAAGCCGGCGGGACCCGACCCGGACCGGAGGCGGGGCGTGACCCCGGACCGCTCGCGGAGGCGGTCGCCGCCCTTCCCGATCTGGACGGGCGCGCGGTCGGGTTCGATCTCGACCTGACGCTGGCCGACACCAGGGTGGCGATCGGGGCGGTGTACGCGGCGCTCGCCGCCGAGACCGGTGTCCCCATCGACGTCGACGCCGTGGTGAGCCGTATCGGGCCGCCGCTGGAGACCGAGCTGGCCTACTGGTTCCCGCCCGGCCGGGTGCCGGCGATGGCCGACCGCTACCGCGCCATGTACGCCGACGTCGCCGTCCCCGCGACCGTCCTGATGCCCGGCGCCGCCGAGGCGCTGGACGCGGTCCGGGACAGGGGGTCGCGGGTGGTCGTGGTCTCCGGCAAGAACCAGGCCGACACCGAGCGGACCGTCGCCTTCCTGGGCCTTCCGGTCGACGAGGTCGTGGGCGGCCTGTTCGGCGCCGACAAGGGCTCCGCGCTCCGGCTGCACGGGGTGGGGGCGTACGTCGGCGACCACACCGGGGACGTGGACGCGGCCCGGGCCGCCGCCGCGGTGGCGGTGGGCGTGGCCACCGGCGCGTTCGACGCGGACGCGCTCCGCGCCTACGGGGCGGACGTCGTCCTGCCCGATCTGCTGGCCTTCCCGGGCTGGCTCGGGGCCGTGGGCGACGGTGCCGCGCGGACCGGATGAACCATCCGGAACCGGCCCTTAGCTGCGATTTCGGAGAGAAGGGCCGTTCCGGCGGATATTCGGGTGCCGTTCCGGCGCCGTCCCGATAGCTTCTGTGCGCCCGCCCGCAGGGGCGTCCGGCGCGACCGCCGTGTTCACCGCTTCGCGGTGAGGCACTAATCTTTAGCCCAATTCAGGACGAGAACTAAACGAGGTCTCCCGTGCCCACTGGCAAGGTCAAGTGGTACGACGCCGACAAGGGATTCGGCTTCCTCACCCGCGATGACGGCGGTGAGGTCTTCGTGCATTCCTCCGCGCTGCCCGGCGCGGTGTCCACGCTCAAGCCGGGCCAGCGCGTGGAGTTCGGCGTGGTCGAGGGCCGGCGCGGGCAGCAGGCGCTGTCGGTGCGCGTTCTGGAGACCCTGCCGTCGGTGGAGAAGTCGGTGGCCAAGGCCCGCCGGAAGAAGCCGGATGAGATGGTCGTGATCACCGAGGACCTGATCAAGCTGCTCGACGGCATCTCCACGACCTACCGCAGGGGCAAGCACCCCTCCCCGGCCGAGGCCAAGAAGATCGCCACGGTGCTGCGCGCGGTCGCCGACGACCTGTCCCCCTGATCATCGTTTCCGGCCGCTCCGGCCGGCCCGCACGCGGCCCGCGACCTTCGTGACTTGCCCGGACGCGCCGTCCCGCCGGGCCTCAGGCCGGGTGCGGGGGCCCGCGGCGGCGGTGGATGTGCTCGGCCATGCCCTCGCATGGGCGAGAATTGGAGCGTGAGCCCACTGCGCCAGCCCAGCACCGCGCCTTCGAACACCGCGCGTACCACCACAGGGCCCGCCCGCCGTACCCGTCCCCCCGCCGTCGATCCCGCCTGCGCGGGCGCCGTCGACCTGGCCAGGGAGGCGGCGGAGGACACGGCCTGGCCGGGCGAGGTCGGCGAACATCTCGGCCTGCGCGCCGAGGCCGAGCGGGTGGTCACCCACCATTTCGCCTGTCTCGACCCGGCGTACCGGGGCTGGCACTGGGCGGTGACGGTGGCGCGGGCCGCGCGCGCCAAGGTGGTGACCGTCGACGAGTGCGTGCTGCTTCCGGGAGAGGACGCCCTGCTCGCGCCCGAGTGGGTGCCGTGGCTGGAGCGGCTGCGCCCCGGTGACCTCGGCCCCGGCGACCTGCTGCCGACCGCGTCCGACGACGTCCGGCTCGCCCCAGGCTACGCCGAGGTGGACGAGGGGCTGGACCGGCAGGCCTACTGGGAGCTCGGCCTCGGACGGCCCCGCGTGCTGTCCCGGGAGGGGCGCGACGAGACCGCCGCGCGCTGGTACGAGGGCATCGCCGGGCCCCGCGCGCCCATCGCGATCTCGGCCCCGGCCCAGTGCTCCACCTGCGGGTTCTTCATGCCGCTGGCGGGCGAGCTGCGCCAGGTGTTCGGGGTCTGCGCCAACGAGTACGCGCCCGACGACGGCCGGGTGGTCTCGGCCGACCACGGCTGCGGCGCGCATTCGGAGGCGGTGTCGATCCCGGCCGCGTCCGAGCACGGCCCGCCGGTCATCGACGAGCTGGGGTACGACATCGTCCCGCTGGGGCCCGTCCATGACGCCGAGGCGGGAGAGGCGCTCGAGCGCGGCTGATCCGGCCGCCGCCAGGCTCCCGCCGGTCTCGGGCGCACGGGAGGGGAGCGCGGTACGAGGCGCACGGAACGTGGTGTGCGGAATGAGGGGGGCACGTGACCGGCGCTGATCCGCTCGCCACCGGGCCGATCCGGGAACGGGTGCTGCGCTCGTGGGCGGAGTCCCCGGCGCGGTTCCGTGAGGACGCCAACGCCGAGGAGGACCACGCCCTCGGCGGCTACCGGGACCGGGTCGTCATCGAGCTGGCCCAGAACGCCGCCGACGCCGCGCTGCGCGCGGGCGTCCCGGGGCGGCTCCGGCTGTCGCTGGACTCGGACGCCCCGGCGGGCGGGACGGGCGCGGCCGGGCGGCCGGTCCTGACGGCCGCCAACACGGGCGCTCCGCTCGACGCCGCCGGGGTCGAGGCGCTGTCCACGCTGCGCGCCTCCGCCAAGCGGGACGAGACGGGCAGCGTGGGACGGTTCGGCGTCGGGTTCGCCGCCGTCGTGGCCGTCAGCGACGCCCCGTCCATCGCCTCGGCGGAGGCCGCCGGGGCGGACGGCACGCGCGCGGACGGTGCGGGCGCGGACGGTGCGGGCGCGGCGGGACGGCGCGTGGCCGGGGTCGAGTGGTCGCGGGCGCGCGCCCGCGACCTGGTGGCCGCCGTCCCGGCCCTGGCCGGGGAACTGGAGCGCCGCGGGGGGCACGTGCCGCTGCTGCGGCTGCCGTTCGCCGCGCCGCCCGCCGACCTGCCGGAGATCCCGGAGGGCTTCGCCACCGCCGTACGGCTCCCGCTGCGCGACGCCGCCGCCGTGGCGTCGGTGCGCGCCCAGCTCGACCAGGTCGGCCCGGCCCTGCTGCTCGCCCTGCCCGCCCTCCGTACGGTCGAGATCGTGGTCGACGGCACCCCCGTCCGCACGCTGGCCGTGACCGGTCCGGAGCCCGGGACCCCCGGTGCCCGGTCGACGGTGGTGATCGACGGCGTTCCGTGGCGTACCGCGGAGGCGCACGGGCGGACCCCGCCGGAGCTGCTGGCCGACCGTCCCGTCGAGGAACGCGCCCGGCCCGGCTGGCAGGTGCGCTGGGCCCTGCCCGAAGCGGGCGGTCCCGAGCTGCCCGAGGGGATCCCCGCGGTGGTGCACGCCCCGACGCCCGGCGACGAGCGGCTCGGGCTGCCCGCGCTGCTGATCGCCTCCTTCCCGCTCGCGCCGGACCGGAGGCACGTCGCCCCCGGCCCCCTGACCGACTTCCTGGTGGAACGGGCCGCGGAGACCTACGCCGCGCTGCTGCGCGAGCTGCCCGCCACCCCGCGCCTGCTCGACCTGGTCCCCGGGCCGATGGCCGCCGGGGAGCTGGACGCGCGGATCCGCCGCGCCCTCCTCGCCCGCCTCCCGGACGTCCCGCTGCTGCCGGTCGCCGGCGACCAGGGTGCCGCCGACCACGTTGTCGCCGACCACGGTGCCGCCGTCCACCACGGTGCCGCCGTCCACCACAGGGCCGGTGAGGCGCCGCGGGCACGGGGACGTGACCTGGTCGCCGTGGACGGCCCGCCCGCCCTCATCGAGCTGCTCGCCGGTGAGGGGGAGGAGGCGGCCGTCCTTCCCGGGCTGCTGCCCGCCGGCTGGCCCGCCCGGCACCCCGCCCTGACCGCCCTGGGCGTCCGGCGCGTCGAGCTGGCCGACGTCGTGGACGAGCTGGCCGCCCTGGACCGCCCGCCCGCGTGGTGGCACCGGCTGTACGAGACGCTCTCCGGCGTCCCCGCAGACGCGCTGGGAGCGCTGCCCGTGCCGCTGGCGCCGGGGGACGGCCCGCTCCACGGCGTACGGGTCGTCCGGGGCCCGCGCGGCCTCCTGGTCGCCGCGGACGGCGTCGATCCCGCCGGGCTCGGCCCGCTGGGGCTGCGTTTCGTCCACCCGGAGGCCGTCCACCCGCTGCTGATCCGGCTCGGGGCCGTCGAGGCGGGCCCGCGCGCCGTGCTCGCCGACCCGGCCGTCCGCGCCGCCGTCGAGGGCTCCTTCGACGCCGACGACCCGGACGAGATCGCGGCGGCCGTCCTCGGGTTGGTCGCGGCGGCCCGGCTCGACCCCGGCGAGCAGCCCTGGCTGGCGGAGCTGACGCTGCCCGGGGCCGACGGCGACCTGTACCCGGCGGGCGAGCTGCTGCTGCCCGGGAGCCCCCTGCGCGACCTGATGGCCGAGGACGCCCCGTTCGGCGTCGTGGCGGACGGCCCGGTGGAACGCTGGGGCGCCGAGACGCTGGCCGGAGCGGGCGTCCTGGACGGGTTCGCGCTCGCCCGCGGTGAGGAGGTCGACCTCCCGGCCCTGGCCGATCTCGCCGAGTCCCACGATCTCGACGACGAGGACCGGTGGGCCGAGGACGTCCTGGCCAGGCTGGGGCCGCAGGACCTCCCTCCGGTGCTGCCGGAGTTCGAGGCGGTCCGCGACCTTGAGCTCGTCGCGGACTGGGACGCGGCGCTGCGGCTGCTGGACGGGCCTCCGTGGCGGAACGCGATCGTCCGTCCCGCGCACGTCTCCCTGCACGACGGGCGCCGCGTGGCCGTCCCCTCGTACACGGCCTGGTGGCTGCGGAGGCATCCGGTGCTGGACGGCCGCCGTCCGGGAGAGTTCCGCCTGGAGGGGGACGCGCCCGGCGACGGAGATCTGCTCGCGGGGCTGTACGACCCCGTACCGGCGACCGCCCCGAAGGACCGGGAGCTGCTGCTGGCCCTCGGCGTGCGGACGTCGCTGGAGGAGCTGCTGGCCGAGCCCGGCGGCCCGGCCGAACTGCTGGACCGCCTCGGCGACCCCTCCCGCACCGTCCCCCGCGCCCACCTCGGGCGGCTGTGGACGGCCCTGGCCGACGCCCCCGGCCTCGACGTGGACCCGCCCGAGCGGGTGCGGGCGGTCGTGGACGGCGCGGTGGAGGTCGTGGACGCCGCCGACGCGCTGGTGCTCGACCGGCCCGACGCGCTGCCGCTGCTGGCCGGGCAGCCCCTGGTCATCGCGGCCGACGGGCGGGCCGAACGGCTGGCGGCGCTGCTGGACCTGCCGCGGGCCGGCGAGGAGCTGCCCGGCGTGATCGAGTCCGCCGGGACGGACCGTCCGGTGCCCGCCGAGGTACGCGCCGTCCTGCCCGAGGCGCCCGGCACCTACCGCGCGTACGGCTCCCTGGTGGTCGACGGGCAGGCGGTGCGCTGGTGGTACGGCGACGACGACCGCGTCCACGCCGACGGTGCCTGGGGCCTGGCCCGCGGGCTCGCCTGGGCCGCCGGGCGCTGGGAGGACCGGCTCCTGGCCGAGGCCGTGCTCAGGGATCCCGAAGCGCTCCCGGCCGTCCTGGCCGAGATGGACCTGGAGCAGGACTGACCCTCCGGGGGCGCCCCCCTCACTCCTCCGTCGCTTTCGGCTTCCGCCGGTTCGACTCCTTGGCGCGGGCGGCCTGGAGCCGGGGGATGTACCACGACCCGAATAGGCCGATCACGATGCCGGCCGCGCACACCCACAGCCACCAGCGGTCGTCCCGGGGCAGGTCGGCGATCAGCAGGACGACGAGCGTGACCGCCCATCCGGCGGTGCCGGCCAGGGCGACGCCCACGTCGTTGGTCTGCATCGGGGGCGGGTCGGGCCGGCGCGGTCGCGTCATACTGATCAGGGTATTCGGCCTTGGCTCCTGGACGCGGTCGCGGCACCGGCCGGGCGCCGCTCGGCACCGGGCGCCGGTCCCTACCGGGCGCCGGTCGGCACCGGGCACTGACCCCTACCGGGCGCCGGTCCCTGCCGGGCGCCGGGCGGCCTCGGACCGGCCGCGTCACGTTGGCGATATCACCTTATTTATCGATCTGTTGACATTTCGGTGCCCGTATGCGGGTTTACCTGCCCGTTCGTCTACACTCTGCGCCCGTGACCGTCAAAGAAGCGCAACCGCAGGCCCCAGTCGGCCGACTCGACCGGTACTTCAAGATCTCCGAACGGGAGTCCACCGTCGGCCGCGAGATCCGGGGCGGGCTGGCCACCTTCTTCACCATGGGCTACATCGTGGTCCTCAACCCCTTGATCATTGGAACGGTCGCCGACAAGGACGGCCAGTTCCTCGGTGACCTGACCGAGCCGGGCGCGAGCATCCCGCTGGTGGCGGCGGCGACCGCGCTGGTGGCCGGCCTGCTCACGCTGGCCATGGGCCTGTTCGGGCGCTACCCGTTCGCCATGGCCGCGGGACTGGGACTGAACGCCGTGGTGGCCTTCAGCCTCGCCGGGGTCATGTCCTGGGAGGACGCGATGGGCATCGTGGTCCTCGAAGGGCTGGTCATCACCGTCCTGGTGCTGACCGGGTTCCGGGTGGCGGTCTTCCGCGCCATCCCCGCGTCGCTGAAATCGGCGATCGCGGTGGGGATCGGGTTGTTCCTCGCGCTGATCGGGTTCGTGGACGCCGGCTTCGTACGGCGGATCCCGGGCGCGCTCGGGGAGGCGTCGGTCCCGTTGCAGCTCGGCGGGACGGGCAGCCTGACGGGCTGGCCCACGCTGGTGTTCGTCTTCGGCCTGCTGCTGACCACGGTCCTGGTGGCCCGCAAGGTCAAGGGCGCCATCCTGATCGGCATCCTGTCCACCACCGTGGTCGCCATCATCGTGGAGGCGCTGGCCAAGGTCGGCCCGTACAACAAGGGCCCGGGGCCAGACGGGCGCCCGGTCATCAACCCCGACGGCTGGCAGCTCAACGTCCCGGCGGTCCCCGACAAGGTCGTCGGCAAGCCGGACCTCGGGCTGGTCGGCGACTTCAGCCTCTTCGGCAGCTTCGAGCGGGTGGGGATCACCGCCGCGCTGCTGTTCATCTTCACGATCATGCTGGCCGACTTCTTCGACACGATGGGCACCGTCGTGGGCGTCGGCGCCGAGGGCAAGCTCCTGGACAAGGAGGGCAACCTCCCCGGCATCCGCAACGTGCTGCTGGTCGACTCGGTCGGCGCCGCCGCCGGCGGCGCCGGCTCGGTCTCGTCCAACACCACCTACGTCGAGTCCGCCGCCGGTGTGGCCGAGGGTGCCCGGACGGGCCTGGCCAGCGTGGTGACCGGCCTGCTGTTCCTGGTCGCGATGTTCTTCGCGCCGCTGGTGACCATCGTCCCGTTCGAGGCGGCGACGCCCGCGCTGGTGGTGGTCGGCTTCCTGATGGTCACCCAGATCCGCCACATCGACATGGACGACTACGACGTGGCGATCCCGGCGTTCCTCACCATCGTCCTGATGCCGTTCGCCTACTCGATCACGGTCGGCATCGGCGCCGGGTTCATCAGCTACGTGGCGATCAAGGCGGCCCGGCGCCGGTTCGCCGAGATCCACCCGCTGATGTGGCTGATCGCCGTGCTGTTCGTGCTCTACTTCGCGCTGGAGCCGGTGAAGAGCGTGCTCGGCGTGAGCTGACCCCCTGCTGTACGCGGGGGTGCGGGGGTGTCCCCGCGCCCCCGCGAAGGGGCCATGTGCGCGGGGGCGTGGCACGATGGTCGGGAGGGTCCTACCAGCGATCGGAGGGTGAAGTCGTTCGCGCCGCCGGCGCGCCGTACGGGTACGGCCGGGGCGGTGCGTGCGCGCGATGCCGGCGAACCGTCGCGGAATACCGCAGCGCGGCGTATCGTTAGCAAAAGCAATGACTTCTGCGAACGACCATGAGCACGCCACCGAATCCGCGCCGCGCCCCGGGCAGGGCCCCGGGCCTGGCCGAAGACCTGCGCATCTCGATCGCGCGCCTGTCCCGCCGGCTGCGCACTCTGAGGGGGCCAGGGCCGGACGGCGGCGGCGCCGGTCCGCTCTCACTCACCCAGTTCGCCGCTCTCGCCGCCATCCAGCGCCACGGGTCGATGACCCCGCGGGAGCTGGCCGACCACGAGAAGGTGCAGCCGCCCTCGATGACACGCGTGATCGCGTTCCTGGAGGAGCAGGGGCTGCTGGCGCGCAGCCCGCATCCGACCGACGGCCGCCAGGTGGTGCTGAGCGTGACGGAGGCGGGCGGGTCGCTGCTCCAGGAGGAACGGCGCCGCAAGGAGGCGTGGCTGTCCCGGAGGCTGGAGGAGCTGACCCCGGAGGAACGGGAGATCCTGCGCCGGGCGGCACCGATCCTGGACAAGATCAGCCGGGCCTGACCGCGTCCGGCGCACCGGACGCCGTACCGGACGACGCCGTACCGGACGACGCTCCGGCCGGAGGGATGTTCCGGTCGCTGCGGGTCCGCAACTACCGGCTGTTCGCCTCGGGCCAGGTCGTCTCCAACACCGGGACCTGGATGCAGCGGGTCGCGCAGGACTGGCTCGTCCTGGACCTCGCGCACGGCAGCGGCGTCGCGCTCGGCATCACCACCGGGCTCCAGTTCCTGCCGCTGCTGCTGTTCGGGCTGTGGGGCGGAGTGATCGCCGATCGCTACCCCAAGCGCCGGGTACTGATGATCACGCAGGCCGCGATGGGGCTGCTGGCGCTGGTCCTGGGCGTCCTGGCGATCACCGGGACGGCGCAGGTGTGGCACGTGTACCTGCTGGCCTTCGGTCTCGGGCTGGCGACGGTCGTGGACAACCCGACCCGCCAGTCGTTCGTGATCGAGATGGTCGGCACCCGCGACCTGCCCAACGCGATCGCCCTCAACAGCGCCACCTTCAACGGTGCCCGGCTGGTGGGCCCGGCCGTGGCGGGCGTGCTGATCGCGGTGCTCGGCACCGGGCCGGTCTTCCTGCTGAACGCGGTGTCCTTCGGCGCGGTCCTGTTCGGCCTGTACGCGATGCGGGCGAGCGAGCTGCACGGCTCCGAGCCGGTCAAGCGGGCCAAGGGCCAGCTGCGCGAGGGCCTGCGGTACGTGCGCGGGCGGCGCGACCTGATGCTGGTGCTCGTCCTGGTCGGGTTCGTCGCCACGTTCGGGATGAACTTCCAGATGACCACCGCGCTGGTCGCCCGCGAGGTGTTCGACCGGGGAGCGTCCTCGTTCGGCCTGGCCTCCAGCATGCTCGCGCTGGGCGCGCTCATCGGCGCGCTGATGGCCGCGCGCCGGGTGGCCCGGCCGCGGCTGCGGGTGCTGGTCGGGGCGGCGGCGCTGTTCGGCGTCCTGGAGGTGCTCACCGGTCTGATGCCGGTCTACTGGTCCTTCCTGGCGCTGCTGGTGCCCACCGGGATCGTGCTGATGACCTTCACCACGGCCGCCAACGCCACCATGCAGCTGAACGTCGCGCCGGAGATGCGCGGGCGGGTGATGGGCCTGTACATGTTCGTGTTCCTGGGCACCAACCCGTTCGGCGCCCCGCTGGTCGGCTGGATGGCCGAGCACTTCGGCCCGCGCATGAGCATCGTCCTCGGCGGCCTGGTCGCGCTCGCCTCGGCACTGGTGGTGGCGGTGCTCGCCGCGCCCCGCGGCGCGGTGCGGCCGGCGCTCGCCGGCGCGCTGCGCCGTCCCGCCGCGGCCTCGGACCGCTGAGCAGGGGGAACGTTCGGGTTACCGGGTGTCGACGGTGCGATCTCCGCGCGTGACAAACCGCCGTTCCGGCTGGAAAGCTGGTCGCGTGGCATCCCGGACAATCCCATGAGGCTGTTCGTGGCGCTGGTGCCGCCACCGTACGTCCTCGACGAACTCGAGGACTTCCTCGCCCCGTACCGGTCCGGCCCGCCCGAGGGGCTCCGCTGGGTCGGCCGCGAGCAGCTGCACGTGACGCTGACCTTCCTCGGCGAGGTCGACGAGCGGACGTTCGAGCGCCTGCTGCCCCGCCTCCAGCGCGCGGTCGCCCGGCACCGGCGGCTCACCCTCTCCCTGGCGGGGGCCGGGGCCTTCCCGGGCAACGGCGCGCACGCCAGGGTCCTGTGGTCCGGCCTGTACGGTGATCGCCGCGAGCTGGCCAGGCTGGCGGCCTCGACGTCGGCCGCCGGACGCCGGCTCGGGGTGCCGCCCGGCAAGAGCCGCGCGTTCCGCCCGCACCTGACCCTGGCGCGCTGCCGGGTCCCGGTGGACGTCCGCCCGCTGCTGGAGCCGATGTCGGCGTTCGCGGGCACCCCCTGGACCGCCGACTCGGTGCGGCTGATGGAGAGCCGCCTGCCCGCCAAGGGACGCACCACGGTCGAGCACGAGGTGATCAGCACCTGGCCGCTGCGCGAGCCCAAGGGCTGAGCCGCCGCCCTTCGGGGGCACGGCCGGGGCGACGGCTCTGAGGTGACGGCTCCGGGGTCACAGCTCCGGGGGCGGGGGAGCGGGACGGTCGGCGTCCGGAGGGCCCCAGGGGAGCCCGTACCGCTCGCAGGCACGGCGCAGCTCCTCCAGGTCGGGCGGGAAGCCCACCTGGCGCAGGACCCGCCCGGCGGGACTCCACACCACCAGCCGGGGCATGCGGTCGGCCGACTCGTCGATGCCGACGCCGCCCACCCGCTCGCGGACCAGGTCCCATTCCACCCGCCCCCGCCGGGTGACCACCGCCAGCCCGGCCGAGGAGACGCGCAGCTGCGCCCGGTCGCGGTCGTAGAGCCAGTAGCCGCCGAGCCCGATCACCACCCCCGCGGGCAGCGACCAGCTCGCCGTGACCAGGAACCCGCCGAGGTCCGGCCCGAGCCACACCGCGCCGAGCAGCGCCACCATCTCGCACAGCAGCACGCTGACCAGGTACGTCCCGAGCCGGGACCGGCGGGTGGCGTCCAGGAGGGCGCCCGGGGCGCTGACCGGGCTCGGCCGCTCCCCGCTCTCCTCGCCGTCTCCGGTCCCCGGCGCCGCCCGCCCGGCCCGTCCGGACGGGTCCGGCACCGCGGGCGCGGGGCCCTGCTGGGGTGCCGACAGCGTGGCCACGGCCGAGTGGAACGCCGCGCTGAGGTAGGCGTCGTACTCGGCGTCGTTCACCGGCAGCCCGGCGCGCCGGGCCGACTCGCGCAGGTCGGTCCGGGCGATCCGCAGCGCCGACAGCGGGGCCGCGAAGAACTCCTCGCCGTCGGCGTCGTACAGCCGGACCCAGGCGTGCCCGGCGATGGTCAGCAGCTCGATCCCGCCGAGCCGGTCCTCGGGCATCCGCAGCACCACGTCGCCCGCGGCGTCGGCCCAGCCGAGCCCGCCGTCGGTCACCACCAGGCGCCCGCCCGGAACCTGAGCGAAGATCTCCGGCAGCCCGTCCAGGCCGTACTCGGGGGTGCGCGGCGGTCGCCGGCCCGGGGTGACCACGCGATGGCCGTGGTCGTCGAGGGCGTGGGTGAGCTGGAAGGCGTCCAGCCCGTGCGCGGGCAGCCGGGCGATCAGGCGCAGCCGGTGGTCGAAGGCCAGCACCGCCGGGTCCGCCCGCCGCGGCTCGCCGGTGAGCGGGTCGGGCCGCAGGCCCGGGCCGACGACCAGCGCGGCGATCTCTCCCGCGGGCAGCCGCAGCGCCTCCCGGACGCCGGGACGGCCCCGCACCTCGATGCCGTCCCCGGAGATCGTCCACTGGATCCTGGTGGCCCGCAGCATGCGGCGGCGCGCGGCGAGCATGCCGGTGATCGCCGCCAGCGCCCAGCATCCGGCCGCGAGCCGGGCCCCGAACCCGCCGGTGCCCTCCATCGCGATCCGGGCGACCATGACGGCGCCCAGCAGGCCGCTCAGCCCGCCCAGCAGCGCGATCCTGCGGCGGCTCGGCAGCGGCGCCGGTGTCGCCAGCCGTACCGGCTCCCGGCCGGTGCCGGGCGCGCCGGCCGCCGTCACGGGCGCGGCGCCGGAGGAGGCGGCGGTCCTGGTGTCGGAGGACGGCGAGGACGGCGCCGACGCCGCCGCGGCGGCCGGGGCCGGCGCGGGCGCGACGGAACCGGGCAGGGCCCCCGGCGGCGGGCTCTGCGCCGGGAGGTCCGGGGCGGGGGACGGGGCGCGGCGCGGCGGCTCGTGGGCGGCGGCCAGCAGGGCCGCCTCCTGGTCGAGGAGGCGCTGCTCGGCGGCGTGGTGGCGGGGCAGACCCAGGTCGGCGGCGGCGCCGTCGGGGCCGGACGGTTCGGGTGCCTCCTCGCCGGCCTGCTCGGCCAGGTCGGCGGCGTCCCCGTCCAGCAGGTGGACGGGGACGCCCAGCCGCCGCGCCGTCACGAAGAACGGCAGCGGCTCCATCCCCATGGAGTCCAGGGTGCCGACGGCCGTGCGGCCGAACCTGTGGAGGACGGTCAGGACCCCGTCCCCGGTGGTGATCGCCAGGCCCTCGATCCGGGACCGCTCGTACCGCGTCAGGCTGAGCCCGCCGCGGCCGACGCGTTCCAGGCCCTCGGCCGACAGCCTCCAGTACGGGCGGGGACGCCGGCGGCGGGCCTCCGGGGCCGCGCCCAGCGCCCACGGGACGGCCGCCACCACGGCGATCAGCGCCGCCCAGAGCCAGACCGGGCGAATCGGCAGTAGGGCCAGGGCCACCGCCACCAGGGCGAACGGCCCGGCCGCGACCGGGCGCCACCGACCGCCGGGCCCGCGCAGGCCCACCAGCTCATGCTCCACAGTCCGCATCCTCACACGTGTCCGGACGGGTCCGATCTGTCCCGGCCGCGATTCGAGCGCGACCCTTTCCTTCCCCGGGCCCGGGAACGGGCCCGGAGACGGGGGCGGGCGCGCGGCTCACGAGCGCCTGCGCAGGAGGCCGTAGCCGACCGCCGCCGCGATGCTGAGCGCGATGATCAGCCCCAGGCTCGGCCCGGTCGAGTCGCGGCGGCCCTCCTCGGCCGAGCCCGCGCCCCCGCCGTTCCCTTCCCCGTCCCCGTTCCGGGAACTCCCGGACGGACCCGGGGACGGCAGCGCGTCCTTCGGCAGCGGCACCCGGTACACCGCCTGCGCGGGCCCCTCCGAGCCGACCAGCAGGCTCCGCCCGTCCGCCGAGTAGGTGAGCGACTCGCCCTGCTGCTGGCGGGGAAGGCCGATCGAGGTCAGCATGCGGCCGGGCCGGCCCTTCGCGTCCACCCGGTACAGCCGGGCGCCGAAGTAGGTGCGGATGGCGTAGCCGCTTCCGTCCGGGGCGAACGCCCCGTCGGTGGCGATCGCGGGGGCGTCGCCGACCTTGCGCAGCAGGTTCGTGCCGCGCGTGCTCAGCCGGGCCGGGGCCTCGTACACCGCCGCCGAGAACAGCTTGCTGGCGATGTAGAGCCGGTTGGTCCGCGGGTTGATCATCATGGTCTCGGCGTTGCGGGGCCCGTCCTCGTACTTGAAGCGGAACGCCGTCGCCCGCAGCGTGCGGGTGCGCAGCCGCTCGGGTTCGGTCACCCGGTAGACGGTGACGTACGGCCAGGCGCCGCCGAGGTTGTCGCCGATGTCGGCGACGAAGATGGCCGGGCGTCCTTGCTCGTCCCGGCCCATCGCCATGGCCTCCCAGTCGCGGGCGCCCGCCCCGGCGAGGGTGAGCACGGCCCGGGTGCGCCCGTCGGGGCCCAGCGCGAAGATCTGCGCGACGCCGCCGGAGTCGTTGTGGGTGTAGGTGACGCCGCGGTGGCGGCGGCTCACCGCCAGGCCGCTGGACTCGGTGATCCGGGGATCGGAGACGGTGAAGGCGATCTCGTCGTCGGGCGCCGCCCGCTGGGCCCTCGCGCCTGCGCCCGTGCCCGTGTACGCGCCTGTGTACGGGGTGCGGGGTGCGGCCGCGGTCCCGGCCGAGGCCGTGGTCGAGGCTGCGGTCGACGCCGTGGCCGGGGGCGCCGGCAGCGTCCAGGCGAGGCCGCCCGCGGGAAGGGCGAGGGCGGCTCCCGCGCGCAGCACGGCCTGCCGGCGGTGAGGCGGACGCAACGACATCCCTTGATCATCCCCCGTTCGGCACCCGCCCGATCATGTGCCCCGAGCCGCTCGCGCGTCCCGGCCGTCGCCGGAGGCCCGCCGGTCGCTCCGCCCCGTCCCGGCCGCCCCGGGCTCAGCCGAGCAGGGCGCCGATGACCACCGCCAGGATCAGCGCGGTCAGGACGGTGGGGAGCAACCAGTGGGGCGCACGGTTCACGGGTCCGAGCTTATTCGGCCGTACGGGCGGCTCGAACCGGGCGCGGGCGTTCCGCCGCGCCCGCGCCCCGGCCCGTACGGCGCGCCGGCCTCCCGAGGACGGCACCGCGACACGCCGGTACGCGGTGGCGGGGCGTCCCGCCACCGCGTACCGGCCCGCGCGGTGTGGCCTCGGAGGAGCGGCCTCGGAGACCGGCCTCGGAGACCGGCCTCGAGACGTGGGTCAGAGGCGCTCGACGATGTGGTCGACGCAGGCCGTGAGGGCCTCCACGTCGGCCGGGTCGATGGCCGGGAACATCCCGACGCGCAGCTGGTTGCGGCCGAGCTTGCGGTACGGCTCGGTGTCGACGATGCCGTTGGCCCGCAGTACCTTGGCCACCGCCGCCGCGTCCACCTCGTCGGTGAAGTCGATCGTCCCGACGACCTGCGAGCGCTGGGCCGGGTCGGTCACGAACGGGGTGGCGAAGGAGGACTTCTCCGCCCAGGTGTAGAGGCGCTGCGCCGAGTCGGCGGTGCGGGCGGTCGTCCAGGCCAGGCCGCCCTGCCCGTTCATCCACTCGATCTGCTCGGCGAGCAGCAGCAGCGTCGCCACCGCCGGGGTGTTGTAGGTCTGGTCCTTGGCCGAGTTGTCCACCACGGTCGTGAGGTTGAAGAACTCGGGGACGTACCGGTCGGAGGAGGAGATCTCCTCGATCCGGGCGAGCGCGGCCGGGGAGGCCAGCGCGACCCACAGGCCGCCGTCGGCGGCGAAGCACTTCTGCGGGGCGAAGTAGTAGACGTCGGTCTCGCTGACGTCCACGGGCAGGCCGCCCGCGCCGGAGGTGGCGTCCACCAGGACCAGGGACTCGCCGGCGGACGTCCCGGCCGGCCGCCTGATCGGCATGGCCACGCCGGTGGAGGTCTCGTTGTGGGTGAGCGCGTAGACGTCCACGCCCTCCTCGGCCCGCGGCAGCGGGTGCGTGCCCGGCTCGGAGGAGATCACCGACGGGTCGGCGAGCCAGGGCGCGCCCTTGGTGACCTTGGCGAACTTGCTGGAGAACTCACCGAACGTCAGGTGCTGCGACCTCTCGCGGACCAGCCCGAACGCCGCGGCGTCCCAGAAGGCCGTGGTGCCGCCGTTGCTGAGCAGGACCTGGTACCCCTCGGGCAGCGAGAAGAGCTGCGCCAGGCCCGAGCGGACGCGGCCGACCAGGGACTTGACCGGCTTCTGCCGGTGGGAGGTCCCCATGTAGGCCGAGCCGGAGTCGGCGAGCGCGGCGAGCTGCTCGGGCCGCACCTTGGACGGACCGCATCCGAAGCGGCCGTCGGCGGGCTTGAGGTGGTCGGGAATGACAATGGCTGGATTGGCGCTGTCGGTCACTCGAAGAAGGCTATCTGACCTGCGCCTGAGATCGTGTACGGGTTCACATTCCGAGACGGCGCCCGGCCCCGCGGCGTTTCACCTGCGGCGGCGCCGCAGCGTCCAGGCCGCGAGCACCGCCAGGCCCGCCAGGCAGATCCCGGCGACGACGGCGGGCGGGTAGATCCAGGGGTCGTCCCGGCGGCGCGCCTCGACGGCCGTGGCCGCCGAGTCGTAGGCCAGGAACGCCAGGAAGAGGGCCACGGCGGCCAGGGCGACCCGGCCGGACACGGCGTTGGTGCGGCGCCGCCTCTCCTCGCGTTCCCGCTCGTACCGGCGCAGCTCCTCGGCCTCGCTCACCGCCCCGGCGTCGCGCAGCGCCTCGCGCCCGTTCGCCGTGCCCGTGCCCGTGCCGGTCCGGGGGTCCGTGCCGCCCCGGGTGTGCTCGGCGGCTGACGCGGGCCCGATGTCGCCCTCGAGCGGCTCGTCGAAGTCGTCGGTCACGTCTCAATGATGACAAAGGGCTTCCCATGATTGCCCTGTACTCGGTTACATGGCGGCCGACGTCTATTTACCAACTCTGTACGAACGACGGTTCCGGATGGCCGGTGCGAGGCCGATCGGGAGTCAGGAGGCGCCGCGTGAACACGGGTCATGGCGGTCCCCCGAGCGCCGAGCGGCTGGAGGGCCTGCTCAGCCTCTTCGAGCGGGTCAGGGAACGGCCGCGCACCCGGGCCGGCGACCGGTTGCGGCCGCTGCTGCTGACCATCGGCTCTCCGGCCGAGACCCGGCAGGTCTCCCATGTGCTGGTGGAGCGCTGCATGGCCGACCCCGGGCCGCACAGCCACATCACCTCCGACGTCCAGGCCGGCGCGCCCCCCTTCACCGACCTGGCCCTGCTGCTGCGGCACGTGAGCCGCGAGCTGTCCTCCCACCACCCCAGGTTCGAGCCGGGACTGCGGTTCCCGATGCTGAGCATGGTGCTGTGGCTGCTGGAGCTGCGCCGGATGCGGCTCGAACAGGAACAGTCGGGGAACGGCGAACGGCCGGACCGGCAGTTCGCCTCCAACGCCCAGCGCCGGCTCTGGCAGCTGGCGGGGGAGCTGGACGCCGCCGAGGAGGACCGGGAGCGCCGTACGCTGCTGGGCCGCGGCATCCGCAGCCGCCGGCAGATCGTGGTGCCCGCCGAACGGCCCGGCCAGCAGGGCAGGCTGGCCTCCGTACTGTCCTACCTGGAGCAGGTCGCCCCGATCGGGGTGGCGCTGGTGGCCCTGGTCAGCGCCACCGCCGCCAGCACCCTGGACATCGCCGCCGCCATGCTGGCGGGCGGGGTCGGGCTCTCGTTCGTCCTCGGCCAGGTCGCGGCGCGCACGCGGGACTGGGCGGGCCGGCGCCGCTACCGCTGGTTCACCTCCGCCGAGCAGCCCTACATGCGCGGCAACCGCTCGTCCGACTTCCTCGGCTTCGCCCTGGACGTGTTCTACCGGGAGGAGACCGACCCCGGGACGCCGCTCGACGACGAGCTGGAACGGCTGCTGATCGCGGCGTTCCTCCAGGACCTGCGGCAGGCGTACCGGCGCGGCATCGGCCGGGCCCCCTGGGCGCGGGTGCGCTACCCGGCGGTCGTGATCGACCAGATGCCCGAGGACCACCCCGGCCGCGGCCAGAGCCGCCGGTTCGTCGAACGGGTGGAGGAGCTGCGGCGGCGCGAGGAACGCTTCGACCCGCTGGTCATGGCCGTCGCCACCGGGTCGCGGACCGAGGCCCGCGAGCTGGCGCTGGCGATCCGCGCGCCGCTGGCCGAGCAGACCGTGGCCGATCTCGGCGAGGTGCGCGAGCAGGACGACGGCCACCCGTTCTGGGCGGGCTTCCTGGCCGAGCAGCGGCGGGTCGCGGTGCTGGGCACCCGCCGCGAGCTGAGGGTGGACGCCGGGCGCGGCGACGGCTCCTCCACCGAGCCGGTGTACCAGGGCCGCCGCCGGCCCGTGGCGGCCCATCCGGCGCTGCCGTGGCTGGTCGCGGGCGCCATCCTGGCCGGCTCGCTGTCGGTCATCTCCTTCCAGGCCGTGCGGTACTGCGCGCCGTTCACGGTCTGGCACGCGGAGAACGGCGAGTGCATCGGGATCAGCAACGGGTCGTACGAGTTCAACGAACGGCTGGCCGGGATCCAACGTCGCATCAAGCGGTCCAACGACGCGGTGCTGGCGTCCGGTAAGCCGTACGTCACGCTGGTCTACCTGGGCCCGATGACCGTCGATCCCGACATCCGCAACCCCGAGGCGGACCTGCTGGCGGGGATCCACGGGGAACTGGTCGGCCTCTCGATCGCGCAGCGGCGGCACAACGAGGCCAGCGGGCAGCCCCGGCTGCGGATCCTGCTGGCCAACTCCGGCTCCCGGTTCCGGCACGCCCGCCAGGTCGCCGGGCGCATCCGGGAACGGGCCGCGCAGGACGGCACGATCGTCGCGGTCGTCGGCTTCGGGCAGAGCCGCGAGCAGACCGGCCACGCCATCGAGGAGCTGTCGAAATCGGCCCTCCCGATGATCGGGACGACCAACACCTACGACGGCACGGCGCAGTCGCGGGGCCGCTTCTCCCCGTACTACTTCCGGCTCGCCCCGCCGAACCGGACGCTGGCCCGGCACGCCGCCTTCTGGGGCCGCAACGGCCGGACCGGGGTACGGGCCGGCAGCGCCGACGTCTTCTACGACACCGGCAAGGGCGACCTCTACAGCCGCAACCTCGCCGCCGACTTCGCCGCCGCGTTCGCCCCGGGGAAGGTGCGGATGCTGCCGTACTCCGATCCCAGCCAGGTGCCCGGAAGGGTGCTGGAGGCGTGTACGAGCCCGGCCGACCTGTTCTACTACGCGGGCCGCTCGGACGAGTTCCGGTCGTTCATCAACCGGCTGGCCAACACCGACTGCAAGGGGCGGCGCGTCGTGCTCGCCGGCGACGAGGTCACCAAGTACGTCAGCGACAACGCCCGCGACATCGGCGCCACCGACTCGATCCGGCTCTTCTTCACCCCGCTGGCCGCCCAGGAGGCGTGGGTGCCGGACTTCGTCGGAGACCAGCCGCGCCAGATCTTCTACCCCTCGTTCGACCAGGTGGTGGAGGATCTGGTGGGCGGGAACGCCGCCGCGCAGGCCCGGCCGTCCCGGACCCACGCGGCGCTCGGCTACGACGCCGCCCGCACGGTGATCAGCGCCGCCGAGCGGATCTACGGCGACCAGGACCGGACGCTGCCGACCGCCGCGGCGATCCTGTCGGAGCTGACCGAGCCGGGCGAGGGCGCGATGCCGCAGGGCGCCACCGGCCTGCTGCGCTTCGGGCCGCGCTCGCAGGGCCACCAGATCCCGCGCAAGCCGGTGCTGCTGACGACGGTACGGCCCGACGGCTCCCTGCGAATGGTGGCCGTCTGCGGCGAGCTCGTCAGGGAGGGCCGCGGAACGACGGGGGTGTGCCCTGCGGATGAGGCCGCCCGCCCCTGACCGGGGGCCCGGCGGCCCACTGGCCGAATCCCTCAACGAAACCGGCCGCGCGGACGTCCAAGGCTCCAGAGAGGCTCGACGGACCAGAGAAGCTCGACGGACCCGGATGAGGAAGGGGCTGTTCTCCCATGGCGGCGGCCGGCGGAGACGAGGGTTTGGGTGCGGGCGCGCTGCGCGGCGTCCTGGAACTGTTCGAAAGGCTCCGTGAACGACCGACCCGGAGGGCCAGGGAGCGGCTGCGCCCCCTGCTGTTCCTGCTCGGGCCCGCGGCCCGGACCCGCCGGGCGGCCAAGCTCCTCAAGGAGCGCTGCGAATCCGAGCGCGCCCCCGCCTCGCACATCGCCGCCGACACCTCCGCGGCCGGCATCTCCGGCGTCCTGCGCGAGGCGATGCACGAGCTGTCCCAGTCGGCCTGCCGCCCGCGCTGGGAACCGGCCCTGCGGTTCCCGCACCTGGAGATGGCGCTGTGGCTGCGCGACCTGCGCGAGATCCGGCTGGCGGGCGACCCGCAGCCGCCGCGCAACGCCTCCCGCGCCGAACGGGAGAACCACCGGCTCGTCCACAACCTGACGAACCCGCCCGTCGGCGACAACGAGAGCGCCCGCCGCCGCGAGCTGGGCCGGGTGATCCGCCGCCGCGGCCGGGACGTGCTGCGCGACATCGAGGAGGGGCGGAGGGGCCGGATCAGCACGTTCCTCGGCTTCCTGGAGCAGATCGCGCCGATCGGCGTGGCGGTGGTCGCGGTGGTCAGCGCCGGCACCGCGGCGGCGGTCGACCTGGCCGCGGCGATGCTGGCGGGCGCGGTCGGGCTGGCGTTCGTCGCCGTGCAGGTCCTGGCCCGGACCCGCGGCTGGTACGGCGTCCTCCGGTACGGCTGGTTCCGCCGCCAGCCGTACCTGAGCGACGGCTCGCCCGACTTCCTCAGCTTCGCCCTGGGCGTGCTCGACCCCCGCCCGGTCGAGCCCGACGACCACGCCGAGCAGCTGGACCTGCTGCTGGTGGCGGCGTTCCTGGAGGATCTGCGGCGCAACTACCGGCGCGGCATCCGCCGGGCCGCCTGGGCCCGCGTCCGCTACCCCGTGGTGATCTTCGAACGGCTGGCGGCCGGGCATGTCGGGGTCGCCTTCGTCGAGACCGTGGAACGGGTCCGCGCCGACGCCCAGCGCTCCTCGGACCAGCGGGTCTTCGACCCGCTGGTGGTCGTGGCGGGAGTGGACCCGGCCGAGCCCGCCGACGTCGGGTCGCCCCACCCCTCGGGCCCGCGCCTGGTGGACCGGCTGGCCCGGACGATCCGGGTGGAGATGTCCTCGGGCGAGCCGGAGGACGCGGTCGCGGCCGGCCGGCTCTGGGGCCGGTACCTCGGCGAGCAGCGCCGCGTGCGGGTGCTGGGGACGCGGCGGGAGCTGCGGGTGGACCTGGCGGCCGATCCGGGCGGCGACCCCCCGCCGGTGCGGCCGGGCCGGCGCCGTCCCCGGGTCGCCCATCCGCTGCTGCCCTGGATCGCCATGCTCGCGGTCCTGGCCGGCTCCATCTCGGTCATCTCGGTCAATGCCCGCCGGTACTGCGCCGCGTTCCAGATCATCCGTACCGAATCCGGGGAGTGCGTCGGGATCACCGACGGGTCCTACACCTTCGGCGGGACCGCCCCCGCCGGCGGCCACGTCAACAGGATGAAGCCGGTGCTCGACCGGATCGAGCGGCTGAACGACGAGGTCCTGCGGTCCGGCAAGGACTACATCACCATCGTCTATCTCGGCCCCGTCACCGCCGATCCGTCCACCCGGAACCGGCAGCTGGACCTGCTGGCCGGTGCCCAGGGCGAGCTGGTGGGCGTGTCGATCGAGCAGCAGCGCTTCAACGACGGCAGCCCGGACCTGCGGCTGCGCGTGCTGGTGGCCAACGCCGGGGCCAGGTTCCGGTACGGCGCGCAGGTGGCCGGGCAGATCCGCGACCTGGCGCTGAGGGACCGCTCGATCGTGGCGGTGGTGGGGTTCGAGCAGAGCCGCGAGCAGACCCGCGCGGCGATCAGGGTGCTGTCCAAGGCGGCGCTGCCCATGATCGGCACCGCCAACAGCTTCGAGGCCATCGCGCGGCTGGAGAGCGGCGCCTACTCGCCCTACTTCTTCCGGCTGGCCCCGACCAACGGGCGGCTCGCCCGGCACGCGGCGTACTGGGCGGCCGGCGGGCGGCTGGGGAAGCGGGCCGGGACGGTCGACGTCATCTACGACGACGATCCCGACGACCTGTACAGCAGGGACCTCGCCCACCGGTTCCAGGCCGAGTTCACCGCCGCCCGCCCCGGCGGCACGGTGCGGATGTCCCCGTACCGGCATCCCAGCGACGTCGCCCGGGCCACCATGGCGGCGTGCCGGGACGCGCAGGACGTCTTCTACTACGCGGGCCGCTCGGACGAGTTCCCGACCTTCGTCAACACGATCGAGCAGAACTGCGGGCGGAGCGATCCGGTGGTGCTGGCCGACGACGAGATCGCCAAGTACGTGAGCGACCATCCCGAGGAGATCGGCGGCAAGGGCTACCGGCTCTTCTACACCCCGCTCGCCCTCCGGGAGGCGTGGACCCCGGCCTGGGTGGGCCCCGGCCGGCAGCCGCAGACGTTCTACTCCGACTACCGCCGGATCGCGCGGGACATGAGCGGGGGCGGCGACGCGGCGGAACGGCGGCCCTCGGAGACCCGCGCGGCGGTCAGCTACGACGCGGCGGCGCTGGTCACCAACGTGGCCAAGCAGGTGTACGGGGAGCAGAAGTCCGTGCCCACCCCGAGCGCGGTCTTCGCCGCCCTCACCGACCAGGGACGCGACGCGCTGCCCAAGGGCGCCAGCGGCGTGGTCCGGTTCGTCCGGGGCCCCACGGGGCACGTGGTCGAGCAGAAGCCGGTGCTGCTGGCGACCGTGCGCGGTGACGGCGCCCTGGAGGTCAGGGAGGTCTGCGGGCGGCTGGTGGCCGGCGGCCAGGTGCCCGCCGACTGCCCCCCGGCCCGCTGACGGCCCGTTCACCTCCCGGCAGGGGGACGGAAGGAACGGGTGAGGCCCCCGGCCGGACCGGGGGCCTCACGCGCGTCACGTCATGCCTGACTCGGGGTAGGTGTCGGGAGCGTGCGTGGTCGGGGGCGTGGAATCGGGGGGCTTCCGGGGGCCGGGGAGCCCCGGGAAGGGGGGACGACGGCGGCTCAGGCGGCGTTGCGCTTGAGGGCCTCCGCGGCTCCGGGCACTTCCTCGATGGAGCGGCTGCCCGGCCCGACGTACCTGGCGCTGGGACGGACGAGACGGCCGGTGCGCTTCTGCTCCAGGATGTGCGCGGCCCAGCCCGCGGTACGGCCGCAGGTGAACATGGCGGGCATCATGGCGGTCGGGACCTCGGCGAAGTCCAGGATGACCGCGGCCCAGAACTCGACGTTGGTCTCGATGGGACGGTCGGGACGGCGCTCGCGCAGCTCGGCCAGCGCGGCGTCCTCCAGGGACTTGGCGGCCTCGAAGCGCGGGGCGTTCAGTTCCTTGGCGGTACGGCGCAGCACGCGGGCGCGCGGGTCCTCGGCGCGGTACACGCGGTGGCCGAAGCCCATGAGCCGCTCACCGCCGTCGAGGATGCCGGTGACGACCTTGCGGGCGTCGCCGAGCTGCTCGACCTTCTCGATCATCGGCAGGACCCGGGCGGGGGCGCCGCCGTGCAGCGGGCCGGACATGGCGCCGATCGCGCCGGAGATGCTGGCCGCCACGTCGGCGCCGGTGGAGGCGATGACGCGGGCGGTGAAGGTGGAGGCGTTGAGACCGTGCTCGGCGGCGGAGACCCAGTACGCGTCGATGGCCTGCACATGCTTGGGGTCAGGCTCACCGCGCCAGCGGATCATGAACCGCTCGGTGATGGTCTTGCCCTCGTCGATCCGGCTCTGCGGCACCATCGGCTGCGACACGCCGCGGGCCGACTGCGCCACGAACGACAGCGCCGTGACCGAGGTGCGGGCCAGGTCGGCGCGCGCCTCCTCGTCGGAGATGTCCAGCAGCGGGCGCATGCCGTACGCCGGGGCCAGGATCGGCAGCGCGCTCTGGACGTCCACCCGCACGTCGCCGGAGGTGACCGGCAGCACGTGCGGCTCGGCCGGGGCCAGGCCGGGGTCGAAGCTGTCGTCGACGAGCAGGCCCCAGGCGTCACCGAAGGAGACGCGGCCGACGAGATCCTCGATGTCGACGCCCCGATAGCGGAGGGCGCCGCCCTCCTTGTCCGGTTCGGCGATCTCGGTCTCGAAGGCTACGACCCCCTCGAGACCGGGTTTGAAGTCGGACATGTCGTCCTGCCTTTCGTCCCCATAGTGATAAGGCGGTGCCGTGCCATTGAACCCTGTCCGTCCTACTGATGAGTACCCAGGTCCCTTTGAGATGCACAAAACGCAGGTGAGAGGGTCGTTCGACGTGGAAAGTCCGATACCGGACCCGGCAGGGCTCCGGAGAACCTACGAGGGCGGGGAGCTGGCGGAGTCCGCCCTGCCCGCCGATCCGCTCGATCTCTTCGCCGCGTGGTTCGCCGACGCGGCCGGTCTCGCGGCGATGCCCGAGCCGAACGCCATGGTGCTCGCCACCGCCTCCGCGCAGGCCGTGCCGAGCGTACGGACGGTGCTCCTCAAGGGGTACGGCCGGGACGGTTTCCGGTTCTTCACCAACCTGACCTCGCGCAAGGGGCGGGATCTGGCGGAGAACCCGCGGGCGTCGCTGGTCTTCCCCTGGCACACGATGCACCGGCAGGTGATCGTGGCGGGGGCGGTCCTGCCGGTCTCCCGGGAGGAGACGGCCGCGTACTTCCGGACCCGTCCGTGGGGGTCGCGGCTGGGCGCCTGGGCGAGCGAGCACCAGTCCGCGGTGATCGCCGGCCGGGAGGAGCTGGAGGCCCGCTGGGCCGAGCTGGCCCGGCGCTGGCCGGATCCGGCCATGCTGCCCGGCGGGCACGGCGCGAACGAGGGGGACGACACCGTCCCGCTGCCGGACTTCTGGGGCGGGTTCCGGGTGGTCCCGGAGTCGATCGAGTTCTGGCAGGGCCGTCCCAACCGCCTGCACGACCGCCTCCGCTACCGGTGCGTGCCGCCGGGGACGCCCGGACGCGACCCGGTCTGGAAGGTCGAGAGACTCTCTCCGTGAAGCGTTCGAAACAGGAGGACTCTCCGGAGGAGGATTCCCAGGGCGAGGGAGGCCCGGACGGGGGAGGCCCGGACGGGGGAGGCCCGGACGGGGGAGGCCCGGCGGGCGGTGCGGAGCGGGTCCGTACCGGGTGGATCAGGCGGGTCGCCATCGACGTGCGCCCGCTCCGCCACCCCGCGTACCGGCGGCTGTGGCTGGGGCAGGGCGTGTCATGGGTGGGGCTGCAGGTCAGCGCCGTGGCCGTGCCGGTCCAGGTGTACGACATGACGCGGTCGTCGTTCTGGGTCGGCGTCCTGGGCGTCGTCAACCTGGTCCCGCTGATCGTCTTCGGCCTGTGGGGCGGCGCGGTGGCCGACCACGTGGACCGCCGCAAGCTGCTGTTCGCCTCCTCCTGCGTGACCTGGCTGGCGACGCTGCTCCTGCTGGCCCAGGCGGTGCTGGGGATGAACCACCTCGGGCTGATCATGGCGGTGGTGGCGGTGCAGGCGACCGGTTTCGCGGTGTCCTCGCCGACCCGCAACGCGATCACCCCCAGGCTGGTGGAGCCGTCCCTCGTCCCGGCGGCCAACACGCTCAACTTCACCGCCAGCACGGTCGGGATGCTGGCCGGGCCGCTGTTCGCGGGCTTCCTGCTGGCCCGGTGGAGCTACCCGGCCGCGTACGCGCTGGACGCCGTCCTCTTCTCGGTGGGGCTGTACGCGGCGCTGCGGCTGCCGCCCATCCCGCCGCTGGGCCGGGTCACCGGGTCGCCCGGGCTGCGCTCGGTGGTCGAGGGCCTGCGCTACCTGGCCACCCAGCCGGTCCTGCTGATGTCGTTCGTCGTCGACATCATCGCGATGGGGATCGCGATGCCGCGGGCGCTGTTCCCGGAGCTGGCCGAGACCCGCTTCGGGGGCGGGGACGCGGTCGGCTGGCTGTTCGCCTCGATCGCCATCGGCTCCTTCGCCGGCGGGCTGATGTCGGGCTGGATCGGGCGGGTCCGCCGGCAGGGGGTCGCGCTGATCGGCGCGATCGTCGTGTGGGGGCTGGCGGTGGCGGCGGCCGGGCTGGCCGACCGGCTGTGGCTGGCCGTCGTGCTCCTGGCCGTCGGCGGCGCGGCCGACCTGGTGTCGGCGGTGTTCCGGCAGACCATGCTCCAGACCTACGCCCCGGACGAGATGCGCGGCCGGCTCCAGGGCGTCTTCACCGTGGTCGTGGCGGGCGGGCCCCGCCTGGGCGACCTGCGCGCGGGCGCGACCGCCACCATGGCGGGGGCGACGGTGTCGTGGGTGGGCGGCGGCCTGGTGTGCGCGGTGCTCGTCGTGCTGGTCGGCGTGTGCGTCCCGGCCCTGCTGCGGTACGACGCGCGCGCGACGCCCGGGGGCCCGGAGGCCGCCTCCGGGAAGGCGTAGCCGCGGTGCTCCTTCCCGGCGCCGTCCTCAGGTCCTCAGCCCAGGGCCGCCGCCGCGACCCTCAGATCGTCGACCAGCCCGGCGTACATCTCCTCGCGGTCATCGGCCCGCAGCACCGCCGAAGGGTGGATGGTGGCGACCAGCCGAACCGCCGCACCGTCCCCCGCCGCACCGTCCCCCGAGGTCTCGCCCCCCGCGCCGCCGGCCGCCTCGGCGACCGCCCTCGCCGCGGCGGGCGTGCCGATGAGGTCCAGATCGGGCAGCGGCAGCAGTTCCCCGCGCTGCCTGGTCACCCGGAACGAGGAGCCCAGCAGGGCCTTGCCGGCCGTCGCGCCCAGCGCCACCACCACGTCGGGCTCCAGCGCCCGCAGCTCGGCCAGCAGCCAGGGGCGGCAGGCCCGCATCTCCCGCCCGTTCGGCGTCTCGTGGATCCGGCGCTTGCCGCCCTGGAACCGCTTGAACTTGAAGTGCTTCACCGCGTTGGTGACGTAGACGTCCGCGCGCTCGATGCCGGCCTCCTCCAGGGCCTGGTCCAGCACGCGCCCGGCCGGGCCCACGAACGGCTCGCCGCGCCGGTCCTCCTGGTCGCCGGGCTGCTCGCCCACGAGGACGGCCCGCGCGCCCGGGGCGCCCGCGCCGAAGACGGTCTGGGTGGCGTTCTCGTGCAGCGGGCATCCCCGGCAGTCCGCCGAGGCCCGGCGCAGGGCGTCCAGATCGGCCCGCGCGCCCGGGCCGGCCGGCAGGTACGGGGTGGCGTCGTGGGAAGAAACCGATGACATGGTGTGTTTGTCCATACCCACCTGTCAGGGATATGCGCAGGCGGCCTCCCTGATGAGCTGGAGCGAAGTAGACTCGGGGGCACAAGACTGGAGGGAGCTGTGACCTCACACGGCCTGATCGATACCACGGAGATGTACCTCCGGACGGTTTTCGAGCTCGAAGAAGAGGGGATCATCCCCCTTCGCGCGCGCATCGCGGAACGTCTCTCGCAGAGCGGCCCGACGGTGAGCCAGACGGTGGCACGGATGGAGCGCGACGGGCTGTTGCGGGTCGAGGGGGACCGGCACCTCGAGCTCACCGAGAGCGGCCGCGGGCTCGCGACCCGCGTGATGCGCAAGCACCGCCTCGCCGAATGCCTCCTCGTGAACGTCATCGGCCTCCCCTGGGAGGACGTCCACATCGAGGCGTGCCGCTGGGAGCACGTGATGTCGGAGGACGTCGAGCGGCGGCTGGTGGCCCTGCTCGACAACCCCACCACCTGCCCGCACGGCAACCCGATCCCGGGCCTGGACGAGCTGGGCGGGTACGCCGAGGAGTCGCAGACCGCCCCGGTGATGGTGATGACGGACGTGGCCACCGCGGGCGGCGCGCCCGCCGTCATCCGCCGGATCAGCGAGCAGGTGCAGAGCGACAGTGACCTGATGCTTAGACTCAAGCAGATCGGGATACAACCCGGGCGGGAGGTGACCCTCCGGGAAGGCGACGACGGTGTGCGGGTGACGTGTGACGACGAGGGCGGCAGTCCGGCGACCGAGCTCCCCCGGGGCATCGCCGAGCACGTGTTCGTCAGCAGGCGATGAGCCCGTCCGGAGGGCCGGCGCCCGGCGTGCCGGACCGGCCTCCCCCGGAGATCTCCGGACCGTTCCGCGCGGGTGGCGTATCCCGGCGGCGACTTCGTCGTTCAATACGGAGGAGGCACGCGCGGCGTTCGCGGTTCGACGCCCGGTGACGCGACACCGGGCGGCGGCGCGGGGCGCCGCGCGTCAGGGTGCCTCCGGCGGCGACAGGGCCGGAGGCGGGCACATCGGCAAGGGCAACGGGATCGGCAGCGAGATCGGTAGTGGCGGCGGGAGCCGGACGGCAGTGGCTTCGGTGATCAGGGTGGGCGTATGAAGCGTTGGGGCGATCCGCCGTTCGACGCGCACCTGCCGCCGGAGACCGTGCTCAACCAGATGGAGATGGCGGTCATCGTCTGCGACCGCTTCAGCAACGTCATCTACGGCAACGCGTTCGCGCGCCAGCTGTTCGGGTTCGGCGGCGACGACTTCATCGGCCACTCGGTGCTGTCGCTGGGCATCGCCGAGGAGGACCACGAGCAGGCCACCGAGCTGGCCCGGCACGTTCTCAAGGGGAACGTGTGGGAGGGCACCTTCTGCAACATGCGCGCCGACGGCACCACCGTCTACACCCGCGCCCACGCCGTGCCGCTGCGCCATCCGTCCGGCGCGGTCGACGGCATCGTGATCTTCGCCCGCGAGGCGCTCCGCAGCAACCAGCGCGAGCAGGAGCGCTACGGGCTGCTGGAGCGGATCGGCGAGCGGCTGGGCGGTTCGCTGGAGCTGGAGACCACGCTGCGGCGGGTCGCCGACACCCTGGTGCCGCAGTTCGCCGACCACTGCTTCATCGACCTGTTCAGCGGTGACCGGCTCTACCGCCGGGTGTCCCGGCACGCCGCGGGCTGGGAGCCGCCGCCCGGCACCTGGGCCGAGGTCGGCGAGCCGATCTCCTACCCGCCCGGCCACTTCAGCGCCAAGGCGATGAACCGCCGCGACGCGGTCCTGGTGGAGGACATGGTCCAGCACCGGTTCTCCGCGCCCAACGAGTCCAGCAAGCGGCTGGGCGACGAGATGGGCATCACCTCGGTCATCTCGGCGCCGCTGCTGGTGCGCGGCGAGCTGCTGGGCGTGATGAGCATGGCGCTGTCCAACCTCAGCAAGCGTCCCGACCCGCACTACGACGGGTTCGACCGCGACCTGCTGGGCGCGATCGCCAGCCGGGTGGCGCTGGCCGTCGACAACGCCCTCCTCTTCGAGGAGGAGCGGGAGACCGCGCTGGCGTTCCAGAAGCACCTGCTGCCCGGCGAGCGCCCGCCCCGGCTGGACGGCCTCCAGATCGCCTGGCGGTACGAGCCGGCCCGGCCGCTGGAGTCGCACGGGCACGGCATCCAGACCCAGGTGGGCGGCGACTGGTACGACGTGATCCCGCTCTCGGCGGGCCGGGTAGGGCTGGTGATCGGCGACGTGGAGGGCCGCGGGGCCCGCGCCGCCGCCGTGATGGGCCAGCTGCGCGCCGCGCTGCGCGCGTTCGCCCAGGACGACAAGCCCCCCGCCGAGATCCTGCGCGAACTGGACGAGTGGGTCCGCACGATGACCCGCCCCGAGCGGATGCGCTCCGGGTGGAACAGCGACGACCTGGTCCGGCCGCCGCTGGTCTCGTGCACCTACTTCGTCTACGACGCCTGGTCGCGGGTCCTGGAGTTCGCCAACGCCGGGCACGACCCGCCGCTGCTGATCGTCGACGGCGAGGTGAGCGAGCTGCCCTTCGAGAGCGAGGGCGCGATGCTCGGGGTCCGCGCGCCCGGCGTGGGCGCTGAGATCTTCTTCACCGAGGAGACCGCGGAGCTCAAGCCCGGCGCCACGCTGGTGCTCTACACCGACGGCCTGATCGACCGGCGCCCCCGGGACAACGGCGACTACTACTCCCGCGAGGAGTCCCGCGAGCTGGTGCGGGCGGCGGTCGGCGAGGCCGCCGGCGGCGACGTGGAGGCCATCGCCCGTGCCGCGTACGAGGCCGTGCCGGGTGACATCAACGACGACGTCGCGATCGTGGTGATCCGGACCGCCCCGGAGGAGCTGGCGGTCGAGGAGCGCACCTTCCCGGCCGAGCCGATCATGGTGTCGGAGGCCCGCCGGATGGCCGCCGACGCGTTCGCCGCCTGGGGCATGCTCGACGAGCAGGCCGAGCTGGCCTGCCTGCTGGTCTCCGAGGTCGTCACCAACGTGGTGCTGCACGCCACCGCCACCCCGGCGTCGCCGCGCCGCGAGCTGGTGCTGGACGGGCCGCCGCTGGTGCAGTTCAACGACACCGACGAGTTCGGGGCCGTCGCGTTCGACGAGGACGACTGGAACCTGGGCGCCGACCTGGGGCGCCGGGAACCGCCGACCAAGGAGTTCCGGCTCCGGCTCCGGCACGGCGCGGGCGCGGTCTGGGTCGAGGTCTTCGACTCCGACATGCGGCTGCCCCGGATCCGCAGCGCCGGTGAGACCGACGAGGGCGGCCGCGGCCTCTACCTGGTCGACCAGCTGGCCAGCCGCTGGGGCGCCCGGCCCACGGCCGACGGCAAGGCCGTGTGGTTCGAGCTGCCGCTCACGCCGTGAGCGGCGCCCGTTCGCCCGGTCCCTGAGCCGGGCCCGCAGCGAGCGCTGGAACGCTCCCAGCCCACCGCCACCACGGCGGTTCACGTTGACGGCGGCGCGTCGCCCCACCGGGTCGCCTCATGGCGGCGAGGCGCCGGGACTGTGAAACAGAGCCTAAATGGGCTCGGCCGCCACGTGCGCCCATGACTGCGTGAACCACAGCTCCCCGCCGATGACGCGGGGCTTGGCGCCGGTACGGGGGCCGCCGTCGACCTCGTCCAGGAGCGCGGTGCGGATGCGGTCGGCGGCGTCCGGATCGCGGGCCCCGGCCAGCCACGGCTCCAGCGGGCGCTCCACCGTGAACACGTCGAGCCGGCGGATGCTCGCCCCGGCCGTGGTGATCAGGTCGGTGACGGCGGCGATGGAGGGGGTGCCGGGATGGTCCGGGTCGCGCAGCCGCTCGATCCGGTCCCGGTCCGGCTGGGCCAGGTTGCCGCGCACCAGGTCGGCGATGATCAGCCGGCCGCCGGGGCGGCAGACCCGCAGCAGCTCGCGCAGCACGCGGTCCGGGGCGCCCAGGGCGAAGAGGGAGAAGCGGGCGGTGACGAGGGTGAAGCTCCCGTCGCGGTAGGGCAGCGCGGTCGCGTCCGCGCGGACCCGTACCGGGTCGGGCGTGCCGCGGTGGCCGGTCGTGATGTCGTGCCGCGGTGGCGCGCCGCCCCGGCCGGTGCCGGGACGGCCGCGGTCGTCCGGGCCGCCCAGGATCCGGACCGGCCCGGTGCCGAGGCCGGTGCCGAAGGTGACGGTGGACATCCGGCCGCCGCGCCGGCCGGGGGCCGGGGGCGGCAGGGCGTCGACCGCGGTGACGTGCCGGACCTGGGGCCAGAGCGCCGCGGGCATGGGCCCCTGGCCGCGCGCGACGTCCAGGCACACGTCGTCGCGGTCGGGTTCGGTGAACTCCAGGAGGCGCCGTAGATGCGGGGCGAACGGGGCGCCCGGCCCTTGCGTCATCGTGGCCGGATGCGGCACGTCTGCTCTCCCTCGACTCCCGGCCGGCTTCGGGATGCGGGGGACGCTCGCGCCGCCGGGTGTCGCGCTCCGGGAACGTCGAGTCAGGGTCGAAGCCGGTCTCGACAGGTATGACTCCCCGATCGGGCGGTTTGTTCGACGTACCCCGTCAATCCAGGCTCTGCCCCCAGAGGGCGAGCACCACCAGCACGAACACGATGATCACGCCGCCGCGGGCGGGGACGGTGAGGCGCATCCGCGCCGCGGCCCAGCGCACGCAGAACGCGCCCAGCAGGGCGACGACGATGAGGGCGAGGATCCCTTCCATGCTCACCTTCGTTCTCGAGGGGCCACCTCTTCCCGCAGCCTAGACGGCGCGGGCGTTCCCGCGGCGGCGTCCGGGAGGCAAAGGGAGTAAGGAGATGGTTACCCCGGTGGTCGAGTTCTGGGCGGTACGGGGCTAATCTCACCTCCGTGGCAGATGCGAAGGAAGACCAGAAGCGTGACCGGGTGGACGATCTGATGGTGCACCTGGCGAGGGGCCGGGTGGCTCTCGGCGCCGCGGCGTTCGCCGCCCCCGGCCTCACCGTGAGGCTCATCGGCATGGGCAAGGGCGGTGACGCCGGCCGCGACTACATGACGCGGATGTTCGCCGCCCGTGAGATCGCCCTGGGCGCGGGTTACCTCCTCAGCCGGGGGTCCAGCCGCAGGACGTGGGCGCGGCTCGGCCTGGCGGTCGACTCCCTCGACATCGTGAACGGGCTGCGGTCGCGCCAGGGGCTGCCCCTGTGGGTCACCGCCGGGGCGGTGGCCGTCGCCGGCGGCTGCACCGCCCTGGGCGCCGCCAAGGTGGCCAAGGACGTCGTCGGCTAGCCGTACGTTGACATGTGCCGCACGTTGACTTGCGGCGAGTTGCTCCCTCGGCGCGCCTGGAGAGGACAACTCGCCGCGACTCAACGTGGACGGGACGGGCGTGATGCCCGATCTCGGCTGGGTAGGACCCCGTACCGGAAGCGGTGACGGGGGGCGAGGATGACCGCTGAGGCGTCGCTCCGGAAGGAGTCGCGGCCCGTGCCCGCGGGCCGCGACCTCTACGTGGTCCTCGGCGCGCTGATGCTCGCGATGCTGCTGGCCGCGCTGGACCAGACGATCGTCTCCACCGCGCTGCCCACCATCGTCGCCGAGCTGGGCGGGCTCAACCACCTCTCCTGGGTCGTCACCGCGTACCTGCTCGCCGCGACCGCCTCCACGCCGCTGTGGGGCAAGCTCGGCGACCAGTACGGGCGCAAGCGGCTGTTCCAGACCTCGATCGTCATCTTCCTGATCGGGTCCGCGCTGTGCGGGCTGGCCCGCGACATGACCGAGCTGATCGGGTTCCGGGCGCTGCAGGGCCTCGGCGGCGGCGGTCTCATGGTCCTGGTGGTCGCCATCGTCGGCGACGTCGTCCCGCCCCGGGAACGCGGCCGGTACCAGGGCCTGTTCGGCGCCGTCTTCGGCGTCTCCAGCGTGGTCGGGCCGCTGCTGGGCGGCTGGTTCGTCGACAACCTGACCTGGCGCTGGGTCTTCTACATCAACCTGCCCATCGGCGTGCTGGCGCTGGTGGTCATCGCCGCGGTGCTGCACGCCCCGTCCGAACGGGAACGGCACCGGATCGACTACCTGGGCACGCTGCTGATCGTGGGCTGGGCGGTCGCGCTGGTCCTGATGACCACCTGGGGCGGCACCACGTACGCCTGGACCTCGCCGCAGGTCATCGGGCTGGGCGCGGCCGCGGTGGTGCTCATCGCGATCTGGATCGTGGTGGAGCGGCGCGCGGCCGAGCCGGTCATGCCGCCCCGGCTGTTCCGGTCCACGACGTTCACGCTGGGCTCGGCGATCAGCTTCGTGGTCGGGTTCGCGATGTTCGGGGCGCTGACCTTCCTGCCGCTGTTCCTCCAGGTGGTGAACGGTGTCTCGCCCACCCTGTCCGGGGTGCACCTGCTGCCGATGATGGCCGGGATGCTGGTCGCCTCGATCGGCTCCGGGCAGCTGATCAGCCGTACCGGGCACTACAAGATCTTCCCGGTGCTGGGCACCCCGATCATCGCGGTCGCGCTGTGGTGGTGCTCGGGCCTGGACGAGACCACCTCGGCGACATCCACCGGCGTCCGGCTGGCCCTGCTGGGCTTCGGGCTCGGCCTGGTGATGCAGGTGCTGGTCATCGCGGTGCAGAACGCGGTGTCGTACGAGGATCTCGGGGCGGCCACCTCCGGGGTGACGTTCTTCCGGCAGATCGGCGGGTCGTTCGGCGTCGCGGTGTTCGGATCGATCTTCAGTAACCGGCTGGCCGCCAACACCGAGGACCTGGTCCGCCGGGTGACGCTGCCGCCGGGCTTCGACGCGCAGGCCGTCCAGGGCGATCCGGCGGTGCTGAACCGCTTCCCGCCGCAGGTCCGCGCCGAGTTCATCCACGTGTACGCCCAGTCCATCCAGACGGTGTTCCTGTGGGCGGTGCCGGTGGCCGCGGTCGGCGTCGTGCTGACCTGGTTCCTGCGCGAGGTGCCGCTGCGGGCGACCTCGCAGACCCGCGACTACGGGGAGGGCTTCGGCGCGGCACCGACGGTCCGCTCGTCCGAGTGCGAGATGGAACGGGCGCTGAGCGAGTTGATGCGCAAGGATCCGCGGGCCAGGGAGCTGTACACGCGGCTGGGGGTGCTGGCGGACGTGGACCTGCCCGCCGGCGGCATGTGGGCGCTGTGCCGGATCGCCCGCGAGGGCAGCGTGCCGGGCACCGAACTGGCCGCGCGCGCGGGCGTCACGGTCGAGCGGGGGCGTCCGCATGTGGACCGGCTGGTGGAGGCGGGGCTCGTCCGCCGGCGGGACGGGGATCTGGTCATCACCGACGCCGGGCGGGACGTCGCCGGCCGGCTGGTGGCGGCCCGCCGCGCGGGGCTGGCGCGGCACCTGGAGGGCTGGGCGCCCGAGGAGCACCCCGAGCTGGCCGCCCTGCTGTCGCGGCTGGCCGTGGAGTCCCTGGGGGACGAGGGCGACGCCGACGCCGTCGACCCGCGCTCCCGCCGCCGCCCGTGAGGCGCGACCCGGCCCGCGACCCTGTGAGAAGCGCGGTCTACCGTGGTGGACAGGTTGTGAATGCGACCAGCGAGACCCGGGTCATAGGGCAGGGGGCCGGGGCGATGTACTCTCATAGCAACTGACCGAATCTGACTCGGTTTCGGGACGGAACCCTGATTCTGCACTTGGAGGCGTAGTGGCCGAGGCGTACATCGTCGGCGCGGTCCGTACCCCCGTCGGCACCAAGAAGGGTGCCCTCAAGGACGTTCACCCCGCCGACCTCGGGGCCCACGTGCTCAAGGAGCTCGTCGACCGCACGGGGGTGGACCCGTCGGCGGTCGAGGACGTCATCATGGGCTGCGTCATGCAGGTCGGCCCGCAGTCGCTGGACATCGCGCGGACCGCGTGGCTGTCGGCCGGGCTGCCCGAGGGCGTGCCGGGCGTGACCATCGACCGCCAGTGCGGATCGTCCCAGCAGGCGATCCACTTCGCCGCGCAGGGCGTGCTGTCGGGCACCCAGGACCTGGTCGTGGCGTCCGGCGTCGAGCAGATGGCGATGGTCCCGATGGGGTCCTCGGTCGCCATGGCGCTGGAGAAGGGCATGCCCTTCCCGTACGGCGAGGGCTGGGGCGAGCGCTACGGGCAGCAGGAGATCTCGCAGTTCCGCGGCGCCCAGCTGATGGCCGAGAAGTGGGGCCTCTCCCGCGAGGACCTGGAGCGGTTCGCGCTCGAGAGCCACCAGCGGGCGGTGAAGGCCATCGAGGCCGGCTACTTCGACCGCGAGATCGCCCCGCTGGCCGGGCTGGCCAAGGACGAGGGCGCCCGCGCCGACACCACGATGGAGAAGATGGCCGGGCTCAAGCCGCTGCGCGAGGGCTGGGCGATCACCGCCGCCGTCGCCTCGCAGATCTCGGTCGGCGCCTCCGCGCTGCTGATCGCCTCCGAGGAGGCCGTCAGGCGGTACGACCTCACCCCGCGGGCGCGGATCCACACCCTCGCGGTCACGGGCTCGGACCCGGTCTACATGCTGACCGGCCCGATCCCGGCCACCGAGAAGGCGCTGGCCCGCGGCGGGCTGAAGATCGACGAGATCGACGTGTTCGAGGTCAACGAGGCGTTCGCGCCGGTGCCGATGGCCTGGGCCAAGGACACCGGGGCGTCGCTGGAGAAGACCAACCCCAACGGCGGCGCGATCGCGCTGGGGCACCCGCTGGGCGCCACCGGCGGCGTGCTGATGACCAAGCTGCTGCACGAGCTGGAGCGCACCGGCGGCCGGTACGGCCTGCAGACGATGTGCGAGGGCGGCGGCCAGGCCAACGCCACGATCATCGAGCGGGTCTGACCGGGCCGATCGACGTACGGGCCTGACCGGGACCGATCGAGGCCGATCGGTCCCGGTCGGGACGGCCTGAGGGCGGGCGGGACCATAGGGTCCCGCCCGCCCTTCGTCATGCCTGCCCGCCTTCCTGCCTGCCGTCAGGCGTGGCAGAGCATCGGCGCGCCGGGGACTTCACAACTCGCTCGGAGAGAAGGTATTATTCGAGTTGTAGGTTTCCTCCTAGCGGAGGCCGAGAGTTCGAACCGGAAGTCTTGGGCGCCCGTCTCGCCAGGGCGGGCGACGATCTCACCAACGGAGGTGGCGGAACGATGCTGCTGACTTCGATCGACCCGTTCGTCCAGGAGTTCGAGCGCCAGTTCGACCGGCTCGCCCGGCGCACCTGGGGCGACTCCGGAGCGGCCGTGATGCCGATGGACGGTGTCCGCCGCAAGGACGACGTCCTGCTCAAGTTCGACCTGCCCGGCATCGACCCGGGCTCGGTGGAGGTCACCGTCGACCGCGGGGTGCTGACCGTCAGCGCCCGGCGCGAGGAGGAGCGCCTCGACGACGAGCGGCAGTTCCTCCGCGAGCGCCCGATGGGCGCGTTCACCCGGCGCGTCTACCTGTCGGAGCACCTCGACGCCGACGGCATCGAGGCCGCCTACGACAACGGCGTGCTCGCCGTACGCATCCCCGTGCTCGAGAAGGCCAGGCCGCGCAAGGTCGAGATCCAGGGCGCCGGCCGCAAGGTGCTGGAGGGGTGACCCAGGGGGACGGCGTCACCGGGGGCGCGGCCGGCGGCGAGGCCCGGCCGCGCCCTCCGGGCGCTCTGCCGGTCGACGACGAGCACGCGCCCCTCTACTCCGTCGGGCAGGTCGCCGCGATGCTGCGGCTCCGGCAGGCGTTCCTGCGCCGCCTGGACGAGTACGAGGTCGTCCGGCCCAGCCGGACCGGGGGCGGGCAGCGCCGCTACTCCCGCGTCGAGATCTCCCGCGTGCGGTACGTGGTGGAGCTGGTCGACGAGGGCATGACCCTGACCGCCATCCGGCGCGTGCTGGAGCTGGAGCGGCGCGTCCAGGAGATGGAGGCGCGGCTGCGCGAGGCGGACGCCAGGCACGCGCGCGACCGGCGCCGCATCCACGAGCTGGAATCGGCGCTGCGCGGCGGGCGCCCGCGCCCGCCCGGCCCGTACCGCTGAACGGCCCGGGCCCTGTACGCGCGAACGGCCGCGCGGCCCCTCATACTCCGGTCAGGCTCAGGGTGCGCTGGATGCGGGCGGCGGTGGCGTGGATCCGGTGGGCCGCCGCCTCCATCTTCGGCAGCAGGCCGGCCTGGTAGGAGACGGCCAGCGCGCCGACCACCGAGCCGGTGGCGTCACTGACCGGGACGGCCGCGCAGCCGGTGCCGAGGGCGTACTCCTCGCGGTCGAGGCTGATCTCGGCGGGCGTGTCCAGGAGCCTCAGGAGCAGCCGCGGCTCGGTGATGGTGTGCCGGGTCAGGCCGACCAGCGGGTGCCTGGAGAGGTAGTCGCGGCGGCGCTCCTGGCTGAGCTGGCGCAGCAGGCACTTGCCGATCGCGGTGGCGTGCGCGGCCTGGTCGAACCCCACCCAGGTGTCCACCCGCGGCGCGCGCGGGCCGTCGGCGACGTCGATGACGCGGATCTCGTCGTCCACGTGCATCGCGAAGTAGGACGCCGCGCTCAGCTCGTCGCGCAGGGTGGACAGGGTCGGGCGGACATGCGTCATGATCTGCTGGGCCCGGCTCCGGCCGTGCAGCGTCCGCACCCGCTCGCCGAGCACCCACACGCCCTCCGGCAGCCGCTGCGCGTAGCCCTCGTGCGCGAGGGTGCGCAGCAGGTGGTACGCGGTGGCGAGGGGCAGGTCGGCCTCGCGGGCCAGCTGCTTGGCGGGAGCCCCGCCGGGGTGCGCGGCCACCGCTTCCATCAGGCGCAGCGCGCGCTGCACCGAGGCGATGAGAGTGGGTCTTCGTGTCTCATCCATCACGCCCAGCGAACCCCTCTGACCCGGTGCGGGTCAAGGCCGTTAGTGACACTCACCATATTGCATCACTTCTACCGCAAAGGGTGGTGCGTCGCGAAAAGTCGGTATGCACGGCGGTGTTCATGGAACGGTCCTTTAAGGGCCCTATTTCGGTCGCCGACATCTCCGTTCCCAGATGTCTCAAGGGCCCGCCAAAATCCCTTCGAGAGCAGTATGGGCGCCCGGGGTCCGGGTACGTGCCGCAATGCCTTCAGGGGTGACCCGCACACCGTCGCCGAGGAGCCGGCATGAGCCAGACCAGCCGCAGGACGAACCAGCGCACCACCGAGCCCGCAGCCGCCCCGGCACGGCCGGTGGACGAGCGTACCGCCCGCAAGGTCGCCGAAGAGGCGCGCGAGACCGAATGGCGCCTTCCGAGCTTCGGTAAACAACTCTTCCTGGGGGACCTCCGGCTCGATCTCATCCATCCGCATCCGCGCGTGGACGAAGAGGACCGGAGCAAGGGCGAGGAGTTCCTGGAGCAGCTCAGGGAATTCTGCGCGACCAAGGTCGATCCGGTGGAGATCGAACGGCGGGCGCGGATTCCCGACGACGTCGTCCAGGGGCTGCGGGCGCTCGGCGCGCTGGGCATGAAGGTCCCCGAGCGCTACGGCGGCCTGGGGCTCAGCCGCCTCTACTACGGACGGGCGCTGATGGTGGTCGGCTCGGTCAGCCCGGCGCTGGGCGCCCTGCTGTCGGCCCACCAGTCCATCGGCGTCCCGCAGCCGATCATGCTGTTCGGCACCGCCGAGCAGAAGCAGACCTGGCTGCCGCGCTGCACCCGCGAGATCAGCGCCTTCCTGCTGACCGAGCCGGACGTGGGCTCCGACCCGGCCCGGCTGCGCGCCACCGCCGTCCCCGACGGCGACTCCTACGTGCTGGACGGCGTGAAGCTGTGGACCACCAACGGCGTGATCGCCGACCTGGTGGTGGTCATGGCCCGGGTGCCGCGGTCGGAGGGGCACCGGGGCGGCATCTCGGCCTTCGTGGTCGACATGAGCACCCCCGGCATCACGGTCGAGAACCGCAACGCGTTCATGGGCCTGCGCGGCATCGAGAACGGCGTCACCCGCTTCCACCGGGTGCGGGTGCCGGCCGCGAACCTCATCGGCTCCGAGGGCGCGGGCCTGCGGATCGCGCTCACCACCCTCAACACCGGCCGGCTGTCGCTGCCGGCGATGTGCGCGGCGGCGGGCAAGTGGGCCACCGGGATCGCCCGCGAGTGGAGCCGCGAGCGGGTGCAGTGGGGCCGCCCGATCGGCGCGCACGAGGCGATGGCCAAGAAGGTGGCGTTCATCGCGGCCACGTCCTACGCCATGGAGGCGGTGTTCGAGCTGTCCAGCCAGCTCGCCGACGACGAGCGCAACGACATCCGGATCGAGGCGGCGCTGGCCAAGCTGTGGTCCTCGGAGATGGCCTGCCGGGTCGCCGACGAGCTGGTCCAGCTGCGCGGCGGGCGGGGCTACGAGACCGCCGAGTCGCTGGCCGCCCGCGGCGAACGCGGCGTACCGGCCGAGCAGCTGCTGCGCGACCTGCGGATCAACCGGATCTTCGAGGGCTCCACGGAGATCATGCGGCTGCTGATCGCGCGGGAGGCGGTGGACACGCACCTGTCGGTGGCCGGCGACATCATCGATCCGGAGGCGTCCCGCGACCAGAAGATCCGGGCCGCCGCCCGCGCCGGCGGCTTCTACGCGCGCTGGCTCCCCACGCTGGTGACCGGTCCGGGGCGGCGGCCCGGCGCGTACGGCGAGTTCGGCCCGCTGGCCCGGCACCTGCGCTACGTCGAGCGGGCCTCCCGCAAGCTGGCGCGCTCGACGTTCTACGCCGCCGGACGCTGGCAGGGCCGCCTGGAGTACCGCCAGGGCTTCCTCGGGCGGATGGTGGACATCGGCGCGGAGCTCTACGCGATGAGCGCCGTGTGCGTACGGGCCCACGCCGATGCCCGAGCCGGGACCGGTGCCGGTACGGGCTCCGGCACCGGTTCCGGTGTCGGAGCCGGGCCGCGGGACGGTGACGGCCCGGCCGCGCCGGGGGCGTCCGCGCTGCGGCTGGCCGACGCGTTCTGCCGGCAGGCCCGGGTCCGGGTGGAGGAGCTGTTCGAGGGGCTCTGGCACAACACCGACGCGCTGGACGTCCGGCTCGCCAGGCAGGTCATGTCGGGCGACTTCGCGTGGCTGGAGGAGGGCGTGCTCGACCCGTCCATCCCCGGCCCGTGGATCGCGCCGTCCGAACCGGGGCCGAGCGGACAGGAGAGCGTGCACCGCACGATCGACTGACGGACGGCCGGGAGGCTGATGGCGGCCGGAGCCTCCCGCGCCGCCGGGCGGGGATCATCACCTGGCGTTCCGTACCCTTCGCGTGTGGTCCATCGCACACCGTCACCGGAAAATGGCGCGCCCACCGCGTTTCGCGATGGACCTGTGGGTAGACTGACGCGACTTGCGCCCGAGATCAGCCTGGCCCCGGAGAGGTGCCGGCCCGCGGATCCGGCGAACGCCAAGCTGAACGCAGCGAGCGACCACGCACCCAGCGAGCGGGAAGTAATGCAGTCACCAGGTCAGAAGAAGTCCATCACCGGTACCCTCCTCAACATCCTCGGCAGCGGCCCGCAGTCACGGCCGGCCGTTCCGACCTCCGGGGACGGGGAGCTCGTCCAGCCGGCGGCCGGGGAGGGCGCCCTGGAGAACCACCTCGGTGGTGACGAGGCGCGCAACTACCGCAAGTACGAGTACGAGACGGTCGCGCCGCACGTCGGCCGTTCCCTGCTGGAGATCGGATCCGGTCTCGGGCACTTCTCCGAGCAGTTCGCCGGCCGGCTGGACTACCTGGCCGTGAGCGACAACGACCCGTACTGCGTGGGCGAGCTGCGCAAGCGGTACGCCGACGACGGCGACGTCGAGGTGCTCGACCTGGAGCTGCCGGCCGACGTCCGGATCCGGCAGAAGGTCGACACCGTCGTCATGATGAACGTGCTGGAGCACATCAAGGACGACGTCCAGGCCCTGCGCGACCTGGCCGCGGTCACCGAGCCCGGCGGCCGCATCGTCATCTGGGTCCCCGGCTACATGCAGCTGTACGGCGACTTCGACCGCAAGGTCGGGCACGTCACCCGCTACACCCCGGCCACCCTGGCGGCCTCGGTCCGGCAGGCCGGGCTGCTGCCCGAGGTGCTCAAGCCGATCAACTTCCTGGGCGGGATCGCCTGGTGGGCCGCGGTCCGCCGGGGCGGCGCCGGTTACCCCGACCCGCGGCTCGTCAAGATCTACGACCGTACGGTCATCCCGCTGACCCGGGGCATCGAGCGCGTCGTCCGGCCGCCGTTCGGCCAGACCGTGTTCTGCGTCGCCCGCGTACCGCGCTGAGCGGCTGAGGCCGAGCGGTCGAGACCGGGCGGTCGAGGCCGGGCGGCTGAGGCCGAGTGGTTGAGGCCGGACGGGGCCGCCGAGGTCAGCCGGGGCCGAAGAGCGCGAGCCGGTGGGCCGTCGCGGCGGCCTCGCCCCGGCTGGCCACCTCCAGCTTGGCCAGGATGTTGGAGACGTGCACGCTGGCGGTCTTGGCCGAGATGACCAGCGCCGCGGCGATGTCCCGGTTGCTGTGGCCCTCGGCCACCAGCCGGAGCACCTCGAACTCGCGCGGCGTAAGCCCGAGCGGCGCGGTGTCGTCCCGGCGCCGGACCCGGCGGCCCACCGCCTCGATCCGCTCGGCCAGGGGCCGGGCGCCGATGTCCCGGGCCAGCCCGGCGGCACGGTCCAGGCGCCGGGCCGCCCCGGCGTGGTCGCCGCAGGACAGGGCCGCTTCGCCCGCCCGCATGAGAGCCTCGGCCTCTGGCTGGGCGCGCTTGAGACCGGCCCAGGCCGTGGCGGCGGCGTCCCACCTGTCGACGTCGTGCATGCCCCGTACCCGCGCGGTCTCCGCCTCGAAGGCCAGCCGGTGCGCCTCCTGCGCGGGCCCGGTGACGCCCATCCGTGCCACCCGCGCCTCGATCAGCGGGAACGCCGGGACGCCGTCGATGGTGGCGGCGTCGCCCAGCTCGGCGCAGGCCGCCGCGCCGATCACCATGACCGGCCACGCGTACCGGGCGTCGTCGGGCAGCCCTGGGTGGTCGAGCACCCCGCGGACCGCCTCCAGGGCGGCACCGGGGCGGCCCTCGGCCATCCGGACAGCGGCCTCCAGCCGCAGCACGGTGAAGTAGTCCTGGGTCTTCAGCCACTGCATCTTCAGGCCCATGCTCGTGTGGGCCTCGGCCAGCCGGCCGCGGGCGGCGTCCAGGTCGCCGCGGGCCAGGGCGACCTCTCCGGCCAGCACCACCAGCGACGTGCGCGTGGTGACCGGGGGATCCTGCTCCAGCGCCTGCCGCAGGACGGCGTCGGCCTCGTCGAACCGCCCCAGCGACACCAGCGGCTCGGCGCGGTTGCTGCTCAGGAAGGTGCCCTGGCTGCGGGCCACGCCGAGCTCCCGGGCACGTTCCAAGCCGAGCCGGGCGACCTCGGCGGCCTCCTCGTGCCGTCCGGCGCCCTCCAGGAAGTGCGACTTGATCATCGCGACGCGCAGCAGGCTCTCCTGGTGACGGGCGCGCTCGGCGGTCGCCTCCACCTCGGCCAGCCGCGCCTCGTCCCGCTCGTAGTCGATGTCCACGCAGAACAACGTGATCTGCGCGGACACCTCGGCCTCCGGTGAGCCGATGCGGCGGGCGATGCGCAGCGACTCGGTGGCGGCCTCGCGGGCCATCGGGATGTCGGTGGTGAGGCGGACGTACTTGGCCAGCGCGGCCAGCGTCCGGGCGCGCAGCTCCGTCGGCGGTTCGGGGGGCAGGCAGCCGATCGCCTCCTGGAGGTCCTCGACGAAGCCGGGCCGGGCCATCTGGTGGCCGATGCGGCCCCGCAGTTCCAGCAGCGCGGCGCGGCGCGGGGCGGTGCCCTCGCCGGTCCCGATCGCGCGCAGGGCGGCGGTGGCGAGCTTGATGCCCCGGTCGAACTCCCCGGCCAGGTCGGCGGCCGTCGCGGCCTGCTCCAGCACCTCGGTGTGGCCCACGCCGATCCGCGCGGCGGCGTCCGGCACCCGGTCCCACAGCTCCAGGACGCGCGAGAGCATCGCCAGCTGCTCGGCGTACGCGAGCGCGCGGTGCGCCTCACCGGCGGCCCGCCACGAGCTGACCAGCGCCCAGGTGGGGTCGTGCGCCCATTTCCAGTGGTGGCTCAGCTCCACCCACAGCCGCCGGGCCGGGACCAGGCCGGGGTCCTGCTCCAGCGCCTGCGCGTAGCGGGTGTGCAGGCGGGTGTGCTCGCCGGGCAGCAGGTCGTCGTGGACGGCCTCGCGGATGAGCGCGTGCCGGAACGCGTACCCGTCGCCGTCCACGACCAGGACGCCGGCGGCGACCGCGGGGCGCAGCAGCCGGGTCAGCCGGGCGTCGTCCAGCCCGGAGACCGCGGCCAGCAGCGCGTGCTCGATGCGGGTGCCGCCGCCGCTGGCGTCCCGCAGCACGTCCTGGGTCTCCTCGGGCAGCCGCTGGACGCCCGCGAGCAGCAGGTCGCGAAGCGACTCGGGCAACTCGCCCTCCGCGCCGCTCTCCAGCAGGAACTCCACGAACAGCGGGTTGCCCTCGCTGCGGGCGTGGACGTGTTCCACCAGCGACGAGGGCGGCTCCGCGCCCCGCAGCCCGGTCACCATCCGGGCGACGTCGGCCCGCGACAGCCGGGCCAGCTCCAGCCGCCGGACCCGGTCGAGCCGGCCCAGCCCGGCCAGCAGGGGCCGCAGCGGATGGGCCCGGTGCAGCTCGTCGGCCCGGTAGGTGACCACGATCAGCAGCGGCGCGGATTCGGCGTTGCGGACGAGGAAGGCCAGCAGGTCGCGGGTGGACCGGTCGGCCCAGTGCGCGTCCTCGATGACCAGCACGACGGGGCCGCGTTCGGCCAGCCGCTCCAGCAGGATCAGCACCAGCTCGAACAGCCGGGCGCGCTCCTCCCCGGACGCCGTGTCGGACTCCGGCTCGCCGAACTCCGGCAGCAGCCGGGCCAGCCCGCCGGTGTCGCCCCGGGGCAGCAGCGCGGCCACGCCGTCGATGCCGATGTCGCGGACCAGCCCGCGCAGCACGGTGGTGAACGGGGCGAACGGCAGGCCGTCCGAGCCGAGCTCCAGGCAGCCGCCCACCAGCACCTGGACGGGCGTCTCGCCGCCGCGCACGGCGGTGGCGAACTCCCGGATCAGGCGGCTCTTGCCCAGCCCGGCCTCGCCGCCGATCAGCACGGCGCCGGGTGCGCGGGCGAGCGCCTCCCGCAGCTCCTCCAGCTCGGCCACCCGGCCGACCAGGGCGGGACTCATCACGCGTGCGCTCACGCATCCAGCATGCCAGGTGGGCACGACGATCCCGGAGGGATTTTCCCGCGCCGCGGCTCAGCCGGTGGCGGCCAGCGCGGACATGATGCCGTCCTCGGTCACCTGGGGGCCGCTGAGCTCGGCGACGACGGCGCCCTCGCGCAGGACGACGACGCGGTCGCAGCCGGACACGAGCTCCTCCAGGTCGGAGGAGATGAGCAGCACGGCCAGCCCGTCCACGGCCAGATCGTCCAGCAGGTCCAGCATCTCGGCCTTGGCGCCGACGTCCACGCCCCGGGTGGGCTGGTCCAGCAGCAGGACCTTGGAGTGCATGGCGAGCCAGCGGGCCAGCAGGACCTTCTGCTGGTTGCCGCCCGACAGCTCGGCGACCTTCTGGTGCGGCGAGGTGGCCTTGATGTGCAGCCGCCGCATGAACGTGTCGACGACGCGGTCGACGCGGGCGCCGGAGACCACCCCGTACCGGGACAGGCGGGGGAGGGCGGCGAGGGCGATGTTGTCCCGGACCGACAGCGTGGGCACCAGGCCCTCGGCCGTCCGGTTCTCGGGCAGCAGGCCCACCCCGGCCCGGACGGCCCCGGTGATGGACCGCCGGCGCAGCGGCGCCCCGGCCACGACGACCTGTCCCGAGTCCAGCGGCAGCGCACCGGCGATGGCCTTGGCCGTCTCGGTGCGGCCGGCTCCGAGCAGCCCGCCGAGCCCGAGCACCTCGCCCCGGCGCAGCGCGATCGAGACGTCGGTGAGCGCGTTCCTGCGGGTGAGGCCGGTGGCCTCCAGGAACGGGGGATCGCCCGGGACCGGGCCGGGGAACGGGACGGCGGGAGCCACGGGACGTTCGCGGAACGGCTCGGGGCGGGCCGGTCTGCGGCCGAGCATCAGCGACACCAGCGTCAGGCGGTCGAGCCCCTCCGGCGGGCCGGTGCGCACCACCTGCCCGTCGCGCAGGACGGTGATGCGGTCGCAGACCTCGTACAGCTCGTCCAGCCGGTGGCTCACGTAGAGCACGGACCGGCCCTCCGCGCGCAGGTCCGCGATGATCCGGAACAGCGCGGCGACCTCCGGCGGCTCCAGCGAGGAGGTGGGCTCGTCCATGAGGACGACCCGCGCCCCGGACGAGCACGCCCGGGCCAGCGCGACCAGCCGCCGGGCGCCGGCGCCGAGCGCGCCGAGCGGGCGGCGGACGTCGTGGTCGAGGCCGTAGCGCCCGAGGATCTCGGTGGACCGGGCGTGCATCCGGGCGGTGTCGATCAGGCCCAGCCGGGTGCGGGGCTCCCGGCCGAGGAACAGGTTGCGCGCCACGCTCATCTGCGGGACCAGGCCGGCGTCCTGGTGGACGGTGCCGATCCCGGCGCGCCGGGCGTCCCGCGGTCCGCCGAAGCGCACGCGCCGGCCCAGGTAGCGCAGCTCCCCGGCGTCCGGCCGGTGGAACCCGGCCAGCACCTTGATCAACGTGGACTTCCCGGCGCCGTTCTCCCCGGCGAGCGCGTGCACCTCGCCGGCCGCCAGGGTGAGCGAGACATGGTCGAGGGCCAGGACTCCGGGGAACCTCTTGAGGATCCCGGCGGCTTCGAGGACTCTTTCCGCCACGAGTTCCCTCCCGGATGCCCGTGCCCGCGCATCCTTCGCGCCGCATCGGCACCGATCCTGAACCGGCGCCGAAACGATCTCATAACGATATGGGGCATATTAGGTCACGCCGATATCGGGTTCCGGGCGGGCATCCGTGGATCAGAGCCTCGCCACGTGGAGGCGCACCCCCCGTCCGCTCAGCTCGTCCAGCTCCTCCCGCGGAGCCGCCTCCTCGGTGACCAGGTGGCCGATCTCCTCCGCGGGGACGGTCTGCACCATGGTGTCGACGCCGATCTTGGTGTGGTCGGCCAGCACCACTACCTCCTCGGCCGCCGCGGCCAGCGCCCGGTCGGTGCTGGCGACCTGCATGTTCGGCGTGGACAGCCCGCGCTCGGCGGTGAGCCCGTTGCCGGAGATGAACGTGCGGCGCACCCGCAGCCCGGCCAGGGCCCGCTCGGCGTCGCTGCCGATGAGGGCCTGGATGGGGCCGCGCAGCGTACCGCCGGTCACCGTCACCTCGACCCGGGGCGAGCCGGCCAGCGCCTGCGCCACCAGCAGCGAATTGGTGACCACGGCCAGCTCGGCGTGGTTGGTCAGCCGCTGCGCCAGCGCCAGCGTGGTGGTCCCCGGTCCGATGACGATCGCGTCGCCGTCCTCGACCAGCGCGGCGGCCAGATCGGCGATCGCGGCCTTCTCGGCCGCGCCGACCTGCGCCTTCTGCAGGTAGGTGGGTTCGCGGGACAGCTCGCCGGGCAGCGAGGCCCCGCCGTGGTGCCGGTTGAGCAGCCCGTCGGCCTCCAGCGACCGCACGTCCCGGCGCACCGTGACCTCGGACGCCTGGACGGCCTCGGCGAGCTGGCGCAGGGACAGCGAGCCGTTGGCCCGGACCAGCTCCAGGATGCGCTTGCGGCGCTCGACGGCGAACACCGGCCTGCGGCCGTCACCCGGCCCCTCAGAGTCGCTCATGTGTCTCCCCGTTCGACCACGCCCGTCCGGCCGGCCTCCGGTCACGCGGGGCCGGCGTTCCGAGCGAGTGTGACCGATTCCGATCGTAGTCGTCAGGACCGCGCCTCCGGGGGCGTCCCGAATGATCGCAGGGGCGGTGCGACCGGACCGGAGGGGACCGAACGAGACCGAGTTAGATCGAATTTGATCGCTTTCTCTTGACGAACGCGATCGGATCCTGCTTCTTTGAGATCGAGCACGTTGATCCCACCCACCCCCCTTCCGCGGAGGATCCCTGGGATGAAAACGGACAGATCGAGCCCCTACCTCGTCCTGGCTCTGCTCGTCGCACTCATCTGCCAGTTCACCGCGGGCGCCGCGTTCGCGGCCGAGCCCGCCCCCGCGCCCCCGTCCACGTCCGCCCAGGACGCCCGCAACGGCCTGCGCGGCGACTACCACGTCAGCTCCGCCCCCGGCGCGTTCGACTTCCACGAGCTCAAGTCGACCGTGGTGGACGCCGCCATCGACTTCGCCGATCTGGAGGGCACCCTCAGGGAGCTCACCGGCCGGTCCGACGACGCCACCGTGCGGTGGACCGGGCGGATCACCCCCGAGCGCTCCGAGGCGTACACCTTCTCGATGATCGGCGACAACGGCTTCCGGCTGTGGGTCGACGGCCGGCTGCTCATCGACAACTGGACCGACACCTGGGACCAGGAGAAGGTCGCCGCGCCGATCGATCTCCAGGCCGGGACCGCCTACGACATCAAGGTGGAGTACTTCGAGCACTACGGCGGCTCCAACCTGCGGCTGCGCTGGCAGAGCCCGAGCGTGCCCAAGCAGATCGTCCCCAGCGCGGTCCTGACCCTGCCCGAGGGCTTCGACCCGCCGGGGCCGGCCACGGCCTCCGTGGGCGAGTCCGGTGACCTCGCCGCCCTGGACTTCGACACGCCGCTCAAGGCGCCGCCCGCCGGGGCGGAGGACCACTTCAGGGTCACCGTGGGCGGTACGCCCTGGCCCGTCGAGTCGGTGGCCCTGGGCTCCGGGGACGCGTCGGTGCTGACGCTCAAGCTGGGGTACCCGATCCCGCGGAAGGCCGGCGACGGCGTCCGCGTCTCCTACGACGGCCAGGGCGGCGTCACCAAGGAGGACGGCACCGCGCTGGAGTCCTTCACCCACGTGCGGGTGGCGAACGGGTCGGCGTACACGCTCCGGACCCGGTGGGCGGACAAGGTCGACCCGCGCGCCCCGCTGCCGGAGTACCCCCGCCCGCAGCTGACCCGCGAGCAGTGGAGCAGCCTGAACGGGACGTGGCAGTTCGCCGCGGCCCGGGACGGAGAGGCCCCGCCGTTCGGGCGGAACCTCGCCGAACGCATCGTGGTGCCCTTCCCGGTGGAGTCGGCGCTGTCGGGCATCGGCCGCGAAGAGGACCGGATGTGGTACCGCCGTACCTTCACCGTGCCGTCCGGCTGGCGGGTCGGCGCGGCCGGCGGGAAGCGGCTCCTGCTGCACCTGGACGCGGTGGACTGGCGGTCCACCGTCTACGTCAACGGTGTCCGGGTGGCCGTTCACGAGGGCGGTTACGACCGGTTCAGCGTCGACGTGACCGACGCGCTCAGGCAGGGCGGCCCGCAGGAGCTCGTCGTCGGCGTGTACGACCCGACGGACCTGGGCGGCCAGGCGGTCGGCAAGCAGCGCAAGACGCCCGGCGGGATCTGGTACACCCCCGCGTCCGGCATCTGGCAGTCGGTGTGGATGGAACCGGTGGCGTCCGCGCACGTCACCTCGGTGCGCAGCACGCCCGACGTGCCGGGTGAGGCGCTCAAGGTCACCGTGCGGGCCGGTGGGACCGGCGGTGTCAAGGCGGTCGTCACCGCACGCGACGGCGCGCGGAAGGTGGGCAGCGTGACCGGCGCGCCGGGCACCGAGCTGCGCCTGCCCGTGCCGAGGCCGAAGCTGTGGTCGCCGGACCGGCCGTTCCTGTACGACCTCGACGTCGCGCTGGTCGGCCCCGACGGCCGCACGGTGGACCGGGTGGGAAGCTACTTCGGGATGCGGGAGGTCGGCCTCAAGAAGGTCGGCGGCTTCAACCGGATGACCCTCAACGGCGAGCCGGTCTTCCAGATGGGCCCGCTCGACCAGGGCTACTGGCCGGACGGCATCTACACCGCGCCGACCGACGGGGCGCTGAAGTACGACCTCGACCAGACCAAGCGGCTCGGCTTCAACATGGTCCGCAAGCACGTCAAGGTCGAGTCCGACCGCTGGTACCACTGGGCCGACCGGCTCGGGCTGCTGGTGTGGCAGGACATGCCCTCCACGTTCGACTCCTCCGACGCCGGCGACCGCGCCCGGTTCGAGCGGGAGCTGCGCGCCCTGGTCGACCAGCACGCGAGCAGCCCCTCGGTCGTGATGTGGGTGCCGTTCAACGAGGGATGGGGCCAGTACGACCAGGCCCGGATCGCCGATCTCGTCAAGAGCTGGGACCCGTCCCGGCTGGTGAACAACATGAGCGGGATCAACTGCTGCGGTGCCGTCGACGGCGGCAACGGGGACGTGATGGATTACCACATCTATCCCGGACCGGGCACCCCGGGACGGCCCACCGACGCCAGGGCCTCGGTCCTCGGCGAGTACGGCGGGCTCGCGCTTCCCGTCATCGGGCACACCTGGGCCGGCGGCGGCTGGGGCTACGCGGTGGAGCCCGACGCCAAGGCGCTGACCGACCGCTACGTCCGGATGAGCGAGCAGCTGCGCCGGCTGCGCACCTGCGACGGGCTGAGCGCGGCGGTCTACACCCAGACCACCGACGTCGAGACCGAGATCAACGGTCTGCTCACCTATGACCGCGCGCTGGTCAAGCCCGAGGTCTCCCGGATCAGGGACGCCAACCGGGCCGTGATCGACGAGACCCCCGTCGCCTGCGGCTCCTGACCCGATGACCCGATGACCCGAGGGCGGGGAGAGGGGCCGCGCACCGGCCCGCCCCCTCTCCCCGCCCCCTTTCCCTCGCCCCCCTTTGCCCGCCTTCCCCCGCGCCCTCTCTTCGCAGCGTCCCCACAGCACGTAAGGAATCCGTCCATGAGCACTGCGCGCATGACCAGAGCGTCCCGCCGCCCCAAGGCGATCACCGCCCTCGCCCTCGCCTCCGCCCTGGCCGCGGGAGGGTGCGCGAAATCCGAGCAGGACGTGACGGCGCCCGAGGCCACGGGCACGGAGGGCCGCCAGGTCGCCCAGTCGCAGCCGGCGGGCACGAGCGGGTCCACCTGCACCCTGAGCGAGTTCGGCGGCACGAAGTTCGATCTGAAGACCTCGATGGTCGGCTTCTCCCAGTCGGAGAAGGAGGCGAACCCGTTCCGGATCGCCGAGACGAAGTCGATCAAGGACGAGGCGGCCAGGCTGGGCATCCGCAACCTGCGGGTCACCAACGCCCAGTCGCAGTTCTCCAAGCAGATCACCGACGTCCAGCAGCTCATCGCGCAGGGCGCCAGGCTGCTGGTCATCGCGCCGCTCAACTCCGACGGCTGGGGGCCGGTGCTGCAGCAGGCGGCGGCCAAGAAGATCCCCATCATCACCGTCGACCGGCAGATCAACGCCAAGCCCTGCGGCGAGTACCTGACCTTCATCGGCTCGGACTTCTACGAGCAGGGCAAGCGCGCCGCCGACAAGATGATCGAGACGCTGGGCGGCAAGGGCAAGGTCGCGATCCTGCTCGGCGCGCCCGGCAACAACGTGACCACCGAGCGCACCAACGGCTTCAAGGACCGGATCAAGGAGAAGGCGCCCGGGATCGCGATCTCGTTCGAGCAGACCGGCGAGTTCACCCGCGAGAAGGGCCAGCAGGTCACCGAGCAGCTCATCCAGTCCAACCCCGACATCAACGGCGTCTACGCCGAGAACGACGAGATGGCGCTGGGCGCGGTGACGGCGCTCAAGGGCGCAGGCAAGAAGCCCGGCGACGTCAAGATCGTCTCAGTGGACGGCACCCGCGGCGCGGTGCGGGCCATCGTCGACGGGTGGCTCCAGGCGGTGATCGAGTCCAACCCGAGGTTCGGCCCGCTCGCCTTCTCCACCGCCCAGAAGTTCGCGGACGGCGGCGAGATCCCCGAGAAGATCATCATCACCGACCGCGAGTACACCACGGCCAACGCCAAGGACTCCCTGGGGCAGGCCTACTGATGGGCCCCATCGTTCCAGAGGCGGAGCCGGAGCCTGAGGCGGAGCCGGAGGCAGGGCCGGAACCGGAGTCAGGCCCGGTGCCGGAACCGGAGCCGGTGCTGGAGGCGGACGGCGTCTCCAAGAGGTTCCCGGGCGTGCTGGCGCTGGACGAGGTCTCGTTCCGGCTCCTCCCCGGCGAGGTGCACGCCCTCGTCGGGGAGAACGGGGCCGGGAAGTCCACGCTGATCAAGGTGCTCACCGGCGTGCACCGGCCCGACGGCGGGCGGATCCGGTACCGGGGCGGACCGGCCGCCTTCGGCACGCCGCTGGACGCCCAGCGCGCCGGGATCTCGACCATCTACCAGGAGGTCAACCTCGTCCCGCTGATGAGCGTGGCCCGGAACCTGATGCTGGGCCACGAGCCGCGCAACCGGCTCGGCGTCATCGACCTGCCGCGCCTGCACGCCGCGGCCGGGCGCACGCTGGCGGACTTCGGGGTGCGCACCGACGTACGGCGCCCGCTGCGCTCGCTGGGCGTGGGCGCGCAGCAGATGGTGGCGCTGGCCCGGGCCGTGTCGGTGGACGCCCGCGTGGTCGTCATGGACGAGCCGACCTCGTCCCTGGAGCCGCGGGAGGTGGAGACCCTGTTCGGCGTGATCGGGGGGCTGCGCGAGCGCGGCATCTCGACGATCTACGTCAGCCACCGGCTCGACGAGCTCTACCGGATCTGCGACCGGGTCACCGTGCTGCGGGACGGCCGGGTCGCGCACACCGGCCCGCTCGCCGGGCTCGACCGGCTGCGGCTGATCTCGCTCATGCTGGGCCGGGATCTCGCCGACGTCCGGGCGGGCGGGGTGACCCGGTTCTCCGGCGGGCACGCGGCGGCCGGCGGCCCGCCGGTCGTGGAGGCGCGCAGCCTGTCCCGCCGGCACGTGCTCAGCGACGTGTCGGTGGCGGTCCGGCCCGGCGAGGTGGTCGGCCTCGGCGGGCTGCTGGGCGCGGGCCGTACCGAGACCGCCAAGGCGATCGCGGGGGCGCTGCCGCTGGACGGCGGCCGGGTGACGGTGGCCGGCGTCCCGCTGCGGCGGCGCACCACCGCCGCCGCGATCCGGGCGGGGGTCAGCCTGCTGCCCGAGGACCGCAAGGCCGAGGGGATCGTGCCGACGCTGTCGGTGCGCGACAACATCGCGCTCGCCGCGCTGCCGCGCCTGGCGCGGGCGGGCCTGGTCTCCGACGCCCGCGTCGACCGGGTCGTGGACACGTTCATGCGGCGGCTGCGGATCAGGGCGGCCTCGCCGGACCAGCGGGTGTCGGAGCTGTCGGGCGGCAACCAACAGAAGGTTCTGCTGGCCCGCTGGCTGGCGATGCACCCGAAGGCGCTGCTGCTGGACGAGCCCACCCGCGGCATCGACGTCGGCGCCAAGGCCGAGGTGCAGGCCCTGGTCGACGAGCTGGCCCGGGACGGGCTGGGGGTGCTGCTGATCTCCTCCGACCTGGAGGAGCTGGTCGAGGGCTCCGACCGGGTGGTGGTGCTCCGGGACGGCGCGGTGGTCGGGGAGCTGGCCGGCGACCAGGTGACCGAGGAGCGGATCATGGCGGCCATCGCCGGCCGTCCCGGAGAGGAGGACCATGGCTGAGGCCGTGGCCGGGACCCGGCCCGGGACCGACCGGGCGCGCGTCCTGGCGTGGGCGCGGGAGTACGGCGTGTACGTCTCCGTGCTGGCCCTGCTGCTGTTCAACGTGGCGTTCACCCCGAACTTCCTGGACGCGGCCAACTTCCGCACCCAGCTGGTGCAGGTCGCGCCGATCGTGATCGTCTCGCTCGGCATGGCGCTGATGATCGGCACGGAGGGCATCGACCTGTCGGTCGGATCGGTCATGGCGCTGGCCGCCTCGATGGTCGTGCTCTACCTCGGGTACGGGGCATGGCCGGCCATCCTGGTGGCGCTGGCGGCCGGGGCCCTGGTGGGGGCGGCGGGCGGCGGGCTGGTCGCCTACGTCGGGGTGCAGCCGATCGTCGCCACCCTGGCGCTGCTGGTGGGGATCCGCGGCCTGGCCAACGTGCTGGTGCCGCAGCTGCGGGACTTCCGCAGCCCGACGCTGATCACGCTGGGCAGCGACTCGGTGGCCGGGATCCCGTTCGTGGTGCTGATCGCGGCGGTGCTGACCGCGGTGATGACGTTCGTCGTCCGCCGCACCACGTTCGGCCGGCAGATCGTCGCGATCGGCGGCAACCGGGTGGCCAGCGAGCTGTCCGGCCTGCCGGTGAAGCGGCTGCTGCTGAGCGTCTACGTGATCTCGGGCGTGCTGGCGGCCGGGGCGGGGGTGCTGGCCACCGCCCGGCTCCAGGCCGGCGACCCGACCTCGCTCGGCCTGTTCATGGAACTGTCGGCGATCACCGCGGTGGTGATCGGCGGCACCCCGCTCAGCGGCGGCCGGATCCGGGTGGTCGGGACGGTCATGGGCGCGATGCTGATCCAGCTCCTGCAGGCCACCCTCATCCAGCACGACCTGCCGCGGTCCTGGGCGCAGATCGTCCAGGCCGTGATCATTCTCGCGGCGGTGTACGCGGCCGGGAACCGAGGTGCGCGATGACCCGTACGAGTGTGCTCAGCGACCAGGACGCGGGGGCGGCGCGCTCTCCGGACGCGGCGGTGCGGCGGGAGCGGGCCGGGCGGCTGCTGCAGCAGCACGGGGCGTTGCTGGTGCTGCTGTCGCTGGTGGCGTTCGGCAGCGTCGCCTTCGACTCGTTCGCGACGGCGGCCAACCTGCGCGGCATCGTCATCTCCTCGTCCTTCCTGGCGATCATCGCCATCGGGATGACCTTCGTGATCATCAGCGGCGGCATCGACCTGTCGGTGGGGTCGCTGTTCGTCCTGGGCGGGGTGCTGGCCGCCTCGGGATCCCGGCACGGCGCCCTGGCGGCGCTGGCGCTGCCGCTGGTGACGTGCGGGACGATCGGCCTGGTGCAGGGCCTGCTGATCGCGCGACTGCGGATGGCGCCGTTCATCGTGACGCTGGCGGGCCTGCTGGGCGTCCGCGGGATCATGCTGGCGATCTCCGACGAGGGCGCCACCACGTACCTGGTCGAGGACCGGGCCTTCGCCGCGCTGGGGCGCAGCGAGGTGCTGGGGCTGACCTGGCCGGTCCTCATCACGGTGGTGCTGGCGGTCATCGGCGTCGTCCTGCTGCAGCGCACCGGTTTCGGGCAGAACGTGCACGCCATCGGCGGGAACGAGGAGGCCGCCGCGCTGATGGGCGTCCCGATCGCCCGGACGAAGGTGCTGGTCTACCTCATGTCGGGGCTGCTGGCCGGGCTGGCGGGGGCGCTCAACGCGGCCTGGCTGTCGTCCGGCGTCACGATCCTCGGCATCGGGCTGGAACTGGACGTGATCGCCGCCGTGGTCATCGGCGGCACCCTGCTCACCGGCGGGGTGGGCGGGCTGACCGGGACGATGGCCGGGGTCCTCCTGCTCGGCGTGATCCAGAACCTCATCAACCAGGCCGGCAACCTCACCTCCGCGTTCCAGCAGGTGGTGAGCGGGCTGTTCCTGGTCCTGGTGGTGGTCGCCCAGCGGGTCTTCAGCAAGGCCCAGCAGCTCGGCTGACCGGCGCGGACCCGTTCACCCGCCGCCCGCCTCCCGGAGGCGGGCGGCGGCGTCCTCGGGGAGGACGTCGGTGATGAAGGCGCCCGCGCCGGACTCGGCGGAGGCGAGGTGCTTGAGCTTGTCGGCGGTCCGGCGCGGGGTGAAGACCTCGACCCACAGGTGGGCGTCGCCGCGCCCGGCGGTCACCGGCGCCTGGTGCCAGCAGGCCATGTACGGCACCGGGCCGGGGAACAGCCGCTCGAAGCGGCCGAGGATGTCGGCGTACAGCCCCATCAGCTCCACGGCGGGGCCCTCGCCGAGCGCGGGGAGGTCGGGAACGTGCCGGAACGGGGTGATGTGGACCTGGTAGGGCCAGCGCGCCGCGTACGGCACGTACGCCACGAAGTGGTCGGTCGCCGCGACGATCCGTTCGGTGCCGGCGGCGTCCGCCGCGGTCGCGCAGAAGACGCACCCGCCGCGGGCCACCCCCAGGACCTGCCGCGTTCTCGGTGTCACGTACGGGAACGCGTAGATCTGGCCGTGCGGGTGCTGGAGGGTGGCCCCGATCTCGACGCCCCGGTTCTCGAAGACGAAGACCTCCTCGACGCCCGGCAGCCGGCCGAGCTCGCGGGTCCGGTCGGTGAACGCGCGGGCGACGGTGGGCAGCCGGGCGGCGGGGAGCCCGGCGAACGAGGCGTCGTGGTCGTCGGTGAAGCAGACCACCTCGCAGCGTCCCCCGGCGGGGCCGCCGAGGGAGGGGAAGCGGTTCTCGAACACGGCGACGTGGTAGCCGGACGCGGGGATCTCGCTGCCGGGCCCTCCCGGGCACAGCGGGCAGGCGTCCGACGCGGGCAGGAAGGTGCGGGTCTGCCGGTGCGCGGCGACGGCGATCCACTCGTCGAGGACGGCGTCGTGGCGCAGCTCGGGCCGGGGCCGGTGCGCGGGCAGGTCGCGGGGGTCGGGGGCCGACCGGTCCAGGCCGGGGACGTCGTCGAAGTACAGCAGCTCGCGGCCGTCGGCGAGGTGGACGCGGGTGCGGGAGGCCGGTGCGGGAGCGGTGGTCATGGCGTTTCCGTAACGTGGACGGCCGTGCCGGCGGCGGCGAGCGCGTCGAGCTCGGCCCGGGGGGCCTGCGGATCGGTGAACAGATGGGTGATGCGCTCCGGCGGCACCGTCTGGAACGGCGCGTCGACGCCGATCTTGGTGTGGTCGGCCAGGACGACCACCTCCTCGGCCGCGGCGGCCAGGGCCTGGTCGACACCGGCCACCGGCAGGCTGGGGGTGGACAGGCCGCGGGCGGAGGTCAGCCCGTTCCCGGACAGGAACGCCCGCCGGACGCGCACGGTGGCGAGGAAGCGCTCGGCCACGCCGCCGACCATGGCGTGGATCGAGCCGCGCAGCATGCCGCCGGTCAGCACCACGTCGACCTCGCGGGCGTCGGCCAGGGCGTGGGCGACCAGTAGCGAGTTGGTCGTGACGGACAGGCCGGGGAGGCGGGCCAGGCGCAGCGCGAGCTGCTCGGTGGTGGTGCCGGGGCCCAGCACGACGGCGTCCTGCGGACCGACGAGACCGGCGGCGAGCTCGGCGATGGCGGCCTTCTCGCGGACGGCCACCCCGGCCTTCTGCCGGTGCGTCGGCTCGCGGGCCGGGCCGCCGAGCGGGGCGGCGCCGCCCCGGCTGCGGTCCAGCAGCCCCTGCTCCTCCAGGGCCCGCAGGTCGCGGCGGACGGTCACCTCCGAGGCGCCGAGCGCGGTGGCCAGGGTGTGCAGCGACATCGCGCCGCGCTCCCTCAGCAGCCGCAGGATCCGCTCGTGACGTTCCGCGGCGAACCGGGTTGATCCCTCCACCACTGGCACCCTCCCGACCCTCTCATTATCATTAGCGTACCATTTGCGATCGTTAAGGACTGATACCGATCGAAACAGCATGGTGGGCGCCCGGCCGCATCAATCTCATCGGCGAGCACACCGACTACAACGGCGGGCTGGTGCTGCCCTTCGCCGTCCCCTGGGGCGTCACCGCCCGCGTCGCCGGACGGCCGGACGGGACCGTGCGGGTGTCCAGTGCCCAGCGGCCCGGCCGGGAGGTCACCGTGCCGCTGGAGGAGCTGCGGCCGGGAACGCCGGACGGCTGGGCGTCCTACGCCGCCGGTGTCCTCTGGGCGCTGCGCCGCGCCGGCCACCCGGTCGGCGGCGTCTCGATCCGGCTGGACTCCGACCTTCCCGAGGGGGCCGGGCTGTCCTCGTCGGCGGCGCTGGAATGCGCGGTGGCGGCGGCACTCGACGACCTGTGGGCGCTCGGCCTGACCCGCGTCGAGCTGGCCCGGGTCGCCCAGCGCGCGGAGAACGACTTCGCCGGAGCGCCCACCGGGATCCTGGACCAGAGCGCCGCCATGCTCGCCCGCGCGGGCCACGCCGTCCTCATCGACACCCGCGACCTGGCGAGCACGCTCGTCCCGTTCGACCTGGCCGCCGCCGGGCTCCGGCTGCTCATCGCCGACACCGGGGTCGCGCACGAGCACCGCACCGGCGGGTACCGCGCCCGCCGCGAGGAGTGCGAACGGGCGGCCCGCGCCCTGGGCGTCCCCGTGCTGGGCGACGCCCCGCCCGGCGCGCGAACGGGAGACCCGGTGCTCGACCGCAGGATCCGCCACGTCCGGACCGAGAACGCCCGCGTCCGGGAGACCGTCGACCTGCTGGCCGGCGGCCGGGTGCGCGCGATCGGGCCGCTCCTGACGGCCTCGCACGCCTCGCTGCGGGACGACTACGAGGTCTCCTGGCCGGAAGCCGACCTGGCCGTCGAGCGCGCCCTCGCGGCCGGCGCGCTCGGCGCCAGGATGGTCGGCGGCGGCTTCGGCGGCTCGGTCATCGCCCTGGTGGAGGAGGCCGCCTCCACCACCGTGCGAACGTCGGTCGAAGCCGCCTTCAAGGCCGAGGGGCACGGCGCCCCGCGCTTCCTGAGCGCCACCCCCGCACCGGGAGCCCACCGCCTGAACGAAGGTCGGTGAGCGGCGGGCGAGGAGGTGTTCCCCGGGCCGGCCGGGCCGGTCAGCCGGCCCGCCAGCCCTCGCCGCGATGCTCGTCCAGCCCGGGGACCGGACCTGGCGGAAGTGACGGATGCGCCGTCGTGCGGACCGGCACCCCCACGGTGCCGTCCGCGATCACACCGCGGGACCGGAAATGCTCGTGCGCCATCATCTCCGACCGGGTCAGCAACGGCGCGACCGGAGCGCCCGCGGCCTCCAGCAGCGCGACCGCCTCGTCCCGGGTGAGCCGGCCGACCGCCGCCGCCACCTCCGCGTCCAGCTCCCGGAGCCGCCCGAGCCGTTCGGTGAACGGCACGTCCGCGTGCTCGCCGAGCCCCAGCGCCCGGCAGGACGCCGCCCACAGGTGCTGCTCGGACACCACTCCCAGGCTGATCTGCCGGCCGTCCCTGGTGGCGTACACCCCGTACCCGGGGACCGGGCCGTGGAAGTGCTCCCGCACGGTCTCCCGCGTCTCCGGCACCGTGCCGACCCAGTGCGCCACGACATCGGCCATGCCCAGATCGATCCGCTCACCGGCGCCGGTGGCCCGCGCCTTGAGGCAGGCCGCGGTGATCGCGAACGCGGCCATCGTGGCCGCGGCCATGTCGGCCACCGGCAGGTCGCCCGCGTCCGGTGACACCGCCCCGGGCGGCAGGCCCCCCGCGTACGCGCGGTAGTTCACGTCATGGCCGGGCACCGCCGACAGCGGCCCGGACGCCCCGTACCCCGACAGCGAGCAGTACACCAGGCTTGGGTTGACCCCGAGCAGGGCCTCGTGGCCCACACCGAGCCGTCCGGCGACACCCGGCCGGAACCCCTCCACGAACACCTCGGCACCGGCCGCCAGCTCCAGGCACCGGGCCCGGCCCGCCGGGTCCTTGAGATCGAGCACGACGGCCCGCTTGCGCTGGTTGAGCAGGTCGAAATGGCGGCGGAACGCCCGCATCGGCTCCCCGCCCGGCGGCTCCACCTTGATCACGTCCGCGCCCAGCTGGGCCAGCAGCTGCGTCGTGTACGGCCCGGGCCGCCACATCGTCAGATCCAGTACCCGCAGCCCGTCCAGCAACGCCATCGCCTGCCTCCATCCGCCGGTGATCACCCACGTTCCCGTCCGGACTCCGAACCAGTCAAGCGAGCGCTTGGTCGTCTGCGAAAACCGTTCCAGTGCGGGGACGGCCCGGCGGTACGGTCGCGGGATGTTCTCCCTCCAGGAGCCGCCGCTCTTCACCCGCCTCCACAAGGCGGACCGGATTCTGATCTCGGGGGCGGGCGGCGGATTCGACGTCTACGCCGGGCTTCCGCTCGCGCTGGCCCTGCGGGCGGCGGGCAAGGAGGTCCACCTGGCCAACCTGTCCTTCAGCGCCCTCTACGGACTGGACCTCGACGTCTGGTGGGAAGAGGACGTGGCCAGGATCGGCCCGGACACCCCCGGCCGTGACCGCTACTTCCCCGAAGGGGTGCTGGCGCGCTGGCTGAGGACGCACGGCCAGCCGTCCACCGTCTACGCGTTCCCGAAGGTGGGCGTGCGGCCGTTGCGCGACGCCTACCGCTTCCTGGTGGAACGCCTCGACCTCGACGCCGTGGTGCTCGTGGACGGCGGCACCGACATCCTCATGCGCGGGGACGAGTCCGGCCTGGGAACGCCCGAGGAGGACATGGCGAGCCTGGCGGCCGTGCACGGGCTGGACGTACCGGACAAGCTCGTCGTCTGCGCGGGCTTCGGCGTGGACGCCTACCACGGCGTGAACCACTCGCACGTGCTGGAGAACCTCGCCGCGCTGGACCGCGAAGGCGCCTACCTCGGAGCGTTCTCGATCCCGCGCGACAGCAAGGAGGGCGCGCTCTACCTGGACGCCGTGGCCCACGCCCAGGCGGAGACCCCCGACCATCCCAGCATCGTCAACGGCTCCATCGCCGCGGCCGTCCGGGGCGAGTTCGGCAACGTGCGGTTCACCGAGCGCACCGCGAAGAGCGAACTCTTCATCAACCCGCTGATGGCCCTCTACTTCGCCGTGGACCTCGACGGCCTGGCCCGCCGCTCGCTCTACCTGGAACGCCTGGAGAACACCCGGCTGATGCGCCAGATCAGCTCCATCATCGAGGACTTCCGCCACGAACTCGCCCGGACCCGGCCACCCCGCCAGTTCCCGCACTGAGGTTGGTGCCACGGCCCCCGGTGGGCGATGCTGGGGGCGTGTCAACGGAGACTCTTACCGCTATGAGCGGATCTGAACTGCGTGCCTTCCTGCTGGGTTTGCCGGGTGTGGATCAGGTCGGTGTCGAGGAGCGTGCCGCGCGGCTGGCTTCTCGGTCGATCAAGACCTCGGCGAAGGCGGAGGCGATCGATCTGGCGATCTCGATGGTGGATCTGACGACGTTGGAGGGGGCGGACACGCCGGGGAAGGTGCGGGCGTTGTGCGCCAAGGCCGCCCACCCCGATCCGTCCGATCCGGGTGTGCCGAAGGTCGCCGCCGTGTGCGTGTACCCCGATCTGGTGGGGGTGGCGGTGGAGGCGCTGGAAGGCACCGGGATCGTGGTGGCGAGTGTGGCGACGTCGTTTCCGTCGGGGCGTGCGCCGTTGGAGGCCAAGCTGGCCGATACGCGTGCGGCGGTGGCGGCGGGTGCGGGTGAGATCGACATGGTGATCGATCGGGGCGCGTTCCTGGCGGGGGATTTGGTGAAGGTGTTCGAGGAGATCGTGGCGGTGCGCCGAGCGTGCGGTCCGGCGCATCTGAAGGTGATCTTCGAGACCGGTGAGCTGGTGACGCTGGACAATGTGCGGCGGGTGTCGTGGCTGGCGATGAGGGCGGGCGCCGATTTCATCAAGACCTCGACGGGGAAGGTGGCGCCGGCGGCGACGTTGCCGGTGACGTTGGTGATGCTGGAGGCGGTGCGTGATTTCCACGCGGCGACGGGCCGGCGGGTGGGGGTCAAGCCCGCGGGTGGGATCCGCACGACCAAGGACGCGATCAAGTACCTGGTGCTGGTGAACGAGACCGCGGGGGCGGATTGGCTGAGCCCGGAGTGGTTCCGGCTGGGGGCCTCCAGCCTGCTCAATGATCTGCTGATGCAGCGCCGGAAGCTGAGCACCGGTGTGTATTCGGGTCCCGACTACTTCTCCCTGGACTGAACATGACTTTCGAGTATGCGCCCGCGCCCGAGTCGCGGGATGTCGTCGATATCCGCCCGTCGTATGGGTTGTTCATCGATGGGGAGTTCACGGGCGGGGGTGGTGAGCCGTTCAAGAGTGTCGATCCGTCCAATGAGGAGACGCTGGCGCAGGTGGCGTCGGCGGATGCGGGGGATGTGGATCGGGCGGTGGCGGCGGCGCGGCGGGCGTTCGTGCGGGTGTGGGGGCCGATGCCGGGGGCCGAGCGGGCCAAGTATCTGTTCCGGATCGCGCGGTTGGTGCAGGAGCGTGCGCGTGAGCTGGCGGTGCTGGAGTCGATCGATAACGGTAAGCCGATCCGGGAGTCGCGGGATGTGGATGTGCCGCTGGTCGCGGCGCATTTCTTCTATTACGCGGGGTGGGCCGACAAGCTCTCCCACGCCGGTTTCGGGCCGGATCCGCGGCCGTTGGGTGTGGCGGGGCAGGTGATTCCGTGGAATTTTCCGTTGCTGATGCTGGCGTGGAAGGTGGCTCCGGCGTTGGCGTGTGGGAACACGGTGGTGTTGAAGCCGGCGGAGACGACGCCGTTGACGGCGTTGGTGTTCGCCGATATCTGCCGTCAGGCGGGGTTGCCTGCGGGTGTGGTGAATGTTGTGACGGGGGCGGGGGAGACCGGTCGTCTGGTGGCGGGGCATGAGGGTGTGGACAAGGTCGCCTTCACCGGTTCCACCGCCGTGGGCAAGCAGATCGCCCGGGCGGTCGCGGGAACCTCCAAGCGTCTGACCCTGGAGCTGGGGGGTAAGGCCGCCAACATCGTCTTCGACGACGCTCCTCTCGACCAGGCGGTGGAGGGGATCGTGAACGGGATCTTCTTCAACCAGGGGCACGTGTGCTGTGCGGGGTCGCGGCTGCTGGTGCAGGAGTCGGTCGCCGAGGAGCTGTTGGAGCGTCTCAAGGCGCGGATGGCGACGCTGCGGGTGGGGGATCCGCTGGACAAGAACACCGACATCGGTGCGATCAACTCCGCCGCGCAGCTGGCCAGGATCCGTGAACTGTCCCAGGCCGGGGTGGCCGAGGGTGCGGAGCGGTGGTCGCCGGAGTGCGTGTTGCCCGAGCGGGGGTTCTGGTTCGCGCCGACGGTTTTCACGGGGGTGGCGTCCTCGCACCGGATCGCGCGGGAGGAGATCTTCGGGCCGGTGTTGTCGGTGTTGACCTTCCGGACTCCGGGTGAGGCGGTGGAGAAGGCCAACAACACTCCGTACGGGTTGTCGGCGGGGGTGTGGTCGGAGAAGGGTTCGCGGATCTTGTGGGCGGCGCAGCGGTTGCGGGCGGGGGTGGTGTGGGCCAACACCTTCAACAAGTTCGATCCCGCCTCGCCGTTCGGTGGTTACAAGGAATCGGGGTTCGGCCGCGAGGGCGGACGGCACGGGCTGGAGGCCTACCTCAATGTCTGACACGGCGAACAACGCCACCTCCAAGCCGGGTGGGCGGCTTGCGGTGCGCAAGACCTACAAGCTGTTCATCGGGGGCGCCTTCCCCCGCTCGGAGTCGGGCAGGTCGTATGTGGTGAACGACAGCAAGGGCGCGTTCGTGGCCAACGCCTCCCGCGCCTCGCGCAAGGACGCCCGTGACGCGGTCACCGCCGCCCGCAAGGCCCAGCCGGGCTGGGCGGGGCGTACCGCCTACAACCGGGGGCAGATCCTGTACCGGATCGCCGAGATGCTGGAGGGCCGCCGGGCCCAGTTCATCGATGAGCTGCGCATCGGTGGCCTGTCCAAGACCGCCGCGGCGGCCGAGACCGACGCCGCGATCGACCGGTGGGTCTGGTACGCGGGGTGGGCCGACAAGATCGCAGCGGTCACCGGTTCGGCCAATCCCGTCTCCGGCCCGTTCTTCAACTTCTCCACCCCCGAACCCACCGGGGTCGTCGCGGTCATCGCGCCGGACTCGCCGTTGCTGGGGTTGGTGTCGGTGGTGGCGCCGGTGATCGTGTCGGGCAACACCTGCGTGGCCGTGGCCTCCGAGCCCGCACCCCTGCCGGCGGTCACCTTGGCCGAGGTGCTGGCGACCTCCGACCTGCCCGGCGGGGTGGTCAACCTGCTCACCGGGCACCGTGCCGAGCTGGCGCCGTGGCTGGCCTCCCACATGGACGTCAACGCCATCGACCTCGCGGGCGCCCCCGGCGACCAGGTGGCGGCGTTGGAGGAGGCCGCGGCCGGCAACCTCAAGCGGGTGCTGCGGCCGTCGGGGACCGATTGGGCGGCCGAGCCCGGAACCGCACGGATGACCGCGTTCCTGGAGACCAAAACCGTCTGGCACCCCGTGGGTGTCTGATCCATAAATCGACGCAGAGTGTGTAGAGCGTCACGATCTGTGGAATAGATCTCCCCGTAGCTGATCAACACGGGGGGTGGATCAGTGCCCAGCAAGACAACGCGTACGACGTCGAGCCGAGGTACGGCCGCGCGTACGAAGAAGACCACGACCAGGACCACCAAGAGCAAGGGAGCGGCGTCCGCCGGGCGGAGCACGCCGCGGCGGCGCACCAGCGCGGCCACGGCGAGCACCGCGGGACGGACCACCGTCCGCAAGACCGCGGGCGCCGCGTCCAGATCCTCGGGGACGACCCGTCGCGGGAGTCCGGCGTCCAGCCGGAGCACCTCGGCGCGCAAGGCCGCGAACGGCCGGTCGAGAACCGGCAGGTCCGCCGCGGCGCCGTCCAGCAGGGCGTCGGCCGCGGCGGCCGGCAAGGTCACCAAGGCGGCCGGTGAGGCGAGGGCCGCCGCCACCAAGATGAGGTCGGTGGCGACCAAGGCGACCTCCTCGGCCAAGGCCATGGCGGCCATGACCAAGGCGATGACCACCGCGACCAAGGCGATGACCGATGCCTCCAAGGCGATGAACGCCGCGGCCAAGGCCATCGCCGGCACGTCCAGGTCGGCGGGGCGAACGACCACGACCGCGCGGACCTCGGGGACGCGTAGCGCCGCCCGGGGCTCGGGTACGCGGGCCCGGAGCAACGGGACGCGTTCCACGGCGGCGCGATCCGGCGCCACGCGATCCGGCGCCACGCGATCCGGCGCCACGCGATCCAAGAGCACGGGCACGAGCGCGCGCACCCGGAGCACGGTCTCGCGGACCTCGGGGACCCGGGCCTCGGGAACCCGGGCCTCGGGAACCAGGAGTTCGGGTACCAGGAGTTCGGGTACGCGCTCCAAGGGGACCACGCCGACCCGCAGGGCGGCAGCCTCGGCACCGGCCGTGGCCCGGTCCGCGGCGCGGTCCGTGGCCAGGCCGGCGGCGAAGGCCGCCCCCATGCCGCGCCCGGGAGGTTCGACGAGCACGGCGGGCGGGCTGCTCAGCGGGATCACCGGCGGGGCGGGGAACCGCTGACGCCGGTGCGGTGGATCCCCTTCCCGTGACCGCGGGGAGGGGACTTCCCCGGACGTGCCACGATCCAACGGAGGATCACATGGACGACCGACAGATCCTTGAGCGCATCGGCGAGTACGTGGCCGAGGAGCACGAACTGCGCGCACGCTACCAGCGTGGCGAACTGACAGGGGACGAGGAGAACCGTCGGCTGGAACAGCTGGAGGTGGCCCTGGACCAGTGCTGGGACCTGCTCCGGCAGCGCCGGGCGAGGCTCGGTGCGGGTGCGAGTCCCGACGACGCCCAGGCCCGCCCTCCGGGCGAGGTCGAGGGCTACCTCCAGTAGGAGACGGCATGGGCGACTACGGGCAGCGTCTCAGCTTCGGCCACGTCCTCACGCCCGAGGCCGGTGCCCCGCTGGTCGGGATCGCCCGGCGGGCGGACCGGATCGGGCTGGAGCTGCTCGGCGTCCAGGACCAGCCGTACCAGCGCCGGTTCGTCGACGCGCAGACGCTGATGGCGACCGTGCTGTCGGCCACCGGCCGGATCCGCGTCTTCCCCGCGGTGGCGTGCCTGCCATTGCGGCCTCCCGCCGTCCTCGCCAAGGCGATGGCGACCCTCGACCTGTTCAGCGGCGGCCGGGTGGAACTCGGCCTCGGCGCGGGCGCGTTCTGGGACGCCATCGAGGCGTACGGGGGGCGGCGGCTTGCTCCGGGCGCGGCCCGTGCCGCGCTGGAGGAGGCGGTGCACGTGGTCCGGCTGCTGTGGGACGGGCGGCACGGGGCGCGCTTCACCGGACGGTACTACCGGCTGGACGGGGGCGGGCCCGGCCTGCGCCCGGCGCACCGGATCGGCGTCTGGCTCGGCGTGACCGGGCCGCGCGCGCTGGCGCTCGCCGGGCGGGTCGCCGACGGGTGGATCGCGCCGTCGGAACGGGTGCCGCCCGGGCGGCTCCTGGAGGCCCAGCAGCGGATCGACGAGGCCGCCGCCGAGGCGGGCCGCGACCCGGCGGAGATCCGCCGGATCTACATCCTGAGCGGCGCGATCGGCCCCGGCCCCGCACGGACCTTCCTGAACGGCGACTCCGGGCAGTGGGTGGACGAGATCTCCGAGCTGGCCCTCGGGTACGGCGTCGACACGTTCCTGTACGACGGCGACCCGGACTACCTGGAGACCTTCGCGCTGGAGATCGTCCCGGCCGTGCGGGACACCGTCTCCCGGGAGCGCCTCTGAGCGCCGGGCGGCGCCGAGTACGGCGCCGCCCGGACCAGCTCACATGCGTTCGGGCGTGGGGACGCCGAGCAGTTCCAGCCCGGTGACCAGGGTGCGCAGCGTCGCCCGGCACAGCGCCAGCCGGGACGCCCTGGTCTCCTCGTCCGGGGCCTTGAGCACCGGGCAGTTCTCGTAGAACGTCGTGTACGCCGAGGCCAGGTCGAAGATGTAGCTCGCCAGCCGGTGCGGCTCGGCGGTCGCGCCCGCCTGCTCCAGCACCGCGCCGAAGCCCAGCAGGTGCAGGGCCAGCGCCCGCTCGGCCGGGTGGCCGAGCGCGATCGGCCCGGTGGCCTGCTCGGGGTCCAGCCCGCCCTTGCGGAAGATGGACCGGATCCGGGCGGCGGCGTACTGCAGGTACGGGCCGGTGTTGCCCCGGAAGGCGATCATCCGGTCGAAGTCGAAGATGTACTCGCTGTCGCGGGCCACCGACAGGTCGGCGTACTTCACCGCGCCGATCCCGACGGCCTCCACGATGGCCGAACGGGTCTCCTCGTCCAGCTCCGCCTCGTGCTGGATCTTGTCGAACTCGACCCCGGCCCGCTCCACGGCCTCGTCCAGCAGCTCGATCAGCTTGACGGTGCCGCCGGCCCGGGTGCGCAGGATCTTGCCGTCGGTGCCCAGCACGTTGCCGATCTCGGCGTGCTCGGCCACCACCGCGTCGTTCAGCCAGCCCGCCATCCGGGCCACCGCGAACACCATCTGGAAGTGCAGCGACTGCGGCGCGCCCACCACGTAGACCATCCGGTCGACGTGCTCGGTGTCCACCCGGTACCGGACGGTGGCCAGGTCGCTGGTGGAGTAGTTGTAGCCGCCGTCGCGCTTGCGGATGATGACCGGCAGCGGCTCGCCCTCCCGGCCGGTGAACCCGGGCGGGAACGCGCACAGCGCGCCGTCGCTGATCACCGCGATGCCCTTGTCCTCCAGCTCCTGGGCGGTCGGGGCCAGCAGGTCGTTGTAGAAGCTCTCGCCCTTGATGTCGTCGTCGGTGAGGGTGACGCCGAGCCGCCGGTACACCGAGTTGAAGTACCGCTTGGAGGCGTCGACCAGGAGTTGCCACAGCCGCAGCGTCTCGGGGTCGCCGGCCTGGAGTGCGACCACCCGCTGCCGGGACCGGTCGGCGAACGCCTCGTCGCCGTCGAACTTCGCCCGGGCCGCCTGGTAGAACGCGGTCAGGTCGCTGACCGAGGAGTCGTCGCGCGCGGCGGCGTCCTCGCCGAGGTCGAGCAGGTGCTCGATGAGCATGCCGAACGGGGTGCCCCAGTCGCCGACATGGTTGTCCCGGATCACCTCGTGCCCGAGGAACTCCAGGATCCGGGCGATCGCGTCGCCCACGATCGTCGTCCGCAGGTGCCCGACGTGCATCTCCTTGGCGACGTTGGGCGAGGAGTACTCCACCACGACCCGCTGCGGGGCCTCGGCGGCGGGGACCGCCAGCCGGTCGTCGGCCAGGACCCGCTGCGCCTGCTCGGCGATCCAGTCGTCCCGGAGCGTCAGGTTGATGAAGCCCGGCCCGCTGACCTCCACGTTCGCCGCGACGTCGGCGACGTCGAGCGCGGCGACGATCTCGGCCGCGACCTCTCGCGGCTTGCGGCCCAGCTTCTTGGCCAGCGGCAGTGCCACGTTGGCCTGAAGGTCGGCGAACTGCGACGGCCGGATGACCGGGTCGGCGTCCGCGTACGACGGTCCGAAGGCGGCGCTGAGCGCGGCCTGGACCCGGGCGGCGAGTACGAGTTGCGGATCGGGCATGGCCTAAGGCTATCGGCGCGGCGGCGTGGAACCGGCACTGCTTTTCCGATCCGCGGGCGGGTCGCCGGCGCTCCGCTGGGCGTCGTGCGCGGGGCCCTGCCTGCGATGACCGGATTCCGCCGGGCTCGTGACGGGTGCGGGGACCGGCTCGCCGAGCGCCGCGTCCGCGTCCGTACCCGCGTTCACGCCCGTATCGGACGGCGCCGCGGGGGCGGGGACCGGCGGGACGGTCCTGCCGTCCCTGTCTCCCGCCCTGTCTCCCGGCTCGGACGGCGAAGCCTTCTCCCCGCCCTGGTCGGCCTTCTCGTTCTTCTCAGACCTCTCCGACCTCTCCGACCTCTCGGATCTCTCGGCGGCCTTGTCGTGCTTCTCTTGCTTCTCGTTCTTCTCGTGCTTGTCCTTGTCGCCGTCCCGGTCGCCGTGCATCAGCCGGCCCAGCCTGGACGGGGGACGGGTCGCGGCGATCTGCTCGCGGATCCGGTCCACGATGCGGCCCGCCGCCAGGTCGTGGGCGAGCAGGCAGGCCGAGGTGATCCCGCGGGCACGGGACGCGCCGTGCGCGATGACCACCGTGCCGTTCAGGCCCAGCAGCACGCCGCCGCCGTAGGTCTCCGAGTCGAGCCGGTCGCGCAGCTCCAGCAGGCGGCGCCGTTGCAGCAGGCTGCCGAAGCGGGCGGTGCGGCTGGCGGACATCGTCTCGCGCATCTCCGCCAGCGCCATCCGCACCGTGCCCTCCATGGTCTTCAGCGCGACGTTGCCGGTGAAGCCGTCGGTGACCACCACGTCCACGGTGCCCCCCAGCAGGTCGTGCCCCTCCACGTTCCCGGCGAACTCGATGCCGTGCTGCCCGCCCGACAGCAGCTCGTACGCCCGCTTGGTGACCTTGTCGCCCTTGCCCGCCTCGGCGCCGATGTTGAGCAGCCCCACCCGGGGCCGGGGCAGGCCGGTCAGGATCTGGGCGTACGCGGTGCCCACCGCCGCGAACTGCACCAGGGTCTCCGGCTTGACGTCGGCGGTGGCGCCGGCGTCGAGCAGCACGGTGGGCCTGGGACGGGTGGGCAGCCGCACCGCGATCGCCGGGCGCATCACGCCGTGCTGGCCCTTCAGCCGCAACCGGGCCGTGGCCACCACCCCGGCCGTGGTGCCCGCCGAGACCAGCGCCGACGCCCGGCCCTGCTTGATCAGATGGCAGGCGATGGCGATCGACGAGCGCGGCTTGCGCCAGCCCGCCAGCGCCCCCTCGCCCATGTCGAGGGCCTCCTCGGCGTGCACGATCGGGATCTCCCCGACGACGCCGTGCCGGTCCAGCTCGCGCCGGATCCGCGCCGCCTGCCCGACCAGGACCAGCCGGACGCCGTGATCGCGCACGGCGTCCACCGCCCCGGCGATGATCTCCTCGGGGGCGTGGTCGCCGCCCATGGTGTCGACGGCGACCGGCGCGGGGCGGTCCGGCACCGGGCGCGACGGCCCGGCCGTGCCGGTCATGGCGGCTCCAGATGTGGTGAAAGGACGCGGTTCGCCGCAAGAACGCAGCTCATCGCATCGTAGGCGGTCCCCTCACCTGCTCCGGCAGCGGTCGCGGTTCCCGTACCCCGGTTCGCGGTCCCCGGTCCACGTTCCAGGAACCGGGCCGGGACCGCGCCGGGACCGGTGTCAGTCCTGCTGCGTGCGGCAGTCCGACCCCAGGCAGCGGGCGTTCTCCACCACCGGGCGGCCGTCCACCAGGATCGTGAAGTGGTGCTCGCGCGTCTTGTCCTCGCCGGTGCCGATGACCAGGACGTTCTTCTTGGCGGCGGTCATGCCGAGGCAGTGCGCGCGCATCTTCTCCTTGGTCCAGCCCGGCATGTCCTTGCAGATCAGTGCCTGGGTGAGGGTGATGCCGCGCTGGCGGAGCTCGTCGGTGGCCCGGGCCCCGAGCGCGCCGCGCAGGGCGGCCTGGGTCGGGTAGCGCAGTTCCTTGGACCCGGTCAGCCACACCACGGCGATGGCGGTGACGACACCGGCCACGAGGAGACCGGTGAGCCCGGCGACCAGGATTCTCACTCGCGTGATCTTCACTTCCGTAACATCGCCCCGGCGGGCACGCCCCATGCCGGGCCCGGCCCGTGTTTTCCCTGGTCCTGCCGAGTCGTTGCCTGATCAGGAGGCTGTCAGCGGGGCGCCGGGCAGCCCAGGCCCAGGCAGGCGGTACGGAGCACCACGCGCCCGTCGACCGTCACGGTGTAGGACTCCCGGGGACGGTCGGTGTCGGCCCGGTCGGCGCCCCCGGTCACCACGACCCGGGCGCCCGAGGCGGTGCGCCCGGTGCAGCGCACCCGTACCACCGAGGCGACGCCGGTGGCGGGCGTCCGGCAGTGCGGGCGGTCCGGCGTCGGGATGCCGCGCCGCTCCAGTTCCGCCCGCGTGCCGTCGGCGACGGCGGTGCGGTAGGCGCCCTCGGAGATGCGTTCCATCACCTCGCAGCCCGACGAGGTGAGGACGAGCAGCGCCACCAGCGCGCCGGCCTTCAGCGACCTCGGCGTCCGCGGCCCCCGTGGAACGCGCCTCATCCGGTGGCCCCGGCGGTACCGGTGACCTCGGCGACGGCGTCGGCGACGGCGTCCGGCCGGTCGAGCTGGATCATGTGCTTGGCATCGGCCAGCTCGACCTGCCTCCCGTACGGGCTCATCGCGGCCAGCCGCCGGTGCCCCCGGGCCCACTCCCGGGCCCGGCCCGCGCCGCGCACGTCGCCGAGCGCGGTGAGGACCACCAGCGGGATCGGCGGGAACGGGCGCCGCTCGCGCAGCGCCGCCAGGTCGGCGGTCATCTCCCGGTAGGCCAGCTCCTCGGCCAGGATGGTGCCGATCACCGTGCCCCGCCCGTACACCCGCCGCGCGACCTCCGGCGGGACGGTGTCGTCGCGGTCGCTGGTGAAGCCCAGCACGAGCCGCCGCCCGGCCGGGCCGCCCAGGCGGGCGATCCGGGTCACCTCCAGGGCCGTGCCCAGCGCCGAGCAGAGCGGGTTGAGCGCGGCGGAGACGCGCACCGCCGAGCAGGGCTCGTCCTCGTAGCTGGGGTCGACCAGCACCATCCCGCGGACCAGCTCGGGATGCAGCCGGGCGAGCGCCTCGGCGTGCAGCCCGGCCATCGAGTGCGCCAGGACGGTCAGCGGGGCGCCGAACTCCCGGGCCAGCCCGGCCATGACGGCGGTGTCGCGGCGCAGGCTCGGCGGGGCCTGCGCGGCCGGGCTCAGCCCGAGGCCCGGACGGTCGAACGTGAGCGTCCGGTGGGTGCGGCCCAGCACCTCGACCGTCGGGTCCCAGTCGAACCACGCGCCGCCGAGACCCGACCCGATCAGCAGCGGGGGACCGCCGGGCCGTCCGGCCTCGACCACGTGGACCTGCTCTCCCGCGACGTTCACGACGCGCGGGGACGCATGCGCCGGGATCACAGCCGTGCCCCCTCTCGTACCGGACGGGTGCTCGCGGTGCCGCGCCGCGCCCGCCGCCGGTCCTCGTACAGCGCCCAGGCGACGGTGAGGAGGGCCAGGCACAGGATGCTGATCTGGACGCGCTGGAGGATGCCCAGCCAGCGGCCCATCACCATCGCGACCAGCGTGCTCAGGGCGAAGGACACCTCCACCACCGCCAGCGCCCAGCCCCACCGGGCCAGCGCGGGCCACCAGCCGTACCGGCGGGCGGCGATCGACAGCGACAGCAGCGCCAGCACCCCGAAGACGATCACCAGGCTGCTGGTGACCGAGTGGAAGGAGTGCGAGAAGCTCACCTGGCCCGCCCGCTCCCGCAGCGCGCAGCCGGTCTCCAGGCTGGGCGCGCAGTCCAGCGGGAAGACCGCGTCGCCGATGGCCGCCAGCCCGAACAGGGCCAGGAAGCTCCAGCCGGCGACGGACCAGCGGCGCCGCCGCAGCCGCAGCAGCGCGGTGAGCGCCACGGTGATCACCAGCAGGCCGGTGATCAGGTCGCCGCCGCTGTAGACGGAGTGGTACGGCTGGTCGGCGGCCGACAGCTCGCTGACGTAGCCGTTGACGGCGTCCAGGTCGGGGCTGAGCCGGTGCTCCAGCATGAACGTGGCGTAGGTGACCGCCGCGACGACGGCCAGGGCGACCGTGAAGGCGGGGACGGTGCCCGGCTCGTCCCGCTGACCTGCCACGTTCTGCTCTGCCACGTTCACCCGGCCGGCCCCCCGCGTACCCGTCAGAAAGTGTGGACGTCTCCCTCGCCGTGACGTCCCCTCAGCATAAGGACGCGGGCGGGTCGGCCCCTGTTCACCTTCGGTGAACGACCGGCCTGCGGGAGAGGTGCCCGGAGACGCGCCCGAAGTGCGGCCTGGCGGGCCCTGCCGCCGTCCGGCCGGTTCTGGGGTGACCAGCATCTTTGTGCTGACATAAGGGTACATATTCGGCATAAGCAGGGTTTAGCCGCTTCAATGGGGGTGGCCTGAGGCCCTCAGGGTGCGTTTCCCCCCGCTGACTTCAAGGAGACCCGACACGTGACACTGGTGAACGACGCGGCACCCCCGGTGCGATCCACCGGCCGCAAGTTCCGCGCCTTCACGGCGAAGCACCTCGACGAGCTGACCGCACGGGCGGGGCTCGGCCCCGACGAGCGGCTCGCGACCCGGGCGGTCGCCACGGTCCTGCCCTTCCGGACCAACGCCTACGTCATCGACGAGCTCATCGACTGGTCGGCCGCGCCCGACGATCCCATCTACCGGCTGGTCTTCCCGATGGCGGACATGCTCCCGGCCGAGGACGTCGCGCACCTTTCCGACCTGCTCCGCCGCGAGGCACCCAAGGCCGAGATCGACGCCGCCGCGCACGCGGTGCGGATGAAGCTCAACCCCCATCCGGCCGGCCAGATGGAACTCAACATCCCCAGCTTCGGCGACGGCAAGCTCCCCGGGCTCCAGCACAAGTACGACGAGACGGTCCTGTACTTCCCCAAACAGGGGCAGACATGCCACGCGTACTGCACGTACTGCTTCCGCTGGGCGCAGTTCGTCGGGGAGCCCGACCTGAAGATGGCCGGCGACGACTCCCAGCAGCTGAGGGACTACCTGGTCGCCCATCCCGAGGTGACCAGCGTCCTGTTCACCGGCGGCGACGCGATGATCATGGGTGAGCCGGTGCTGCGCCGCTACGTCGAGCCGCTGCTTGACCTGGAGCAGCTGGAGTCGATCCGGATCGGGACCAAGTCGCTGGCCTACTGGCCGCAGAAGTTCGTGACCGACCCCGACGCCGACGAGATGCTGCGGCTGTTCGAGCAGGTCGTGGAGTCGGGCAAGAACCTGGCGTTCATGGCCCACTTCACCCACCCGCGCGAGCTGGAGCCGCTCGTGGTCACCGAGGCGGTCCGCCGCATCCGGGACACCGGCGCGGTCATCCGCACCCAGGCCCCGCTGATCCGGACGATCAACGACGACCCGGCGGTCTGGAACGGCATGTGGCGCACCCAGACCCGGATGGGCATGGTGCCGTACTACATGTTCGTGGAGCGTGACACAGGCCCGCAGGACTACTTCGCCGTCCCCCTGGGCCGGGCGTACGAGATCTTCCGGGACGCCTACAAGCAGGTCTCCGGGCTCTCCCGCACCGTCCGCGGCCCGTCCATGTCGGCCACGCCGGGCAAGGTCTGCGTGGACGGCGTCCTGGACCTGGCGGGCCAGAAGGTCTTCGCGCTGCACTTCATCCAGTGCCGCGACGCGGACCTGGTCGGCAAGCCGTTCTTCGCCAAGTACGACCCCGACGCGGTGTGGCTGGACGACCTCCAGCCGGCCTTCGGCGACCGCTTCCCCTGGCAGGTCTGACCCTCGGCCTTCCGATACCGGGGCGCACCGGACCACCTCCCCCTGGAGGCGGCCCGGTGCGCCCCGGCCCGTTTCCGGCGTCCCCTCGCCGGTCTCCACGTGGAATCGAGCGGTTCCACGCGCCCTCATGGTGAACGTTGTGCAATCGGCTGATTTCACACCGTCATCGTGGCACGCTAGGCGCGAAAAAGGTGCCCTCGGGGCACCCGTGCAGTCAACTGCACAAAGCTCCCACGCCTAAGAACGGTCGCCGCCGTCCGCGGCGGCATGCCAGAAGGGGAACGCGCGTGCCCGCTCGCAAGCCAGCTCCCACCATCCGCCTCCGCCGCCTCGCCACCGAACTGCGCCGACTCCGCGAGGACGCCGGCCTCACCCGCGAGGAGGTCGTCGAGCGCACCGGCATCAACAACGCCACGCTCTACCGGATCGAGGTCGCCCGCGTCCGGCCGCAGCCGCGGACACTGATGACGCTGCTGAACACCTACGGCGTCGCCGAAGGAGAACGCGAGGAGCTCACCACCCTCCTCAAGGACGCCGGGAAACGGGGCCCCCTCCACTCCCTCGCCGCCCGGCTGCCCGAGACCTACGCCTCGTACATCGAGTTCGAGACCGAGGCGTGCGCGGTGCGGAACTACGAGAGCGCGTTCGTCCCCGGCCTGCTCCAGACCGCCGACTACGCCCGCGCGGTCGTCCAGGGCGTCCTCCCCGGCGCCGGGCCGGCCGACGTGGACGACCGGGTCGAGGCGCGCGTCCAGAGGCAGGCCGTCCTCAACGGCGACGCCCCCCTCACGTTCTGGGGGATCGTGGACGAGGCGGCGCTCCGCCGCCCCGTCGGCGGCGCCGGGGTCATGCGCGCCCAGCTGCGCCACCTCGCCGAGGTCGCCCGGCGGCCCAACGTCAACCTGCAGGTCGTGCCGTTCGGGGCGGGCGCCCATCCGGGACTGCCCGGATCGTTCGTCCTGATGAGCTTCCCCGAGGGCGTCGGCTCCGCCGTCGTCTACCTCGACGGCCAGGCGGGCGACATGTTCCTGGAGGAAGAGGCCGACGTCAGCCGTTATACGCTGGTTTTCGAACATCTCCGCGCAGCCGCCCTCGACCCCGCAGGCTCGGCCAGGCTGATCGCCGAGGCTGCCGACGGGACCTGAGCACGAGGGGGCCAGCATGACCGCGCCGCGCGCCCGGCCCGGTGCCCGGTGGCGCAAGAGCGTCCGGAGCAGCGGCGACGGGCAGTGCGTGGAGGTCGCGTCACTCGGCGGCGCGATCGGGGTCCGGGACTCCAAGGCGCCCGCGGCCGGTCATCTGGCCCTCTCCCCGGCGGTGTTCGCCGAACTCGTCGAACGGGTCAGGCGCGACGAGCTCGACCCGGCGGGACCCGATCCGGCGAGGCCCGCCCCGGCAGGAACTGGATGAGACGGAATATGGAACTGCTCCACTCGGGCAAGGTCAGGGACGTGTACGCCGACGGCGAGGACCTGATCCTCGTCGCCTCGGACAGGGTGAGCGTCTACGACGTCGTCCTGCCCACCCTGGTCCCCGACAAGGGGAAGATCCTCACGCGGCTCTCGCTGTGGTGGTTCGAGCAGCTCGCGGACGTGATCCCCAACCACGTGATCTCCGCGACCGACGTCCCGGCCGAGTGGGCCGGGCGCGCGGTGCGCTGCCGCCGCCTCACCATGCTGCCGGTCGAGTGGATCGCCCGCGGCTACCTCACCGGCCTCGGCCTGAAGCAGTACGAGAAGGACGGCGCCGTCTCCGGCGTGCCGCTGCCCCCGGGCCTGGTGGAGGCGTCCCGGCTGCCCGAGCCCGTCTTCACGCCGACGACCAAGGCCACCGAGGGGCACGACGAGTTCATCACCTACGACGACGTGGTGGCCGAGATCGGCGCCGACACGGCCGCCCGTCTCAAGGAGGTCACCCTGGAGGTGTACCGGCGCGGAGCCGCCCTCGCCGCCGAACGCGGCATCGTGATCGCCGACACCAAGCTGGAGTTCGGCCGCGCCGCCGACGGCACGCTGGTCCTCGGCGACGAGGTCCTGACCCCCGACTCCTCCCGGTTCTGGCCCGCCGACGAGTGGACGCCCGGACGGCCCCAGCACTCCCTGGACAAGCAGTTCGTCCGGGACTGGAGCGCCACCCTCGACTGGGACCGCACCCCGCCCGGCCCGGAGATCCCGGCCGAGATCGTCGACGCGACCCGCGCCCGCTACATCGAGGTCTACGAGCGCCTCACCGGCGACCGCTGGGACTCCTGAGTCCCGCCCAGCCGCCCCTGAACGGCGCCGAGGCCGCCCCGGGACACCCCGGGGCGGCCTCGATGGCGCTCCACTCCAGACACCGCTCAGTGTTGTTTCTGGGGGGGCGACCCCCAGGCCCCCGGCAAGGGCAACTGAGTGGTGTCCTGCGCTCCGCTGGCGCTCCACTCCAGACACCGCTCAGTGTTGTTTCTGGGGGGCGACCCCCAGGAACACCACTCAGTTGCTCAGTGCCCGTACACCGGCACGATCGTCGCGCGGGCCAGGGTGTGGGCGGTGATGTTGAAGCCGACCACGGCGGGTGAGGTGTCGGGGCCCAGGCCGAGGGACTCGGTGTCCAGCGCGTGGACGGTGAAGACGTAGCGGTGCGGGTCGCCGGGCGGCGGGGCGGCGCCGCCGAACGCGCGGAGGCCGTAGTCGTTGCGGGCGTGCACGCCGACCTTGGCGTCCTCGGTCCCGGCGCCGGCGGGCAGCTCGGTGACCTCGGCGGGGATGTCGAAGAGCACCCAGTGCCAGAAGCCGCTCCCGGTCGGCGCGTCGGGGTCGAAGCAGGTGACCGCGAAGCTCTTCGTCTCCGCGGGGAAGCCGGACCAGCTCAGGTGCGGGGAGAGGTTCTCGCCGCTGAAGCCCCAGTCGTTGAACACGTGCTTGCCGGAGAGCTGCTCGCCCTCGGTGACGTCGTCGCTGGTGACGGTGAACGACGGGACCTGCGGCAGGTGGTCGTGCGGCAGCGGCGGCTTGGCGGACATGGAGGGCCCTCCCGGTCGGTTGATCTCTGTCGCCTCCATACCTATCAGGGACGCGGGCCCGCACCGTGCGAACGGCGACGGCGGCGACACCGGCTGCGTGGCCGGTCTCGCCGCCGTCGGCGGGGGCTCCCGGTGTTACTTGCCGGTGGCCTCCGTGTACGCGCGCAGGACCTCCTTGGGGTCCCCGTCCATCTTGATCCGGCCCTCGTCCAGCCAGATGACCCGGTTGCAGGTCTCCTCGATGACGTCCAGGTTGTGCGCCACCAGGAAGACCGCGCCCGCGTCCTTGCGCAGCTCCTCGATCTTCTCCTTGCTGCGCTTCTTGAACTTGGCGTCACCGGTGGCCAGGGCCTCGTCGATGAGCATCACGTCGTGCGTCCGGGCGGCGGCGATCGCGAACCGCAGCCGGGCGCCCATCCCCGAGGAGTAGGTCGACATCGGGTAGTCGATGAAGCCCTTCTTGAGATCGGCGAACTTGACGATCTCCTCGTACTTGGCCTTGGTCTCCTCCTGGGTGAGCCCCATCGCCAGGCAGCCGAGCACGATGTTGCGGGAGCCGGACAGGTCGCGCATCAGCGCGGCGTTGACGCCCAGCATCGAGGGCTGCCCGTCGGTGTAGACGCCGCCGCGGGCGGGCGGGAGCAGCCCCGCGATGGCTTTCAGCAGCGTGGACTTGCCGGACCCGTTGGTGCCGATGACGCCGATCGCGTCACCCCGGTAGGCGATGAAGGAGACGCCCCGGACAGCGTGCACCTCTTTGGTCTGCGGGCGGTTCTCCCGCTTGACGATGCGCAGGAGGGCGCTGGCGGCCGTGCCCTTGCCGCCGCCACCGCTGTAGACCCGGTAGACGATGTGCAGACCGTCCACGACCACGATCGGCTCCCGGGTGGGGTCGACCACCACCTCGGGCTGCTGGGAACCCGTCCCGGTCACCGGAGCCTTCTCCTTGAGAGCCTTAACCACGGCCGTACCTCTCCTCCGCACGGTAGAAGTACCAGAAGCCCCCGAAGAAAGCGATCATGGCCCACAGCGCCGCGTACAGCCAGAGCCTGGTGTAGTCGACCTGGAACGGTGCCAGGTCTTTACGGAAGCTCGCCAGCAGTGACGTGCGCATCAGCTCGATGTAGACCGAACCGGGGTTGGCCTCCAAGATCTTGCCGACCCAGGGGTATCCCTTGTCGGCGAACTTCTGCCCCATGTGGGGGATCAGGAAGAAGATGCCGGAGAAGTAAAGCCATGAACGGGTGATGAACGGCAGGAGCTGCTGGATGTCGCGGACGAAGGCGCCCGCCCGGGCGATGGCCAGGCTGATGCCGATGTTGAACATCAGCTGGAGCAGCAGCACCGGCACCATCAGCAGCCAGTACAGGGTGATCGGCTCGCCGGTCGCCAGCACGATCACCAGCAGCACCGCCATGGAGATCAGCAGCTGCTGCAGCTCCATCAGCACGTGCGCGAACGGCAGCGAGGCGCGGGGGAAGTGCAGGGCCCGGATCAGCGACAGGTTGTTGCCGATCGACTTGGCGCCCGCGGTCAGCGATCGCTGGGTGAAGGTGAAGACGAAGACGCCTGTGATCAGGAACGCCGTGTAGTTGTCGATGCCCCGGTTGGTGCCGATCAGGACACCGAAGATCAGGTAGTAGACCGCGGCGTTCAGCAGGGGGGTGAGGACCTGCCACAACTGTCCCAGCCGTGAGCTGGTGTAGGTCGAGGTGGTCTTCGCCGAGGCGAAGTTCCAGATGAACTGGCGCCGCTGCCACAACTCGCGGACGTACGTGCGCAGCGGGGGGCGCGCCGCGCTCTGCGTCAGACCGTGCCGTGCGGCGAATTCGGCCAGCGACTCGCTGCTCAGCCCGTTCATCCGAGGCTCCGCGAGAGTGCCGACCGGCTCGCCGTCCGAGGTGCTGAGCCGTTCCGGGTGACTCATGCCGGGAAGCCTATTGCAGTCCACCATATGTGAGGGACGTTCGCCCATATGTGACCCCTGATTTGAGATCTTCGGGGAATCATGTCGGACTCCCAGGGGATACCCCCGACATGCAGGCCACTCACCAAGCGCAGCGGAACAGGACACCCAGCGTAGTGTTGGAATCTCGTTATGCGGCGGCCGAGCGGCGCGCGGGCCGCCGCCCGCCCGCCCTCTACCGCCGGGGCCCGCTGCGGAGGCTCGGCCGGCTCGACCGGTGGGCGTTCGACCAGGTGGCCGCCGCCCGCCTGCCCGGTCTCGAGGTCGTGCTGCCGCGTTTGTCGCGGCTGGCCGATCATGGGGTGCTGTGGTTCACCACGGCGGGCGTGCTGGGCCTGACCCGGCGGGCCCGGCTGCGGCGGGCCGCGCTGCGCGGCTCGATCGCGATCGCGGTGGCCAGCCCGGCGGTGAACCTCCTGGGCAAGCACGCGTTCCGGCGCGCCAGGCCCGTGGTGGACCTGGTGCCGCCGATCCGCATCCGGTGGAGGCTGCCCACCTCGCACGCCTTCCCGTCCGGGCACTCGGCCTCGGCGGCGGCGTTCGCGACGGGCGTGGCGATGGAGGCGCCCCGCGCGGTCGCCGTCCCGGTGGCGGTGACGGCGGGCGCGGTGGCGTTCGCGCGGATCTACACCGGGGCCCACTACCCGGGCGACGTGCTCGCCGGGCTGGGCATCGGCGCCGCGGCGGCGCTGGGGACCCGGCTGGTGTGGCCCGCCCGGCCGCCGGTCGCGCACGTCACCCGGACCGCCACCGAGAAGGTCATGATCACCGGGGACGGGCAGGGCGTGGTGGTCGTGGTCAACGCGGGCTCCGGGACCACGGCAACCCAGGAGGGAGGGACCGCCTCCCGGGACGAGGAGCAGGCCGGCGCGCCGTTGCTGCGCAGCTCGGCCCAGGCCGCCGTGGACGTGGTCGCCCGGGAGCTGCCCGCGGCCCGGATCGTCTGGCTGGATCCCGACGAGGACGTGGACAAGGCGCTCGCCGAGGCCGCCGAGCAGGCCGAGGTCCTCGCGGTGATCGGCGGGGACGGGACGGTCAACGCGGGCGCCCGCGCCGCCCTCGCGCGCGACGTGCCGCTCCTGACGATCCCCGCCGGCACCTTCGACCACTTCGCGCGGGCCCTGGGCATCGAGACGGCGGTGGACGCGATCGCGGCCTACCGCGGGGGGCGGCTGGGCCGGGTGGACGTCGGCGTGATCGTGCCGGAGGGGGACGCCGAGCAGGAGATGATCTTCCTCAACACGGCCGGGCTCGGCGCGTACACCGAGCTGGTGGAACGGCGCGAGCGGCTGGAGGGCAGGCTCGGCAAATGGCCCGCCATGGTCGTCGCCGCGGCCCGTACCCTCCGGCGGTCCGAGCCGGTTCCGCTGCTGGTCAACGGCCGGCCGCGGCGGGTCTGGACGGCGTTCGTCGGCAACTGCCGGTACGGCTCGCGCGGACCCGCGCCCACCTGGCGGGGGCATCTGGACGACGGCCGGCTCGACATCCGGATGGTCACCGCCGGCGAGCGGGTGCCCCGGCTCGCCGCGCTGGCCGCCGCCCTGGCCGGGCACCTGCACCTCATGCCCGGCTACCGCTCGTGGGACGACGGCACGCTGGAGCTGGCGGCGCCGGAGGGCGGGCTGCGGGTGGCCCGGGACGGCGAGCTGACCGCGCTGCCCGCGGCGATCCGGATCACCAAGCGTCCGGGCGCGCTGGCGGTGTTCTGCCCTACCGTACGACGAGGGGGCAGCGGCGCAGGCCGGTGACCACGGTGGACGCGGTGGGGACGGGGTCGCCCGCGGTCTCGATCCGCTCGTACCGGGCCGCCGCCTCCGCCAGCAGCAGCCCGAGCTCCATCCGGGCCAGCGCGGCGCCCAGGCAGAAGTGCGGGCCGAACCCGAACGCCAGGCTCGTCACCGCCGGCCGCCGCGCGATGTCGAACCGGCCCGCGTCCGGCCCGAACGCGGCCGGGTCCCGGTTGGCCGCCCCGTACAGCAGCATGAGGCGGTCCCCGGCGGCGATCTCGGCCCCGCCCAGGGTGACCGGCCGGGTGGCCGTCCGCAGGAAGTACACGACCGGGGAGGTCCAGCGGAGGATCTCCTCCACCGCCCCCTGCAGCGGACCCGTGTGCCCACCAGCCGTGTCCTCACCGCCCGTGTGCCCGCCGGCCGCGCCCGCGCGCAGTGCCGCCCACTGGCCGGGATGCCCCGCCAGCGCCAGCAGCCCGCCGGAGATCGCGTGGCGGGTGGTCTCGTTCCCGGCCACCAGCAGCTGGATCAGGAACATCGCCAGTTCCGGGTCGGTCAGCCGGTCGCCGTCCGGCGCGGCCAGCGCCAGCTGGGAGATCACGTCGTCGCGGGGGTCCGCGCGCCGCTCGTGCGCCACGCCGATCAGGTAGCGCGCGCACTCCGCCGCCAGCGCGCCCCGCTCCTCCTCGGCGAGTTCCGGGGCGGCGCCCGGGACGATCGCCTCCGACCAGAGGTGGAACCGCGCCCAGTCCGCCTCGGGGACGCCCAGCAGCAGGCAGATCACCTGCAGGGGCAGCGGGACGGCCAGCTCCGCGACCACGTCGAACGGCCGGCCCGGCGCCACCGGGTCGAGCAGGGCGCCGATCCGTTCGCGGACGGCGCCCTCCAGCCGCCGCATCACCGACGGCCGGAAGGCGGGGGCGACCAGGGCCCGGTAGCGGGTGTGCTCCGGGGGATCGGTGTGCATGATCGTCGGCGGCGCGTCGTAGGAGTGGCCGATCTCCGAGAGCAGGACGCCGTCGCGGGAACGGAAGAGGTCGGGACGGGTGAGCGCGGTGTGCACCTCGGCGTGCGTCCCGACGACCCAGTAGCCGCCGGAGGGGTGCCGGACCGGGCCCCGCGCCGCGTGGATCCGCTCGTACAGCGGGTACGGGTGCCCGCCGCCGAAGTGCGCGTCCGGGAAGTCCGCCGGGACGCCGGGCGCCGCGGCGGTCATGACAGGATGCCCTCGGGGCGCGGGATCCCCGCCGCGTCGCAGAGCGCGTAGTAGGCCGCCAGCGTCGACTCCCCGTCCACCATCCCGGTGATCGCGCCCTCGTCGTCGAACTCGATGAAGGCCCCCTCGATCACGAAGAGGATGTCGCTGTCCTCCGCGACCGTCAGGGTGTGGACCGACCCGGGCGGCTCGTGGATGAACGTTCCGGCCACGTAGTCGACCCCGTACTCGGCGTACCGCCAGCGGCCCGCGAAGGTGAAGGCGTGCACGCCTCCGGTGTGCTTGTGGGCGGGCAGGCGGAATCCGGCCTGGAAGCGGTTGCGGACCACCCACGTGTCGGCGGACACCCTGAGTACCTGCAGGCCCACCGGTCCCGCGTTCACCCACGGCAGGTCATCGGTGTGCACGTGTCCCACCAGGGGACCCAGCGTCTCGGTCATGTAGCAAACGCTAGGTAGGTTACCGGCGGCGCGCAAGGGCGGGTTCGGCCGCCCGGTACCGGGTACGTGCCCGCTGCGGGCCACCGCGAGGCGGCCCGGGACCCGGCAGAGAGCGGAAAGGGAGACGATGGCGAACGGAGTCGATCCGGTCGAGCTCAGCGACGACGACCTGCTGCGCGAACTGGGGCACCTCTACGAGACCCGAATGGACGCCCTGCGTCACGCCGCCGACCAGGCGTTCGACGAGCACACCCGCCGGACCGGCCGGCTGGAGACGGAGTACCTGCGGCGCCGCCCGGAGCGCGAGGTGGACCCCGAACGGCTGCGGGAGGGCGCCCGTGCCCGCTGACGCAGAGAGCCCCGGCCGGGTGGCGCGATGACGACGATCGCGCTGGGCCCGGACACGGGCTCCCTGCTGCTCAGGACCGGCCGGAGCGGCCTCGGGCGGCGGGCGGGCCACGACCTGACGATCGAGGCCACCCGCTGGTCGGGCACCGTCACGCTCGCCGGGGACGGTCCGGGCGGCCACCGCGCCGAGGGCTCCTCCGCCGAGGTCACCGTGCCGGTGGACGGCCTGGAGATCCGCGAGGGAACGGGCGGGGTCCTCCCGCTGTCGGACCAGGACCGCACCGAGATCGCCGCGAACCTGCGGAAGATCCTCCAGGCCGACCGGTACCCCGAGATCACCTTCACCGGCACCCGTGCCGAGGGCGCCCCGTCCGACTTCTCCGTCGAGGGCCGGCTGACGATCATGGGCCGGACCGAGCCGCTCACCGTACGGGGCGGCGGGGTGAACGGCCGGATCCGCGGCGCGGCGACCGTCAAGCAGTCCCGGTGGGGCATCAAGCCCTACTCGGCGTTCTTCGGCGCGCTCAAGCTCGCCGACGAGGTCGAGGTCGTCTTCGACCTCGCGATCGACCTCGGCCCCTGACCGGCTCTCGCACGTCCTGCCTGCGCTTGCGCCCGCGCCGGACGGGCAACGGGCCGGGCAACGGGCGGGCATCGGGCGGGGTCAGCCGGCGAGGAGCTCCCGGATCGCGGGGACGGCGGCGTCCAGCGGGACCGTGGCGGTCTCGCCGCCGGACCGCGGGGTGACCTCCACGACGCCCTCGGCCAGCCCGCGCCGTCCCACCGTGACCCGGACCGGGATCCCGGTCAGCTCCGCGTCCCGGAACTTCACCCCGGCCCGCTCTGACCGGTCATCGATGATCACGTCGATCCCGGCGGCGGCCAGCCCGGCGTACAGCTCCTCCCCGGCCCGCGCGCACGCCTCGTCGCCGGACTGCGCGACCACCAGCGCGACCTGGTACGGCGCCACCGCGACCGGCCAGACGATCCCGCGCTCGTCGTGGTGGTGCTCGACGATCGCCTCCATCGCCCGTTCCACCGCGAGCCCGCAGCCGCCCATGACGAGCGGGACACGGCGGCCGTCCGCGTCCGGGACCGCGGCGCCGGCCGCGCGGGCGGGGCCGTCGCCCAGCCCGGTGACGCGCCCCAGCTCGACCGCGCGGACCACCCGGAGCGGCGCGCCGCACCGGGCGCAGGGATCGCCGGCGCGGACCGCCCGCAGAGCCGCCCAGGCGCCGACCTCGATGTCCCGTCCGACGTCCACCCCGCGCAGGTGCACGTCGTCGCGGTTGGCGCCGGTGACCATGGCGCGGCGCCCGCGCAGCGCCCCGTCCGCCACCACCGGGAGACCGGTGACGCCGACCGCGCCCAGGCTGCCGGGCAGCGCGCCCAGCGCGGCGCGGATCTCCTCCGCCCCGGCCGCGCGGACGGCGGCGGCCCCCGTCGCCTCCCGCAGCCTGCCCTCGTCCAGGGCATGGTCGCCGCGCAGCAGGACGAGCGTGAGACGGCCGTCCAGCACGTACACCAGCGTCTTGATCTGCCGCTCGCCGGGCGCGCCGTACCCGGCCGCCAGGTCCTCGATCGTCCGGACGCCGGGCGTGTCGAACGGCTCGGGCGAGTCCGGGCCGGGCCCGTCCACCACCTCCGGCACCCGTGCCGCGGCGCGTTCGGGCGTGGCCGCGGCGCCGCAGCCGGGGCACTGGACGACCGGGTCCGTACCGGACTCGGCAGGGCAGCGGAACGCGGTGGACGCGGAGCCGTCCGCGCCGCCCGGCGCCTCGGCCGCGATCACCGGGAGGCCGAGCCGGGCGAAGATCCGGGTGAGGGCGTCGTAAAAGGCCGCGAGCGAGGCGTCCAGTCCCGCCCGGTCGATGTCGAGGCTGCGGGCGTCCAGCGCGGTGGTGTCCTGGTCCGGCGCCGGACCGAACCGGTACCACCGCTGCGGCAGCCTCCGGTAGGACTGGAGATCCAGGGCGAGGACCGCGAACTCGTCCCGCCCCCCGGCGGCGCCGGCCGGGTCGGCGGGGACTGGAGCGGCGGGCTCCGCGGCGGGCGCCGGTGGGGGCTCCGGTGAGGGCGGCAGCATCTCCTGGCCGCCGATCCGGTCCAGCTCCGACCGGACGATCCCCATGATCCGGGCCCGTGCCCGGAACGCCATGGGCAGCAGCGCGTCGCGGCCGGGACCGGTCCTGCGGACGTGCCCGGCGCGCAGCAGCAGCCGCCGGCCCGGCGTCCCGGCCTCGGCCGGATCGTCGCGGAGGGTCGGGATGTGGGCCTGGGACCAGCGCATCTGTCGGCTCCGGTTTCCGGTCACGAAGGGTCAGGGAACGGGGTGCAGATTGTAGGGCCTGGGGAAATGCGTCCTGGCCGGGTGGCGGGAGTGAGTACGCTCGTGTGCGTGAGTCGAGAAGGTGTGACGCCACAGAGCGAGGATTTCTCCGCCTGGTACAACGAGCTGGTCATCAAGGCCCAGCTCGTGGACCGCGGGCCGGTGCGGGGCACGATGGTCATCCGACCGTACGGATACCGGGTCTGGGAGCTGCTCCAGGCCGACCTGGACCGGCGGATCAAGGACGCCGGGCACGACAACGCCGTGTTCCCGCTGTTCATCCCGGAGTCCTACCTCAAGCGCGAGGCCGAGCATGTGGAGGGCTTCTCGCCGGAGCTGGCCGTGGTCACCATCGCCGGCGGCAAGGAGCTGGACGAGCCGCTGGTCGTGCGGCCCACCTCCGAGACGGTCATCGGCGAGTACATGGCCAAGTGGATCGACTCGCACCGTGACCTGCCGCTGCTGCTCAACCAGTGGGGCAACGTGGTCCGCTGGGAGATGCGGCCCCGGATGTTCCTGCGCACCACCGAGTTCCTCTGGCAGGAGGGCCACACCGCGCACATCGACGAGGACGACGCGATGCGCGAGACCATGTGGGCGCTGGACGCCTACGCGGCGGTGGCCCGCGACCTCGCCGCGATCCCCGTGGTGGCGGGCGAGAAGACGCCGGGCGAGCGGTTCGCCGGCGCGGTCCGCACGTACACCATCGAGGGGATGATGCGGGACGGGCGGGCGCTGCAGTCCGGCACCTCCCACTACCTCGGCACCAACTTCGCCAAGGCGTTCGAGATCCAGTACCAGGACGAGGAGGGCAAGCTGCGCCTGGCGCACACCACCTCCTGGGGCCTGAGCACCCGCATGATCGGTGCGGTGATCATGACCCATGGCGACGACAAGGGTCTCGTCCTGCCGCCGCGGCTGGCCCCGTACCAGGTCGTGATCGTCCCGATCGGGCGCAAGGAGCAGGGCGAGCGGACCGCCGCCGAGGCGCGCAAGCTCGGCGCCGCGATCAAGTCCATGGGCATCCGCGTCCACGTCGACGACAACCGCCCGCAGCTGTCGCCCGGCTTCAAGTTCAACGAGTGGGAGATGCGCGGCGTCCCGGTCCGGATCGAGCTGGGCATGCGCGACCTGGAGGCCGGCGTGGCGACGCTGGTCCGGCGGCTGCCCACGGTCGAGGGGCAGGGCAAGGAGCAGATCGAGCTGGAGCGGGTGCCCGAGCTGCTGCCCGGGATCCTGGCCGACTTCCAGTCCTTCCTGCTGGCCCGTGCGGAGGCGTTCCGCGAGGAGCACACCGCCGACGTGGACGACTTCGCCGCGTTCACCGAGCAGGTCGCCGGCGGCTGGGCGCGGGTCTTCCACTGCGGCCGTCCCGAGTGCGAGGACGAGATCAAGGCCGACACCGCCGCCACCCCGCGGGTCATCCCGGCGGAGGCCCCCGAGGAGAGCGGGGAGTGCGTCAAGTGCGGCCGTCCGTCCGCCTACGGCAAGCGAGTGATCTTCGGCCGCGCCTACTAGCCGCTGTCTCAAGTCCCCTTACCGGGGCGTGTCCCGGTGCCCGGTCGTCGACGAGTCGGCCGGGTGCCGGGGGGCGGCGCGGCACTTGCGGCGGGTCAGCAGCGGCTGGACGAACCACGCCCAGGAACACAGGGTCACCACCAACCCGGCCGTGATGGCGGCGGCCGGATCCGAGATCAGCGTCTTCATGATCAGGCTGGTGGAGGTGGTGATCGCCAGCGCCAGCGCCAGCGCGCCCCCGATGCCGAACCGGTTGGCCCGGCGTATCAGCAGCGGTTTCTGGTTCAGCCGGAACAGGAGCCGGTGCTGGATCACCGGGGCGATGAAGCAGACCGACGCCACCGCCGCGCTGAACAGCGCCACGTAGAACAGGATCCGCCCGGAGTCGTCCACCTGGTCGAACCCGGGCGCGAACGGGACCGTGAGCAGGAAGGCGAACAGCACCTGCACGCCCGTCACGGCGACCCGGAAACCCTGGAGTAGTTCCATCAGCTGACGATCGAGGCGCTCGTGCTCGGTCTCGTTCCGCGCCTTTTCGCTCGTGCTCACCCGCCCGGAATACCCCTCAAAAGGGGGTTTAGTCGACCTTTCTTGACCGTGCCGAGCCCGAGAGTGCAGCGCGGGACCTGAGCAGGACCGACGCAGGACCCGGGCCGGACCGGAGCAGGGCGCAGGGACCGGCGGACCAGCGCAGGATCAGCGCGGGGCCGGTCAGGGCAGCGCGGGCGGCAGCACGCGCAGCGCCAGCATCGACACGTCGTCGCGCAGGTCGCCGTCGCAGTAGTCGAGCAGGGCCTGCTCCACGGCGTCCAGCATCTCCTGTACGGGCACGGTGGCGGTGGCGGCCAGGGTCTCCAGCAGCCGTTCCTGGCCGAACTCCTGGCGGGCCAGGTCGCACGCCTCCAGGACCCCGTCGGAGTGCAGGAACAGGGTGTCGCCGACGCCCAGGTAGACCGTGTCCAGCCCGGCCTCGAAGTCCTCGAAGAGTCCGAGGGGCACCCCTCCGCGGGAGGCGGTGCGGATGACTCCGTCCGCCCGGATCACGATGGCCGGGGGATGGCCCGCGGTGGCGAGGTTGATCGTCATCCCCTCGCCCTCCGGCTTCAGCCCGGCCATGATGGCGGTCACGAAGCGGTCCTCGTCCAGCAGCACGTCGTTGACCGCCGCCAGCACCTCGGTGGGCTTGTCCTTCCAGCGCGACATCAGCCGCACCCCGTGCCGGGCCGTGGCGGTGACGGCGGCGGCGTCCTCGCCCTTGCCGCAGACGTCGCCGAGCACCAGGCCCCAGCCGTCCGCGGCCGGGAACGCGTCGTAGAAGTCGCCGCCGACCTCCCCGCCATGGGTGGCCGTCATGTAGCGGGCGTCCAGGGCGACGCCGGGGATCGCGGGGAGCCGCTTGGGCAGGAGGCTGGACTGCAGCGTGTCGGCCACCTCGCTGCGCCGCCGGTACAGGCGCGCGGCGCGGATGACCAGCCCCAGGTACCGGCCGAGCCGCTGCACCACCGAGAGGTCGAGCAGGTCGAACGGGCCGTGCTCGCCGCTTCCCGCCAGCGTGATCGTGCCGATGCAGCGGTCGCCGTCCTCGATCGGGACGCACAGCACGGAGGTGGCGCCGATCGTCCCGCACATCGGCCGCCCGTCCGGGCCGGTACCGAGCAGGGCCATGTCCTCCACGTGCGGGCGCAGCGCGCTCTGCCGCGTGGTGAACACCGTGTAGGGCAGGGTGTCGGGAGTGGGGGCGAGCTCCTCCAGGGCCTGCCCGGCCTCGATCGAGGGCTCGTCGTCCGGGCCCATGACCACCTGGCGTTGCAGGCCGCCCGGCGCGGCGTCCGCGGGCCGCCCGGCCCCGTCCGTACGGGCCGGCGGGCGCCACGGGCCCGGCGCCCGGTCGCCGCCGTCGCCGACCAGGTCGATGATCGCCCAGTCCGCCAGCTCGGCGACCAGCAGCCGGGCGCAGCGCCGCACGGCCACGGTCTCGTTGAAGACCGGCTCGTCCAGCAGCAGCTCGCTGGCGTTGGCCAGCACGTCCATGCGGTGCACGATCGTGGCCACCGACTGGTCGTCGCCGGTGTGCCCGATCGTCGCCCGGGACGCCCCGGCGGGCTGGGCGGGGGAAGGACCCGCCGCGCCTCCGGGCGGGGCGGCCTCCTCGCGCTTCCCGCCCGCCTCCTTCCCGCCGGCCTCCGGCGGCCCGGGCCGCCGTGGCTCGGGCCGGGCCGCGGTCGGGCGCCCCTGGACGGCGGCGCGCCGTCTCGCGGGCTCGCCGGCGGTACCGTCCGACGCCGCGGTTGCCCCGGCGGCCCCGGCCGCCCCGGCGACCGCGACGACCATCGGGTCGGGCTCGCCGCGGATCCACACCCGGGCCAGCGTCACCACCGCGTCGACCGGCCGCTCGCGCCCGAGGAAGCGGACCGGCACCCGCTGCCGCCGCCCGGTGCGGACCACCCCGGCCAGCTGCGAGCGCAGCGCCGCCCGGGTGGCCAGGTCGCAGAACGCGGTGAACTGCTTGCCGGAGACGTAGCCGGGCGAGGTGCCCAGCAGCTCGGCCGCCTGCCGGTTGACCCGCCGTACGGCGGAGTCGCGGTCGAGGAGGAACAGGGGCACGGGGGCGTCCTGGAAGACCGTGCGCAGCACCCGCCGCTCGGTCTCGGCGGACGCCGACCGTCCCGCGGCGTTGGTCTGCCCGGTCCCGACGGTGCGCAGCACCGACATCGCCAGCTCGAGCTCCAGCAGCGCGGCGTCCAGCGTCGCCCGCAGGTCCGGCCGGGGCATTCCGGCGGCCTGCCGGAGCTCACCGATCCGTCCTTCGAGATCGGTGATCTCTCTCATCGTCGACTCGGGGTCGAGCTGATCGGACATCGCGGATCTCCCTACGTTCCGGGGGGCAGGGTGAACCGGGCCGTGCTGGTCAGCGCGCGTGCGGCCACCGTGCGCAGCTTATTCCGCCGCGGGACCGGACACCTAGTCGGCGGCATGGTCGGGCCCGTGGCCGGCGCCTCCGATCAGTCCCTGGTCGCCCACGATCCGCTGGGCGAGCGCGGTCAGCTTGACGTGCCGGGTCTGCGAGATACGGCGCAGCTCGGCGAAGGCGTCATCGGCGTCGCAGCCCAGCGCGTGCATCAGGATGCCCTTCGCCTGGTCGACGACCGCGCGGGCCTCCACCGCCTCCTGGAGCTGGACGGCGGTGCGGTGCACGCTGCCGTACTGCAGGGCGTTGGACATCGCGGCGCCGCCCTGGGCCACCAGCAGCGACGCGATCGCCTGCTGGCTCCGGGCGAGCGCCCTCGGCGTGATGCCGTACAGGGTCAGCGTCACCAGGACCTGCTCCTTGACGTGCGCGGTCGTGGAGAACGTGCGCACGCCCCGGGTCAGCATGTCGGTCATCGCCTCGGGCCAGCGCGTCTCGGCCAGGATGTCGTCCGAGCCGGTCGCCTCCCGGGTGCGCACGACGTCGAAGAACGGGCCGTGCCCGCGGCTGAGCTGGCGGTCCACGATGTCGGCCAGGTCGGGGTGGCTGGCGGCGGAGGCCAGCGGCTCGGGACGCTCGTCCTCGTCGCCGGAGGGGATCGCCCACCGGATGCTGGTGGCCCCCGCGCACCCCGGCACGGCCTGGGGCGCCAGCTCGGTGACCCGGCGCAGGGTCCCGATGTCGGACGACCGGCCGACGATGCCCAGGCGGGCGATCTCCAGCGCGAGCTGGTCGGTGAGAACGGACTCGGTGGGCGGCACAAGCCCGACGTTATCCTGCGCGCGGCCGTGTTGGACCCCGTCGCCCGACATCTCCGCGCATTAGCGCCGCTCAGGGCCCGTTCAGGGGCCCCGTTCAGGGGGTGCTCACCGGCCGCTCAGAGGTTCGGCGGGGCCTCGCTGATGTCACGGAGGGGGCTCGCCCCCGTCCCGTCCGCGATCACCAGGTCGCCGATCGAGACGATCCCGACCGGGCGGTTCTGGTCGTCCACGACCGGGACCCGCCGGATCGCCTCCTGCCGCATCAGCCGCAGCGCGGTGTCGGTGTCGTCGTCGGGGCCGAGGGTGACCGGCTCGGCCGTGCACACCTCGCCGAGGGAGGTGAGCCCGGCGTCGCGGCTCTCGGCCACCGCGCGGATCACGATGTCCCGGTCGGTGACCAGCCCGCACAGCTTCCCCGAGAGCGTCACCAGGACATCGCCGATCCCCTGGTCCCGCATGATCCGGGCGGCCTCGTACAACGTGGCCTCGAGCGGCAGGGCGCGGGGATCGGCCGTCATGACATCGCCGATTCTCCGGGACATGAGCGAAGACCTCCCCCTGGTGCGGCGGCGCCTGGCCGCTCGCACGCGCTGTACCCGGAGTGGGGTCGGGTATGCGGGCGTCGCCTCAGAATCGGAAGATCGAGCCGGTGCGGGACGCCAGCACGCAGTCGTTGGCGTACTCGTTGCGGAACCGCACGGGCCGGCCCTGCCAGTGGCCGGTGGCCTCGGCGATCACCGGCGAGTAGATCATCATGCAGGCGGTCCGCGCGGCCGGCCGGTGCTCGATCTCGCCCCTGGACCGCCGCAGCTCCGCGCAGGCGCGGGCGGCGCGCGGGTGGTCGCCGCCGTCCGGGCCGCAGTGCAGGGTGATGTTGCGCGCGGCGGCGGCCTTGTCGCCGGGGCGGGAGAGGGTGAGCCGCAGCCTCGCGGCGGCGTGGCGCTCGGGCGTGGCCACCGGGACGGGCAGGGCGGACGGTGCCGCGGCGGGCGCGGCGGGCGCGGCACCGGACGGGGTCCGGTCGGTGGCGAACGCGCTCGCCGGAACGGGCGGCAGCAGGGCGAGGGCCGCGCCGGTGAGGGCGGTGGCGACCAGGTGTGGCATCGATACTCCTGATGATCGAGGAACGGTCATCGCTCAATGTATCGATACGACTACAAGTCGTGTTCAGAAACAGGTGATCCCGCGGTCACGGGGCTACCGCGGGATCACGAAGGCGTGCTGCGGCCAGGTCAGGCGGCCAGGGTGTGGGCGCGCCGGTGGTCTGAGAGGGACTCGCGCAGCTGCTTGCGCCCCCGGTGCAGGCGCGACATCACCGTGCCGATGGGAGTGCCCATCATCTCGGCGATCTCCTTGTAGTGGTACCCCTCGACGTCGGCGAGGTACACGGCGTTCCGGAAATCGGCGGGCAGGGCGCGCAGGGCGGCCACGATCCGGGCGTCGGGGATCCGGTCGAGCGCCTCCGACTCGGCCGAGCGCAGCCCGGCGGACCCCGCCTCGGCCCGCGCGATCTGCCACTGCTCCAGCTCCTCCGAACCGGCCCGCTGCGGCTCGCGCTGCCGCTTGCGGTAGGTGTTGATGAAGTTGTTCGTGAGGATGCGGTGCAGCCAGGCCTTGAGGTTCGTGCCCTCCTGGAACTGGTGGAAGTTCACGTACGCCTTCGCCAGGGTCTCCTGCACCAGGTCCTCGGCGTCGGCGCTGTTGCGCGTCATGCGCACCGCGCTGGCGTACAGAGGGTCGACGAGCGGCAGCACGTCCCGCTCGTACCGTTCGGTGGCAGGGCCGCTGTCGCGGGCCGGCAAGGTGGCTGCGGTCATGTCGCTCCCCGTGGTCGTGACCCGATCGGGCCGGTTGCGTGTACGCGCACCCGTGTGAGGTGCGCGGCCACCGGGCGATGCCGCCGTCCCCACGGCGGGCATACGTCTCACCATTCCCGACGAGTTCGATCCGATTCGTCACGAGATGAGGTGTTATCGGGTGACGTTGGACATGCGGGTGTCGGGTCGGTCTCGGGTCTCTCGGCCGCGCATGGAGGGTGGGCCGAGGGTAGTGCGCGGATCGGCGCTGCCAGGGCGACCCCTGTGACGGGACGTCGCGGGCTCTGCACGATCGACGCTTTACGCGTCGGTGGCGTTCCCGTTAGTTAAGACGCCTGGGGACCGCGCCAAGGTTGCGTGGCCTCCATCACTTTTTTCCGTCAACTGCGCGGAGCACCCCCCGGAGACCGGTATAGAACCACGCCCGCCGACCGTCCGCGGCGTGCTCGCCGCCCGGTCGCGGCACGCCCTCGGCCGTCCGCGGGGCGCCCGGCTGGCAGGGGATTGTCCCCTTTGCGACAGATCATTTTCGATGTCGTTGTTTGCTCTGATCGGTACTGTCGGACGGGCCGATGGCCCGTGCCACGGGCGAGGAGACGAGTTGGGTGAGAGTCTGACGCTGCCGGTTCCGGAGACGCTGCACGCCACGTACGCGGTCGCCTTCGTGACACCGCCGGCGGACCCGCGTGAGCTGGCCCGCGAACGGGTGACCCGCCTGACCGAGCCGCCCCTGCGGGACCTGGTGCTGCGGATGCTGGACAGCCCCCTGCTCACCCTCGATCTGCGTCCGGCCGCCGGGTTCCCGCCGCTGCCCGCCGATCTGCTGGCCGCGTTCGGCGCCACCCGCCGGGAACTGGTCGGCATCGCCGCGGCCTCCCACCTCCTGGCCGTCCGCGCCTCCTACCGGCCGGGCTGGCCGCCCGCGCACGAGTGGGCGACCCGGGCGATCGCGGGCGCGGTCGGCGGCGACCCGCCCGTACCGGTGATCGACGTCTTCACCCCGCAGGTGCTCGGCGAGGACCGCCTCCGGCGGTCGCTGCCCGGGCCGGACGGCGCCGTACGGCTGACCGACTGGATCCTGCTGCCGCACACCTCCGGCCCCGACGGCTTCTGGTTCACCACCAAGGGCCTGGCCAGGTTCGGGCTGCCCGAACTCCAGACCGAGAACGTTCCAGAGCATCTGGTGGGGCCCTGGGGCCGCCTGCTCAACGGCCTGGCCTCCCGCCTGCTCGGGCTGTGGCTGGAACGGCTCGCGGTGGGCGAGCGGCCGGTCGTCGTGGAACTGCCGGAGGTCGTCCCGGTCGGCCTGCGGGACGTGGCCGCGGCACAGGGCGACCGGGAACCCTCGCACCGGGAGGTCGACGTCCGGCTCCGGCTCGACACCGGCGAGGACGGCGAACCGGTCCTCACCGTCCCGGCCGCCGAGGACGGCCCGGACGGCCTGGAGTCGCTGTGCGCCGCCCTCTTCGGCGCCTCCCGCCCGGCCTGACGGTGGGACGGGCCGGTGCCGGTGCCCTTGCCGACGATCATCATGAGGGCCGAGGATCAGGGGCGTGAGATTCGGTCCGCGTGACAGCCGCCGCCCCGAAGCCGGGGACGATGAGACCCCCGAGCCCGGAGCCCGGCGCCCCGTGCCCCACCCCGGCGACGTCCGGGTGGCCGGCCGCCGGCCGTCCGCCGCCGATGCCGCCGATCCACCGCCCGCCGAACCGCCCACCGGTCCACCTCCGGCCGAGCCGCCCGCCGCACCACGGCCCGCCGCCGGTCCACCGTCCGCCGGTCCACCTCCGGCCGCTGGCCCACCGCCCGCCGCACCGCCGCCGGCCGCCCCGCCAGCTGCCGTGCCACCGGCCGTTTCTCCTCCCGGTCCGCCCGCCATGCCACCGCCTGGCCCACCGCCCGGCGCGCCGCCAGCTCCGCCGCCCGGCCCACCGCCCGGTCTGCGGCCAGGCCAACAGTCCAGCCCGGTGCCCGGTCCGCCGCTCGGCGAGGCCGTGGACCAGGCTCCAGGGGCCGCACCGGCCGACTGGGTTCCCGTCCAGGGCACCCCGCGCACCGGCGAACCGGGCCAGGAACCCGCCGCTCCCGAGCCGCCCCCGGCCGGGGAGCCGCCTCCGCCACCGGCCACCGACCGGTCCGAGTGGGAACGCCCGACGCCCGGACGGGTCATGGGCGAACCGGAAAGCCCAGGGACAAGCGAGGCACCCACTCCGGCGCTGCCGCCCACCGGCCTCTCAGCCGAGCCGCCACCCCCTCCGCCGGCGGACCCGCCGTCCCCGTCCTCCGGCCCGCCCCCGTCCTCCGGAGCGTCCGTGGCGCGCGTGACGTCCCCGGACGTCCTCGCCGGGTGGCGGGCACCCGAACGTCCCGCGGACCCCGGCCCGATGGCCGATCCGGAGCGCCGCCGGACGATGGGCGACGCGTTCGTGGCCGAGTTCGTCGCGAGCGCGACCTGGCGGGCCACGCTGGCCGTCCTCGAAGCGGCCTTCCCCGGGCTGGGCATGGCCGCGACCCTCTCGCGCCGGACCGACGAGCTGTGGCGGACGATCGACACCCTCGACCAGGCGGGCGCGGCCAGGCTCGGGGTGCCCGTGTGGCTGGACGGCGGCGGGATGGCCCTGGACCTCAGCGCCCGGCTGCGCCCGCGGACGCCGCTGAGAAGCACCGGTGCGCCCGGCGTCCCCGGCGTCACCGGACCCGCCGCCGGGCGCGGGGAGGGGACGAGCCGGGAGCCCCGGCCGCGTGCCTCCTGGCCGTACGCGGGGGCGTTCGTCATCGACACCCTCGATCCGCTGCGCTACCACCGGGCCGTCGGCGGCCCGCTGGCGCCGCGTGACCAGCCCGCCGAAGGCACTCCGGGAACGGGCCCGGGGAGGGGCACGGGCACGGTACCGGTGCCGCCTCCGGGCGAGGAGGACGACAGCGGCGTGGTGATCGTCGTGGACCTGACCTCGGCCGGACCGCGGGTGCTGGACTCGGCGGCGCTCTGGCGGTACGCGGGACGGGTCGTGACCGCAGCCCTGCACGACCCGCTGCTCCCGGAGACGCGGGCGCGGGCGCGCCGGGCCCTGCGCGCGCTGCGCCGGGTGGTCCTCATCGACCCGGGCCTGGGCCTCGGCCTGTGCCTGCGGATCGACGTCGCCCGTACGCCGCGCTGCCTGCTGGCCTTCCGCGTCGACCGGGAAGACCCGCGCACCCCGCGGTTCGTCCGGCCCTGACGGCGGTCACCCCAAGCCGGGCGACCTTCGCTCCTGGCGACCTTCACCCTGGGTGATGTTCACGCGGGTGGCGTTCATCCTGGGTGGTGTTCACCCGGGTGGTGTTCACTTCAGGGGCGCGGCGCTGTCCGGCTCGACCCTGAGCTCGTCGGGCAGCTCGCGGATCCGGGCGGCCAGCTCCCAGGGCTCGATGCCCTCCGGGACGTCCTCCGGCAACAGGCCGCACAGCAGGGTGTTCGCGGTGCGGACGGCGGTGAACGCGCCGATCCGGGCGATACCGCCGCCGCCCAGATGGGCCAGTTCGGCGATCAGCGCGGCCAGCGCGGACGGGTCGCGCGGGTCGCGCATGTCGCGGGCGTAGGTGAACAGGTCCTCGGCGAGTGCGTCGGCGCGGCGGCCGGACAGATGGTAGGCAGTGCCCCAGTACTCGCCGTTCATTGAACGGGAGGAGATCTGGTCCCTGATCCGGACGCGTAGCCCGTACTCGGCAGAGCAGCGTTCGTAGGCGTCGGCGAGCAGCGCCTCGGCCTCGCCCTCCTCGCTGAGGAGCAGACCGGTCACCACGCCCTCCTCCCGGTCCAGCCGCTCCAGCATCTCGCGCTGAAGCTCCCCGACGGCCTGCTCGACCGCGTCCAGGGAACGGGCCAGGGCGTGCCGGGCGTCCCGGTCGGGCTCGGAACCGGGCTCGGAACCAGGTGCGGCCGAGGCTCCGGCTGCGGCCGGAACCGGCCGCGGCTCGCTTTCGAGACGTTCGATCCGCTCGATCCGTTCGCCCAGCCGTTCCAGACGTTCGAGGACCGGGGCGGGGACCGGTTCGGCGGCGTGCAGGGAACCCGGCGGGGGCTGCGGCGGGGACGGCGGGATCGCGATGCCCGTCCGTTCCGCCGTCTCGGCGACCTCGGCCTGGAGCGCGTCGTGCCGCCGCCCCAGCTCGCTCACCTGGGCCCGTAGCTCGCGCAGTTCCGCCTGCGCGCGGGGGAGTCGCTTGTCGGAGGCCAGATAGAGCTCACGCCCGGCGATCGCCAGGCACAGCAGGACCAGGACTACGGTGGTCATGAAGCTCCTCGGGGGCGGGCTGCGCCTCCGACCCTAACCGCCCGTGCCGCGACGGCGGAACGGGCGTCGGATCCGGCCGGGCATCACCGCGGGGACGAACGCCCGGGGACGACCACCCAGAGAAGGAACGCCCCGGAGACCCCCGGGTGCCGGGGTGCCGCCGGGGCGTCTCCGTGGAATCAGCCGAACAGGCCGCCCAGCAACCCGCCCAGGATCTCGCCGACGGCACCGGCCGCCTCGCCCGCGACCTCGCCGGCCACCTCGTTCGCGATCTCGTTCGCGACCGCGCCCGCCGCGTCCGCCGCGACATGGCCCGCGTATCCGGCGACGGCCTCGCCGAACTGGCCCACGGGGACTCCGGCGGCGTAGCCGGCGACGTTCTGCGCGGCCCCGGCGGCCCCGCCGATCACGTTCCCGAAGGCGTCGACCGCCGCGCCGGCGGCCAGCGCGCCGCCGACACCGGCCGCCGCGACCCCGCCGACGGCGCCCGCCGCGGCCCACCCGGCACCGCCGTGGCGGTGGTGGCCCGGGTACGGGGGAGCGTGGTGATGGTGGACCGGAGGCTGGGACATGGGGGCCGGTGGTCCGTGGTGGCCCGGAGGCGGCGGGTACTGCGGAGCCGGGTGCCCTGGCGGCGGGGGGTAGGGGGCCGGCGCGTAGGGGAGCCCGGCGCCCGGAGCGCCCGGAGCGCCCGGAGCGGGCGGCGGGGGCGTGGGACCCGGGAAGGGCCCCGGCCCCTGACCGGGCGGTGGCGTAGGCATGTGCGCGGGACCGTGCGCCGGGCCATGCGCGGGGGCCTGGCCGGGGGCCTGGCCGGGGGCCTGTCCGGGAGCCGGGGCCGGGGGCGGGAAGTGCCCCTGGCCGGGCTGCCCGTACTCAGCGGGACCGCCGTACGACGCCGCCGCCGGAGCCGGTGCCCCGTGCCCGTGACCGCCCTGCCCGTGACCGCCCTGCCCGTGCCCGTGTCCGCCCTGTCCGTGGTAGGCGGGCGGCGCGCCGGGCGGTGGCGGGAACGTCGAGGGCCCGCCGCCGGGCGGGGGCAGCGGCCCGCCCCCCTGCGGCGGCGAGGGGAACGCGGCCTGCGCCCGAGGACGGGACGCGGCCTCCTCCAGCCACCGGCTGATCTTGGCGTTCCAGTCGGTCTCCGCGGCCTCGGGGTGCTCGACCTGGAAGCGGCCGAACGACTCGTCCCCGCCACCGCCGCGCCGGTCCGCCTCCAGCACGAACGCCATGTGCCGGGGGCTGGCCACGAAGCTCAGCCCGACCTCGCCGATCCGCCCCGCGTACTGGGGCGGCGGCGCCAGCCGGATCTCCTGGTAGAACGGCAGCTGCTGGGGCACGCCGCGCAGCCTGGACTGCTCGAACGCGACGTTCTCGATCTTGAAGCCGAGCCGGGCGATGGCGGCCAGCACCCACTGCTGCGACTTCAGCGGCTCCACCGAGATCGGGTCCACGTCGCCGGGGTCGGCCTCGCCCTTCACGTCGACCTCGGTGCACAGGCCGATGGTGAATCCGGGCAGCTCCCGCCCCAGCACCGTGGTGAACGGCAGCTCGTACGGCAGCGGGATCGAGAACGACAGGTCGCGGCGCTGCCCCGGCTCCAGCCGGAACGCGCGGGTGAGCGCGCCCCGGTAGACCTCCGGGCCCGCGCTCTCGCCGCCGTAGCCGTTCTGCATGCGCGGCATCAGCGCGAGGGTCACATGCCGGATCTCCACGGGGCGGTTCCCGCCCGCCAGGTGCACCTTGCCGGCCACGACGCCGCCCGGCCGGCAGTTCGGCTCCGACAGGATCGTATCGACGGTGGGACCCGACCCTCCTCCGTATCCGCCCGCGCTCTGCCCATAGGCCACTGGCCTACCCCTCTCGCGACACCGCGGGGGCGCTCCCCGCATCGGTCAGACGGAATCCACCATGCCATCGGTTCACGCCGACAAGCGACGCATCACGCCCAAAACCTCGCGGACACGACACATGATCGAGGAGGCGGCCGGTGATCGCCCGAAAGCGCCCCCGGACGCCCCGGACGCCCCGGACGCCCCGGACTCCCCGGACGCCCCGGACGCCCCGGACGCCCCGGACGCCCCGGACTCCCCGGACTCCCCGGACGCCCCGGACGCCCCGGACTCCCCGGACTCCCCGGACTCCCCGGACGCCCCGGACTCCCCGGACGCCCGGACTCCCCGGACGCCCGGACGCCCGGACGCTCCGGCGCTCCCGGCGCCCGACGGCTCCAGGAGGCGATCAGCCGGCGTCCGCGGCGGGCTCGGCCGCCGAGACCGTGACCGTCGCGTACCCGAGCTTCTCCAGCGGCTCGCGGATCTGCTCGGCGTCACCGACCGCGATCACCGTCAGCGCCTCCGGATCGACGTGCTCGGCGTACGCCCGGGCCACCTCGTCCGGCGTCGCGGCGCGCACGGCGTCGAGGTAGCGCCGCGGGTAGTCCGCGCCGAGGCCGTTGGCGGCGGCGTCGGCGAGCTCGGCGGCGACCGCGCGGGCCGTCTCGTACTCGGCGGGCGCCCGGTCGGCCAGGGCCCGGACCGAGTCGCCGCACTCCTTGGCGTCGACCCCGCGCGAGACCACGCCGCGCAGCTCGGTGAGCGCGTCGGCGACGGCGTCCGCGGTGACCTCGGTGTGCACGGCGCCCTGGGTGATGAACAGCGCGCAGTGCCGCAGCCGCAGGAGCCCGGCGCGCACGCCGTAGGTGTAGCCCTTCTCCTCCCGCAGGACGGCGTTGAGCCGCGAGGTCAGGCCGCCGCCCAGCACGTGCGAGGCGACCGCCAGCAGGGGCCAGTCGGGGTGCGCGCGGTTCGGTACGCCGTGCCCGAGGCCGAGGTAGGTCTGCACCGAGCCCGGACGGTCGACCACGACGATCCGCGGGCCCGCCGTCGGCCGCACCGAGTCAGGGGTGGGCAGGGGCTGCCCGGAGGTCGCCCAGCCCTGCAGGGCGGCGTTCAGCGCGCCGTCCGCGTCGATGCCGGACAGGTCGCCGGCGACGACCGCGGTCGCCTCGCCCGGGACGGCCGAGCCGTAGAAGCCGCGCACGTCCGCGCCCTGGAGCGCGTCCACCGAGGAGGGGGTGCCGCCGGTCGGACGGGACGCCCGGGCCTCGCCGGGGAACATCACGGCGCGCAGCTCGCGCATGGCGCGGGTGCCCGGGTCGGCGTCCTCCTGCGCGATCTCCTCCAGCCGCTCGCGCACCAGCCGGCGCACGTCGGAGTCGGCCAGCGCCGGCTCCCGGACCACCGAGGACAGCAGCTCCAGCGCCGGGCCGAGCCGGGTCACCGGCACGTCCAGCGCGATCCGCAGCGCGGTCAGGTCGGCCGAGGCGTACAGGCTGGCGCCGAGCCGCTCGAACGCGGCGGTCAGCGCGGTGCCGCCGCCGGGCTCGGTGCCCTCCAGCAGCGCACGCGCGGTCAGCGTGGCGACGCCGTCCCGCCCCTCGGGCTCGCGTCCGGCGCCCGCGTCGAGCACCAGCCGCACCGCGGCGAGGCGGCGTCCGGGCAGGTCGCAGCGGAGCGTGGCGGGACCGCCGCCGGGCACGCCGCCCTCCGTCCCGGCCGGGAACGCCCAGGCGGGGACGGGGCCGGGGACCGGACGGGGGGCCAGGGCCAGACCCTGGCCGCTCGGGGACTCGGTCACGACGCCGTACCTCCGTAGGTCAGGACCGAGCGGGCGCCGGGCGACAGCCAGCGGCCCGCCATCTCCTTGATCTCGTCCGCGGTCACCGCCGCGGCCCGGCCGGGCGCGGTGAAGACGCGGGCCGGGTCGCCGAACTGGGTGGCGTTCTGCGAGAGCGCGTTGGCCAGCCCGGTCACCGTCTCGGTCTGCTCCAGGAAGCCCCGCTCGGCCTGCGCGGTGGCGCGCGCGGTCTCGTCGGCGTCCGGGCCGGCGGTGGCGAAGCGGGCCAGCTCCTCGTCCAGGACCTCGGCGATCCTGTCCGGATCCGGCCCGATCGCGTCCACGATGGCCAGCGACGGGCCACCGGCCAGCCGGGTGACCCCGGCCCACACCTCGGTGGCGATCTGGTCGCGGCGCACCATCCGGTCGTACAGGCGCGAACCGGACCCGCCGCCGAGGATCTCCACGGCCAGCTCGGCCGCCTCGATCTCGGCGCCGCCGTCGGCGGGCAGCGGGAACATCGCGAAGTAGGCCGGGGAGGGCACCTCCTCGTCCACCGCCTCGGCCTTGATCGCCGCGAGGGGGCCGAGGTCGCCGGGACGGGCGGGCGGCGCCTGCGGGCCGGTGGGCAGGCCGCCGAAGTAGCGCTCCACCGCGGCCAGGGTGGCCTCGGGATCGACGTCGCCGACGATCGACAGGACCGCGTTGCCGGGGGCGTACCAGGTGCCGAAGAAGTCCGCGCAGTCCTCCAGCGTGGTCGCGTCGAGGTCCTCCATCGAGCCGATGGGGGTGTGCGCGTACGGGTGGCCCTCGGGGAACGTCAGCGCGCACAGCCGCTCGAACGCGGTGCCGTACGGCTGGTTGTCGTAGCGCTGGCGGCGCTCGTTCTTCACCACGTCGCGCTGGTTGTCGAGGTTGGCCTGGGTGAGCGCGGCGGGCAGCGTGCCCATCCGGTCGGCCTCCAGCCACAGCGCGAGGTCCAGATGGCTCACCGGGACGGTCTCGTAGTAATTGGTGCGCTCGAAGGAGGTGCTGGCGTTGAAGGTGGCGCCGGCGCTCTCCAGGAGCGCGGCGTGCTCGCCCTCGGCGACGTTGGCCGACCCCTGGAACATCAGATGCTCGAAGAGGTGCGCCAGCCCGGTCCGGCCGGCCCGCTCATGCCGCGAGCCCACGCCGTACCAGATGTTGACGGCGGCCAGCGGTACGACATGGTCCTCGCAGACCACCACGCGCAGGCCATTGCCGAGCGTGTGCTCATGCAGCGGCTGTTCTGCCACGGAGCGCTCCCGTCCGGTCGATGGATCGGTTGACGGACAGCACCGCGCGCGTCGGCGGGACGTGCCCTGGCGGCGGGCTTGATCTCTGCCCTCACGGTACCGGTTCGCGGGAGCCGCGGGCGCCGCCCGCGCGGTACGGCCACGAGCCGTCCGGGGGCGGGGAGCGGCCGAGCGAGCGGCCGGGCGAGCGGCCAGGGGAGCGGTGGATGCGCGGCCGGGTGAACGGCGGGGAAGGTCGTGGCGGGGGCGGGGTGGGGGCGGAGGTCAGGAGGGCGAGGCGCCGGCGGCCTCGTGAGCGGCGACGGCCTCCTCCAGCGAACGGTGCAGTACGAAGATCTTCGTCAGCTGGGTGACGTGGAAGACGCGGCGCACCCGGTCGTTCACCCCCATGAACGACATCGAGCCGTCCCGTGCGCGGAGCCGGTGGTAGATGCCCACCAGGACGCCGAGGCCGGTGGAGTCCAGGAAGGTGACCTCGCCGAGGTCCACGACCAGGTGCTCGGCGCCGTCCTCGATGATGTCGAGCAGCAACTCGCGCAGCTTCGGGCTCGTGAAGACGTCGATCTCACCATTGATCTTTACGATGGTGAGGCCCTTTTCGACCCGATGCTCGACGGCGAAGTCCACCGAAATACCCTCTCCACTGGTCGTGACGTGGGGACACCTATACCCAGTGGGTGGTGGCTTTATCCCAGCTCGACGCCGTTTTACCTTGGAGCTGTCGATCAAGGGGCGGCGGTCAGGGGGTGCGGAACAGCGCCCAGACGACCTTGCCCTGCGGGAGGCCGCACCATCCCCACCGGATGCTGAACGACTCGACGAGGTGAAGGCCGCGGCCGGTCTCGGCGATGTAGTCGGGCTCCTTGCGCCGGGGGGCGGACCGGCTGGCGTCCATGATCCCGCACAGCAGCCAGGGGGCCTTGTAGAGGAGCCGCAGGCGGATGGCGGCGGGCGCGGAGCCCAGCGGGTCCGCCGACCCGTCCTCGCAACCGCCGCGGAACGCGTGCCCGCCCCGCAGGACGGGTCCGCGCGGGTCCGCGCGGTGGAAGGCCGGCCCGCCGCTGTGCCGCAGCGCGTTGGTGACGAGTTCGGAGACCACCAGGCCCACGTCGTCGGCGAGGGCGCCGGTGCCCCAGCCGTCCAGCCGGGAGACGGCGAAGTGGCGCGCCTCGGTCACGGACTCGGGGTCGGGCAGGACGGTGAACGAGACGGTCGGCGCGGTCAGGTCCACCAGGGCGCGCAGGGCCTGGTCCAGCCGCGGCGGGAGACCGCAGGACTCGGGGACCGGTGTCGACTGGACGGCATGCTCCCGTTGGCCCGCCGACCCGACCATGGGGCCTGCCCCCCATCGTGTGTCGTCGTGCGCGTGGCGTGACGTCATTCCCCGGACCCCGCAGAGTGATCTCGTTGTGCAGCCGTGGCTCGGAAGTCTCGTGCGTTATCCTGCGCATCGTAGCGTGCGAATGCAAGGCCCAATGCACGTGCATCCGAACCGGCGCGTCACTATCGGTGCGGTGCGCGCGCGGGTGAACGGAGGTAACTGCAGGACAGGCACCCGAGTGGCACACTAAGTTCGCTGTCCGCCATCGAGCCGGGAGGTTGGGCGTGACTCCAGAGACGCCGGGAACGGGATCGACGGTCCGTCGGATCCTGCTCGGCTCGCAGCTGCGTCGCCTGCGTGAGGCGAACGGTGTGAGCCGCCAGCAGGCCGGCTACGTCATCCGCGCGTCGGAGTCGAAGATCAGCCGCCTGGAGCTGGGGCGGGTCAGCTTCAAAGAGCGCGACGTGGACGACCTGCTCACGCTGTACGGCGTCAACGCCAAGGACGAGCGCGAGGCGTTGCTTCAGCTGGCACGGGAGGCCAACACCCCAGGCTGGTGGCACCGATACAACGACGTCCTCCCCGGCTGGTTCCAGACCTATGTCGGCCTGGAGGAGTCGGCGGCCCTGATCCGGACCTACGAGCTGCAGTTCGTACCGGGTCTGCTGCAGTCGGAGGGCTACGCGCGTGCGGTGATCCGGCTGGGGAACGCCGGTGCGGCCGAGCACGAGATCGACCAGCGGGTCGAGCTGCGGATGCAGCGGCAGGGGCGGCTGACGGGCCCGGAGGCCCCGAGGCTGTGGGCGGTGCTGGACGAGGGCGCGCTGCGCCGTCCGATCGGCGGGCCCGAGGTGATGCGGGGGCAGTTCGAGTACCTCATCGAGATGTCCAAGCTGCCCAACGTCACCATCCAGGTCATGCCGTTCCGGTTCGGCGGTCACGCGGCCGAGGGCGGCGCCTTCTCCATCCTGCGTTTCCCCGACCAGGACCTGCCGGACGTCGTGTACGTCGAGAACCTCACCGGCGCGATGTACCTGGACAAGCGCGACGACGTCGACACCTATCTGCAGGCGATGGAACGCCTGTGCGTCGACAGTGCGACCCCCGAGCGCACCGTCGAGCTTCTCGGTGATTACCTCAGAGAGACATGATGCTCCAGACCAACGCCTACGACAACGGAATGCCGGCCACCGGGCTGCACGGGGCCCGATGGCAGAAGTCCCGGCGCAGCAACTCCCAGGGCAACTGCGTCGAGATCGCCGAACTGCCCGGCGGGCGGATCGCGATGCGCAACTCCCGTCACCCCGAGGGGCCCGCCCTCATCTACACCCGTCCGGAGATCGAGGCGCTCATCCTCGGCGCCAAGGACGGGGACTTCGACCATCTGATCGCCCCATCGTCCAACTGAACCGCTGACCCGACTCCGTTGCCCCGATTCCGCTGACCCGACTCCGCTGACCCGACGTCATCGCCGGGCGCCTTCGCTCCCCGCTTTCGCGCCCGGCGCCGTCCCCGTCGAACCCCGCTCCCGCCTCTGGCCCCGCCTGTGGCCCCTGCCTCCTGGCCCGCCGCAGCGCCGCTCCCGCTGAGCCTCCGCGCCATCGCCGCGCCTCTGTGTCATCGCTGAGCCTCCGTGCCGCTGAGTCTCCGGGGCTCCGCGCCCGCTCCGCGCCGCCGGTTCAGCCGCAGTTGGCGTAGGACGACGCGGCCGAGCCCGAGCCGAACCGGACGCACTTCCCGGCGGCCGAGACGTAGACCGGCCCCGCGTACCAGGCGTACGAACCGCCGTCGGCGACCTTGGAGCCGCCGGAGGCCTGGATCCACACCGACACCGACGACGCCCGGCCCACGTTCCTGGTCTTGATCAGCACGGCGCAGTTGTACCCCGAGCCGTTGTAGAGCTGGTAGGCCTTGCCGCCCGCCACCGCCATCGAGCGCTGCACGTAGTAACCCCCGCCGCGCCCACCGGAGTTGCAGACCTGCTGGGGCGAGTACTTGTTCGCGGGCTCCGGGCCGGAGGTCGTTCCGCCTCCCGGCTTGGCACCGCCGCCGGACGTGCCTCCGCCGCCCCCGGGGGGTGCGGTGGCCCGGCCGGCACCGGGACTTCCGGACGCCTTCGGGTCGTCCGGCTTCGCGCCGGGGGACTGCGAGTTCCGCGGTCGGGCTGACCGTTTATCGGTATTTCGGTCAGCCCCTCCGGGGAACTGCTCCACCGCCGGCCCGTTCGGCCCCTTCTGCCCGGCCGCCGGCCGGTCGGAGTCGCCGCCCGACCGGGTCGCCGCCCACACCGAGCCGCCGGCCAGCACCGCGCCCACGGCGACCGCCGCGGCGACCGGGACCAGCAGCCGCTTGCGGCCGGCGCCCTGACCCTCCTGCCGGACGGGCGGCGCCGGAACGTGCTGCGGCTGCGGGAGCAGCGGCTGCGGCTGCGGCGGGGTCGCCTCCCACCCGTCCTGCTCGGCGCCCACCCTCGGCTCGGTGACCTGTGCGGGCGACGGCCCGCCGGGGAACGGGGGCGGAGGCGGGGGCAGCGCCTCCGCGGGCATCTCCGACCCGGCGCCGACGAGCCGTTCCTGGGCCTCCCGCGCCGTGGGCCGCCGTTCGGGCTCCTTGGCCAGCGACGCGGCGACCACCTCGCGCAGCGGGCTCGGCAGCCCGCCCAGGTCGGGGGTGCCGGTCAGGATGCGGTGCATCACCGCGGCCATGTCGTCGTTGCCGAACGCGGGCTGCCCGCTCGCGGCGAACACCATCGTGGTGCCCCAGGCGAACATGTCGGCGGCGGGCCCGACGGTCCCGCCGGTGAAGTGCTCGGGGGCCATGTACGCGGGCGTCCCGACGTTCTGGGTCTCGCCCGCGGCCCCGAGCGCCCGGGCCACCCCGAAATCGATCACGCGCGGGCCGTCCGGGCCCATCATCACGTTGTGCGGCTTGAAGTCGCGGTGCACGATCCCGGCCTGGTGGATCGCGTACAGAGCGGTCAGCGTGCTGATCGCCAGCCGTTCCAGCGCCCCGCCCGTCCGCGGGCCCTCCGCCTGGACCAGCCGGTGCAGCGACTGGCCGGGGACGAACTCGCTGACGATGTAGGGCTGGTCACCGGCCAGGTTCGCGTCGATCACCTGGGCCGTGCAGAACCGGGCCACCCGCTTGGCCACGTCGAGCTCGCGCACGAAGCGGGCCCGCGCCGGGGCGTCGCCGGCCAGCCCGGCGTGCAGGAGCTTGACTGCGACGTAGCCGTCCGGGTGCACGCCGCCCGAGCCCGCGCGGCGGCCGAGGAAGACCGAGCCCTGCCCGCCCTCGCCCAGGCGGCCCAGGATCTCGTAGGCCCCCAGGGCGGCCGGATCTCCCGATCGCAGCGGATGGGCGTCCGGCATCGTCCGGTCCGTCACACCACTCTCACTTCGTCGTCCACGACACGTGCGTTGCCAGGGTATTGGTCGTCCCGGGGTGCCCGCCCCCGAAAGAGGTGATCAAGAACGGCGGAGGACCCCCGCGCGGGCGCGCGGGGGTCCTCCGTCTCGGGCTCAGGCCGGGTCGGGCGTCCGCCACGAGGGACGGTGCTCCGCCCGGCCGTGTCCACGGCCCGGTGGTCCCTCCTGGTCATGATCGCGTTCGAGCCGGGCGGCGATCGCGAGGGCCTTCAGAGAGGTGGACTTCACATGCTTGCGCCCGGAATCGGGCCGGGGGCGGGGGATGCTGCTGCGCACGGGGTTCCTCCGTTTCTCGGGTTTCTCACCATCCGGTGCCAACACCAAGATCGTCCGCTCTATTCCGAATGATCGTTCGCTTTTTTGCCCTGACAGGTCCGGTGGGTGCCGGCCCGGCCCAAACCATCCCCGCCACCGCCCGTAATTCACCCCGCCCGGCGGATCCTCTACAGTCGTGCGCCGTACTCACCAACGCCCGGGAGACGTCGATGCGTGCGGCCGGACCAGCGAGCACCGCAGTCCTCCTTCTCACGACCTCCTTCTTCCTCGCGCCCCAGGCGTCCGCCGCCCCTCTCCCCGCCTTCGCTCCCGCCGCCGCTCCCCGGACGGCCTGCGATCCGCCCCGCGGCCATCACGGCGGCATCGGGGAATCCTGGGCGCAACGGCGTCTCGGGTTCGAGCGGGTGTGGGCGCTGACGCAGGGACGGGGCGTACGGACGGCCGTGATCGACAGCGGCGCGGACCCGAAGCACCCCATGCTGGCCGGCCGGATCGCGGACGTCATCGACCTGACCGGCACGGGCGAACGCGACTGCGCGGGCCACGGGACCGGGGTCGCCGCGCTGCTCGGCGGCCGTGGGGTCGCCGGTGCGCCGCTGCGCGGTGTGGCCCCCGCGGCCGAGCTCCTGGTCGTCAAACAGCAGAACGCCGAACGCGACGACGGCGGCGGAGCCCGCCTCCCCAAGGCCATCCGGACGGCGGTCGACGCGGGCGCCCGGGTCATCAACATCTCGATCAAGGCGGCGGCGTCACCGGCCCTGGAGCAGGCGGTCCAGTACGCGCACCGCAGGAACGCCGTGATCGTCGCCGCGGCCGGGAACGCCCGGGACCGGGAGGGTGACGAGGGCGCCGCCTTCCCGGCGAGCTACCCCGGCGTCATCTCCGTGGCCTCCCTCGGCCCCGACGGCGCCCGGGCCGAGAGTTCCAGCGTGCGCTCGAAGGTCGACATCGCCGCGCCGGGAGTGGCCGTCCCCACCGCCTGGCCCGGAGGCGGCTACAACCCGCGGGCGGAGGGCACCAGCTACGCCGCCGCCTACGTCTCCGGCGTCGCCACCCTCGTCCGGGCGCGCCACCCGCACCTGGACCGGAACCAGGTCGTCCACCGGCTCCTGGCGACGGCGGACGGCAACGCCGGGACCGGCACCGGCCGCGGCATGGTCAACCCCGTCCAGGCCGTCACCGCGGTGGTGCCGGGGGAGACCGCCGCGGCGGCGGGGCGCCCGCCGGCGCCCGCGTCCCTCGCCGCCCCCGAACCCGCCGACGGGCGCACCGGGGCCGTCGCGGTGGCGGTCACCGCCGGCACGCTCACCGCCGCCGCGCTGGCGGTCCTCCTCGGCCTCATCGTGCCCATGGGCCGCCGCCGGGGCTGGAGGCCGGGCCGGACCGGCCCTGCCGCGCCCCCTCCCCCCGGCGACCCCGAAACCGCCACCGCCCCTTCCCGCGGCACCATCGGCGCCCGCACCTGACGGCCGCCGCCCGGACCGACGCGTCCGTCCACCCGTTCACTTGCGGCGGGTTGCCGCCCTGGGCACTCCCAGAGGGGACGACTCGCCGCAAGCCAACGCGGGCGCCCCGGCGGGGGAGTCACGCGCCGCGCGCGGCCGTCTGGATCAGCCGCGTACCGGAACGCCGGTCGCCGAGCGTGCCCCGGCCCGGCGGAAGGGGCTGGGGACGGATCTCATGGAACAGCGGCCCCTCCTCCCGGCTCCCGGACAGGACCAGCGCGGGGGAGCCCATGTCCTTGAGCTGCTGGAGGATCGGATCGAACAGCGCGCGGCCCGCGCCGCCCCCCGCGCGCGAGAGCACGAGATGGACGCCGATGTCGCGGGCCTGGGGCAGGAGGTCGAGGATCGGCAGCAGGGGATTGTGCGCCGTGGCCACCAGGTCGTAGTCGTCCACGAACAGGAAGACGTCCGATCCCTTCCACCATGTGCGGTCCCGGAGCTGCTCGGGAGTGAGGTCGGCCGGCGGCAGCCGCTCGTTCAGGGCCTCGGCCAGGTCGGTCACCAGCTCCGCCGCGGCCGGCGCCGACGCCGCGTACCCGACGCGGTGCTCGGTCGCCGCGGTGTCGAGCAGCGTCCGGCGGTAGTCGATGAAGAGCAGCTTGGCCTCGTCCGGGGCGTGCCCGGCGACGATGCCCTCGGCGATGAGGCTCAGCAGGTTGGACTTGCCGCTCTCGGTGTCGCCGACGACCACGAAGTGGGGGTCGGCCGCGAGGTCCAGGTGCACGGGCGACAACCCCTCCTCGTCGATGCCGATGGGCACCTGCCACCGTTCGCGGGGCACGTCCGCCAGGGCCGAGACCGGCAGCAGGCCGGGCAGCAGCCGCACCGGCGGTGCCTGCGGGCCGGTCCAGGCCCCGGAGACCGCCTCGACCAGCGCCGCGACGCCGTCGGCCAGGTCGCCGGCGGTCCCGCGGCCGTCGATCCGGGGCAGCGCGGCGAGGAAGTGCATGCCGTCCCGGGTCAGCCCGCGTCCCGGGCGCCCCTCCGGGACGTTCTCGGCGAGCCTCCGGTCGATCTCGGACTCGTAGGAGTCACCCAGCCTGAGCTCCAGCCGGGTGCCGAACATGTCCCGGATGCCCATCCGGAACTCTGACCACCGTCCCGCCGTGGCGATCACGTGGACGCCGTACCCGAGCCCGCGCGCCGCCAGGTCGGTCACGACCTCCTCCAGCCGCTCGTGTTCCTGCCGCAGCGTCGCCCATCCGTCCACCACCAGGAACACGTCACCGAACCCGTCGCCGCGGACGTCCCCGGCCGCGCGCAGCCGCCGGTAGGTGGCGATGGAGTCGATCCCGAGCTCGGTGAACTCCGCCTCCCGCCGTTCCAGCAGGGAGGAGACCTCGGCGACGGTACGGCGGACGCGGTCGCCGTCCAGCCGGTTCGTCACGCCGCCCACGTGCGGCAGCCCGGCCAGCGCGCTCAGCGTCCCGCCGCCGAAGTCCAGGCAGTAGAACTGCACCTCCTCGGGCGTATGCAGGAGGGCGAGCGAGGCGATCAGCGAGCGGAGGATGGTCGACTTGCCGGTCTGCGGAGCCCCCGCGATCCCCACGTGCCCGGCCGCGGCCGACAGGTCGACCCAGAACGGGTCCCGCCGCTGCTCGAACGGCCGGTCGATCATGCCGACCACGGCGGCGAGCCGGCCGCGGCCCTCCCAGCCGGCGGACGTCAGCCCCTGGCCGGGCGTCGCCGACAGCGGCGGCAGCAGCCGGTCGAGCGTCGGCGGCACGTCGAGCGGCGGCAGCCAGATGCGGTGGGCCTCCGGCCCTTCCCCGGAGAGCCGGTCGATAACGGTGCTGAACAGGCTCTCCCCGGACTCCTGCCCCGCGGGCTCCTCCGGGGCGGGCTCCTCGACGGCGGGCGGGGCGATGACGGCGGGCGTGTAGGGCATGATCCGGGGCCGCCGCTCGGCCTGCGGCCGGGTCCGCCCCCGCTGCTCGTCGCCCGCCGGCCCGGACACGTACGCGGCCTTGAACCGCACCATGTCGCTGACGTCCACCTTGAGATAGCCGTTGCCCGGCTGCGGCGGCAGCTCGTACGCGTCCGGCGCGCCCAGCACGACCCGCGACTCCATCGCCGAGAACGTGCGCAGCCCGATGCGATAGGACAGATGCGACTCCAGCCCCCGCAGCTTGCCCTCCTCCAGCCGCTGGGAGGCCAGCAGCAGGTGCACGCCCAGCGAGCGCCCGAGCCGGCCGATCATCACGAACAGCTCGGCGAACTCGGGCTTGGCCGACAGCAGCTCGGAGAACTCGTCCAGCACCACGAAGAGGCTCGGCAAGGGGGCCAGCTCGGCCCCCAGCTCCCGCGCCTTCTCGTAATCGCGCAGCGAGGCGTGGTTGCCCGACGCCCGGAGCAGCTCCTGGCGCCGGATCATCTCGCCGTGCAGGGCGTCGTACATCCGGTCGACGAGGGGAAGCTCCTCCTCCAGGTTGGTGATGACCGCGGACACGTGCCGCAGCCGTTCCATCCCGAGGAACGTGGCGCCGCCCTTGAAGTCCACCAGCACGAAGTTGAGCGTCTCCGGGGAATGCGTGATCGCCAGGGCGAGCACCAGCGTGCGCAGCAGCTCCGACTTGCCCGACCCCGTCGCGCCGATGAGCAGTCCGTGCGGGCCCATGCCGCCCTGCGCCGACTCCTTGATGTCCAGCTCGACCGCGCGGCCGTCGGCGTCCACGCCGATCGGCACCCGCAGCCGGTTGCGCGGCGCGCGGGTCCGCCAGCCGTTGCGCGGGTCGATGTCCTCCGCGCCGTCCAGGCCGAGCAGCGACGTCAGCGTGAGATCGCCGGCCAGCGGGCTCTGCTCCGGCTCGTCGGCGGCCCCCGCGCGCAGCGGCGCCAGCCTCAGCGCGAGCCCCTCGGCCTGGACGGGGGTGAACGAGTCGGGACGGCCCAGCGGGCTCGCGACGTCCTTGCCGGTGTGGTCCCGTTCCAGCATCTCCACGCGCTCCGACGTCACGTTCAGGTGCAGCATCGTGGCGTCCGGCGTCGGGGCGACCGACCCGCCGAGATCGATGACGCACACGCCCTTGATGCCGTCGGCGCCGAGCTGGCAGTCCGGCGGGACCGTCCCGCCGTCCACGACCACGACGTGGAAGGGCGGGTCCTGGGGGTCGGCGCCGGCGGTGAACCGCGGCCTGTCCTTGAGCTCCTCGTTCAGCAGCCGCTCGATGTCCGCGAGCGAATGGGCGAACAGCCGGAGCGGCCCCGCCGCGTCGTGCTCGGTGGGGTGGAGGCAGTGCGGCAGCCATTTGGCCCACTGCCACTCCGGCATCCGCTCGGGTGACGCGCAGATGGAAAGGCGCACGTCGTCGGGCGCGTGGAAGGCGACCAGCTGGGCGACCATCGCGCGCACCATCGACCGCGCCGCGTCCGCGTCACCGCCGGGGACGATGCGCGCGAAGGCCGGCAGCGACACCGCGACGGGCAGGTCCGGGACGGTGGCGTGCGCCCGCAGGAAGCGCCGCAGCGCCCCCGCGCACATCGGCTCCAGGTCCTCCACGGGCTTGGTCTCCGGGGTGACGAGCTCCAGCGCCAGCCGCTGCCGCCCGAGGCCGAGGCGGACCTGCCCGAAGTCCTCGTCGGCCGGCCGGCGTTCCCACAACCGGTGGCTCATCGCCAGCGACCACAGCGTCCGGGGACTGGGCCCGGTCCATTCGAGGGCCTCGCGTTGCTGCGCCGCGGCCGTACGGACCCGGGCCCGGATCTGGTCGAGATAGCGGTAGTAGTCCCTGCGGGCGCCGTTCAGCTGCTGCTTGCGCTCTCCGGCGCCCTGGCCCATGTGCCCGACGCCCATCCCGACCATGGACAGGACGAACAGCCCGCTCGCGACCCACATGATCGGGTTGCCGCCGCCGGCGCCGCCCGCCCCGCCCATGAACATCAGGCCCATGGCCCCGCCGCTGGCCGCCATCGGCAGGTACATCAGGACGTTCGCGAACCCCTGATTGATCGTTTCCGGAATCTCGGGCGGCGGCTCGAGCAGGATCTCGCCCTCCGGCAACCGCGGAGGTGGCCGCCGCTCCGGTCTCCGTACGAGAACGATGCCCAACCGAAGAGCCTTTCTGTCGCGCCCGGAAAAGGGCAATTCGCCCAGCCGTCCCGGTCCGCGGCCATGTCCATCTGACCTAGCACTTTTCGCAGGTCATATAGGTATTCATGGAGACCGGACGGGGATGGTCGGTGATGACGAGATTCCCTTGCAGTGCGCGTCAAAGTATCATCGTGCGCCGTGTGTCGGATCAACGTCCCGCCTGCGTTACTGAGCACGTGACAGGCGTGGTCCGTCGGGGCAGAGAACGGAGAACGGTTGAATACCGCGATCGGGTCGGACCTGTGCCGTGTGGTGGTCGTCGCTCCTCATCGCCGTCTCGACCTGTCCCTTCCAGCGGATATCCCGCTCGCCCATATGCTTCCCTCGTTGCTCCAGTTGGCGGGCGGGAATCTCGCCAACGCGGGAGTGGCCCACTCGGGCTGGGTACTGCAGCGCCTTGACGACGCTCCCCTCGACGAGTCCCGGACCTTGTCATCCCTCGGAATTCGCGACGGCGAACTGCTCTACTTCCGTCCCGAACTCGCACAACTCCCTGAGGTCACCTTCGACGACGTGGCCGACGTGGTCGCCACCGGCGTCAACGAGAACGCCGACCGCTGGCGCCCGGAGCACACCCGGACGTACGGGCTGGCGAGCGGCGCGGCGCTCCTGGTGGCGGGCGCCGGCGGCCTGGCCCTGTGCGGCCCGCCCTGGGGGACGGCCGCCGTCGCGGCGGCGATCGTCGCGGTCCTGCTCCTGGCAGCCGGCGCGGTCCTGTCCCGCGCGGTCGGCGACGCGGGCGCCGGGGCGGTGCTGGGCTTCGCCGCCCTGCCGTACGCGTTCCTCGGCGGCCTGCTCGCCCCCGCCCGTCCGGTCGGCCTCACCGACCTCGGGGCACCCCACCTCGCGGCCGCCCTCGCCGCGGTGACCCTCGCCGCGGTGATCGCCGCCTTCGGCGTCACCGCGGGCCTCCCCACGTTCCTCGGCGTGGGGTTCGCCGCGCTGCTGGGCACCGTCGCGACGGGCCTGGTCTGGGGCTTCGGCCTCGCCCCGCACGGGGCCGCGGCGTTCACGGCCGCCCTGTGCCTCACCCTGACCGCGCTCATCCCGTCGCTGGCGTTCCGCCTGGCCCGCCTGCCACTGCCGCCCGTACCGGAGACCGCCGAGGAACTGCGCGGCGCCCAGACCTTCGACGGCCCGACCCTGCTCCGCCGTACGGCCGAGGCGGATCGCTTCGCCACCGGACTGGTCGCCGCCGTCGGACTCGTCGTCCTCGCCGCCCAGCTGAGCCTCGTCCCAGCGCGCGGAGTGCTGCCGGCCGTCATGAGCCTCTGCCTGTCCCTGGTGCTGCTCCTGCGCGCCCGCGTCTTCCACGGCCGCTGGCAGCGGCTCTGGATGCTCGGCACCGGCCTCGCGGGGCTGGTCCTCCTCGGCCTGCGCTGGTCGGGCACGGCCTCGGCGGGCACCGTGATGCTCACCGTCGTCGTTCCGCTGCTCCTCGCCGTGACTGTCACGATGGTGATGGCGCTATGGCTGCCGCGCCACAAGCCCACGCCGTTCTGGGGACGAGCCGGGGACATCCTCGACCTGATGCTCATCATCAGCCTCTTCCCCCTGGCCCTGGGCCTGCTCCAGCTCTACTCCTGGCTGCGCGGGCTGGCCGGCTGACCCATGCAGACGCGCAAGGACCTCTACCAAGCCCACCGGCTCATGACCCAGCGGGTCGCGCTCGCCCTCCTTCAGGGCAAACCGGGAGCCGCCGAATCCCCGCTCCGCCGTACGGGAGTCGGGACCCTCTGCGGCGTGATGGTCGTCGTGCTCCTCGCCGCGGGATTCGGCGTCTCCGGCCTGGTCTTCAAGGGCGGCGCCCGCAACCTCCAGCAGCCCGGCCTGGTCCTCATCGAGAGGGAGACGGGCGCCGCGTACGCCTACAGCGCCCGGGACCGCAAGCTGATCCCGTTCCTCAACTACGCCTCCGCCCGCCTGGCGATGTCCACGACCTCCATCCGGCGCAAGACCGTCTCGTCCAGATCCCTGTCGCGGTACGGCCGGGGCCCGATGACCGGCATCCAGGGCGCCCCGGAGTCCCTGCCGGAACCGGACCGGCTGACCAAAGCGCCCTGGTCACTCTGCGTCCGCGGCACGAGCGTCTCCCTCGCCGGCGGACGTGACGTGGGTGGCCGCGCGTTGGCCGACGGGCAGGGCGTCCTCGTCCAGGGCGGCACCCAGACCTGGCTCATCTGGCGTCACACCCGGCTGCGCGTCTCCCCGCAGGCAGCCCGGGTGCTGACCGCGGACCGTCCCGTCCCGGTCGACGAACGCTGGCTCAACGGCCTGCCCCAGGGCCCCGACTTCGCCCCGCCGCCCGTTCCCCGTTGGGGGCAGCGCAGCCCGGGCCCGGACGGCACCCCCACACCCATCGGCCAGGTGTTCCGGGTCGCCGCCGTGGCCGGAACCCCCGCGCGCTGGTACGTCCAGCTGGCGGACGGCCTCGCCGGCATCTCGCAGACCCAGGCCCGGTTGCTCCTGGAGTCGGCAGGCAGCGCTCCCCACGCCCCGGGCCCGCCCCGCGACATCAACCCCGGCGCTGCGGGAGCCAGACCGTCGCAGACCACGCTTTACCGCCGCGACATTCCAGAAAACCCCCCGGAGATCATGCCGTACCAGGCAACAGAGCCCCTTTGTGCCGTTTACCGCGACACCGGCAAGCTCTCCACCGAATCACGCTTCACCATCGGCGGCGCACTTCCCACCGCCCCATCCGGCGGAACCGGACTCGACCAGGTCCTCATGCCGGGCGGCGGCACGTTCGCGGGCACGCTCTCCGGTCCCGGCCAGAAGCCGCAGGCATTCTCCCTGCTCACCGAACAGGGAGTCCGCTATCCCATTGCCACCGCTGATGACGTGGCCAAACTCGGATACTCGCTGAACTCGGCCGTCCCGGTCCCCGCCAATCTTCTTCAGCTCTTCCGCCAGGGCCCGGTGCTCACCTCGTCCGAGGCGATCCGGCCGGTTCCGGCCACATGAATTGCGAACCCGGTCGTGCCCCGCTGACCATCCACTGCCGTTGCAGGAGTGCAAGCAAATCGGGGCGGACTTGCGCGTAGACAGTCGATCGAGGCATCTCTACGCTGTCTCTAACTCACTGTCACGGGGTGTGTCGCTACCAAGCGGCTACAGGGGGTCAAACTTGCTGCGCGTGGTGCACCTTGTGATGCCGCAGGTTCCGACGTCCAGGGAGACGCAATGACGCAGCAGTCAGCGCACAGCCGGGAAGGCATGCGCAAGGGCGCCGACGCCATCGAGCACGCCGAGAAGCAGCTGAGGGCCACCCGGGCACGGCTGGACGCCGAGCAGAAGGCCCTCGCCGGCCGCTGGAAGGGCGAGGGCGCGATGGCCTTCGTCAAGGTGTTCCAGCAGTTCGACCAGCAGTTCGTGAAGGTGCTCACCGACCTGAACAACATCCAGCGCAAGCTCGGTGACGCCCGGGTCAGCTACGCCGCCACCGAGGCTGAGACCGCCGCCAGGGTCAACAAGCTGACCTCGATGATCAACAGCTGACCCCCGTCCCCCAGAGGAGCACACCATGACCGACTACACGCTGGTCAACTTCGGCGCGATGAAGGAAGCCCAGGCGTCCTTCCAGAAGGCACTGAACGAGTACAAGGCGACCCTCAACGAACTCCAGAGCAAGGTCCAGTCCACCCTCTCCGAGTGGGAGGGCGACGCCGACGAGGCGTACAAGGCCATGCAGAAGCAGTGGAACGCCGCAGGCGAGCAGCTCGGCCAGGTCGTCCACAACCTGAGCCAGGCCATCGGCGACTCCCACGACGGCTACCTGACCACCGAGCGCCGCAACGCCTCGATGTTCGGCGGCTGACCGGCTCAACACACGGGACTCGACACACGGGGAGGGGTGCGCTGTGGCTCCCACGGAAAGCGAACACAGCCCGGAGAAGATGCGCCAGGTCGCCCGGGCCATGCAGGCGGAACTGGAGAAGCTGAGGGCGGGCGCGAGCGGCCATCCCACCACCGTTGGCACCATCGGCGCCTGGGACGTCCCCACCGACCTCGGCCGCCGCATCGACACCGCCCACCAGTCGATGATCACTTACGTCACGGAGTTCGTGGACATCTACGCGCGGTTGGTCAGCGATATCCAGAGATCGGCGAAGTACTTCGACCTGAGCGAACTGGCCTCGCGTCAAGCAGCGGGCAGGGCTGGAGGGCTCCTCGACCCTCCGGCGACGCGCGACAGCCAGAACTGAGCCCATGCGGGCAAGGGAGGTGAGGTCATGGGCCTACAGAAGCATCCGGTCAGGCGCGGCTCGGTAGAACCGGGGAATCCGGCGGAGTTCGACTACCAACAGATCATCCGCATGATCAAGGCAACGAACTCGGCACGTCTTCATGAGATGGCCACCACCTATGCGATGCTCGAAAGGCTTCTCGCCAGGGCCCAGTCAGACCTGGCCTTCCATCGAGGCAGGCTCAAGGCGGCCTGGAGCCAGGGTCCGTCGGCGGAGGCGGCTCTCAGGCAGGTCAAGCGTCTTGAACACGCCGCCGGCGAACTCTCCGAAGCCAGCGGGAGCATCCGCTACGCCCTGGAGGCGGCGGCCCGGACGGTGGACACCTACAAGGTGACCGCTCCGACGGAGGCCACGGGCCCCTTGGGGGTCACCAAGGATCCATCAAAGGAACTCCTGCTGGAGAAGTTCGCCAAGGACCGTGAGGCACAACGCCACATGGACGAGATGAACCAGGGCTTGATCAATGCCTACTCGCGCATCCCGGCGTCCATATCCCTCGATCTCCCCGGCGTCTCAGGGATGGAACCGGACCACTCTGTTGACAGGCTCGGCCGAACCCCACCTTCCGGGTCGGCTTCTCCTGGCGGTGGCGCTGTAACTGCCCCACCCCATCAGGGTGGCGCCCCGGAGGGGCCGCACATGCCATCCCCGGATGTGCCTTCCGGGCCGAACGGAGAACTGCCGAGCCCCGCGCCACCAGGGGCTCCGGAAGGTGGCGGAGCGGTCCCAGGCGGTACAGAGCTTGAGGGCACGAAGCCGGTTGGAACCGGTCCCGTCGGCCCGACACCGATAGGTGCGGGACCAGCCCTCGGTGGGGTTCCTCCAGGCACGAGTCCAGTGGTGCCGAGTGGTCCTCTGCCGGGGCCTCTCACACCCCCTGGCGGCCCCAAGACCATCGGGCCCAAGCCGATCGGGCCAACGGGCCTGGGGCCCGGAGTCAGCCGGACCGCTCCGGTCGCGCCTGGAGTCATCGGCGGAACCGCTGGGCAGGGAAGGCCCGCCCCTGCCGGCTTCAAGCCGACTCCGAACAGCGCAGGAGGGACACAGACGCGGCCGCTGGGAGCCGGTGGCGTCCTCGGTCGCCAGACGGCGCCGGGGCCGGCCGGCAGGACGAGCGCAATGCACTCGCCTACAGGGGGCGCCGGGCTGGGGTCGGGAGGACGTAATCGGCGAGCTGCCGAGGAACGGACGTCCGCGCTTTATGAGGAGGACGATGTGTGGAGCGATGATGACGACGCCGCGCCTCCGGTGATCCGCTGAGCGCCGTGACCGTCCAGCACATGCTCCCAAGCCGCCGCCATGACCGGAGAAGGCGGGTCGCGCGATCGTACATGAGGGTGAGCGCGGGCTTTCTGGCCATCCTCTTGGTGGCCGGTATCTCCTCTCCAGCGGCAGCCCTGCCCCGGCCCCGGGACGAACTGTACTGGTTCGACTGGTGGGAGATCGAAAAGAAGGTCTGGCCCATCACCAAGGGCAAGGGTGTCACCGTCGCCGTCCTCGACAACGGCGTCAACCCGAATCTGCCCGATCTCAGGGGCGCCATCCTGAAAGGAGTAAACCCCAGCGAGCCTGATGTCGGGCTGTCGAAAGTCGGGAAGGACAGGAAGAACGGGGGCCACGGTACGGCCATGGCCGCGCTCATCGTGGCAAGAGGCGGCGGTACCGGAATGATGGGAGTGGCCCCGGAGGCAAAGGTACTGCCTGTGGTCGGGCATAGGGGCGGGAGCTGGGCCCTCGCCATTGATATTCGCTATGCGGCCGACCGCGGCGCCCAGGTCATCAGCATGTCGATCGGCAGTGCCACCTTCATGGAGTGCCCGATGGAGCTGCAGGCTGCGGTCGCCTATGCGGTGAAGAAGGACGTTGTGCTGGTCGCATCCGCCGGTAACGAAGGACGCTTTGAAGACTGGCGAAACTGGCCCGCCAACTGTGCCGGCGTGATGACCGTCGGCGGGCTCGACGGATATGTCAAGCCATGGCCAAAGACGACGCCTGGTAACTATATGGCCGTTGCCGCTCCTGCGGCTCACGTTGGCACCATCAACTGGAATGGGAGATTCAGACTGGGGGACGGTGGCACGAGCCCCTCCGCAGCGCTCACTGCCGGCGTCGTGGCCCTTGTCCGCTCGAAGTATCCCGAGATGCCGGCAGAACAGGTCGTGCAACGAGTGCTCGCGACCACCAAGGACGTCGGTCCCCCTGGTTGGGACGACGTGACAGGCCACGGGCTCGTCCGCCCCTATCGGGCCCTGGTCGACAAGGTCCCCTCCACAGCTCCCAACCCTGTCTACGACCGTCTTCGCACCTGGCAGAAGAGCAGAGAACGACCGGCAGCGGCGAAGTCGGTCATGCCTTCCCGGGCCACCAAAAAACAGTCGGCTACCAGGTCTCGAGGCCAAACGTCGGCCTGGGTGATCGGTGCTGTCGTGTTCTCAGCGCTTTGTCTTCTGCTTGGCGGTTGGCGCATAGCTCGAAATCACTTCAAATGATCTTTTTATTATGCAAACATAGATGTTGAATGATCCGACTGGAGTCGGGATGGCATGGAGTCCTGAAGTTCACTATGGTGGACCACGAATAGAACTGCACACTGGGGTGTCTCGTGCCACCAAAGCGATACTGAGTGGCTTTCTCATTGTGGCGGCGCTGTTGCTGGCGCCCATATTGGGCGGTATCTGCGGCATCTTTGCGAGCCTGATCTCACCCACCGTAGGAATAATTGTCGGGACGTCAATCACCATAGGGTGTATGGCCTTGCTGCTTTTGCGGCTCGCCTGGCTGGTCCGGTCTGCGGCGTGGCTGGATCGCACCACGCTTGTTGTGCGAGGAACCGTTCGTACCCATCGTTGCGAGTTGGCACTGGCGGAACGATTCCAGATCGAGTACGTCGCTGAAACCACTGCGGTGCCGATGCCTTTTGTCACGCTCATCGTACCGACGGGGCGCCGTATTCCAATGCTGACCATCAAGAGGCCGGAGGGGGGGCGGAAGATGCGCCTCTCTCTCATTGATCCTTCGACGAAAGATCTACTGCCCGCGGAGAAACTGGCCGCGTTGGCCGATGCCATCACCTATGGTCGACAACATGGAACGGATTCGGCCCAAGCCTGGCAGACCGCCAACCGTCTGCGTGGCATGGCTGGTCATGCGGTATGAGGCGGTCGACAGGTTGCACAGTCTGCGCTTTTTCTGCGTTCGGCTGTTTGATTCCCATCCGGGATTGATTGATGACGGGCGAGATAGAAGCGGAACACAGATGATCGGGAGAAACTAGTGAGAGAGCAAGATCTATGGGAACTGGCCCAGATGCATCAATTGGCGCTGGAGCTTCAAAGCCTGATGGTCGAAGTCGAGTCAGCTGCGCCGTCCAGTGTGGAGGCCGTGGATGGGAGTGGCGCGGTACGGATGGTGATCGATGGCGCTTCGCTACCTGAGACTCTCGAGGTTTCGACCGATTGGCGGCGCAGAATCAATGCTGATGGAGTAGGTGACGCTGTCGTCGATGCGTACGCAGCATGTACACGAGGGCGAGCCGAGGCAATGCGGAGAGCTCTGGAGAGCCATGGGATTCAGGAGCGGTTGACGAGGCTGGAGAGCATGGGTACAGGTACGAGCAGCCCAATTCTCTCGATATCCGAGCCAATGCTTCCTCCAGAATTCCGGCCTGCAGTTACCAGTGTCGAGAGACCCTCGCTTGATCTGCTTGCCGAAGAGTTCCTAGCGGTTTCTGCCACCGTGAATGCGGCGATAGAACGCCATGCGGCATCGCCGGCACTCGACTTCCGTGGCAGTGGCCAGACCCGAAGGCGTACCGTCACCATCACATTGTCCTCTGATCGGCTGGAGTCCTGTGAAGTGGATCCTGCATGGGCCGAGCAGCAGTCTGGAATCCGCTTGAGCTCAGCGTTGCGTGAGGCACTCGCCCAGGCGCGGGATAATCTTGCCGCGGCTGCGGACGCCTCCGCTTCCCAGATTCCTGCCGACACGATCGCACGCCTGAACGAAATCTTCCAGGAGGCTGTCTCAGTCGACCTGAACGATCGTCCGTAGCACTCACTCGAAAGAGGATACCTGTGCCCCCGGAAGTCGATGTAAAGCGCGATGCTCTACTGGTCCAGGCAAGCGTGTGGATCGAGCAGAGAGAGGTTCTCGGACAAATCGCGTCCGCCACCAAGAGTCTCACAGTAGGGGAAGCGGGAGGCGCCTTCGAGAAGGCAGTGGCACTCTATAATAAGCGAACCGAAGAGATTGGCTTCTGGACCTGGGAAGGGTCATCTGTCCTGCTCAAGGTCGCCCATGCGCTTACCGAGGCATCAAAAAAATATGGTGCGACCGAGCAGGAGATTTCCGCTGCAACGCAGGGCGTCATCAAGAGATAGGACTGGCATGGGATTCACCGCGGCACAGTATCAGGCGACGATTAATGAGATCAATGTCAATCTTTCGAAGATCGATTCCGGGCTCGAGCGCGTCAGGCAGGTAGTCAACAAGCAGTTGGAGAAGGATCCGCTCCTGGGGCCTGCGCTCAAAATGGCATTCAACAAGATCGTGGATCTCACCGCCAAGGGCGTCGAGAAGATCCAATCCGCCCTCAAGGCTGCCGCGATTCCGCTTGTTATGAACCGTCACGAGGATACGTGGCTCAAGCTGCGTGGGCAGGCGGACGGAGTGGCCACCACTCTTGCCGCACAGCTCAATAAATATGACACGTCCTGGAAGGGGATTGCCGGCGGTGCGTACCACAAGGGAGTGGGACAGCAGCCCGCAGCGGCCGGAGCCATCACCACCAAGGCTACTTCCATAGCCGCCGCATGCACCTCTATTCGTAATGCCGCCTACGTTTTCTATCTAGCCCTTGGGACGGCGCTTGCCTCACTGCTCGTAGCATTCCTTACAGCCTCCACTGTGGCCGGTCCCATCGGAGCGGCCGTTACCTTCGTAATCGCGATAGCAGTTGCCCTTTTGGGACTCCTTCTCAATCTCGGTGCAGCCGAGAAGAGCCTGCAGGGGGCATCCGGCGGCGGAACTGCCCTCCCCGGAAACCACTGGCCCCCGGCGACGACGACCTGAACCGCCGCCATCACCTCGAGTGGAGCTGCTTTGGAGAGTGGTACAGGTCAACGCTTCTTGGCTCTTGACATGACAGACGCGATCAGCGGAACTAGGAACGGTTCTGCCGCTCCCGGTATGCCTGGGCGGCTCAAGTCTCCAGAGGCATGGAGGCGATGATGCCCAGGTATCAGGAGTTCCGAAAGATCGTTCCTGCGGTGGTGCTGACTGGGTGCGTGATTCTCTCGGGTTGCTTCATCCGGCAGGATGATGGTGAGCGTGCCTACAAATCGCTTCCAGATGCATGCGGTCTTGTCGATGCCAGACTTGTCACTCGTCTGATCGGGAACGGTATGGCAGCGAAGCCATCGACTCCCCCAAGGACGAACGAGGTGAAACAATCTGCCTGCAGCTTTCAGAATACGCGGCAGGTTACCGGCTCGTCCATTCTGATTTTCGCGAATATTCGCAACGGCGATGATGCTATCAGGGCGACGCGGGAGAGCTTTGCGACTGATCATAGCGAGTGCGGGAAGCCGGCAAGTTCTTGCAGGCAGGTGGATGTCGGCGACGAGTCCTACATCAAATATTCTCAGGTCGGTCGGCAGAGCGCTGACATATCTTTCCGCGAGAAGAATATCGTGGCAGCGGTGCTTTATTTTGGCCCTCTCCTCAGTTCGGGACGCAAGCCGATACCTGTGAATTCCTTCGAAAATGACGGACTGGCTGTCGCGCGATCGATACTTGGCAACCTCCATTTGCAGGCTAAATGATTCGTTGTGATGTTCACCAGGGTCCATCAGGGACCGTGCCTTGTGACTACAGAGATCGATGACTGTGAGTGACCACACGTGCCTGGATAAAAAGTAGCGGCGATGCGATCAGCGATCTTCCTGTTGGGTGCACTCATTTTTGCCGGGTGTGGTTCCGAGAACGTCACTACAGGTGATCGCCTCACTTCAGGTCCTGTTCCGTCATCTACTTCGTCGAGATCACCTAAAGGTCCTGGGGCATGCTCTCTAATCGGGGATGAGTTGCGCCACGAAGTTCTCGGGCGATATGTACAGGACGCTTCTGCTTCGGCAAGGCAGTGTTACTGGCGTGCTGTAAAGCCCACGATCAAAGGTCCGAAAGCGCGCACACTTCATGTGACGGTGGTGCCTGGGCTGGATGGGGCAACAGGGCATGTTGGCGTACTCGATTCCTATGCCTACTACAAGAATCGATCCACAACTCTGGGACCATGTGAGGCACTGAGGGTCACCACCGGCCGGGCATGCCTCGTTTACCCACGTGGCAGTTCGCCCGTGATTATGGCGATCGCCGTTCAACGAGGACAGCTTGCCGCCGAGGTTACTATTTCTGGCGGAAATCTTCCAGAGATGCCTTTCGGTGAGCGTGTCCATTTGGCGCAGCGTCTCGCCGAAGCGGTGGTCCTGGTGTTGCGTTGACACCTTTATCTAATGCCTATGGTTTGGCGGGGGAGGAAACGGCTAGGAAGAGGGTACGGGACGTGCCTTCTTCAATCTTCCCTGCTTGATTCGGAAGTGATGTCCGGGTGACGACATCTGTGTAGTTGTCAAATGGTATCGAGGGCCTGTTGTGCAGATTGTGAACTATCTCCAATGTGCGGCTGGGATGTTCCTGATCGTTGTTGGGGTGACTACTTTTGCTGGCTTGGGTCGGAGACCGGCGTACGAGAGGTGGGCCGGCCGAGGGCCTATCGCCATCATTGACTGCGCGTTCGGCTCCTTTCTTGTGATGATGGGGGCTTTCAGTCACTCGACCTTTGCCTTCTACCTGGTGGCATGCTTGATGATCCTCGCTTGTTTTGCGGGCATCTTGCTGCTGTGTCGATTTCTCGTCCGTGAACGCGAAGGGAAAAAGTCGGTCGGTAGTCGCGTCCACGGACGAGATCAATGACTCAAAGGGAAGACTGGATGGGGATGTGAAAGGAAATGCGCTATGCGCTGCTTCCCCAAAAGCAGATGCGCGCGCTCGCAGACTTGATTGCCTCATCTCGTTCAGAGAGTGATGAAGCGATCGCAGTTACTCAACGCCTTCGCAATATGGCTGACGCAATAGCTTGGCGATGGCTGATCAAAATTACCCTGATCGATAATTGGCCTCATGCTTGTTGCGAGATGAATTTCGCTCGGTTGCTCATCGCTTGTGGGTGATGGTGTCTAGGGTGTCGGTTGCGAGGCGTACGTCCGGCATCATTCCTATGGCGAGATGCTTGAGGCATGTTTCGTGAGAGAGACGTTCCGGGTGGTCCTCATTTTCGGGAGGGCTGGGCTGGCGAAGGCGAAGCCGGGTACGGCTGTGTCCTTCGAGGGTGATGTGGTGATGCTGGCGCGGACGGTGGTGAAGAACCTTCGCTCACACCAGCCGTAGGGGTTGGTCAGGGGTGGCTCAGGTGGTGGAGGGTTTGGTGGTAGTGGGGCCAGTCCCTTAGCGGGAACCAGGTCATCGGGCCGATGGGGTAGCCCTGAGGGGTGGTACGGGTGCCGCGGACGGCGAGGCCTATGGGGGTTGGTTTGCCGGTCCAGCGGGGCTCGGTGGTGAGGTCGGCACGGCCGAGGCTCTGGTGTGCGAGGACGGAAGCGGTGTGGTCCAGCGAGGCGATGAGCGTCGGTAACTGCTGGAGGGGCGGAGTCTCGCCGGGGGCGTAGCCGATGGTGAGGGTGGTCAGGGCGGCGATGCCGTCGCTCTCGGGAGTGAGTTCCGTTATGGCCAGGGAGCGTTGGCCTACCGCGATGATGGGCCGGGCTTTGTAGCTGGGGGAGTGGACGTAGGCGGTGAGGGCGGCGGGGTTCCAGCGGTGTTCGAGCGGTTCGGATGTGCCCCAGCCGGTGGGTGGTGCGCCGGTGAGCAGGCGCATGGCCTGGTCCAGGGAGCGGCCGGCCTCGGTGTGCTTGGCCCGTACGACCAGGGTGAGGTGTGAGCCCAGCAGTTGGGACGGTGGTGTCTTGAAGCCCGGTGCGTAGTCGCGTGCGGAAGGTACGGGGACGAACGCGCCGTCCGACCAGTGCAAGGGTCTTCCGGTCAGGCCGTCGTAGTAGCCGCCGTGGTCTCGGACGACCCAGGTGGCCTTGCCGCTGAGGATGTGCGCGCGCATGGGCAGGGTGATGCGGGCGCTCACCGGGGTGACCACCTGGACGGAGTCGGTCATGCCAGGGCTCAGGGGGACGATCGCGCGGTCCACCAGGAGGACGGTGGCGCGATCCGTGCGGGCGTCGGCCGCGGTCATCGGTTGCTCCAGAGGGTGCCTCCGTGGCGGGAGACCAGGGTTTCGGCGCAGCGCCGGGCGAGTGGCCCGGCCTCGGTGAGCGTTGCCGCGGCGCGTACGCCGACCCACCAGACGGGGAGAGGGACTGAGGTGTTCAGCAGGCGTTCCACCTCGCCTGGCACGTCGATGCGAAGGGGGTGGGCGATGTGGACGAGGAGCCGTCCGGCCGCGTCGTAGAGGTGCGTGGTGTTGTCGTGTTCGGCCACGGCCAGGCCCTTGCCTCGCAGGGAGTGCAGGAGGGGGGCGAGTTCCGGGCGCTCCCGGAGGAGGGCGACGATCTCCCGGCTCATGGGGCGGCCTGCGCGTGGGCGAACGACTGCGCCGCGATACGGGTGACGGCCGCGTGCGTCGCCGCGCCGACGCGGTCGGGGGCGATGGCGGTGCCGGTGGCCAGATGGCGGTCGAACGGGACGAGGACGACCGGCAGCCTGTCGCTCGCGAGGAGTTCCCGGGCGTGGTCGAGGTCGGTGTCCGGGTTGGGTGTGTGGGCGACGAGTGCGAGGGTCGTGTGGGCGAGCAGCCGGTCGTGGCCGTCGGTACGGAGCCAGGCGAGCGCCTTCCGCACGGTGACCGCGCCGTCCTCGGTCCCCGGGACGACGAACACCTGGGCGTGGGCCGAGCTGAGGACGCCCCGGTGGAGTTGTGTGCCGATGCCCGCCCCGCAGTCGACGACCGTTGTGGAGAAGAACCTGCCGAGCATGCCCGCGCCCGTTCGGTAGGTGTTGTCGTCGAGGTCCATGCGGGCGTCGTTGGCGATGACCCACAGGCCCGTGGCGGTGCGCGTCAGGTAGGCCGTGGTCTCGTCCCAGGTACGGGGGCGGGCGGTGGTGAGGTCGCGGAGTGAACGGGTGGGGGTGACGCCCAGTCTCAGCGGCAGCGAACCCAGGCCGGGGTCGGCGTCGATCGCGAGGACCCGGTCGTCACGGTGCTGGTGGAGGAGCCGGGCGAGGAGGGCGGCGATGCTGCTCTTGCCAGCGCCTCCGCGGACGCTCGTCACCGCGATCCTCCGGCACGAGCGGACCGGTGCGCCGAGTTGCGCGGTGAGTTCGGAGAGGTCGCGTACTCCGGTTGCCGCCGAGGCGCCCACCGCTTTGCGCACGCCGCGGCCCAGCCTCCTGATGACGGGGTCGCCGTGCGGATTGCGGCGCAGCAGTTCGGCCGCCGGTACGGAGGGCGCCGGGGCGGCCGCCGGTACGAAGGCGGCCGGTACCGGGGCCGCGAGCGGTTCCGGTGGGCGGGCTGTGGCCTCCGGGAGGACGTCCAGAGGGGTGGGGCGGGGGTGGGGAACGGGCGGGATCAGGCCGCTTTCCAGGACGCCGAGTTCCCGCAGCACCTCGTGCTGCCAGTCCGGATCGGACACCGATCTCCTCTCAGCGTCGGGCGCGGCACGGACGGATCTACGGGGTGCGGGACGAGTCTAGTCAGGACGGGCTTGACCCGGCATGCGCGTCGAAGTCGATGAGAGGGACGTTGCCCTAGAACGGCAAATACGGGACAGGTATCAGCGTGAAATCCGGTCGCGTCATGTTGGCTGCTCGACGCGATGCCCAGGAGGCCGTCGGGCTCCGGGTTCGCGCCCGATCCATCGTCCCGGCATCCCGTACGGGCCTACCTGAACGTGGACGGTATGGCGAAGGCAGGACGCCCATGCTGGCCGGACGGCATCAGGAACCCAGTCGACCTCACCGGTGATGAAGAACTGAGTTACGCACGGCACTGGCTCCTCGCGGCGCGGACAACGACTCGACCCCACTGTGGCCGCCAGGCGCGACGTACGCGGTTCATACGGGCAAGGCAAGGCGGTGCCGGGCCACCGGACTGCACGGCCGGACTACGCGCACGAGCTTAGGAAAAGTCGTACTGACCTGCATGAACGTTGGCCAGGAGTGCTCGCCATCCGGCGGGCGGAAGCAAGATCGGAGAGGCGTCCACGTTCTGGCTGTCACGAACTGCAACGATGCCGGCGACCTGAGCGATCTCGACACAGTTGCCGTTCTGTCCGCTCCGTGAACTCCTGCGCCATGTGGCGCAGGACATGTCGGGGCTGTCCACCTCGCCCATCCTTCTGGTCGTGCTCAGGCGCTTGCATCTGCCACTCGCCGGATGAGTGCGATCGAGTCGTCGGGACGCAATGCCGCATCGAGCAGGCGGTCAAATGCAAGCATAAACCCCTGCACGTCGCTCGCATTCTCCAGGTAGACCCCATCGGGAATGGTCTCCAGGTACACCACGTCAGGGTCGGTGGGCTCGGCGAAGCCGAGGATGACGAACGGGCCGGTCGTGCTGGCGGCGTGGGCGCCGACCTCGAAAGGGAGCACCTGGAGCGTGGTCTTGTCCCGCTGTGCCATTTCGATCAGGTGAGCCAGTTGCCGCCGCATGATGGCCTTGCTGCCCACCGTCCGGTGCAGGGCGGCTTCGTCCAGCACCACCCAAAGGTGCGGGCGGTCGGGCCGGGACAAGATCTCCTGCCTTGCCGAACGAACCTGGGCCCGGCGGTCGATCTCGTCGGGGTCGAGCTCATGAGGACCACCGCGGATCATGGCGCGGGAGTAGTCGGCGGTCTGGAGCAGGCCGGGCACGGTGAGCGGCTCGAATGCCCGGATGGTGGTCGCTCCGGCCTCAAGACCGATGAACACTTCGTACGGGTTGGGGAGCACGTCGCGGAAGGAATGCCACCAGCCCGGTTGCCGGGCTTCGCGAGCCAGTTGGATGAGCCCTTCCTTCTCAGGGCCGGTGACGCCGTAGAGGTCGAGCAGTTCGCGGACGCTGCGAGGCTGCGGCTTGCTGCGGCCTGTCTCGATGCGGAAGAGCGTTGAGTTCGCCCATTCCAAGCGCCGCGTCACTTCGTCACGGGACAGCCCGCAGGCTTCGCGGCGCTCGGTCAACTCCAGTGCGAGACGGCGCGCCCGGAGTGTGGGGCTATGTCCCCGGTCTTGCTTGCGCGTCACAGTCACCGAATGTAGGCGAGGCGCAGGCGAATGACGCAAGCGGCCCCGGGCCGGTGCGGCCACACCGGCCCGGGGTCTGAGCTCGACTGGAAGGAGTCGAACCTGTGAACAACCTAGCGAACGACGTTCCACCCCCTCAGGGACGGAACGTGAGATGGCGGGCAGACCTGCCGGTGACGGTGGCTCGGGTGCGGTATCTGGCGGATCTCGCTGTTGCCCTTGTGCAGCTCGGGCGGCCTTCGCGAGTGCTGGTCGGGGAGAACGGCGGGGCGGCTCTGACCCTCGGCGCGTGCCACCGGGTCGTCGTGGTCGTGGTGATCCGCGATGGGGCGGGGTGGTCCTACCTGTGGGACGGGTCGCAGCGTTATCCGGCGGGAGCGGGCGCCGAAGGTCTGCTGCGGGCGGCCACGGCACTGGAGGCGGCGGCCCGGTGACGGCCTGGGAGCAGGTGATGAAGCAACGGGTCGCCGGCGCCGGCGGTGTCGACGTACGGGCGGTGCGGTCGATGGTGAGAGACCTTCTGGCGAAGGAGTCGCCGGAGGTGGATACCGCCGACGCGGATGTGATCACTGCGGAGATCGCGACCAACGCTCGGAGGTATAGCGCGAGCGGGAGGTGCGGCGGTGGCGTGTGGGTGGTGGTCCTTCGCGCGGCGGGTCGGACGCGGGTGGAGATCCAGGACGACGGGGACGCCGTCACGGTGCCGATGATCTCGGACGAGGCCGATGAATCCGGGCGCGGACTCCTGATCGTGGACTCCCTGGCCGCTGCGTGGGGCTACCGCGTCGGGCAGGACGGAGACCGCAAGGTGACGGTGTGGTTCGAGATGTCGGGAGCCGCGGCCGGCTGAGGCGGCGAGATGAGACGCCCCCGGCCTGCCCGGGACGGAGAGGGGTGTTGTTCCGGGGAGGGGTGTTGTTCCGGAATGTAGGGGGTGGGGTAGGTATCGGCGTAAAAATCCGGTCGCGTTATGTTGGGGGCCGCTCGACGTTGAGCCCGGGAGGCCGTCGTGCTCGGGCGGCCTCGCCCGACCCGTCTCCTGGGAGTACGCCGTGATCCAGAAGCTGCTCGTCGCCAATCGGGGTGAGATCGCCGTACGGGCGTTCCGCGCCGCCTACGAACTCGGTATCTCCAGCGTGGCGGTCTACGCCTACGAGGACCGGCTCTCCCTCCACCGGCAGAAGGCCGACGAGGCGTACGAGATCGGCGAGCACGGCCATCCCGTGCGGGCCTACCTGGACGTGGACGGGATCGTGGAGACCGCGCTGCGGGTGGGCGCGGACGCGGTGTACCCGGGGTACGGCTTCCTGTCGGAGAGCCCGCAGCTGGCGGCGGCGTGCGAGCGGAACGGGCTGACGTTCGTGGGGCCGCCGGCCAGGGTGCTGGAGCTGGCCGGGAACAAGATCGAGGCGGTCGCGGCGGCGCGGCGGGCGGGGCTGCCGGTGCTGCGTTCGGCCACCCCGGAGCCGGGCGAGGAGGTGGCGACGGCCGACGACGTGGGGTTCCCGCTGTTCGTGAAGGCGGCGGCCGGCGGGGGCGGGCGCGGGCTGCGGCGGGTGGACCGGCGGGAGGACCTGCCGGCGGCGGTGGAGACGGCGCGGCGGGAGGCCGAGAGCGCGTTCGGCGACCCGACGGTCTTCCTGGAGCAGGCGGTCGACCGGCCGCGGCACATCGAGGTGCAGGTGCTGGCCGACGGCACCGGTGAGATCGTCCACCTGCGGGAACGGGACTGCTCGGTGCAGCGGCGGCACCAGAAGGTGGTCGAGATCGCGCCCGCGCCCGATCTGGACCCGCTGGTGACGCAGCGGCTGTGCCGGGACGCGGTGCGGTTCGCGCGGGAGATCGGGTACGTGAACGCGGGCACCGTGGAGTTCCTGGTGGACGCCTCGGGACGGCACGTGTTCATCGAGATGAACCCGCGGATCCAGGTGGAGCACACCGTGACCGAGGAGGTCACCGGGGTGGACCTGGTCCAGGCGCAGCTGCGGATCGCCGGCGGCGAGTCCCTGGCCGACCTGGAGATCCGGCAGGAGGGCGTGCAGGTCTCGGGGTTCGCGGTGCAGTGCCGGATCACGACCGAGGACCCGGGCAACGACTTCCGGCCGGACACCGGCAAGATCTCCGCCTACCGGTCGCCCGGCGGCGCCGGGGTGCGGCTCGACACCGGGACGACCTACGCGGGCGCGGTGGTGACGCCGCACTTCGACTCGATGCTGGTCAAGCTGACGTGCCGGGGCCGGACGTTCGAGGAGGCGGTACGGCGGGCGCGGCGGGCGGTGGCCGAGTTCCGGATCCGCGGGGTGGCCACCAACATCCCGTTCCTGCAGGCGCTGCTGGACGAGGCGGACTTCCGCGCGGGCGGGATCACCACCGCCTACATCGCCGAGCACCCCGACCTGCTGACCGCCCGTTCCAGCGGTGACCGCGCGACCCGGCTGGTCCGTTATCTCGCCGACGTCACGGTGAACAAGCCCAACGGTGACGCGCCGACCGATCTGGACCCGCAGGAGAAGCTGCCCGGGATCGATCTGACCGGCCCGTTCCCGGAGGGGTCCAGGGACCGGCTGCTGGCCCTGGGGCCGAAGGCGTTCGCCGAGCGGCTGCGGGCCCAGGACGCGCTCGCCGTCACCGACACGACCTTCCGGGACGCCCACCAGTCGCTGCTGGCCACCCGGGTGCGGACCTACGACCTCGCGGCGGCGGCGCCGTACCTGGCCCGGACGACCCCGCAGCTGCTCTCGCTGGAGGCGTGGGGCGGCGCCACCTACGACGTCGCGCTGCGGTTCCTGGGCGAGTCGCCGTGGGACCGGCTGGCGGCCATGCGCGAGGCCGCGCCCAACCTGTGCATCCAGATGCTGCTGCGCGGGCGCAACACGGTGGGCTACACGCCGTACCCCGACTCGGTCGCCCGCGCCTTCGTCAAGGAGGCCGCGGCCACCGGGGTGGACATCTTCCGGGTCTTCGACGCGCTCAACGACGTGGAGCGCATGCGGCCGGCGATCGACGCGGTGCTGCAGACGCACGCCCTCGTCGAAGGCACCCTGTGCTACACCGGCGACCTGTCCTCGCCCGGTGAGAAGCTCTACACGCTGGACTACTACCTGCGGCTGGCGGAGGAACTGGTCGAGGCGGGCGTGCACGTGCTGTGCGTCAAGGACATGGCGGGGCTGCTGCGCGCGCCCGCCGCGCGGACGCTGGTCACCGCGCTGCGCGAGCGCTTCGACCTGCCCGTCCACCTGCACACGCACGACACGGCGGGCGGCCAGCTCGCCACCTACCTCGCCGCCGTCGAGGCCGGGGTGGACGCCGTGGACGGCGCCGCCGCGCCGCTGTCGGGAACGACCAGCCAGCCGCCCCTGCAGGCGATCGTGGCGCACACCGACTTCACCGGGCGGGCGACCGGGATCGACCTGGACGCGCTCACCGTCATGGAGCCGTACTGGGAGGCGGTGCGCCGGCTGTACGCGCCGTTCGAGATGGGGCTGCCGGCGCCGACCGGCCGGGTGTACCGGCACGAGATCCCCGGCGGGCAGCTGTCGAACCTGCGCCAGCAGGCGGTCGCGCTGGGCCTGGGCGACCGGTTCGAGGAGATCGAGCGGCTGTACGAGGCGGCCGACCGGATCCTCGGGCGGCTGGTCAAGGTCACCCCGTCCAGCAAGGTGGTGGGGGACCTGGCGCTGCACCTGGTCGCGGCCGGGGCCGACCCCGAGGACTTCGCCGCGAACCCGGGACACTACGACGTCCCCGACAGCGTGGTCGGCTTCCTGAACGGCGAGCTGGGCGACCCGCCCGGCGGCTGGCCCGAGCCGTTCCGCGCACGGGCGCTGGAGGGGCGGCAGTACGCGCCCGCGCGCGCCGAGCTGACCCGGGACGAGGAGAAGGCACTGGGCGGGCCGGAGGTCCGAGACACGCTGGACCGGCTGCTGTTCCCGGGGCCCGCCAAGGACTACCGGGAGGCGCGGGCGGCGTACGGCGACCTGTCGGTGCTGCCGACGGCGGCGTTCCTGTACGGCCTGCAGCCCGGCCACGAGGTCTTCTTCGACCTGGAGCCGGGGGTGCGGGTGCTGGCCGGGCTGGAGGCCGTCGGCGAGCTCGACGAGGCCGGGTTCCGGCAGGTGATCTGCACGGTGAACGGCCAGCTGCGCACGCTGTCGGTGCGCGACCGCTCGGTCAAGGCGGACGCCCCGCCGGTGGAGCGGGCCGATCCGGGCGAGCCCGGGCACGTCCCGGCGCCGTTCGACGGGTCGGTGACGCTGCGGGCGGCCAAGGGCGACCGGGTCGAGGCCGGGGACGTGGTCGCCACCATCGAGGCGATGAAGATGGAGGCCGCGATCACCGCGCCGGTCACCGGGACGGTCGCGCGGGTCGCCGTGCAGGGGGCCACCCCGGTCCAGGCGGGTGATCTCCTGATGGTCATCTCGTGAACTAAGTCTCCCCGCCCGGCGTTGATCAGGTTGTGGCTCCGGGGTCGGCCTAGGCTGGCCCCGGGAAGATGTTGATCTTCCTCGCGGACGGGCTGACAGCAGGGTCGTGCCCGTGCAGACTGCGTGTGGCGAGTCGTGAACTGGAGAGACGGGGATGACGACGAGGCGGTTCGTGCGGCTGAGGCGGTTCGCCGGGGCGGTGCCGGTGGCGGCCTCGCTCCTGGCGTTCGGACCGGCGGTCCCGTCCGCCGCGCAGACCCCGCCGCCGACGCGGGCCGCGGCACCGGCGACGGTGCCGGCCGCGGCCGTGGCGCACGGCCGGTCGTCCACCGACCCGCGGCGCGTGTCGTTCGACCCGGCCAAGCTGCGGGTCACGCTCGACGCCACCCACGAGGCGGGGATGTACGGCCTCTACTCGGCCGTCCGCCACGACGACGACGTCTGGAGGGGCGCGTCCGGTGTCGCCGACGTGCGCACCCGGCGCCCGGCGCGGCCCGACATGCGGCACCGGGTCGGCAGCGTCACCAAGACGTTCACCGCGGTCGCCGTGCTCGGGCTGGTCGAGCAGGGCCGCCTCGAACTCGACGCGCCGATCGCCCGGTACCTCCCGGGGACGGTGCCGGGCGAGCGCGGGGAGAAGGTCACCGTGCGGATGCTGCTCGACCACACCAGCGGGATCGGCGACTACGTCGTCTCCGCGTTCCCGTCCTGGCGCAGGCTGTCGCCCGAGAGCCTGGACGAGAACCGCTTCCGCACGCTGCGCCCGGAGCAGCTCATCGCGTGGGGGCTGGAGGCGCCGCCGACCAACGCCCCCGGCGAGGGCTGGTCGTACTCCAACACCAACTACGTCATCATCGGGAAGCTCCTGGAGAAGGTCACCGGCGTCAAGGCCGAGACCTACATCCAGCGGAGCGTCATCCGGCCGGCCGGGCTCAAGAGCACGTACTTCCCGGCGGGGCCGTTCATCCTGGGGTCGTACTCGCGCATGTACGAGGCGCTGTACGGCTACGCCAAGCCGGTCCGCGAGTACAGCGTCTACGACATGTCATGGGCCGGTACGGCGGGCGCGCTGGTGTCCACCATGGACGACCTCAACCGCTTCTACCGTTCCCTGCTGACCGGGAAGCTGATCGGGACGGGCGCGCTGGCCGAGATGCAGCGGACCGTGCCGGTCAAGGACGCCGACGGCAACACGCTGATGAACTACGGCCTGGGGATCTACTCGGTGGACCTGCCGTGCGGCCGGTTCTGGGGCCACGACGGCGCCGTGTTCGGCGCCGGCACGCAGGCGCTCTCCAGCAACGACGGCCGCCGCCAGCTCGCCCTGGGCGTCAACCTCACCAAGTACCAGCAGCTCAACGGGCAGGGCGTGCCGATGCCGCACGCGATCGACAACGCCCTCGGCGCGCATTTCGTCCAGGCCCTGTGCGGCGACCAGGGGCCGCTCGCGACGGAGATCCCGGACACCACCGCGGCGCCGCCGCTCCCGCTGCAGTACGCCGTCCGGCGCTGACACCCGGCGGGCCGCGTCCCTGCCGCGCCTGTCCCTGCCGCACCTGGCACGTGCCGTGCGCGCCCCGGGTGCGGCCCGCCCGGGGCGAGGCGGCGGCGCGGGATCACCTCACCAGATCGGACGGGTCGGTGTTGGCCCCGCACAGCAGGACGGCGACGCGCTCGCCGGGCTCCGGACGGTACGCGCCGGTGCGCAGAGCGGCGGCCGCGGTGGCCGTGCCGTGCTCGACCACGAGCCGGTGGCCCTCCCACAGCCGGCGCCGGGCCGCGCTGATCGCATCGTCGGTGACGAGCACGGACCGCACACCGGTCCGGGTCGCCACGGCGTGCGCGATGTCCCCGAGGCGGCTCGCGCCCAGCGAGTCCTTGGCGACCCCGGACACCTCGACGTCGACCGGCTTCCCGGCCCGCAGCGCGGCGTTCAGCGTGGGCGCGGTGACCGGTTCGGCCCCGACGACGGTCGCCCGGCCTTCGAGGGCCGCGGCGACGCCCGCCATGAGGCCCCCGCCGCCCACCGCCAGCAGCACCGTGTCGACCTCCCCGCCGGTCTGCTCCATCAGCTCCAGGGCGATGACGCCCTGGCCGGCGCACATCTCCGGCTGGTCGTACGGGTGGCAGAACACGGCCCCGGTCTCCGCCGCGCGCTTGGTGGCGGCCTCGTGGGCGTCGGCGTACCTGACGCCCACCTGGACGACGGTCGCGCCGAGCGCGCGCAGCCCGGCCACCTTGACCGCGGGCGCCGTCTCCGGGACGTACACCTCGGCCCTGGCGCCCGCCCGGGAGGCCGCGTAGGCCACGGCCAGGCCCGCGTTGCCACCCGAGGCGGTGACGACCCCCGCACCGGGCAGCCGTCCCTCCTCGACGGCGGCCAGGACGCGGTTGAACGCGCCGCGCGCCTTGAACGACCCGGTGTGCTGGGTCAGCTCCAGCTTGAGCCAGAGTCTCGCGGGCGCCTCGGCGCCCTCGGGGACGAACGCCGCCGGATCGGCCTCCATCACGGGCGTCCTGCGGACCCTGCCCTCGATCCGCGCGGCGGCGTCCCGGACGTCCGAAAGAGTGATCACTGCTACCCCCCTCTCCCACCTCTCCCACGGCCCCGAGGGGCTCGTTCCCCGCCGGGCTCGTTCCCCCGCGGGGTGCGATCTCCGCAGGTGCGTTCCCCGCAGGGTGCGTTCCCCGCCGGGTGCGATCTCCGCGAAAGTCTGCCAGCCGCCGGAGGCGAACGCACCGCGCCGCCCGCACCGCGCCGCCCGCGCCGCGCCGCCCGCACGGCTCTTCCGGGCGGCCCGCGACGGACTTGTGAACCGACTGCCAAAACCCCGCCGCTCCGTGTGAGGCGGCTTCATTCCGGCCGCCCCGGCCGGTGGGCCACAGTCATCGGCATCCACTTCTCGCCGGCCGCCGGCGCCGTCCGGGACCAGTGCCGGCCCCACCCCCCACGGAGTGCCGATGAAACTACGTACCCTGCTCACCACGGTGGCGGCGGGCGCCGCCCTGGCCGTGCCGACGGTGGCTGTCGTCCCCCCGGCGTCGGGGGCGCCGGCGGGATGCACCGCGTCCGACGCCGACATCTACGCCGCTCCGGGCGCGGTGTCCGGAGCCCCGGGCGAGCTGCTGGCCTGCCGTCCCACCACCCTGCCGGGCGTGCCGCACGGCATCAGGATGAAGGCGTGGAAGGTGCGGTACGCCTCGACCGACGTCAAGGGCGCGCGGATCGCGGTCTCGGGATTCGTGGCGGTGCCGGAGGCGCCGTGGACCAAGGGCGGCTCGCGGCCGGTGGTGGCGTTCAACCCGGGCACGTCGGGTTCGGGGCCGCAGTGCGCGCTGTCCAAGCAGATGTCCGGCCAGTACGTGGACCACTACGAGGGGCCGAACCTCGCCGAGTTCCTCAAGGCCGGATTCGCCGTCGCCGCCACCGACGGGGTGGGCTACCTGGACGGCCAGGTGCACACCTACATGGTGGGCGCCAACGCCGGGCACGCCCTGCTGGACGTCGCGCGGACCTCGCGCCGGATCCCCGGCGGCGACCTCAGGGCCGACGGCAAGGTCGGCATCGCGGGCTACTCCGAGGGCGGCGCCGCCTCGCTGTGGGGCGCCCAGCTCGCCGCGTCCTACGCGCCCGAGCTGAACGTGGCGGGCGCGGCGGCGGGCGGCGTGCCCGGCGATCTCAAGATCACCGCGAAGGCGCTCAACGGCGGCCTGTTCGCCGGGTTCCTGGCCGACGCCCTCGTCGGGCTGAACGCCGCGTACCCCGAGATGCCGTTCGACGAGCTGATGAACGACGCGGGCAGGAAGGCCATCCAGGACGTCAGGAACAACTGCCTCTTCGGGACCCTCGCGGCCTTCCTCGGGGCCAGGGTGGAGAACTTCTCCAAGGACAGGCTGACCCTGGAGCAGATCTACGCGCTCAGGGGCCCGGACGGCACCACCTGGGGGGAGATCGTCGACCGCCAGAAGCTCGGCGTGGACATCGGCACCCCGTCCTCCTCGGCCAAGTACAAGATCGGCTTCCCGGTGTTCCAGTACCGCGGCCTGCTGGAGGAGATCATCCCGCACGAGACCGAGGAGGCCACCCGCGCCGCCTACTGCGCGGCGGGCATCACCACCAGATGGACCGCCGCCTACCCGGCCGAGCACCTGACCACCGACTGGCTGGCGGCCGGTGACGTGACGAGGTTCCTGGGCGACCGCTTCGAGGGCAAGCCCGCCCAGGGCAACTGCTAGACGCCCCGGCCGCTCCGCGGCCGGCTCTCCGCCGCGCGCCCGGACGCCTCTGCCCGTTCCAGGAGCAGGGCGCGTTCGGGCGCGTTGCGCGTGAGCGCGGCGGCCCGCTCGAACTCGGTCCGCGCCTCGCCGAAGCGCCCCAGCTTGAAGAGCAGGTCGCCGCGCACGCTCGGGAGCAGGTGGTACCGCTTGAGCGAGGGCTCCCCGGCCAGCGCGTCCACGATGCCGAGCGCCTCGGCGGGACCGCGGGCCATGCCGACCGCCACCGCGCGGTTCAGCTCCACGACGGGGGACGGCGCGCGCTGGGCAAGGATCTCGTAGAGCGCCGCGATGCGCGCCCAGTCGGTCTCCTCGGCGTCGGCCGCCTGGGCGTGGCTGGCGGCGATCGCGGCCTGCAGCACGTACGGCCCGGGCGGGCCGCCCAGCTTCTCGGCGCGCAGCAGCGCCGCGAACCCCCGCCGGATGTGCAGCCGGTCCCACAGCGCGCGGTTCTGGTCGAGCAGCGGGACGGGTTCGCCGGACGGACCGGTGCGCGCCCGCGACCGCGACGCCTGGATCTCCATGAGCGCGACGAGGCCGTGGACCTCCGCCTCCTTCGGGGCCAGCCCGGCCAGGACACGGCCCAGGCGCAGCGCCTCCCGGCACAGGTCGGTGCGGACGAGGGCGTCGCCCGCGGTCGCCGCGTACCCCTCGTTGAAGATCAGGTAGATGACCTCCAGCACCGACGCCAGCCGCGCGGCGCGTTCCTCGCCCTCCGGCACCTCGAAGGGCACCCCGGCCTCGGCGAGGGTGCGCTTGGCCCGGACGACGCGCTGCGCGACGGTCGGCTCCGGGACCAGGAACGCCCGCGCGATCTCGTCGGTGGTCAGCCCGCCCAGCATGCGCAGGGTGAGCGCGACCCGGGCCGGGGTGGGCAGCACCGGATGGCAGGCGGTGAACACCAGGCGCAGGATGTCGTCCTCGATGGGATCGTCCAGGACGGCCTCGACGTCCGCGCCGTCCGCCCCGCTCTCCGGCCCGGTCTCCATCCGGTGCCCGATCTCTTCGAGCTTGCGTTCCAGCCGCTGGTCGCGGCGGATCCGGTCGACCGCGCGGCGCTTGCCCACGGCCATGAGCCAGGCTCCCGGGTTGTCCGGGACGCCTGACTCCGGCCACTGCTCCAGCGCGGCGACCAGCGCGTCCTGCGCCAGCTCCTCGGCCAGCCCGACGTCGCGCACCAGCCGGGCCAGCCCCGCGATGATGCGGGCGGCCTCCAGCCGCCAGACCGCGTCGATCCTGCGGTGGATCTCGCGGTTCGTCTCGGCAGTCGTCACGGCGACGATGAGACCACCGGGCGGGCCGTCCGCGCAAGGCGGACGGCCCGCCCGTCCGTGCTGGTCACCACCGTGCTGGTCACCACCGTGCCGGGCGCCACCGTGCCACGCGGGACGGCGCCGGGCTCGGGAGCCCGGTCAGGCGCCGGGGACGTCCTCCGGGCCGAAGACGCGCTGGATGGTGCCCGCGCCGTCGCCGACGATCGACCAGAACCGCTTGGACAGCTCGATCGCCTCCTCCTCCGTCCGGGTCTCGATCAGCGCGAAGCCGACCACGACCTCCTTGGCCTCGGTGTAGGGGCCGTCGGTCACGGTGACCTTGCCGCCGGACGAGGTGATGTGGACGGCCCGCGGGTCCAGCCCGCCGGTCGCCAGCAGGACGCCGGCCTTGCTCATCTCCTCGATGAACGCGCCCATCTCGGCGTGCAGCTTCTCGTCGGGGGCCGTCGTCTCCGAGCCGGTGTCGGTGGTCATCATCAGGAACTGCATGGTCGTCTCCTTGGCAGGCTCCGGGGCGGCCCTTGTCTCCACCCTCTCGCCGACGCGTCGAACGGGCCGGGGGCGGATCGACAACACCGGGAGAAGTTTTTCGGATTTCTTCCGAGTGTGCCGCAGCACGACCGGAGACGGCACCGGCCGGAGCCCGCGGACGCGGGTCCGGCCGGTGCCGTCATGCCTGCTCAGGCGCCTGGCCGGGCGCCCGGGCCGGCCTACTTCGCGGCGGCGGGGCGGAACGTGGCGACGATGACCCCCGAACCGAAGGTGACCGTCTCCGCGAGGTCGAACTTCGCCGCGAAGCCCTCCCTGGTGAGCAGATCGCCCGCGTCACCGGTGCCGACGATCACCGGGTGGATCCACAGCCGGAGCTCGTCCAGCAGGCCGTGCTCCACCAGCGTCCGGGACGCGGGGCCGAAGCCGTACTGCAGGATGTCCTGGCCCGGCTGCTCCTTGATCCGGCGGACCTCCTCGGCCACGTTCTCCCTGATGACGGTGGTCTCGCCCCACTCGCCCTTCTCCATCGTGGTGGAGAGCACGTACTTGGGAAGGGTGTTCATCCGGACGCCGAAGTCGCCGGTCTGCTCCTCCATGCTCGGCCAGGCCTGGGCGAAGCCCTCGTAGGTCACGCGGCCGGCGATCAGGGCGTCGCAGGAGAAGAGCAGGTCGCGGGCGTACTGCTGGGCCTCCGCGTCGAAGTAGTCGAACGTCCACTCGTGCGGGCGCTCGATGACGCCGTCCAGCGAGATGTAGGTCGAGTTGATGATCTTACGCATGGCTGCCTCCTGGGCGGTTCATCTCTCGGGTCGGGTGGTGGTCAGGCGGTGTACGGCACCCGGGCGCGGGCGTCCCGGAGGGCGTTCGCCCACCAGATCAGCTGGTCCAGGGTCGTCGTGACGGAGGTGTTGCACTCGGCGGCGGGCCGGGGCCAGGAGCCGTCGGGGGCGAAGTCCTCCCAGTAGCGGGGCAGGCTGAGGCCGTCCCGGATGGTGACCGCGTGCAGCTCGGCGAAGATCTGCCGGAGCTGCGCGGCGGCGTTCAGCCCGCCCGAGTCGCGGCCGTACGAGACGAGCGCGACCGGCTTGGCCTGCCACTCCTCGTAGAACCAGTCGATGGCGGTCTTGAGGGGGGCGGGGAAGCCGTGGTTGTACTCCGGGGTCACCACGGCGAAGGCGTCGGCCGCCGCCAGCCGCGGGGCCAGCCTCCGTACCGGCGCGGGCACGGGCTCGTCGTGGTCGGTCAGCGTCGCGGGGAGGCCGGTCTCGGCCAGGTCGACCATGTCCACGGTCACGTCCGGGCGCCTGCGGGCGCGGTCGGCGAACCAGCCGGCGACGGTGGGGCCGAAGCGCCCGTTGCGGGTGCTGCCGATGATGACCGCGATCCTGAGCATCCCCGCCTCCTCCGTGTCCTGTCCGGTGTGCCGTCCGGCTTGATGTCCTCACTGTGGCGGACGGGGCTTACGGGATCTTTACGGCCGTCCGACGGAAGGTTCACGGTCCCGTATGGTCGGTGGCCGCGGCTATCGTGCGGCCATGCGTTTCGGGGTGCTGGGGCCGCTTGCGGTGTGGACCGATGACGGCGCGGCGGTCCCGGTGCCGGGCCTGAAGGTGCGGGCGCTGCTGGCCGACCTGCTGCTGCACGAGGGCCGCCCGGTGCCCGCCGACCGCCTGATCGACGACCTGTGGGGCGACGACCTGCCCGGCAACCCGCCGGCCGCGCTGTCGGCCAAGGTCTCCCAGCTGCGCCGGGTCCTCGGGGACGCCGAGCCGGGTGCGCGCGGGCTGGTGGTGACGCGGCCCGCGGGTTACGTGCTGGACGTCGAGCCCGGCCGGATCGACGCGCACCGGTTCCGGAGCGCCGCCGCACGCGCCCGGGAGGCCGCCGGGCCCGAGGCCCGGGCCGCGCTGCTGGCCGAGGCGCTGGGGCTGTGGCGCGGCGGCGCGCTCGCCGACTTCGCCGACGAGCCGTTCAGCCGGGCTGCGATCGCCCGGCTGGAGGAGCTGCGGCTGACCACCCTGGAGGATCACGCCGAGGTCCGGCTGGAGCTGGGCGAGCACGGCGTCCTGGCCGGTGAGCTGGGCGACCTGCTGGCCGCGCACCCCCTGCGCGAACGGTTGCGCGCCGCGCACATGCGCGCCCTCTACCGGTCGGGGCGGCAGAGCGAGGCCCTGGAGAGCTACGAGGCGCTGCGCGTCCGGCTGGCCGATGAGCTGGGCCTGGACCCCGGCGCCGAGCTGACCGCCCTGCACCGCGCGATCCTCGTGCAGGCCCCCGAGCTGGCGGCGCGGCCCGTCCCGGCTCCGGCCGCGGACGAGGGCGCCCGCCCGCGCACCAACCTGCTCCCGCCCCCGTCGGACCTGATCGGCCGGGACGAGGCGCTGGCGTCGATCCGGGCGCGCCTCGCGTCGGACCGGCTGGTCACGCTGACCGGGCCGGGCGGCGTCGGCAAGACCCGGCTGGCCACGGAGGCGGGCCTGCGCGCGGCGGAGGCGCCGGGCGACGGCGTGTGGATGGTGGAGCTGGCCGCGTTCGAACGGTCCGCCACCGTCGACGAGCTGACCGACGGCGTCCTGGCCGTGCTGGACGTCCACGACGCCGCGTCCCTGGGCACGCCCGCCGAACGGCTCGCCGGGGCGCTCGCCGGGCGCCGGCCCCTGCTCGTCCTGGACAACTGCGAGCACGTCGTGGACCAGGCGGCGGAGCTGGCGCGGCTGCTGCTGGACGCGGCGACCGGGGTGCGCCTGCTGGCCACCAGCCGAGAGCCGCTCGGGCTGCCCGGCGAGGTGGTCTGGGCGGTCCCCCCGCTGGAGGTGCCGGGCCGCGCCGACGGCGCCGACCCCGCCGAGCTGGAACGGTCGAGCGCCGTCCGGCTGTTCGTGACGCGGGCCGCCGCGGCCGCCCGCGGCTTCCGGCTCGACGCCGACACCGCCCCCGCCGTGTCGGTGCTCTGCCGCCGGCTCGACGGCATCCCGCTCGCGCTGGAACTGGCCGCCACCCGCGTCCGGACGCTCGGCGTGCACGGCCTGGTGGCCCGCCTGGACGACCGCTTCCGCCTGCTGGCCACCGGCCACCGCGGCGCCCCGCCCCGCCAGCGCACCCTCATGGCGATGATCGAGTGGAGCTGGGACCTGCTGCCCGAGCCCGAGCGCGCCGTGCTGCGCCGGCTCGCCGTGCATGCCGACGGCTGCTCCCTGGAGGCCGCCGAGGCCGTGTGCGCGGGTGCGGACATCCCCGTTCCCGACGTCCTCGACCTGCTGGCCCGGCTGGTGGACCGGTCGCTGGTCGTCATGACCGACCACGCCGCCGGGCCCCGCTACCGGCTCCTGGAATCGGTCGACGCCTACTGCGCCGACCGGCTCGCCGAGGCCGGCGAGCACGACGAGGTCCTGGCCCGTCACCACCGCTACTACACCGACCTCGCCGTCCGCGCCGAACCGCACCTCTACGGGGCCGACCAGGACCGCTGGTTGCGCCTTCTCGACACCGAGGCCGCCAACCTGCGGGTCGCGCTGGGCGGCCCGGACGCCCTGCGGCTGGCGAACGCGCTCACCTGGTACTGGTTCCTGCGGGGGCGCCTGGCCGAGGCCCTGCGTTCGCTGGAGGCCGCGCTGGTGACCGGGGGCGACGCGGCCAGCCGTGCCAGGGCGACCGCCTGGCGAGCCGGGCTGGGCCTGCTGAACGGCGACGACACCGGCTGGCTCGCCCGCCGCGAGGAGGCCCTGGCCCTCCTCGGCGACTGCCCGGCACGCGACCGCGCGCGAGCCCAGTGGTTCCTGGCGTACGCGGGCAGCCAGCGCGGCGACGTGGCGGTCGGCGCCGAGCTGCTCGACGCGGCGCAGGAGACCTTCCGCGCGACGGGGGACCACTGGGGCGAGGCCGCCGTCCTGCTCCTGCGGGCCCAGTACGCCCACCACCGCGGCGAGCCCGCCGTCCTCGAACGCGAGGCCGGGCGCGCCGCCCGGCTCTTCGGCCGCGCCGGCGACCGCTGGGGCGGCCTGCACGCCACCGGATGGCTGTCGGCCGGCGCCGAGCTGGCCGGCGACTACGACCGGGCCCGCGCGCTCCAGCACGACGGCCTGCGCATGGCCGAGGAACTCCACCTGTGGCCCGAGGTCGCGTCCCGGAATGCCTGGCTCGGCTGGATCACCCTGCAGTCCGCCGAACCCGCCACCGCCCGCGCGTACTGCGAGCTGGTCCTGGCGTCGGGCGACCGGCAGTCGATGGTGCTCGCCGAACTTGTTCTCGGCTTCGCCGCCCGCTACGAGGGTGACGCCGACGAGGCGGAGATCCGCCTGAGGACGCTGCTCCTCGCGTCCGTCCCCCCGGACGGCGAGGCTCCGCCGCCGCTCTACCTCTCCCTGGTCTACATCGGCCTCGGGCACGCGGCCGAGCTGCGCGGCGACCTGGCGAACGCCGTGGACCTGCACCGCCGCGCCCTGACGCTCGCCGTCCGGATGGACGGCCCCCGCGACACGGCCTTCTCCCTGGAGGGCATGGCGTCCGCGCTCAGCCTGGCCGGCCGGGACGTGCCCGGTCACGCCGAGCAGGCCGCCCGTTTCCTGGGAGCCGCCACCGCCGTCCGCGCCGCGTCCGGCCTGTCCCCGGGCCCCGCCGAGCGCGGTGACATCGCCCGTACCGAGGCGAGGCTCCGCGACGCCCTCCCCGCCGCCGTCCTGGACGAACGGCGGGCCGAAGGCGACGCCCTCACCCCGTCCGCCTGCCTGGACCAGGCCCACACCCTGCACCTCTGAGCGGGCCGCGACGGGAGCCCCGCGGGCGGGACGGGCATGGAGAAGGGCCGGGCGCGGTGTGCGCCCGGCCCGTCCATCAGCCGGTGGCCCCGCCGGGCGGGGTCACCGGGTGGATCACTTGAAGGCCGGCATCAGCTCGTCGTGGATCAGGCGGAGCTGGGTGTCGACGTCGGCGACGCCCTCGACCTCGCGGCCGGTGAACGACTTCACCAGGCCGGCGTCGGTGATCGCGCAGATCATGTGGTTGACGCCGGTCGGAGCGATCTCCCGCTCGATCTTGGCCCGGACCTCGTCGGGGGTGCCGGCGAGGGAGAGCTTCTCGGTGATCTCGGGGGTGGTCAGCTCGATCGCCTTGGCCAGGTCGCCCGCACCGATGGCCTCGATGATGGGGACCATGTCCGCGGGGTCGACGCCGTTGCGCTCCAGCTGCTCGGACGGCATCGCCGAGGCGTACAGGCCGACCATGCTGCGGGCCGCCTCCTTGGCCGCGGCCGAGTCGGGGCCGACGGCGAAGACGACCCAGGCGCCGATGTCCAGCGTCGTGTGGTCCTTGCCGGCGCGCTCGGCGCCGATCCTGAAGTTCTCCACGGCGTACTCGTACGCCTCGCGCGAGTAGCTGAGCGCGTGGTGCACGCCGTCGGAGAGCTCACCGGCGGCCTGGAAGGACTTCGGCCCGCGCATCGCGCCGATCTTGACCGGCAGCCGCTCCTGCACCGGGCGGGCGAAGGTGAACAGGCCGTCGTAGGAGTAGAACTCGCCGTCGCGGGTGATGGTGCCCTCGTCGAGCAGGGTGCGGACGACCGCCACGGCCTCCTTCACCCGGGTGAGGGGCTTGGTCTTGGCCCAGTCGATCTTGTACTGGGCCAGTACGCCGAAGTTCCCGCTGCCCAGGACGACCTCGGCGCGACCGTTGGTCAGCTCGTCCAGCGTGGCGGCGGCCTGGGCGATCAGGGTCGGCTCGCGCAGGGTGACGGCCGACACGCTCGGGCCGAGGCGGATCTGCGAGGTCTGCGCGGCGGCGGCCGCGAACAGCAGCCACAGGTCCTTGTGCCACGGCTCGTCGGCCGCGTAGCACGCGTAGAACCCGAGCTCGTCGGCGAGCCTGATCGACGCCAGCGAGTCGGTGAGCGGGTAGTCGGGGAGCATGGCGTAGCTGAACTTCACGGAAGAACTTCTCCTTGTCGTGCTTCTTCGCACGGTTCGGGGGATGGGGAGAGCGGGGAGGTCGTGCCGGTCAGGGGGTCGGGTATCACCTCTTCTAGCCCTTGATCTCTGCCCACGCCTGGGACCAGCGTGAGTAGTCCACACAGGTGTTGCCGCGGTCGTCGCCGCAGTTGGTCACCGGGGTCTTCCAGAAGGCGATCTTCTTGTAGAAGGCCGCGTCGCCGACCTTGTACTCCGCGCAGAACCCCTTGGCGGTGTAGCGGCAGGCCTTGGGGTTGGCCGCGGCCTGGCCGAACCACTGGGCGACCTGGGCCTGCACCTTCGCGGTGGTGATCCAGTTCATCCAGCGGTACATGCAGTTGGGGTTCTTGGCGCGGGAGGAGATCATCCAGGTGTCCGACCAGCCCGTGGCGCCCTCGACCGGCAGGACCGTCTCCACCGGCGCCTTCTGGGCCTTGGCGAGGTTGGCGATCACCTGCCAGGTGGTGCCGGCGTGCGTGTCCTTGACCGTGAAGGCCTGGACGGAGTCGCCATAGGCGTGCCAGAACTGGCTGATATTGGGCCGCTGCTGCCTGAGCAGGTCCACGGCGGCCTCGAATTGGTCCTCGGAGAGCGCGTAGGGATCGGTGATTTTCAGGTCCGGTCGGTGCGTTTTGAGGTAGAGCGCCGCGTCGGCGATGTAAATGGGCGAGTCGTAGACGGTGATGTTGCCCGCCACTGGCGAGTTCTTCTCGAACACCACGTTCCACGACGTCGGCGGCTGCGGCACCTCCTCGCGGTTGTACATGAGGTAGTTGGCGCCATAGCCGTGCGGGACACCGTACATCTGGCCGTTGACCGAGTTGTACGGCTGCTCTTTCAGGTAGTCGGCGATGTCGGGGTAGTTGGTGAGGAGCGAGGTGTTGACGGGCGCCACGTCCCCGCCGTAGATCAGGCGGAGGCTGGCGTCGCCGGACGCCGACACCCCGTCGAACTTCCCGGTCTTCATCAGGGCGACCATGGAGTCCGAGGTGTCGGCGATCTTGGAGTTCACCTTGCAGCCGGTCGCCCGGGTGAACGGCGTGACCCAGTCGACGGTCTTGTCGGTGGTGCCGTTCTCGGCGTATCCGGCCCAGTTGATGAGGTTGAGCTGTCCCTCGGTGGCGCCGATCATCTGCTGCGCCGGCACCTGCGGCACGGAGGTGCGGGCGGCGGTGCCGGAGTCGCTGCAGCCGGCGGCGAGCGCCGCCGTGACCGCGGCCGCCGCCGCGATCACCGGCAGCCGCCCACGCCGGCGCGGGCCTCGCCCGCGTCCGCGCCCCCGGTAGTGGGAGGGCCGTACGCCGGACAGGCGGGCGCCGGGCGTGTACGGCCTTGGCTCATGCTGGCTCGGCTGACTCATGAAGATCACGCTCGCGGATTGTAGGGCCGTGACAACCGGTCATGCGTGGTGAACCGCAATGATTCAGATCTCTATCCACATCTCGCACATCCGATCACGCGGAACGGTACCCTCTCGTGCGATCAGTGGCCGTCGGCTAACGGAGAGCCTTGCAAGTGCGATCAAGGGACCGTCGAATGAAGTCACGCATCAGTCATCGGCGGCGCCGACCAGGGGCCGGACGGTTCAGGACGGTACGTTTCAAGGTCACGGCACTGGTGGCCGTGTCGCTGGTGTCGCTGAGCGTCCTGTGGGCGTTCGCCGCCAGCGTGACCCTCGGTGAGGGACTCAACCTGCGGAACGTGGAAACGGTCCAGGATCATTTCGAGTACCCTTCGGGAGCGCTCGGCAGCTCCCTTCAGGCCGAGCGCCGCCTCACCATGGTCTATCTCGGCAGTAAAGCCCCCACCGACGCCGCGGCGATGGAAGCCGGCCGGCTGGTCACCGACCGCCAGGCCGACCTGTTCCGCCGCCTGGCCGGTGACAAGGGCGCGCTCGACAGCGCCCCCGAACAGACCCGCCAGCTCGCCAAGGAGATCATCAATGGTCTGAACGGGCTGGTCGCCAAGCGCAACGCCATCGACATGGGCCGCACCCAGCGCGGCCAGGCGTTCACCGACTACACCAGCCTCATCGGCGGCATCGGCACCCTGCAGGGCACCCTGTCCACGCTGGGCAACGCCGAGGTCGCCAAGGACGCCCGTAACCAGGTCGCCCTCGCCCGCGCCCGGGAGGCGCTCTCCCAGGAGGACGCGCTCATGGCGGGCGTGCTGGCCACGGGCCGGTTCACGCGCGCCGAGCACAACGAGTTCGTCAAGCTGGTGGGCACGTACCGGTCGCTGTACGACATCGCCTCGCCCGAGCTGCGTCCCGTCGACCGGGCCTTCTTCCGCCGGGTGACCAGCACGCCGCAGTACGGCCGCCTCCGCACGATGGAGGACCGCTACGTCGCCAACCCGCGCATCGGCAGGAAGGACGCGCAGACCGTCCCCGTGCTGTGGAAGACCACCGTCGACTCCAACCTCACCCGCCTGCGCGGGCTGGAGCTCTCCCTGGTGGCCGCCGCGGAGCAGCGCGCCAAGCCCATCTCGGACGCCATCATCATGCGGGTCGTGCTGGCCGGCGTGCTGGGCCTGATCGCGGTCATCCTGTCGGTGGGCCTGGCGATCTGGGCCGCCCGCTCGGTCATCCGCGACCTGAACGGCCTCAAGCGCGAGGCGCTCGACCTGGCCAACAGCCGGCTGCCGGGCGTCATCCAGCGGCTGCGCCGCGGTGACGAGGTCGACGTCGTCGCCGAGGCGCCGCCGCTGTCCTTCGGCACCCGGGAGATCGACCAGGTCGGCCAGGCGTTCAACGCCGCCCGCCGGACCGCGATCCAGGGCGCGGTCGAGGAGGCCGGGCTGCGCCGCGGCATCAGCGAGGTCTTCGTCAACCTGGCCCGCCGCAGCCAGACGCTGCTGCACCGCCAGCTCAACCTGCTGGACTCCATGGAACGCCGGATCACCGAGCCGGACGACCTGGAGGACCTGTTCCGCATCGACCACCTCGCGACCCGCATGCGCCGGCACGCGGAAGGTCTGATCATCCTCTCCGGCCAGGCGCCGGGCCGAGGCTGGCGCAACCCCGTCGCGGTCATCGACGTGGCCCGCGCCGCCGCCTCCGAGGTCGAGGACTACACCCGGGTGACGGTGGCGCCGATGCCCAAGGCCGCGATCTCCGGGGTGGCCGTCGCCGACGTCATCCACCTGCTCGCCGAGCTGATCGAGAACGCGACCTCGTTCTCCCCGCCGCACACCAGCGTCCAGGTGACCGGTCAGGCGGTGGCGCGCGGCTTCACGCTGGAGATCGAGGACCGCGGGCTGAGCATGGACGAGGAGAGCCTGGCGGCGGCCAACGCCCGGCTGGCCGAGCCGCCCGAGTTCGACCTGTCCGACAGCGCCCAGCTCGGCCTGTTCGTGGTCGGCCGGCTGGCCCAGCGGCACCGGATCAAGGTCACCCTGCGGACCTCGCCGTTCGGCGGGATGAGCGCGGTGGTGCTGATCCCCGAGGACATCGTCGTGCACGGCGACGGCGAGGCCTACGACGAGGCGCAGCTGGCGCTCACCCGCCGCAGCGAGGACGCTCTGCTCCCGGTCGGCGTCGTCCGCGGCGGCGGCCAGGGCGGCCGGCCCGCGCTCCCCGCGGGGGCGGGCGGCCCGGTGCTGCGCCTGCACTCCAACGACAACGAACCGGAGATGCCGCAAGGCGCGCGGCATCGCAGAGCACAGGGGGAGCCGCCGCAGCCCATGCCCGAACCACCCGCTCCCACTCCGCCCACCCCACCCACTCCTCCGCCCCCGTCCGCGGTCCCTCCGCCCGGGGCCGAGCCCCCGGCGGCGTCCCGGCCCTACGTCCAGGAACTCCGTCCGGAACGGCGGCAGAACAGCGGCGGTGCCACCGGCCCGCTGCGCCGCCCGCCGGGCGGCGGCTCCCGGGGCGGCGGGGGCGGTGGCCCGCGCGGCGGCCGTCCCGACCTGCCCAAGCGGGTCCGGCAGGCCAACCTGGCCCCGCAGCTGCGCGAGGAGGCGACCGGCGAGAACGGCGTCCAGGCCGAGCCGGCGTCGCCCCCGAGGGCCGAACGCTCGCCCGAGGAACTGCGGTCGATGATGTCCTCCATCCAGCGGGGCACGCGCCGCGGCCGCACCGAGTCGACCGTCGAGTTCGACGAGGGGTCGTGAGCGGTTGATGAACGGCCCCGGAAACGAATGGCTCGACGACGAGGCCGGCCCCCTCGTCCGCTCGTACGCGCTGACGCGGGGCCGGGCCCGGCCCCGCACCCGCGGTGAGGGCTTCGAGATGATCGCCATCATCGCCACGGTGGCGACCCCGTCCGCCGCCACGCCCGAGATCGGCCCCGAGCATCTGGCCATCGTGGACCTGTGCACGCGTCCCCACTCCGTGGCGGAGGTCTCCGCCCGGCTGGGGCTGCCGCTCGTGGTGGTCCGGGTGCTCCTCGGCGATCTGCTCGCCCACCGGCTCATCGCGGTCCGGCGCCCGCAACAGGAGAGCCAGACCGTGACCGAACATCTGCTCAGGGAAGTGCTCCATGGACTCGAGGCGCTCTGACGCCACGCCCCCCTACGGCGGGGGTGCCGGGGGGTCGTCCTCCCAGAACGACGCCGCGATGCCACTCGCGGTCAAGATCCTCGTGGCGGGGGGCTTCGGGGTCGGCAAGACCACCTTCGTCGGCGCGGTGAGCGAGATCAAGCCGCTGCAGACCGAGGAGGTCCTCACCGAGCAGAGCGTCGGGGTGGACGACACCTCCGGCGTGGACCGCAAGACGACCACCACGGTCGCCATGGACTTCGGCCGGATCACCATCCGCGACGGGCTGATCCTCTACCTGTTCGGCACGCCCGGGCAGGACCGCTTCTGGTTCATGTGGGACGAGCTGTCGCACGGCGCGCTGGGTGCGATCATCCTGGCCGACACCCGCCGGCTGGCCGACTGCTTCCCGGCCGTCGACTACTTCGAGAACCGCGGGCTGCCGTTCATCATGGGAGTCAACTGCTTCGACGACGGATACGACTACGCCGGCGACGAGATCCGGGAGGCGCTGGACCTCAGCGACGACACCCCGGTGGTGATGTGCGACGCGCGCAGCCGCGACTCCGCCAAGAGCGTGCTGACGACCCTGGTGAAGTACCTGCTCACGGTGAACGGCGAGGGCCGCCGCTCGCAGCGGGCCAGCCAGTACACCTGACCGGTACACCTGGTCCGGGCGGCTCCGGGCCCCGCCTCCGAGGGCGGGGCCCGGGACGCTCGCGGTCAGCCGTCGAGGGCCCAGTCGTCGGATTCGGCCTCGGAGTCTGCCTCGGCCTCGGGCTCCACTTCGGAGTCGGCTTCGGAGTCGGGCTCGGCCTCGGGCTTGACCTCGGTGTCCTCGGCCGGCGGCGGGGCGGCGCTTCCGGCCAGCCGGCCGTCGATGGCCCTCAGCAGCGCGTGGTCCGGGGGCGACTCCCGGCACAGCGCGTCCCGCAGGTCCCGCAGCTCGTCGTGGGTCATGGCGTGCAGCGGCTTGGAGATCCAGCTGGGAGGCGCGACCGGCGCGTACGGCAAGCCGTTCATCGCGGCCTCGCCGCCGGCCGCGCGGTCTTCCCGGGCTTCCCCGCCTTCCCCGTCACCTTCCGGGCCAGTACGACCAGCCGTTGCCGGTCCGACCCCTTGGGGTGGCAGGTGATCAGGGTGAGGACGCTGCTCCTGGCCTTCCGGCTCCAGTGGAACGGGACCGGCGCGAGGACCCTGGTGTTGGTGCCGGCGATGACGCGCTTGGCGTAGACGCGGTAGACGTACGTCCGCCCACCGCTGCGGAGCGTGATCCGGTCGCCCCGGCGCATCAGGCCGAGGTCGTGGAACGGGGCGAGGTGGGTCGTGCGGTGGCCCAGGATGACCGAGTTGCCGACCTGGCCGGGCGCAGCCGTACGCGGGTAGTGGCCGAGGCCGCGGGCCAGGACGCGCTGGGACACCCCTTCGTGGACCGGGCGGCGCAGGTTCAGCCGCGGGATGGAGATCCGCGCGATCCGTTCACCTTTCCGGGGCCGGGCCGCACCGGACGGTGCCAGGGGGGCGGTGGGCGAGGCCGCCCGCGCGGACGCGGGAGGGAGCGCCGCCGATAGGGGTGCCGTGGCCGGTGCCGGCACCCGGGAGGGAGCCGATCCCGGCGCGGCTCCGGCCGGAGCCTGGAACGGGGCCGCGGCCGTCGCCAAGAGGGTGACGATGACGACTGGTGAACGCATGTGCTCTGGGGTTCCTCTGTCGGCCCTGATGGGCGGCGGGGGCGGCCCGCCTGGCAAGGCGCACCGCCCCCGCCGTCGCCGGAAGGCTTCTCGGGGTGGGCCGGGCGGCCGTGGAACGGTCGGTGCCGGCCGCCCGAGGGTGGCGCGGGCTCCGCCGCGGTGACGCCGCGGAGCCCGCGCCGGGACGGATCAGCGGCCCGTCTGGGTGCCGCGCTCGCCGATCGGGAGCCCCCTGGTCAGGGACGGGCCGCCGGCGGCGTGGTGCGCCATGGGGAAGGCGTCCCCGATGCCGCGCGCGAACCCCTGGGCCCCCGGCAGGCCGGAGGCGGTGGGCAGGCCCTGGTAGCCCGGCAGGGCCGTGGTGCCCGGGACGTCCACGGAGCCGGCCGGGTGCGCGGCCCGGCCCGGGTTCTGGACGACGCCCGGGCGGTCCTCCGGGTAGGCGAGCCGCTTGGTGGACGGCAGGTGCCGCCCGGTCTTGATGCCGCCGATCGAGCCGCCCAGCTCGCCGATCGGCCGCTTGGACGTGACACGGCCGTGACCGTGGCCATGGCCGTGGCCGTGGCCGTGGCCGCGACCGTGGCCGTGGCCCTTCTTGGCGACGCCGCCGGCCTTGCAGTTCGCGTGCTTGCAGGACTCGCCGGGCTTGTGGCTCACCTTGGCGTGGGTCTGGCAGCTCTTCGAGGCGACGCCGTTGATGGTGCCGTCGTTGCCGCAGACGTCGACCGGCGCGTTGACCGGGGCGTCGACCTGGTTGCCTCCGGCGACGCTGCTGTTGCCCGAGGTCTTGTCGGTGCCGGTGACCGGAGTGTTGCTGTTCGCGTTCGGCGAGTTCCGGGTGGTGACCGGCTTGTCATTGGTCGTGACCGGCTTGTTGTTGGTCGTGACCGGAGCGCTGTTGGTCGTGACCGGCTTGTTGTTGGTCGTGACCGGAGCCTTGGCCGGGGTGCCGGCCTGGTTGGTCGTGGCGGTGCCGCCGGCGTTCGGCGGCGTGCTGGGGTCCGGGTTCGGGTTGGTGGGCGGGTTGCTCGGCGAGGTGCTCGGGCGGCAGTTGCCGTTGGCGACGCCGCCCACCGTCACGTTGTTACCGCACACGTTGACCGGCGCGTTGACGGGCACGTCGACCTGGTTGCCGCCGCCGACGCTGCTGTTGCCCGAGGTCTTGTCGTTGCCGGTGCCGTTGCCGTTGCCGTTGCCCGGGTTGGTGACGCTGGCGCCCCCCTTGCAGTTGCCCTTGGCGACGCCGAGGGCCGCGACGTTGTTGCCGCAGACGTTGATCGGCGCGTTGACCGGGACGTCGATCTGGTTGCCGCCCGCGACGCTGCTCTTGCCCGAGGTGGTGTCGTTGCCGTTGCCGGTTCCCCGGTTGGTGACGCTCGCGCCGCCCTGGCACATGGAGTTGGTCGCTCCGAGGACGGCGACGTTGTTGCCGCAGGCGTTGATCGGCGCCGTGATCGGGATGTTGATCTGGTTGCCGCCGAGGACGCTGCTGTTGCCGTTGGTGTTGTCGGCGAGGGCGCTGCCGGAGGCCAGCCCCGCCCCCGTCATGGCGATGCCCGCCGCCACCAGAGCGGCGCGGCTGATGTTCTTCGTCCAGTCCCGCATTTCTGCTCCCATTCGGGTGTAGTGGATTTCTTGGACGGGCAATGGCTGGTAGCGCATTGCCGGGAGAAAAGTCTGGGTGATGTTGTGCGTGCCGCCCGCGCGCCGCGTGCCGCATCCCTTCACGACCATCGGGCCCCGTACCGGTTCTGGTGCGTTGCCGTCGTGTTCCGATGGACCGGAATGTCCGTACGGGCGGCGGGACGAATGCGGCCGGGCGCCGTTCTCAGTCGGGAACGACGATGGGGCCGGCGGGCGAGGATTGGTCCTGGAGCGGCGCCTCCGGGGGTGTCCGCACACTCTCGGCGGCGGCCGGGGCGGTGTACGCGAAGGAGGCAGGAGCGGCGGCCATGGGGCCGGGGCCGTGGCCGTTGCCCGTCTGCGGGAGCGCGCCGTGCGGCTCGTCCTGGCGGGGGGCCAGGAAGGGCCCCGGCGCCGCGGGCGAGCCGGTCCCGGACGCGCAGGCCCGGCATCGGCGGTCCGCCGCGTCCTTGAGGCGGGGGCCGGGCGACATGGCCGCGCGCCCATGACCGAGGTCGTACCGCTGGGCGCTCGGGACGGCCTGCCCGGTGCCGTTCCCGGCACGCAGCGCGGCGGCCCGCTCGGCGGCCTTGCCGGCCTTGCGGGCGGTGTGGCGGTCGGTGGCTCGCGGGGCGAGCCGGAACGGGCCCTCGAACGCGTGTGCTTCTCGCGGGGCGGCCTTCTCGGCGAACGCGGCCTTCCCCACCAGTGCGGCCTTCTCGACCAGCGCCGTCTTCTCCACCAGTGCCGTCTTCTCGACCATCGTGGTCCCGGCCCGCCGCGCGCCGTGCGCCGCGGGCCTCAGCGCCGCGCCGGCGCGCTCGGCGACGTCCGAGGCCAGGCCGGTGACCGGCGAGGGCTCGGCGCGGAGCGGCCGGGCGAGGGGCGTGGCGTGGGGGAGCGCCTGGCGTGCCGTCCCGGTGACCTGCCCGGCCGGTCGCCCAGGACGTCCAAGAGCTTCAGAACGTTCAGGACGCTCCGGTGACCGGGGGAGGGCCTTGGCGAGAGGCCCGTCGAGAGACCTGTCGAGCGGCCTGTTGAGAGACGCGTGGAGGGGCCTGCCAAGGGTGCGGTCGACGGCCTGGCCCAGCGTGCCCGCGACGCGGCCGGCGTGTCCCGCCGTGCGCGTGGACGGCCGCGACGGTGCGGCGGCCGGGGCGTTGGCCGGTGCGGCGGCCGGGGCGGTCGTTCGGGTCCCGCCCGCGTCGCCCTGGGCGCCGGCCGGGACCTCCGCCTTGGACGGCCCGGCCAGCGTGGAGAGGACGACCCACCCCGCGACCGCCAGCCCGGCGACGGCGGCCACCCGGAGCAGTCCTCGAACGCGGGCGCGCGGATGCCGATCCGGAGCCCGATGGGCCCCGTCCTGGATCGGTACCGGCTGCATTCGCGGATCCCCTCGCTTTGGTGACTCTGAGTGACGATAACAGCGCCGTGGGTGAGGTGGCCCCATTGGTCGCCGGATGGCGTGTCCCCGGCGCGTCGTTCGAGAGAAACCCGAGGTGATCATCCGGAAGTGGGCGGCGGGAATGATCCGCCGTGCCGCTCTGAGATCATCCTGGGCCGCTTCCATTGTCGTTACCGAGCGTTATGGAGAAGCGTTTACTTGAACATGCGGGATGTTGGTAAAGCGGAATGACCGGATCCGGGGGTTTCGGAAAAGCTGTCGCCAGCGCGGGGCAACGTCTGTTTAAAGGTCGTTCGTTCCGGTTGATTTCGCTGGGATGGTTGCGGTGCGATCAGTTCCGCACGGAACCACACCCCATGAATGGAGATTTCATGCTCAAGCGACTGGTCATCAGCGGTCTCGTCGGCACCGCCGGTTTCATGGCCTTCGCCGCGTCCCCCGCGCACGCTGATGGGCCGGACATCACCAACAACAACCAGCTGGTGAACGTCCAGACGTGCCGTGGCATCGACGTCGCGGGCATCGGCGCGGCCGTGCACAACCTGCTCGGGATCAACAACGAGTCGGGCGACTGCTACAGCGGCTCCGTCGTCAAGAAGGGCCACCACCGCCACAGCTGAGCTGCGCGGTCGAGGGCCGTGGCACCCGGAGCACCCCGGGGGCCACGGCCCTCTCGCATGTGGCGGCGAGGCGCCCGGGGCCCGTTCAGCCCGCCGGGGCGCTCCCGGCGTACGGCGGCGGGCCCGCGGGCACCTCCGCGGGCCGGGCGGCGCCCGCGGCCCGCGCCGCGATGTGCGCGGAGATCCGGCGCGCGGCGAACCCGGCGCCGTGCACGAGGCGCAGCGCCGGCCCGAAGGTCCCCGCGGCCATGAACCCCGCGAAGTACAGGCCCGGCACGGAGGCGTCGAGGTGCGGCCCCAGCACCGGCGAGCCGCGTTCGGCCCGGATCCGTTCGCGCGCCTCCGGCGGCAGGAACGGGATCCGGTCGAGGCCGGGGACGAAGCCGGTGGCCGCGATCACGTGGTCGACCCGGTGCTCCGCCCGGTCCCCGCCGCGGCCCGCGGTGGTGAGGACGGCGCCGCCGCCCGCCTCCCGCGCGGCGACGACCTCCCGCCCCGCCAGCAGGCGCACGCGGTCGTCGAACCGGTCCCGCAGCCACCACGCCCCGGCGGGGGCCAGGACCGCCCGGCCGAGCCGGTGCCGTATCCAGGCCGGCAGCGGGCGCGCGGCACCGGGATGCTCCGACCAGACCCACGCCCCGTACCCGCGGCCGAGCGCCGAGTGGGGGCCGCGCAGGACGCGGCCGGTCCACGCGGGGGAGGGGACGGGCAGGGGCCGCCAGGCGGGCCGTCCGGTACGCGCGATGACCAGCGGGCGGGCTCCGGCGTCGGCCAGCAGCACCGCGGTCTCCAGCGCGGACTGTCCCGCGCCGATCACGGCCACCTCGCGGTCCGCGAAGCACCGGAGATCGCGGTGGGCCACGCTGTGGGTGCGGAGGCCGGCGGGGAGCGCGGACAGGACGGGGGGCACGTGCGCGAACGGCCGCATGCCCACCGCGACCACCACCGCGCGTGCCCGCGCGACCTCGCCCGTGGACAGCAGGACGTCGTGGCGGTCCCGGGCCGGGTCGATCCGCAGGACCTGGGCGTCCTCGGCGAACGGCACGAGGTGGCCGGCGAACCAGCGGCCGTACCCGGCGAACGTCGGGACCGGGATCGGCCGTCCCGTACGCCAGCCCGGATGGCGGTCGGTGAACGCGGCGCCCTCGATCGGCGCGGCGAGGCTGGAGGCGAGCGGCTCGGAGGTGAGATGGGCGGCCCGCGGGATCCCGGTGTCCCAGAACTCCATCGGCGTGCCGATGACGCGGGCGTCCAGGCCCAGATGGCTCAGGTGCGCGGCGACGGAGAGCCCGTAGGGCCCGGCCCCGACGACGAGCGCGTCGGCGGTCGAGTCGTGCATTCGCCTTCCCCCGTGTGCTGGTCGTGTGGGTCGCCGCCGGTGCCGCGCTCCTCCCGCGCGCCGGGGGCCGCGCCGGATCGCCGTGCCGGCCGGTCGTGCGCCGGGAGCGCGCCGCGGCGCACGGCCCGTGCCACGACCGCGAGCACGGCCAGCAGCACGCCGGCCGCGGTGCCGACGGCCAGGTCGAACGGCAGGTCGGGGGAGCTGGGGGACAGGGGGACGCCCGCAGGCGTCATGAGCGTGGCGACCACGCCGGTGTCCTGCTGGTGGGCCCTGCTGTAGCGGACCAGGGCGTCGGCGGCCGTGTTGGCGAAGGAGGCCGCCTCCCGCGGCGTTCCGGCCGAGCCCGTCAGCTGGATCATCGGCACGCCGGACGTGGCGGACGCGTGGATGTGGTCGGCGGCCTGAGCGAGCGCGGTGTCCGGCAGGGGGGCACCGGACCATGCCAGCGTCTCCCGGAGGGGCGCCAGCTGGACGTACGCCTGCGCGAAGTCGGACGCCGTGGACCCCGAAGCGGACTTGGAGACCACCAGGACGTAGGCCGTCGCCGAATAGGTCGGGGACTTCAGCAGGCCGTAGCACAGGCCGCCCAGGACGCCGGCCAGCACGACGGCCAGCGGGAGCCCGAACACGCGGACGAGCCTCATACCCGGACCATCCATTGCAGCTCGTGGCGGACGACCTTGGCCCGCAGGAGCAGGCTCCGGTCGCGCTCGCCGACGTAGGTGCGGGCCAGGGCGTGCCGGCCCGGCTCCTCGGGCCGGATCGCGCAGGCGTAGCCGTACCCGGCGATCCGGACCTCCGTCACGACCCGCGGGCTGACATGGCCGTGGGGGTAGGCGAAGCCCGTCACGGGCCGCTGGACGATCTCCTCCAGGACGAACCTGCTCTCCCGCAGCTCGTCGCGTACCTCCTCGTCGGAGGCCGCCGGGAGGGAGAGGTGGCGCATGCCCTGGGAACCGACCTCCATGCCGAAGTCGGCGACGGCGCGCAGCTGGTTCGCGGTCATCAGCGGCCGGGGCGTCCCTGCGGCCCACCCGTCGTACCCGCCGACGTACCGGGCGACCGCGAAGACCGTCGCGGTGAACCCGAGCCGGACCAGCACCGGTACGGCGCGGGTGGCGAAGTCGGCGTAGCCGCCGTCGAAGGTGAGGCCGACCAGTCCCCGGGTGCTCCCCTGGGCGTGGGCCCGCAGCAGTTCCCCGACGCTCACCCCGCGCAGCCTGCGGGCCTGGAGCCAGCGCAGCTGCCGTTCGAGGCGTTCGGGCGTGACCGTGCCCGGCGGCGCGCCCCGGTCGTCGTTGCGGCCGATCGACCGGTACATCAGCACCATCGGCATCGCGGTGATGGGACGCTCGAAGTTCTCCGGATGGTTCACGACGCTCCTCGGGCCGACGTGGCGTCGAGCGGCCACCTGGTCCTTCTTCCGCGCTCCTCGTGGCCCGCCGGTCTCCGCCGGCCCTTCTCGAACCGGCTTCTCTCGATCCGGTTTCGAGTCTGTCCCGCGCGGGCGCGGCCCTCCCGCGGACGCACGGCGCCGTCCCATGCCTTTAACGAAGGTCAACGCGTTCTTGGACATGGCCGTGGTGCCGCAGGTCCGGGACCGGCCGGCCCGGTGTCCCGCCGGACGGCCGTTGATCATCGGTGGTGTCCCGGAAATCTCCCCGCCGCGTAATGATCGGCTCAAGTCGACCGCGGCCGGTCGCGGGCGTCGGCGCCGCGCGCCCACCATGTGTTAGCCCTATCGGACGCCGCGGAATCGCGAATCCGTGGTCCGCCGAATTCACCCGGCTACTCCGCGCATCAGTTCAGGAGGCACCATGATGAAGCGACTGGCGGCGACCGGCGCCCTCGCGCTGGCCATCGCGGGCGGGCAGGCCGCCGCCGCGCCCGCCCTGGCCCACGGCCGGGACGACGGGAGGAAGACCGAGGTCAAGAGCACCAACGTCAAGAAGACGAAGACCACGAAAGTGGTGATCCGGAAGACGTACGTCAAGAACTACGTGAACAACTACGTCTATCACTACAATTTCGGGGACGTCCGCGACCGGGATTCCCGGAAGGACGCCGCTCCTCCGGTCTCGCCCGGGATCACCGGGCTCGCCGGTCTCGCGGATCTGCTCGGCCTGGGCGCCGGCCAGGGCGGCCGGTAGCCGTCCGGCGGAACCCTTTTCCTGAAACCCTTCCGAGGATTTCCGAGGATTTCCGGGGAAGCCGGTCAGATCATTCCGAGCCGCCCGGCCAGGATATGAGCCTTGGTGCCGCCGAGTTCGAGTTCGGTGGCCGTGTGCCCGAACAGGTAGTGCATCATCCGGTCGCGCGCCTCCTGGAACTGGAGGTAGTCGCGCTTGCTGAAGAGGTCCGGGTGGTCCAGGTCGGCGGGCACGTGGTACGGCCGCGTGACCGGCACGCGCCGGGGCGCCGTCCGGGGCGCCGTCCGGGCGGGCGGCCGGTGCGGCGCGCCGTTCGGGGCCTCGTGCGGCGCGGCGCCGCCGTCCGCGCCGTCCGCGGTGCGGGGCCGGCGGACGTCGGGGACGAACAGGCCGGGATGGCCGATCCCGAACTCGACGCTGTGGATCGTGCGGGCGCGTCCCGTCGCCAGGTCCACCCCGGTGGAGGTGTCGGCGCTGAAGTCGATCGTGGTCGAGTGCGCCAGCTCGAAGGAGTACCTGACCCGCTGCGCGGTGACCACCAGACGCCGGTCCAGCTCGTCCCAGCCCTCCAGGCCGGCCACCTGGCCGGGCCGGAGCCCCAGGCCGTCGGCCAGGACGCGGGCGAACGCGTTGTCGGCGCCCTCGTCGGCCAGGAACGCGCGGAGCCGCCCGGGCGGCGCCGACTCGATCAGGTGCGCCTGCGCGGCCAGCCGGATCCGCTCGCCCGGCGCGCCCGGCCAGGTCACCGTCCGGCCCTTGACGGCGAGCAGGAACGACCCCGCCTCGTCGGAGCTCAGCTCGCGGCGCCGCAGCACCACGGCGCGGCGCAGCAGGGTCAGCCCCGGAACGTCGTAGTAGGTGTCGGTGCACCTGCGGATGGTCTCGGCGGACATCAGCTCGACGCCGAGCGACCTGAGCAGGTCGGGCCGCAGGTAGAGCGACCGCAGCCGCGCCACCACGGAGAGGTGCTGCTCGGCGGAGACGAGGAACTCCGACTCGGCCTCCAGCGCCGTCGCCATCTCCATCCCGGGCCGGAGCAGCCCCTTGAACGCCTGGTAGACCGGGCGGCTCTCGCGCAGCGGCTCGCCCACGCTCCAGGCGGTCTCGGGGACCGACTCCGCCTCCTTCAGGTCCTCGATGGTGATCGTGCGCAGGTCGATGCGGCCCGAGCCGTTCTTCTGGCCCGTGCCGCCGCTGTAGTGGCGCGGGGCGTTCCGGCCCGTCCTGTTGTCCCACCACTCGGCCCTGATCCCGGCCTGCGGGAGCACCTCCAGCACGGCGTCCTGCACGGGCACGCCCGCCGGCCTCCTGATGCCCAGCAGCTTGGCGAGCTGGTTCCAGGTGTAGGAGGCCGAGAACGTGCAGACGTTCTGGTCGGGCGGCGGGGTGATCACGATGACGATGTCCAGGACCGTGCCGCGGGGATCCTCGAGCGTCACCGGGATCAGGTCGTGCGGCATCGCGACGTGCCTCAGGTCCGACAGCACGGTGACCTGGAAGGAGAGCCCGTCCTCGGTGACGCCGTAGCCGTTCACGATGAGCCGCGCCGGGTCCTTGAAGCGGTGGTCACGGGAGAACAGCGGCGGCGTGACCGTGGGGTGGTTGGACCTGTCGCCGAAGACCCGCTCCCGTGCCCGGGTCCGGGCGCGGCGCAGGAACGCCGGCGTCCGCAGCTCCGCCTGCCGGACCGGATCGGGCGCCGCGGGGTCGGGATGGATCGCGTGCCCGGCCCGGCGGCCCGGGGCGACCGGCCCGGCGGCCATCGACGGCGGCGCCGGGTCGGTGGGCGGGGCGGGGACGACCGCCCGCCGCCGGTACACGGTCATGCCGCTGATCTCGTCGGGCACGCCCGCGCAGCGGTAGTAGACGTACCCGTTGGGCTTGATCTCCGAGCCGGCGATGACGGTGTCGCCGACCGAGGGCGTCCACACCTCGGTGCCCTCCGGGAGCGGGGGATTGGTCCTTCCCAGCGGAGCCGGCGTGGGAGCCGCCATGCTCGCCTCCCGGTGTCGTAGAGGGGACGGTGATATCCGAGGATCGTGCCGTTCCGAAAGGGCGCCGTTCATGGTACGGCTCGTGCCCGTGCCGTCCAGTGAACGTACGGTCCCGGATCACCGTTCCAGTGTTGCCCATGCCGCCCGCGAGATCGCGATCCTGACCTGGCGGCGACCGGTTCCGGCCGCGCGCGGTAAAAAAAGGCCGGTCGAGGGTTGGAACGGCGGGCCGTTGTCCACCGTGCGGGCCGTGTTTCCGTGATGTTTCCGGAGCGTGGCGTCCCCGTCCGGACGATGGCCGGGACCGGGCTCACGGCCGCCCTCAGGCGGGGCAGGGCGAGGCCCCCTCGCCACCGGAAATGGCCGGATCCTTCGGAAGAATGGCAACCTGCCGCCTGTTGCCCGTGAGGCGTGCCGATGCACAGTGGGCCGCCGGGCCAACGTTCCGTACGGGCGGGTGGGCCGTCTCGTCGGGTCGTGCCTGGAGGTCTGGTGTTCCGTCCCCACCGTGCCTGGGTCGTGGCGGGGGTCGCGTTCGTCGCGCTGGTCGGCGCGGCCGGGTTCCGCGCCGCGCCGGGCGTGCTGATGGTGCCGCTCCAGGAGGAGTTCGGCTGGTCCCGGGTGACGACCTCGCTGGCCGTCTCGGTCAACCTGGTGCTGTTCGGGCTGACCGCGCCGTTCGCCGCCGCGCTCATGGACCGCTTCGGGATCCGCCGCGTCACCGCCGCCGCGCTCGCGCTGGTGGCGCTGGGCAGCGGGCTCACCGTGGTCATGGACGCGAGCTGGCAGCTGGTGCTGTGCTGGGGCGTGCTGATCGGCCTCGGCACCGGCTCGATGGCGATGGTGTTCGCCGCGACCGTGGTCGGGCGCTGGTTCGTCCGGCACCGCGGCCTGGTCCTGGGCGTGCTGACCGCCGGGGGCGCCGCCGGGCAGCTGGTGTTCCTCCCGCTGCTGGCCGGTCTGGCGGGCCGGTACGGCTGGCGTTCGGCCTCGCTCGCCGTGGCGGCGGCGGCCCTCGCCGTGGTGCCGCTGATCCTGCTGGTGATGCGGGAGCGTCCGGCCGACGTCGGGCTGCGGCCGTACGGCGCGTCCGGCGCCGACCCGGAGCCGGAGGAGGCCCCGGCCGGCAACGCCGCGCGAACGGCGCTGTCGGCACTCCGCACCGGGATGCGCAGCAAGGCGTTCTGGCTGCTGGCCGGCGGTTTCTTCATCTGCGGCGTCTCCACCAACGGTCTGGTCGGAACGCACTTCATCCCCGCCGCGCACGACCACGGGATGCCCTCCACCACGGCGGCGAGCCTGCTCGCCCTGGTGGGCGTCTTCGACATCATCGGCACGGTCGCCTCCGGCTGGCTGACCGACCGGGTGGACAGCCGCAAGCTGCTGGCCTGGTACTACGGCCTGCGCGGGCTGTCGCTTCTCGCGCTGCCGGTGCTGTTCGGCGCCTCGGTGCACCCCAGCATGCTGGTCTTCGTCATCTTCTACGGGCTGGACTGGGTGGCGACGGTGCCGCCCACCATCGCGCTGGCCCGCGAGGTGTTCGGGCCGGTCCAGGGCACGGTGATCTTCGGATGGATCTTCGCCGCGCACCAGCTCGGCGCGGCGGTCGCCGCCGCGGCCGCCGGGATCGTCCGTACCTCGTTCGGAACGTACACGCTGGCCTGGTGGGGCGCCGCGGTGCTGTGCCTGGTGGCGTCGGCCATGTCGCTGAACATCCGCGGCCGCCCCGCGACGGGCCCGCTGACCGGACCCCCCACCACCGCCCTCCCCGCACGTTGACGCCGCCTGAGCCTGGACCTGCCGTGAGCCGCCCTCGCGCGCCCACCTACGCCGGACTCGCCGATCCGGAAGCCGAGAACGACCTCCGCATCACCCTGACATAATGCAGATGAAATCCAGGCAGATTGCGACGGCAATTCGGAATCATATTCGCGTTCGGGTGATTATTGCGTTCCAAGTCGCGCGAATTTCCAAAACTCTGAGAAAGTGCCGAGTTCTCTGGTTGGATTCTCCTGTTCGGGTGCGCTGTGATCGCCACGTTGGTCCTCCGCGTACGGCGGTGGGCCTTGATCGCCGGAACCATCGGGGTTACGTTGACGCGGATCCGATCCCGTCCCTTCATGGAGTGGTGACGCGTGAGCGAGCGCGAGGTGAGAGGTGCGGAATCGGGCGATCGCGGGACCGGGCGATCTCCTTCCCGTAATGAATTCGCGGGCGACGTGTCCGGATCCTTCGTTCAAGCCGGATCCGTCCAAGGGGGGATTCATCTCCACGCCACGCGCCCTTCGCTGCCGGTACCCGCCCAGCTCCCCGCGACACCGCCGCACTTCACCGACCGGGAGGACGAACTGGAGAGGCTCATCGCGGTGAGCGACGCGGTGGCCGGTGAGGGCTCTCCGGCGGTGTTCGTGATCAGCGGCGTGGGCGGCGTGGGAAAGACATCACTGGGCCTGGCCTGGCTGCATCGGATCAGAGACCGATTCGGCGATGGGCAATTCTATGCGGATCTGCGGGGATTCTCCGGGGCCGAGCCGGTACTGCCGAGTGAATTGCTGGCACGCTTTCTTCGCGCCCTGGGGGTGGCCGCCGAGGCGGTGCCCGCCGACATCGACGAACAGGGGGCCCTGTTCCGCTCCCTCACCGCGGGGCGCCGGCTGATCATCATGCTGGACAACGCCGTCTCCGCGGCGCAGGTACGCCCCCTGCTGCCGGGCCACGGTCCCTCGCTGGTGGTGGTGACCTCGCGGCGGCGGCTCACCGGCCTGGCCGTCGACGGCGCGTCCTTCCTCACGCTCGGGCCGCTGGAGCAGTCCGCCGCCGTCGATCTTCTGGACCGCATGCTCGGCAGCGCGCGGACCGGCGCGGAGCCGCGGGCGGCACGGTCTCTCGCCGAGTTGTGCGGGCGCCTGCCCCTGGCGCTGTGCACCTCCGCCGCCCGGCTGTCGACCCGGGAGAACTGGCCGATCTCCCGGGTCGTGGACGAACTGGCCGATGAACGAGGTCGGCTCGCGGCCCTGGGGAGCCGGGGTGAGGACGACGACGGGGAGAGTTCGGTGCGGTCGGTCTTCGAGGTGACTTATCGCCACCTGCCCGCTGACCCGGCCCGGTTGTACCGGCTCCTGAGCGTGCATCCGGGAGCGGACTTCGATCTACGGGCGGCCGCGGCCGTCATCGAGGCGGAGCAGGAGCCGACGGCCCGCGGCCTGGACGCGCTCGCGGACGCCAACCTGATCGAGGAGGAGCCCGAAGGCCGCTACCGGTTTCACGACCTGACGCGGTTGCACGCCCGCGCCGTGGCCGAGGAGGAGGAACCGGAAGCCGAGCGTGAGAGGGCCTTCGAGCGGTTACTCGAGCACTCGTTGACCATCGCGGTGGCGGCCGACCGTGTGATCATTCCCGGCCGCTGGCACCTGGGGCGTCACTATGAGCGCGACCCCGTGGTCGTGTTCGCCGACAACGTGAAGGCGCTGGAGTGGCTGGAGTCCGAGCTGCCCAACTGCGCCGACCTCATCACCGCCGCCCATGAACGGGGGCTGCATCGGGGCACGTGGGAACTGTGCGAGGCATTGTGGGGGCTCTTCATTCACCGCAAGCACTACGCGACCTGGATGAGGACCCATGAGATCGGGGTGGCCGCTGCGGCCGCGGCGGGGGATCCGCGGGCCGAGGCGCGGATGCTGGTGGCGCTGGCCTACGCCCATCTGAACCGCCGCGATTTCCCCGAGGCCGAGCGCCGCGCCGAACGGGCCCTGGAGCTCGAGGTCGGTGGCGGGCACGCGCGGGGCGTGGCGGCGGCGCTGGAGTGTCTGGGCGTGGCGCGGCTCGGCCTCGATGACGTCCCCGGCGCCATCGCGTCGTTCTCCCGAGCCCTGAGCGTCCAGCGGGACATCGGGCTGGAACGCGGTGTGGCGATGATGCACCGGCGTCTGGGCGAGGCCATGGCGCGGCTCGATCGCGCCGATGAGGCGATCGATCACCTGAATGAGGCCCTGGCCTACTTCGACGGGCAGGACGACCACTACAACCGGGCGCGGACGCTCATCGGCCTGGCCGGCGTCCTTACGGCGCGGGGCCGTCTCGGCGAGGCCGCCGCCACGCTGACCACCGCGTCGAAGGCCGCCGACCACGCCGGTGCCAGGCATGAGCAGGGGAACGTCCAGCTCGCCTTGGCCGACCTGGCACGTCGTGCCGGTGACCCCGGCGCCGAGAGGGCGCGGCTGGAGCGGGCCGCCGCCGTCTTCGGCGAGCTGGGTGCCCCGCAGGCCATCGACGTTCACGCGCGCCTCGCCCGGCTCGACCGTTCTCCGGGCCTCGGAGATCACGGCTGACCGGGGGCCTGGGCGGCCTGGGCGGGGAAGAGCGTGATGCCGCCGCCAGGCCGTCCCGGCAGGTCGAAGGTCAGGCGTGCCGTCCTCAGCGCGGTGAAACAGTGGCCCAGCACCAGGCGGCCGTGCGCGAAGGAGGCCGCCCACGCGAACGCGCTCTCTAGCTCGGCGAGAGCGCATCCGCCCGCCGGCAGGAGGGCGGTGAAACGCGCGGCCTCCCGGTGCCCGCGCGCCCATAGGGCGCACCGGCCTCCGGCGTCGAACACGCAGGTGATCAGCGTGGCGTCGGAGGGAGGGACGGGCCGGTCGAAGGGGGGCGCGATGGCTCTCATGACGGCGACGTCGGCGATCGGCAGCCACCGGTCGTCGCGGCCGGTGGCGCGTACCCGCACATGCTCGTCCACCATCCGGCCTCCCGGCCACGGCCCTCCGTCCGCCCGGCCGTGGCCGGAAGGCGGGCCTGCCGGGAGAGAACGCAACACCATGGCGACGGTCTCCCGGCCCGCGTGCGCCGTGACGCGGGCCTGCCCCGGCCGTCCCGGCGGCTCGGCCCTCCGCGTCGTGGAGACCCGTGCCTGAATGAGCTCGGCGCTCACCGGACCACCTCCGGTTCCGTGGTGCCGACCAGGCGGGGCGGCGGTACCGCATCGAGGGCCGCCGGTTCCGCCGGTTCCGCGAGGCGCAGCAGCCCGTACATCTCGCGGCGCAGGAGAGCGGCGGCGCGGCCGGGCTCGGAGGTCAGCCGGTCGCGCAGCAAGGTGGCGACGGCCGGGGCGCTGTGCGCCGCCGTGTGCGCCTCGATCTGGGGGAGGAGCGGCCGGTCGAGCGAGAGACGCGGGGCGAGGCGTCCGAGGAGTTCGGCCTGTGAACCGGGCAGGACGTCGTCGTCGGGGAAGGCGGCCAGGACGGTGGGGACGCCGATCGCGGCGGCGTAGTGGCTGACCGACCCGTAGTCGCCCACCACCAGGTCGGCCGCGGTCAGTGCGGCCTGCCAGCCCTCGTGCGGGGGCAGCAGCCCGGCGCCGAGCCGGCGGCAGTCGTCGAACCAGGCGAGGCACTGCCGGTGACCATGCCAGCTCCAGGTGGCGGGATGCAGGGCCGCCACGACTGCATAGCGCTCCGGCGGCAGCTCCGTGGCCAGCCGGCGGATGAGGTCGCGGTGCCGTCCGAAGAGGGAGCGGGGCCCCCACGTGGACGAGACGACCACCAGACGCCGTCCCCCCACCCCGAGCGCCCGGCGGTAGGTCTCGCGCGACGGAGCGCCGGCGCCGATCCTGTCGAGGGCGGGGTCGCCGACGACACGGACGGCGGGCTCCGCCTCCGGGCAGATCCGCGCCAGCCGGAGCCGGTGCTCGTGATGGGCCAGGGCGATGACGGCCGGGATCACGCGGCCCCCGGCCACGAGCGCCTCGCGACGCAGCCCGGCGATCGGCCGGGGGGCGGCCGGGCCGGCGCCCGCCCACCGGTGTGACCGCGTGGCCGGGCCCATGCCGTGCTGAAGCAGGAGGACGGGGGCGTGCAACCGTTCCAGTCCGCCGTCCCCGGCGGCGATGGCGAGGTCGAAGGAGGTGTGGGCGGCCCGGTCGAAGGGGATGACGAGCGCTCCCGCGGCCCGCAGGTGATCGGCGACCCCCGGCGAGAACACCGACGCGGGTGCCACGGTGTAGACCGTCTGGACACGCCGGTCACGTTCGATCAAGGTCAGGACGTCGGCGAGCCGGGTCGCCGCGGTCAGGTGGTGCGCGACGGCGAGGACGGTGCGCCGCGTCGCCAGGGTGGCCCCCTTCGCGGCGTCCAGGCCGAACGGTCCCGGCGACCAACCATCAGATGACATCGTGCCCTCCCGCTGCTCGGCTGGGTGCGGCTCCGAGGCCGCTGGACCCACGGTGTGCCGGGCACATGGATGGAGAGCCTGCACGGGACTGGACGAAGACGTTGCATGCCTGGTGATGTCGCCGGAATGGCCATGTCACAAGGGCGGGGACGGACCAGGATCTGGTCGCTCCCCGCCCCTTGTGGCATGATCTTCAAGCGCGTGCAAGTTTCATCTAGACCATGAAGATCAACGGAATGATGAAGAGCATGCCGTTCCTCGCAATCTATGAGGTAGTGCACGTGCATGCAAGCATGCAGATGCACGTGCAGAATTTGCACTGTTGCACTTGTGTGCGGGATCAAGGTTAGCCCAGTTCGCCCGGCTCGCGTGGCTTCGTTGATCTATCGGGGCTTCGAGTTCTGGGGGAGCTAGATCCGCGTATTGATGCCATCCCCACCATTGTGGGTGTCGCCGCATTGGAACGTGTGTTCCTCGAAAGTAACCTTGTGATTCGACTGCTGCCGGCGTTGGGCATCTGGTATAACTACGCACCCGCGTGCCTAGTAAGCGGACATTTTGCGTGAGACACTCCAAACGGTTCGGATATCGGGGGGCCGGACAAACCGGGAGGAGAGGATGGAGGAGATCAGGCTCCTCGGCCCTGTCGAGCTGCGCGCGGGGGGCGTCGCGCTGGAACTCGGCTCGTTGAAGGAACGTTGTGTCCTGGCGATACTGGCGATCGAATGCGGCCGCGCCGTCTCGGCCGAGACGCTGGAGACGCGGATCTGGGGGCAGGACAGGCCGCCGCGGGCGCGCACCACGTTGACGAGTTACCTCTCGCGGCTGCGCGGGAGGTTTCGCCAGATGCCCGGCGGGCCGTCACCACTGATCCATGGAGCCGGCGGCTACACCCTGAACGTCGATCTCGATCTCATCGACCTGCATCGCTTCCGGCGGCTGCGCCGCCGTGCACGCGCCATCGCCGACAGTGGTGATGACGACCACGCGCTCACGCTCCTGGCCGAGGCGGAGGGGCTGTGGCGCGGCCGGCCGCTCGCCGGGTTGCCCGGCGACTGGTTGAGGAACCTGCGCGAGAGCCTGGAGGAGGAGAGCCACGCCGCCCGCGTCGAGCGGATCGATCTCCAGTTGCGACTGGGCCGGCACGGTGAGGTCATCGGCGAACTCCACCGGCTGGCCGCCGCGCGCCCGTACGACGAGGGCGTTCTCGCCCGGCTGATGACGGCCTTGTACCGGCACGACCGGGCAGCGGAGGCCCTTGAGGTCTACCGGCGTGCGGACCGTCTCTTCGCGGCGGAGCTCGGTTCGCCGCTCGGCCCTCACCTTCGGACCCTGCATGAGGGCATCCTGCGGCGGGACCCGGGCCTGGACATGCCCTTGCGGAACCCGTGTGACGAAAGTGCGCACGGGCCGCATTCCCTGCCCGAGGACATCCGGGATTTCACCGGCCGGGAACGCGAGTTGGAGGCCCTCACCGAAGGTGCCGGATCCGGGGGGTCCCCGGGGCGGGTCACGGTCATCACAGGCATGGCCGGTGTAGGGAAGAGCGCGCTCGCGTTGCGAGCCGCGCACCTCCTAAGCGACCGGTATCCCGATGCCCAGCTATACCTGCCGCTGTGCGGTCATGACACCGCGCGGCCCCCTCTTTCGGCCGGTGCGGCCTTGGCCGAGCTGCTGCGGATGCTGGGCGTCCCGCCCACGCGCGTCCCCGGGGCGATGGCCGAACGGGCCCGCCTGTGGCGGCGGGAGATGGCCGGACGGCGCGCGGTCGTCGTCCTCGACGACGCCACCGGCCTGGACCAGATCGCGCCGATCGTCGGCAACGCGCCGTCCTGCCGCGTCCTGGTCACCAGCCGCCGGCGGCTGGCGGGCCTGCCCGCGGCCTCCTACGTCCATGTCGGCGCACTCTCCCGGAACGAGTCGAGGGAGCTGGTCGTCCGTATCGCGGGCGAGAACCTGGACGCCGCCGAGACCGACGCCGTCGTCCGGCGGTGCGGCGGCCTTCCGCTGGCGTTACGCCTCACCGCCGCCCTGTCCCATCGCGGGGTCCCGGCCCCGGTCGAACCGGACGACCCGCTCCACCTCGACGACGGCGTGGCCCGCGCGGCCTTCGACCTGTCCTACCGGGCGCTCGCCGGGGAGCAGAGGCGTCTCTTCCGCCGGCTGGGACTGAGCCCGTGCACCGATCTCACGGTGGAGGCCGCCGCGGCGCTCGGTGCCCGCCCGATCGAGGCCGTGCGGGCGGTGTGCGACGCGCTGCTCGACCACCATCTCCTCTACGAGCGCGCTCCGGGGCGCATGCGCATGCACGATCTCGTGCGCGCCTACGCCCGCGCGCGTGCGTGCGCCGAGGACTCCAGCCGTGACCGAAGAAAGGCTCTGTCGGGCCTGCTGCGGTATTACCTGACGTGGACGGACAACGCCGACCGAGTTCTCCACCCGCACCGTCGCAGGCGCGCGCTGCCCGCCGATTCCGGCAAGGGGGGCACCGCCCTGACACCCGAGGACGCGGACAGGTGGATGAAGGAGGAATGGAGTAACGGGCTGGCCCTCGCGGAGTACGCCATCGGACATGAGCTGAAGCACGAGGGCGCCCTTCTGGTGCACGCCTTCTCGCCCTACCTGGAGACGCACGGGCTTCGCGAGCAGGCGGCGCAGGCCCAGGAGGCGGCCGTCCGCGCAGCGCGGGAGACACGGGCGCCGGACGCCCTCGCCCGGGCGCTCTTCGAGCTGACCCTCACCCGGTTCCGCACGGGCCACTACGCCGCGGCCCTGGAGCACGCCAACGAGGCGCTGGCGATCTACCGGTCCTCCAGCGACCGGCAGGCGGTCGCCGAGACGCTCGACCGGATCGGCATCATCCTGTGGACCACAGCGCGGTACCGGGAGGCCCTCGCGCATTATCAGGAGGCGCAGGTTCTCTGCCGGAAGGTCGACGACCGGCACGGCGAGGCGGGGGCGCTCGGACATGCGGGTATCGCGCTGTGGCACCTGGGCCGTTACGAGGAGGCTCTGCGGCACCTGCGGTTCTCGCTGGAGGTTTATCGCAGGCTGGGGGACCGGCGCGGTGAGGCCATGGTCCTCAACAACATCGGGGAAGTGCAGCGGCAGCGCGGCTTCCACCGGGACGCCATCCGCAGTTACCGGGAGTCGAGTGCCATCTTCGAACGTATCGAGGGCCTCGAGAACCGCGCCATCCTCAAGAACAACGTTGGAAACGTGCACCAGTACAAGGGGGACCATCCGGCGGCGCTCCAGTGTTACCGAGAGGCGATCGTGGTTTTCCGTGAGATCGGTGACCGGCGGAACATCGCCGACACGTTGAACAGCATCGGGGTCACCTATCTGCTGTCGGGGCGTCCGAACGAGGCGCTGGTCCACCATGAACAGGCGAGGGAATTCGCGACGGACATCGGCGATCCCTACCAGCATCTGCGGGCGCTGCGCGGTATCGCCGACGCCTGCCAAGCCGACTGCCGGTACAAAATCGCCCTCGGCCATTACCGTGAGGCGCTGGCGATCGCTCGCGACATCAGTGACCCGTACCAGGAGGCCAAGATCCACGAAGGTATCGCCTCCACGGTCCTCCAGTTACACGGGAAGGAGTCCGCTCGCATCCATTGGCGGCAGGCGCTGGACATCTTCGAGAAGCTCGGCGTTCCGGAGGAGAAGGTCGTCGCCCTGCAACTTCACGAGATCGATGAGGTCGCGTCGTGATCCTGGAGGCATGGGGTGAGCTGTCGTGGGGCGCGGCCTGTTCAGAGGAGGCGGGTGCGGCGGATCAGGAGGGCCAGGAGGAGGACGAGGGTGAGCAGGGCGGCGGTCCGCGGGTCGGTGAGGTCGGCGAGGGCGCCCAGCAGCGGCGGGCCGGTGCCGATCGCGACGCCGGACGCCAGGGCGCAGCGGGCGGCGGCGTGTGCGGGACGGCCCGGCCAGGCGGCGAGCGCCTGCGCGAGGATCAGCGGGTAGAGCAGGGCGACGCCCAGGCCGGTCAGGAGGAGGCCGCCGACCGCGAGGGCGGGGGCGGGGACCGTCCAGAAGACGGCGAACCCGAGGGCGGCCACCGCGGTGGCGCCGGTCAGGAGCCGGTCCTGGCCGAGCCGTACGGCGCGTCCGGTCGTGGCCCGGCCTGCGGCCATGCCCAGCACGAACGCCGCGGAGGCGGTGGTGGCGGTCTCCCTCTCCAGGCCCTTGATGGTGTGCAGGAAGTCCGCCGCCCAGAACAGCACGCAGAACTCGACGGACACGGCGAGCACCAGGTCGACCCAGCGGCTGCGGAAGAGGGCGGGGGCCCGGCGCCCGGCCGGCGGGTCCGGGCCCGCGGGGGCGGGGGGCGTTCCGTGCCGGAGGAGGACGATCACGGGGAGCACGGCCGCGGCCAGCGGGAGCCCGGCGAACGCCGCGCGCCAGCCCAGGCCGTGGGCGAGGGCGAAGCCGACCAGCAGCGGTGCCAGGACCGAGGCGGCGCTGGAGACGGCGTTCGCCTCGCCGATCGCGACCGCGCCCGCCCGGGCGTCCCCGGTCTCGCGGAGGGCGGCCGGGACGAGCTGGACCAGGCCGGCGCCGCCGAGACCGAGCACCAGGGCGCCGGTGCCGCCGGTCAGCCGGCCGTCCCCCAGGGCCAGGAGGGCGGCCCCGCCGACCAGTGCGGTCAGGGCCGCCGGCAGCGCGTACCGGCCCGCCTTCGGCGCCGGCCGGTGCCCTAACAGGCCGACGAGCACCAGGCCGAGCGCGAACGCGGAGGGGTAGAGGGCCGCCTCGCTCCGCGGCAGCCCGCGTTCGGCGCGCAGTTCCGGGAGGATCGCGCCCAGTGCGGCGAGCAGGTAGCCCAGGCAGCCCATCGCCGCGTACAGGCCCAGCGTGCGGGGGCTCCTGGTCATTGGTCGGTCAGCACGATCGCCTGGTACGGCAGCAGGACCGCCGGCCGCTTCCGGGGGTCGCCGGTCTCGGTGTCGAAGACGGGCCGGCCGTTCAGTGGCGGTTCCGCGGGGTGTTCGCCCAGGTTGGCGGCGACGGTCAGGGGGCCGCGCCGGTACGCGAGGACGTCCGATGCGGTGTCGATCCAGGTCAGCTCGGACGGGAGCGGGGTGGTGGCGAGCAGCCGGCGCCGGACGGACAGGAGCCGCCGGACGAGGGCGAGGGTGCCGGTGGCGTCGCGGTTCTGGACCTCGACGGTGTCGGCGGGGACGCGCCCGCCGTCGGGCAGCCACGGGCGGCCCCGGGTGAACCCCAGGCCGGGGCCCGGCGACCAGGGCATGGGGGTGCGCGCCCCGTCGCGGGAACGGGCGGGTTCGGCCGCGCCGAGCGGGTCGGCGCCCTGCCCCGCGGGGACGGTGCCGTCCACGAGCCCGAGTTCCTCGCCCTGGTAGATCCAGCTCGTCCCGGGGAGGAACGCGGTGAGCACCTCCAGCGCCGTCCAGCGGCGGGCACCGAGCGTCCCGCCGCCGTACCGGGACGCGGCGCGGGGGCGGTCGTGGTTGCCCTGCACCCAGGACAGGCGGGGCGAGGCGGTGGCGGCGGCCCTGATCATGGTGCGGATCCGGGCCGGGTCCCAGCCCTCCTGCTCGACCAGGCCGAACCAGAACGAGGAGTGCAGCCGTTCGGCGGTCACGAAGCCGGCCAGGCGGGCCGGGTCGAGTTCGTAGACCTCGCCGACGAGGAACGCGGCGTACCGGTCGGCGACGCGCCGCCAGCGCGCGTGGATCCCGTGGATGTCGGGCTGGTGGATGTCGTACCGGTGGTCCTGGCGGCGCCAGTCCTCGGTGACCCCGCGGATGGCGTGCAGCGTGCCGTCGGGCAGCGGCGGGTTGTCCGGGAGGTCGGGATGCTTGACCAGGTAGGCGGCGGTGTCGATGCGGAAGCCCGCCAGGCCGCGGCGCAGCCAGTGCTCGATGATCGCGTCGACCTCGTCCGCGACCGCCGGGTTGCGCCAGTTGAGGTCGGGCTGCTCGGGCCGGAACAGGTGCAGGTAGTACTGGCCCGTCTCCTCGTGCAGGGTCCAGGCGGACCCGCCGAAGTGCGACAGCCAGTTGTTGGGCGGCCCGCCGCCCGGCGCCGGGTCGCGCCAGATGTAGTAGTCGCGGTACGGCCCGCCCGGATCGGCGAGCGCCTCCTGGAACCAGCGGTGCCGGTCGCTGGTGTGGTTGACGACCAGGTCGCCGATGACCCGCAGCCCGTACCGGCGGGCCTCGGCGAGCAGGGCGTCCAGCGCCCGGTCGCCGCCGAAGCGCGGGTCGACCCGCAGGTGGTCGGCGATGTCGTAGCCGTGGTCGGCCATCGGCGAGGTGAAGAACGGCGTCACCCAGATCACGTCCACGCCCAGGCCGGCCAGGTGGCCGAGCCGCTCGCGCAGGCCGTCCAGGTCGCCCATGCCGTCCCCGTCGCCGTCCTGGAACGAGGGGAGGTAGACCTGGTAGCCGATCGCGTCGGCCCACCACGGCCGGTCCGTTCCGGCCAGCAGGGCGGTGAGCTGCTCCAGCGCGCCGAGGGTCAGGTCGGCCGGCAGCCCGCGCAGCGCGGCGACCTTGGCCCCGGCCCGCCGGCCCGCCTCGACGCCGGGGACGGTGTCCTCCACGACCAGGCAGTGTTCCGGGGGTACGCCCATCCGCCCGGCCGCGAGGAGGTAGCCCTCGGGATCGGGCTTGCCCTCGGTCACGTCCCCGGCCGTGACCAGGAGGGGTGGCGCGATGCCCGCCGCGTCCAGCCGGGCCTTGGCCAGCGCGGCGTCGGCGCCGGTCACCACGGCCCATGGCAGGCCGCGCCGGTCGAGGGCGGCCAGGAGTTCGCGGGCGCCGGGCAGCGCCGTGGTGCCCGTGGCGTCGTCCATCTGCAGCTCGATCTGCCGCGCCGCCGCCCGCTCCGCCGCGGGCCCGTCCAGCCAGGGCGCGACCCGCCGTACGGTCGCCAGGGCGGGCCGGCCGTGCGCGCCGTCCAGCACCGTGGCGGCGTCGAGCCCGTGCTCGGCCGCCCAGCGGACCCAGGCCCGCTCGACGGCCGCGTCGGAGTCGACCAGCGTGCCGTCCATGTCGAGCAGTACCGCCCGTACGCCGTCGAGCCAGGGGTGTTCCGGCCGCATCGCCTCACCTCGCGTTCCCGTTCGCTATATTCCTCGTTGAACGAGGATAAGTGGGACCGGCGAGGATTGTCACCATGCAGCAGCGAACGGCCGCGCATCGCGTGCACACCCTGCGGCGGCAGGGTGTGCTCGCCATGCTCCGCCACGTGCACGACCATCCCGCCGCGACCAGGGCGGACGCGGCCCGCGCGCTGGGGCTCAGCAGCGGCTCGGCCGCCGAGATCAGCACGCGCCTCAAGGGGCTGCGGCTCGCCGAGGAGACCGCGGGGCCGCAGACCGGCGGGCGCGGGCGGCCCTCCCCCGTGCTCACCGCCCATCCGAGGGGGCCGCTCGTCTGCGCGGTCAGCATCGGCCACGAGGAGTGGCGGATGTGCACCGTCGAGATCGGCGGCCGGGTCGTGGCGGAGGATTCCGGGCGCAACCCCGCCGGGGGCGCGCGTCCGGTCCTGGACGTCCTGCGCGGGCGGATCGCCGCCGCGTACGGCGAGCACGGGCCCCGCCTCCGCGCCGTGTCGGTGGCCGTGGCGGGCACGGTACGGCGGACCACCATCGTCCAGGCGTCCGGCATGGGGTGGTACGGCATCGACCTGGAACCGCTCCGCCCGGCGCCCGGCACGCCGCTGCTGGTCGGCAACGACGCCTCGATGGCCGGTCTGGCGGAGGCCCGGCGCGGGACGGGCGCCGGCGCGCGGGTCAGCCTGCACCTCACCGTGGAGGTCGGCGTCGGCGGCATCCTCATCGTGGACGGCGTGCCGGTCGACGGGGCGACCGGGGCCGGCGGCGAGTTCGGCCACATGCCCTTCGGGGACCCCGCCCTGGACTGCCCGTGCGGCGCCCGCGGCTGCTGGGACCTGGCGGTCGACGGGCGGGCCATGGCGCGCGCCCTGGGCCGTCCCGAGCCGCGCGACCCCCGTACCGAGGCCGGGCGGATCCTCACGTCCGCCGCGGGTGACCCGGCCGCCCGCGCCGCGGCCGGCGCGGCGGCCGCGGCGCTGGGCCGGGGGGTCGGCGCGCTGGTCAACGCCCTGGATCCGGAGCTGGTGACCCTGTCCGGGCTGGCCGCCGGCCTCGTCGCGACGGCGCCGGAGGAGCTGAACGGCGCCTACACCGCCGCGCTGATGCGGTTCCGCCGCGCCGATCCGCCGCCGCTGCTGCCCTCCGCGCTCGGCGGGCGCGGCCCGCTCCTGGGCGCGGCCGAGGCGGCCTTCGACACGCTCCTGTCCGACGCCGGGCTCGAAGCCTGGTCCGGCACGCTGACGTGACGCCGACGTGAGGAGAACGAGGAGAACGATGACCGGCCACCTGACCCCGTTCCGCGTCGAGATCCCCGAGGCCGACCTGGCGGACCTGCGCGCCCGGCTGCGGAGAACGCGCTGGCCCGAGGCCGAGACGGTCGGCGACTGGTCGCAGGGGGTGCCGCTGGCGTACCTGCGGGACCTGTGCGGCCACTGGGCCGGCGAGTACGACTGGCGCCGGACGGAGGCGCGCCTCAACGCCCTGCCCCAGTTCCGCACGGAGATCGACGGGCTGGACGTCCACCTCGCGCACGTGCGCTCGCCGCACCCCGGGGCGTTCCCGCTGCTCCTGGCCAACGGCTGGCCCGGCTCGATCGTCGAGTACCTGAAGGTGATCGGGCCGCTGACCGACCCGCCCGCCCATGGCGGGGACGCCGCCGACGCGTTCGACGTGGTGATCCCCGCCATGCCCGGATACGGCTTCAGCGGCAAGCCGTCGCGGCCCGGCTGGAACGTGGAGCGCGTCGCCCGCGCGTGGGCCGTCCTGATGGAGCGCCTGGGCCACGACCGCTATGGCGTGCACGGCAGCGACTGGGGGACGAGCGTCGCCACCGCCATGGCCCAGCGGGACGGCGGCCGTCCGGCCGGGATCCACCTCAGCCCGCCGATCGCCGCGCCCGACCCGGCGACGTTCGGCGACCTGACCGCCGGGGAGCGCGCCGTGCTCGCCGACCTGGAACGCGTCAAGGAGTGGGAGGACGGCTATTCGGTCCAGCAGTCCACCCGCCCGCAGACGCTCGGGTACGGCCTGGTCGACTCGCCCGCGGCGCTGTGCGCCTGGATCGTCGAGAAGTACCGGGCCTGGTCGGACTGCGACGGCCATCCGGAGAACGCGTTCACTCGCGACGAACTGCTCGACAGCGTGATGCTGTACTGGCTGCCCGGCACCGGCGCCTCGTCCGCGCGGCTGTACTGGGAGAGCATCAGGCAGGTCCAGAAGTGGTTCACCGAGGGGACGGGCGACGTCGTGGAGGTGCCCACCGGGTGCTCCATCTACCCCAAGGAGGTCCCGCGCCCCTCGCGGCGGTGGGCGGCCCGGCGCTACATCGATATCCGGTACTGGAACGAGCTGGACAAGGGCGGTCATTTCGCCGCGTCCGAGCAGCCCGGATCGTTCGTCGAGGAGATCCGGGCGTTCTTCCGGCTCATCCGGTGACGGCGGACACGCCTTTCGGTGACCAAGGGTAAAAAGGCGTTCTCATCGGGCTCGGCCGTCCCCTGACCAGGTCACCAACCTCTCAACTCGGGCAGACCGGCGTTCAAATATTGGGGCAGTTTTCCGGCGGGCGGTCAACGCGCAATGCCGGGGAGATCACCGATCTTCGACCCGAAGATGATCGAACTTTTCCCCGGCGCGCTCATTTCCTTGCCGGTCTCGGGTATGCCCTTGCAGTGTTCAAGGTTCCTCCGAAGCGGTGCGGACCCCCGGAGGGACGGGAGTTCGATGAGCGGAGGGGCAGTGCAGCGTGAGGAGACGCCGGCGGAGGCGGGGACGCCCCCCGACGCCCTGCTGGCCGGCCTGTGCGACGACTTCGCCGACGTGCCCGCGGAGACCGTCCGCCGCTGCGTCGAGGATCTGTGGTGCTGCTGCGTCCATCTCGGAATCCGGCCCGAGGCCGAGACGATCGCGAGCCTGGCCCTCTCCCGCCTCACCGGGATCGTCAAGGGCGTTCCGGGTTCCGGCGCCCCCGCCCATTCCACACCGAGCGGAGAGCGGACCGATGACCAAGACGACCGTGCCAGGGCTGCGGACGGCGACCGAACGCGGCCACCTCGTGCTCGCCCTGCCTCCACGGACCGGCTGGCACAACTACACGGCGATCCGGGAGGCACTGTACGAGGCGCTGACCGTGCCGTCGGCGCGGGGCCACGCCGGGCTGGTCGTCGACTTCGGTGAGACCGTCCTCATGGACGCCTCCGGCCTGGTCCTGCTGGCCCGCGCGCAGGCGCGGGCGCGGCTGCTGGGCCGTACCCTGCGGCTCGTGGTGCCGCCGTCGGACGGGCGCCTGCGGGACGCGCTCGACGCCACCGGCCTGGGCGGCCTCGTCCAGGTCCACCCGGACATCGAGGCCGCGGTCGCGACGCCGCCGCGGGTGGTCCGCCCCCGGGACGCCGCCGCGCCCGACCCCGCGCAGGTCCTCGACGCCATCCGGGCCCTCCACCCGGAGGACGTACGGCTGTCGCGGTGCCTGCCCGACGCCGAACTGACGATCACGACCGCCTACCCGCCCGGGGACGACCACGTCCTGGTCCACGTGGGCGGGGTCCTCGACCAGATCACCGTGAGCCGGCTGGGCGAGGCGCTCACCACCATGATCGAGAAGGACGCCGTCCACCTGCGGGTGCTGACGCACGACCTGATCAGGGTCCGCTGCGACCCCCTTCCCGTCCTGCTGGGGATCCGGTGGCGGGCCTGCGCCGAGGGCGGCTGCCTCTCGCTGGCCAACCTCCCGCCCCGGCTCCGCCAGATCATCGACCGGGAGGGGCTCGGCCCGGCGTTCCAGTGCGGGCGCCTGACGGCTCCCGATCTGACCACCGTGTCCTGACCACCTGCCCTGACCACCGCGTCCCGAGCCACGGGCGGTCCCCAACGGGCCTGTCTCGAAGGCGCGAGGGCGGGTACGGTACGGGCGGGTGGGGAGGAACCCGGCATGGACAGGGCGTTGAGTCGGGAGCGGATGCTCGCGGGGCTGGTGCGCGCGAGCCACCTGGTCACGCTGGAGAACCTGCCGGACGTGATCTCCGCGCACGCCGCCGTCGCGGGCATGTCCGAGGTGCTGATCTATCTCGCCGACCTCCAGGAGGAGATGCTCTTCCTGTTCCCCGGGCGGACGGCGCGCGCCGGCGGGGCCGGCGACCGGCCGGACGAGGTGCCGGTCGAGGGGACGGTGGCGGGCCGGGCCTTCCAGCACGGCGAGATCGTGTCCACCTCGGCGGGCAGGGGCGGCCCCGGCCGCTGGTGGATCCCCCTCCTGGACGGCGCCGAGCGGCTGGGCGTGCTGCGGGTGACCGCCGAGGAGGCGGGCGGCGACGTCGCGTGGGACATGCGCGACCTGGCCGGCCTGGTGGCGCTCCTGGTGCAGAGCAAGCGCCGGACCAGCGACACCTACGCGAGCCTGGTGCGGCGGCGGCCGATGAACGTTGCGGCCGAGATGGAATGGCGGCTGATCCCGCCCCGGACGTACGCCACCGACCGGGTGGTGATCAGCGCCGTCATGGAACCGGCCTACGAGGTCAGCGGCGACGCCTTCGACTACGCCCTCCGAGGGGACTCGGTCCATCTGAGCGTCTTCGACGCCATGGGGCACGACACCGCCGCGGGCCTGACCGCGGGCCTGGCGATCGCGGCCTGCCGCAACCACCGCCGCCTCGGGGAGGGGCTGGCCGACACCGCGCGGCGGATCGAGGAGACCCTGCTGGCGCAGTTCGGCGGGGAACGGTTCGCCACCGGGCTGCTGGCCGAGCTGGACGTCGCCGGCGGGCTGCTGAGCTGGATCAACCACGGGCACCCCCGGCCTGTGATCATCCGCGACGGCCGTTCGCTGGTGCGGCTGGAGTGCGAGCCGGCGCCGCCGCTGGGCCTCGGCCTGGACACCGAAGCCGTCCTGTGCCAGGACCAGCTGGAGCCCGGCGACCGGCTGGTGCTCTACACCGACGGCATCACCGAGGCGCGCAGCCCGGAGGGCCGCGAGTTCGGCCTGGAACGCTTCGTCGACTTCCTGATCCGCCACCACGCCGACGGGCTGCCGGTCGCCGAGACCCTGCGCCGCCTCGTCCGCCACCACCTGGACTACCACCAGGGACGGCTCGGCGACGACGCCACGGTCCTGCTGCTGGAGTGGCACGGGCCCGCCCCGTTCGCGGAGGGCCAGGCCGAGGCCCTGGTCGGCATCCCCTGACCCCGGTCACCGCGAGTGCCGCACCGGTCCCTCGTCGGCCAGCACGAAGTAGGACTCCTCCTCCTGGACGAAGTGCAGCCGCAGGATCGCGTGGAGCTGCTCGACGGTCCTGCGCAGCTCCCGCCCGCCGTCCCCGGCGGGGTCGTGGTCGAGTTCGGCGGACAGCAGCCCGATCCGCCGGGTGAGGTCGGCGATCTCCGCGTGCGCGCGGCTCATGGTCCCGGTGGGGTCGGCGCCGCCGAGGGCGCGCGCCACGGCGGGGTAGAGCCGCTGCTCGTCCTTGCGCTCGTGCTCGGCCAGGTCGGAGAGGAAGCCGGACAGCTCGCCGAGGGCGGCCCGGCGCCGGTCCGACGGCGGCCCGGCGAGGGTGTCGGCGATGGCCGGGAGCCGTTCGATCCGCGGCCACAGCGCGCGGTGCTCCTCGTCCAGCCGGCGGACCAGCTCGGCGTCGTCGCCGCGCAGCCGCGGCCAGCGTTCGCGGCCGGGCCCCAGGGCGCGCAGCGCGCCCAGGATCGCCGCCACGTCGATGCCCTCCTGCAGCACCGCCCCGATCGTCGGGGTCAGGAACCCCAGCGCCGCCACCGTCATCGCGGCCAGCGACAGGCCCATGCCGACCAGGACGCTCTGCAGCGCGACCGACCGCGTGCGCCGCGCGATGGCCAGGGTCTCGGCCAGCCGCTCCAGCCGGTCCACGGTGATGACCACGTCGGCGGCCTGGGAGGAGGCGGTGGCGCCGCGGGCGCCGAGCGCCACGCCGACCCCGGCCGCGGCGAGGGCGGGCGCGTCGTTCACCCCGTCGCCGGCCATCACGGTGGCGGCCCTGGCCGTCTCGGCGCGGACCACCGCCACCTTGTCGGCCGGGGACTGGTCGGCGTGGACGGCGTCGGCGCCGACCAGATCGGCGATCGGGCCGGCGACCGCGGCCCGGTCGCCGGTGACCATGACCGTGTGGTCGATCCCGGCGTGCCGCAGCAGCCGGAACGTGCGCGCCGCGTCCGCCCGGATCCGGTCCTGCAGCAGCAGCGCCCCGGCGAGCCGGCCGTCGACCCCGACGAAGACGGTGATGGCGCCGCGCGCCGCCGCCCGGTTCCGGATCCGGTCCACCCAGCCGTCCGGGCCCTCGCCGGCCCAGCCGGCCTTGCCCACCGCGACCCGGTGGCCGCCGACGACGCCGCGGGCGCCCTTGCCGGGCCGCTCGTCCGCCTCCGTGGGAACGGTCAGCGGCACGCCCCGGTCGCGCGCCCCGCGCACGATCGCGGACGCGAGCACGTGCGGGGACACCTGGTCGAGCGAGGCCGCCAGCCGCAGCACCTCGTCCGCGGGCGTGTCCCCGGCCGTGACGACCTCGGCCAGCGACGGGTTCCCCGTGGTGATCGTCCCGGTCTTGTCGAACAGCAGGACGTGCGCGCGGGCCAGCCGTTCCAGCGCGCCGCCGCCCTTGACCACCACGCCGCGGCGGGCGCAGCGCGACAGCCCGGAGACGAACGCGACCGGCGCGGCCAGGATGAGCGGGCAGGGGGTGGCGACCACCAGCACCGCCACCGCCCGCACCGCGTCGCCCGAGGCGATCCAGGCGCCGCCGGCCACCGCCAGCGTCAGCGGCAGGAAGACCGCCGCGTACCGGTCGGCGAGCCGGACGAACGGCGCGGACTCCGCCGCGGCCTCCTCGGCGAGCCGGACGATGCCCGCGTACGTGCTGGAACGGGCGTCGGCGGTGGCGCGGAAGGTGAACGGCCCCGCGACGTTCACCGCGCCGCTGCGCACGTCCTCGCCCTCACCGCGTTCGACCGGGATCGGCTCGCCGGTCAGCGTGGACTCGTCCAGGACGGCCGTGCCGCCCGTGCCGCCCGTGCCGCCCGTGCCGCCCGTGCCGCCCGTGCCGCCCTCCCCGGGCTCGATGCGCCCGTCCACCGGGACCACCTCGCCGGGCCGTACCACCAGCCGGTCGCCCGGCCGCACCCTTCCGGCGTCGACCGTCTCGATCCCGTCCCCGGTCTCGCGGTGCGCCATCCGCGGGGCCAGCGACAGCAGGGCGCTCAGGTCCCGCCGGGCCCGGTGGTCGGCGCGCCGTTCCAGCAGCCGCCCGCCGGTCAGCATCACCCCGATCACCGCGCCGGCGAGGTAGGCGTGGACGGCCAGGGTGCCGCCGAGGGCCAGCAGCGCGATCACGTCGCTGCCGAACCTGCGGTGCAGCAGCCCGTCCAGCACCCACCAGGCAGCCGGGACGCACGCCCCCGCCGTCACCAGCAGCCAGAGCAGCCGGGCCAGGTCGTCCTGGCCGGTCCACTGCGCGATCCCGCCCGCCGCCAGGCCGCCCGCCGCCAGGGCGAACAGCACCTCGGGGCCGCGGGACGACAGCGGACGGGCGAAGGCGATGTTCACAACGTCCCGCCGCGCGCCGTCAGCCCTGCTGGGCGGCCTGCGCTATGTCGGCGCCGGCCAGCTCCACCAGCCGGTGCCCCAGGTCGAGGAACGCCCGGCCCACGGCCAGCTCGTCCCCGATCTCCGGCACCGAGCGGTCGGCCGGATTGCGCCGGGCGTGGCCCGTTCCCACGATGGTGGTGTCGTCCTGCGTGGTCAGCACCGCGCGCACGTGGGTGTCGTTCCCGCGCTCGTTGATGTAGATCTCCGCGTTCCACTGCTTGGTGTCCATGACGTTCCACCTCCTGACCTCCAGCGTGGGCCGCGGCCGGCGGTGCCGCCTAGGGACGATCGGCCCGAGGCGGGGGGACGTCCGGCCGCCCGTCAGCAGAGCACCCGCCTGCCCGCCGCCTCGCCGCGGCGGAGGCGTTCGTGCAGCCCGGGAGCGTCCTCCAAGGGGGCGCGCTCGGCGATGACCGGGGCGATCCGCCGCTCCGCCAGCAGCCGGAAGAGCGCGCCGAGATCCTCGCGGTACCAGTCGGGACGGCGCTCCAGCAGCCGGTCCGCCCGGTAGGCCATGACACGGCGGGACCGCTGGAACGCGGCGCGGGCCAGGACCAGCGGCACGGCGGGGCGGCGGCCTGCGGCGCGGCCGTACAGCACCAGCCTCCCGCCGGGCCCGAGCAGCCGGTACGAGCGGGGCGTGGTCCAGCCGCCGGTGCCGTCCAGCACCACGTCGAGCCCCCTGAGGGCGCCGATGCGGACCCGCGAGGCGAAGTTCTCCCGGGTGAGGTCGATCGGCACGCCGTCCAGCGAGGCCACGGCCCGGACGGCGGCGCCGCCGGCGGCCGTCCCGTACATGTCCACCAGGCCCGCGATCCGGCCCAGCTCCAGCGCGGCCGAGCCCACCCCGCCCGCCGCGTCGTGGACCAGGACGCGCTCGCCCTTCCTGACCCGGGCGACCCGGTGGAGCATCTGGTAGGCGGCGACGTAGTCGAAGACGAGCGCGACGGCCTCGGCGGGGTCCAGGCCCGGGGGCACCGGCACGAGGCGGGACGCGGGGACGCACAGATGGTCGGCGTACGCGCCGTACACGGTCAGGGCGGCCACGGGCTGTCCCAGGGCGAACCCGGTGACGCCCTCCCCGACGGCGTCCACCGTGCCGACCAGGCCGTGACCGGGCGTGAACGGGGGCCGGGGGCCGTCCGGGCAGGCGCCCTCCCTCATGAGCACGTCGGCGGGTCCGGCCCCGGCCGCGGTCCGCCGCACCCTGACCTCGCCGGGGCGCGGGACGGGCATCGCCCCCTCGACCAGCCGCATCTCCTCGGGCCCGCCGTACCGGACGACGACGATCCGCCGGCTGCGCCCGCGGGCTCCGCCCGGTCCGCGGGCTCCGCCCGGCCCGCTCGTGGGGGCGCGCGGGGCGGCCTTTCCGCTCTCGCGGCGTCCCGTGCTCACCGGCCGGCCGGCTGCGCCCGGTCCTCTCCCCGAGAGGAGTGGCAGAAGCTTGATTCCACGGTCCACATCGCCCGGGTGAGCGAGGTGAACACCCACAGCCGGCGCCGGAGCGCGGGGACGTCGCCGCTCTCGACGGCGGCGAGCACGTCGTCGGCGGCGACGCGCAGCCTCAGCATCCGCGCCTCCAGGAACCGCGCCGCCGGTGCCGGACGGGTCCCGCCGGCCTCGCCGGCGACGATGGTGTCCTGGGCGGCCCGGGTCTCGCCGAGGACGGCGCCGGTCGCGTACTCGATCGCGCCGGCGGTCTCGGCGGTGATCGGGCGGCCGTCCGCGGTCATGGCCAGCATCCGCAGGGTGGCCAGGTGAGCCGCGCAGCGCCGGTGGTGCTGCCGTACCTGCTCGGCCACGGTCATCGATGACACCTCCGCGCCGTTCCGGGATCTCCATTCCAGGGGCGCGGCATCGCCGATCGCCAGGGCCGAAGGTCCCGGTGCCGGGCGCGACGGTCCCGTACCGCCGGGGGCGGCGGCGACCGTACGGGTGCCGCGGACGGCGCAGGGCGCCCCCTCCTGGGGGCGCCCTCCGTGAGGTGTGTTCACTCGCGCGGTCACTTCAGGACGGGGAACCGGCGGACGAGGGCGGTCCCGCCCCACCGCCTGCCGAGGCCGAGGGTGTCGCCGGCGCTGACCAGGGCCAGTCCGACCAGGACGATGGCGTAGATGAGATGGTCGTCCATGAACGGGTTGTTGGCGGGCGGCAGTACCGCGCTCCACATCATGACCAGCATCAGCACCCCGGCGACCGCGGCCAGCCGCATGCCGATGCCCAGCAGCAGAGCGATGCCGATGCCGGCGAGGCCCAGCATGAACAGCCAGTCCGCCCACGCCTGCCCGGCCAGGCCGTTGTAGAAGCCGGCGAGCGGGCCCTCGGGCGAGTTCTTGAGGAATCCCGCGGTCGGGCTCCCGCCGTCGATCCACGCCTTGGCGGCGGGGGTCTCGTGCCCCAGTCCGAAGGTCTTGTCCAGGAAGGCCCACGCGAACACCCAGCCCAGCGCCAGGCGGGTGACGGCCCACACGTAGCGCGCGGCGGGGGATTCGGTCAGGGGCTGGGGAGCGGTCACATGGAGGTTCGGGAGGACGCGGTGTCCTGTGCGGGCCTTACGGGGGGTCGAGACGGCCATCTCACTTCACCTTCCACCAGAAGAATTCCGTCGACTTGAACTCTCCTCCGCGTGGCCATCCGGCGGCAGGCGCGAAAGGCACACGTACGCCGGGACTTTGGTCCCGGAGTTCGTCAGGCCGGTTCGCCGGATTTCTTCGGTCCGGTGGACTTTCGCCCCTACGACGCCGTGCGGCGCCGTCCCTAACGTGGCCGGAGAACGGCTGTTGGAGGCATCATGCGAGGACATGGCCTGAGCCTCATGGGCACGCGGCTGGACCGCCTGAGGAGGCGATTCGGTTTCGACCGCAATTCGTTGCGCCGCGATGTCGACCGGGCGCAGCGGACGGTGGGCGTGAGCGCCGCGGTGCTCTTCCTGGGGATCACCCCGTTCGCCGCCACGCGGGCCGCGGAGACGAGCTACGAGAGCGGGTTGCACGCCGAGCACCGGGAGGCCGCCACCCGGCACCAGGTGACCGCGACCGTGCTCGGCGTGGGAAGCGGCAGGCCAGGGGCATCGAACGCCGCCCAGGTGACGTGGATCGACCCCGATGGCAGCCACCACGACGCCGACATCCCCAACTGGCAGGGCAGGCCCATCGTCGGGCAGACCCAGCGCATCTGGGTGGACGACGCGGGCCGTCCCGCGGTCCGCCCGCGGATGCGGTCCCAGACCGTCGGGGACGCCTCGCTCGCCGCGGTGGGGGCGACCGTGGCCACCGGGACCCCGCTGCTGTTCGTGTACGTCCTCGCCCGCCGCCGCTACGACCGCCGGCGCTACGACGCCTGGGACACCGAGTGGGCCCGGTACGACAGCCAGCGAGCCCGATGAACCGGATGAAAAGGCGCAGGGAAGAAAAGGCGCACGGAACGGGAGCGGTGGAATCAGGGAACCAGGGATCGCCCCGAGAGTGGACACGTGGATGGGGATGGGGATGGGGGCGTGGACGCGGAGGGGCGGAGGACGTCGGTCGGTGAGCCGGGGACGTGGGGCGACGTCGGGGATGTCAGCGGCCGCCGGCGGAGGGGCCGGCGTCGTCGCCGGCACGGAGGTCGGTGCGGAGGTCGAAGATGACGCGGCGCAGGTCGGCGATGGCCTCGTCCAGGCCGTTCAGCGCGCACATGACCCGCTCGGCCGCGTACCGGTCGGCGATCATCGGCAGCGCGCCGTGCAGGTGCAGGCTGACGCCGAACAGCCGGTGCGTCACCTGGTCGGCCAGGTCGTGGGCGATGCGATCGGGGTCGGCGCTCAGCTGCCTGGCCACCTCTCCGGCCGCGTCTATGGTCGCGGCGATCTCCTCCACCCCGCCGGCCTCGGCGGCGACGACCGTCTCAGTGGCGAAAGCACGCCCTGTGTGTTGTCGTCGGCGTGTCATGTCCCACCGCTCCACGCACACATCCATCCGTCGTCGCTATTACCTTTGTCGCCCTACCCCCATATTCGATTACCGACGCGCCGAATAGCATATTTTGTAAATCTTTGGTGTCGCTCAATGGGGTGTGTCCCGTGGTGGGTCCCGGGGGGACTCACAGCGCCCGCAGGTGCCCCCGCGGACCCCGTTCAGGCCGGGCGCCCGCCGCCGTACGGGCGGGAGGCGAGGGAGAAGGGGGACACGGCGGGCCAGCGGGACGGAACGTGATCCGGTGCCCGGTCACGTGCCGGACGTCGATGAGGACGGCCGTCCCGCCGCCGCCCGTCTCGACCGTCCGGACCACGCCGACCGCCGTCACCTCCCAGCCGCCGCCCGGCGGTTCGCCGAGCCCGTCCGCGTGCAGCGCCACCACGCCGTCGTACGCCGGCGCCTCCCGCAGTGCCATGGTCAGCCCGGCCCCGTCGTCCAGATCGAGCCGGACCGTTCCGCCGCGCACCCGGTAGCGCACCACCCGTACCGCGGGCAGCCCGCGCTCGGTGAACACCAGCCTGCCGACCCGCGCCGAGGCCAGCCGGTCCATCGCCTGCCGCCACGACAGGACCATGGGAGCGGGGTCCGGGTCCCGCTCGGGTACCGGTTCCGTCCGGTGGGACGGGTCGTCAGCGTTCATACCGCCAGCCTTTTTCCACCGCGGCCCCCGTTCCAGGGAAGAAGGTCCCCGCGCGGGGGGACGCAGGACCCTGACGCCGGAGGGCCACCGGACCCCTGGAGCGCGCCGGTCCACGGTCCCTCGACCTTGCGAAACGGGCCGAACGGCCCTACCCGCGCCCCGGCCGGTGACGTGACATGGACGATACGGACGATCTTCGGGGAAGGTAGGCGGACGATCATGTCTCCGATGCTGCTGGCGGACCTGGACGGCCTCTTCGGCGCGCTGCGCGAGGCCGGCCACACCGTCGTCGGGCCGACCTTCCGGGACGGCGCCATCGTCCTGGACGAGCTGTCGTCCCCCGAGGACCTGCCGCACGGGTGGGGCGTCTCGCTCGCCCCGGGCGCCTACCGGGTGCGGCGGCGCGAGGATCGCGCGGCCTTCGGGCATTCGGCGGGACCGCAGTCGTGGAAGCCGTTCCTGCACCGGCCGCGGGTGCGGCTCTGGTCGGCGGACCGCACCGAGGACGGGTTCGAGGTCGACGACCGGCCCGAGGAGGCGCCCCGCTACGCGTTCCTGGGCGTGCGCCCGTGCGATCTGCGGGCGATCCTCGTCCAGGACCGGGTCCTGATGGGCGGCGAGTACGCCGACACCTCGTACCGGAGGCGCCGCGAGCAGGTCTTCATCGTGGCGGTCAACTGCACCGAGCCGGGCGAGACGTGCTTCTGCGCGTCCATGGGGACCGGCCCGGAGGCGGGCCCCGGCCACGACCTCGTCCTCACCGAGCTGGTGGACGGCGACGGGCCGCCCCGCTACCTGGCCGAGTCCGGTTCGGACGCCGGGGCGCGGCTCCTGGACGGCCTGGCGGCCGAGCCCGCCGGGCGGGACGACCGGGACCGGGGCCGGGCGGAGGTCGCCGCCGCGGCCGGGCGGATGGGCCGGGAGATGCCCGCGGTCGACATGCGCGACCTGATGAAGGAGACCCTGGACTCGCCGCAGTGGGACGACGTCGCCGGCCGCTGCCTGACGTGCGGCAACTGCACGATGGTCTGCCCGACCTGCTTCTGCACCACGACCGAGGACGTCACCGACCTCACCGGCGACCACGCCGAGCGGTGGCAGCGCTGGGACTCGTGCTACGACCTGGAGTTCTCCGGCCTGCACGGAGGGAGCGTGCGGGGCTCGCCGCGCAGCCGGTACCGCCAGTGGCTCACCCACAAGCTCGGCACCTGGTACGACCAGTTCGGCTCGTCCGGCTGCGTGGGCTGCGGCCGGTGCATCGTCTGGTGCCCGGTCGGCATCGACCTGACCGTCGAGGCGGCGGCCCTGAACGAGGAGCGTGAGGCGGCCCTCGACGCGGAGCGTGAGGCGGCGGCCGGGGAGTCCGCGGCGCGGCCCGGCGGCCCGGCGGGCGGTGCGTCGTGACCGAGATCGTGGTGGGGGTCGACGGATCGGAGGGCGGCCTGGTCGCGGCCGAGTGGGCGGCGGCGGAGGCGGTCCTGCGGGACGTGCCGCTGCGGGTCGTGTACGCGGTGGCGCCCTGGCTGTTCGACGTTCCGGTGGACCCCCGGATCGGGTCCGTCCGGGAATGGATGCACAAGAACGCCGAGGAGGTCGTCCAGGAGGCCGTCAACCGGGCCCGGGCCCGGTTCCACGCGCTGGGCGTCCACGAGGCGCGGGTGTCGGGCGGCCAGGTCGGCGGGCAGCCCGCGGCCGTGCTGATCAAGGAGGCGGAGGGGGCCGCCATGGTCGTGGTGGGCAGCCACGGCGCGGGCGGCCTGAGCGGCCTGCTGATGGGGTCGGTGGCGCTGCAGGTCGTGTCGCACGCGCCGTGCCCGGCCGTGGCGGTGCGCGTGGACCGGGCGAGAGCCGAGGCCACCCCGCCGGCCGACCGGGAGGCCGACCGGGACGCGACCACGGAGACGACCGCGGACGCGGGCGCGGACGCGGGCTCGGAGGCGGCCGGGTCCCGGGAGGACGAGGCCGGCGAGCCTGCCGCGAAGCCGTGGCGGCGGATGCGGCGGGTCCCGGAGCACGGGGAGCACGGGGAGATCGTCGTCGGAGTGGACGGCTCGGAGGGGAGCGCGGCGGCGCTGGCCTTCGCCTTCGAGGAGGCGGCGCTCCGGGACGCCCGGCTCCGGGTGGTCCTCGCGTGGACCCATCCCGAACCGGCCGGCCCCGGGGGCGTCGAGCCGCTCGTGTACGACGTGGACGCGGTCGGCGAGGAGCAGGAACGGGCCCTGGCCGAGTTCGTCGCGGGCGGGCAGGCCGACTTCCCCGACGTCCCGCTGACCCGGCAGGTGGTGCGGGCCCGCCCGGCCCGCGCCCTGGCCGAGGCGTCGGACCGGGCCGATCTGCTGGTGGTGGGCACCCGCGGGCGCGGCGGCTTCACCGGTCTGCTGCTCGGCTCGGTCGGGCACGCCCTGGTCCACCGCGCCCGCCGCCCGGTCGCGGTGGTGCCGCCATGGAGACGATGACCCCGGTCCCGTACCGGGTCGCGACCCGGTGGCGGGAGACCGGCGACACCGTCACCCTGCGGCTGGAGCCGCTGGGGCGGCCGATCGGCGAGCCGCGGCCCGGCCAGTTCACGATGATGTACGCCTTCGGGATCGGCGAGGTCCCGATCTCGGTGAGCCGGGCCGTCCCGATCGAGCAGACGGTCCGGGCGGCCGGCGCGGTCACCCGGGCGATCCACGGCACCCGGACGGGCGGGGTGCTCGGCCTGCGCGGACCGTACGGCACCGGCTGGGACCTGGACGGCGCGCGCGGCCGTGACCTGGTGTTCGCGGGCGGCGGGATCGGGCTGGCGCCGCTGCGGGCGGCGGTGCTCCGCGCGCTGGCCGACCGGGACGCCTACGGGCGGGTGGCGGTGCTGATCGGCGCCCGGAGCCCGCGGGACCTGCTCTACGCGGCCGAACTCGACCGGTGGCGGGCCCGCGGCGCCCGGGTCGAGGTCACCGTGGACCGCGCCGGGGCCGGCTGGACCGGCCATGTCGGCCTGATCACCGCGCTGGTCGACCGGGCGGAGGTCGATCCGGCCCGCGCCGCCGCCTTCGTCTGCGGGCCCGAGATCATGATGCGGCTCACCGCCGAGGCGCTGGTCGCCCGCGGCGTCCCGGCCGCCGACGTGCGGCTCTCGCTGGAACGCAACATGCGCTGCGGCGTCGCCTGGTGCGGCCACTGCCAGCTCGGCCCGCTGCTGCTGTGCCGGGACGGCCCTGTCGTCGCCTACGAGACGGCCGCGCCGCTGATGGCCGTGAAGGAGCTGTGATGGCCGAGGGGAGACCGCGGCTGGCGGTGTGGAAGTTCGCGTCCTGCGACGGCTGCCAGCTCACGCTGCTGGACTGCGAGGACGAGCTGCTGGAGCTGGCCGGGCAGGTCGAGATCGCGCACTTCCTGGAGGCGTCGGACGCCGTGGCGGACGGCCCGTACGACGTGTCGCTGGTGGAGGGGTCGGTGTCGACGCCCGCCGACCGCGAGCGCATCCGGCACGTCCGGGAGATCTCCCGGACGCTGGTGACCATCGGGGCGTGCGCGACCGCCGGCGGCGTCCAGGCGCTGCGCAACTTCGCCGACGTGCGCGAGTTCGCCTCGGTCGTCTACGCCCGGCCCGAGTACGTCGCGACCCTGGCGCGCTCGACGCCGATCGCCGCGCACGTCCCGGTCGACTTCGAGCTCCAGGGCTGCCCGATCGACCGGCGCCAGCTCCTGGAGGTGCTGACGGCGTTCCTGCTCGGCCGCAGGCCCGACATCCCCGACCACAGCGTCTGCTTCGAGTGCAAGCGGCGCGGCACCGTCTGCGTCATGGTCGCCAAGGGAACGCCCTGCCTGGGCCCGATCACCCATGCCGGCTGCGGCGCGATCTGCCCCGCGTACGGGCGGGGCTGCTACGGCTGCTTCGGGCCCTCGCCCGCCTGGAGCGGGGCCCGGCCCAACACCCGGGCGCTGCTGCCCTGGCTGGACATGACCCCGGACGAGACCCGGCGGGTGCTGTCCACGTTCAACGTCACCGCCTTCCGCGAGGAGCGGGAAGAGGAGCAGGACCATGACCCACCGGCATGACCGCACGCTGAACGTCGGCGCCCTGGCCCGGGTGGAGGGCGAGGGCGCGATGTACGTCCGGGTCCGCGGCACCCGGGTCGAGGAGGTGCGGCTGGACATCTACGAGCCGCCCCGCTTCTTCGAGGCGTTCTTACGCGGGCGCGCGCACACCGAGCCGCCCGACATCACGGCCCGGATCTGCGGGATCTGCCCGGTCGCGTACCAGACCAGCGCGTGCCGGGCGATCGAGGCGGCCTGCGGCGTGACCGTGGACGGGCCGCTGAACGACCTGCGGCGGCTGCTGTACTGCGGCGAGTGGATCGAGAGCCACGCCCTGCACATCTACCTGCTCCACGCGCCCGACTTCCTCGGCTACCCGGGGGCGGTCGAGATGGCCCGCGACCACCGGGACGTCGTGCAGCGGGGGCTGCGGCTGAAGAAGGCCGGGAACACGGTCATGGAGATGCTCGGGGGCCGGGCCATCCACCCCGTGAACGTCCGGGTGGGCGGCTTCTACCGGGTCCCGTCCCGGGCCGAGCTGGAGCCGCTGGCCGGGATCCTGCGGGCCGCGCTCGACGACGCGCTGGCCACGGTGCGCTGGGCGGCGGGCTTCGACTTCCCCGACTTCACCCATCCGCACGACCATCTGGCCCTGACGGGCGACCGGTACCCCATCGAGGGCGGGACCCCGCGGACCGGCTCGGGGCGCTCGTTCGCCCCGGACGCCTTCGAACGGCACGTCACCGAGCACCAGGTGCCGTACTCGACCGCGCTGCACGCCCGGCTCGACGGCGGCGGCCGGTACCTGACCGGCCCGCTCGCCCGCTACGCGCTCAACCGGGACCGCCTGTCGCCGCTGGCCCTGGAGGCCGCCGCGCTCGCGGGCCTGGGCGCCGAGTGCCGCAACCCGTTCCAGAGCATCCTGGTCCGCGCGGTCGAGGTGGTGTACGCGATCGACGAGGCGCTCCGCCTGATCGGCGCGTACGAGCCCCCGGACCGGCCGTCGGTGCCCGTACCGCCCCGCGAGGGCACCGGGCACGGGGTGAGCGAGGCCCCGCGCGGCCTGCTCTACCACCGGTACGCGCTCGACGCCGCCGGGCTGATCACCGCGGCCCGGATCGTGCCGCCCACCTCGCAGAACCAGGCCGCGATCGAGGAGGACCTGCGGCGGTTCGTCGCCGGGAGCCTGCACCTGGACGACGAGCGGCTGGCGCGGCGGTGCGAGCAGGCCATCCGCAACTACGACCCGTGCATCTCCTGCTCCACCCACTTCCTCGACCTCACCGTCGAGCGGTCATGACCGGGGGCGCGGCGGACCGGGCCGCACGGCGCGGACGGGTCGTCATCGGCGTGGGCAACCCCTTCCGCCGCGACGACGGCGCCGGGCCCGCGGTCGTCGAGGCGCTGCGCGGCCGGATCGCGGCCACGCCGGCCGTGACCGACGGCGAGCCCGCCCGCCTCATCGAACTCTGGGCCGGTGCCGCGCTCGCCGTCGTCGTCGACGCGGTGCGCGCGGACCCGCCGCGTCCCGGACGGGTGCACGAGCAGGCGCTGGAGGCGGTCGGGCGGGACGGGCTCGACCCGCCCGCGAGCAGCCATGCCCTCGGCCTGGAGCACGCCGTGGAGCTGGGAACGGCCCTGGACCGCATGCCCGTCCGGCTCCGCGTCTACGCCATCGAGGGGGCCGACTTCGATTTCGGGGTCGGGCTGACACCCGAGGTGGAGGCGGCCGTGGCGACCGTCGCCGCACGCGTCGAGGCCCTGCTGCGCGACCCCGCCGACGCGCCCCCGGCACGTTGACTTGCGGCGAGTCGTCCCCTCGGGGCCGCCCAAGGCAGCAACTCGCCGCAAGTCAACGTCGGTCACGCGGCCGGCGCCGGATGGAACGGGCCGCTTCGCCAGGTGGGCAGCGGCCGCTTGCCGGTCGCCGTCTCGTAGGCGGCCGAGGCCAGCAGGGTCGTGGAGGGCAGCGTCGGCAGCGGGGACACCTCGGGAGTGATCAGCAGGGGGATCTCGGTGCACACGAGGGCGACCGCGTCACACCCCTCGGCCTGGAACCCCTCGATGATCCGGACATACTCGCGCCGCGCCCGGTCGGTGAACAGCCCGTTCACCAGCTCCCCGAAGATGATCTCGTCGACGATGAGGCGGTCCGCGGCCTCGGGCAGCCGGCATTCGATGCCGTGCGCGGCGAGGGCGCGCGGGTAGAGCGTCCCGCCCATCAGGTACTTGGTGCCCAGCACTCCCACCCGCTTGCGCCCTTCCAGGGCGGCACGCTCGGCGACCACCTCGGCGATGTGCAGCCCCGGCAGCGCCAGCTCCGGTCCCGGCGCCTCGAGGGCCAGATGGGCGGTGTTGTCCGGGCAGACGAAGAAGTCGGCGCCGGCCTGAGCCAGGCGCCGCACGCTGGTGGCCAGGATCTCCCGGATGGCCGGGTGGTCCCCGTCCTCCCACGCCTGCATGCTGTGCCCCATGGCCACGCAGTCGAGGGTGACGTCGGGGTGCATATGCGGGCCGAGATCCTCAAAGCCCTTCCTGCAGAAGGTCAGGAAGCACATTGATGCGCCCTCGGCGCTGTGCGCCAGGATGCCGGCGTGTCGCATGCTCGTCCCTTGATGATCGCGGAGTCTTCACATGCATGATCCACGATCTTGATGTCGCCGCAAAGCCCCCGGCGGCTGACACCTCTCACCACGGGCGGCGACCGCTCACAAAAGGGTCCGACGTCGGTCAGCGGGGCCGATCGGGTGGCGGGCCCTCCCGCGGTCCGGCCTGCGGTCCGGTCGGTTTGCCGGACAGCGTGGCCAGCCGCTCCCGGTACTCGGCGGTGTCGATCTCGCCCCGGGCGTACCGCTCCGCCAGGATGTTCCGGCCCTCCTCCAGGCCGTCGCCGTTCCGTCCACCGGGCGGCCCACCGGGCCGCTCGCCGTACGTGGGCGGGGCGTGGGGCGGCGGAGCGGGCGGGGGCGGCGGGGAGCCGCCGTTCCGGCCGGTCGCCCTGGTGATCAGGGCGAGCGCGACGCCCAGCCCCACCAGCGCGAGCACGACGATGAACACCCAGAACCCCATCATCCAGCCCCAGCCCCAGCCGCCGTCGCCCATGTGACCCCAGCCGTCCTGGTCGGCGAGGACGGCGCCGATCGCGTAGATGGCCATCGTTCACCTCCCGCTTCGTCTCCACTATCCGCCCGTGCCGGGGCCCTGCCGGAGGGCCGAAGGTCCCCCCGGCCGCGCCGAGGGTCCTGATCCGGGGCTCATCGCCGGTGCCGGCCGTGCGCGGGGACGGTGTCGTCCTCGTCGTAGTCCAGCCGGTTGACCACGTCCACCACGCCGTCGATCGAGGCCGTCAGCCGTTCGGCGAGCGGGACGAGGCTCGCCCGGGAGACCCGCCCCCGCAGGGTCACCACGCCGTCGCGCACGTCGGCCTCCACCATCGCCGGGTCCAGCCACAGGCTCTGGATGACGATCTCGTGGATGACCTCCTCGTGGATCTGGGCGTCCGGCTTGAGGAAGACCCGCAGCAGGTCGGCGCGGCTGACCACGCCCACGAGCCGGCCCTCCGGGTCCACCACCGGCAGCCGCTTGAACCCGTGCTCGGACAGCGTGCGCCCCGCCTCCACGATCGTGGCGTCCGGTGTGGTGGTCACCGCCGGGGCGGTCATCACCTCCCCGGCCGTCCCCGCGTCACCCCTGAACCGCGTCGCCCGCGCGAGCCCGGGCAGGATCGTCCGGCGGCGCGCCCCGGCGCCGACCGCCGCCTCCTCCTCCTTGCGGAGCAGGTCGGCCTCGGTGACCACGCCCACGACCCCGCCGTCGTCGTCGACCACGGGCACGCCGCTGATCCGGTGCTCGGCGAGCGTGGAGACGACCTGCCGGAACGGGGTGCCCGGACGTACGGACACCACCTCGGAGGTCATCACCTGGCGCACCGTCGGTCGTCTCATGCGATCAGGGTCCGTCCGGGCGGCGGCGGGGGCCAGCGACCGAAGTCCCGAGCCCGCGGGCCGAAGGTCCCCGGGAGGAAGGTCCCCGCCCGGGTGGACCTTCGGCCCTGGTTCCGGCCGCCCGCGGGGTGATGCGCTGGAGGACGATCCACCCGGATCCGGCGAGGAGGGGTGCCATGGGATCGATGTGGCCACGGTCCACCGTGACGGACCGGAGGGCAGAGGACGCGCGACGTGCCGTCGAGGCGGCGGTGTGGGCCCCGTCGGTCCACAACACCCAGCCGTGGCGGTTCGGGTTGCGCGGGACCCGGATCGGCCTGCGCGCCGACCCCGACCGGCGCCTGGAGGTCGCCGACCCCGAGGGCCGGGAGATGCTGATCAGCTGCGGCGCGGCGCTGTTCACGCTGCGCGTCGCGATCCGGGCGCTCGGCCACGAGGCCGAGGTGCACGTCCTCCCCGATCCCGACCGCCCGCATCTGCTGGCGGACGTGCACGTCGGCGCCCGCATCGAGGAGGACGAGGACGCCCGGCGGCTGTACGCGGTGGTCCGGCGGCGGCGCACGCACCGCGGCGCGTTCCGGCCGGACCCGGTGCGGCCCTCGCTGCTGTCGGCGATGAAGCTGGAGGCCGAACGCGAGGGCGTCCGGCTGATCCAGGTCGTGGAGACGCACACCCAGCTGGCGCTCGCGGGCCTCACCCAGGCCGCCGAGCACATCCAGCAGATGAGCCCCGCGTACGCCGGCGAGGCGGCGCGCTGGGCGCCGGCCCCCGGCAGCAGGCGCGCCGACGGCGTCCACGAGGTCTCCTACCCCTCGCGGCCCCCGCACACCGAACCCGACTTCGCCGCCCGGGACTTCGCCCGCGGCCACGGCTGGGGAGCCCGCGAGGAGCCCGGCCACGAGCCCGGCAACGAGCCCGGCGGGGAAGGCGGCGGTGGGCAGGCGGCCGGTGCGCCCCGGCCGGTGACCGGGCTGGTCATCCTGGTCGCCACGCCGGACGACACCCCGCTGGACTGGCTGCGGGCCGGGCAGGCGCTGCAGCGGGCGCTGCTGCGCGCGACGGCCGAGGCCGACCTGGCCGCCGCGTTCCACACCCAGCCACTGGAGATCCCCGAGTTCCGCGAGTTCATCGGCAGGCGGTTCTGCAACGGCCACCACCCGCAGATGCTGATGCGGCTGGGCGTCCCCGACGGCCCCGTCCTCACCACCGTCCGCCGCCCCGCCGAAGAGGTCGTCTACGAGGAGACCTGAGCGGTGAACCGGGCGACGACGGCAGGGAACGCGACCATCGCCGGGACCGCGGCGGCCGCGACGATCTCCAAGGCCGGGGAGGCCGGAGCCCCGGCCAACCTGACCGACTACGAACGGACCCGCGCGCGGTTCTCCTGGAGCGACGCCCGGGCGCTGCTGGACGGGCTGCCGGGCGGGCGCGGGCTCAACATCGCCCACGAGGCGGTGGACCGGCACGCGGCCGGGCCGCGCGCCGGGACCGTGGCGCTGCGCTGCCTGGACCGCGCCGGCGCGGTCACCGAGCTGACGTACGCGGAACTGGCCGCCGAGAGCGCCCGGTTCGCCAACGCGCTGCGGGCGCTGGGAGTGGGCCGCGGCGAACGTGTCTTCTCCCTTCTGGGAAGGGTCCCGGAGCTGTACGCCACGGCGCTGGGCACGTTGAAGAACACCAGCGTGTTCTCGCCGCTGTTCCCGGCGTTCGGCCCGGAGCCGATCGCCGAACGGCTGCGGCTGGGCGGGGGCCGGGCGCTGGTGACCAGCCCCGAGTTGTACGAGCGGAAGGTGGCCCCGATCCGGGCGGAGCTGCCGGACCTGGCGCACGTGCTCCTGGTCGGGGCCGCCCCCGACGACCCGGGCCCCGCCGGCACGATCCCGTACCGGGCGGTGACCGAGGCGGTCGCGCCGCTCTTCGAGATCCCGCCGACCGACCCCGAGGACATGGCGCTGCTGCACTTCACCAGCGGCACGACGGGCCGTCCCAAGGGCGCGGTGCACGTCCACGAGGCGGTGGTCGCCCACCACGCGACGGCCGCGTACGCCCTGGACCTGCGCGCCGGGGACGTGTTCTGGTGCACCGCCGACCCTGGCTGGGTGACCGGGACCTCGTACGGGATCGTCGCCCCGCTCACCCACGGCGCGACGCTGCTGGTGGACGCCGCCGAGTTCGAGGCGGCGCGCTGGTACCGGACGCTGGAGGAGCAGCGGGTCACCGTCTGGTACACCGCGCCGACCGCGCTGCGGATGCTGATGCGGCACGGGACCGGTCCGGCGCGCGCCCGCGACCTGTCGGCGCTGCGGTTCGTCGCCAGCGTGGGGGAGCCGCTGAACCCCGAGGTCGTGGTGTGGGGCGCGGAGGCGCTCGGCCGGCCCGTCCACGACAACTGGTGGCAGACCGAGACCGGCGCCATCATGATCGGCAACTTCGCGGCCATGGACATCCGGCCCGGCTCGATGGGCCGCCCGCTGCCGGGGATCGAGGCCGCGCTGCTGGAGCGCGGCGCCGACGGCCGGGCGCTCGTGACCCCCGGCGGGCACGTCCGGGTCATCGACGAGCCCGGACGGGACGGGGAGCTGGCGCTGGCCCCGGGCTGGCCGTCGATGTTCCGCGGCTACCTGGACGATCCCGGGCGCTACGCCGCCTCGTTCGCCGGCGGCTGGTACCTGACCGGGGACATCGCCCGCCGCGACGAGGACGGCTACTACTGGTTCGTCGCCCGCGCCGACGACGTCATCGAGTCCGCCGGGCACCTGGTCGGCCCGTTCGAGGTCGAGAGCGTGCTGATGGAGCACCCCGCGGTCGCCGAGGCCGGGGTGATCGGCAAGCCCGACCCGATCGCCGGGGAGATCGTCAAGGCGTTCGTGACGCTGCGGCCCGGCCACCGCCCGGACGAGGCGCTGCGCCGGGAGCTGGTGGCCTTCGGCCGGCGCCGGCTGGCCTCGCTGGCCCCGAAGGAGATCGTCTTCGAGCCGCACCTGCCGCACACCCGCAGCGGGAAGGTGATGCGCAGGCTGCTGAAGGCCCGCGAGCTGGGGCTTCCCGAGGGCGACGTGTCGACCCTGGAGGAGACGCCATGACGGCCACCGGACGTCCCGCCGAGCGCGGGGAGGCGGGCGGCGGGCAGTGGGAACTGCTGCGCGGGATGCTGCTGATCCGCCGATTCGAGGAGAGGTGCGTCGAGCTCTACAGCGCCGCCAAGATCCGCGGGTTCCTGCACCTGTACATCGGCGAGGAGGCCGTCGCGGCCGGAACGCTGCGCGCCCTGACCGCCGAGGACGCGGTCGTGTCCACCTACCGCGAGCACGGCCACGCCCTGGCCCGCGGCGTCCCCGCCGAGGCGATCATGGCGGAGATGTACGGCCGGGCCACCGGCTGCAGCGGGGGCCGCGGCGGGTCGATGCACCTCTTCGACGCGGCCCGGCGCTTCTACGGAGGCCACGCCATCGTCGGCGGCGGCCTGCCGGTCGCCGTCGGGCTGGCGCTGGCCGACCGGATGCGGGGGCTCGACCGGGTCACCGCCTGCGTCTTCGGCGACGGGGCGATGGCCGAGGGCGCGTTCCACGAGTGCGTGAACCTGGCCGCGCTCTGGCGCCTGCCGGTCCTGTTCGTCTGCGAGAACAACCGGTACGCGATGGGCACCGCGCTGGCCCGCGAGCACGCCCAGACCGACCTGGCGCTGCGGGCGTCCTCGTACGGGGTGGCCTCCTGGGCCGTGGACGGCATGGACGTGCTCGCCGTCGAGGCCGCCGCGCGGCGCGCGGCCGAGGCGGTGCGCTGGGGAGGCGGGCCGCACTTCCTGGAGATGCGGACCTACCGGTACCGCGCCCACTCGATGTACGACCCCGACCTGTACCGCGGCAAGGCCGAGATCGAGGAGTGGAAGAAGCGCGACCCGATCGACGGCCTGGTCGCCCGGATGCGCGCCGGCGGCCGGATCACCGACGCCGATCTGGAGTCGCTGGAGAAGGAGATCGCGGCCGAGATCGACGCCGCCATCCGGTCCGCCGAGGACGCCCCGCTCGAACCCGTGGAGGACCTCACCCGGTTCGTCTACGCGGAGAAGGCGGGAGAGGCGGGGAAGCCGGGGAAGCCAGGGAAGGCGGGAAAGGCGGTGCGGTCATGAGCGAACCGGCGCGGACGGCCGCCAAGCGGGCGCGCAGGACACGGGCCGGAACGTCCGGAACGTCCGGGAGCCCGGGGAACCCTGGGAACCCCGCAGGAAAGGCCGCGGACGGGCGCTCGGGGAAGGCGCCCGGCACCATCACCTACCGGGAGGCGATGCGGGAGGCCATCGCCGAGGCGATCGAACGCGACGAGCGGGTCTTCCTCATGGGCGAGGACGTGGGCCGCTACGGCGGCTGCTTCGCGGTCAGCCTCGGCCTGCTGGAACGGTTCGGGCCCGAGCGGATCCGCGACACGCCCCTGTCGGAGGCCGCGTTCGTCGGCGCGGGCATCGGCGCCGCGCTGGCCGGGATGCGGCCCATCGTCGAGATCATGACGGTCAACTTCAGCCTGCTGGCGCTGGACCAGATCGTCAACAACGCCGCGACCCTCCGGCACATGTCCGGGGGGCAGTTCGGGGTGCCGCTGGTGATCCGGATGACGACCGGCGCGGGCCGCCAGCTGGCCGCCCAGCACTCGCACAGCCTGGAGGGCTGGTACGCGCACGTCCCCGGCCTGCGCATCCTGGCCCCCGCCACCGTGGAGGACGCTCGCGGCATGCTCTGGACGGCCCTGGAGGACCCCGACCCCGTCCTCCTCTTCGAGCACGGCTCCCTCTACAACGCGTCCGGCGAGCCGCCCGCCGCGGCGGGCCCGGTGGACATCGACCGGGCGGCGGTCCGGCGCCCCGGCCGCGACGTCACGCTGATCACCTACGGCGGCACGCTGCCCGGGACGCTGGCCGCGGCGGGCCGGCTCGCCGAGGACGGCATCGAGGCGGAGGTCGTCGACCTGCGCACGCTGCGCCCGCTGGACGACGAGACGATCATGGCCTCGGTCCGCCGCACCCACCGCGTCGTGATCGTCGACGAGGCGTGGCGCTCGGGCGGGCTGGCGGCCGAGGTCTCCGCCCGCGTCACCGAGCAGGCGTTCTACGACCTGGACGCCCCGGTGGAACGGGTCTGCGGGGCCGAGGTCCCCACCCCGTACGCGGCGCACCTGGAACGGGCGGCGCTGCCGGGGCCCGACGACATCGCGGCGGGCGCGCGGCGGGCGGTGCGCAACGATGCCTGAGTTCACGATGCCGTCCCTGGGAGCGGACATGGACGAGGGCACCCTGGTGGAGTGGCGGGTCGCGCCGGGCGACCGGGTCCGGCACGGTGACGTCGTCGCCGTGGTCGACACCGCCAAGGCCGCCATCGAGGTCGAGTGCTTCGCCGACGGCCTCGTCGACCGGCTCCTGGTCGAGCCCGGCACGACCGTCCCGGTCGGCACGCCGCTGGCGACCATCGTCCCGGCCGGTGCGCCCCGCCCCGAACCCGAGCCCAAGCCCGAGCCTGCCGAAGCCGCACCCGCACCCGAACCCCGGCCCACGCCCGAGCCCGAGCCCGAGGCGCCGTCCCGCGTCTCCTCGCCCCTCGTCCGGCATCTCGCCGAGGCCAAGGGCGTCGACCTGGCGCGGGTGCACGGGACCGGGCGGGGCGAGCGGATCACCCGGACCGACGTCGACCGCGCCACCGGGGCCGAGCCGAGGGCCCGCGTCACCCCGTACGCCCGGCGGCTGGCCGCCGGGTCCGGCGTCGACCTCCGCCGCGTGACCGGCACCGGGGCGCGGGGAACGATCCGCGCCGAGGACGTCCGGCGCGCCGGACGGCGTCCCGCGAAGGCCCCCGAGCCCGCGCCTCGGCCCGAGGAGCCCCGGCCCGAGGAGCCCCGGCCCGCCGCGGACAGGCGGACGGCCATGCGCCGCGCGATCGGGCGCCTGATGAGCCGGTCCAAGCGCGAGATCCCGCACTACTACGTGAGCACCACGATCGACATGTCCCCGGCCCTCTCCTGGCTGCGCGAACGCAACCGGGAACTGCCGGTGTCGCGGCGCGTCCTCCCCGCCGCGCTGCTGCTCAAGGCGAGCGCCCTGGCGGCGCGCGAGGTGCCGGAGCTGAACGGCCACTGGATCGACGACGGTTTCGTCCCGAGCGAGGCCGTCCACCTGGGAGTGGCCATCGCGCTGCGCGGCGGCGGCCTGGTCACCCCGGCGCTGCGCGACGCCGGCTTGCGGACGCCCGAGGACCTGATGGCCGCCCTCAAGGACCTCGTGGGCCGGGCCCGCGGGGGCAGGCTGCGCGGCAGCGAGCTGACCGGCGCCACCCTCACCGTCACCGACCTCGGCGACCAGGGGGTGGAGACGGTGACCGGCGTGATCTACCCGCCGCAGGTGGCGCTGGTCGGGTTCGGCAAGGTCGTGGAACGCCCCTGGGCGGTGGACGGCCTGCTCGGCGTCCGGCCCCTGGTCACCGCGACGCTGGCCGCCGACCACCGCGCCAGCGACGGCTACGGCGGCGCCCGCTACCTGGAGGCCGTCACCCGCCTGCTCCAGGACCCGGAGGGACTATGACGCCGAGCGAGACACGCGAACTGGTCACCGGGGCGCTTCAGGAGGTCGCTCCCGACCTCGGCCCGGCGGACCTGGCCGACGACGGCGCGAGCCTGCGGGACGACCTGCGGCTCGACTCGCTGGACTTCCTGAACTTCGTGGAGGCCCTCGGTGACCGCACGGGCCTCCGGATCGAGGAGGACGACTACCCCCGGCTCGCCACGGTCGGGGACTGCGTCGCCTACCTCGCCGGAGACCGGAGGACGCCGCCCGGCGAGCCGCCCCCGGAGAACCGGTGAGCCGCCCCTGGCGGACGGGGACCACCGGACGGGATGTGCCGTTGGTCCCACCGGCGGCGGACCAAGTCCTCTGCGTCCGGGAACGGGGGCGTGGCGACGGTGGAGTTGAGGGGCGGCGCCGGACACCGCCCGGGAGCGGGGGAGGCGCGAGATGACGCAGTCCGACCTGGTCGCGCGGTTCCATGAGATCGGCCGCGGGGACGTCGCCCTGGTCGGCGGCAAGAACGCCGGGCTCGGTGAGATGACCCGCGAGCTGGCGGGGGCGGGGGTCCGCGTACCGGAGGGCTTCGCGGTCACCGCCGCCGCGTACCGCCTGTTCGTGGCCTCCGGTGACCTGCGCGCCCCCATCGCCGCCCAGCTGGCCCGGCTGCGCCATGGCGCGCCGCTTCCCGAGGCGGGCGCGGCCGTGCGCGCCCGCATCCTGGAGACCGAGCTCCCGCACGAGGTCGTCGTGGCCGTCCGCGCCGCGTACCACGAGCTGGGCGGGATCACCGGCGAGCGCGACCCGGTCGTGGCGGTCCGCAGCAGCGCCACCGCGGAGGACCTGCCCGAGGCCAGCTTCGCCGGGCAGCAGGAGTCGTTCCTCAACGTCACCGGGGAGAGGGCGCTGCTGGACGCGTGCCGGCGCTGCTACGCGTCGCTGTTCACCGACCGGGCGATCAGCTACCGCGAGGACCACGGCTTCGACCACCTGTCGGTCGCGCTGTCGATCGGCGTCCAGCGGATGGTCCGCGCCGACCTGGGCGCGGCCGGGGTGATGTTCTCCCTCGACACCGAGACCGGTTTCCCCCGCACCGTGGTGGTCAACGGCGCCTGGGGCCTGGGCGAGTCGGTCGTCGGCGGGCGGGTCGACCCCGACGAGTACGTGGTGTTCAAGCCGTTGCTGGACCGCCCCGGCCTGACCCCGATCGTGTCCGCCACCCGGGGCGGCAAGGAGATCAAGGTCGTCTACGACGCCGCCGGCGGGACCAGGACCGTCCCGGTGCTCCCGGCGGAACGGGACGTGCCCGTCCTGGCCGACGAGGAGATCCTCCGCCTGGCCCGCTGGGCCGTCGCCGTCGAGGAGCACTACGGGACGCCGATGGACATGGAGTGGGCCAAGGACGGCCGCACCGGCGAGATCTTCCTCGTCCAGGCCCGCCCGGAGACCGTCCAGGCGCGCCGGGAGGCGTCCCTGCTGCACGCCTACCGCCTGCGGGAACGGGGCGAGCGCCTGGCCGAGGGCCTGGCCGTCGGCGACGCGATCGCCGCCGCGCCGGTGTGCAACCTCGCCAGTACCGCCGACATCGGCCGTTTCGTCGACGGCGCCGTCCTGGTCACCCGCGTCACCGACCCCGACTGGGAGCCGATCATGAAGCGGGCGGCGGCGATCGTCACCGACCACGGCGGCCGGACCTCGCACGCCGCCATCGTCAGCCGGGAGCTGGGCGTGCCCGCGATCATCGGGACCGGCGGGGCCACCCGGACGCTGCGGGACGGCGACCCGGTGACGGTGTCCTGCGCCGAGGGCGACCGCGGCTACGTCTACCGGGGGCTGCTGGACTACGAGGAGCGGGAGATGGACGTCGCCTCGCTCCCGCGGACCCGTACCGCGGTGATGCTCAACCTGGCCAACCCGGCCGCCGCGTTCCGCTGGTGGCGGCTGCCCGCGGACGGCGTCGGGCTCGCCCGGATGGAGTTCGTGATCAACAACCATGTCCGGGTGCACCCCATGGCGCTGGTCCACTTCGACCGGCTGGACCGGGAGGTCCGGACGGAGATCGCCGCGCTGACCCGCGGCCACCCCGACCGGACCGAGTACTTCGTCGAGCGCCTGGCGCACGGCATCGCGCGGATCGCCGCGTCCCGCTGGCCGGACCCGGTGATCGTCCGGATGAGCGACTTCAAGACCAACGAGTACGCGCGGCTGATCGGCGGCCGGGAGTTCGAGCCGGCGGAGGAGAACCCCATGATCGGCTGGCGCGGGGCCAGCCGCTACTACACCGAGGGGTACCGGGCCGGGTTCGCGCTGGAGTGCCGGGCGATGCGCCGGGTCCGCGACACGATCGGGCTGGCCAACGTGATCCTGATGATCCCGTTCTGCCGGACGCCCGCCGAGGCCGACCGGGTGCTGGCGGTCATGGAGGAGGAGGGGCTGGTCCGGGGCCGCGACGGGCTCCAGGTGTACGTCATGGCGGAGATCCCGTCCAACATCGTCCTGGCCCGCGAGTTCGCCGCCCGGTTCGACGGCTTCTCCATCGGCAGCAACGACCTGACCCAGCTCACCCTGGGCGTGGACCGGGACTCCACCGCCCTGGCGCACCTGTTCGACGAGCGCGACCCCGCGGTCACCCGGAGCGTCGAGTCGCTCATCGCCGCCGCGCACGAGACGGGCCGCAAGGTCGGGCTGTGCGGGCAGCGTCCCAGCGACGACCCCGCGTTCGCGCGGTTCCTGGTGGAGGCCGGGATCGACTCGATCTCGGTCACCCCCGACAGCTTCCTGGTGGTCAAGGAGAACGTCGCCGCCGCCGAACGCGCCCTCGCGCGCGGGAAGGCCGGTCCGGCGGAGGAACCGGCGCCCGAGGCCAGGGCCGCCGGGTCGCGTCAGGCGCGCCCGCGCCTGTCCAGGGCGCGGCGGGCGAGGTAGGCGGCGGCGCCGGCGGCCAGCACCGCGGCCCCGGCGAGCACCGAGGTGACCGGCAGCGTGGCCGCCAGCAGCAGGCACCCGGCCAGGCCCACCACCGGGACCGCCGGCGCGGGGCGCCCCTCGTCCCGGCGCAGCGTCCAGGCCGAGGCGTTGGCGACGGCGTAGTAGAGCAGCACGCCGAAGGAGGAGAACCCGATCGCCCCGCGCAGGTCGACCGTGGCGGCCAGCACCGCCACGACCGCGCCGACGGCCAGCTCCGCGCGGTGCGGCACCGCGAACCGGGGGTGGACGGCGGCCAGGGCGCCCGGCAGGTGCCGGTCGCGGGCCATCGCCAGCGTCGTCCGCGACACCCCCAGGATCAGCGCCAGCAGCGAGCCCAGCGCGGCGACCGCCGCCCCCGCGGTGACCACCGGCACCAGCTCCGGGACGCCCGCGGCGCGTACGGCGTCGGCCAGCGGCGCCACCGCCCCCGCGAGGCGTTCCGGGCCCAGCACCGCCAGTACCGCGACGGCCACCGCCGCGTAGATCAGCAGGGTGAGGCCGAGCGCGATCGGGATGGCGCGGGGGATCGTCCGGGCCGGATCCCGCACCTCCTCGCCCAGGGTCGCGATCCGCGCGTACCCGGCGAACGCGAAGAACAGCAGCCCGGCCGCCTGGAGCACGCCCAGGAGCGTCGCGTCCCCGCCCGGCTCCAGGCGGGCCGCGTCGGCGCCCTGCCCGGTCAGGCAGGCCACCGCCACGGCCGCCAGCACCGTCACCGCCACCGCCACGATGGCCCGGGTCAGCCAGGCGCTCTTCCGGATCCCCACGTAGTTGACGCCCGTCAGCGCGAGGACCGCGACCACCGCCACCACCTGCCGGTGCTCGGGCCAGGCGTACGCGCCGACCGTCAGCGCCATCGCCGCGCACGAGGCGGTCTTGCCGACCACGAACGCCCATCCGGCCAGGTAGCCCCAGAACGGGCCCAGCCGCTCCCGCCCGTACACGTAGGTGCCGCCGGACGCCGGGTACAGCGCCGCCAGGCGGGCCGAGGAGGTGGCGTTGCAGTAGGCCACCACGGCGGCGAGGGCCAGCCCTGCCGGCAGCCACGAACCGGCCGCCGCGGCGGCGGGGGCGAACACCGCGAAGATCCCCGCCCCGATCATCGACCCCAGGCCGATCACGACCGCGTCGGCCGTGCCCAGCCGCCGGGCCGGTCTCGGCTCGGTGGCCTCTCCGCCTCGTGGGGACGGCCGTCCCATCATCGCTCCTTAACGAGGCGCGCCCGTTCGGCGCTGGTCGAACGGGCCCGACGCTATCAAGGCACCCCCCGGCGCGGCCCGCGTGCCCGGCCCAGACCCCAGCGCGGCGCGGCCCCGGGCCCGGCCGTGTTCAGACGGAGCCGGCCAGGCCCTGCTCGCGCAGCGTCCGGGACAGGGTGAGCGAGGCGGTGTGCACGGCCGGGGCCACGGCGGCCAGCCGGACCCGCCCGGCCCAGCCCGAGACCGACAGCGCGCCCAGCACGGCGCCGTCCGGGCCCAGGACGGGGCTGGCCGCGCAGACGATGCCGGCCCCGGACTCCTCGCGGTCGTAGGCCACGCCCTCCCGGCGGATCGCGTTCAGCTCCCTGGCGAGCAGGCCGGGCGCGACCGTGCTGCGCTCGCTCAGCCTGACCAGCTCGGAATCGAGGACGGCGCGGACCACCTCGGGACGGGAGAAGGCCAGGATGGCCTTGCCCACGCCGGTCACGTGCACCGGCAGCCGCCCGCCCACCTTGGACGGCAGCGGCGGGCCGCCGGGCGAGCCGAGGATCTCCACGTAGACCACCTCCCCGCCGTCCGGCACGGCCAGGTGAACGGTCTGGCGGGTGGCCTCCCGCAGGTCCGACATGAACGGCAGGGCCGCGTCGCGCAGCACCCGCGGGCGCGGCACCCGCTGCCCGATCTCGAACAGCCGCAGGCCGAGCCGCACCCGCTGCCCGCGGCGTTCCAGCAGCCCCGCCTCGGCCAGGTCCAGCGCGATCCGGTGCGCCGTCGACCGGGGGAGCCCGCTGCGGCGGGCGAGTTCGGCGGCGCCGAGATCGTCGTCCTCGGCGCGGAAGGCGCCGAGGACCGCGACGACGCGCCGCAGGTAGGAGTCACCGGACGGCATGCCGTCACTTTAGGTGACGCGTCCCGCCACGTGGGACGCGTCCGTTGCCCGCGCGGGTGGCGGGAGGCCACCCTCCAGGTACCGCCTCACCTGGCGAACGACGAAAGGAAGGCCATGGACGCTGCCAGAGACGGCGCGCGCCTGGACACGGCCTCCGTGGCCAAGGCCGCCACCGCGCTGCTCGACGCGTACGACAGCGGCATCCCCATCCCGCCCCTGACCGCGGCCCACCCGGGCATGTCGGTCGCCGACGCCTACGCCGTCCAGCTGCGCCAGGTCGCGGCGTGGACGGACGCCGGCGCGGTGATCAAGGGCCACAAGGTCGGGCTGACCTCCGCGGCGATGCGCCGCCAGCTCGGCGTGGACCAGCCCGACTTCGGCCACCTGACGCACGGCATGTTCGTCCAGGACGCCGCCCCCATCGACACCGCCCGGTTCCTGCAGCCGCGGATCGAGCCGGAGATCGCGCTGGTCCTGGGCCGCCCGCTGGCCGGTCCCGGGGTGACCGCCGCCGAGGCGGTCGCCGCCGTCGAGTTCGCGCTGCCCGCCCTGGAGATCATCGACTCCCGGATCGCGGACTGGAAGATCACCCTGGCCGACACCATCGCCGACAACGCCTCCAGCGGGGGCGTGGTGCTCGGCACCACGCCGGCCCGCCTGGACGCCCTCGACCTGCCCCTCACCGGCTGCCTGCTGCACCGTGACGGCGACCTGGTGGACACCGGCGCCGGCGGCGCCGTGCTGGGCTCGCCGATCAACGCGCTGGTCTGGCTGGCCAACGTCCTCGGCGAGCGCGGCGTCACCCTGGAGGCCGGCCACGTGGTGCTGCCCGGCTCCGTCACCGCGGCCGTCCCGGTGGCCCCGGGGAACACCTTCACCGCCGCGTTCGCCGGCATCGGCTCGGTCACCGCCGCGTTCGCGGCGCGAGGGGAGGCGTCGTGAGCCGGCTCACCGCCGCCATCGTCGGTCCCGGCAACATCGGCACCGACCTGCTGGTCAAGCTGCTGCGCAGCGACGCGATCGAGGTCCACTCCATGGTGGGCGTGGACCCGTCCTCCGACGGCCTGGCCCGGGCCCGCGACCTGGGGGTACGGGCGTCGGCGGGCGGCGTCGACTGGCTGCTCGCGCAGGACGACCTGCCCGACCTGGTCTTCGAGGCCACCTCCGCCAAGGCGCACCTGGCCAACGCCCCGCGCTACGCCGAGGCGGGCGTCACCGCGATCGACCTGACCCCCGCCGCCGCCGGGCCGTTCGTGTGCCCCCCGGTCAACCTGGACGCGCTGGCGGACGCGGCGAACCTCAACATGATCACCTGCGGCGGGCAGGCGACCATCCCGATCGTGCACGCGGTCTCGTCGGTGGTCCCGGTCTCCTACGCCGAGATCGTGGCGTCCATCGCGTCCCGCTCGGCCGGTCCGGGCACCCGCGCCAACATCGACGAGTTCACCCGGACCACGGCCCGCGCCATCGAACGGGTGGGCGGCGCGGCCCGCGGCAAGGCGATCATCATCCTCAACCCGGTCACCCCGCCGATGATCATGCGGGACACGGTGTTCTGCGCGATCCCGCCGGACGCCGACACCGCGGCGATCGCCGCGTCGGTCCACCGGATGGTGGCGGAGGTCGCCGCCTACGTGCCCGGCTACACGCTGCGCGCCGAACCGCAGTTCGACGAGCCGCGCGACATCTGGAACGGGATGGCGCGGGTCGCGGTGTTCCTGGAGGTCCGGGGCAACGGCGACTACCTGCCGCCCTGGGCGGGCAACCTCGACATCATGACGGCGGCGGCGGCCCGTGTGGGCGAGCGGCTGGCGACCAGGAAGGCGATCTCATGAGCGGGCACGGAACCGTACCCGGCACCGGCGAGGGCGGCGGCGCCGCCCAGAAGATCAGGATCACCGACTCCACGCTCCGGGACGGCAGCCACGCGATGGCCCACCGGTTCACCGAGGAGCAGGTGCGCGGCGTCGTGCACGCCCTGGACCGCGCCGGGGTGGAGGTCATCGAGGTCACCCACGGCGACGGCCTCGGCGGATCGTCGTTCAACTACGGGTTCTCGCTGGAGGACGACGTCAAGCTGGTCGCCGCGGCCGTGGACGAGGCCCGCGACGCGAGGATCGCCGTCCTGCTGCTGCCCGGCCTCGGCACCGTGGAGGACCTGCGGCAGGCCCACGGCGCCGGGGCGTCGGTCGCCCGGATCGCCACCCACTGCACCGAGGCCGACGTGTCCCTCCAGCACTTCGCCGCCGCCCGCGACCTGGGCATGGAGACCGTGGGCTTCCTGATGCTCTCGCACCGGATCGGCCCGGAGGAGCTCGCCCGGCAGGCCCGGATCATGGTGGACGGCGGCGCGCAGTGCGTCTACGTGGTCGACTCCGCCGGCGCCCTGGTCCTCGGCGACGCCCAGGCGCGGATCAGCGCGCTGGTCGCCGAGATCGGCGCCGAGGCCGAGGTCGGCTTCCACGGCCACCAGAACCTCTCGCTCGGCGTCGCCAACTCCGTCCTGGCCGCCCAGAACGGCGCCCGCCAGATCGACGGGGCGCTGTGCGCGCTCGGCGCCGGCGCGGGCAACTCCCCGACCGAGGTGCTGGTCGCGACGTTCGAACGGCTCGGCGTGCCGACCGGGGTCGACGTGCAGGGCGCCCTGGCCGCGGCCGACGACGTGGTCAAGCCGTTCCTGCACCGGCTGCCGTTCGCCGACCGCGGCGCGATCACCCAGGGCTACGCCGGGGTCTACTCCAGCTTCCTGCTGCACGCGGAACGGGCCGCCGAACGGTACGGCGTGCCCGCCCACGAGATCCTCCAGAAGGTGGGGGAGGCCGGCTACGTCGGCGGCCAGGAGGACATGATCATCGACGTCGCCCTCCAGCTGGCCGCCGAGCGCGAGCGGGCCGAGGACGCCGGCCGTTCACCGGCCTGACCCGTCCGGCCGCACCCGCGCCGCACCCGTGCCGCACCCGCGCCGCACCTGTGCCGCACCCGTGCCGCACGCGCCGCACCCGCGCCCTGCCGCGCGGCCTTTCAGGAGGCCACGGCCGGGCAGCGGGTGCCGCGCGGCGGGACCCGCAGGTCGGTGAGGTACCGGTCGACGGTGTTCTCCATGCAGGGGCCGTCGGTGGCGGTGCCGTGGCCCGCGCCCTCGTAGGTCAGCAGGACGCCCTTGGGCCCGAGCTGCCGGGCGACCGACACGGCCCACGGGTAGCCGGTGGCGGGGTCGTGCACGGCGTTCGCCAGCAGGATCGGCGGGGTGCCGCGCACCTGGAGGCGGTGCTGCGGGTTGGCGGTCGGCGAGCCCAGGCACGACGCCACCCCGCGGATGGGCAGCAGGTACGGCAGGTCGGGCGCGACCCTGTCCATCCGCCGGACCAGGGAGGCGTACTCGGCGTGGTTCCGTACCGGCAGCCTCCAGTCGGCGCAGAACACCGGTAGCGCCGGAGGCAGCGGCGACAGGGACGTGGGCCCGGCCGGAAGCGGCGCGGCGCGCTCCATCTTCGCGAGGGTCTGGGCGAAGCCCGCGTAGTCGGGCTTGTAGAACGCCCGGAACGCGATCATGTTGACCAGGTCGATCGACGAGATCCGCGTTCCCGGCTTCTGGGGGTGCTCCAGCTCGCCGCGTCCCGCCCGGGCGAGGAGGCCCTTCCACACCGCCCGCACGTCCCGGCCGCTCAGCGCGCAGCCCGCGTCGCCCGCGCACCACTTCACGAACTCGTCGAACGAGTCCTGCGCCGCGGCCCCCTGGTCATGGAGGAGGCGCCCGGTGGTGGGGACGCTGTGGTCCATCACGCTCTCCAGCACCATCGCGCGGATCTTGGTGGGGTAGGTCTCGGCGTACTGGCCGCCGAGCATCGTGCCGTACGAGCTGCCGTGGAAGGTCAGCTTGGACTCGCCGAGGGCGACCCGGATCGCCTCCAGGTCCCGGACCGTCTGGCCGGTGTCCAGGTGGTCGAACACCGGGCCGGTCCGCGTCCGGCAGTCCTCGCGCAGCCGCGCGTTGTACGCCAGCGTGGCGTCGAAGGCGGCCTGGTCCTTCATGACGGGTGACGGCCGCTTCGCGAGCAGCTCGCCGGAGCAGGTCACCGGGCTGCTGCGGCCGACGCCGCGCGGGTCGAAGCTGACGATGTCGAACCGGCCGCGGACCTCGGGGCTGAACCTGCCGATCCCCGAGACCACCCTCTCCACCCCGCTGTCGCCCGGTCCGCCGGGCCCGAACACCAGGGATCCGACCCGTTCGCCGGGCCCGGTGGCCGTACGGCGGGCCAGCGCCAGGCCGAACTTCGGGCCGTCCGGGCGTGCCCAGTCCACCGGGACGGAGAGGGTGGCGCACTCCGCGCCGGGGTTCTTGGGATCGTCGCAGGGGGCCCACCGCAGTCCGGTGGACGCCGCCGGCGTCGCCTTCACCGTGGGGGCCGTGGCGAGCCCGCTGACGGCGACGGTGCCCGCGGCCAGCCCCGCGAGCACCCCCGCCAAGCCGAATGACCTGCGCTTGTTCAGCATGAACGTTCCTTCCTGATCACGACCTTCGGGAGCCTAGTCTGCAAAGGAATCTCTGCAAAGCTTTCTCTGTAAATATGGCTCTCAAGTATGAGGTCGCTCCTTCGCGAGGGTTCGGCGCTTGCCTACAATCCCGATTGACTTGGCATGGAATTACTGCCAGGCTGTTTCCATGCATCCGGGACGTCCCTTGTGGTCGCGCCTGCACGTCGACTTCCGGCGGCAGGCGAGCGACCTGTGTCGCCGCGCCTGATCACGGACGAGGCGAAGCGACGAGGAGAGGAACGACCCGATGACGGTGAGCACGCCCATGCCCGCCCGGACCCGCCTGGCGGAGACCGTCGGCGCCCTGGCCGCCGACCCCGGCGCGTGGGTGCGGCGGGTCCGCCTGAGTCCCGACGGCCGCTGGTACGAGCGGCTGCACCGGGACGAGGACCACGAGATCTGGCTGATCAGCTGGCTGCCCGGCCAGGCGACCGGCCTGCACGACCACGGCGGCTCGCGCGGCGCGTTCGCGGTCGCCCTGGGCGATCTGGAGGAGCGCGACCTGGGCGGTGCGCGCCAGGTCGCGGCCGGGCAGACCCGCGAGTTCGGCCCCGAGTACGTCCATGAGGTCCGCAACACCTCCACCGCCCCGGCGGTCAGCATCCACGTCTACTCGCCGCCGCTGGCCGAGATGAACCGCTACGACCTGACCGAGTCCGGGCTCGTCAGGCTGGCCGTCGAGCGGGCCGACCAGTGGTGACGGACCGGCCCGCCGGGGCGCGCTCCATCGACGAGATCCTCGCCGGGGCGCGCGCCCGGCTCGACCGCGTGGAGCCGGAACGGGCCCACGCCGAATGGCGCGCGGGCGCGCTGCTGATCGACATCCGGCCCGCGGCGCAGCGGGCGGCCGAGGGGGAGGTGCCCGGCGCCCTCGTCATCGAGCGCAACGTCCTGGAATGGCGCCTGGACCCCGCCTGCGAGGCGCGGCTCCCCGTGGCCACCGGCTATGACGTCCGGCCCATCATCCTCTGTTCGGAGGGCTACACCTCCAGCCTGGCCGCGGCGGCCCTGCACGACCTCGGCCTGACCCGCGCGACGGATGTCGCGGGCGGTTTCCAGGCATGGAAGGCGGCGGGCCTGCCCGCCTCGTAGGCGCCTCCCGGATCCGTCCGTACGGCGAAACGGCTCGCCGGGGCCCGTGCGTTGTGGCCAGGCCGGCCCGATCTCTGCTACAAGTGTCGTAGTAGATCGGTGCCATGGGGAGGACGCGAGCGTGTCGGTGTCGTTGCAGAAGGGCCAGCGGATCTCGCTGGAGAAGTCCGGTGGTGCGCTGAGCGTGGTGCGCATGGGCCTGGGCTGGGACGCGGTCAAGAAGAAGGGGTTCTTCGGCTCCCGGGAGCGGGAGATCGACCTGGACGCGTCCTGCGTGCTCCTGGCCGACGGCGGGGTCGCCGACGTCATCTACTTCGGCAAGCTGACCAGCGACGACGGCTCGGTGCGGCACACCGGCGACAACCTGACCGGGGCCGGCGACGGCGACGACGAGTCGGTGGTCGTCGACCTGGGCCGGCTGCCGGTGCACGTCACGTCCCTGGTGTTCACCGTCAGCTCCTTCAACGGGCAGACCTTCAACGAGGTGGACAACGCCTTCTGCCGCCTGGTGGACGAGACGGACGGCGGCGAGCTGGCCCGCTTCACCCTCACGGGCGGCGGCGCCCACACCGCCATGATCATGGCCAGGCTCTACCGGCACTCGGGCGGCTGGAAGATGAACGCCATCGGGGAGCCCGCCCAGGGGCGGACGTTCCAGGACATGCTCCCCGCCATCGCCGCGCACTCCTGACAGTTCTGCTACAAGTGTAATAGCAAATGTCCCGGCATGAGAGGAGTACGCGGTGGGTGTGAGCCTGTCCAAGGGCGGCAACGTCTCGCTGAGCAAGGAGGCCCCCGGTCTGACCGCGGTCACGGTCGGCCTGGGCTGGGACGTGCGGTCGACCACCGGCGCCGACTTCGACCTGGACGCCAGCGCGCTGCTGGTGGACGAGTCCGGCAGAGTGCCGTCGGACCGGCATTTCGTGTTCTTCAACAACCTGCGCAGCCCGGACGGCTCGGTCGAGCACACCGGGGACAACCTGACCGGTGAGGGCGAGGGGGACGACGAGCAGATCAAGGTCGACCTGTCCGCCGTGCCGGCCGAGGTCGCCAAGATCGTGTTCCCGGTCTCCATCCACGAGGCCGAAACCCGGGGCCAGTCCTTCGGGCAGGTCCGCGGCGCCTTCATCCGGGTGGTGAACCAGGCGGGCGGGACGGAGCTGGCCCGCTACGACCTGACCGAGGACGCCTCCACCGAGACCGCCATGGTCTTCGGCGAGCTGTACCGCAACGGCGCCGAGTGGAAGTTCCGCGCCATCGGCCAGGGCTACGCGTCCGGCCTGGCCGGCGTCGCCGCCGACTTCGGCGTCAACGTCTGACGCCGGCGTCCGCCGCCACGATCGCGCAATGAACCGCCGGAGGGCGGCGCCCCGATGGGCGCCGCCCTCCGGCGTCATGCCGTGCCGCACGCGCCGCACGCGCCGCCCGCGCCGCCCGTGCCGTACGACCCGCACGACCCGTACGCGCCCGAGCGTCCTCGCCCGGCCCCTCAGTGCCCCGGGGGCGGGCCGAGGATCTCGATCGCGAACCGGGTGTGGGCCGCCCCGAGGGCGGCCGGGTCGGGAGGACCGTCGCCGGGGAGAGGATCGGGCAGGCGGCGTTCGGCCGCGGGCCCGCCGGCCGCGGCGACGAAGTCCTCGAAGCCGGACGGGGTGGTGATCTGCAGGCACCGCAGCGGCTCGTCCGGGCCGACACGGAAGGTGTGCGGCAGCCCCACGGGCAGGTGGACGAAGTCGCCTGGTCCTGCCGCCAGCGTCTCGCCGTCGCAGTGGAAACGCACCGCGCCCGACAACACGTAGAACAGCTCGTCCTCTTCCAGGTGCCGGTGCAGGGGCGGAGCGAACCCGGGCGGGTTGACGAACTCCATGACCGTCAGGCGGCCCCGGGTCCGGGCGCCGGCGGCCTTGACGGTGGCGAGGCTGCCGAGGAACCAGAACGCCTCGCCCTCGTCTCGGCGGTGGATGGAGGGGCGGACGGCGGTCGGCTGGGTCATGCCCGGCCTCCTCGTTGTCGGGGACCGATCTTCGATAGACGAGCCACTATTCGATAGACAACCGTATTGTGAATATAGCACTAGCATGATGACGGTGGTCAAGGAGCAGAGCCCGAAGCGGCCCTACCGGTCCCGGGTCCGGGAGGAGGCCGCCCGCCGCACCCGCCGGGCGATCGTCGACGCGGCCGGTGAGCTGTTCGTCCGCGACGGGTACGCCGCCACCTCGCTGGCCGACGTCGCCGTGGCCGCCGGGGTGGCCCGCCCGACCGTCTTCGCCGCCTTCGGGTCCAAGCCGGCCCTGCTGAAACAGGTCCTGGACGAGGCGCTCGCGGGCGACGACGAGCCCGTCCCGGTGGCCGAACGGCCCTGGTTCCGGCCGGTCTGGGAGGCCGGCACCCCCGCCGGCGTGCTCGGCGCCTACGCCTCGGTCGTCACGCTGATCGGCGGCCGGGCCGGGCCGATCTTCGAGACGGTCCGCCGGGCCGCCGACGCCGCCCCCGAGGTCACCGGCCTCTGGTCGGAACTCCTGGACAACCGCCGCCGAGGCGCCCTCATGGTGGTGGAGCGCGCCCGCTCGCTGGGGCCCTTCCGGGACGGCCTCGGCATCGAGACGGCCACCGACGTCCTGTGGTTCTTCAACGACCCCGCCCACTACCAGGCCCTGGTCGGGCAGTGCGGCTGGAGCGAGGACGCCTTCCGCGGCCGGCTGGCGGAGGCGATGCGCCGGTCACTCCTGCCGGACCCCACCGACGGCGCCGGCTAGCCCGGACGCGGCACATCGCGAAGCCTCTCCGGCGGCCCGCTAGATCTGATCTAGCGGGGGAGCGGCGAGATCTCGCGCCTTCAGAGTGAGAGCCGACGGCGATCTGGAGGTGAGCGATGAGCCGAGCAGTGAACGCCCGCGCCGGCGAGCCCGGCGGCCCGGAGCCGGTCCGCCTCGCGGTGATCATCGGCAGCACCCGGGAGGGACGGGCGGGCGAGGCCGTCGCGCACTGGTTCGCCGCGCGGGCACGCCGCCGCGACGACCTGGCGGTGGACGTCGTCGACCTGGCCGACTTCACCTTCCCGCACCGTTACCCGTGCGCGGTCACGCCCCACGTGGCCGCGTTCACCGGACGGATCGAGCTGGCCGACGCGTTCGCCGTCGTCACCCCCGAGTACAACCACAGTTTCCCCGCCTCGCTCAAGCAGGCGATCGACTACGCCTACGACGAGTGGCGGGCCAAGCCCGTGGGGTTCGTGGCGTACGGGCACCGGTCCCAGGGCTTCCACGCGATCGAGCACCTGCGGACCGTGTTCACCGAGCTGCACATGGTGACCGTGCGCGGCCGGGTGACCTTCGACCTGCTCGAGTGCGGCGACGGCGTGCCGCCGCCGGACGACGGCGCCGCGGCGCGGGACGCCGGGGCCATGCTCGACCAGCTCACCTGGTGGGCGCTGGCCCTGCGCGAAGCCCGCGCGGTGCGCCCGTACGTCTCCTGAGCCTCCCCATGAAAGGACGAACACCTATGAACGAATCGGGAACCGAACTGGCGATCGAGACCTCCGGTCTGGTGAAGACGTTCGGTGATAAGCGGGCCCTGGACGGGGTCGACCTGGCCGTGCCGCGCGGCACGGTCTACGGCGTCCTCGGACCCAACGGGGCCGGAAAGACCACGGCCGTCCGGGTGCTGGCCACCCTGCTGCGCCCCGACGGCGGCCAGGCCCGGGTCTTCGGGCACGACGTGCGCAAGGAACCCGACGCCGTCCGCGCCAGGGTCAGCCTGACCGGCCAGTACGCCTCGGTCGACGAGGACCTCACCGGCACCGAGAACCTGGTGCTGCTGGGCCGGCTGGTCGGCTACCGCAAGCCGGCGGCCCGGGAACGCTCGGCCCGGCTGCTGGAGGCGTTCGGGCTGACCGAGGCCGCCGACCGGCAGGTCAAGAACTACTCCGGCGGCATGCGCCGCCGGCTCGACATCGCGGCCAGCATCATCAACACCCCCGACCTGCTGTTCCTCGACGAGCCCACCACCGGCCTGGACCCGCGCAGCCGCAACCAGGTCTGGGAGATCGTCCGGGTCGTCGTCGCGCGCGGCACCACGGTCCTGCTGACCACGCAGTACCTGGAGGAGGCCGACCGGCTGGCGAACCGGATCGCGGTCATCGACCACGGCAAGGTCATCGCCGAGGGCACCCCGGGCGAGCTGAAGTCCTCGGTGGGCGCGGGCTCGGTGCACGTCCGGCTGCGCGAGGCCGGGCGCCGGGACGAGGCGCGGCTGCTGCTGGCGAGCGTCCTGGACGCCGCGGTGGAGCCGGAGGCCGACCCCGTCGCGCTGACCGCCCGCCTGGAGGGCGAGAGCACCGAACGAGGCGCCGCCGAGCAGGCGTCCCGCGCGCTGGCCGAACTGGCGGCGGCCGGCATCACCGTGGACGACTTCTCCCTCGGCCAGCCCAGCCTGGACGAGGTCTTCCTCACCCTGACCGGCCGGCCGGCCGAGGACGGCACCAGCGACGACGGCAAGGAGATGGTGGCGTGACCACCGCGACGACGACCCAGGAGGCGCCCAGCGCCTACGTTCCCTCCGCCGAGGTCATCGGCGCGGTCCTGACGACGGCGGAGCGGCCCCCGCGGCCCAGCGCCGCGTCCGCGGCGATGGCCTTCGGCTGGCGGGCGATGCTCAAGATCAAGCACGTTCCGGAGCAGCTCTTCGACGTCACGGTCTTCCCCGTGATCATGACGCTGATGTTCACCTACCTGTTCGGCGGCGCCCTGGCCGGCTCGGTCACCGACTACCTGCAGTTCCTGCTGCCGGGCATCATGGTGATGAGCGTGGTCATGACCACCATGTACACCGGGGTCTCGGTCAACACCGACATCGAGAAGGGGGTGTTCGACCGGTTCCGCACCCTGCCGATCTGGCGGCCCGCCCCGATGGTCGGCTACCTGCTCGGCGACATGTTCCGCTACACGGCGGCGTCGGTCGTCATCCTGGTGCTCGGCCTGATCCTGGGATTCCGCCCGGGCGGCGGCCCGGCCGGCGTGGTGGCGGGGGTCGCGGTCCTGGTGGCCTTCTCGTTCGCCTTCTCCTGGGTCTGGACGATGTTCGGCCTGCTGCTGCGCTCGGAGAAGTCGGTCATGGGCGCCAGCATGATGGTGCTCTTCCCGCTCACCTTCCTCAGCAACATCCTGGTGCGGCCCGAGACCATGCCCGGCTGGCTGCAGGCGTTCGTGGACGTCAACCCGATCACCCACCTGGTGGCGGTGGTGCGCGGCCTGATGCAGGGCGACGTGGGCGGCGGCGAGCTGGTCTGGGTGGCCGGCTGGGCCGCCGCGTTCATCGCCGTGTTCGGCTCGCTGACCATGTGGCTCTACAACCGCAAGTGATCGGACGGCTGCCACGGCCGGGCCGCGGCCCCCGCGAAGGGGGCGGCGGCCCGGCCTTCTTGCTGGAACGGCACAGCGCGCTGGAACGTCACAGCCGCCAGGGGGTGTCGTCGCCGGGCTGGTAGACGCAGGTGGTGCCGGTCGAGACCGTGGCGCGCAGGTGGGCGGCCAGCTCCGGATGCAGCCCGTCGAGCTTGCGGAGCGTGTCGCGGATCCGCGCGGTGACCGCCTTGCGCGCCCGCTCGGACTCGTCACCGAGCCGGCGGGTGCGCCCGGCGAGCCCGGCGGCCGCGCGCAGCTCCTCCAGCAGGGCCGCCCGTTCCCGGTCGTACTCGGCGGCCCGGCGGTCGTCGCCCAGCCCGGCGGCCCGGTCGATCTCCTCGTCCAGCAGCCGGAGGCGCCGCCGGTAGGCGGCCTTGGCCTCCTCGTCGAGCACCGGGTCACCGCCCGGCCGCAGGGACGCCGCCACGATCTCGCCGCCCTCGGGGGCCAGCAGCGCCCCCGCCGGGATCGGCGCGCCGGGGCTGCCCAGCAGCAGCCGCAGGTCGCGCAGGCCCTTGGCATCGGGCATATGGACGGTCCGGTCGCCGAACGCCAGCGTCCAGACCTGCCCGTCGAAACGGAACGCGCGGCCGGACGCCCCACGCGGAACCCCCGGCCCGCCCGTACCGCCTGAGCCCGGCCCGCCCGTGCCGTCCGAACCCGGTCCGCCCGGTCCCTCCGTTCCGTCCAGGCTCGCGAGCGCGGCCCGCGCACGGTCGGCCACGTGCCGCATGCCCATCTCCCGGGCCTCGCTCGCCACGCCGGAGAGCAGCTCGGCCGCCTTGCCGCGGTCGCCGGGGCCGCCGCGGGACGCGAGCACCTCGCCGAGCCGGGCGCGGGCCTCGACCGACCACGGACGCGCCAGCAGCAGGTCCGCCGACCGGTAGGCGTCCGTCAGCAGCGCCACCGCGCCGTCCCAGCGCCCCTCGGCCGCGTCGACCGCGCCGAGCCAGAGGCTCATCGGGCCGCCGACGTCGCACCCGTACAGCGCCACCGCCCACTGGTCCCGGTACGGCAGCAGCTCGGCGCGGGCGCGGGCGCACAGCTCGGGGTCGCCGGAGGCGGCGGCGGCCTGGGCCAGCAGCCGCAGCCGCAGCGGCTCGATCGTCCCCTGGAGGGGCTCGGCCGTATCCTCGGCCGCCGCCAGGTGACGCAGCGCGGTGCCCGTGTCGCCGCGCTGCGCGGCGGTGATGCCCTCCAGCAGGAGGGCGTAGACACGCCCTTGCGCCCGTATCTTCGGGCCCAGCTCGTCGATGGCCTCGAACCCGCCCCGCATGATCTCCAGCGCCCAGCGCAGGTGCACGACCATGTCCGCGAAGTCCTGGCCGTCGTCGTGGGCGTCCATCACGACGCGGATCTGGGGCTCCGCCTCCGCGAAGTGCCCCTGGAACGTGTTGACGATCGCCCGGTCGATCAGGGTGGCCTGCTGCCAGGCGGCGCTCTCCTCGCGACCGGCCATCACCAGGAACTCGCGGAAGCGGTCGAGGTAGCGCGGATCGCCCTGCTCCAGCAGCGCCACCCAGCCGAACGAGGTGGCGAACGCGGCCGCCGCCCGGTCGCCGGAGCGCTGCGCGAGCTCGGTCAGCTCCGTGGTGAGCGCCTCCCGCTCGGCCGCGGTGCCGATGCCGAGAATGGCGTCGTGCCGCGCCCACAGGCCGAAGATCAGGGCCTTGTCGTCGCCGTCCTGCCGGGCCAGCCCGGCGATCTTCGTCGCCAGCTCCTGCGCCATCCGCGCATGGGGGAACGGCCCGGGAACGGGCGCCTGCTCGCCGACCAGCCTGCGGTGCGCCTCCTCCAGGAGCCCCACCTGGCGGTGCCCCTCGTCCGGCTCGAACTGGCAGTGCCGGAGGAGGGTCAGCGCGACCCGGGCGAACAGCTCGTCGTCGCCCGCCGAGCGGGCGAGGCCGACGGCCTCGTCGAGGACCCGCCGGGCGGCACCGGGATCGCTCCGCTGCAGCGCGCCGGCCAGTTCGATGGTGAGGAGGGTGCGCTCGCGGACCCGGCCGGCGGGAAGGCGCTCCAGGGCGTGGCGCAGATGGCCGGCCGCCTCCTCGAACGACAGGAGGAACGAGGCGTGGTCGGCGGCGGCCGTCAGCAGCTCCACCGCGCGGTCCGGGTCGATCCGGTCGCCGGCGAGGTAGGCGTGCCGGGCCGCCTCGGCCGGAAGGAGCCGGTCGGCCGGCGCGGGCGACCGGTCGAGGGCGCGGACGACCGCGGCGTGCGCGTCGCGCGCCGCCGCCTCGTCCAGCGCGCCGTACAGGGTCTCCCTGACCAGGTCGTGCGCGAACGCGAACCGCCCGCCGCCGAGCGTGGTCACCAGCCGCGCCGCCACCGCCTGGTCGAGCAGGCGGTCGGCGTGCGGCACCGGGATCTCCGCCGTGGCCGCGAGCACCCCGCGGTGGAACTCGCGGCCGAGCACGGCCGCCGGGGTCAGCATCGCCGCGACCGCCGGGGGCAGCAGGGACAGCCGCCGCTGCACCGCGTCCCGCACGCCCGGCGCGATCGCGGTGACCGAGCCGCCGCCCTGCCACAGCCGGGCCGTCTGCTCGACGAAGAACGGGTTGCCGCCGGTCCGCCGGTGCACCTCGGCGATCAGCTCGTCGCCGGGCTCCCGGCCCACGGTCCGGCGCATCAGCCGTCCGACCTCGGCGCGGCCGAGCCCGGTCAGCGTCACCACCGTGGCCTTGGCCGCGAGCGCGCCCAGCGACGGCCGGAGCGGGTGCCCGGACGCCTCCACCTCCACGTCGCGGTAGGTGCCGATCAACAGCAGCCGCTCGAACCAGGTGTGCCGCGCCGCGAACTCCAGCAACCGGATCGACGCCGCGTCGGCCCAGTGCAGGTCGTCGAGGACCACCACCACCGGCCGCGCCTGGGACGCGGCCACCAGCGCGGTCGTCACCGCGTCGTACAGCCGGAAGCCGTCGGCCCCGGTGCCCGGCGCCTCGCCCAGCAGCGCCGCCAGCTCCTCGCCCGCCATGTCCTGGAGGCCGGCCCACTCCCGGGGGCCGGCGGCACGCCGCAGCGCGCGGATCACCTGCGTCCACGGCCAGTGACCGGGGGCGGCGGCCGAGTCCCAGCACGAGCCGCCGAGGACCGCGGCCCCGGCCCGCCGCGCCCGCTGCGCCGCGGTGGTGACCAGGGCCGTCTTGCCGATCCCGGCCTCACCGGTGACCAGCACCAGGCCGCCGTGGCTGGTGATCGCCCGGTCGATCTCGGCGTCCAGCACCGCGGCGGGGTGGTCCCGTCCGATCAGCGAGGTTGTCATGGTCGGCTGCCGTTCCCTGGCCTGAAGGTCTGCTCGAACACGGTAGCGAACGGAACCGACAGAACGGTGCCGGCGGCAGGTCGAGGGCGGGGGCGAAGATGGCGGGAAAGACGATGAAAGGCTTGGTTGACGGGCGCTCGAGAAGTCTCTACCGTTTTTGAGTAAGCGCTTTCTCGGCACCGGAGCCGAGACGGGAACACGTTCTCACGAGCCGGCCGGCGGGCCGTCCGGCTCGGAAGGGGAGGCGGTCACCGGCCGATCAGAAGTGGCCCTCCACGGTCACGGGCGCGGCGGACGGGCCGTCCCGCGGAGTCCCCTCGACCGTGTAGGTGTCCTGGCGCGGATCGTGCCCGGCGGTCCGGTCGTACTGGGCCGCGAGGACGTACGAGCCGGGCCGGACGGTGCGCCCCGGCAGCAGCGTCCACCGGTAGACGACGGCGTCGGCGGTCGTCTCGGTGGAGGGGCGGAAGTCGCCGTTCGGCAGTGACAGCCACGAGCCGGTGGCCCGGACCCGTTCGGTGCGGGCGACCCGGATGGTGACCGTCAGCGCGCGCAGCTCGTCCCGCACCCGCAGCGTGAGGTTGTTCTGCGCCCAGTGCGGCCCGCTGCCCGGGTCGAGCGTCCCGCCGGACGACAGCGGGCCCTTCTCGCGGTCCGGCCGCGCGTCCCCGGAGGAGGGGACGCCGTTCACGGGCCGGTGGGCGGCCGGCGGGCCGGTCGCGGGCGGAGCGGTGACCGGCGGCCTCGTCGCGCCGCCCCGGGTGAACTCCCAGTACGCCCCCGAGGCGGCGCCCACGGCGCCCACGGCACCCACGACGGCCGCCGTGGCCAGGGAGGCCATGGCGATCCGCCCGCGGGCCCGCCGCCCGGACGCGCCGGGGCGAGCCTCCGGCACGGCCGCGCCGGACCGGTCCATGGACGCCTCGATCCGCGACCAGATGCGGTCGCGGTCGGGCTCGTGCCGTCCGGCCTCGGAGCGCAGCCGCTCCCGCAGCCGCGCGAGCGACTCCTCGGCGCGTTCGAGATCGTCGCGCCGCACTCCCATCACGTCCCCTCCTGCGGCCGTTCACCCGGCCGGATCGCCCCCGTGAAGAGATCGGCCGCGCCGCGCCGTGCCCGGCCGGGCCGCCCCCTGCCCGGCGCCCTCCTCCCAGGGTGCCCGTTCGCGGGCCGCGTGTCCGCGTCATGCTCGTCCTGAGGCGGCCTCCGCCCTGGATCCCCGGTCTCCGGCCGCCGCGCGCCGGGCGGGGGGTCGCCGAGCGCGCGCTGGAGTTCGGCGATCCCCTTCGAGGTCTGGCTCTTCACCGTGCCGACCGTGACGCCCAGGATCCGGGCCGTCTCCTTCTCCGACAGGTCGAAGCCGAAGCGCAGCACCACGCAGGCCCGCTTGCGCTCGGGCAGCCGCTGCAGCGCGGCGCGCACGTCGAGCACCGCCGGGACGTCCGGGCCGTCGGCGTGCTCCCGTACGGTCATGCCGAACTCGGCCAGCCGGTCCCGCTCGCGCACCAGTGAACGGATCCGGCTGTGGCACATGTTGAGCACGATCCGGCGGACGTAGGCGAGCGGGTGCCGGGAACGGCGCACCCGGTCCCAGCGGTCCCAGGCGGCGGCCAGCGCGTCGGCGGCCAGGTCGTCGGCGGAGTCCGGATCACCGAGCATCAGGTACGCGAGCCGGGCCAGGTCGCGATGGTGCCGCTCGAAGAACCGGCGGAACTCCAGGTCGAACGTCCCGCCCTCGTCGGCCCTCATCGGGAGCGCTCCCACGCGTTCCGCGGCCCGGCGGGAAGGTGATCAGCCATGTCTCCGGGTCTCCTCCCGTGCGCCAGCTCACACGCGGCCACGATCCCACAGTCGAACCGGTTCGACACGGTTTCGACGTTCCGGAGGGCCGGGCCCATGAAAGAACGGCTCGTCCCCGGTCGTTCCCCGGTGTCGCCCGCTCCCCGTGCCGTCGCCGAGAACGGCCTCCGACCTGGACGTACGGCCGAACGGGGCGAGCGCGGTCAGCCGCCGGGCGCGCGACGGTGCTTGAAAGGCGCGGGGCACGGCAACCCTCCCGGCGGTCATGGCGACTAGTGAGAAACCGATTTCTCGCGGCACGCCCCCGGGCCGTGCCGGACCACCCCTGGGAGTCGTTGTGAGAACCTCACCGACCGGAGGACGCGGCCGCCGCCGCGTCGCGTACCGGCGCAGACCCTCGTTCGCGCCCGTCACCCTGGTCGCGGCGGCCGGGGCGGTGGCGGCCACGCTCCCGGGCGCCGCGGGTCCGCCCGCCCTCGGACCCGACGGCCGGATCGGCGCCGAGTTCTGGTCGGCCTCCGACGGGAACCTGCGCAGCGTGACCGGCAACGTCGCGGGCCGCAAGCCGTCCTCCATGAACTTCCTGGCCTGGTGGGACGCCGACCCGGTCCGCGAGCTCCTGGACGGGACCCGGATCGACAAGTACGGCCCGGACGGCGACACCCGTCTGCTCACCGGCTCGGGCGTGGCGTCCAACAACGGCACCAAGGCCACGCCCGCCCTGTCGGGCGACCTGTTCGGGGACTGGAGAGAGGAGGTCATCTGGCGGACGTCCGACAACACCCGCCTGCGGATCCACACCACCCGCGACGTCACCGACCGCAAGATCTACACCCTGCAGCACGACACGCAGTACCGGGTGGCCCTGGCCTGGCAGAACACCGCGTACAACCAGCCACCGCACCCGAGCTTCTTCATCGGTGACCGCATGCCCACCCCACCCCAACCGTCCATCTACGTCCGGTAGAAGGAGAACCCCCCATGAAGAGAAGGACCTTCGGTATCGCCGCCCTCGCCCTCGCCGCCACCGCCGGCTTCGGCCTGCAGGGGACCGGCACGATGGCCGCCGCCCCGCCCGTCCCGGCGGCCGAGTCCAGCCCCGTCGGCTACGCGAGCATGAACGGCGGGACCACCGGCGGCGCCGGCGGCACCACCGTGACCGTCAGCAACGCCACCCAGTTCAACCAGTACGTCAACGCGTCGGGGCGTTACGTCATCCAGGTCAACGGCACCGTGAGCCTGTCGGGGATGCAGCGGGTCGGCTCCGACAAGACCATCGTCGGCGTGGGCACCGCGGGCCGCATCACCGGCGGCGGCCTCAACCTCAACGGCTCCCGCAATGTGATCATCCGGAACCTCTCCTTCAGCGGCTCCAACGACGACGCCATCAACGTCCAGGAGGGCGCGACCAACATCTGGATCGACCACAACGACCTGACCGGCGCCAACGACGGCCTGCTCGACATCAAGCGCGGGTCCGACTTCATCACCGTGTCGTGGAACCTCTTCCACGACCACGACAAGACGGCGCTCATCGGCCACTCCGACGACAACGCCTCCCAGGACCTGGGGCACCTGCGGGTGACGTACGTGCACAACTGGTTCCGCGGCACCGACCAGAGGCACCCGCGCGTGCGCTTCGCCAACCCCGTGCACGTGGTCAACAACTACTACAGCGACATCGGAAGCTACGGCGTCGCGTCCACCATGAACGCGGGCGTGTTCGTCGAGGCCAACTACTTCGAGAACGTCGACCGGCCCACGTCCCTCCAGGAGGGCGACTCCGACGAGGGCAACATCAGGGCGTCCGGCAACCACCTGACCGGCTCCGGCACGCTCCTCACCCGGAACCCCGGCTCGGTGGCGGCGATCCCGTACTCCTACTCGGCCGAGACGGCCTCCGGCGTGAAGGGGACCGTCACGGGCGGAGCGGGCGTCGGCAAGATCTGACCCGCCTCCGGCCCGCCCTCTGATCCGTTCGGCACCAGGCCCCGGCGCGGCGTCCCCACCAGGACCCGTCCGGGGCCGTTCCCTGCGCGGAGCCTCAGGTCCCGGGCGGGTCCGTCCGCCCGCCGGACCCGCCGGGCGCTTCGACCGGCTCGACGATCACCAGCGGGATGTCCCGCTCGGTCCGCGCCCGGTAGTCGTCGTAGAGAGGGAAGATCGACGTCATCCGCGGCCACAGCCGCGCCTTCTCCTCCGCCGTCGCCGTACGGGCCAGCGCGGTGAACCTGTCCGCGCCCACCTGGACCCCGACCTCGGCGTGCTCGGTGAGGTTGAGGTACCAGGCGGGGTGGTGCTCCGACCCGGCGTTCGAGCCCACGAGCAGGTAGCGGTCACCGTCCCGGCCGTAGACCAGCGCGGTACGCCGTGCCCTGCCCGTCCTCCGGCCGCGCGTGGTCAGCAGCAGCGTCGGCCATCCCTGGTACAGGTGGCCCTCCCGGCCGTCGGTCTCGACATAGGCGCGGATGTGCTCGGCGACCCAGTCGGTGGGGCTGTCCAGCGGTTCCTCCCGCCGGGAGAGGCCGCGCACCAGGTGGTAACGCGTGACCCCGCTCGCCTTGACACCGGGGAACTCCGTGACCTTGCGCCATTCGGGAGACGCCCCGACCGTTCCCTGGCCGGACCTCTCCAGGGCGTCGCGGTGCGCGTCCTCGCCGGTCCACTCGGCGTAGTTGAGCACCCGGGTGCCGTCGGCGCTCGTGTGGAAGTGGCCGGAGATCCCGCCCGGATGGAGGGCGGTCTCGGAGGCGAGCGCGCCGAAGACGGTGTCGATCCAGCGCCGCTGGCGCTCCTCGTCCGGCCCGTCGAACTCGACCCGCACCACGACGAGGCACCCGGGGGCCGGCGGATCGCCGTCGCGCGCCGAGCCGCGATACAGGCGGTACGCGATCGGCTCCGCGCCGGTCACCTCCGCGACGAACGCGGGGTCGGCGGCTCCGTCCGCCCACTGGCTGTAGGTCAGCACCGCCCCGCCGCCGGTGCCCGCGAAGACGGTGAACGAAAGGAGCCCCGGCGGCCAGGGCAGGCGCTCCAGCGCGGCGATCGTGTCGTCCGCCAGCGCCCGCGCCTCCGTCCCGTCCGCGGTCCTCTCGCTGACGAGGACGCCGCCGGCGTCGGTGCGGGTGAGGTCGGGCCAGGTGTCTCTCGTATCAGGGGCCATGGCGGAAAGCCTCGAAGTTAAACAAGGGTTGAGGTCAAGCTAGTGTGACGCGCATGACATCGCTCCCGGCCGACGTGCAGGAGCTGACGATCGGCGAGCTGGCCGGCCGCAGCGGGGTCCGGGCGTCGGCCCTGCGCTTCTACGAGCGGCAAGGGCTGATCCGCAGCCGGCGCACGGCCGGGAACCAGCGCCGGTACCGCCGCGAGACGCTCCGCCGGGTCGCCTTCATCCGGGCCTCCCACCACCTCGGCATCCCGCTCTCGGTGATCGGCGACGTGCTCGCGCTGCTGCCGGAGGGCGTGGCGCCGACCCGGGAGTTCTGGGAGCGGGCCTCGCACTGCTGGAGCGAGGAGATCGACGCCCGCATCGCCCGGCTGGAGCGGATGCGGGACCGGTTCACCGAATGCATCGGCTGCGGATGCCTGTCGTTCGACCAGTGCGCGCTGGTCAACCCCGGCGACAGGCTCGGCGCGCACGGTCCGGGGCCGCGCCGCCTGTTCACCCCAGAGGACGCCCCGGAGGACGTCAGGTGACCCGGGCGCAGAGGTTGCCGCCGCGGAAGTCCCACGTACGGGAGCCGCTGGGGCAGTCGCCGCTGGTGAGGCCGGTGACCTGGAGGATGTAGTCGAAGGCCTTCGGGACGGTGCTCTTGCCGCATCCCCAGGAGGTCATCAGGCCGTGGCTGGTGATGGAGATGCGGCCCTTGTTCTCGCTCTTCTTGCCCAGGAAGCACTCGCCCACGCGGAGCCGGCGCTCCACGCACAGGTAGATCGACTCTCCGTTGCCGCGGTGGCTCCACGACGACTCCCCGTCCAGCGGCTCGGAGTCGCAGTCTCCGAGGCTGTCGGCGACCCGGGTCACCCGGACGTAGGCGTCCGTCCGGTCGCAGTCGACCGCGCCCGGCATGTTCTCGCTCCACTCGGTGGAGTCGTAGGGGTCCTTGTACGCGTCCAGGCAGTCGCCGGCCGAGATCTCCTCGAACGCCTCGAGGGTGGGGTCGGGCGTCGGGGTCCTCCTGCTCGGCACGGAGCCGCCGCCCATGCCGGACGTCCGGGTCGGGGTCGAGGTCGAGGTCGCGGTCGTCCGCGTTCCGGCGGCGCCCGGCGAGACCGGCTCCTCCCGGTCGTTGGAGACCAGCCAGACGAAGGCGGCGACCAGGAGGACGCCCGCCACGGCGACCGGCCCCGCGGTCGACGCGGAAACCGGCGGTTTGGGCGCGGGGGTTCGCGGGGGTGGGGGCGGGGCGTGCGGTGTGCCGCGGGGCGTGCCCCGCGGAGGGGGCGACTTCTGCCCGCTCCCATTCCCGGCGGCCTTCGCCTTCGCGCCCTTCGTTCCGGCGCCCTTCGACCCGGCGGCCTTCGACCCGGCGCCCTGGGACCCGCTGTCCTTCGACCCGCCGCCCTTGAACCCGGCGCCCTTCGACCCGCCGGACTCCGACCCGGGAGGCTTCATCGCGGCGGTCAGGGCCTCGGTCTCCGCCACCCGCGTGACGATCATCGTGGTGACGCGCGGCGGCAGCGGGGGCTCCCCGCCGTCGGCCAGCGCGGAACAGCGGTCGAGGAACTCGCCGAGGCCGGGCCGGTCGTCCGGGTCCTTCTCCAGGCCGGCGGCGACCAGCGGGAACAGCGACGCCGGTACGCCGGTCAGGTCCGGGTCCTCGTTGACGACGCGGTATCCGAGGGCCTCGATCGGCCCCTCACCGAACGGCCCCCGGCCGGTCGCGGCGAAGGCCAGCACGGCGGCCAGGCAGAACACGTCGCCGGCCGGCCCGACCTCGCGGCCCCGGAACTGCTCGGGCGACATGAACCCGGGCGTCCCGGCCACAGTGGTACGGGTGGTCTGCGAACTGGCGTCCAGCGCGCGGGCGATGCCGAAGTCGATGATGCGGGGCCCGTCCTGGGCGAGCAGCACGTTGCCGGGCTTGAGGTCCCGGTGGACCACGTTGCGCTCGTGGACGGCCATCAGCCCCTCGGCCAGGCCCGCGCCGAGCGCCGCCACCGAACGTTCGGGGAGCGCGCCGTACTCGTCGACGGCCTCCTCCAGCGACGGACCGGCGATGTACTCCGTCACGAGCCAGGGCGTGTCGGCGTCGGTGTCGGCGTCCACCACCTGCGCGGTGTGGAAGCCGCCGACGCGCCGCGCCGCCGCGACCTCCTGCGCGAAGCGCCGCCGGAACCGGCGGTCCTCGGCCAGGTGCGGGTGGACCATCTTGACCGCGACCGTCCGCCCGCCCTGCGAGCGGCCGAGGTAGACCCGGCCCATCCCGCCCACTCCCAGCCGCGCCAGCAGCCGGTACTTGCCGACCCGCCGGGGATCGCCCGCCTGGAGCGGCCTCAGCCTCTCGCTGGACACCCGCACGCCCTCCCGCTCCACATGATCGAAAGAATCCTCCCTAGGAGAGAGGCAGGATGAAAGTGAAAAGTTCACGCAACCGGTGGCGAAACAGAAATGAGCCGCGGCGGCCGGAACCCGCCCGGGCGCCGGGCCGGTCCCGCTGAGTACTCTGCGGAGATGCGGGAGCAGGACGCCCACGGCCCCGAACCGGTACGGCGGCATCGGCCGCCGGCCCCGTCCGGGCACAGTTTCCGGATCGGCCGCGGCACCGAGGGCATCGAACGGCTGGAGGCGGCACTCGTCGGCACGGCCTTCTCACCGCACCGGCACGACACCTACGCCGTGGGCGTCACGCTGGCCGGCGTGCAGACGTTCCGGTACCGCGGCGAGCAACGCCACTGCCTGCCCGGCCAGTGGCACGTCCTGCATCCCGACGAGCTCCACGACGGGGCCGCGGGCACCGACGACGGGTTCGCGTACCGGATCTTCTACCTGGACCCGGCCCTGGTCCAGGACGCCCTCGGCGGACGGCCGCTGCCGTTCGTGGCCGACCCGGTGATCGGCCCGGCCGCGATCCCCCGGAGCCTGGACGGCTTCCTCGCCCACCTCGACGAGCCGCTGGACGACCTGGAGGCCGCCGAGATCACCACGGCGATCGCGGACGTCCTGCTCGCCCACGCGGCGCCCTCGCGCACCGGCACGGCCGCGCTGGACATCGACGCCATGAGGCGCGTGCGCGCCCTTCTCGCCGAGGACCCCACCGCGCCGCACCCGGCCGCCGAACTCGAAGCCGTCACGGGCCTGGACCGGTGGTCGGTCGCCCGGCAGTTCCGGGCGTCCTTCGGTACCAGCCCCTCGCGGTTCCGTACGATGCGGCGGCTCGACCTGGCGCGGGAGCTGATCCTGCGTGGCCGGCGCCCGGCCGACGCCGCCACCGCGGCCGGGTTCGCCGACCAGGCCCACCTCACCCGGATGTTCAGGCGGGCCTACGGGGTGACCCCCGGCGCCTGGGCCGCCGCCGTCCGTCCCGCCTGACGGGCGGGCGGGCGGTCCCGTCACAGCCCTCCGGCCACGTTCAGGACGGTCCCGGTGACGTAGGAGGCGTCCGGCGACAGCAGCCAGGAGACCGCGGCGGCGATCTCGGCCGGGTCGGCGGGACGGCGCAGCGGGACCGAGGCCGCGACCCGCCGCGCCCGGCCCGGCTCACCGGCGCGGGCGTGGATGGTGGTGTCGGTCGTGCCCGGCGAGACCGCGTTGACCAGGATGCCGGCCGTGCCCAGTTCCCTCGCGAGCCCGAGGGTGAGGGTCTCGACGGCCGCCTTGGTCGCCGCGTACACGACGTACTCGTGCGGTGAGCCGGTACGGGCGGCGACCGAGGAGACGTTGACGATGGCGCGGCGCACCGTTCCGCCGCCGTCCGTCCCGCCGCCGTCCGCCCAGCGCCGGGCGGCCTCGCGGCACAGGCGGGCCGGGGCGGTCAGGTTCACGTCCACGATCCGCCGGAGGTCGGCGTCGGGCAGGCCGGTGAGGGGCCCGAGCGGGCCGGTGACCCCCGCGTTGTTGACCAGGGCCGTGACCCGCCCGCGGGCCTCGGCGAGGTCGAAGAGGCGGCCGGGGGCGTCGTCGCCGGTGACGTCGAGACGCTCGGCCCACACCTGGTGACCGGCGGCCCGGACGTCGCTCTCGACCCGGGCCGCCTCGGCGTCGGACGAGGAATGGGTGAAGACCACGGCGTGACCGTCGCGGCAGAGCCGTTCGACGACGGCGCGCCCGATGCCCCGGCTGCCGCCGGTGACGATCGCGACCGGGAGGCCGGACGGCCGGGCCGGTGTGCTCATGAGGTCCCCTCCGGCCGGGCGCGGGCCCGGTACGCGTGGATCACCGCGGCCATGTCCGCGGAGGCGTGGCCGAGTTCCAGGGTCTCGGCGTACAGGGAGCGGCAGGCGTCCAGGAGCGGGGACGCGGCGCCCCGCCCGCGCGCCGCGTCCGTGATCAGGCGGTTGTTCTTCAGCACGTCGCCGATGGACGCCTGCACGTCCCAGTCGCCGCGGGCCAGCTTGCGGGACTTGGCCCGGGAGACGGTGGACGCCATCGGCCCCGCGTCGAGGATCCGCTCCAGCCGGCCCGGATCCACCCCGTGCTCCTCCGCGAAATGGAACGCCTCGGCCAGCCCGGTCACCATCGCGATCAGGAACACGTTCACCGAGAACTTCGTCAGCAGCGCCGAGGGCACGTCCCCGCACACGAACACCTCCGCGCACATCGGGGCGAGGAGCGGGCGGACCCGTTCGACGGCCGCGCCGGGCCCGGCCAGCATGGCGACCAGCTCGCCCGCCTCGGCGGGCCCGCGCGAACCCGACACCGGCGCCTCGACGTAGGCGCCGCCGGCGGCGGTGATCTCCGCGGCGAGGCCGCGCGAGTACGACGCGGAGACCGTGCCCATCTGCACCACCGTGCGACCCCGGACCAGGGACGCGAGCGCGGGCGTCCCCCGTTCCACGACCGCGTCGATCGCCGCCTCGTCGGCCAGCATCAGGAACACCACGCCGGCCCGTGCGAACACCTCGTCCGGGCCGCGGGCGAGCGTGGCGCCCGCGGCCGCCAGAGGAGCGCAACGCGCCGCCGTACGGTTCCAGACGACCACCGGTGAACCCGCGCGGACCAGGTTCGACGCCATCGGGCGGCCCATCACGCCCAGCCCGATGAATCCCAGCGTGTCCACGGACCCCACCTCCACCGAGCCTCGGCCGCCGTTCACCCGATGCAATCAGAACGGCCCGGACCCGTCTTGAAGGTTTGTGCGTCCGCCCGGCGGAGGACGGCCGGAGGTCGGCCGGAGGTCAGCCGGTGAGCGAGTCCAGCTGCTCCCTGAGGGTCGGCCTGAGCTGGCGCAGGCACAGGACCGGCAGGTACGCCGCCCCCTTGGCCTCCATGACCTTGTTCGAACCGGAGGGGCACTCCTGCCGGGTCCGGACGCGGCCGGTGACCTTGGCGACCGCCCGGGTGGTCCCGCACTCGGCCTTCTGCGGGCCGCGGAAGCTGTACGTGGGGTCGCTGATGCAGTCGCCCGGCGCCAGGACCTTGCCCCCGGCCCCGATGCACAGCACCGGACGGGGCGCCGAGCCGGACAGCTTCGCGGTCTCCATGGTCCGAGGCTTGGGGCACTCCTGCTCCGTCTGGACCCGCGCGATGACCTTGCCGTACCAGCCGGCCGACGCGCACGGCTTCTCGGAGCGCATGGCGATGGAGTCGCTGATGCAGTCACCCGGGCCGAGCATGGCCCCGCCGGCGCCGGGGGCGCCGGGATGCGGCGCGCTCAGGTTGCGGGTGCAGACCTCCCAGTAGCGCTTGTCCTGCTCGGACGTGGTGACGCGGGCGACGCCGTCGGCGCCGTCCGGGCAGTCCGGCATGGAGGAGACGCCGAAGCTGTACGTGGTGCGCTCGCCGGTGCGGATCACCTTGACGACCTTGGCCTTCGCCGTGTCGGACGCGCAGCCGACCCTGGTCGCGACGGGGATCCGCTGCATCGAGCCGGACGCGGTCATCTCCGAACGCTTGTCGAGGCAGTGCTCGGCCCGCACGGGACCGTCCGGCTCGTCGCTCCCGAGGTTGAGGGCGACCACGGCGATCACCCCGAGCACCAGGACCGCGGCGCCTCCGGCCGCCAGCAGGCCGATCAGCTTGCCCGTCTTCTTACGCGGCTGCGGCGGTCCCATCGGACCCATCGGACCCATCGGACCCATCGGAGGACCCATGGGACCCATCTGCCCAGGGGGAGAGGGTGGGCCGGGCGGTCCGGGGGACCCGAACCCGGCGGCACCCGGCGGCGGGGGCGGTGGGGGCGGCGGCGCGTACGGCCCGCCGGGCGGTGCGGCAGGCGGGGGCGCGGACTGCCCGCCCGCGGGATCGGCCCACGACCCTTCCTGAGGCGATTGCCGGTGCGGCTCGAAAGGACGGTCAGGGCGCTGGCCCTCGCTGTTCACTTGTCCACCTTCCCCGATGGCTCTCCTGGCACGAACGTGGCCGACCTTATCGCCGCCATCGGAGCCGAAATGCGGTGAATGAACGACTCTGGGCCCAACCCAGGCCCGCCAGGCCAGGCCGGCCCCACCGCTCTCGCCGCCACCGCTCTCGCCACCGGTGCCGGCCGAGCCCCCTTACCAACCACGGAGGCTCCCGCCGGCCGTCCAGGCCGATCGGGAGCCTCCGTGGTCAGCGAAGTGGTTACCTGGCGAGCTCGCCGCCGTGCGCGTGGCCGTGCGCGGACGCCTTGGCGGTCCGGGCGGCCGTGGGGGTGGGACGGACGTCAGGACCCGGAAGGTCCTTGCTGAAGGCGTAGGTGAGGGCCGAGTGGGCCATGGCCCCCATGTTGACGTTCAGCGCCGTGGTGTTGATGTTGGCGAGCGTGTCGCACGCCTGGTGGTAGCAGGGGTCGTACGCCTCACCGGCGGTCCCGCCGAACAGCGCGGCCTCCTCCGGGGTCTTGACTCCCTCGGCGCCGGTGAACAGGCCGCCGGACGGGATGCCGACCGCGATGAACGGGCCGTAGTCGGAGCGCCCGTCGAAGTCGGTGCCCACATGGCCGAGGCGCAGGGCGTCGAAGTACTTCGCGAAGGTCTTCTCGATCTCGTCCGATCCGGGCGGCCCGGCCGGGGCGCCGGTGGCGTCGGAGTCATCGCCGTCGTAGATCTTGTAGGCGAAGTTGGGCGAGGCGACCATGTCGTAGTTGAGGTACAGCGCGACCTTGGCCTGCTCGGCCGCGGACAGGTTCGCCACGTAGTGCTCGGAGCCGAGCAGGCCCAGCTCCTCGGCGCCCCACCAGGCGAAGCGCAGCTTGTTGCGGGGCGTCAGCTTGCCCATCTGGACGGCGACCTCCAGCAGCGCGGCGCTGCCCGAGCCGTTGTCGTTGATGCCCGGACCCGCCAGGACGCCGTCGAGGTGGGCGCCGCCCATCACGACCTTGTTCGGGTCGCCCTTCTTGGACTCTGCCAGGACGTTCCAGGTGGTCCGGGTCTCGCTCTCGGTGTCCGTCTTAAGCCGTACGACGGTCCCGGCGGGGGACGCGAGGTCCTCGCCGACGGCGAAGCTGACGCCCACGGTCGGGATGGTGACGCCGGGCTGGTTGAGGGTGCCCTGCAGGGTCGCGGTGCGGCCGGGCTGGCCCTCGTTGAAGATGATGACGCCGGAGGCGCCGGCGGCCTGGGCGTTGCGGGCCTTGATCTCGAAGTCGCAGGTCCCGCGCTGGACCAGGGCGATGTTGCCCGCCGTGAAGCCGGCGAAGTCGGACGCCTCGCATCCGCTGGTGGAACCCGGCTCCGGAGAGGGCGGCAGGGTCAGGTCGACGGCCTGGATCGTCCCGGTGACGTCGCCGGACCCGGAGTAGGTCATGGTGGCGAAGTCGCCCAGCGTGCTGCCGTCCGGGGGCGTGGGCGCGTAGGTCTTGGCCTCCGGCGAGACCTGGCTCATGGCCGCGGTGGAGTTCTCCCGGAAGAACGGGAACGCGAACGGCTGCACCGTGACGTTGTAACCGGCCTTCTTCAGCAGGCCCGCCACGTAGTCGCGCGAGGCGGCGTAGCCGGGCGTCCCCGACGCCCGCGTGCCGCCGTTGGCCTCGGCGATGGCCTGGAACGCCCGCAGGTGCTTCATGGCGTTCGGAGCCTGGATCGAGTCGAGGGCCCTCTGCTGGGCGCCGCCATCGGGATCGGCTGTGGCGGGCGCGGTCAGGGAGAGCGGAAGGGCGATGGCCGTGACCGCGGTGGCGGTACGGAACACCCCCCGGCGAACGTGAAGACGCACGGTCGGTTCCTCCGAGTTCGACGATCGAGCAGGCCCCCGTGACTGCTGATCCCGGAACGTATCCCTAAATGTCGGGTTGCGGAAGATGTCGTGCGCCTCCGGGGCCCCTTCGACCGCAAGCGGCCGTACCGGCACTCCCGTCACCTGCGGCGACGCCGCCCCACCGGGGCGCCGGGGCAAGGGAAGGGGCGGCCCGGCCGGGGTGCCGGCCGGGCCGCGGGAACGATGAGGGGTCAGGAGGTCGCGGATGTCCTTTTGCTTTCCCTCGGTTGCTTATGCCCGTCACTTCGACTACGAACAGGCATGAAGGCGTCCATCTGAGGTGATCCGCATGTTCCTGAAGCGGCGGCCGGTACCGGGCGGGCCGGGCCTGCCGGACCTGCCGGGCGAGCGCCGGTGAGCGTTCCCGCCCCGCGCTGGACGTCGCCGCGCCCGAGGCTGGCCGTGTCGAGCTGCCTGCTGGGCGAGCCGGTCCGCTACAACGGGGGCCACAGCCGTGACCGCTTCCTCACCGGACCGCTGGCACGCCATGTCGACTGGGTGCCGATCTGCCCGGAGATGGAGATCGGTCTCGGCGCCCCGCGCCCGACGATGCGCCTGCTCACCGACGGCCGCATCGTCACCAGGGACGGCACCGCCGACCACACCGAGGCGATGACCGCCCTGGCGCGGGACCGGATCCCCGATCTCGACGGCCTCGACGGGTACGTGCTCAAGTCACGCTCGCCCAGCTGCGGGCTGCTCGGCCTGCCGCGCTACGCGTCCGGGCGGGAGGGGGAGCGCACCGACGGGCAGCCGGTGGACCGCCGTGGCAGCGGGGTGTTCGCCGGTCTCGTGCGCGAGGCGCTCCCGCACCTGCCCCTGGAGGAGGAGGGGCGGCTGCGCGACCCGGGCCTGCGCGAGCACTTCGTCGAACGCGTCTTCGCTCAGGCCCGGCTGCGGGCGTTCTTCGAGGGCGAGTGGCGCCCGCGTGACCTCGTGGCGTTCCACAGCAGGCACAAGCTGCAGATCCTCGCCCACTCGCCGGCCGGCTACCGGGAGACCGGGCGGATCGTGGCCCAGGCGGGCACCCGCGACCGCGCCGACCTTGAGGCCGCCTACCGGGACGCCTTCGGCCGGGCCCTGGCCGCCCGCGCCGGGCGGGGGCGCCACACCAACGCGCTCCTGCACGTCTTCGGCCCGTTGAGCGAACGGCTCGACCGGGTCCGGCGGCACGACATCGTCGCCGCGATCGAGTCCTACCGCCGAGGCGAGGCGCCGCTCAGCGTCCCCGTCGCACTGCTGCGCCATAACGCCGAGGGGGAGGGGCACGACTACGTGGCCCTGCAGACCTACCTGGACCCCTTCCCCGCGGACCTCGTCCTGCGCCACCACCTGTGAGCCGTGCCCCCGGGAGGTGGGCGGGCGTCCCGGTCCGTCAGTCCAGCCTGACCGCGATCATCGCGGCGTCGTCGTCGAGCCGGCCGCCGGCGTGGGCGAGCAGGTCCTCGCGGACGCGCTGGACGAGGTCGTCGGGTTCCAGGTCGTGCCATGCGCCGACGCGTTCGGCCAGCGGGTAGAAGGCGCCGTGGGAGTCGCGGGCCTCGATCACTCCGTCGGTGTAGAGCAGCAGGAGGTCTCCCGATTTGAAGGGGAAGCGGCTCACCTCGTAGCCGTCCTGCGACAGGCCGCCCAGGCCCAGAGGGAGCGCGGGCCGTTCCGCCTGGAGCGGGACGACGCCGTGGCCGTTCAGGAGCAGGGGCGGCGGATGGCCGCAGTCCACCAGCTCCACCACGGGGTCGGCGTCGGGGAGGTTGAGGATGGCCGCGGTGATGAAGTTCTCCTGGGCGTTCTGGTCGTGCTCGGCGACCTCGGTCACGTTCCGGTCGACGCTGGCCTCCAGGTGTCCGGCGAGGCCGGGCAGCGTGGTGCGGGTGCGGGCGGCCTCGTGGAAGGCGCCGAGCAGGACGGCGGCGTCACCGAGGGCGGCCAGGCCCTTGCCGCGCACGTCACCGATGATCAGGCGGGTGCCCTCGGCGGTGCGGGCGGCGGCGTACAGGTCCCCGCCGACCCGGGCCTCCTTCGCGGCGGCCAGGTACGCCGAGGCGATCCGCAGCGGGCCCATCCGGCGCGGAAGGGGCCGCAGCAGCACCTGCTGGGTGGCCTCGGACACCAGCCTGACCTGGTCCAGCTCCCGCTGTCTCCGGTCCCGTACGGCCGCGTAGCCCACCACGAACATGGTGACGAGCACCAGCGCGCTCACCTGGATGAGGCTCTCGGTGGCGGTCAGGTCGTCGCGGACCACCCGCAGCAGCCCCTGGACGCCCACGGCGACCAGGCCCACCGCGGCGGTCGCCCTGGGGCCGGCGAACGAGGCCGTCAGCGCGGGCGCCACCACCAGCAGCGGTTCCAGGTCGACCGACATGGGCACCTGCACGGCGGCCACGGCGATCACCACGAGCAGCCCCAGCGGGACCGTCAGCTGGAGCAGCGACCGCCATCGCCTGGACAGGCTTCCGGTCTGCCGGTGTTCTGGCACTCTCCGAAGCTACCCGAGGTAAGGGTCCGCTCGTGGGTCCGCGGGGCGTGGGAGGCGTCCGGGGGGAACGGGCGGCGGGGGGTTCGTGGCCGGGCGTCACCGCGGCGGAGCCGCCCGGCCCGGCGGTCACAAGGTCCGCAGGAAGTCGCCGAGGATCTCGTTGTAGGTGTCGGGGCGCTCCATGTTGGGGTAGTGCGCCGTCCCGTCGATCGAGACCGAGCGGCCGTCGGCGACGGTGCGGGCGAGACGTTCGGCCATGCCGATGTGGTCGGGCGAGTCGACGGCGCCGTTGACGGCCAGCACCGGGACGTCGATCTTGGCGGCGCGCTCCCAGGTGTCGCGTACCGGTGTGATCAGGTCGGGGGCGGGCGCCTCGCCGGCGTGTTTGGCCATGGTGCGCGCGGCCATCGTCCGCAGGCGGTCCACGACCTCCGGGTCGAGGTCGCCGAGAGCGCGGTGCGGGCCCGCGGCTCCGAGCGTCAGGAACGCCTCGACCGAGGCGTCCATGTCACCGGCGGCCATCGCCGAATGCCACGCGCCCAGGGCCTGGGTGGTCCACGGGTCGGTGAAGTACGGCTCGCTGGTCCCGGCACCGCCGACGACCACGGCGCCGACCAGCTCGGGGTGCTCCAGCGCGGTGTCCACCGCGGTCGCCGCCCCCATGGAGATCCCCACCAGGACCGCGGGGCCGGTGTCCAGGTGCCGCAACAGGGCGGCGACGTCGTCGGCGAACCGGAACGGCTCGGTGGCGTTGGCGGAACGGCCGTGGCCGCGGGCGTCGGGCGCGATGACGCGGTGGCGCGAGGCGAGGGCCGCGATCTGGTCGTCCCACATGCCGTGGTCCACGAAGCCGCCGTGCAGCAGGACGACGGGCCGGCCGGTGCCGGTGTCGAGCCAGAAGAGATCGTTCATGACAACCAGGGTGTCATCATTGGCGAAAGATGACAACCGAGATGTCATGATGGTGGGGTGAACGAGACGGAACGCGGCCCGGTGTCCGAAGAGCCGGTGCCCGAAGGTCCAGTGCCCGAAGATCAGGTGCCCGGAGATCCGGCCGACCGGCTCGCCGAGGTGTTCGACCTGGTGGGGCCGCTGTACCGGCGGGCCCACCGCAAGGTGGAGCAGGACGCGCCCATCGAGGGGCTGTCGGTGGGGGTGCGGGCCGTCCTCAACATGCTCCGCGAGCACGGGCCCATGACCGTTCCCCAGATGGGACGGACTCAGGCGCTGAGCCGCCAGTTCGTGCAGCGGATGGTCAACGATGCCGCCGCGCGGGGGCTGGTCGAGTCGATTCCCAATCCCGCGCACAAGAGGTCCGTGCTCATCCGGCTGACCGGGGAGGGCCGGGCCGCCATCACCGCCGTGATCGACCGCGAGCGGGCCGTGATGCGCCGGATCGGCGGCGACCTGACCGAGGCCGAGATCGCCGCCTGCGTCCGGGTGCTGTCAAGCCTCCTGCGCCTCGTCGGCGACGTCGAGGTGGACTGAGGGGCTGAGGGGCTGAGGGGCTGAGGTGGACTGAGGTCCGGGAGGAGGCGACGTGGGCCGCTCCAGACTATCTACTGAGAGTAACTATAAGATTACAGAGAGTAGGGTATTCGGGAGGGGTGGAAACTCGACCCCCTCAGGGATCCGCCCCCGGGCATGCGCTCCCCATCACCGCTCTGACCACGTACTTCACGTACTTGGGCGATGATCTCCCGGTGCCGTCCGCGCGAACTTACGGTTGCCGAAACGTCTGAGCGCTCGATTGCGCCGTCCCACCGCGGAATCGAGGGAGCCGTCGATTGGAGATGCAGCCGCCGACGCGTTTTCGCGCGCTCGGAGCCCTTGAGGTGACCGTGGAGGACAGGCGCGTTCCGATCCGCTCGACCAAGCAGCGCATCCTGCTCGCGTCACTGCTCCTGAACGCCAACCGCCTCGTCACCATCGACGAGCTGATCGACCGGCTCTGGGCGGACCCGCCCAGCGACGCGCGGGGCACCGCCCAGGCGCATCTGGGACGGCTGCGCCGCACCCTGAGCGGCGCGGGCGCCCCGCCTCGGCTGATCCGCACCGACCCGCACGGCTACGTCATCGAGGTGGCGGAGGAACAGCTGGACCTCGCGCGGTTCGCGGGCCTGATCGACCGGGCGAGGCGGGAGGCCGACGGCCGCCGCGAGATCGTCGTGCTCAGGGAGGCGCTCGCCCTGTGGCACGGCCGTCCGCTCAGCAACGTCCCGTCCGACCATCTGCAGCGCACCGACGTCCCGCGGCTGGTCGAGCAGCGGCTGCAGGCGGCCGAACGGCGTTTCGAGCTGGAGCTGGACCTGGGCGAAGGGGAGGACGTGATCGGTGAGCTCCAGGAACTGGTCAACGCCGAGCCCTTCCGCGAGCGGTTCTGGGCGCTGCTGATGACGGCCCTGTACCGGCAGGGACGGCAGCAGGAGGCACTGGAGTGCTACCGCGCGTGCGCCGCCATCCTGCGGGAGGAGATCGGGCTCGATCCGGGCCAGGAGCTTCGCGACCTCCACCAGGCGATCCTGCGGCGGTCCCGGGAGATCGCGGGCCCTCGGCCGCGCCGCGAGCGTACGATCCCCGCGACCCGGTGGGAGGCCCGGCCGGGCTCTCCCTGCCAGCTTCCCCCCGAGATCGGCGACTTCGTGGGCCGGGCGGCGGAGCTGCGGCAGATCGTCGACCACTTCGTCTCCCGCCGCTCCTCCACCGTCCCGATCGTCGCCGTCGTGGGGTTCCCCGGCGTCGGCAAGACGGCGCTCGCGGTGAAGGCCGCCCACACGCTGCGGGGGGAGTTCCCCGGAGGGCAGCTGTACGTCCAGCTGGGCGGCTCGACCGGGCGGCCCCGGGACCTGCGGGACGCGCTCGCCGACCTGCTGACCGGCCTCGGCGAACCGGGCAGCCGCCGCAGCGACCTGGAGGGCCACGCCGCCATGCTGCGGGAACGCCTGGCCGACCGGCAGATCCTGCTCGTCGTCGACGACGTCGCCGACGTGCGCCAGGCCAGGGCCGTGCTGCCGGGCACGCACGGCTGCGGGGTCCTGCTGACGAGCCGGCAGCGGCTGGTCGATCTGCCCGGCGTCGAACGGGTCAGGCCCGGGCCGTTCCCCCCGTCCGAGGCGCTCGCCTTCCTCGAACGGCTCCTCGGCGCCGGGCGGATCCAGCGGGAACGGCCCGTCGCCGAGGAGATCGCCCGGCTGTGCGGGTACCTGCCCCTCGCGCTGCGGATCGTGGGGGCCCGTTCGGCGCTCCGGCCGTCCTGCCCCCTGGCCGCTCTCGCCGCGTCGCTGCGGGACGAGGACCGGAGGCTGGACGAGCTCGCCACCCGGGACCTCCAGATGCGCACCGTCCTGGACGCCAGTTACGCGGCCCTGGACCCCGCGGCCCGGACGCTGCTGCGCCGCCTCGCCGCGCTGCGCGGCGCCGAGTTCGCCGACGGCACCGCGCTGGCCCTGGCCGGCGGCGACGGCATCCGGATCCTGGACCGCCTGGTCGAGGCCAACCTGGTCGAGCCCGCCGACTCCGGCGGCGGCGAGCCCCGCTACCGGCTGCACGAACTGGCCGCCATCCACGCCCGCCAGCAGCCCGACCCGGACGCACGTTGACTTGCGGCGAGTTGTCGACTCAGAGGCACTCCAAGGCAGCAACTCGCCGCAAGTCAACGATGCGCGGGAGCATGCGTCGGCGCCGCGTCGGCGGGTGTCGGCGGGTGGTCGGCGGCATGTCGGTCATCTTTCGGCGGGTCTGCCTAGCGTCGTTTCCGGCGGATGGAACGGATGTCCGGCCAGGCAACGGCAAGGGGAGGCAACGCTGTGAACCGTCCACGAACCCCTCTCGAACTCTTCAAGGTGGCCGCCTCGGACGTGCCGGCCTACCACCGGCTGGGAGGCGCCACGCGGGTGCTCCTCGAACAGAGCTCGGCCCTGACGTCGGCCGGCTTCATGGCGCTGCTCGACCTCGAACCCGGCGAGTGCGTCACCGAGCACTACCACCCGTACTCCGACGAGCACGTCTACATCGCGAACGGCGAGATCGTCGCGCTCGTCAACGACGACGAGGTGGTCCTCAACGCCCGGGAGGCGGTCCTGATCCGCCGGGGCTCCCGGCACCGGTACGAGAACCGCGGCGACCGTCCCGCGACCGCGGTGCTGTTCCTCGGGCCGCTGGCGCCGCGGGCGGACCTCGGGCACGTGGAGACCGAGCGGGCGCCGCGGCCCCAGGCGGCCCCACCGAGAGTCGGGGACGCCCCGTGACCCGTCGCGTGGCCATCACCGGCATCGGTGTCCTGGCCCCGGGCGCCCCGGGCACGAAGGGGTTCTGGGAGACCGTCTCCGGAGGGAGGCCCACCTTCCGCACGATCACCGCGTTCGACCCGTCGCGGTACCGGTCCCGGGTGGCGGCCGAGATCGACTTCGATCCGGGACGGTACGGGCTGACGCCGCGGCAGGTGCGCCGGATGGACCGCGCCGCCCAGTTCGCCGTCGTGACCGCGCGGGAGGCGCTGGCGGCCAGCGGCCGGGACCCCGGCGAGCTCGACCCCGCCCGCACCGGCGTGTCCGTGGGCAGCGCCGTGGGCTGCACGGTGTCGCTCGAACGCGAGTACAGCGTCGTCAGCGACAGCGGCCGGCTCCCGGTCGTGGACCCCGCGTACGCCTCACCGCACCTCCCCGACTACCTCGTCCCGGCGTCCCTGGCCCGCGAGGTCGCCTGGGACGTCGGCGCGGAGGGACCCGCCTGCGTGGTGTCGACCGGCTGCACCTCCGGGCTCGACGCCGTCGCGCACGGGGTCGAGATCATCCGCGAGGGCGGCGCCGACGTCATGCTGGCGGGCGCCTCCGACGCCCCCATCTCGCCGATCACGGTGGCGTGCTTCGACGCGATCAAGGCCACCTCGCCGGACAACCACGACCCCGAGCACGCCTGCCGGCCGTTCGACGCCACGCGGTCGGGGTTCGTGCTCGGCGAGGGCGCCGCGATGCTGGTGCTGGAGGACCTGGACGCGGCCCGCGCCCGGGGCGCCCATGTGCACGCGGAGATCCGCGGCTTCGCGTCCCGGTGCAACGCCTACCACATGACCGGGCTGCGGCCGGACGGGGCCGAGATGGCGGCCGCCATCGAGGCCGCGCTGGCGGAGGCGCGGGTCCCCGCCGAGGGCGTCGACTACGTCAACGCGCACGGATCGGGCACCCGGCAGAACGACAGGCACGAGACCGCCGCGTTCAAGCGCGCGCTCGGCGGGCACGCCTACCGCGTACCGGTCAGCTCCATCAAGTCCGTCGTCGGCCACTCGCTGGGGGCGATCGGCGCCATCGAGGTGGCCGCCAGCGCCCTGGCCATCGACCACGGCCTCGTCCCGCCCACCGCGAACCTGCGCCACGCCGACCCCGAGTGCGACCTCGACTACGTACCGGTGACCGCGCGCGAACAGCGGACCGGGACGGTGCTCACGGTCGGCAGCGGCTTCGGCGGCTTCCAGAGCGCCATGGTGCTCAGCGCCCCCGGCAGGTGGCGCCGGTGAACGGCGGGGCGTGCGAGCACCACCCGGTCGTCACGGGCCTCGGCGTGGCCTCGCCGAGCGGCCTGGGCACCGCCGAGCACTGGGACGCCACGCTCGCCGGCCGCGTCGCCATCGGCCCGATCACCAGGTTCGACGCGAGCGGCTACCCGGTACGGCTGGCCGGGCAGGTCCCCGACTTCGAGCCGCGCGACCACCTGCCCGGACGGCTCCTGCCGCAGACCGACCATCTCACCCGGCTGGCCCTGATCGCGGCGGACCGCGCGATCGCCGACGCCGGGCTCACCCTCTCCGCCGGGGAGTCGCTGCGCTACGGCGTGGTCACGGCCAACTCGGCGGGCGGGTTCACCTTCGGTGAGAACGAGCTGCGCAAGCTGTGGTCGATCGGGCCGCACAAGGTCAGCGCGTACCAGTCGTTCGCCTGGTTCTACGCGGTCAACACCGGCCAGATCTCCATCAGGAACGGCCTGCGCGGCCCCAGCGGGGTGCTGGTCAGCGGCCAGGCGGGCGGCCTGGACGCGATCGGCCAGGCCCGCCGCGTCCTGCGCAAGGGCGCGAGCGGGGTCCTCACCGGCGGGTTCGAGGCCGCGCTGTGCTCGTGGGGCGTCACGGCGCGGCTGGCGGGCCCGCACATCAGCACCGGCGACGACCCCGCCACCGCCTACCGGCCGTTCGCCGCCGGGGCGACCGGCCACGTGATCGGCGAGGGCGGCGCCGTCCTCGTGCTCGAACGCGAGGGCGAGGCGCTGGCCCGCGGCGCGAAACGGTGCTACGGGCGGGTGGCCGGGTACGCGGCGACGCTGGACCCGGCGCCCGGCACCGGACGCCCGTCCACGCTCCACCGCGCCGCCGCCCTCGCCCTGGCCGACGCCGCCCTCGAACCCGGACGGATCGACGTGGTGTTCGCCGACGCCGCCGGCACCCCGGACCTCGACCGGGCCGAGGCGGCGGCCATCACCGGCCTCTTCGGGGCGTACGGCGTGCCGGTGACCGCGCCCAAGGCGATGACCGGCCGCCTCTCCGCGGGCGGCGCGGCGGTCGACGTCGCCACGTGCCTGCTGGCCATGCGGGACGGCCTCATCCCGCCCACCGCCGACGTCCGGCCGGACCCCTCGTACCGGATCGACCTCGTCACCGGACGGCCCCGGCGCGCCCGGATCGACCACGCGCTGGTCCTGGCCCGCGGGCAGGGCGGCTTCAACAGCGCGATCGTCCTCGCCGGCCCGTGCCGTCCCGGACCCCCCTCCCAGTAACCCCGTTCCCTCACGAACCCGTTCCCCCCGCCTACCCCAATCCCTCGCGTACCCGACCCCGCGAGAACCCCCATACCCCCGCGAATCCCCACACCCCAGGAACCCGGATCCCCCAGGAGCCGACATGACCAACGACGGCCGGATCACGCTGGCCCAGCTGGTGTCCGTACTGCGCGAATGCGCCGGCGAGGACGAGGGCGTCGACCTCAGCGGCGACATCGGCGACCGTACGTTCACCGACCTCGGCTACGACTCCCTCGCCCTGCTCGAGACCTCCGCGCGCATGGCGGAACGGTTCCGCCTGGAACTCGACGACGACGTGATCGGCGAGCTGACGACTCCGGCGGAACTGCTCAGGTACCTCAACGACGCCCCGGCGAAGTCAGGGGAGGAGTGACGATGGCCGCCCGTACCGACAACCGGATCCTGGTGAACGCGCCGATGGAGCTGGTGTGGGAGCACACCAACGACGTGGCGGGCTGGCCGGACCTGTTCACCGAGTACGCGTCCGCGGAGATCCTCCGGCGCGACGACGACTCCGTCACGTTCCGGCTGACCACCCACCCCGACGAGCAGGGCGAGGTCTGGTCATGGGTGTCACGGCGCACCCCCGACCGCGCCACCCGGACCGTGCTCGCCCAGCGCGTGGAGACCGGCCCGTTCGCGTACATGAACATCCGCTGGGAGTACCACCAGGAAGCGGCGGGCGTGATGATGCGGTGGATCCAGGACTTCGCGATGAAGCCGGGCTCCCCGATCCCCGAGGACGCCATGCGGGACCGGCTCAACCGCACCACGGTCGAGCAGATGGCGCACATCAAGAAGGTCCTGGAGACCCGTGCCCGGGCCGGCGCCGAGTACGGCCCCGGGGACCTGCACGCCCAGCGGCTGCTGTACCTGACGTGCGGGCCGCGGCTGGCCGCGGTGGTCACCACCCTGGCGGAGCTGGGCATCGTCGACCTGACCGCCGGCGGGCCGCGCGGCGTCGCCGAGCTGGCCGAGAGCAGCGGGACGCATCCGGACGCGCTGTACCGGCTGCTGCGGTGCGCCGCGTCGGTCGGCATCATGGCCGAACGGCCCGACGGGCGGTTCGAGAGCACCCCGCTGGCCGAGGGCTTGCGCGCCGACCGTCCCTACAGCCTCCTGCCCCTGGTCCTCTACAGCGCGCAGCCGTTCGTGACCAAGTCCTACGGGGCGCTGACCCACAGCGTTCGCACGGGGGAGCCCGCGACGGTGCCGGCGCTCGGTTCCGACATCTGGCGGTACTTCGAGGAGGTCCCCGAGGACGGCGCCTACTTCGACCGCACCATGACCGACCTGGGCCGATGGGAGACCGACCGGCACCTGGACGCCGTCCGGCCCGAGCGGTTCAGCCGCATCGCCGACCTCGGCGGCGGCCACGGCCACTTCCTCGCGGCGGCCCTGCGGCGCGCGCCGGACGCGTCCGGGGTCCTGTTCGAACGGCCGGGCGTCATCGCCCAGGCCGACGGGGTGCTCCGCGAGCACGGGATCCTCGAACGGGTGACGAGGATCGCCGGTGACCTCTTCACCGGCCCGATCCCGGAGGACTGCGACGCCTACATCCTGAAGGCGGTCCTGCACAACTGGCCGGACGGCGAGGCCGGGGACCTGCTCGCCGCCGTCCGGAAGGCGATCGGCGACCGGGACGCCCGGCTGTTCATCGTCGAGCAGGTCGTCGCCGAGGGGAACCGCTGGGATCACGCCAAGTTCCTCGACCTGGACATGCTCGTCCTGTTCGGCGGCAGGGAGCGGCGGCTGGACGAATGGCGGCGGCTGCTCGGCGAGAGCGGTTTCGAGCTTGCCGGTAGTCCCGGTGAGGGCCACTGGACGGTCATGGAGTGCCGTCCGCTTCCCTTGGGCGGCCCGGCGGCAGAGCCGGCGGCAGGCTCGGCGGCAGGGCCGGCGGCCGAGGCGGGGGAGGAGCCGCGATGACCGCCCCGGCCGCGTCCCCGCCGGAGTGGGTGCTGTGCCCGGCCTGCCGCTCCCCGCAGTACGGCAGGCGGCTCGCCCGCAACCTGGACGTCTGCCCCTTGTGCGCAGCCCACCTGCGGGTGGGCGCCGAGGGCAGGCTGCGGCAGCTCCTGGATCCGGGCACCGCCGTCCCCCTTCCGGGCACAGCGAGCACGCCGTACGACCCGCTGGGATTCCATGACACCCTGCCCTACCCGGAACGGCTGAGCAGGGCGCGCGACGCCAGCGGGATCGACGAGGCCGTCGTGAGCGCGGCGGGCGAGATCGGCGGGCATCCGCTGGTCGTGGCGGCCATGGACTTCGCGTTCCTCGGCGGCAGCCTGGGCATGGCGGCCGGGCAGCGGCTGTGCGACGCCGCCGCCGCGGCGCTGGAACGGAGGGTGCCGCTGCTCACCGTCACCGCGTCCGGGGGCGCCCGGATGCAGGAGGGGATCTTCTCCCTGCGCCAGATGGCCCGGATCTCGGCGGCGTTCGCCCGCCTGGACGACGCCGGCGTCCTCACGATCACGCTGGTGACCGACCCCACGTACGGAGGGGTCGCGGCGTCGGTGGCCACCCTGGCCGACGTGATCGTCGCCGAACCCCACGCGCGCATGGGCTTCGCCGGGCCGCGCGTCGTCCGGCAGGTCACGCGCACCGAGCTGCCCCCCGGGTTCCAGTCCGCCGAATGGCTCGCCGAGCGCGGCCTCATCGACCAGGTCGTGCCGAGGCGGTCGCTGCGCCCGGTGCTCACGTCCCTGCTCGCGTGCGCCCGGACGAACGGCCGGCAGCGTCCCGCGAGCGACCGCCCCACCCCCGTGGACGACGAGCCCGTGGACGACGAGCCCTTGGACGGCGAGGCCCTGGACGACGAGCCGGTGGACGGCGAGTCGTTGGACGGCGGCCCGGTGGTGCGCGATCCGGACCTGCTCGCCCTTGCCGATCCCTGGGAACGGGTCCAACGCGCGCGCCAGATGGACCGGCCCACCACCCTGGACTACATCCGGTCCCTGTGCACCGACTTCCAGGAGCTTCGCGGCGACCGTACCGGGACGGACTGCCCGGCCCTGGTCGGCGGCCTGGCGCGTTTCCGGGGCCGGACGGTCGTGGTCATGGGCCACCAGAAGGGGCGGACGGCGCGGGAGCTGTCCGCGCGCAACTTCGGGATGGCCTCGCCGGCGGGCCACCGTAAGGCGGCCCGGCTGGCCGGTCTGGCCGCCAAACTGCGCAGCCCCCTGATCACGTTCGTGGACACGCCCGGCGCGGATCCGAGGGCCGAGGCAGAGAACGGCGGCCAGGCGGGGGCCATCGCCGCGAACCTGCGCCTGATGGCGCGGCTCCCGGTGCCGATCGTCAGCGTCATCACCGGCGAGGGCGGGAGCGGCGGCGCGCTCGCCCTCGCCGTGTCGGACCGGCTGCTGATGCTGGAGAACGCGGTGTATTCGGTCATCAGCCCGGAGGGGTGCGCGGCGATCCTGTGGCGTAGCGAGGCCGCCGCGCCGCAGGCCGCCGCCGCGCTCCGGCTCGACGCGGCCGGACTGCTCCGGGCCGGGGTGATCCACGGCGTGGTACGGGAGGCCCGCACCGCCGAGGGCGGCCTGGACCGGGCCGCCACGACGCGGGCGGTGGGGGAGGCGATCGCGGCCGAACTGGCCGAGGTCGGCGCCGTCCCCGTCGCCGACCTGGCCGGTAGACGGCTGTCCGGCCTCCTGGAGAACCGGGACGACGGCGCGTCCGGGCCCTTCGCGCTCGCCGCGGCGTCCCTGCACAAGGACGGCGCCCCATGAACGGCGGCAACGTGAACGCAGGCAACGCGAACGCAGGCGACGTGAACGCAGACAACGCCAACGGCGGCAACGCGAACGGCGGCGGTGCGGGCGCCGGACGTCCACGGACCGACCTCGAGGACGTCCTGGAGGGCGTGTGCCGCAGCGCGCTGGCACTGATCGCGTCCGTGCCGGGTCCACCGCTCCGCCGTGTCGTGCTCCAGGTCGACCAGATGTACCTGGAGGTCGAATGGCCCGAGCCCGGCCGCGCACCGGCCGAGGCCGGGGCCCCGGCCCCGGCTCCCGTACCGGCCACCGCGCCGTCCACGGCCACCGCGCCGTCCACCGCGCGGGCCACGGCCACCGTGTCCCCGGCCGCAGGGGACACGGTGGACGCGGCCGGCCACGAGGTCAGGGCCCCCGCCGTCGGGACGTTCTACCGGCGCCCGGAACCGTCGGCCGAGCCCTTCGCCGAGGTCGGAGACCGGGTGGAGGCGGGCTGCCAGGTGGCGATCGTCGAGGCGATGAAGCTGATGATCCCGGTCGAGGCGCCGGTGGCGGGCACCGTGGTCGCGGTCCACGCCGAGGACGGCGCGCCGGTGGAGTTCGACCAGCCGCTCCTGTCCATCCGTCCCTCCCCGTGAGCGTGGTGCCCCCATGGTGACCAGAGTCCTCGTCGCCAACCGCGGCGAGATCGCCCTGCGCGTGATCCGCGCCTGCCGGGAACTCGGCCTCGGCACGGTGGCCGTCCATTCGGCCGCCGACGACGGCGCCGCCCACGTGGTGGCCGCCGACCGGGCCGTGCGGATCGGCCCCGCTCCCGCCGCGCTCAGCTACCTCAGCATTCCCGCGATCCTGGAGGCGGCGCGGATCACCGGAGCGGACGCGGTGCACCCCGGCTACGGCCTGCTCTCGGAGGATCCCGACTTCGCCGAGGCATGCCAGGGCGCCGGGCTCACCTTCGTCGGCCCCTCTCCCGAGGCGCTGCGCGTGCTGGGCGACAAGATCAACGCGCGCCGGATCGCCGCCACGGCCGGGCTCCCGGTGCTGCCCGGCTCACCGGAGCCGGTCGCCTCGGCCGAGCAGGTCCGGGCGCACGCCGCGCGGACCGGCTACCCGCTGATCCTCAAGGCCGCGGCGGGCGGGGGCGGCCGGGGCATGGAGATCGTGCGCGCGCCCGGCGACCTCGCGGCCGCCCTCGGCCGGGTGCGCTCGGCCGCCGCCACGCTCTTCGGCGACGACCGGGTGTTCGTCGAACGGTGCGTCCGGCGCGCCCGGCACGTCGAGATCCAGGTCCTCGGCGACCGGCACGGAACCGTCGTCCACCTGGGGAGCCGGGACTGCTCGCTCCAGCGGCGCAACCAGAAGATCGTGGAGGAGGCCCCGGCCCCCGCCCTCCCCGCGGACCTGCTCGACCGCATCGCCGCGGACGCGGTGCGCTGCGCGTCCGGGATCGGCTACCACGGCGCCGGGACGCTGGAGTTCCTCGTCGAGCCGGACGGCGCGTACTGGTTCATCGAGGCCAACTGCCGGATCCAGGTCGAGCACCCGGTCACCGAGATGGTCACCGGCGTCGACCTCGTCCACCGGCAGCTGCGCGTCGCCATGGGCGAACCGCTCGCCGCCCGCGACGGCGGCGGCCCGGAGCCGCCCCCCGGGCTCCCCGCGTCCGGGACCGTGACGCGGGGATGCGCGATCGAGTGCCGGATCAACGCCGAGGACCCCGCCCAGGGGTTCCGGCCGGCTCCCGGGCGGCTGACCGAGGTCGTCCTCCCCGCCGGCCCGTTCGTCCGGGTCGACACCCACCTGGCCGCGGGATCGGCCGTCCCCAGCGAGTACGACCCGCTGCTGGCCAAGGTCGTCGTCTGGGCGCCCGACCGCGCCGGCGCGCTGGCGCGGATGGACCGGGCCCTGGCCGAGTGCCGGATCGGCGGACCGGGGATCCGTACCAACCGCGACTTCCTGCGGGGCCTGCTGCGCCATCCGCGCTTCCGCGACGCCTCGCACGACACCGCGCTGCTCGCCGGGCTGACCGCCGGCGACGTGGCCGCCCTCACCGCCTCCACCGTCCCTGCCGGCCCGGGAGACCCCTCATGAACGAGCACTGCCCCGCCTTCCCCTTCGCCTACCGGACGGGCGTCGACCCGGCCCCCGAATACGCGCGGCTGCGGGCCGAGCGCCCCATCCTCCGCGTGAGGCTGCCCAGCGGCCACCCGGCCTGGCTGGTGACCCGCCACCAGGACGCCCGCCGCGTGTTCACCGACCCGAGGTTCAGCAGGGCCGCCGCCAACGAGGCCACCGGCGACGACTTCGCGGGCATCAACCCCCCGGCCGGTTCGCTGTTCGCGCTGGACCCGCCGGAGCACACGGAGGTCCGCGCGCTGGTGAACAAGACCTTCACCGCGCGCCGGGTGGAGGAGCTCAGGCCGCAGATCTCCCTGGTGGCCGAACGGCTCGTGGCGCGGCTGAAGGAGCAGGGCCCCCCGGCCGACCTGGTCGGCGGCTTCGCCCAGCCCCTGTCGATGAGCGTCCTGTGCCGGCTGCTCGGGGTGCCCGAGGCCGACCACGGCAGGTTCATCGCCTGGTCGCACGCGCTGCTGTCCACGGCGGGCGCGGGCAAGAACATCGCGGAGGCGCGCGGACGGCTCGGGCAGTACGTGGCGCGGCTCATCGCGGCCAGGCGCGACGATCCCGCCGACGACCTGGTGTCCGCCCTGGTCGCGGCCGTGGACGGCGAGGCCGCCGCGCCGCACCAGGCCGTCCTGCTGGTCATGGCCATCCTGGTGGGCGGCCACGACAGCATGGCCAACCAGCTCGCCGGCACGGCCTACCTCCTGCTGACCCACCCCGGCCTCGTCGAGCGGCTGCGCGCCGAGCCCGGACGGATCCCGGAGGCCGCCGAGGAGTTCCTGCGCTACACGTCGCTGATCGCGGTGGGCGGCTTCCCGAGGGTCGTCCTGGAGGACGTCCGGGTCGGCGGCGTCCTCATGAAGGCCGGCGACACCGTCATCGCGGCCATCGACTCCGCCAACCGCGACGCGTCGGTGTTCCCCGACCCCGACGAGCTCCGCATCGACCGCCGGCCCCGCGGCCACCTGGCGTTCGGCCACGGCGTCCACCGCTGCCTGGGCGCGCAGCTCGCCCGCGCCGAACTCGGCATCGCGATCGCCACGCTGGTCGGCGCGCTGCCCGGAATGCGCCTGGCGGCGCCCCCCGACGACCTGGAGTGGGAGCACGAGTCGCTCGGACGAGGGCTGCGCTCACTCCCCATCACCTGGTAGCGACCCCCGAAGGAGGACCCATGGCATCCTCGCCGCATCGCGCTCTCATGATCCGCCGGATCGACCCGGCGGACCGCGCCGCCGTGGCACAGGCGTTCCGCGAGCACGACCGTACGGAGCTGCCCGCCCGGATCGGCGTCACGCGCCGCACCCTGCTCCACTATCACGGCCTCTACATGCACCTCGTGGAAGGCGGCCGGGACCTGACGGACAACCTCTACGCCTCACGGGAGGACCCGCGGTTCCGCGAGGTCGACCAGAAGCTCGCCGAACTCCTCACACCGTACGACCCCCGCCGGCCGAGCATGCGCGAGGCGCAGGCCGAGGAGTTCTACCACTGGTCCGCGGACGCCCCGGCCGCGACCTACCGCCTGCTCCTGGAGATACGCGTCGACGACGGGCGCGGCGCGGAGTTCGAACGCACCTGGCAGCGGATGGCCGCCGTCGTCGACCGGCAGCCGGCCAACCTCGCCCAGTCGCTGTCACGCGACCGGAAGGACCCCCGCACCTACTACGTGGTCAGCGACTGGACCGACGCGGAGGCGTTCGAACGCTTCTCCCGCGACCCCGAGCACCGGGCGCTCGCCGACGCGGTCTCCACCCTCGGCCGCACCGTCCGGATGACCGCCATGCACATACGCGACCCCAGGGAGTCCCGATGACCACGCTGACCGACCTCGCGGACATCAACTACGCGGCGGTGACCGCGGCCGCCGCCGCCCGGCTGCCCCTGGCCGGGCTGTGGCACTCCCCGCTCATGTTCGGCAGGCCGTGGGAACGCCACGCCGGCCTCAGCGCCGAGCAGATGCGGCGCCGCCCGCTGCCCGCCCTCTTCGCCCTCGCCTTCGTGACCGCCCTGGCCGGAGCCTTCGTCCTCGCCCTCCTGCTCGGCCGGGACGCGGGCCTGGCCACCGGTGCGCTGGCCGGCCTGCTCACCGGGCTGGGCGTCGCCGCCGGCGCCCTGCTCAGCTCGATGGCCTTCGAGGCCCGCCCGCCCCGGCTGATCGCCATCGACGCCGGCTTCCACACCACGGTTTTCACCGTCACCGGCGCCGTCCTCGGCGCCTGGTGACCCGCCAGGAGGCAGATCATGACCAGCGTCCACGGTCCGCGGGGGACGGAAGGGCCGTTCAGCGACGAGGAGCGCGACTACATCCTCGCCCGCGGCGTGGGCCGCCTCGCGACGATCGGCCCCGACGGGACTCCCCATGTGCGGCCCGTCGGGTTCCGGCTCAACGCCGACGGCACGATCGACATCGGCGGTCCGAGGCTCGGCACCACCCAGAAGTACCGGAACGTGCTCGCCGATTCCCGGGCCACGTTCATCCTCGACGACGTGGCCCCCGAAGGGCCGGAGTCGCCGAGACCCGGCCGGGGCCGCGGGATCGAGATCCGCGGGCGCGCCGAGGCCCTGGCCGGGCGGCGGCCCCTGGCACCCCACCACAGCGACGAGCTCATCCGGATCCGGCCGAAACGCGTCATCACCTGGAACCTGTCCGCCGGCCGGCCCGAGCTGAACGGAAGGGACGTGACATGACCGCCGAGAGGATCCCGGAGGCCCTGCCTCTGATCACCGACGTGCGAACGGCCGGCCCGGTGGCACGGGTGACGATGCTGTCGGGCGACGCCGGCTACGTGGTGACCCGTTACGAAGAGGCCCAGCAGGTCCTGACCGACCCGGCCTTCAGCCGCGCGCAGACCATCCGCTCCGACACGCCGGAGAACCTGCCCCGCAAGCACGTCGGCGCGGCCAACACGCTGTTCAACATGGATCCGCCCGAGCACACCCGGCTGCGGCGCGTGGTGTCCAAGGCGTTCACCCGCGGCCGGGTCCAGGCCATGCGCGAGGGGATCCAGACGGTCGTGGACGGCCTCCTGGACCGCATGGTCGAGGCCGGTCCGCCGGTGGACCTGGTCGAGGCCCTGTGCGCGCCGCTGCCGATCACGGAGATCTGCCACCTGCTCGGCGTCCCGTACGAGGACCGGGCCGCCTTCCGGGGCTGGACGGAGGCGATCATGTCGATCTCCGGTCACCCGTTCGAGGAGGTCAAACGGGCGCGGATGGCCCTGTACGGCTACCTCGGCGGGCTGGTCGCCGCCAAGCGCGAGCGGCCGGGCGACGACCTGCTCAGCGCGCTGCTGGTGCTGCGCGACCAGGAGGACCGGATCACCGAGTCCGAACTGGTCGGCCTCGGCCTCACCCTGCTGATCGCGGGCCATGAGACGACGATGAACCAGCTGGGGAACAGCATGCACGCGCTGCTGAGCCGCCCCGACCTGTACGCCTCGCTCCACCGTGACCCCGGGCTGGTGCTCACGGCGGTGGAGGAGCTGCTGCGCCTCTGCCCGTCGGTGGGGGTCACGACCCCCCGGCTGACCACCCGTGACGTGCGGGTCGGCGACGTTCTCATCCCGGCCGGAAGCATGGTCGCGGTGTCCCTGATCGCCGCCGACCGTGACCCCGCGGTCTTCACCGACCCCGAGACGATGGACCTCGCGCGGTCCGACAACAGGCACATGACGTTCGGCCATGGACCGCACTTCTGCCTGGGGGTCCATCTCGCCCGCTCCGAACTCCAGGTGGCCCTCTCCAGCCTGGTCCGCCGCTTCCCGAACCTCCGGCTCGCCGTCGACCCCGCGACCGTCCGGTGGCGGACCAGCGCCCTGGTCCGCGGCCCCGCCGAACTCCCCGTCACCTGGTGACCCCGGACGCCCCGAGGGTTATCAGTCAGTACTGATCGGCGGGCCTCTGATCGGGTCTCCGCCATGACGTCGCCGACGTCGGCGCCACGCTCAGGGGATGTCGGCGAGAGTGAAGGATGAGAGCTGTTCCCGGCTCAGGTGTTCCAAGGGCCGGCCTGAAGCTTTGAGGCGGACCGATTGACGTTCGACCATGGTCTCGAAAACCTGGCGGGCGGTGCGGCCGTTACCGAAGGAGTCGTCGCGACGGATCAGTTCGAAGTAGGCGAACAGTCCCGATTGGGTCTCGGGCATGAGGGCATAGCCGTCGTGGGCGGCGCGGTGGCGGACGATCTCGACGAGTTCGGCGGAACTGTAGTCCTCGAAAGCGATGATCCGAGTGAAACGCGAGCGCAAGCCTGGGTTGGCGGACAGGAAGTCCTGCATTTCAGCTTGGTACCCGGCGACAATGACGGCGACGTCCTCACGATGGTCCTCCATGAGCTTCACCAGGACGTCGATAGCCTCGCGCCCGAAATCGCGTCCGGAGTCGGAGCGGGCCAAAGCGTAGGCTTCATCGATGAAGAGGATGCCGCCAAGCGCGCTGTCGAACTTTTCCTTGGTCTTCCTGGAGGTCTCACCGATGTACTGCCCAACGAGATCGGGGCGGGCGACCTCGACGATGTGTCCTTTGCTGACGACGCCGAGGGCCGCCAGGATCCGGCCGTAGAGTCGTGCGACGGTGGTCTTACCGGTGCCGGGGGGCCCGGTGAACACCAGGTGATGTCCGGTGGCGGGAGTCCTCAGGCCCAGACGCGACCGCTGCATGCCGACCTCGATGACATCGACGATGGTGCTGACCTGCTGCTTGACCTGTTCCAAGCCGATCATCTGCTCAAGCTCGCATCTGAGCGTCGCCACGTCTTCGCGGCCGGCCGGTCTGTTCCTCTCCCGGTCACCGGACCACGGCGGAAGCGGTTTCCTCCGGGGACGGTCCTGGTCGCTGAAGGCAGGTGGGGACCAAAGGCCCTCGGGAGCCAGGTCGTAGGGGAGCGAAGCCTGCTGGTCGTGGTAGTCGGGGCTACATGCGGTGAAGGGTCCATCGGGGGATAGCAGGACGTCCATATGGGGTCCGGCATGCTGGGTGAGCCAGGTGGACATGCCCAATACCCCCTCGTAGCGGAAGTGTTCCCAGGTCTCCCACATCGCGGTGATCCTTATTGCCGCTTCGGCGTGGCACCACCACTTTGCGCACCACCGGAACTGGCCGCCGATCCTTCGCCGGTACATAGGGGATAGGAACTCGACGAAGAACTCCTCCGGATCGTGGAAGTGGGTCTTGCCCGCATGGTCGGGCCGGCTATCAGTGGGGTCCTTCGAGCTTGTGTCGTCCATACGCATCGGGACCTCCGACATGGGGTTCTGGGATTATTGAAGATCATAAGCCGCTCTTGCTCATGCCAGGGGCGGTTCCCGTCTGCGGGGAGCCGCACGAGCGGCTCCGCCTGGCACACCACTACCCGGCGTGATTGTGGGCCTGACCTGAAGGTGGACGTGACCCTCGCCTCAGGAAGGCTGGCCACCCGGGCCTGATGACCTCTGCGTGGGATTGAGGTGCCCTGGAGCTTTGGAGCGAGATTGGCGCGGACCCACGGCCTGTCCGCCGGGAGGCGGCGCGGCGGACGGGCATACCCTGCTGGGGACGGAAACGTCCACCATGACCTGGAGCCGGACCGGGCCGGCGGCCCGACGGGGGGAGCACAGTGGAGCAATCGGCCATGCCGGTGGTCGCCGGCACGGACGGCTCGGCCCACGCCGAGCGGGCGGTCGCCTGGGCCGCCGACGAGGCGGCCCTGCGCGGCCTGCCGCTGCGGATCGTCCACACCCTGGCGCGCTGGGGCAAGGACATGCCGGTCCGGCCGCCCCGGGACGCGGAGGAGGCCCTGCCCACGGTGGGCCAGCGCCTGCTGGACGAGGCCGCGCGGCAGGCCCGCGAACGGCACCCCGATCTCGCGGTGACGACCGAGCTGCTGCGCGAGTCCATGCCGTTCGCGCTCCGGGACGAGGCGGGCGGGGCCTTCGAGATCGTTCTCGGCCACCGCGGCCTCGGCGGTTTCCGCAGCCTGCTGCTGGGCTCGACGGCCCTGCGGGTGGCGGGGCGCACCGAGGGGCCGGTGGTGATCGTGCGGGGCCGCGTCCTTCCGGCGTACGGCGAGATCACGCTGGGCGTCGATCCGTTCGAGGAGCAGACGGCCTCGCTGGAGTACGCGTTCGAGGCGGCGGCCGTACGCGGGGCCAGGCTCCGGGCGGTCCACGCCTTCCAGCTCGCGGCGCCCGACGACCCGGCCGTCACCCCGGATGATGTGGCCGCCGTCGCCCGGGAGGAGCTGGCGAAGGTGCTCGCCCCCCTGACCGAACGGTTCCCGCAGGTGGAGGTCGTCCAGCAGGTCGTCCAGGACCACCCCGTCAACGCGCTCGTGGACCTGTCGGAGAACACCGACCTCCTGGTGCTCGGCGCGCACGGCCACACCGCCCTGGGCGGGCTGCTGCTCGGGGCGATCAGCCACGGCGTGCTCCACCACGCGCACTGCCCGATCGCGATCGTACGGCCGCGTTCCTGAGCGTCCGTCCCGGCGTCCGCCCTGGCGGCACGCCGGGCTGGACGCCGGGACGGGGCGGGCCGGAAGAGGATCGATCGCGGAGCTGACCGTCACCAAGGTCGTACTCAGCGCCTCCGTACGGGAGTCACGCCTCCCACGTGATCAGCAACTCGTCGACGCCCGCGCTGATCGGCGATGGGGGATAGGACATCTTCTGCCCTTCGACGAGACGCAGGTTCGGCAGGCGGTCCAGGAGAAGCCGCAATGCCACGCGAGCTTCGGCGCGTGCCAATGGAGCGCCGATGCAGAAGTGCGTTCCGCGACCGAACGCGACGTGACCGGCGAGGTTGTCCCGCTCGGGATCGAACTTTGACGGCTCCGGAAACACGGTGCTGTCGTGATTCGCAGCGCCGAAAACCACCCATACCGTAGCCCCGGCCGGAATCAGCGCGCCGCCGACTTCGACTTCGCGCGTGGTGTGGCGGAACAGGCCGCGAATAGAGGATTTGTAGCGCAGAACCTCCTCAATGATGTCCGCGAGCCGGTCGGGGTGTGCCTGCGCATAGCGCAGCCGGTCGAGATCCGAGAGCAACACGAGCAGGATGTTGCCGAGCAGATCGGTGGTCGTGACGTTTCCGCCAATGAGCAACTGAGCGGTCGTACTGATGATCTCTTCGTTCGAGAGGCGCCTTTCGTCGTCGCTCTCGTGGATCAGACGACTCAACAGGTCATCGCGCGGTGCCTCACGCCGCTCCGCGATGCGCGCCCCCAGATACTCATTGAGTTCGGCCATGCTCGTCGCGCAGGCGAAGAAGGTCTCGTCGTCGAGCGTTGGATTGGCCATCAGGAACGCATGGTCCGACCAGCGCTGGAAGGTGTCCTGGTCAGAGGCCGGGACGCCGAGGAAGTCGGCGATGATCGTCACAGGCAGCGGAACCGCGAACCGGCCGACGATGTCGGCGCGCCGGTCATCGACGAAGGTGTCGATCAGTCGGTGGGCGACGCGCTCGATCGAGGGAAGCATCTTCTCGACATAGCGGGGAGTCAGCGTGCGGTTCGCGATTTTACGGATGCGCGCATGCTCAGGTGGGTCAGTGTTGATCAGTGACGGATACGCCTGCGGGAATCCGTGAGGCAGCCGGGGGCGTAGCTCTGCGGGAACCGGCTTGAAATTGAGCGATTCCCGCGAGCTGAAAGTCTTCGTGTCCTTGGTTACCTGGAGCACGTCCGCGTACCGGGTGACGACCCAGAAACCCGCCTTCTCCGCGTAGAAGGGGGCATGTTCCTGAGCCTTCGACCATAGAGGGTAGGGGTCGGCCAGGTGACTCGGCTCGAACGGGTCGTAGTCCCGCAGGGCGGGACAACCGGCCGCATCTTTCGGGGGGTTCATGTGACGATTCTGATCCGCTGCTTGATCAAATACAACGGGTGCCCGTCTTTGATTATTTTGCCGCACCACTCGCGATCGCCGGGCACCGGAACGTGTTACGTACGACCCGTGTCATGGAGGCGCCACCGTTGAACGGGCTGGCGTTCGCGGTCGGGTGTCTCCCGGTCGCCTGGGTGTCGAGGACGTCTCCTGTTCCGGGCGGGTGCGTTGCTCCGGGCTATAGCCCTCAAGTCAGCGGGGAGGCGCCCGGCCCGGTGGGCGCCGGGGTGTTGGTGCGTGTCGGCTCGACGTCCGAATCACCGAGGCTCGCGAGCACGGCTAGTCGTACAGGGGCGCATGCGGCTTCATTCAGCCGGATGGACCTCGACGCCCCTGACCGGCGTTCGTGCTGGTCAGGGGCATGATGTCGGGGATGGTCGTGGTGCCCCCGGCAGGATTCGAACCTGCGACACCCGCTTTAGGAGAGCGGTGCTCTATCCCCTGAGCTACGGAGGCGTGTCGTCGCTCGCCGGAAGAGCGTAGCGGACGGCACATACAGAGTAGGGGAAGGGGCGGGCGAATGCTCCCTCTTATGGATGCGGGGTGAGACGTGTGGGGGGTTATCGGTACGCTTCGGTCCGTGATGGCTCGGGGTGACAGGTGGCCGGACAGGGAGTCACGGCCGAAGCGGAGGATCCTTCTGGTCGTGGCCGTCGCCGTGCCCGTCGCTCTCGTGGTCGGCCTGATCGCGTGGGGGACGCGGGGCGGGCCGGAGCCGAAGGCGCCCGCGTCGGCGCAGGCCATGCCGTCGGCGCCCGCGGTGGCGCCCGAGACGCATCCGACGCGGGGGGAGTACGTGCCGCCGCGGCCGTCGCCGGCCCGGACGCGGGAGCCCAGGCCGGCGGAGCGGCCGAGGACCGCGCCGAGCAAGAAGCCGGAGCGGCGTGCCGAGCGTGAATGTCCCAGGGACTGGAGCCGGGTACCGTTCCTGAGAAGGTGGTGTGAACGGAACGGTTTCCGGACTCGCTGAAGTCGTCTGGGAACTTGTAGTAGCGTTCCTGCCGCTGTTGTGCTTTTTGGGCATCAGGAGGAACCCCCGTGCCAATCCCCCGGTCGGCGGTGCTGACCGCGGTCTTCCTGGTGATGGCGGTGGTCTCCGCGCTTCCGGCCGCCGCGCGCGAGGATCCCGTTCAGGAACTCCGGCGTTCGGCGTCCAAGGCGCGCGCCGAGCTGGAGAAGGCCACCAAGCAGATGGAATCCCGCAAGAAGGAACTGGCACGTTCCCAGTACAAGCTGCGGGTGACGCTGAAGGACCTGGCCAAGGCGGAGGCCGACCTCAACCGGATCCGGGAGCCGCTGGCCAGGCTGGCCAACGCCTCGTACCAGCAGCCGGGCGCGGCCGGCTCGATGTCGATCTTCGGTGGGGGGGACGCCTCCGACGCGTTGCGGGCGACCGCGGACGTGACGCACATCGCCAACGGGCAGCAGGCGCTGGTCCGGCAGGCCGACGAGCTTCAGCGGCGCAGGCAGCAGCTGGCGTCCACGGCGCAGGACCTCCAGTCGCGCAACGCGGTGGAGCAGACCCGGTTGCAGCAGGAGATCGACGGGCTGAAGGCGAAGTCGCTCCAGATCACCAGGGAGCTCACCGCCAAGCTCAAGAAGCTGGAGGCCGATCAGGAACGGCGGCTCCGCGCCATCTGTGACAGTGATCTCTCGGCCAACGCCCGGAAATTTCCCAACGGGCTGATTCCGGACCGTTACCTGTGCCCTCTGCCGCAGAAGGGCGAGCAGTTGCGTGCGGACGCGGCGCTGGCCTTCTACAAACTGAACGCCGCGTACAAGCGGCGCTTCGGGCGCCACATGTGCGTGACCGACTCCTACCGCAGCCTGGCCGACCAGCAGCGGGTCTACTACCAGCGGCCCGGGTTCGCGGCCGTGCCGGGCACCAGCAACCACGGCAAGGGCCAGGCCCTCGACCTGTGCGGCGGCATCGAGAACGCCAGCACGGTGCAGTTCAACTGGCTGGAGGCCAACTCCCGCAGGTACGGGTGGTTCCACCCCGCATGGGCGTACAGCAACCCGTACGAGCCGTGGCACTGGGAGTACGGGAGCGAGAGCGACAGCTGAGCGCGCAGGGGAGCTGAACAGCCCGTGGGTGTCCTGGCCGGACGATCGCGATCCGGCTGATCACACGTGGTGGGCGCCCTGGGGAACGCCTGATACGCGGTGGGGGCCGTCGCCTACCTTGCCGCGCCTTGAGGGGCGGAGGCTCGGTCGGCGTCGGCGTTCGGGTTCGGGTGGGCGGCTCGGGGCGGGCCGGCCGGGGACGGTCGGCCCGCCTCCGGGGTCAGGTGCTGGGGGCCGGGACCAGTTCCGTGGTGCAGAACTTGCAGCGGGTCGCCTTGATCGGGATGTCGCTGAGGCAGTGCGGGCAGGCGCGTTCGGTGGCCTCCTCGGCCTTGATGAGCCGCTCCAGGACCTTGGCGACGGGAAGGACGACCAGGAAGTAGACGACCGCGGCGACGATGAGGAACGAGATCAGCGCGGTGACGAAGATCCCGTAGGGGAACTTGGTGCCGTTGATGGTGAACGCCAGCTCGCTGAAGTCGGGCTCGCCGCCGACCAGGGCGATCAGGGGGCCGATGAAGGAGTCCACGAACGCCTTGACCAGCCCGCTGAACGCCGCGCCGACGACGACCGCGACGGCCAGCTCCACCAGGTTGCCGCGGAAGAGGAACTTCTTGAAACCGCTCATGGATCACACCTCGGTGACTCTTGGTGATGCACAGACAGCGGAAAGACGTTACCAAGACCGGGCAATGGTCAGGGCCAGCCGGGGGCCCGCGCCGGCGAGCGCGGCGGCCTGGGAACGGTCGGTGGCCAGCACCACCAGGGCCCCCTGGCCGGCCTGCCCGGCCTGCCGGGGGACCGTGATGACCGGGACCGCGGCCACCACCAGCCGGGCCCTGGGATCGGGGTGGAGATCGGGATCCGGGGCCGCCAGGACGTCGACGCGGTCGCCGGCGCGCAGCAGCCGCACCGCCGCGGCGTCGGCGATCCGGACAGGGGTGGCGACCGTGCCCGGTGCCTGGCCGCGCAGCAGGCCGCCCGAGGCGATCCGCAGGTCGGTGAGCGGCTCGCCGCGGCGCATCGGGCCGGACAGGACGCGGCCGGCGGCGGGGGCGGTGACGGCGCCGGCCGGGACCGCCGGGGCGGGAACGGTCACGGTGCGCAGGTCTCCGGGCCGGAGCGTCGCGCCGCCCGGCAGGTCGCGTGCGGCGACCGTGATCCGCTGGCCGGGGGCCGGGTCGGGCTGCAGGGCCAGCAGGGCGAAGCCGGTGCCGGCCGCGGCGGCGAGCGCCGCCACCGGCCTGCGGTATCCGGCTGAACGGCCGCTCATGGTGCTCCCTTCCGCGGGCATGCCGGGCCGGGGGCACCGCCCGTGGTGTCACGGTGCCCGGGGCCCTGCGGGGGTGGTCGTCAGGGGAGGACGATGGGCAGCTTCATGCCGTCCAGGGCCTGGCCGCAGGGGCAGGACCGCTCGGCGGGAAGCGCCTTGATCACGTCGGCGACCAGGGAACGGAGGCGGGCGACGTTCTCGCCGAAGACGCGGAGGACCTCCTCCATGGTGACGCCCTCGCCCTCCTCGATGCCGGCGTCCAGGTCGGTGACCAGGCACAGCGGCGTGTAGCACAGGGCCAGCTCGCGGGCCAGGGCCGCCTCGGGGTGGCCGGTCATGCCGACGAGGGTCCAGCCCTGCGCGGCGTACCACTGCGACTCGGCGCGGGTGGAGAAGCGGGGCCCCTCGATCACGACGAGGGTGCCGCCGTCGGCGGGGGACCACTGGGCCTCGCGGGCGGAGGCCAGCGCGACCTGGCGGCCGGAGGGGCAGTACGGGTCGGCGAACGAGAGGTGGATCGCGGCGTCGTCGTCGTAGTAGGTCTGGGGGCGGCCGTAGGTGCGGTCGACGAGCTGGTCGGGGATGGCCAGTGCGCCGGGGCCGAGCTCGGGGGTCAGCGAGCCGACGGCGCTGGGGGCGAGGACCTGGCGGACGCCGAGGGAGCGCAGCGCCCACAGGTTGGCGCGGTAGGGGATCTTGTGCGGGGGGAAGCGGTGGTCGCGCCCGTGCCGGGGGACGAAGGCGACCCGGCGGCCGGCCAGCTCGCCGACCGAGACGGCGTCGCTGGGCGGCCCGTAGGGGGTGTCGACCTCGATCTCGTCGATGTCGTCGAGGAACGAGTAGAAGCCGGAGCCGCCGATCACCCCGATCTCGGCGGCGGGCTGGGACGTGGAAGGCGGTTGAGACATGTCGCCGACACTAACGAGCCCGGCGGGCCGCCGGGAGCCCCCCTCCGGATTGTGGATAACTCCGCCCGGGCGGCCGTGGCCGGGGAGCGGAACGAGGGCCCGGCCGGGTGCCGGGCCCTCGTCGGGGAGGGTGCTCAGCCGACCGGGTGCAGCGGCCGGGACGGCTCGTTCTCGCTGGTGGGAGCCTTGGCCAGGCGGCTCGGGGCCCAGATCCGGCGGCCGATGTCGAACGACAGGGCGGGCAGGAGCAGGGACCGGACGACGATGGTGTCGAGCAGGACGCCGAAGGCGACGACGAAGCCCATCTGGGCCATGCTCACCAGCGGCAGGGTGGCCAGGGCGGCGAAGGTCGCGGCCAGGACCAGCCCGGCCGAAGTGATCACGCCGCCGGTGACGGTCAGGCCGCGGAGGACGCCGCGCCGGGTGCCGAGGGCCGCCGACTCCTCGCGGACGCGGTGCATCAGGAAGATGTTGTAGTCCACGCCGAGGGCCACCAGGAAGATGAACGCCAGCAGCGGGAAGCCCGAGTCGGTGCCCTCGAAGCCGAACAGGTGCTGGAAGATCAGCGCCGAGGCGCCCAGCGAGGCCAGGAACGACAGCACGACGGTGGCCATCATGAGCAGCGGCGCGACCAGGGCCCGCAGCAGCGCCACCAGGATGAGCAGGACCACCGCCAGCACGATCGGGATGATGACGCGGTTGTCGCGGTCGGACGCCCGGTTGATGTCGAGGGTGGTGGCGGTGGTGCCCCCGACCTTGGCCTCGGCGCCGGGTACGGCGTGGACGGCGTCGCGCAGCCGTTCGATGGTCCGCTGCGCGGCCTTGCCGTCGGCGGGGTCGCTCAGCGTCGCCTCGTACTGGACCAGGCCGCCGGCGGTGACGGGACGGCTGACGTCGGCGACGCCGGGGGTGCCGGTCACGGCGGCGGCGACCGGGCCGGCGGAGGGGGCCCTGGCGATGATCAGGGCGGGGGAGCCGGACCCCGCGGGGAAGTGCCGGGCGACGACCTCGGCGCCCTCGATCGAGTCGGGCTTGCCGACGAACTGGCCGGCGTCCGACAGCCCGTCGGCCTTGAGCGAGCCGAGGCCGAGCGTCATGACGACCAGGACGAGCGAGGTGGCGGCCCAGAGGACGCGCGGGCGGGCGCTGACCAGCCGGGCGATCCGGCTCCAGACGCCGTGCTCGGACTCGAACGCCTCGGGGGCGAGGTAACGGTCGTCGTACCGGGGGACCAGCGGCCAGAACAGCCAGCGGCCGAAGATGACCAGCAGCGCGGGCAGCAGGGTGGTCATCGAGGCCAGGGCGGTGATGACGCCCGCGGCGGCGACCGGGCCCAGGCCCTTGGTGCTGTTCATGTCGGCGGCCAGCAGGCACAGCAGGCCGACGGCGACGGTGCCGGCGGAGGCGATGATGGCGGGTCCGGCGCGGTGCAGCGCGTACGCCATCGCCTCGTGCCGGTCGCGGTGCCGGTGCAGCTCCTCGCGGTAGCGGGCGACGAGCAGGAGGGCGTAGTCGGTGGCCACGCCGAAGACCAGGACGGTCAGGATGCCCGCGCTCTGCCCGTTGACGGTGAGCCCGGCGTTCTTCGCCAGCAGGTAGACGGCCGACTGCGCCAGGCCGAGGGCGGTCACGGCGCTCAGCACGGGGACGAACCACAGCAGCGGGCTGCGGTAGATGATCAGCAGGAGGAGGATCACGACGCTGCCGGCGGCCAGCAGGAGGAAGCCGTCGATGGTCTCGAAGACCGCGAACATGTCGGCGCCGCCGCCCGCCGGGCCGGTGACGTGGGCGTTCAGGCCGGGCGGTCCGCGCTTGACCAGCTCGCGGGCGTCGTCGACGGCCTTGGTCACATCGGCGTCGGTCAGCGGGACGAGGGTCTGCAGCGCCTTGCCGTCCCGGGACGGGAACGGCCCCTGGGGCTGCTGGGCTCCGGGGAGCCGTGCCAGGGAGGCGATGTCGCCCTTGGCCTTGGCGTTGTCGGCCTGGGTGAGCCCGCCGGACCGCTCGTAGACGATCACCGCGAGCATCGTCTCGTCCTGCCGGAACCGTTCCTGCAGTTCGACGACCTGGGTGGACTCGGCGCCGGCGGGCAGCCAGGAGGCCGCCTCGTTGTCCTCGACCTCGCCGAGCTTGCCGGCCAGCGGGCCGAGCGCGGCCAGCAGGACGACCCAGAGGGCCAGGACCGCCCATTTGCCACGTCTGCCGGAGATCGCGCTGGTCAGCCGGTACGCCCACGTGCGCGGCGGGGGCTGGCTTGGTGCAGCCATGATCCTCTCCCATTTCAAGATATATCGCGATGAGGTCGTCAGAATGTCTCGCAGATGGAGACTTGTCAAGTACTATCTCGACTTCCGTCATGGAGGTCCGCTGCGAGCCGATGTCATCGTCGCCGCGCGGACCGTCCTCGCGCGTCAGGCGTGAGAGGTGACCGGCGCTACCCCTCAGGGGTTACCGGGAGAGGCGCGATACCGCCTGCGTAGTAGGGCCGCTCCGCGCGCGCTCGTCCGCTCGGAGGGCGAGTGCCCGTCGATCCCCGGACTCAAGGAGGAGGTGAGAGGGGGCGGGCATGGCGAAGACCGGACGATCGTCATCGATCGCCCGGTCCGTGTGCCAGGTCGTGGTGTGAGGTGCGTCCCCGGTGTGCGGGGGTGGGGTCAGGCGACCTTCTCCGGCTTGGAGGACGAGGACGCCGTGGAGGACGACGAGCCGGAGTCCGACGATCCGGACGAGGATCCGGAGGAGGAGCCGGACGACGAGTCCGAGGACGAGGAGTCCGAGGACGACGAGGACGACTCGGACTTGCCCGCGGAGGCCGAGGCCCCCGCTGTCGACTTGCCCGAGCCGCGGCTGTCGGTCCGGTAGAAGCCCGAGCCCTTGAAGATGATGCCCGCCGCCGAGAAGACCTTGCGAAGGCGGCCGCTGCACGCCGGGCATTCGGTCAGCGCGTCGTCGCTGAACTTCTGCACGACTTCCAGGGGCTCGCCGCACTCGGTGCAAACGTACTGATACGTCGGCACGGTTCCTCCTCGCCGCCTCAGCCCGGCCGCTCCGGGCTGGCACTCAACTCAATCGACTGCTAATGGTACCCGTGCGTGGAACACGATCCGTCGCAGGGCTGTTCCCGCGGTCACATGCCGGTCTCGCCGAACCAGCCGGCCAGCTTGCCCCGCCGGCTGACCGCGCGCAGGCGCCGTTCGGCGGCGTCCCGGACCTGGTCGGTGGTGACCACCAGGAGGGTGTCGCCGGTCTGGAGCGCGGTGGTGGGCTCCGGGACGAAACTGCCGCCGTCCCGGACGATCAGCGTGACCGAGGCCCCCTGGGGGAGCCGCAGCTCGAAGATCTCCACCCCGTTCAGCCGGGAGTCGGAGGGGACCCGCACCTCCAGCAGCTCGGCGTGCAGCTGTTCCAGCGGGGCGGCCTCGACGCCCAGCTCGCGCGCCTCCTCGTCGTCCTTCAGCCGGCACCAGCGGGCCGCCAGCGGCAGCGTGGGGCCCTGGAGCAGGGTGAAGACGACGACGATGTTGAAGACGATCGCGAACAGCGTCTCCGAGCCCGGCACCCGCTCGACCATGGGAATGGTGGCCAGGACGATCGGCACCGCGCCGCGCAGCCCGGCCCAGGAGGCGAAGAGCTTCTCCCCGAGGGTCAGGCCGAAGCCCAGGGTCGGGATCATCACCGACAGCGGCCGGGCCACCAGCAGGAGGATGAACCCGATGATCAGAGCGGGCACGATCTGGCCGGGCAGATCGCTGGGCGAGGCCAGCAGCCCCAGCATCACGAACACGCCGATCTGGGCGAGCCAGCCGACGCCTTCGGCGAACCCCCGGGTGGCGGGGCGGTGCGGCAGGCGCGAGTTGCCGAGGACGAGCGCGCTCACGTACACGGCCATGAAGCCGCTGGCGTGCAGCTGGACCGCCGCCCCGTACGAGCCGATCGACAGCGACAGCACCGCGATCGGGTAGAGGCCGGAGGCGGGGAGGGCGACACTGCGCAGCGCGTACGCGCCGAACCGGCCGATCAGGAAGCCGACCACGCCGCCCGCGATCAGCTCGTACACCATGATCCCGCCGAGTTCGAGCAGGTCGGGCATGGCGGCGGTGGTGCTGAGCGTGACGACGACGATGATCACGGGGGCGTCGTTGAAGCCCGACTCGGCCTCCAGCAGGCCGCTCAGCCGCGAGGGCAGCGGCAGGCGGCGCAGGACGGAGAAGACCGCGGCGGCGTCGGTGGGGGCGAGCACGGCGGCCAGCAGGAAGGCCAGCCGCCAGTCCATGTCCAGCAGCCAGACGGCGGCGAACCCCACCACCAGGATGCTGATCAGCGTGCCGATGGTGGACACGGCGAGCGCGGCGGGCACCGAGGGACGGACGTGCCGCCAGTCGGTGGTGATCCCGCCTTCGGCCAGGATCAGGACGAGGGCGGCCAGGCCCAGGGTCTCGGCGAGCCGGGCGTCGTGGAACTCGATCGGGAACGGCCCGCCCTCGCCCATGAAGAGCCCGATGCCCATGTAGGCCAGGAGGGTGGGAAGGCCGGCGCGGTGGGAGAGGCGCACCGCGACGATCGCGCAGAGTACAAGGCTCGCCCCGAGGAGTAGCCAGATGTCGAGATGCACATCCCACCCTTCGGGGTCGCGGAAGATGATCGTTTAGAGATCCTACAGATATCTGCGCGGATCACATAATTTTGGTTGACCGAACGTGGGGTGATTGGCCCGTTCAGCGCCGCCTGATCTGCGGGTTTACCCCGTTCACCACGTTTGTCACTGGACGCCCCAGCACCGCCGCCTCGATGTTGTCCCGCACCGCCGAGATGATGTTGATCTGCGCCTGCCCGGTCCCGCCCGCGGCATGCGGCGACAGCAGGACGTCCTCGTGCGCGCGCAGCGGATGGCCGGCCGGGGGCGGCTCCTCCTCGAAGACGTCGAGCGCGGCCCCCGCCAGCCGTCCCGACTCCAGCGCCGCCAGCACCGCGCCGTCGGGGGCGATCCCGCCGCGCGCGACGTTCACCAGCAGCGCGCCGTCGGGCAGCAGGCCGAGCCGCTCCTGGTCCAGCAGCCCCGCCGTCTCGGGGGTCAGCGGGAGGGCCACGACGAGGATGTCGGAGACCGCGAGGAGGTCGTCCAGCTCGCGGTAGATCGCGGACGCCTCGGGACGGCGGCGCCGCGACCAGTACGACACCGCGCATCCGAGGGCGCCGAACAGCCGGGCGACCTCCTCGCCGATCGCGCCGTATCCGAGGACGCCGACCCGCTGGGTGTGGATCTCGCGGGTGCCTCGGGCGAGCAGCTCCATCTGCGGCCAGCCGCCCTCCCGTACGCGGCGGTCGCCCCAGGCCAGGTGGCGGCAGAGGGCGAAGGCGGCGCCGACCGCCCACTCCGCCACCGCGCGGGCGTTGGCCCCGGCCGTGTTGGCCAGCGGGACGCCGGCCGCGGCCAGGGCCGCGCCGTCGACGCTGTCGGTCCCCACGCTCGGCATCTGGACGAACGCGGCCCGCCGGGCGAGCGCCACGGCCTCGGCGTCCAGCCCCAGCTTCCCGGTGAAGTCGCCGATGATCAGTTCGGCCTCGGGGAGTGCGGCGTGCAGCCCGGCCCGGTCGCGGGTGGCGGGGAAGTCCAGCCGGATCGCGTCGGCCAGCGGCGCGAACAGCTGCCGCAGCAGGTCCTCCCCGAGCGGGGCCAGGGTCAGGATCCGCCAGGGTGCCGTCATCTCGAACCTCCAGGTGAGCCGTCGCGTGCCACGGGCCGGGCGGATGTCACTCTAAAGGCCGGAAGATCGGCGGCCCGCGAACGCCGGGGCGGCCGGCCGGGCCGACCCGGGCCGGCGTGCGGTCAGGCCAGCCGGACGAAGCCCTCCGACGGCGTCACCGCCGCCCGGACGTGCCGGTCGTGCGCCTCGGCGGGCAGCTCGCCGACCAGCTCCCCGTCGTAGAGGAGGCCGACGGTGAGGATCGCCGGGCCGACCCTGGCCAGCGCGCGGTCGTAGGAACCGCCGCCCCGTCCCAGCCGGACCCCCTTGCGGTCGACCGCCAGCGCGGGCGCGAGCACCACGTCCGCGCTCGCCACCGCCTCCACTCCGCGCGGAGGCTCGGTCGGCTCCAGCAGGCCCCGCGGCCCCGGCGCCAGCGAGTCGGGGCCCTCGTACGACGCCCAGTCCAGGTCGCCGTCCGGCAGCAGGCGCGGGAGCAGCACGTACGCCCCTCGCTTCCACAGCGCGAACAGCAGCCCGCGGGTGTCCGGCTCGGTGCCGACCGACACGTACGCCGCGACGGTCCCGGCCATCTCCAGCTCCGGCACGCCCAGCAGCGCGTCGCGCAGCCGCCGCGCGGCCGCCGCCCGGTCCCGCGGATCCATCGCGGCCCTCCTGGCCAGCGATTCCGCGCGGAGGGCGCTTTTAGAGCCGATGTGCTGCACGGTGTGGTCCTCCGACATGACTAGGGTCTCTACATGACCGACTTTGAACCTGTCCTCAAGGCGGTCGTCCCGGCGGCCGGCCTCGGTACCCGATTCTTGCCCGCCACCAAGGCGACTCCCAAGGAAATGCTGCCCATCGTCGACAAACCGGCGATCCAGTACGTCGTCGAGGAGGCGGTCGCGGCCGGGCTCACCGACGTCCTGATGATCACGGGGCGCAGCAAGCGGTCCATCGAGGACCACTTCGACCGGGCCTACGAGCTGGAGGAGGCGCTGCGCGCCAAGGGCGACGAGGAGCGCCTGGGCGCCGTCCGCGAGTCCAGCGAACTGGCGATCATGCACTACGTCCGGCAGGGCGAGCCGCGCGGCCTCGGGCACGCGGTGCACTGCGCCCGCCAGCACGTGGGCGACGAGCCCTTCGCGGTGCTGCTCGGCGACGACATGATCGACGCCCGGGACCGGCTGCTCACCCGGATGATCGACGTACGGCGGCGCAACGGCGGCAGCGTCGTGGCCCTGATGGAGGTCGAGCCCGACCAGGTCTCGGCCTACGGCTGCGCCGCCATCGAGGCGACCGACGAGGACGACGTCGTCCGGATCACCGACCTGGTGGAGAAGCCCCCCGCCGAGGAGGCCCCCAGCAACTGGATCATCATCGGCCGGTACGTCTGCGACCCCGCGGTGTTCGACGTCCTGGAGAAGACCCCGCCGGGACGCGGCGGCGAGATCCAGCTGACCGACGCGCTGCGCACCCTCGCCGACATGCCGGTCGAGCAGGGCGGCACGGTGTACGGGGTGAAGTTCCGGGGCCGCCGCTACGACACCGGCAACAAGCTGGAGTACCTGCGGACGGTCGTGCAGTTCGCCTCCGAGCGGCCCGACCTGGCGCCCGAGTTCATGCCGTGGCTGCGGGAGTTCGTGCGGCGCCACGACGGCGACGGCGCCGGGGCGTAACGGCGGCCGGCGGGAACACGCCGGCGGCGGTACGGCGTGGAGATTCCCGGCACGCCACGTCGAAGGGGAAGACTGAGGCACCGTGAGCATGAGAACGGTCGACGAGCACCTGGCGGGCATCCTGCGCGCCGTACCGCTGCTGCCCCCGCTGGAACTGGCGCTCCTGGAGGCCGAGGGCGCGGTCCTGGCCGAACCGGTCGAGGCGCCGGTGCCGCTGCCGCCCTTCGACAACTCCGCCATGGACGGGTACGCGGTCGTGGCGGCGGACGTGGCGGCGGCCGGTGAGACCGAGCCGGTGGTCCTGCCCGTCATCGGCGACATCGCGGCCGGCGACCCGGCGGTGTCGGCGATCCGGCCCGGCCTGGCCGCGCGGATCATGACGGGCGCGCCGATGCCCGCCGGGGCCGACGCGGTCATCCCGGTGGAGTGGACCGACGGCGGCACCGCGTCGGTGCGCATCACCCGTCCCGCGCCGCCCGGCCACTACATCCGGCGGGCCGGTGAGGACGTCCTGGCCGGTCAGGTGGTCGCCGAACCGGGCCTGCGGCTGCGCGCCGCGCAGCTGGGCATGCTCGCCGCGGTCGGCCGGGCCCGGGTCATGGTACGGCCCAGGCCCCGCGTGGTCGTGCTGTCCACCGGCACCGAGCTGCGCGAGCCCGGCGCGCCCCTGGCGCCCGGCCAGATCTGGGAGTCCAACAGCTTCATGCTCACCGCCGCCGTGATCGAGGCCGGGGCGGTCGGCTACCGGCAGGCCACGGTCGGGGACGAGCCGGAGAAGGTCTGGGAGACCGTCCAGGACCAGCTCGGCCGCGCCGACGCCATCATCACCTCCGGTGGTGTCTCGATGGGCGCCCGCGACGTGGTCAAGGAGGTCTTCTCCGCGTTCGGAGCGGCCGGGGGACGCGGCCCGGACGCCGGTGCCGGGGGCGCGGCCGGTGCCGCGGGCCCCGGCTGGGTGGAGTTCAGCAAGGTCGCGATGCGGCCCGGCAAGCCGCAGGGGTTCGGCCTGCTCCACGGCACGCCGATCTTCACGCTGCCGGGCAACCCGGTGAGCGCCTACGTGTCGTTCCAGGTGTTCGTCCGGCCCGCGCTGCGCGCCATGCAGGGGCTGCCGCCCGACCCCCTGCCCACGGTCGGGGCCGTGCTCACCGAGGACCTCAAGTCCCCGGCGGGCCTGCGCCACTTCGTCCGCGGTCGGCTGTCGTCCGGCCGCGGCTTCTTCTCCGTGACCCCGGCCGAGCGGCAGGGCTCGCACCAGCTGGGGTCGCTGTCGTCCGCCGACGCGCTCATCGTCCTGCGCGAGGACGACGAGGCGATCCCCGCGGGTTCCCACGTCGATGTCCTGAGGTTGCCGTCATGAGCACCGGTCCGGAGTTCACCCATCTCGACGCCACGGGCGCGGCCCGGATGGTCGACGTCTCGGCCAAGGACGTCTCCGTGCGCACGGCGACCGCGACCGGCTTCGTCCGGCTGTCCGCCGCCACCGTGGCGGCGCTGCGCTTGGGCGAGGTCCCCAAGGGCGACGCGCTCGCGGTGGCCCGGATCGCCGGGATCATGGCCGCCAAGCGCACCCCCGACCTCGTACCGCTGTGCCACCCCATCGCCCTGCACGGCGTCGAGGTCACGCTGGAGGTCCGGGACGCCGGGGTGGCCGTCACCGCCCAGGTCCGCACCGCCGACCGCACCGGGGTGGAGATGGAGGCCCTGACCTCGGTGACGGTGGCCGCGCTGGCGCTGATCGACATGGTCAAGGCGATCGACCCGGCCGCCGTCGTCACCGACGTCCGGGTCGAGGAGAAGACCGGGGGCAAGACCGGCCTCTGGCGCCGCGACGCGGACGGGTGAGCGGGTGGACGAGCGGACGGGTGAGCGGGTGGACGGGAGCGCGCCGATGATCCGGGCGATGGCGGTCACGGTCTCGAACCGGGCGGCGGCCGGGATCTACCCCGACAGGTCGGGCCCCGTGCTGGTGGAGATGCTGGAGGACCTGGGCGTCCAGGTGGACGGCCCGGTGGTCGTCCCGGACGGGGAGCCGGTCGCCGAGGTGCTCCGCGACGCCGTGGCCCAGGGGTACGACGTGGTCGTGACCTCGGGCGGGACGGGCCTCACCCCGACCGACCGGACGCCGGAGATGACCCGGTCCGTCCTGGAACGCGAGATCCCCGGGATCGCGGAGGCGATCCGGCTGGAGGGCCGGGAGGCGGTGCCCACCGCGATCCTGTCCCGGGGGCTCGCCGGGGTCGCCGGCCGAACGCTCATCGTCAACCTGCCCGGCTCGACCGGCGGTGTCCGGGACGGGATGGCGGTGCTGGGCCGCGTGCTCGCCCACGCCGTCGACCAGATCGGCGGCGGCGACCACCCGCGGCCCGACGCGGGCGAGGGCTGATCCGGGACGGGCCGCCGCACGGCCCGTCCCGCACGCCCGGCCGGTCAGCCGGAGCCGGAGCCGGGGCTGGGGCCAGGGCTGGGACCCGGGACGAGTCCCAGGTCGTCCAGGACGCGGGTGACGATCTCGTCCGGGGAGCCGCCGATCGGGACGATCAGAACCCCCTCGTCCGGTCCCGGACGCTCCAGGTCGCGGAACTGGCTGTCCAGCATCGCGGGCCGGAAGAAATGCCCGGAACGGTCCGCCATGCGGCCGGCGATCAGGTCCCGGTCGCCGTCCAGGAAGACCAGCCGGACGCCGGGCCGGCCGGCGGCCAGCAGGTCGCGGTAGGACCGCTTGAGCGCCGAGCAGGTCGCCACGCCGGGCGCCCCGCGCTCGATCCGCTCGCCGATCCAGCCGGCGATGGCGCGCAGCCAGGGGAGGCGGTCCTCGTCGGTGAGCGGGATCCCGGCGCTCATCTTCTCGATGTTGGCGGGCGAGTGGAACGCGTCGGCCTCGGCGTAGTCCCAGCCCAGCCGCTCGGCCAGGCGCTCCCCGACGGTCGTCTTGCCGCTGCCGGACACGCCGGTGACCACGATGACGTCCGGGGGAGTCCGGGGCATGGGGGCGCCTCGCCGTTCTCTCGGGGGGCCTGCACGGTCAGCCGGTCAGGACGGGGGCGCCCGAGAGGGTGACGCCCTCGGCCTTCAGCTCGTCCAGGGCGCGGGCGGTGGTCTCCTCGGCCACGCCCGCGGTGAGGTCGAGCAGGACGGTGGTGTCCAGCCCGGCGCGGGCGGCGTCCACCGCCGTGGCGCGCACGCAGTGGTCGGTGGCGATCCCGACGACGTCGACGGCGTCCACGCCGCGCTCGCGCAGCCACTCGCCCAGCGGCACGTCCCGGTCCGAGACGCCCTCGAAACCGCTGTAGGCGGCGGCCCGCCGGCCCTTGCTGAAGACCACCTCGATCGGGGCCAGCGTCAGGTTGGGGTGGAAGTCGGCGCCCGGTGTGCCGATGACGCAGTGCGGCGGCCAGGTGTCCACGTAGTCGGGCGCCTCGGAGAAGTGCGCCCCCGGGTCGAGATGGAAGTCGCGGGTGGCGACGATGTGCCGGTACGACGGCCCGTTCGCCGCCACGTGTCCGGAGATCGCGGTCGCCACGCCGGCGCCGCCGCCGACGGCCAGCGAACCGCCCTCACAGAAGTCGTTCTGCACGTCCACGATGATCAGAGCCTTGCCCATGCCCGCTCCTCGATCCGGTTCCCCCGACTGTCTTCTCCCCAGACTCAGGGCGACGCTACCCCACGAGATCACCGCGGTCAGGCGCGCCCGCCGCGGCGTCCCGGAGACGGCGCCCTGGGACGGTGTTCCGGAGACGGCGTCTCAGAGGAGGCGCGGGCCGCCGTCGACGAACTCGGTCGGGACGGCGGGGGCGCCCTTGGAGAGCTGGAGCGCGGTCGGCGGCAGTTCCCGCATGCTGCGCACGTGCCGTTCCCGGGCCCGGATCCCGCTCGTTGACTTGCGGCGAGTTGTCGCCCGGACGGTCGCCGAGACGACAACTCGCCGCAAGTGAACGTACGCCGCCCCATCCGTTGAATGAACGCCGCGGCCCTGGACGCTGCTGGAGCCGCCCAGGGCCGCGGGCCCGCGTGAGGGAGTGCCGCACCAAGCCTGCTCCTGCGCCGCAACGCTGCTCGCGCGTTCACACGGAGGCGGGCGCGCCCCCCGGGTTTGGCAACCCCTCAGATGGCCGGTCCACGTCTCTGCCGGTCACCTCCGGTCCGCTATCGGAGGGTGGAAGTACCACTCGTCGTCCTGGAAGGCGGCTTGGGACTCTCCGGGAGGAGTCTTGTAGGGCCCGTCGAGAAGATCGGTCAGGCGGCGCCAAAGCCACCGGCCGGTGAGACCTCCGAGGATGTAGACCCCGAGGCCGGCGAAGGCGGCCCAGGTAGCGGCCCCCAGAAGCGCCCGCGTCACGACGAGTTCCCGTTCTCGCGGCTTGGCGGCGTCGCCTTGAGGATCTTCGCGGCCCTCTGGTCCTCCTTGAGCATCTCCTCGACGACGGCGGCCTGAGAGATGCCCGCCACGCGCTCCCTCAAGCCGAGCTGCTTCTGCCGGGCGGAAAGAGGGGTGCGAAGCTCTGCGGACCAGACCTGGTTGACCAGGTCTTTGGTGGGCTCCTTCCAACGGCCGTTCCCGTGGAGAAGGGCCCACTTGAGATCTTCTTCGGCCATCATCCGGTGGATGACGCTCCGGTTCTTGGCCTTGAGGGTCTCTTTCAGTCCCAAGATCTTCTCCTCGCCTGTGCGAGGCCGGAGAAGCCGGGTCGTCCAGGAGTAGCCGGTGCCGTCTTGCACCAGGGTTGGAGGAATCCATCTGATCTTTTCTCGCCAGGCCGGAATCTCGTTCCGAGGTCCGTCCATTCGATCACCTCGCAATCTGTCGTCCGGGACACAGATTGGGTGTCGGCTCATGCTCTGGTCTACATTGATGGCTACTTCCATGGAAGTCGCGCAAGTGATCAATAAACAGGGAGAGACCGCATGAGCCGGAAGGACGCCGCTGACCCGAGATCTTCCATGTGGGGGCTCATTGGCTTCTACCTGCGATTTCTTCGTACATCAAAGGGGCTCACCGGACCGGACGCCGCCAAGATCGCGGGCTGTGCGCCCTCCACCATTTCCCGGATCGAGACCGGCGAGCAGAGAATGTCCGACAAGCACGCCGAGCGGCTCGACAAGGCGTGGAAGACGGGCGGCCTGTTCGGGCTCTTGATCTACTACGCCCGCAGAGCCAGTGATCCCGACTGGTTCGAGTCGTTCCTCGCCCAGGAGCAGGAGGCGAACCGGATCAGGATGTTCGCGGGTCAGCACGTGCCCGGATTGCTTCAGACGCCCGATTATGCGCGGGCCTTGCTCGACGCCGGGCGTGCGAAGGACAAGGAGGCATCTCACAAACGCCGCATGGCCAGACAGAAAGTGTTGGACAGGGCAAACCCTCCCGAACTCTGGGTGCTCCTCGCACAAAACGTGCTTGAGTGGCCGGTCGGAGGGCGTGACGTCCACAGAGGACAACTCGCCTTGTTGCTGAAACTTTCGGAACTTCCGCACGTGAGCATCCGTATAGTGCCGACCACGGCCGGCGCCAACGAGGGACTCGACGGACCGTTCATGATCCTCACGGGCGGGAACGATGAGCTGGCGTTCGTCGAGGCGCCCAACGCGGGAAGGCTGGTCTCGGAGGTGGATGAGGTGAGAGACTTCCTGACCAGATTCGACAGGATAGGGATGCTCGCCCTTCCCATCGGAGCGTCCCGTGAGTTGATCAAAAAGATCATGGAGCAGATGACGTGATGTCCCCCGCATGGCGTAAGAGCAGCCGATCCACGGGCGGTACCGGCGGTGAGTGCGTGGAACTGGCCGACCTGGAGGTCGGTGTCGGCCTGCGGGACAGCAAGGCGCCCGAAGCGGGGCACCTGGTCCTCGCCCCCGAGACCTTCGCCGGTCTGATGGATCAGATCAAGGCCGGAGAGTTGAACCTGTAGGTGATCGCCGCCTAAGAGAACGAGGCCCGCTCTTCGGAGGCGGCGACGCTACCCACGAGATCGGCGCGGCGTCCCGGGGGACGGCGGCCGGGGCGGCGTCCCCGGGCGGTGTCCCAACGCGGTGGCTCAGAGGAGGCGGGGGCCGCCGTCGACGAACTCGGTCGGGACGGCGGGGGCGCCCTTGGAGAGCTGGAGCGCGGTCGGCGGCAGTTCCCGCATGCTGCGCACGTGCCGTTCCCGGGCCCGGTCGAGGCTTTCGCGGCCGACCACCTCGCCGCCGCGGACCAGCGGGACCTGCAGGACGCGGTCGCGCGGGCCCGGCTCGGGCACCGCCGTCGTGATCACCTCGGCGTACGCGGTGCCGTGGGCGTCCAGGCGGCGCAGCGCCGACTTGCGCCCGCCACGGGTCGGCTTGCCCGTGGAACGCTTGGCGACGGGACGCATCGGCGCGTTCTTCCCCGGGCCGTCGGCGCGCGCGACGAGCTTGTAGACCAGCGAGGCGGTGGGGGCGCCCGAACCGGTGACCAGGGAGGTGCCGACGCCGTACCCGTCCACCGGCGCGGCGGCCAGGGCCGCGATGCCGTACTCGTCCAGGTCGCCGGTCACCACCACCCGGGTGCCGTGCGCGCCGAGCGAGTCGAGCTGGTCCCGGACCCGCCGGGCGGTCAGCCCCAGGTCGCCGCTGTCGATCCGCACGGCGCCCAGGGACGGGCCCGCGATCTCCACGGCGGTGCGCACGGCGCGCTCGACGTCGTAGGTGTCCACCAGGAGCGTCGTGCCCTCGCCGAGGGAGGCGAGCTGGGCCTGGAACGCGTGCCGCTCGCTGTCGTGCAGCAGGGTGAACGCGTGCGCGCTGGTCCCGGCGGTGGGGACGGAGTACCGGCGGCCGGCCTCCAGGTTGGAGGTGGTGGCGAACCCGGCGATGTACGCGGCGCGCGCGGCGGCGACCGCGGCCATCTCGTGCGTGCGGCGGGACCCCATCTCGATCAGCGGCCGGCCCTGGGCGGCCTGCGCCATCCGGGACGCCGCCGAGGCGATCGCGCAGTCGTGGTTGAGGATGGACAGGACCACCGTCTCCAGCAGGACGGCCTCGGCGAACGTGCCTTCCACCGCCAGGATCGGCGATTCCGGAAAATAGCAGTCGCCCTCGGCGTAGCCCCAGATGTCACCGTTGAAGCGGAACTTCTCCAGCCATTCGGCCGTGGGCTCGTCCACCACCCCGCGAGAGGTGAGGAAGTCGAGCGCCGGGGTATCGAAGGTGAAGGCGTCGATCGCATCGAGCAGCCGCCCCGTGCCGGCGACGACCCCGTACCGCCGCCCGGCCGGGAGCTGCCGGGCGAAGACCTCGAAGACCGCGCGCCGGTCGGCGGTGCCGCTCTTCAGGGCCGCCTGCAACATCGTCAGCTCATACTGGTCGGTCAGGAGTGCAGTGCTGTCGCCAAGTTCCACGAGTGGAACCCTAAGGCCCCCTGTGTGCACCATGGACGTGCAGGCCACCACACTCCGGATGGCGCGGGGCGAATAGCATCGGTGCGGTGGGCGGATCGGACTGTGCGGGGAAGGGACGGTCGCGACAAGACATGAGGGCTGCGAGCGGCGAGGACGCGTCGATGACGGTGCCGGCGGGGGCGCCGGTGATCGCACCGGTGATCGCACCGGTGACGCGGGCGAGCGGAGCGGACGCATGAGCACCGCGCCCGCCCCGGTCGAGCTGGAACGGCCCGACGTGGGAGAGGACCAGAGCGCCGACCGGCCGTGGCTGGCGATCGTCTGGAACGACCCGATCAACCTGATGTCCTACGTCACGTACGTGTTCCAGACCGTCTTCGGCTACCCCAAGACCAAGGCCGAGAAGCTCATGCTGGACGTCCACCACAAGGGACGCGCCGTCGTGGCCAACGGGACGCGCGAGGAGATGGAGCGCGATGTCGAGATCCTCCACTCCTATGGTCTGTGGGCGACCGTCAAACGGGACGACTGAGCAGGCCGGAGAGCGTCGATGAGCACTGTCGAGAAGCTGGAGAAGGGCGTCCTCGTCCGCCTGGAGGCCGAGGAGGCCGCGCTGGTCCGCGCCCTCATGGAGCAGCTGCTGGAGCTCCTGGGCGAGGGTCCCGACAAGGGCGGCGAGCTCGCCGCGCTGGGCATCACCGAACAGGCGGCCAAGCCCGAGGACCCGGTGCTCGCGCGGCTGTTCCCCGACGCCTACCGCGAGGACGGGGAGGCGGCCGGGGAGTTCCGCCGCTACACGGAGATGGGCCTGCGCGACGGCAAGCGCGAGGCCGCGACCACCGTCCTGGAATCGCTGGGCGACCTGCGGAGGGCGACCGCCGAGGGCGTGACGGTGGAGCTCGACGAGGAACGGGTCCAGACGTGGCTGCGGGCGCTCAACGACGTGCGGCTGGCGCTGGGCACCCGGCTGGACATCTCGGAGGAGTGGTACGAGGAGGCCGCCCGGCTGGATCCGCGCGATCCGCGGACCGCCATGTTCGCCGCCTACGACTGGCTGACCATGCTGCAGGAGAGCCTCGTCCGCGCGATCTGGTGAGAGGCGCCGGTCATATGCCCGGTCAGGCGCCCGTACAGGCGCCCGGTCAGGGGCCGGACCGGCGCCGGGGGCGGCTCCGGCGGCGGGTAGCCTTCGCATCATGCTGACGATCGAGCGTGCCCTCGTAGACAAGATCGTCGCGCATGCGCGCGCCGACCACCCCGACGAGGCCTGCGGCGTGATCGCCGGGCCGATCGGGTCCGACCGCCCGGTGCGGTACGTCGCGATGGTCAACGCGGAGCGTTCCCCGACCTTCTACCGCTTCGACTCCCTCGAGCAGCTGAAGGTCTGGCGGGAGATGGACGACCGTGACGAGGAGCCGGTGGTGATCTACCACTCCCACACGTCCACGGAGGCCTACCCGTCCCGGACCGACATCTCCTACGCGGCCGAGCCCGGCGCGCACTACGTGCTGGTGTCGACCCGCGACCCGGAGGAGGTCGAGTTCCGCTCGTTCCGCATCCTGGACGGCGAGGTGACCGAGGAAGAGGTCACCGTCGTCGACACCTACGAGTGACCCTCTGAGCGTTCGCGGGACGCACCGCCGTACCGGATACGGGAGACGAAATCGCGCAAAAGGTGGCAAGGGTGAGAAGGGCCGCGAGACTGGACGGTCCGGGACGCGAACGGACCGCTAAACTGGACGGCATGTCGAGGAGCGAGCAGTGGCCCGGCGCCGGGCGCCCGGCTCCGGCTCGCGTTCTCGCCGTCCCGTTCCCGTCCCGGGGACGGGCGTCCCGGTGGCCCGGCGCCGCCGCGGAGGCCGTACCGCCCGTGCAGAGCTTCCTCTTCGGTCACTCGCGCGCCGAAGTCGTCTACGACTGTCGCTGACGCGCCGATCCTGCCCGGAATTCCCCCGTACCCCGCCCTGTTGTGATGCCGTGGGCGGAGCGCCCGTACGACCTGAAGGAGATCTTCGCGATGGCGATCGAGGTCCGGATCCCGACGATCCTGCGCAACCTCACCGGCGGTGCCAAGGCCGTCGAAGGCAAGGGCGGCACGCTCGACGAGCTCATCTCCGACCTGGACGTCCGCCACCCCGGCCTGCGCGGCCGGCTGGTGGACGACAAGGGTCTGCGCAGGTTCGTCAACGTCTACCTGAACGACGAGGACGTGCGCTTCCTGGGCGGCCTGGCGACGGAGCTGTCCGACGGTGACAGCGTCACGATCCTCCCCGCCGTGGCCGGCGGCTGAGCCGGGACCCGTGCCGATGCGTTTCGACTCGCTGCTGGACTCGCTGGGCCGGACCCCGCTGGTCGGCCTGCCCCGGCTGTCGCCGAGCCCCGAGGTGCGGCTGTGGGCCAAGCTGGAGGACCGCAACCCGACCGGCTCGGTGAAGGACCGGCCCGCCTTCTACATGATCGACAAGGCGGAGAAGGACGGCCTGCTCACCCCGGGATGCACGATCCTGGAGCCCACCTCCGGCAACACCGGGATCTCGCTGGCCATGGTCGCCAAGCTGCGCGGCTACCAGATGGTGTGCGTGATGCCGGAGAACACGTCGGCCGAACGCCGCCAGCTGCTGGAGATGTGGGGCGCGCGGATCATCTCGTCCCCGGCGGCCGGCGGGTCCAACGAGGCCGTCCGGGTGGCCAAGCGGCTGGCCGCGGAGAACCCCGACTGGGTGATGCTCTACCAGTACGGCAACGAGGCCAACGCGCTGGCGCACTACGAGCTGACCGGGCCGGAGCTCCTGGAGGACCTGCCGGGCCTGACCCACTTCGTCGCCGGGCTGGGCACCACCGGGACGCTCATGGGCGTCGGCCGCTACCTGCGCGAGCGGGTTCCCGACGTCAAGATCGTCGCCGCCGAGCCGCGCTACGGCGAGCTGGTGTACGGGCTGCGCAACATCGATGAGGGGTTCATCCCCGAGCTGTACGACGACTCGGTGCTGACCACCCGGTTCTCGGTGGGGTCGCGGGACGCGCTGCGCCGTATCCGCGAGCTGCTGGAGCAGGAGGGCATCTTCGCCGGCGTCTCGACCGGAGGCGCCCTGCACGCCGCGCTCGGCATGGCGCGGAAGGCGGTCAAGGCCGGTGAACGGGCCGACATCGCGTTCATCGTGGCCGACGGAGGCTGGAAGTACCTGTCCACGGGCGCCTACTCCGGCACCCTGGAGGAGGCCGAGGCCCGCCTCGAAGGCCAGCTCTGGGCCTGACGGCCGAGCCGCGCCGGGCGCCGCCGCCGCGGGCCGCCCGCCGTTTCGCCGTTCGCGCGTGCCCGCGGTCCCGGCGTGCCCGCGGTCCCGGCGTGCCCGCGGTCCCGGCGTGCCCGCGGTCCCGGCGTGCCCGCGGTCTCGTCGTGCCCCTCGCCCACCACGTGTGAGCGGGGGCGCATTGCATGATCGCCAAGGCGGGCGGCATACTCGAACGGGATTCTAGAAGGTCTCGGGGAGGCGGGTCCCGTCCAGGACCGGCCCCTCCGACCGGAGCCGGAGAGTGCGGATGAGCAGGTTCGGGGACGCGACGGCGGTCGAGCGGACCGCCGAGGGGCGGTACGAGGCCGACCTCGACGCCGGGTTCAGCTTCGCCGAGGCGGTCAACGGCGGCTACCTGATGGCCGTGCTGGCACGGGCCGCCGTGGACGCCTCGCCGCACGAGCACCCGGTGGCGACCGCCGCCACCTTCCTGCGCGTGGCCAAGCCGGGACGCGCCGAGGTCCTGGTGGAGACCCGCAAGTCCGGCCGCACCGCGGCCACCGCGCGGGTCGGCCTCGTCCAGGACGGCGTCCCCGTGGTGGAAGCGCTGATCACGACCAGCACCCTGGACGCCGGGGACGAGCCCGACTGGGTCGGGGAGCCGCCCGTGCCCGCGGTGCCGCCCATCGAACACTGCACGTCCTTCGGCGGCGTCGGCGACGATCGCACCCGCGGCTTCGCCGACCAGGTGGACATGCGCTTCGACCCGGCGACGATGGGCTGGCTGGACGGGCAGCCGGGCGGGCGCCCGGAGATGCGGGCGTGGTTCGGGCTCGCCGACCCCCACGAGCCGGACGCCTACGCGCTCGCCCTGGCCGTGGACGCGCTGCCCCCGATCGTGCTCAACATGGGCGCCCGCGGATGGGCCCCCACGGTCGAGATGACCTGGCACATGCGGGCGGTGCCCGCCCCCGGCCCGCTGGCCGTGCACGGCAGCGGCCGGCTGGTCACCGGCGGCTGGTTCGACGAGGAGGTCGAGGTGTGGGACTCGGCGGGACGCCTGGTCGCCCAGAGCCGCCAGCTCGCCCGGGTCGGCCGCAAGTCCTGACCTCCGCCGGGTTGACCGGCCCGTGAACGTGGCCGGGGCCGGTCATGGTCCGGCCCCGTGTGGGGTCGGCCACACCCTGGGGGATTGGCGGTGGTTTCGGCTGTGTGACCGTGTGATGTACGACGCATGACACGCTCCGGCGACGCGTTCTCGCCTAGCCTTGGTGACCATGTCAGACGCGCCGATCGGAATCTTCGACAGCGGGTTCGGGGGGCTCACGGTGGCCCGCGCGATCCTCGACCAGCTGCCGAACGAACCGATCGTCTACCTCGGCGACTCGGCGCGCCAGCCGTACGGTCCCCGGCCCATCGCGCAGGTCCGCGCGTTCGCCCTGGAGATGCTGGACCAGCTGGTCGACGAGGGCGTGAAGATGCTGGTCATCGCCTGTAACAGCGCCAGCTCGGCGATGCTGCGCGACGCCCGCGAGCGCTACTCCGTGCCCGTGGTCGAAGTGATCCACCCGGCCACCCGCCGGGCCGCCCGGGCCACTGGCAACGGCCGGGTCGGGCTGATCGCCACCCGGGCCACCGTGACGAGCGGCGCCTACGAGGACGCGTTCACCGCGGCCCCGCACATCGAGCTCGTCAGCGCCGCGTGCCCCCGTTTCGTGGAGTACGTGGAGTCAGGTGTGACGATGGGCGGGGAACTGCTGGAGGACGCCCGCGGCTACCTCCGCCCGATCGTGGACGCCGGGTGCGACACCCTCATCCTCGGCTGCACCCACTACCCATTGCTAACCGGCGTGATCTCGTATGTCGTCGGCGACGGAGTCACACTGGTCTCGAGTGCCGATGAAACCGCCAAGGACGTCTATCGGGTGCTGCACGACCGGGGGCTGGCCCGTGCGGAGGCTCTGCCGCGGCCCGAGCACCGCTTCCGCGCGACCGGGGACCCGGCCGTGTTCGCCGCGCTCGGCCGTCGCTTCCTCGGGCCGGAGATCGGTCTGGTGGAGACCGCGGAGAACAAGGCTCTGACCACCTGATTCCTCGGGGGAACAAGAGGAGGAGTGAGCGTGCGGGTCACTGTGATCGGCTGCTCCGGCAGCTTCCCGGGGCCGGAGAGCCCCGCGTCCTGCTATCTGATCCAGGCCGAGGGATTCTCCCTGCTGCTGGACCTGGGCAACGGAGCGCTCGGCACGCTGCAGCGCTTCCAGCCGCTGTACGAGATCGACGCGATCTGCCTGTCGCACCTGCACGCCGACCACTGCCTCGACCTCTGCGGGTACTGGGTGGCACGCACGTACTGTCCGGACGGCCCGCTGCCCAGGATCCCCGTGCACGGCCCCGCCGACACCCCCCGGCGGATGGCCCGGGCCTACGACCTGGAGCCCGAGCCGGGCATGTCGGGCACCTTCGACTTCCACACGCTGCGCCGCGGCCCGTACGAGATCGGGCCGTTCCGGGTGACGACGGCGCTGATGCCGCATCCGGTCGAGGCGTTCGCGTTCCGGATCGAGTACGGCGGCCGGGTGCTGGCCTACTCGGGCGACACCGGCCCGTCCACCGAGCTGGTCGAGCTGGCCCGGGGCGCCGACCTGTTCCTGTGCGAGGCGTCGTTCCTCGACCAGCCCGACCTGCCCGGCGACCTGCACCTCACCGCGCGGGAGGCGGGCGAGCACGCCGCCCGCGCCGAGGTCGGCCGGCTGGTGCTCACCCACCTGGTGCCGTGGAACGACGCCCAGCGGTCCCTGGTGGAGGCCAAGGCCAGCGGCTTCGACGGCGACATCGAACTCGCCTCCGTCGGCCTCTCCTTCCAGCTCTGACCCCGCACCGGCTCCGGTCTGGCAGCGGCACTGGAGTCGCAGGGGTCACCAGAGTTCCTCGCTGGGCGGTTCGTTCGCCGTGGGGGTCTCGGGTTCCCGCAGCAGCGGCGGGACCAGCGCCGCCAGCGCCCCGCCGACCAGCGGGGCGATGATGAACAGCCACACCTGCGACAGCGCCGTCCAGCCGCCGAACACCGCCGGGCCGATCGAACGGGCCGGGTTGACCGACGTGCCGGTGAGCGTGATCCCGACCAGGGTGACCAGGGCCAGCGTCAGCCCGATCGCGAGCCCGTCGAAGCCGTAGACCTCGTTGCGGCGCGTCACCATCAGGTACACCAGCACGAGCATGAAGGTCAGGATCGCCTCCAGCAGGAACGCCCCGGCCGCGTTGATCCTCTCCCCGTAGCCGTTCGCCCCGTTCACCTGCATCGTGGCCCCGCCCGCCGCCGTGACCAGCCGGATCACCCCCATCCCGACGATCCCGCCGGCGACCTGCGCGACGATGTAGACCCCCGCCTCGACCGGTGTGATCCGCCGCGCCAGGAGCATGCCGACGGTGACCGCGGGGTTCACATGGCACCCCGACACCGGCCCGATCGCGTACGCGAGCGCCAGCAGCGCCAGCCCGAACGCCAGCGCCACGCCCACCGCGCCGAGCTGCGCCAGCCCGAAGACGGCGCCGCCGACCCCGAGGAACACCAGCAGAGCGGTTCCGGCCCCCTCGGCGATGTATCTGTTCATCACGCCCCATCCCCCCCGATGACCCACCGTCATTAATTGCCACCGAACGTGAGAATGAACCCGATTGCGGCGGGTGTGCGGCCGCTCTCCCTCCCGGTCCCGGGGAGGTCCGCAGCCGGTACGGCGGCGCGGGGCGGGGCATTAGGGTGGAGCGCATGGCCCGTCCTGATGATCGCGCACCCGACCAGCTCCGCCCCGTCCGCTTCCAGCGCGGCTGGCTCGACCACGCGGAGGGCTCGGTGCTGATCGAGTTCGGGGGGACGCGGGTGCTGTGCGCCGCGTCCGTCCAGGACTCGGTGCCGCGCTGGCGGCGCGACAGCGGGCAGGGCTGGGTCACCGCCGAGTACGCGATGCTGCCCCGCGCCACCAACACCCGCAACGACCGAGAGTCGGTCAAGGGCCGGCTGGGCGGGCGCACCCAGGAGATCTCCCGGCTGATCGGCCGTTCCGTCCGGGCCTGCCTGGACTTCAAGGCCCTGGGCGAGAACACCGTGCAGCTCGACTGCGACGTGCTCCAGGCCGACGGCGGCACCCGCACCGCCGCGATCACCGGCGCCTACGTGGCGCTGGCCGACGCGGTCGCGTGGATGCGCGAGCGCGGCCTGTGCAAGGGCGACCCCCTCATCGCCTCGGTGGCCGCCGTCAGCGTCGGCGTCATCGACGGGCAGCCCCGGCTGGACCTCTGCTACGAAGAGGACGTCACCGCCCAGACCGACATGAACGTCGTGTGCACCGGCGACGGCCGGTTCGTCGAGGTGCAGGGCACCGCCGAGGGCGCCCCGTTCGACCGGGCCGAGCTGGACGCCCTGCTCGAACTGGCCGCCGGCGGCTGCGCCGAGCTGACCGCCCTGCAGAACGAGGTCCTGGCCCGGTGACCACGACCATCGTTCTCGCCTCCCGCAACCAGGACAAGATCGTCGAACTGAACCGGATCCTCGCCGGCGGCCCGTCCCCGGCGGCCGTGGACGGGATCGAGGTGACCGGCCTGGCGGCGTTCCCCGACGCCCCCGAGGTTCCGGAGACGGAGCTGACCTTCGAGGGCAACGCGCTGCTCAAGGCGCGCGCGATCGCCGCCCACACGGGCCTGCCCGCCGTCGCCGACGACTCGGGCCTGTGCGTGGACGCCCTCAACGGCATGCCCGGCGTACTGTCGGCCCGCTGGTCGGGCCGTTTCGGCGCGGCGGCCCCCGACAAGGACAGGGCCAACCTCGACCTCCTCCTGGACCAGCTCGCCGACGTCGCTCCCGAGCACCGCGGGGCGCATTTCGTGTGCGCCGCCGCGCTGGTGGTCCCGGGCGGCGCCGAGCACGTGGTGGAGGGCCGGATGCACGGCCGCGTCATCGGGGCGCCGCGCGGCACCGGCGGCTTCGGCTACGACCCCGTCTTCGTGCCCGAGGACGAGACCCGTACCTCCGCCGAGCTGTCCCCGGCGGAGAAGGACGCGATCAGCCATCGCGGCCGGGCCCTGCGCGCCCTGGCCGAGCTGCTGCCCGGCGCGCTGGGCACCGTTCGCCCGGTCTGAGGGGCTGTCTGAGGGCGGTCTGAGGGGATTTTTCGCGGGCGTGACAACCGCAGAGCCCGCGGCGGGGGTTAAGGGGGTGACTGGAAACGTCACCCGAGGAGCGATATGACCGACAAGGGCCCCCACCGCCGCCGGACGATGATCGTGGCGGCCGGTCTCGGTGGCGCCGCGGTCCTGGCGGCAGGGCTGTGGCTCACCGTCGCGGACGCCGAGCCGGCACGGACACGGCAGGTCGCCGCGCAGAGCGAGCGGACCACCGCGCCGAGCGCCCCGCCGACCATCGCGCCGAGCGCCCCGCCGAGCGCCGTGCCGAGCGCCGCCTGCCCTTCCCCGTCCGAGCCCCCCTCCCGCAGGCCCGCGCCCGCCCCGATGCCCCCGACCGCGAGGCCCGTTCCCGCGGAGCCGCCGGGCCCGCCGTCGCCGGCGCCGTCGACGGCCGTGCCCTCGTCCAGGCCGACGCCGCCCGAACCGACGCGGGGTGAGCCGGCGCCGGTGCCGACACCGCCCGAGCCGACACGCGGTGAGCCCGCGCCCGCGCCGGGTGGACCGGCGCCGGGTGAACCCGTGCCGGTGCCGAGGCCGTCGAAGGTGACGGAGTCGCCCACGTCCAGGCCGGCCCCCGTGCCCCCGCCGCCGTCCGCCGCCCCGGCCCCGTCCAGGTCGGCGGCTCCTTCGGTCCCGCCCTGCGCGCCGTCTCCCCGGCCGGAGTAGGTGCGGTCTGTTCACGGTGAACGCCCGCGAGGTGCGCGGCGCGGAGGTCACGTTCGAGGAGTTCGTCAACGCCACCGCGGGCCGGCTGCTGCGGACCGCCGTCTTCCTCGTGTACGACCGCCATCTCGCCGAGGACCTGCTCCAGGTCGCCTACGAGCGGGTCGCCCGGCGCTGGCACCGGATCGCGGCGCAGGAGCCCGAGGCGTACGCCCGCAAGGTGCTGGTCAACCTGGCCGTCGACGAGAAGCGGCGGCGGGCCCGGCGCCGCGACCTGCCGGTGGGCTCGCCCTCCGACGTGGAACGGTTCGCCGCCGGGGTGCCCGCCGGCGGCCCGTTCCCCGAGGGGGAGCTGGACGCGGTGCTGCGCGCCCTGCCGGTCAAGCAGCGGGCGGTGGTGGTGCTGCGGTACTGGTGCGACCTGACCGAACAGGAGATCGCCGAAACCCTCGGCATCTCGCGGGGCACGGTGAAGAGCCACACCGCGCGGGCCATGACCGCCCTGCGCCTGCACATGGAGGAGGGCCGGGCCCATGAACGATGAGCTCGACGCCCTGCTGCGCGAGCACTACCGGCAGGGCGCCGACCGGATCCAGCCGGATCCGGCGCTGCTGCACCGGCTGAGGCGGTCCGGGCACACGGCGACCCCCCGCGGACGTTGGGGCCCGCGGGTGTTCCTCAGGTGGATGGTGCCGCTGTTCGCCGCGACCGCCGTGGTCGTGATGCTGGTCGTCCTGTGGCCGGGGGAGAACCGCCAGGCGCCGCCCGAGCCGCAGGGGCCTCCGCCGTCCTCGCCGAGCGGGCCTGTCACGAAGCCGCCCGTCACGGAGGCCCCTGTCACGGAGGGGGCCGTCACGGAGGCGCCTGGCACGGAGGGGCCCGTCAGGGACGGGTTCGTCACGGACGGTCCGCCCCCGGTGCCGCGGCCACCGACCCCCTCCCCGGGGCCCACCGCACGGCCCACGCCCGGAGAGGTGCCCTCCAGGGTGCCCACGCCGTCAAGGGCGCCGCCCAGCGCTTCTCCGGAGGGGCGTCCGGCGCCGTGAACGGGCGCGCTCCTCCCGCGTCAGAGGAGCGCGCCCTGGCGCGTCGCCGGCCGGCGACGCCCGCGGGCGATCCCCGGCAGCCGGTGCCAGCCGACCAGCTCGATGACGTGCTCCACGTCGGGCGGCAGGCCGTCCAGCACCAGGGCGGGGGTGCCGTGCGGGGCCGTCGCGTGCCGCGCCAGCAGGTTGATGCCGCCCAGATCGATGAAGTCCAGCCGGGAGAAGTCGAGGTGGACCGGACGGCGGAGGGCGATGAGCTGGTCGAGCCGGTCGGCGAAGACCGCGTGCCGGGCGGAGTCGAGCTCGCCCTCGACGCGCAGCCCGTGCGGCTCGAAGGTGCGGACGAGCGTGAGGACGCCGTCGTCGAACTCGGGGTCGACCTCGACCAGCACCTCATGGGTGTCCCGGAGCGCGGCGAGCTCCCCGGAGGGGCGGGAGTGCCGGGCCACCTGGCAGACGGCCATCGCCATGGTGCTCGGCGAGATCGCGTCGGCGAACAGGCGCTCGCAGCACAGCGTCCGGGCCAGGCCGGACCGCCCCGGCCCGTTCAGCGCCCAGGTGTGGTCGGTGGTGAGCCGGACGGCGCGGAATCCCTGGCCGAACGCCTCACCGGTCTCGCGGGCGAGGGTCTCCAGCATCCGCTCGGGCTGGAACCGGCCGCGGGCGTCCAGGCAGGCGTCCCGGTTCGGGATCACCCGCAGCCGTCGGGACGCCATGAGGGCGAGCAACTCCGGCTCGCCGTGCCGCCGCATCCCCGGGAGCAGGTCCGGCGGGGTGTCGGTCACGTAGACGACCTTCTCGCCGTTGTCGAGGCCGTCGCGGACGAACGTGCCGATCACCCGGTCCCGTTCCTCGGTGCCGGAGTAGGCCAGCCAGGCGTGGTCGCCGGGGCGCATCGCGCCGACCGGCCGCCGCGCGAACCAGGACGCGCCCGCGCCCTGGTCGCCGGGGTCGTCGCGGCCGAGCCCGGAGTACGGGGACCCGGGGAACTCGGAGGCCCAGCGCGTGACGGCCCGGTGCGGGAAGGGCGGCGCCCCGGCGGGGCGGTCGTCCGCTCCGCCGTGGGGAGGCACGCGATGGGAAAAGGATGCGCTCACGGTGACCCCACCTGTGTCAGATGGCTCCGGCGTCCTCGCTCGAACGGATGAGCGGGATTCGTCAAGACTAAGACGCCCGACTTCTCCTGCCGAGTGCAATTTTCACCAACTGAGATTCTGCCCCGGTGAGCGGGCGGGCGCGCCGATCAGGACGCTAAACTTGCCCTGCCTTCAAGGTGATCCGCGACAGGGCACCGATCACCGGGCGGACGTGGCGAAATCAGGCATACGCGGCAGGTTTAGGTCCTGTTGGTGGAGACACCGTGGGGGTTCGAGTCCCCCCGTCCGCACAAGGTCGCCGCCCGGTCCGGCGCCGGTGGGCCCGGCGCCGGCGTCCGGGTCACAGAGCGAGGTCGCGGCGCAGGCGCTCGACGTGGCCGGTGGCCTTCACGTTGTAGTACGCCTTCTCCACCTTGCCGTCCGCGTCGATGATGAAGGTCGAGCGGATCACCCCCACGACGACCTTGCCGTACAGCTTCTTCTCGCCGTACGCGCCGTAGGCCCGCAGGGTCTCGGTGTCGGGGTCGGACAGGAGCGGGAAGGTCAGCCCCTCCTTCTCCCGGAACTTGGCGAGCTTGGCCGGCTTGTCGGGGGAGACCCCCACGACGGTGACGCCCGCCGCCTCCAGTTCGGGCAGGCTGCTCTGGAAGTCGACCGACTCCTTGGTGCAGCCGGGGGTCATCGCCGCCGGATAGAAGTAGAGGATCACGCGACGGCCGCGCAGCGACGCCAGGGTCACCGGGGCGCCGTCGGCGTCGAGCAATTCGAATTCGGGGGCGACGTCGCCGGGCTCCAACCGATCGGACACCGGGTACCGCCTTTCTGTGGGATGGTCGGGTCCAACCTACCGGCTGGGGTGGCGCGGGCGTTTCGCGGCGAGACCTGCGACACTGTTCGGATCATGCGTCGCCGAGGCTTCAACGAGAAGGAACAGGCATGGCTGACAGGTCCCGCGACCCGGAGGCGTTGGAGAGGCAGATCGAACGCACCCGGAGGGAACTCGCGCAGACGATCGACGAGCTGGCGGACCGGGTCAACCCCAGGAACGCGGCGCACCGCGGCGCCGAACGCCTGAAGGACGAGGCGGGCCAGGTCGTCAAGGCCGTCAACGCGATGTTCACGCCGCCCGAGCGTGAGCCGGGCGAGGACGGCGAGCCCTCGGGCGTCGACCCCCGGCTGGTGCTGGCCGGGGTGGGCGCGGCCGTCGCGGTCACCGCCCTGGTGATCTGGCGGCGGCGGCGCAGGCGCCGCTGAACGGTCAGGACGAGGCGCCGGCCGCCCGCGTGGGAACGCGGCGGCCGGCGCTTCGCCGTTCCGGCCGCCGTGGGACTCGGCCGCGTCGCCCCTCGCCCGCCGTGGACCGGGCGGGCGGAGGGGGCGACGGGCCTCAGAGAGCGCCCTGGCGCAGGGTGGGCTCGGCGCGGGTGACCGAGCCGGCGCCGCGGGCCAGCTCGGTCTCCGGGATGTAGGGGACGATGAAGGCGTACTGCTCCAGCACCTCCGCCGGTACCTCGCCGGTCTCGCCGAACGCCGCGATCTCGCCCCAGCAGGGCGCGCCCAGCGAGCCGCTGTGGTGCCGTACCGAGAGGCCCGCGCACAGGTTGGCGAAGCGCAGCCGGTGGGCGAGGGACCAGCCCGCCAGGGTGCCGTACACGAACCCCGCCGCGAACACGTCCCCGGCGCCGGTCGGGTCGAGCGCGGTGACCGGGAGGGCGGGGGCCGCCGCGCGCTCGCCGGTGGCCGCGTCGACGGCGATGGCGCCCCGCGAGCCCTGCTTCACCGCCACGACCGGGACGCGGGCGGACAGGGCGGCGAGGGCCTCCTCGGGCGTTCCGGTACGGGTGTAGGCCATGGCCTCGACCGAGTTGGGCAGGAAGACGTCGACGTGGTCGAGCCGGTCGAGCACGTCGGTGGACCAGGTCTCGGTGGGGTCCCAGCCCAGGTCGGCGAAGACTAGCGCCCCGGCCGCCCGCGCCGCGCGCGCCCAGTCCGGTACGGGCCGGTCGATGTGGACGAAGCAGGTCGCGGCGTCCGGCGGCGCGGTGACCAGCTCGCCGGCGGACGGCAGGGGCCGGGCGTAGGTGACCATGCCGCGGTCGGAGCCGTAGGCCATCGACACCGTGACGGGCGTGGACCAGCCGGTGATCCGCCGCGCCCAGCGCAGGTCGACGTTCTCCTGCTCGGAGAGGGTGCGCCACAGGTACGCGCCGAACAGGTCGTCGCCGAACGCCGCGGCCAGGCCGGTGCGCAGCCCCAGCCGGCTCATCGCGACCGCGATGTTGGCGATCCCGCCGGGGGCCGAGCCGAGGCCGTCGGTGACCAGCTCGGTACCGGGCGGCGGCAGGCCGGGCAGCCCGGTGAAGATCATGTCCATGAAGACCTGGCCGGTGAGGAACACGTCCAGGTCGCAGGGCTCGCCGCCCCGTAGCGGCCGCCGCCGGTGCAGCAGCTCGCCGGCCGGGCCCCGTTCGGCGCAGGGGTCGTCCAGGGACGGCGGCGGCGTCCCCCCTCGTCCGGCGGTCATCGGGTCATCCCGTCCCCCCGTCGCCCGGTCCACGCCTGCCCGTCCCGGGTCAGCCCAGCTCCGCCGGGGCGGTCGCGGTGAAGCGGGCCTCCACGGCCGCCCGGACGACCTGCGTGGCCGGTTCCAGGTCGATCGGCGGCGGCTCGTCGGCCGAGGCCGAGGCCGCCCCGCCGTAGCCCGCCATCAGGGCCACGGGCTCGGCGGGGCGCCCGCGGGAATCGCGGGTGAGCCCTTCGTCGGCCAGCTCGACCAGGCCGGTGATGGTGGCGCCCAGCGCCTCGGCGTAGCTGCGCGCCCGCTGGACGGCCTCGTTCGCCGCCTGCCGCGCCGCCCGCTTGTAGACCTCGCTGTCGTGGCGCAGCCCCCAGTCGGGGCCGTGCACGTAGGTGCGTTCGAGGTCGCCCAGCCGGGCCACCAGCTCCCCGAGCACCGCGAAGTCGACGACGGTGAACCGGATCCACACCGTGCCCTGGTAGGCGCGGATGTCGCCCTCCTTGCGCCGGTACTTCAGCTGGGGCGTGATCGACAGCCCTCCGGTCTCCAGCCGCTCGACCGCCTCGCCGTAGGACTTGATGAGGTCGAGGCACCGCTGGTTGCGTTCGGCCAGCCGGTCCAGGGCCTCGCGGCGGTCGCGTTCCTGGGACTGGACGTGCACCGACAGCCGGGCGAGCTCCGGTTCGACCTCCAGGACGGCCTCACCGCGGACGCTGATCACTGGTGCGTTCGTCATACCGGCCAACGTAGCCGCTGTCGGGCGGTACGGGGCAAAGAACGCGGCTCCGTCCGCCCGCGCTAGAGGAAGGTGGCGCCCTCGCCGCGGTAGGTGGGGACGGTGCGGACGAGCCGGTCACCGTCGACGAGGTGCAGGGCGTCGAAGCGTTCGCACAGCTCCCCGGCCTTGGTGTGCCGGAACCACACCCGGTCCCCGACGCTCAGCCGGTCGGCGACGGGACCGATCAGCGGGGTCTGGACCTCGCCGGCGCCCTCGTCGGAGTCGTACGACAGCCCCGTCGGCAGGTACGGCTGGGGGAGGCGCATCGCGTCGGCCGGTCCGGAGGCCAGGTAGCCGCCGCCCAGGCAGGTGACCACGCCGGGGCCGGGGCGGCGGACGACGGGCAGCGCGAACAGCGCGGCCGGTCGGCCGGTGAAGTTGGAGTAGTGGTCGAACAGGTGCGGCTGGTAGAGCCCCGACCCGGCGGCGACCTCGGTGACGGCGCGCTCGCGGGCGGTGGACTCGACGCTCCCGGTGCCCCCGCCGTTGACGAACTCCAGCTCGGCCAGCTCGCGGACCTCCCGGACGATCGCGGCCCGGCGCCGGGCCAGCTCCAGCCGGGAGCGGCGCTGCATCGCCCGGATGGCGCGGGCCCTCGCGGGCCGTCCCGGCGGGGTGTCGCCCACCCCGGCGATCTGCGACTCGTACGCCATGAGCCCCACCAGGCGCAGGCCCGGCCGCTTGAGGATCTCCTCGGCCATCGCCCGCGCCTCGGCCGGGGTGCGCAGCGGGGATCGGCGCGCGCCGAACCGGACCCGCCCGCCCATGGGCCGGTACGCGGCGTCGATGTCCAGGCAGACGCGGACCGGGCGGTCGCCCGCCGCCGCCTCGATCATGTCGAGATGGGCGGCCGAGTCGACCATGAGGGTGACGGCCCGGGCGGCGCGCTCGTCGGCGGCCAGGGCGGCGATGGCGGTCCGGTCCGCGGTCGGGTAGGCGACCAGGATGTCGTCGCAGGTGCCGTGGCCGGAGAGCCACAGGGCCTCGGGGAGGGTGAACGCCATGACGCCGGCGAACCCCTCCATCGCCAGCACGTCCTCCAGGAGGGCACGGCAGCGCACCGACTTGCTGGCCACCCGGATCGGCGTGCCGGCGGCGCGGCGGACCAGATCGGCGGCGTTGTCACGGAACGCGGCCAGGTCGACGACCGCGAACGGCGCCTCCAGGCCGGCGGTGGCGGTGTCGTAACGTTCCCGGAGGTTCATGCCGTCACAGTGCCATAAATCGGCCGGATGTGAGAACTTTTCACGATTTGTGGCCGGGGCGTCGCCGGAGGTCAGCGGCCCCGCGGGTGGCCGGCGAAGAAGTCCCAGAGCATCCGGCTCGTCCCGGCCGGCCAGTGGTGGGTGCCGCCCTCGATCTTGCAGAACGCCACCGCGGCCCCGTCCCGGCCCTTGCCCGTCGCCGAGCAGGCGGTGCCGCCGCCGGGCCCGCGCAGCCTCCGGGTGGGGGCGGGCACGCCGGCGACCTTCCGCCAGAAGTCGACGGCCTCGGTGACCGGCGGGAACGGGCGGCCGTCGTTGATGTCGCGGCGCCCGCCGCCGCCGAACGGCACGTTCCGGTCGGCGGTGCCGTGGACGATCATCGCCGAGACCGGCCGGTCCGGATCGCACTCGGTCACCAGGGCGCCCTCGACCACCCCGATCCCGGCGACCTTCCCGGGCCTCTCGCAGGCCATCCGGTAGGCCATGCCCGCCCCGTTGGAGAAGCCGGCCACGTACACCCGGTCCGGATCGGCCAGCCCGGCCCCGGTCAGCGTGTCGATCAGCCGGGTCAGGAAGCCGACGTCGTCGATCTTGCCGATCTTGGCGGCCCCGCAGCAGTCGCCCGCGTTCCAGGTGGTCATGAACCCGTCGGGATAGGCGACCAGGAAGCCCTCGTCGTCGGCGATGGCGTCGTACCCGGTCAGCGCGCGCATCTTGCCCATGTTCGCGAGCCCGCCGTGCAGGGCCAGGACCAGCGGCAGCGGTGCGCGGGGCCTGCCGTCACGCCAGGAGGTCCGGGTCAGCTCGGGAGGGACGTGCAGCAGGTACTCGCGGTGCCCGAACGTGCCGACGTCCAGTTTCTGCTTGTGGGTGCCGGTACGGGTGGGGATGCCGCGTACCGTCGCGGGGGCCTTCTCGGTCGCGCGCGGCTTCCGCGTTCCCTCCGCGCCAGGCTCGCCGCCCCCGGGGCCGTCGCCGCCCGGGGTGCCGCTGCAGCCCGCCAGGGCGACGGCGGCGCTCAGGAAGAGGGCCAGGAGGGCGGGGAGGGCGGGGAAGGGGGCCGGGAGGAGTCGCCGCATGCGAGCGAATCTAACCCGGTCGCGCCCGCCGAAACTACTCGCTGGTAGCAACGCGGTGCCGGTCGACGGGGGACGCTTCCCCGCAAAAGCCCCGTGATCAGGGGACACTCCCGCGTGCGGCGCGAGCGTGCGGCGTAAGCTCGATGGTCTCCGGATCCCTCCGGGGACATCTCCCACGCAGCGAAAGTGACACCGTGTCCGAATATGTGCTGACGCTCTCGTGCCCGGACCGTCCCGGCATCGTCGCGGCGGTCTCCGGCCTGCTCGCCGAGCGCGGCCTCAACATCCTGGAGAGCCAGCAGTTCGGGGACCGCGACACCGGCCGGTTCTTCATGCGGGTGCAGTTCGCCGGGCTCCCGGACACCCGGCCCGGCGAGCTGCGCGCCGCGTTCGCCTCCCTGGCGCCCGACCTCGGCCTGGAGTGGAGCCTGACCGACACCGCCGAGCGGCAGCGAGTGCTGATCCTGGTGTCCAGGGGCGGGCACTGCCTGAACGACCTGCTCTACCGGCAGCGGTCGGGACTGCTCGACATCGACGTCGTCGCGGTCGTCTCCAACCACCCCGACCTGCGCCCGCTCACCCAGTCGTACGGGATCGACTACCACCACCTGCCGGTGACGCCGGAGGGGAGGGCCGCGCAGGAGGCCGAGGTCCTCACACTGGTCGACCACTACCGCGCCGACGTGGTGGTGCTGGCCCGGTACATGCAGATCCTGTCGGACGACTTCTGCGCCAAGCTCCCCGGCCGGTTGATCAACATCCACCACTCGTTCCTGCCGGGCTTCAAGGGCGCCCGCCCGTACCACCGGGCGCACGCGCGCGGGGTGAAGCTGATCGGCGCCACCGCGCACTACGTGACCGCCGACCTGGACGAGGGGCCGATCATCGAGCAGGAGGTCGCCCGGGTCGACCACACCCACAGCCCCGAGGACCTGATGGCGGTCGGCCGCGACATGGAGTGCCTGGCGCTGGCCCGCGCGGTGCGCTGGCACGCCGAGCACCGCGTCCTGCTGAACGGTGACCGGACGGTCGTGTTCCGCTGAGACGGAACCGCCGGCGGGACTCCGCCGGCGGTGGCGTCTGGGCGTTGGCCTCTGGGCGGTGGCCTCCGGGCGGAGGACCGCCCGGCCCCCGGCTCGGGCACGTGGGAGCTCGAGCCCCAGCCGGGGGCGGCGGGTCTAGGAGGACCGGCCCGCGTCGGTGGCGGCCGGTTCCGCCGCCCCGACCGGTTCCGCGTCCTTGCGCAGCCCGTTCCCTCCGTCCGGCGGGGCCGGGGCGCCGGAGGCCGGGGACGTCCCCGGTTCCGAGCGGGAGGGACCGGGGACGTCGACCAGGGTCGCCTCGTTGAACGGGTCCTCGCCGGCCAGCACGCGGCGCCCGCGGGCGGCGTCGTACTCGCCGGTCCAGGTGCCGACCAGCACGGTGGCGACCGCGTTCCCGGCGAAGTTGGTCAGCGCGCGGGCCTCGGACATGAAGCGGTCGATGCCCACGATGAAGCCGACGCCGTCGACCAGTTCCGGCTTGTGCGACTGGAGGCCGCCCGCCAGCGTGGCCAGTCCGGCGCCGCTGACCCCCGCCGCGCCCTTCGACGCGACGATCATGAAGAACAGCAGCCCGACCTGCTCGCCCACCGACAGCGGGTCGTTCTGCGCCGAGGCGATGAACAGCGTCGCCATGGTCAGGTAGATGGCGGTGCCGTCCAGGTTGAAGGAGTAGCCGGTGGGGACGGTGATGCCGACGACCGGGCGGCTCACGCCCAGGTGCTCCATCTTCGCGATCAGACGCGGCAGTGCCGTCTCCGACGACGAGGTGGACAGGATCAGCAGGAACTCGCGGCCCAGGTAGCGCAGCAGGGACAGCAGGTTGACCCGCGCGCCGATCCACAGCACCGCGCCGAGGACTCCGAAGACGAAGACCGCGCAGGTGATGTAGAAGCCCAGCATGATCACGGCCAGGCTGCGCAGCGCCTCCCAGCCGGTCTCACCGACCACCGCGGCGATCGCGCCGAACGCGCCGACCGGGGCGGCCCACATGATCATGGCGAGGATCTTGAAGACCCAGCGCTGGACCATCTCGACCCCGGCCCGGATCGGCTCGCCCGCGGGACCGAGCTGCTGCAGGGCGAAACCGGCCAGCAGCGCCACCAGGAGCGTCTGCAGCACCTCGCCCTCGGTCAGCGCGGACACCAGCGTGGTCGGGATGATGCCGAGCAGGAAGTCGGTGGTGCCCTCGGCGTCCTTGGCCTGCTCCTGCGCCGCGGCCGCGCCCGCCGCGTTCAGGTCCAGGCCCTCGCCGGGGTGCAGCAGGTTGCCGACGACCAGGCCGATGGCCAGGGCGAACGTCGACATCACCAGGAAGTAGCCGAGGGCGATCAGGCCGACCCGGCCGACCTTGGCGGCCCGCGCGACCGAGCCGATGCCCAGCACGATCGTGCAGAAGATGATCGGGGAGATCATCATCTTGATCAGGTTGACGAACCCGGTGCCCAGCGGCTTCAGTTCTTTCGCCAGGTCGGGTGCGAAGAGTCCGACGAGGACGCCGAGGATCACCGCGGCGATCACCGCGATGTAGAGGTAGTGAACGCGGTCGCGTCTCTGGTTCTGGCGCTGGGCGGCCTTGCCTGTGTCAGGGGTGTCGGGCACGGTCGCCTCCTTACATGAGTGGGAGCGGACGAGCGGTGGAGCGGGTGCGAGCGGGTCGGGCACGGTCCTCAGCGGACGGAACGGTACGTACGCTCAGGTGGGGCTGAACGCATGGGTTCGCGTTCTGAGCAGTGACTATGCGCGAACCTGTGATTGGGGTCACGTTTGTGTACATTTCGTTCACGGCCGGTGCGGACCCGCGACCTGCCGGGCCGTGCGGAGGGCCGTCTCGGCCACGGAAACGGGAGTGATGAAGTGACCGGGAGGGGCTGGAGCCTGGCGCGGCAGCTGCTCGTGCTCCAGGCCGTGATCGTGGGCATCCTGGTGGTCGCCGGGGCGTCGCTGGCCTACGTGGACTCGCGGCGCGCGGCCGACGACCGGGCCCGGCAGACGGTGACGGTCGTGGCGCTGTCGCTGGCGGACGCGCCCAGCGTGCGCGAGGCGCTGGCGCTCCGCTCGCCCAGCGACGCCCTCCAGCCGTACGCCGAGCGGGTCCGGCGCGACACCGGCGTCGACTTCATCACGATCATGAGCCCGGCCGGGATCCGCTACACCCACCCCTCACCCGAGCGGATCGGGGAGCACTTCATCGGCAACACCGCCCCGGCGCTGGCCGGGCGGACGTTCAGCGAGACCTACACCGGGACGCTCGGCCCGTCCGTCCGCACCGTGGCGCCGGTGTTCGACGGCTCGGGGCGGGTGGTGGCGCTGGTGGCCGTCGGCATCACGATCCACGCCATCTCGGCCGAGCTGCGCGAGCGGCTGGTGCCGCTGGCCGCCGTGGCGGCCGGGGTGCTGGCCGCCGGGATCGGCGGGAGCTGGCTGGTCAGCAACCGGCTGCGGCGCCAGACCCGCGGGGTGGCCCCCGACGAGCTGCGCCGCATGTTCGACTACTACGAGGCCATCCTGCACGCCGTCCGGGAGGGGCTGGTCCTGCTCGACCGCGACGGCCGGGTCGTGCTGTGCAACGACGCGGCCCGCGACCTGCTCGACCTGGAGAGCGACCCGCGCGGCACGGCCGCCGACGGGCTGGGGCTGCCGGTGGAGCTGTCGGCCACCATGAACTCCGCCGAGCCGCGGTCGGACGAGATCCACGTCGGCGACACCCGGGTGCTGGTGGTCAACACGGCCCCCGTCAGGTCGCGGAACCGCGCGATGGGCAACGTGGTGACCCTGCGCGACCACACCGAGCTTCAGGCGCTCATGGGGGAGCTGGACACCGTGCGCGGCTTCGCCGAGTCGCTGCGCTCCCAGGCGCACGAGGCGGCCAATCGGCTGCACACCGTGGTCTCGCTGGTCGAGCTGGGCCGTCCGGCGCAGGCGGTGGAGTTCGCGACCGCCGAGCTGCGCACCGCCCAGCGGCTCACCGACCGCGTGGTGGGCGCCGTACGCGAGCCGGTGCTGGCGGCGCTGCTGCTCGGCAAGTCGACGGAGGCGGCCGAGCGCGGGGTGGAGCTGGTGCTGGACGCGGACATGTCCATGGACGGCGCGGAGGGCGCGATCGAGCCCCGCGACCTGGTCACCATCCTCGGCAACCTGATCGACAACGCGGTGGACGCGGCGATCGAGGGGGCCGCCGGCGGGCGCCCGCGGGCGATCGGGAACGGCGCCCTCACGCCCGGCGAGACCGAGACCGAGACCGGCGAGACCGAGACCGGCGAGGTCCTTGAGGCGGTCGTGCCGGAGGGGCCGCCCAAGGTCACCGTGTCCGCCCGTACCGAGGACGGTGAGCTGGTGATCGAGGTGAGCGACACCGGGCCCGGCCTGGACGGCGACGTCGTGCGGGAGGCGTTCCGGCGCGGCTGGACCACCAAGGCCGTCGAGGGCCCGGCCGGTCCCCGCGGGCTCGGCCTGGCCCTGGTCGGCCAGGCCGTGCGGCGCCACCACGGCGAGATCGAGGTGGGCCGGGACGTCGGCGCCGTGGTGCGGGTCCGGCTGCCGCTGCGCCGGCGGCCCGTCCCGGAGGGAGACCGCTCATGATCAGCGTGCTGGTGGTGGAGGACGACCCGGTGGCCGCGGAGGCGCACCGGCAGTACGTCGAGCGGGTGGCCGGCTTCGAGGTGGCCGGGGTGGTGCATTCGGGGGCGGACGCGCTGCGGTTCTGCGAGCGCGAGTCCGTGGACGTGGTGCTGCTGGACTTCTACCTGCCCGACACCCACGGGCTGAACGTCTGCCGGGCGCTGCGCGCGGGCGGCCTGGCGGCGGACGTGATCGCGGTGACCTCGGCGCGGGACCTGGCGGTGGTCCGCACCGCCGTGTCGGTGGGCGTCGTGCAGTACCTGCTCAAGCCGTTCACCTTCGCCTCGCTGCGCGACAAGCTGGAGGGCTACGCGCGCTTCCGGCAGGTGGCGGAGCGCCCCGGGGAGGTCAGCGGCCAGGCCGACGTGGACGGGATCCTCGCCACGCTGCGCACCTCCGACCAGCGGTCCCTGCCCAAGGGGATGAGCGGTGCCACCCTGGAGGCGATCACGGAGGTGCTGACCGAGGCGGAGGACGGGCTGTCGGCGGCGGCCGCCGCCTCGCTCACCGGCGTGTCCCGGGTGACCGCGCGCCGCTACCTGGAGTACCTGGCCGACAACGGGCTGGCGCAGCGCCGTCCCAGCTACGGCCAGGTCGGACGGCCGGAGGTCCGCTTCTATCCGGTGTCCACCTAGACGAGTGTTTCCTCATGGTCGTATGCGATCGGCGATCGCGTGACGGGCCGGCCGCGCCGTCGGCGATCCAGGTCTAATTCGTTTCGCCGGGGTCGTCGGCGCCGAAGCGGCGGGCCGAGAGGTCCTCCTGGGCCAGCCGGTGCAGGGCGGTGAGCACCTGCTCGTACAGCACCGTGGACACCAGCATGGCGTGCACCGCCCGGGTGCGCGGGGCGTCGGCGGCGACCATGCCGATCTCGTGCTCGGCCACGGCGGCGGCGGCGCGCGTGTACGGGAGCAGGTCGGCCAGGGTGACGGGGAAGCCGAGGCGGCGCAGCGCGACGAAGGTCTGGGCGAGCAGGTCGCGGGCGGGGGCGCGGGCGGTGACGCGCCAGCCGAGCTCGCAGATCAGCGCGTCGACGTCCTGGCGCGCGGTCCGCCACTGGGCCGCCAGGTCCTCGGGTGCGCCGGGGTCCTGGTCGGGCGGGTCCACGTGCGGGCCGATGGCGTACTGGGTGATGCCGAACAGCCGGTGCATTCCGACGTCGTCGTCGTCGACCGCCGCCACGATGCGCCGGATGGCGGCCACCGGCAGGTCACCGACCTCGCGCAGCGCCCGCACCAGCCGCAGCCGATCCAGGTGCCGCTCGTCGTACTCGGCGCGGGTGGCGCCGGTCGCCGCGCCCTTCGGCAGCAGGCCCTCGCGGATGTAGAACTTGATCGTCTGGATGGTCAGCCCGCTGCGGTCGCTGAGCTCGGAGATCTTCACCACGCACACCCCCTTGACTGGATACTAGTGCTATCCAATACTTGGATACCATCACTATCTAACTGGAGGTGGTTCGCATGTTCACCGTGGTCGACGGCGATCGCGTCGAGCGGATCGACGCCCGGCCCGGCCCCGGCGGGCGGCCGCTGGCCCCGCTCGACCGGCCGCTGCTCGGCTGGGAGCGCAAGCCGCACGGCTGGTGCCGCGACGACGCCTGCCTGCCCGCCGCCCGCGTCGCCGGGATCGAGACGCCCGACGGCGTGGACGTGACCGCGTTCGCCGAGCTGACGGGGCATGTCGCCGTCGTCGACGCGGCGGAGCGCGCCGTGGCCCTGGCCGCCGCCGCTCCGCGGCTCACCGCCGCCGAGGCGCCCGACTTCGAACTGGACGGCGTCCGCCTCGCCGACCTCCGCGGACGCAAGGTCGCGCTGGTGTTCTGGGCCTCCTGGTGCGGCTGCCGCTACGACCTGCCGGCCTGGGAGGAGCGGCACGCGGCGCTGCGCGACCACGGGTTCACGGTCGTCAGCGTCGCGTGCGACCGGTCGGCCGGCGACGCGCGGCCGTGGATCGAGGAGGCGAAGGCCACCCACCCCGCCCTGGTCGACACCGAGGGCGTCGTCGCCGAGCTCTACAACGTGATCAACGTGCCGACGGTGGTGTGGATCGACGAGGAGGGCCGCATCGCCCGTCCCCAGGACACCCAGACCGCCACCGACCTGTTCCGCTCCATGAACGGCCTGGACTCCCAGGTGTCCTCTGCGGCGCTGCGCCGCTGGGTGGTCGACGGCGACGCCGGGCTGGACGACGCCCAGGTCCGCGAGCACCTGCGCGTCCCGACGGCCGAGGAGCAGCGCGCCCGCGCGCACGCCCGCCTGGCGGTCTGGCTGGCCCGCGAGGGCCGGGACGAGGCGGCGCGGCGGCACGCGGCCGAGGCCGCCGCGCTGGCCCCGCACGACGTGGCGATCCGCCGCGGCCTGATGCCGCTCACCGGGGAGGACCCGTTCGGCGACGCCTACTTCGCGCTGCGCGACGAGCTGGAGAAGGCGGGCATCCCCATCTACCGGCCGCTGCCCGCCCGGCCGGGGGCCTGGACGAGTGATTCCTAATGATCACGATGTGGTGGACCTGCCACTCCGAGGGCGTGGCCGTCCGCATCGCCCAGCGCATCCTGGCCATGACCGCAGCGATCTGGCACAACCACCACACCGCCGGCCGGTCACCCGCTCACTGACCACCTACGACCATGAGGAATCACTCGTCTAGCGGTCGAGCAAAGGTGGTTTGACCTGCTTTTTTGCTCTGATGGCGGTTTGTCGGACGTGGTGTGAGCATCTATCGCACACCACCGACATCAGGGGGGATGCTGTCATGAGCCAGGCAGGCGCCGGTGAGGACCGCACGTCCGGAGGCCAGGCACAGGGCCAGGCACAGGGCCGGGGGCAGGGAGGCGGACAGGCGACGGAGACCGCCCGGCGGCCGGGCGCGGGGCCGCGCAGACCCCTCGGCGAGGAGTCGGGCGTCCTGGTGACCGAGCAGGGCCGTACCAAGCTCGCCGACACCGTGGTCGCCAAGGTCGCGGGCCTGGCGGCGCGCGAGATCGGCGGCGTCTACGACATGGGCTCGGGGATGACCCGCACCATCGGCACGGTCAAGGAGCGGCTGCCCGGGGGGATGGGCGGGCAGAGCGCGACGCGGGGCGTGGCGGTGCAGGTGGGCGAGCACCAGGCGGCCATCGATCTCGATCTGATCGTGGAGTACGGCGCCTCCATCCCGGACCTGGCCGCGGCCGTGCGCGAGAACGTGATCGGCGAGGTCGAGCACATGTGCGGCCTCGACGTCGTCGAGGTCAACATCGACGTGGCCGACATCCACGTGCCCGGCGAGGAAGACGAAGAACAAGAGCAGTCTCAGCGGGCCGAGCCGCGGGTGCGATGACCACCGGACCGATGACCACCGGACCGCCGGCCACCGGACCGCCGACCACCGGGCCGGCGACCACCGGGCCGGCGACCACCGGGCGGACGGCCGGCGGGCGCGGCGGGACCATGAGCGAGCGCGTCGGCCTGGCCGAGCGGATCGCCGCGGCAGTGACCGCGCTCCCGGACGTGGCGGGCCTGACGGCCGGGCCGCACGGACGCGTGGTGACCTACCGGGTCGGAGATCCGTACGCCGGGGTCGCCGTCCGTGAGCGGGAGATCGAGGTGGGCGTGGTCGCCCGCCTCGGCCGGGCGCTGGCCGAGACCGCCGAGGCCGTCCGGGAGGCCGCGCTGCCGCTGGCCGGGGGCCTGCCCGTGAACGTGCTGATCGCCGACGTCACCGGGGCGGGATGACCCGGCCGGCGCCCGCCTGCGCTGAAGGAGAACTGACATGGACGAACGAACGATATGGCCGGTGATCGGCCTCGCCTTCGGCGTGGCGCTGGGGTTCGCGGGCTGGTTCGGCGGGTTCGGGGCCTTCGTCATCGTCCTGGTGCTCGGCCTGCTCGGCTGGGTGGGCGGGCACGCCATCGCGGGCGAGACGAACCTCGGTGAGATGTTCTCGTTCGGCTCCCGCAGGCGGAGGCAGCCATGACCGGCGTCCTGTACACCGAGCGGGGCCGGACGAAGATCGCCGAACGGGCGATCACGCGGATCGTCGTCCGCGCGGTCGGCGAGACCGAGTCCGCCGGCGGCCTGGGACGTTCCCTGCTCGGGATGAGCGTGGGGGGCCGGGCCGCCCGCGCCGACGTGGACGTGGACGGCACGCTGGTCACCGCGCGGGTGCGGCTGTCGGTCGCCTACCCGTACCCGGTGCGCGAGGTGACCCACCGGGTCCGCCGTCACGTGCGCGAACGGGTGGAGAACCTGACCGGGCTCACGGTCCGGCAGGTGGACATCGACGTGGCCGAGCTGGCGCGCTCCGCGCCCGCCGCGTCCGCCGCGGAACGGAGGGTGTCATGACCACGCACGCGGGACGGCTCCCGCGGTCCCGGGAGCGGGACGCGGAGCCGGGCCGTGCCGGCTCGGCGGCGGCGTCCCGGCGGGCGGCGCGCCGCGCCTTCCACTCGCGCCGGATCTGGCCCGCGCTCCTGGCGTCCCTGATCGTCGCCGCGGCGGGCGTGATCACCGCGATAGAGACGATCTCCGCGCTGGCCGGGAGCCCGCTGCGCTTCTTCCCCTACGAGCAGATCACCTCCTGGGCCGTGCGCACGCCCTGGAACGACCGGCTCGCGCTGCTGATCGCCGCCGCGATCGCCCTGCTGGGGCTGGTCTTCGTGCTCACCGGGCTGTTCCCGGGGCGCGGGCGGCTGATCCCCCTGTACGGCGAGGACCCCGACCTCGTCGTCGGCATCACCCGGAGCGGGCTGCGGACGCTGGTCGCCACGGCCGCCCGGAGCGTCGACGGCGTGACCGGCGTCGGCCATGTGAGGCTGCGCCGGCGCAAGGTCAGGGTGAAGGTCCGCACCGCCCTGCGCCAACCTCACGACCTGCACGAACGGGTGCGGGCCGCGGTGCGGGAACGCCTGGACGAGGTCGGGCCGCTGCCCCGGCGCGGGATCGCGGTCCGGATCCGCTTCCCCAAGGACTGAGGACCGCGCAGATGGATCGACACGCGTCCCGCATCAACCACCTGGCCCTCGTCCTGTTCGGCCTCCTCCTGCTGGCCGCCGGGGGGCTGGCGCTCGCCCGCGGGCTGGGCGCGTTCGGCGCCGCCGCGCGGTCCGACCCGCTGATCACCGAGCCGATGCGCCGGTACGCCGCCGCGCAGGGCTGGTTCTGGCCCGCCGTCGCGGCGGTCGCGGTCGTCGTGGCGCTGCTCGGGCTGGCCTGGCTGGCGGCGCAGCTCCGTTCGGATCGGCTGCCGGATCTGCCGGTGGAGCCCGACGAGCGCGGCGGCACGACGCGGGTGTCGGCGGGGGCCGTCACCGACGCGCTGGAGGACGAGATCGGGAAGTACCCGGGCGTCCGCGGCGTCCACGCCCGGCTGCTCGGCAGGCCGCGATCGCCCCGCCTGCGGCTGAAGGTGTCCTACGAGCGGCACGCCGACCTGGCCGACCTGCGCCGCCGCATCGGCGACCAGGCCGTCGCCCGCCTCCGTACGGCCCTGGACCGCGAGTCGCTGCCCGCCGTGGTCCGCCTGCGGGTGGTCTCCGGCGGGGAGACCCGGCGCCGCGTCGTGTGACCGCCGGGCCCTTGCCGGACGCCACCGGGCGTGCCAGGTTTCCGACCATGAAGACGGAGATGCAGGCGAACGTCGCCGCGTTCGAGCAGACGCTCCGGTCCACCATCGCGCTCGCGGAGACGTTCGCGCCGCAGGACTGGAAACGCCCGACCGACTGCCCCGGCTGGTCGGTCCAGGACGTCGTGTCCCACCTGGTCGGCACGGAGCTGATGCTCCTGGGCGAGGACCCCGCCGCCGGGCACGTGATGGCGGAGGAGCCGCCGCACGTGCGCAACGACCTCGGCCGCCTCGTCGAACCGGGGGTGGACGCGCGGCGCGGCAGGCCGGGCGCCGACGTTCTGGCGGAGCTGCGCGAGGTCCTCGACCGGCGGCTGGCCGCGCTGCCGGGCATCGACCCCGAGCGGCCCACCATGGCGCCGACCGGCCGGACCGTGCCCTACGCCGAGTTCATGGTGTTCCGCGCGTTCGACTGCTGGATCCACGAGCAGGACGTCCGGCGCGCGGTCGGGCGGCCCGGCAACCTGGACGCCCCCGCCGCCGGCTGCGCGCGGCGCATCATGGAGTCGGGCCTGCCGATGGTCGTGGCCAAGCGGGCGGGCGCCGGGGCGGGCACGACGGTCGCGTTCGAGGTCTCCGCGCCGCTGGCGTTCACCGCCCGCGTCCGGGTCGGCGAGGACGGCCGCGCGCGGGCCGTCGACGCCGGGGCGGCCGACCTCACCCTGCGGATGGACTGGGAGACCTTCGTCCGGCTGGCGGCGGGACGGTGCGGGCCGGAGGACGTCACGGTCGCCGCCGAGGGCGACACCGGCCTCGCCGACCGCGTCCTGGCGAACATGGCGCTCACCCCCTGATCGTTGCCGGTTTTGAGGGGTTTTGGCGTTCTATCTCCCAAAATGCTCGGTTTCTTGGACTAGGGTTCAGGGAAATCGACGTCGAGGGGACGGAGGATTCGCTTGAAGAACGTTTCAAGGAATGGCCGGCTCCATGACGGAGCCCTTGCCTAACGGGGGGTTGACGCACAGACATCATCACGGGCCCCTTCCACTCGGTGGCCCGTCATATCGAAGGCCGGGCACCGCCTGTCGTGCCCGGCCTTCGATCTCGCGAGGAGTGGGTTGTGTTTTCCAACTCACTTGGGTTACCGTCGGGTAGCACCATCAGCCGCGAGGAGGCGCTCATGTGCGACGCAGTGATCATCGAGGCCGTCCGTACCCCCATCGCCAAGGGCAGGCCGACCGGCGCCCTCCACGGCGAGCACCCCGCGGGGCTGCTCGCCCGCACGCTCGCCACCCTGGTCGAACGGGCCGGGATCGACCCCGCGCTCGTCGACGACGTGATCGGCGGCGTGGTCACCCAGGCCGGCGACCAGGCGGCCAACCTCACCCGTACCGCCGTGCTGGCCGCCGGGTTCCCCGAGAGCGTCCCCGCCATGACCGTGGACCGCCAGTGCGGCTCGTCCCAGCAGGCCGTGCACATCGCCGCCCAGGGCGTGCGGAGCGGCGCGTACGACATCGCCATCGCCTGCGGCGTGGAGTCGATGTCCCGGGTGCCGATGGGGTCGGCGGTGACGCCCGGTTCCGACCCGTTCGCCCCGCTCCGGGAGCGCTACCCCGAGGGCCTGGTCGGCCAGGGCGTCAGCGCCGAGCTCATCGCCGCCCGCTGGAAGATCGCCCGCGAGGAACTGGACGCCTTCGCCGCCGAGTCCCACCGCCGCGCGGCCACCGCCTACGCCGCCGGCGCGTTCGACCGCGAGCTGGCCTGGAAGGCCCCGGACGAGACCGTACGCCCCACGACCACCCCGGAGATCCTGGCCGGCCTCAAGCCCGCCTACTACGACCCGGCCGTCGCCGAGCGGTTCCCCGAGATCGACTGGCGGATCACCGCGGGCAACGCCTCACCGATCAACGACGGCGCCGCCGCCGTCCTCATCATGGGCGCCGACGTCGCCGAACGCCTCGGCCTGCGTCCCCGCGCGCGCTTCCGCGCGTTCGCCGTCACCGGCGACGACCCCCTCCTGATGCTCACCGCGATCATCCCCGCCACCGCCAAGGTCCTGGCCAGGGCCGGTCTCTCCCTGGAGGACATCGACCTGTTCGAGGTGAACGAGGCGTTCGCTCCCGTCGTCCTGGCCTGGCAGCGCGAGACCGGCGCCGACCTCGACCGCGTCAACGTGCGCGGCGGCGCCATCGCCATCGGCCACCCCCTGGGCGCCAGCGGCGCCCGCCTCATGACGACCCTGGTCCACGCCATGGAGGACCGGGACGCCCGGTACGGCCTCCAGACCATGTGCGAGGCCGGCGGCCTGGCCAACGCCACGGTCATCGAACGTTCCTAGACTGGAGCCCATGCCGAAGGACGCCGATCCGCGCCCCTGCTCGATCGCCGACACGCTCGAGATCATCGGCGAGCGCTGGACGCTCCTGGCCGTCCGGGAACTCCTGCACGGCGTCCGCCGCTTCGACGGCATCGCCCGCAACACCGGCGCGTCCCGCGACATCCTCACCAACCGGCTCCGCAAGCTGGAGACCGCGGGCATCCTCCGCCGCGAGCGCTACAGCGACCACCCTCCCCGCTTCGAGTACCACCTGACCCCGGCGGGGAGGGAACTCGGCGATGTCCTGCTCATGCTCATGAAGTGGGGTGACCGGCACCTCAACCCGGACGACCCGCCCATGCGCTTCCACCACTCCTGCGGCGAGGTCCTCAGCCCCGTGGTGGTCTGCGGGCACTGCGGCAGGGAGGCCCGCCACGGCATCCACACCCCCGAGGGCCGTGGCACCCGACCTTCCTCCACGATTTGAGACTTCACCCGCCCACTGACACCTCCACCAGGCACTGCTCCGTACAAAGGCTCAACAAGGACTTCAATGAGAAAATTGAAGGCGTGAGCCGGTGCGATCACCGGGATCCGAACGAGCACGGAGCCGAGATGAAGTTCATTCTGGAAGTCGACATGGGCGACACGGCCTTCGACGGGGAGGCCGTCAGCGAACTGGGCCGCATCCTGCGCTACTGGGGCGGCAACCTGAGCCACTACGACCTCAAGCCCGGCGACGGCTCGCCCATCTACGACTCCGCCTACCGCGAGGTCGGCCGGTGGAACATCACCACCGAGCCCTGACCGCCCTCCAGCCTGCCGCGCTCCCGTTCCGGTCGGTGCCCTCTCGTTCGTGAACCGGTTCGTGATCGGAGCTGCGCAGGTGAGGGAGCCGGGGTCAGGCTGGGTCGGTGCCGGGCTCGGCGGGCAGCCAGGTGCGGGCCGCCGACGCCAGGGCGGCGACGCCGGTCGTCAGGGTCGGCTCGATGACCGGCGCGAACAGCGGGGAGTGATTCGACGGCAGGGCCCGTACGATCTCCGCGACCGCCTCCACGTCGGCGGCACCGGCGAACCCGGCCGGATCGGCGCCGCCCAGCAGCCAGTAGACGCAGGGCACGCCGGCCGCCTCGGCGAGCAGGCCCACGTCCTCGCTGCCGGTGACCGGGCCCGGGTCGTACACCAGGCCGGGGCCGAGGTCGGCGTCGAAGCCGCGCCGGGTGACCGCGCATCCCTCGGGATCGTTGACCACCGGGGGAAAGGACTCGGTCGTCGTGATGTCGGGCGGCCGGGGCGCGCCGGACGCGGCGGCCTCGGCCCGGGTCACCCGTTCGATGGCGTCGAGGACGCGGGTGCGCACCGCCTCGTCGAAGGTGCGGACGCTCAGGAGCAGCTCGGCCTGGTCCGGGATGATGTTCGCCTTGTCACCCGCGCGCACGGAGCCGATGGTCACCACGGCGGTCTCGGCGGCGGCCACCTCCCGGGACGCGATGCCCTGCAGCCGCATCACCAGCGCGGCGGCCATCACCACCGGATCGACCGAGGTCTCCGGGCGCGAACCGTGCCCGCCGCGCCCGTGCAGGACGATCCGCAGCGAGTCGGACGCGGCGAACGCCGGGCCCGGCCGCAGCGCGAGGAACCCCGCGGGCAGGGGCGCGACGTGCTGGCCCAGCACCACCGCCGGGTGGCCGAAACGTTCGTACAGCCCGTCGTCGACCATGGCCCGGGCACCGCCGCCGACCTCCTCGGCGGGCTGGAACACCAGCAGCAGCGTCCCCCGCCAGGACGAACGGTCCGCCGCCAGCGCCTCCGCCGCGCCCAGCAGGCACGTCACGTGTACGTCGTGGCCGCAGGCGTGCATGACCGGCACCTCCCGGCCCTCGCCGTCCTCCGCGCGGACGGTGCTGGCGTACGGCAGGCCGGTCCGCTCCCGTACGGGCAGGGCGTCCATGTCGGCCCGCAGCAACGCGGTGGGCCCGGCGCCGTTCCGCAGGACGCCCACCACGCCCGTGCGGCCGACCCCGGTCGCCGTCTCGTACCCCAGGGCCCTCAGCCGCGCGGCCACGATCCCGGACGTACGGGTCTCCTGGAACGACAGTTCCGGATGGGCGTGCAGGTCCCGGTAGGTCTCGGCCAGTTCCTCGGCGTTCGTCGTCATTCTCACCCTCCGGGGCATGCCCTCAGAGCCGGCCGGCGACGCGCAGGGCCGTCGCGATCTCCTTGACCTCGATCTCCGAGCACGACGTGGCGATCCGCACCACCAGATCGAACGCCTCGTCATCGGTGAGGGCGGGACGCCTGCCCGCGAGTGCGAGCATGACCCGGGTGGCCGTCCAGGCGGTGCGCTTGTTCCCGTCGACGAACGCGTAATTGCAGATCACCGAATGGAGCAGGGCGGCGGCCTTCTCTTCCAGGGTGGTGTACGCCTCGACCCCGAACGCGAGGGTCGCCGGGCGCATCGCCGAGGACGACACCAGCCCCGCATCGCGAACGGCGGCGGTGCCGCCCAGCACGGCGGCGTTGATCTCGATCAGGTCGTCCGCCGTAAGGTAGTCGGTCACGCGTCGGCCAGCCGCGCGAGCAACTCCTTGTCCTCGGCCATCACCTGAGCGGTGACCGCGCGGACCTCGGCGCGGTGCCGGCGCATCCGCGCCCATTCCTCCACGGCCTGGACGACGGCGGCGTTCACGGAGATGTGCTCCTCGTCGGCCGCCTTGATCAGGAGCTCGTCGATCTCGTCGGGGATGCGGATGCTGCGGGTGGTCATACCACAATGGTCTCGCGACGGGTCGTCAGCACTCGATGACGTTGACGGCGAGGCCGCCGCGGGACGTCTCCTTGTACTTGTCGAGCATGTCCCGGCCGGTGTCCTTCATGGTCTTGATGGCGCGGTCGAGGGAGACGAAATGGCGGCCGTCGCCGCGCAGCGCGATGCGCGCGGCGCTGATCGCCTTGATCGCGCCGACCGCGTTGCGCTCGATGCAGGGGACCTGGACCAGGCCGCCGACGGGGTCGCAGGTCAGGCCGAGGTTGTGCTCGATGCCGATCTCGGCCGCGTTCTCCACCTGCTCGGGGGTGCCGCCGAGGACCTCGGTGAGCCCGGCGGCGGCCATGGAGCAGGCGGAGCCGACCTCGCCCTGGCAGCCGACCTCCGCGCCGGAGATCGAGGCGTTCTGCTTGAACAGGACGCCGATCGCGCCGGCGGTCAGCAGGAAGCGGACGGCGGCCTCGTCGTCGCCGGGGTGGGAGATGAACGTGGCGTGGTAGTGCAGGACGGCCGGGATGATGCCCGCGGCGCCGTTGGTGGGGGCCGTGACGATGCGGCCTCCGGCGGCGTTCTCCTCGTTGACGGCCAGGGCGAACAGGGTGACCCAGTCCATGGCGTGCAGCGGGTCGGATGCCTTCTCGGTGGTCAGCTGGCGATGCAGCTGCGGTGCCCGGCGGCGGACCTTGAGACCGCCGGGGAGCAGGCCCTCGCGGGTCCTGCCCCGTTCCACGCAGGCCCGCATGACCCCCCACAGGTCGGCCAGCCCGGTACGGATCTCCTCTTCGGTGCGGCCGAAGGCCCGCTCGTTCTCCAGCATCAGGGCGGAGATCGACAGTCCGGTCTCGTGGCAGCGTTCCAGCAGCTCCGCGGCCGTGTCGAAGCGATGCGGCAGGACGGTGTCGTCGGCCTTGAGCCGGTCGGCGCCGGTGGCGTTCTCGTCCACGACGAAGCCGCCGCCGACCGAGTAGTACACCCTGGACCGCAGCTCCCGGCCGTCCGCGGAGTACGCGGTGAAGCGCATCCCGTTGGGGTGGCCGGGCAGCGACTCCTTGCGCTCGAACACCAGATGGTCGTTGACCACGAACGGGACGTCGTGGGAGCCGAAGAGGCGGAGCGCGCCGCGTTCGCGGACGGCCGCCAGGCGTTCGTCCACGGTGTCGACGTCGACCGTCTCCGGCTTGTCGCCCTCCAGGCCCAGGATGACGGCCTTGTCGCTGCCGTGGCCCTTGCCGGTCAGCCCGAGCGAGCCGTACAGGACCGCCCGGACCGAGGCGGTCTTCTCCAGCAGGCCGTCGCGGTCGAGACCGCGGGCGAAGCGGTGCGCGGCGGCCATCGGGCCGCCGGTGTGGGACGAGGACGGCCCGATACCGACCTTGAACAGGTCGAAGACACTGATCGCCATTGATCACCCTCCTCGCCCCCTCCGGTTCGCGGAGGGGGCGGGGGCCGTTTTACAGGTCGGGGTAGAGCGGGTGCTTGTCCGCGAGCGCCCGTACGCGGGCCGCGAGCGCATCCTGGTCGAAGGACGGCTGCAGTGCGAGGGCGATGATGTCGGCCACCTCGGTGAAGTCCTCGGCGGTGAAGCCGCGGGTGGCCAGGGCGGGCGTGCCGATCCGCAGGCCGGAGGTGACCATCGGCGGGCGCGGGTCGTTGGGGACCGCGTTCCGGTTGACGGTGATGCCGATGCCGTGCAGCCGGTCCTCGGCGTCCCGGCCGGTCAGCTCCGAGTCGACCAGGTCGACCAGGACCAGGTGCACGTCGGTGCCGCCGGTGAGGACCTTGACGCCGGCCTTGGCGGAGTCCTCGGCCAGCAGCCGCTCGGCCAGGAGGCGGGCGCCCTCGACGGTACGGCGCTGGCGGTCGCGGAACTCCTCGGAGCCCGCGACCTTCAGCGCGACCGCCTTGGCCGCGATCACGTGCTCCAGCGGGCCGCCCTGCATGCCGGGGAACACCGCGGAGTTGATCTTCTTGCCGTACTCCTCCCGGGACAGGATGAGCCCGCCGCGCGGGCCGCCCAGGGTCTTGTGCGTGGTGGTGGTCACGATGTCGGCGTACGGGACGGGCGAGGGGTGCAGGCCCGCCGCGACCAGCCCGGCGAAGTGCGCCATGTCCACCATCAGCAGCGCGCCCACCGAGTCGGCGATCTCCCGGAACCGGGCGAAGTCGAGCCGCCGGGGGTACGCCGACCAGCCCGCCACGATCATCTTGGGCCGGTGCTCGGCGGCCAGGGCGGCGACCTCGTCCATGTCGACCAGGCCGTCGTCCGGGCGGACGTGGTAGGCCACCACGTTCAGCGTCTTGCCGGAGTAGTTGAGGCGCATCCCGTGGGTGAGGTGCCCGCCGTGCGCCAGGTCGAGGCCGAGGATGGTGTCACCCGGCTGCAGCAGCGCGAAGTAGACCGCGGTGTTGGCCTGCGCCCCGCTGTGCGGCTGGACGTTGGCGTGCTCCGCGCCGAACAGCTCCTTGGCCCGGTCGATGGCCAGCTGCTCGGTGACGTCCACGAACTCGCAGCCGCCGTAGTAGCGCTTGCCCGGGTAGCCCTCGGCGTACTTGTTGGTGAGGACCGAGCCCTGCGCCTCCAGGACCGAGACCGGGGCGAAGTTCTCCGACGCGATCATTTCCAGGGTGGACTGCTGCCGGTCGAGCTCGGCGGCCACCGCGCGGGCGACCTCGGGGTCGACGGCCGACAGCGGTTCGTACAGGCTCACGATCAGGACTCCTCGATGAACTTGGAGTAGGCGGCGGCGTCCAGGAGGTCGCCGGGCTCCTCGGACACCCGGACCTTGAAGATCCAGCCCTCGCCGTACGGGTCGTCGTTGATCACCTTGGGCTCGTCGATCACCGCGCCGTTGACCGCGGTGATCTCGCCGCTCACCGGGGAGTAGAGGTCGCTGACGGACTTGGTGGACTCCACCTCGCCGCAGGTCTCGCCCGCCTCGACCGTGTCGCCCTCACCGGGCTGCAGCTCGAGGAAGACGATCTCGCCGAGGGCGTCGGCCGCGTGCGCGGTGATGCCGACCGTGACGATGCCGTCCTCGCCGCCGAGGCCCGACACCCACTCGTGCTCTTCGCTGTAGCGCAACTGCTCGGGAACGCTCACGATGCTTTCTCTCTCCAGGTCTCAGGAACGCTTGTAGAAGGGCAGCTCGACCACGTCGACCGGCTCCTGCCGGCCGCGGACGTCGACGGCGAGCCCGGACCCGGCGCCGGGGTCCGCCGGCACCGAGGCGTCGACGTACGCCATGGCGATCGGCCTGCCCAGTGTCGGGGACGGCGCGCCGCTCGTCACCACACCGCACGGCGTGCCGTCGGACGTGACGACCTCGTACCCCTTGCGGGGCGCCCTGCGGCCGCGGGCGACCAGCCCCACGAGCTTACGGCCCGGCGGGGTCTGCGCCTGCGCCGCCAGGGCGGCCTTACCCACGAAATCGCCGGGCTTATCCAGTTTGACGACCCGGCCCAGGCCGGCCTCGAACGGGGTGGTCTCCAGGGTCAGCTCGTTGCCGTACAGCGGCATGCCCGCCTCCAGCCGGAGGGAGTCGCGCGCCGCCAGCCCGGCCGGCACCACGCCCTCGACCGCCGCCAGCTCCCGCCACAGCCGCACCGCGTCGCCGGCGGACACGAACAGCTCGAAGCCGTCCTCGCCCGTGTAGCCGGTCCGCGCGATCAGGGCGTCGACGCCGGCGACCTCCTCCGCGGTGATCGCGTAGTACTTCAGCTCCGGCAGGGGGGCCGCGGTGAAGCGCGCCAGGATCCCCTGCGCCTCCGGGCCCTGGAGCGCGATCAGCGCGTACTCGCCGGAGCGGTCCTCCACCGCCGCCTCGAAGCCCGCCACGCGCTCGGTCAGGGCGTCGCGGACGGTCGCGGCGTTGGCGGCGTTGGCGACGACCAGGTAGGTCTCGGGCGCGAGCCGGTAGACGATCAGGTCGTCCAGCACGCCGCCGTCGGGGGCGCAGATCATCGTGTAGCGGGCCTTGCCCACGGCCATCGGCGACAGGTTGCCGACCAGCGCGTGGTCCAGGGCCGGCCCGGCGCCCGGGCCCTGCAGGAAGATCTCGCCCATGTGGGAGAGGTCGAACAGCCCCGCGCCGGTGCGCACGGCGCGGTGCTCGGCGGTCTCGCTCGCGTACCGCAGCGGCATCAGGTAACCGGCGAAGTCGACGAGGTTCGCGCCGAGCTCCCGGTGGACCTCGTACAGCGGCGTCTTCCGGGCGGACGCTGTGGTGGACATGGGTCGGCTCCTTCGTCGCGGGCGCGTGGTCCGATCGTCCCACCCGCACCGGGCGTGCTCGGTGCCTCCCCCTCTGTCATCGGCCGGTCGACGGCGCCTGAGAGCTTCACCCCGGGCCGTCCGCGGCCGAGCCGCGGGACGCCGGGGCTTTCACCTTCGGCGGGGGACGGCGGCGTCCCCGCTTTCCAGAGGTCGCCTGGCCTGCGCGGTCCTGGGGCCTGAGAGGTTCCGGGGAGGATTTGCTCCTTCGGCGTCCCCGGGCTGGCTGCCGGGGCACTCTCCCGCGCGGGATCAGCGGCTGCCCGCCAGGCTAGCAGCGCGGACGTCCCCGGCGACACCCGCCCGGCGCGTCGTGCGCGTCCGAGTGCAGGGCCGGGAGAGGGCGGATCACGTACTCTGAACGGGACGCTGGAGATCACGGAGGGGCGGGCGCGCGCATGGGCTGGTTGACCGGTGTCTTGATCCTGTTCTTCGGGCTGCTCGCGTCGATCGCCCTGCACGAGCTGGGGCACTTCTCCTTCGCGAAGCTCTTCGGGGTCCGCACCACCCAGTTCATGGTCGGCTTCGGCCCCACCCTGTGGTCCCGGCACAAGGGCGAGACCGAGTACGGGATCAAGTGGATCCCGCTCGGCGGCTACATCCGGATGATCGGCATGCTGCCGCCGCGCAAGGGCGACCGGCCCGGCGAGGTCCGCCAGATCAGCACCGGCCCCTGGCAGGGCCTGATCGAGTCGGCCCGCGGCGCGGCGCTGGAGGAGGTCCGGCCGGGCGACGAGAACCGCGTCTTCTACGCCAAGAAGTGGTGGCAGAAGCTCATCGTCATGTTCGCCGGGCCCGCGATGAACCTGCTGCTCGCGGTGTTCTTCTTCGCGATCCTGCTGATGGGCATCGGCACCCCGACCCCGCAGCCGGTGATCGGCTCGGTGGCCAAGTGCGCGATCCCGGCGGGCTCGAAGCTCACCGACTGCCCGCAGGGCTACACCCCGACCCCGGCCGCCGCGGTCGGGCTGCAGCCGGGCGACCGCATCGTCTCCTACGACGGCCGGAAGATCTCCTCCTACGACCAGCTGCAGGGGCTGATCCGCGGCTCCGGCGGCCGGGCCGTCGCGGTGACCGTCGAGCGGGACGGCAAGCCGGTCGCGCTCCAGGTCCCCGTCACCCGCAACCAGATGTACGACCTCAAGGACCCCGACAGGGTCGTCAACGTCGGCTTCCTCGGCATCACCCCGCTGCAGGAGCGCGAGCGCCAGGGCCCGGTCGCGGTGGCCGACTACATGGGCGAGCTGACCGCGCACACCGCCGGGGCGCTGCTGCGGATGCCGCAGAAGATGGTCGGGGTCTGGCAGGCCGCGTTCAGCGACGAGAAGCGCGACCCCAACGGGCCGATCGGCGTGGTCGGCGTCAGCCGGCTGGGCGGCGAGATCGCCGCGTCCGAGAGCCCGGTGATCGAGAAGGCGGCGATGTTCATCGCCCTGCTCGGCTCGCTCAACCTGGCGATCGGGCTGTTCAACCTGGTCCCGCTGCTGCCCCTGGACGGCGGCCACATGGCCGGCGCGCTGCTGGAGGGGCTGAAGAAGTTCCTCGCCCGCCTCTTCGGCCGCCCCGACCCCGGGTACGTTGACGTGGCCAAGGCGCTGCCCATCACGTACGTGATGGCCATCGTGCTGATCGTGATGGGCGGCCTGCTCATCTACGCCGACCTGGTCAACCCGATCCGGTTCGCGGGCTGACCCGCGAACCGCGCCCCGGCCCGCCCCGGCGCCTCCCCGGCCAGCCCCGGCGCCTCCCCGCGCCCCGGCGTACCCGGGGCGCCCAAGGGGCCCCGGGAGCCGCCGGTCAGGCGAGGGGGAGGTCGACCGGCATCTCGCCGGTCTTGAGGAACGCCCGCAGCGCCTCGGCGTAGGGCCCGACCGAGATCCCCTGCGCCGCCAGCCAGGCGTCGGAGCCGTACGTGCCGGCGTAGCGTTCGGCGCCGTCGCAGATCAGGGTGACGACGCTGCCGCGCTCGCCGCGCGCCCGCATCTCCGCGATCAGCTCCGCCGCGCCCCACAGGTTGGTGCCCGTGGACCCGCCCACGCCGCGCCCGGTCACCTCGCGGGTCCACCGCATCGCCGCGATGGACGCCGCGTCCGGCACCCGCACCATCCGGTCGATCACGCTGGGCAGGAACGACGGCTCGACCCGGGGCCGCCCGATGCCCTCGATCCGCGACCCGGCCGCGGTACGGTCCAGGTCGCCGTCCTCGAAGGCGCCGAAGAACGCCGACCCCTCCGGGTCCACGACCGCGACCCGGGTCTGGAACCGCCGGAACCGCACGTACCGCCCGATCGTGGCGGAGGTGCCGCCGGTCCCGGCGCCCACCACGATCCAGGACGGCTCGGGGTACCGCTCCAGCCGCATCTGCTCGAAGATCGACTCCGCGATGTTGTTGTTGCCGCGCCAGTCCGTGGCGCGCTCGGCGTAGGTGAACTGGTCCATGAAGTGCCCGCCGCACTCGCGGGCCAGCCGCCGCGACTCGGCGTAGATCGCCGACGGGTCGGACACCAGGTGGCACCGGCCGCCGTAGAACTCGATCAGTTCGATCTTCTCCGGGCTGGTGCGCTCGGGCATCACCGCCACGAACGGCAGCCCGACCAGCCGGGCGAAGTACGCCTCGCTGACCGCGGTGGACCCGCTGGACGCCTCGATGATCGTGGTGTCCTCCCGGATCCAGCCGTTGGCCAGCCCGTACAGGAACAGCGACCGCGCCAGCCGGTGCTTGAGCGAGCCGGTCGGATGCACCGACTCGTCCTTGAGGTAGAGGTCGATGCCCCACTCCGGCGGCAGCGGGAACACGTGCAGGTGCGTGTCCGCGCTGCGGTTGGCGTCCGCCTCCACCTTCCGGATGGCCTCGGCGATCCACTCCCGGCACCCCGGGTCACATCGGTCCACGGCACGGCTCATCGCGCCCCCCTTCGTCGCGTCCACTATGTCCCCTTCACGGTGACCATGCGCGGCACCGCCCTGCTCACGGTGCATTATGGGATGCCGGGGGGTCCATGTCCGAGTTCTTCGCGCTGCGCATCGTCCACACCGGGCGCCTGCCGCTGTTCGCCTTCTTCGTGGCGTTCATCGTCACGTTCGTGCTGACCAGGGTGAACGTCCGGCTGATCCGCGCCGACGTCCGCTGGTGGTTCCGCAACGTCAAGGCCGGTGACGTGCACATCCACCATGTGGTCTTCGGCGTGGTCCTCATGCTGGTCGGCGGGGTGGCCGGGTTCGCCGTCCCCGACGACTACACCGGGTTCGTCATCGCCGCGGCCGTGGTCTTCGGGATGGGCTCGGCCCTGGTCCTGGACGAGTTCGCGCTCATCCTCCACCTCCGGGACGTCTACTGGACCGAGAAGGGCCGGGCCTCGGTGGACGCCGTCTTCGTGGCCATCGCGCTCACCGGGATGCTGCTGCTCGGCGTGCGGCCGGTCGGTTTCGAGGGCATCGAGCCGGGGCCGGGCCCCGGCCCCGCCGGCCTGCCGCTGACCGCCTTCTACTTCGCCTCCCTGGTCCTCAACCTCGTCCTCGCCGTCGTCACCCTGCTCAAGGGCAAGATCTGGACCGGGCTGATCGGGCTGTTCGTCCCGTTCCTGCTGCTGGTCGGCGCGATCCGGGTGGCCCGTCCCGCCTCGCCCTGGGCGCGCTGGTGGTACGCCCCCGGCTCGCGCAAGCACCGCTCCGCCGTCTGGCACGAGGAACGCTTCCGCCGCCCCCTCATCCGGGGCAAGATCTGGGTGCAGGAGTTCATCGCGGGCCGGCACGACCTGATCCCGCCCGAGCTGCGCCACCGCAGGCTCGGCCGTACCGACCACGAGGGCGCCGTCGACCGCTCCCGCCGCCGGAGCGAGCCCCCCGCGCGCCACCCCTCCGAGCACAACTGACGGGAGGCGGCACCCGAGGCCCCGGTGTTCAGTCGAAGGCCGGTGTTCAGTCGAAGGCCGGGGCCACCGCGCGGACGGTGTCGATGGTGTCGGCCTCGGCGGCGGTCTTGTCGGGGCGGTACCGCAGGACGCGGGCGAAGCGCAGGGCGATGCCCGCCGGGTAGCGGGGGCTGCGCTGCACCCCGTCGAACGCGATCTCGACGACCAGCTCGGGCCTGACGTGCACCGTCCAGTCGTCCTCGCGGACCGCGAGCGCGCGCAGCCGCTCGGTCTGCCAGGCCAGCAGCTTGTCGGTGAGCCCCTTGAAGGTCTTGCCGAGCATCACGAAACCGCCGGTCTCCGGGTCGCGGGCGCCCAGGTGCAGGTTGGACAGCAGCCCCTGGCGGCGGCCGTGGCCCCACTCCACCGCCAGGACCACCAGGTCGAGCGTGTGGCGGGGCTTCACCTTGATCCAGCCCGCGCCCCGGCGGCCCGCCGTGTACGGGGTGGCGGGCGACTTGACCATCACGCCCTCGTGACCGCGCGCGACGGCGTCGTCGAAGAACTCCTTGGCCTCGGCGGGGTCGGCGGTGACCAGGCGCGGCATCCGCAGCGCCTCGGGGACGACCCGGGACAGCTCCGCGTGCCGCTCCGCGCCCGGCCGGTCGAGCAGGTCGGCCCCGTCCAGGTGCAGCACGTCGAACAGGAACACCGACAGCGGGACCTGCTCGGCGCCCGCCCGGCGGGTGCGGGTGGCGGTGCGCGCGGAGGTGACCTGGAACGGGTGGGGCCGCCCGTCGGGGCGCAGCGCGATCAGCTCGCCGTCGAACACCGCGTCGCGGACCGGCAGCCCGCCCAGCACCTCGACCACCTCGGGCAGCCGGTCGGTGATGTCGTCCAGCGTGCGGGTGAACACCGCGATCTCCGGCGCGGCGGACGGGCCGGAGCGGCGCAGGTGGATCTGGGCGCGGATGCCGTCCAGCTTCCACTCCACGGCGGCCTCGGCGTCGATCTTCTCGTACGCCTCCTCCACGGACGGCGCGGCGGCCGCCAGCATGGGCTTGATCGGCCGGCCCACCTCCAGGGTGAAGGCGCGCAGGCCGGCGACGCCCTCGGCGAGCGCGGCGGTGGCGACGGGGCCGAGCGCGCCGCGCAGCATGACGGCGCGCCGGACCTCGGCGGCGGGCACCCCGGCGGCCGCGGCGATCGCCTCGGCCATGACCCCGTCCAGCGCGCCCTGGCGCAGCTCGCCCGACAGCAGCCGGATGAGGAAGTCCTGCTCGTCATGGGTGGCGCGGGCCATGAGGGCGGTCAGCAGGTCGCGGCGGCGGGCCACCGCCCCCTTGCCGGACACCGCGCCGATCTCGCCGAACGCGGCGTCGACGTCGGGGACCGTCAGGGACGGCTCGGCGGCGGGCGGCGGGATGTCGCGGAACGAGGCGTAGCCCACGCCGATCTGGCGCTGGGGAAGCTCGCCGGACAGGTAGGCGACCACGACCGCGGCCTCGCCGGGCGCGGCGTCGCCGGGGCCGCCGTCGCCGGGGCGGGCCGCGCGCAGGCATTCGGCGAGCAGCCCGGTCTTCGCTTTGCGGGCCGACGTCCCGGCCACCGCGCTCGATGTGCGGGCGATCTCCGTGAGCAGCACCGTTCCATTGTGACCCCGGGGTCCGACACTTCCGCGCCCGCGGCGGCCGGGACGGTCCGGCCGGGGCGCGCCGGGCGGGATGGCTGCCGGGCTGTGTCCTCGTGGTCGATGATTGGTGCCCTCGGGGGCCCTGTTCAGGTGGCCTCGACGCTGATTACCTTTCGAGTGGTATGGGGCGAACAAGGGAGTCAGGAGTGGGCCTTCCGCGTCCGACGGAACCCTTCCAGAGGGTGTACTCGGCGCCGGAGCCGCCGGCGCCCGTCCGCAGGTCGAGGGTGCTGGTGCTGCTGGCCGCGGTGGCCGCCCTGGTGATGGTGGCGGGCGCGGTCTACTTCCTGGTCCCGGGCGACGAGGGGGAGCGCGTCGCCTCCGCCGTCCCTCCCGAGCGCGACGGCGGCCGGGACCGGAACGGGGAGGGCCCGCCTGCCGCGCCGGACGACGACGGGCCGTCGCCCGACACCGCGCCGCCCGGCGCCGCGTCCCCGTCCGCCGCGGAGCCGATCGGGTCGCTGCCGCCGCCGTGCGGGACCGTCCCGGCGGGCACCGTGCGGAGCCTGATCCCCAAGGCGCAGCGGCGGGAGAGTTCCAACCAGACCCTCACCACCTGCACGTACTCCTCCGGCGGCGACGGCTTCCGCTGGCTTCGGGTGGAGGCCCACCTGTACGCCCCCGCCAACACGCCGACGCCGGTCGACGACGCCAGGCGCTATTTCGGGGCGCAGTGGGCGCAGGCTCACAACTCGCCCCTGGAACGGACGGTGAGCCTGGCCCGCCATTCCGGCATGGGGGACGAGGCGTACCGCTGGTACAAGGCGGACCGGGGCCAGCCCACGGTGGTCGGGCAGGTCACCGTCAGGATCCGTAATGTCGTGGTCACGGTGAGCTACAGCGAGCAGGCCCAGGGCAAGGGTGCGGCCGAGGCGCGCGAGCGGGAGTGCCTGGGCAAGGCGACCCGGGTCGCCGGTGAAGTACTGCGCGGCTTCCGTTAAACCAATTCTGACCTCATTTGGCCGATCATGGCATATGTACTGTCAGCCCCTCCTAGGCTGTTTCGCGTAAAGGGGAGGGCAAGCAACATCGAACGGCCGGCGTAAGTCGCGCCGTGTCGGTGCCGTAACTCCGGGGAGGAGGTCGGCGCAGTGGCCGCGCACCGGGTGGGAGTGTCCTGGGTCTGAGGACGCCCGAGGTGAGAGCAGGGGGGCTCCTGTCGACGGGCCGCGGGACGGACCACCGTCCCGCGGCCTTTGCCGTACCACTCGGCGGACCAATCCGCGCCCCGCGGGAAATGGCGAACGTGTCAGCGGCTAATGTGACAGTCTCCGCGGCAAAGAATGGAGGCGGCATGGAGCCGGTGACCGTTTGGTGGGCGGCGCTGGGCGACGCGCGTCCCGGGCTGGTCGCGTTCCTCGATCCGGTCGAGCGGGCCCGGCGGGAGCGGTATCTGCACGACGCCGACCGTGACCGGTTCACGCTCGGTGTGGTGCTGAGCCGGATGGCCGCCGGGGCCCGGCTCGGGGTGCCGCCCGAGGCGGTCCCGCTCACCCGCGCGTGCCGCGACTGCGGCGAGCCGCACGGTCCGCCCGCCGTCGCGGGCGGACCGCACCTGTCGGTGTCGCACTCCGGCGACCGGGTCGCCGTGGCCGTGTCCCCGTACGGGCCGCTCGGGGTGGACGTCGAGGAGGACAGCGGCCGGATCGGCGAGGGCGTCGCCGCGCAGCTGCTGGCCGCCGGCGAGCCGCGCGCGGACGCCGCCGGGCTGCTGGCCTACTGGACCCGCAAGGAGGCGCTCCTCAAGGTCACCGGGGACGGCCTGCGCGTCCCGCTCACCGACGTGCACGTCTCCGCGCCGCACGAGCCGCCGCGGCTGCTGGCGTGGGACGGGCGCCCGGACCTTCTCGGGCGGATCGCCATGCGCACACTCGACCCCGGCCCGGGGCACGCCGCCTGCCTGGCGCTGCTGGACCACCCCGCCGGGGTGCCCGTCGAGGAGCGCCCGGCCGCCGGGCCGCTCCGGACGCTCACGACCGGAGCGGGCCGGCCCTGAGCCAGACCCCGCGGCCCGCCCGTCCAGGAACCCGATCTCCTCGAAGAAGCCCCGCGTCAGCGCAGGACGGCGGGGATCCGCGCCACCAGGCGCATCGACGCGGGGGAGATCCGGGACAGGGCGTGCAGGACGCGGGCCTCGGCGTTGACCGGGACGAACGCCCTGTTGCGGACGATGGCGTCCACGATCCGCTCGGCCGCCTTCTCCGGCGGGTAGCCGCGGGCCTGGAGCGCGCGGTGGCCGCGTTCGCGCAGCCGTTCGCTCTCGGCCCCGCCCACGCCGACGAACGTGGCGTCGCGGACGATGTCCGTCCCCGTGAACCCGGGGCACACGGCGGTGACCCCGATGCGCAGGCCCGCCAGCTCCGCGCGCAGGCAGGCGCTCAGCATCACCACGCCCGCCTTGGAGGTGCTGTAGGCGGGCAGTTCGCGGGACGGCGCGTACGCGGCGGCCGAGGCGATGTTGACGATGTGCCCGCCGAGGTTGGGCCGGTCGGGCTTGGTGGGCAGGGCCCGCACCCGCTCGGCCATCTGCCGGCCGAACAGCCGCGAGCCGTGGATGACGCCCCACAGGTTCACCCCGAGGACGCGCTCCCAGTCGGCCACGCCGGTGTCGAGGAACGGCCCGGCGACCGCGACGCCGGCGTTGTTGACCACGATGTCGGGCACCCGGCGGGCCGCGCGCACCTCCGCCGCGAACTCCTCCATGGCCGCGGCGTCGGACACGTCCACCTGGTAGGCGGCGCCTTCCGCGCCCAGGGTCTTGGCCAGGGCGACGGTGCGCTCGGCGGCGGGCAGGTCGATGTCGGCCGCGACGACCGTGGCGCCGCGCTCGGCCAGCGCGAGCGCGGTGGCCCGGCCCAGGCCGCCGCCGGCTCCCGTGATGACGGCGAGCGCGCCGTCGAAGTGCGCGAGGGGCATGACCGCCTCCTGAAGGATGGACGTCTCGTGCTTCGTGCTTGAGATCGTCGGGGCCCGGGCCGCCGCGCGTCAACGGATTCACCCAACCGCTGACTCACCGGCGATGACCGCGTCGACCTCGGCCTTGCGCGCGGCCTCCTCGGCGGCGAAGCGTTCGGCGTCCAGCCGCTCGGCGATCTCCTCGTCCCGGCCCATCAGCGCGTCGAGGTCGCCCTTGGACGCCTCCAGCACGCCCATCTCTTCGAAGGTCGCCTGGATCCGCTCGCTCCACAGGCCGATGTCCTTCACGCACGGCACGATCCGGCTGAAGAGCAGGCCCTGGAACATCCGCATGTACGGGGAGTTCTTCACCAGCTCGTCGACCTCGGCGGGGTCGATGCCGAAGTTGGTCCAGATCTCCCGGCCGCGGATGCGGTCGCGCATCAGGTGGCAGCCCTCGATCACGAACTCCTCGCGTTCCCTGAGCTCGGCCGCCGACAGCTGCCTGTAGTAGTCGCGCAGCGCCAGCCTGCCGAACGCGACGTGCCGGGCCTCGTCCTGCATCACGTAGGCGAGGATCTGCTTGGGCAGGGGCTTGGTGGTGACGTCGCGGATGACGCCGAAGGCCGCCAGGGCGAGCCCCTCGATGAGGACCTGCATGCCGAGGTAGGGCATGTCCCAGCGGGAGTCGGTCAGGGTCTCCTGGAGCAGGTCCTGCAGCTTGGTGTTGATCGGGTAGACCAGCCCGATCTTCTCCTGCAGGAACCGGGAGAACAGCTCGACGTGCCGCGCCTCGTCCATCGCCTGGGTCGCCGAGTAGAACTTGGAGTCCAGGTCGGGCACCGACTCGACGATCCGGGCCGCGGTGATCATCGCCCCCTGCTCGCCGTGCACGAACTGGGAGAACTGCCAGGACGCCGAGTGCCGCCGCAGCTCGCCGATCTCCCTGGGGCTCAGCATGTCCCAGTACCTGCTGCCGTAGATGGCCAGGGACTGGTCGGGGACGCCGAGCACGTCGTGCGGGTCCACCTCCAGATCCCAGTCGATGCGCTTGGTGGAGTCCCACTGCCGGTCCTTGCCCTTCTGGTAGAGGGCCAGGAGCCGGTCGCGGCCGTCGTCGTACTCCCACGTGAAGCGGGCGTCGCCGGTGAGGGGGACGTCCCAGGTGGACGTGGAGACGGGTTCGGTGTAGAGCTCATGGGTCGACACGAGATGCCCCTTCCGGCGCCGACGTACGTTGTACGCCCTACGTACACTGTACGTACAGTGTCATGGGGCACTTACCGGTGTCAACGAGTCATGGGCGCCGGAGCGGGGCGCGGGCGAAGGGCGGGCGGATGGCGAGGAGAGCGGACTCGACGGGGGCGCGCGGCCGGGAGCCGGGCCCGCCGGAGCCGCGGCCCGTCCTGACCCGGGCGCGCATCGTGCAGGCCGCGGTGGAGCTGATCGAGCGCCACGGCGCGGAGGCGCTGTCGATGCGCGGGGTGGCCGCCGAGCTGGGCGTGGCGGTGATGTCGCTCTACAACCATGTGCCGAACAAGGCGGCCCTCCTGGAGGGCGTCGCCGAGTACGTGGTCGCCGGCATGGACTTCGCCGACGACCCCGCGGAGCACTGGACCGCCCGCGCGCGGGCGCTGGTGCGCTCGTTCCGCAAGGTCGCGCACGACTACCCGCGCTGCATGACGATCGTGCTCACCCACCGGATCGAGACGCCGATCGCGGCGCGTCCGGCCGAGCGGGCGCTGGCGCTGGCCGGCGCGGCCGGCTTCGACGGGCCGACCTCGGTACGGATCATGCGGGCGCTGCTGGCGTACGCGCTGGGCGCCCAGATGCGCGAGATCGGCGCGGTGAAGATGCTCGACCACCTGGCCGGGGCGCCCGAGACCTTCGCCCGGCTGGACCCGCGGGAGTTCCCGCACGTGATCGCGCTGGCGCCGGAGATGGCCCGGCACGATCCCGAGGTCGACTTCGAGTTCGGCCTCGACCTGCTCATCGGGGCGCTGGACGCTCTTCCCCGCCGCCGGTGACGGGGTCCCCGGTGACGGCCTCGTCCAGGTAGGGCCGCAGGCCGCTCCAGCAGAAGTCGGTGATGTAGCGCGCCGCCTCCTCCACCGGCACCTCGGGCCGGCGGGTCCGCCACAGCGACAGCCGTTCGGCGCCGCCGATGATGATCTCGGTGTACGCCTCGACCACGGCGGGCGGGGCGTCCGCGGCGAAGGTGGCCAGCACCCCCGAGATCAGCCCGCTCTGCTGGCGCCTGATGTCCTCGATCGCGGCGGCGGTCTCCGGAGGGCTGGACAGCGGCTCGTCGACCAGCATCGTGAACGAGCGGCTGTGGGAGTCGACGAAGGACAGGTAGGCGACCATCCCGCGCCACAGGATGTCGCGCGGGGTGGTGGCCCCGGCGATGGCCTTCTGGGTCACCTCGTGCAGCTCGGCCTGGGAACGGGCGACGCAGGCCAGCAGCAGGCCGTCCTTGGAGCCGAAGTACTCGTACAGCATCGGCTTGGACACGCCGCAGCGCTCGGCGATCTCGTCCATGGAGGCCGCCCGGAAGCCGCGTTCGGCGAACACCGCCTCGGCCACCTCCAGCATCTGGCGCTCCCGCTCGGCGCGGGACATCCGGCGGCGGCGCGGTGTGGCGGCGTTCACAGGTGATTCCTCACTGTTGGACCTATCGTCAATTGCCTACCGGTAGTAACTTACTCGGAGTAGCCTAATCCGAAGGGGACAGCATGAGCGAGCGCTCCACCGGGATCGTCATCATCGGCTCCGGGTTCGCCGGGCTGGGCATGGCCGTCCAGCTGAAGAGGAACGGCTTCGACGACTTCGTGATCCTGGAGAAGAGCGAGGCGCTCGGCGGCACCTGGCACGACAACACCTACCCGGGATGCGCCTGCGACGTCCCCTCGCACATGTACTCCTTCTCGTTCGAGCTCAACCCGCGCTGGTCGCGGATGTTCGCGCCGCAGCCGGAGATCCGCGCCTACCTGGAGCGCACCGCCGACAAGTACCGCGTCCGCGAGCACATCCGCTTCGGCACCGCCGTCGAGGGGATGGAGTACGACGAGGAGCGGCGCGTGTGGCAGCTGGCGCTGGCCGGCGGCGCCGTCCTGACCGCCAGGGCGGTCGTGTCGGGGGTCGGCGCCCTGCACATCCCCTCCTTCCCGGACCTGCCCGGCATCGAACGGTTCCAGGGCACCGCCTTCCACTCCGCCGAGTGGGACCACTCCTACGACTTCACCGGCAAGAGGGTCGCCGTCATCGGCACCGGCGCGTCGGCGATCCAGTTCGTGCCCAAGCTCGCCGAACGGGTCGAGCACCTGGCGCTCTTCCAGCGCACCCCGCCGTGGGTCCAGCCCAAGCCCGACCGGGCGATCGCGCCGCCGGTGCGCAAGGTCCTGGAGAAGGTGCCGGGCGCCCCCCGGGCGGTCCGCAACCTCATCTACTGGACGCTGGAGGCCCGCGCGGTCGGCTTCACCATCGACCCCCGCCTCTCCGGCCCCCAGGAGCGGCTGGCCCGCTGGCACCTCAGGCGGCAGATCCCCGACCCCGAGCTGCGCGCCAAGGTCACCCCCGACTACACCATCGGCTGCAAGCGGGTACTGCTGTCCAACGACTACTATCCCGCGCTCACGCGGCCCAACGTGGAGGTCGAGACCGGCGGCGTCGCCGAGGTGCGGGAGAACTCGATCGTCACCCGGGACGGCCGGGAGTACGAGGTCGACGCCATCGTCTACGGCACCGGCTTCAAGGTCGTCGACGCCATGGCCGACTGGCGGGTCGTCGGCCGCGGCGGGCTCAAGATCCAGGAGGCGTGGGCGGACGGCGTCCAGGCCCATCACGGCACCACGATCCCCGGCTTCCCCAACTTCTTCATGATGCTGGGCCCCAACACCGGGCTGGGGCACAACTCGGTCGTCTTCATGATCGAGACGCAGATCCAGCACGTTCTGAGCCTGCTGCGGCTGCTGCAGGAGCGTGGGGCCGAGACCGTCGAGCCCAGGCCGGAGGCGATGCGCGCCTACAACGAGCGCCTGCACCGGCGGCTGCGCCGGGCGGTGTGGAACGAGGGCGGGTGCGACAGCTGGTACCTCGACGCCAACGGTGTCAACCGCACCCTGTGGCCGGGCCACACCTTCGAGTTCTGGGCGGGCTCCCGCAACGCCAGGCCCGAGGACTACGTCCTCACCTGAGAGGGACGGGCGGGGATCAGGTGCCCGGCACCGCGTAGACCGGGCGCAGTCCGGCGATCAGCTGGCGGATCACCGGACGCTGCTCGGCCGGGGTGCGCCCGCGCAGGTTCAGGATCGGGTCCAGCCCCTCGTAGTAGGGGGCCAGCGCCAGGAACGGGAGCAGCATCATCATCAGCGACGCCAGGACGTCCGGGTCGGCGTCGCCGCGGATCCCGCCGCGCTCCCGCCACGCCCGCAGCGACGGGCTGATGACCTGGAGGTAGTGCTGGTTGGCGGTGTCACGGACCACCGACCGGATGCTGTTGTCGAGCTCGAAGTCGGCGGCCGCCAGCATCGCGCGCTCCAGCGGATGCTCGGCCATGTACTCGGTCCACTCGCAGAACACGTCGAACAGCCAGCCCTCGAAGGGCTGCGCGACGTCCAGCGCGTCGATCCGGCGCTGCATCTCCTCGCGGATCCGGCGCGAGACCTCGTCGCACACGTAGGCGAAGAACTCCAGCTTGTCGTTGAAGTACTGGAACAGCGACCCCTTGGCGATGCCCGCCTCGCGGGCGATGGTGTTCAGGCTGCCGCTGGAGTAGCCCAGCCCCCCGAACTCGCGCATCGCCACCTCGAGCACGCGCTCGCGTTTGCCGACGTTGAGCCGGAACCATGTCGATGTCGGCATGGCGCGTTCGCCCCCTTCTTGGGATGGGCCGGAGCGGGATCACGGCGTCCTGGCGGCGGGCCGTCGAGCCGTTGCGGACCCCTGGGGGGTCAGGCCGGCTTGTCAGGTCCGGACGGATCGCAGGTCAGGTTAGCGGCAGGAGGGCGCCCGGGAGGCGGAATCAGCGGGCCAGGCGGATGAGGATGCGGCAGATCTCGTCGATGATCTCGTGGGCCTCCGCCTCGTCCGGGGCCAGCGCGATCTCCCGTCCCGCCTCGCCGATCACCGTGGTGAGGACCAGGCTCAGCACCTGCGTCGCGCGCTCGCCGTCGTGGCCGCGCAGCAGCCTGGTGTTCGCGCCGATCCACTGGCGGGCCCGCGTACGGCGCATCAGGGAGAAGCCCGAGGGCCCCTCGCCGCCGTGGAACAGCCGGGCCGCCGTCCGGCGCTCCCAGCAGACCTCGAGGTAGGCGCGGGCGCCCGCGATGAACAGCGCGATGGGGTCGTTCTCGCCGTCCTTGCGCGCCGCGGCCACCGCGCTGGCGGCGCTGGCCTCCTGCTCCTCGCTCAGCTCCTCCCACAGCGCCAGATAGAGGCCGGCCTTGCCCCCGTAGTGGTGGTAGAGGCTGCCGACGCTGATCCCGGAACTCTCGACGATCTCGGCGATCCCCGCGTCGGCGTACCCGCGGTCGGCGAAGACCTGCTGGGCGGCGCTCAGCAACGCCTGCCGGGTGGCGTCCGCCCGTGCCCACTGGCGGCTGCCGCCCGCCTCGCCCACACCGTTGGTCTGACGCTCTTTGCTCGTACGCACCCCCTCATGGTGCCCGTACGGCCCGCGCAGCACCAGCCAGGCCCCTGCCTGCCCGTGTCAGCCCCTGCCGGCCATGTCAGTACCAGCCGTCTGTGTCAGTACCAGCCGGCCCGTGTCAGTACCAGTGGTGCGACTGCCAGAAGGCCCACGCCCGGCAGGGGTCCTTGTAGCGGGCCTTGATGTAGCCGAGGCCCCACGCGATCTGAGTGGGGGAGCTGGTGCGCCAGTCCGAACCCGCGCTGGCCAGCTTGGAGGCGGGCAGCGCCTGCGGGATGCCGTACGCGCCGCTGGAGGGGTTGACCGCGCGCTCGTTCCAGCTGCTCTCGCGCGTCCACAGGGTTTCCAGGGACGGCCAGCAGCGCGCCCACCCCTTGAGTTCGTTCATCTTCTTGCCGTACGCCTTGTTCTGCCCGGCCGTGGGGTTGGACCTGGCGAGGCGCTCCCGTTCCTGCTGGGCCTTCAGTTTCGCTCGTGCCTTGGCGTCGCGCTCGGCCTTCTCCTTGAGCGCCTTGAGGTCACGCTGGTGCTGCTCGTAGGCCCGCTTCTTGGCCATGGCGATCGCGTCGGCGGAGACCGCGTCCATGTCGGAGGTGGTCAGCATCGCCAGCATGTCGTTGGCCGACAGGCCCTCGGCGGCGTGCGGGGGCTTGCTCCGCTCGCCGGTCAGTTCCTCCAGGTCGACCAGGACCACCGCTCCCGCGACCGCGCTGAGGCCGACCAGGGTGATGGTCACGTTGCTGGTGAGCACCCGGCGCAACCGGCGGGGGCGGCGGGAACGGTCGGTCCGCCGCCGCTTCCCCGGCGGTCCGGGGGCGGGCGGGTCGTCCTCGAAGGACGGCCCGTACCGGGTGGCCCCGTACCCGGTAGAGGGGACGTGGGGGTCGAGCGCGTCCGGCGGGAGGGGCGCCGGCCGCGCGCCGCGTCTTCCACGGCGGGAGGACGTCCCTTTGCGTGACGCATGGGATCGTTTGCGTGTGCCGTGACTCTGTGGCATGGAAGTAGAGTGCCTTATCCCCAGTGAGCTGTCTGCGTCGCTCACGGAGGACGCGCGCCGGGTGACGCTGGGTTCACCGCCGGGCCCCTGTCTGCGCCCCCGCCCTCACAGCTCCATGTCGCCGCCCGCGCGCCGTGCGGGCTGGAGCGCCTCGAACAGGTCCTGGTGCAGGCCGGTGAACGCGCCCATCGGGCCGTCGGGCGAGACGAGGGCCTCGTTCACGATCCCGGCGCGGTCCCGTCCCGACTCGGTGATCTCCACGAGCGTGGCGCGGCGGTCGCTGGGATGCGGCGAGCGGGCGACCCAGCCGGCGGCCTCCAGCTGGTCGACGGTCAGCTTCACCGACGTGGGATGCATCATCACCAGCCGGCTCAGGGTGCTGAGGCGGGCCCGGCCGTCGGTCTTGAGGGCCAGCGTGGTGAGCAGGTAGTAGCCGGTCCGGGTGAGACCGAGCTTCTTCAGTTCGACGTCGAGGGCCTTCTGCAGCAGCTGGTGCAGGCGGCCGACCGCGCAGACGGCCATGAACGGCCAGGGGTCGCCTGGCAGTCCCTGCCCCTCCCAGCGATCGAGGATGCCGGTCACGAGCGGGTCTACGCAGTCTTGGGCGGAAGTGGGCACCTCTAGATCGTAACTTCGGGCGAATCCCAGCGTAAGTACTCGCTTTTTAGACCTTCCTCCCATAGAGTGCTCCAGATCACAGCCGGATCCCCGGCGCGATGGCCCCCGGCCATGGGCGATCCGGCCGTGACGCATCGGATGAGCGCCGACGTCCGAACGTGAGGAGGCTGGAATGACCCTTCCCCCCGCCCCCGTCGGGGAGGGCTCCGGCAGATGGCCCTGAGCCTGAACAAGGCACCGGACCTGGCCCGCCGCCGGATCGAGCGGACGCTCGACGAGACCGGACTGCTCTGCGTCACCTTCCTCGAAGGGGTGCGCCGCACCTGGGACCTGCGCCAGTGGTGGGGCGAGTTCATCGAGCAGTGCTGGTTCCTGGCCCGGGTCACGAGCGTCCCCGTCATGCTCATCGCCGTACCCCTGGGCGCCACCATCTCGCTCCAGGTCGGCGACATCGCGCGCCAGCTCGGGGCGCAGTCGGGCACCGGCGCGCTGCTGGTCGCGGCGATGATCCAGCAGGTGGCGCCGCTGGCCGCGGCCCTGCTGGTCTCCGGCGTGGGCGGCTCGGCGATCACCTCGGACATGGGCGCCCGCAACATCCGCGACGAGCTGGCCGCCATGGAGGTCATGGGCATCAACCCGATCCACCGCCTGGTGACCCCGCGGCTGTGGGCGGCGAGCACGGTCTCGATGCTGCTGTGCTCGGTGGTGATCCTGGCCGGCGTCATGGGCGGCTACTACTTCAACGTCATCCAGCAGGGGGTCAGCCCCGGCGCCTTCTTCGACGGCGCCACCAGCCTGCTGCAGTTCTCGGACCTGCTGATCACCCTGTTCAAGGCGTGGATCTTCGGATTCATCGCCGCCGCGGTGGCCTGTTTCATGGGCATGAACTGCGACTACGGCCCCGTGGGCGTGGGCCGGGCGGTCAACCGCGCGGTGGTGGTCACCTCGATCGTGGTGTTCGCCACCAACTACGTGCTCACCATGATCTACCAGGTCCTCTTCCCCCCGAGGTTCTGATGGTCGCGATCTCACCCGTACGCAGACTCGGCCGCGCGGTGCAGGGCCGCACCGCCGGTCTCGCCTCCTCGTTCAACCTGCCGGTCTTCCTCGGCCGGGTGCTCTACCACCTGCTGTTCGACATCATCCTCCGGCGCAAGTACGGCCGGACGCTGGCCAAGCACGTCAGCGACATCACCGTCGGCGTCGGCGCGCTGGTCATCGGCGGCGGGATGATCTTCGTCATCTCCACCATGTCGCTGGCCACCGGCGCCATGGTCGGCCTGCAGGGCTACCCGGGCCTGGAACGCATCGGCGCGGAGGCGTTCACCGGCCTGGTGGCCAGCTACTCCAACGTCCGCGAGGTCACCCCGATCATCGCCGGGGTGGCGCTGGTCGCCCAGGTCGGCACCGGGTTCACCGCCGAGATCGGGGCGATGCGGATCTCCGAGGAGATCGACGCCCTGGAGGTCATGGGCATCAACTCGCTGGCCTACCTGGTCTGCACCCGGGTGGCGGCCGGGGTCATCGCCCTGGTCCCGCTCTACCTGGTCTCGCTGTTCATGGCCTTCTTCGCCACCCGGTTCATCACCATCGAGTACTTCGGGCTCTCCCCCGGCATCTACGACTACTACTTCCACCTCTATCTCCCGCCGATCGACGTGTTCTACAGCGTCATCAAGGTGGCGGTGTTCGCGTTCATCATCATGTTCGTCCACTGCTACCGCGGCTACTACGCGGCGGGCGGCCCGGTGGGCGTGGGCGTCGCGGCCGGGCGGGCGATCCGGGAGTCCACCATCCTGATGATCCTGATGAACCTGGTCCTGTCGTACATCTTCTGGGGGCACGGCGGCACAGTGAGGTTGACCGGATGAGCGACGAACCCCTCTCCAAGCGGTCCCGCACCCTCTTCGGCCTGGTGGGGGCGGGCGTGATCGCGGGCTCGGCCGCCCTGGTGGCGCTCGGGTCCAGCCCGTCCCACGAGGGCTCCACCTACTACACCGCCTCGTTCGGCCGGGCCGGGCAGGGCCTGGACCCGGGCAAGTCGGATGTGAAGATCCGCGGCATCACCGTCGGCACGGTCGAGAAGGTGGCGCTGGAGCGCACCGGCCGGGTCGCGGTACGGGTCCGGGTGGACCAGGGGGTGAAGGTGCCCCGTACGGCCGCCGCCCGGATCGAGCCGGTCTCGGTGTTCGGCCCCAAGGACCTCGCCCTGGACCTCGGCGCCGGCGAGCTGACCGGGCCGTACCTGCCCGACGGCGGCCGGATCGCGCGGACCAGCGACCCGCAGGAGCTGGCGGAGACCGCCTGGCCCGCCTACCGGCTCACCCGGGCGATCAACCCCGACGAGGTCACCACGATCCTGCGCACCCTCTCCGGCGGCCTGTCCGGGCAGGGCCCGGCGCTGCGCCGCACCATCGGCAACGGGGCCACGGTGGTCGAGGCCGCGCACGCCAACCGGGCCGCGATCCAGAGCCTGATCGACGACATCAGCGGCCTGTCGGGCGAGCTGGGCCCGCGCGGCGGCACGATCAACGCGACCGTCCGCGACCTCAACCGGCTCTCGCCGGTCATCAGCGGCCGGCCCGACAAGGTGACCCGGCTGCTGGAGGAGTCCGCCAGGCTCGCCGACACCGTCGGCGGCACCCTGGAACGGCGCGGCGCCGACCTCGGCACGATCGTGGACGAGGCCAGCCGGGCCGTGTCCGTGGTGGCCGGGCAGCGGCGGAACGTCCCGGTCCTGATCGACTCCCTCAACGGGTTCTTCGAGATGCTGGCGAGGATCATCCGGACCGACGGGCCCGAGGGGACGAAGCTCGCCTCGGTCATCGCCACGCTGCCGCTGGACCTGTGCAAGGCCATCGCCGACGTCTGCGAGACGCCGTCCTCGGGCGGCGCCTCCGCCTCGCAGGCCGGGCCGCGGATGGTGATCCAGCCGTGAGCCGGGTCGGACGCGGCCCCGACACGGGCGTGATCCTCAAGTTCCTGGTCTTCGTCGCGGTGACCGGGCTGCTGACGTTCTTCATCGGCCAGCAGATCCTGGCCGCCGGCTTCAACGACCGCTACCGGCTGACCGCCACCTTCGACGACGTCACCGGCCTCCTGGAGGGCGACCTCGTCAAGGTCGCGGGCGCGCCGGTCGGGCAGGTCACCGGCATAGAGGTCCGGCGCGGCAAGGCCGTCGTCGCGCTGGAGGTGGACCGCGAGATCCGCGTCCCCGACGACTCGACCGCCGCGATCCGCTGGCGCAACGTGATGGGCCAGCGGGTCATCTACCTGGAGCCGGGCCGCAGCCGGGCCAAACTGGGCGACGGGGCCCGGGTCCCGCACACCCGGTCCGTGGTCGATCTCGGCGCGATCGTCAACAGCCTCGGCCCGCTGACCCGCAACCTCGACCCGAACCAGATCAACAAGATCCTCTTCGCCTTCACCCAGGCGCTGGACGGCAACGAGCAGAACATCGAGCTGCTCGTCCAGAACTTCGACGCGCTGCTGGGGACGTTCAACGCCCGCCGCGCCACGATCGACCGGATGATCGACGACTACCGGACCGTCAGCGACGCGGTGGCCACCCGGGACCGGCAGATCGCCGCGAGCGTCGACAACCTCAGGGAGCTGACCCGGGTGTTCGCCGGCAACCACCGGCTGCTGGAGAACGCCGTGGTGCAGGTGTCCGGGGTGACCACCAACCTCAACCAGGTCCTGGGCGGCAACGACGCACAGCTCGCCCGCATCATCGACAACCTCGGCAAGTTCAGCGAGACGTTCCGGCTGAACGTCGACCAGCTGGAGAAGATGGTGCAGAACCTCCCGCTCACCCTGCGGCAGCTGTTCGCCGCCATCAACGGCGGGCACTTCATGCGGACCAACGTGATCTGCCTGAACGTCGTCCAGGGCCCCTGCCCGTTCCCGATGTCGCTGCCCAGGGCGCCCGGCGACCAGGCGCCGACCCGGCAGGAACTCGACAAACTCCAGGCCATGCTGCGGGGAGGCCGGTGATGGCGCTGAAGTCGCTGCGCGACGTCAACCATCGGATCGTCGCGATCGTCACCCTCACCGCGCTCGGCGCCGCCTGCGCCTTCGCTTTCGCGGTCGGCCAGCTGAAACTGTTCGAACGCGGCTACACGATGAGCGGGGTGTTCTCCGACACCGCGGGCCTCAAGAAGGGCCAGGACGTGCGGGTGGCGGGGGTGAAGGCGGGCCGGGTCACCGCGGTGGAGCCCGACTTCTCCACCGGCACCGTCGTCGTCACCTGGCACGTCGACGCCGGCATCGACCTCGGCCCGGCCACCCGCGCCGAGATCCAGACCACCACCCTGCTGGGCGGCCGGTACCTGCGGCTGTCCGGCCCGGTCGCCGAGCCGTACATGGCGGAGGTGCCCCAGTCGCGCCGCCGGATCCCGCTGCAGCGCACCGCGGTGCCGTTCACCGTGCCGGAGGCCCTGGACAGCGCGCAGAGCATCGTCGGACGGCTCGACCAGCGCAGCGTCGACACCCTGCTGACCCAGATCACCAAGATCGAGTCGCCGGGCGCGCAGCAGCTCACCCGCATCCTGGTCAACCTGCGGCAGCTGTCCCGGACGCTGAACGACTCGTTCCCCGAGATCGAGAAGCTGATCCAGAACAGCAAGACGATCACCGGGACGCTGGCCGCCAAGGAGGCCGAGCTCAAGCAGATCATCAACGCGAGCCAGGTACTGCTGCGGAGCCTGGTGGAGCGCCGCAACGAGCTCGCCGCCACCATCGGCCAGGGCAGCCGCACGGTCCGGACGCTGTCCAACGTGATCTCCGACAACCAGCGGGAGCTCGACACCCTGCTGGACAACCTGCACCTGCTGACCACCCGGCTGGCTCCCAACATGGACGCCCTCAACACCGACTTCGCACTGCTGGGGCCGACGTTCAGCCAGGTGGCCGCCCTCAAGGGCAATGGGCCGTGGATCGAGGGCCTGATGACCGGGCTCGGGCCCCTGCAGCCCGGTGGGCCGATCTCCACCCGGAGGCCCCCGGCCGAGCGGCAAGGAGCGAACTGATGACGCGACCACGCGCCGGCGGGCCGGGGCCCGTCACCGGCAGGGCGCGCAAGGCCGTCGCGGCCCTCCTGGGCCTGGCCGTGGCCGCCGCGGGCGGCTGCTCGGCCCTGCCCGGCGACGAGGGCCGCCGCACGATGACCGTGGAGTTCACCAAGGCCCGGTCGTTCTACCCCGAGTCCAAGGTCAAGATCATGGGTGCGGACGTGGGGCTGGTCGACAGGGTCGAGAACGTCGGCGACCGGATCAGGGTCACCTTCCACGTGCGCGAGGACGTGCCGCTGCCGCGCGGCGTCCAGGCCTCCATCGTCCCGCTGAACCTGGTCGGCGAGCGCAACCTGGTGCTGCACCCGGCGTGGAAGCCCGGCCGGCCCAAGGAGACCGCCGACCGCATCCCGATCGAGCGCACCCACGTTCCCGTGGAGGTGGACGACGCGCTGAGCTCGTTCACCAACCTGGCCAACGCGCTCGACCCGACCAAGATGCGCACGGCGCTCGGCCGGACCGCCGGCACCATCGATGGCACCGGCCGGGAGTTCAACGCCACGCTGGAGCAGAGCGCCCGGCTCGTGGAGAACGTCGCCGGCCAGGACAAGGAACTGGTCGAGGTCGCGCGGAACCTCCAGCGCCTGTCGGGCGTGGTCCGGGGCCGCGAGCAGGTGCTCGGCCAGATGATCCGCAACTTCGGGGAGGCCACCCGGGTGCTCGGCGCCGAGCGCGGCGAGCTGCAGGAGCTGGTCCGCGGCCTGCTGGACCTGACCAAGAACGGCGACAAGCTCCTCAAGAAGTACAAGGGGCAGCTGCCGCACGACCTGGCGGTCCTCACCCGGTTCGCGCTGGTGCTGAAGGGCAACGCGAAGTCGCTGGCCCAGCTCCTGGACGCCCTGCCCGGCATCGGCAGCGCCCTCGTCGGCGGCTACAACCCCGAGACCAAGTCGCTGCATCTGCGCTTCGCCACCGACGCGTTCCTGCGCACCTGGCTCAAGGGACTGCTGAACGAGGACGACGTGCCGTGCCCGCTGCCCCCGCCCAACTCCAACTGTCCGTGGACGCAAGGCGGAGGGGGGAACTGATGGGGCGCGCGACGATCCTCCGCGCGGCCGTGCTGGCCCTGGTCGCGGCGTTGCTGGCCGCGCTCACCGGATGCTCGCTCCGGACGGCGGGCGGCCCCCAGGGCTCGCTCACCCTGACCGCCACGTTCGACGACGTGCAGGGACTGGTCGCGGGCCACAGCGTGCAGATGTCCGACGTCAAGATCGGCACCGTCACCGGCATCCGGCTCGACCCGCGCACGTACAAGACCACCGCCACGCTCTCCATCGCCGACGGCCACCGGATCCCGCGGGGCACCCGGGCCGAGATCAAGGTGACCTCGCTGCTCGGCGAGAACTACGTCGACCTGGTCCTCCCGCCGGGCGGCCGGATGGACCGGGGCCCGTTCCTGGCCCGCGGCGCCGCCATCACCTCCACCAGCGTGCAGCCGGCGTTCGAGCAGGTGGTGGGGCAGGCCGGGCCGCTGCTGCAGGCGCTGGCCGGCAACGACATCGCCACCATCGTCAACACCGGCGCCGCCGCGCTGGCCGGCAACGGCAAGCAGCTCAACGTCACCATCGCCAGATCCTCCGACCTGCTGAAGGTGTTCGCCGACCAGCGGAACCAGCTGGCCCGGGCCGTCGACCAGTTCGCCCGGCTCGGCCGGTCGCTGGCCGAGGGCGGGGACGAGCTGAGCCGGGCCCCGGTGGAGCTCGAACGCACCACCCGCCTGCTGAACGAGAACAAGCACAAGATCCTGCGGACGGTGGAGCGGCTCACCCACATGGCCCGCCAGCTCAACGACAAGGTGCTGGAGGGCCGGGTCGCGCGCTTCCGCGGCCTGCTGCGCGACCTGGACCCGGTGCTCGCGCAGCTCGGGAGCAACCGCGCCAGGCTCACCCGGCTGGTCGACGGGCTGGTGAGCTTCACGACCAAGCTCCCGCAGGCCAGCTATGACGGCCAGCTGCTGCTGTACCCGATCCTGCGGGTCACCTGGCCGGACGGCACGCCGGTCCTCCCCACCCAGCAGAACGGCCAGGGGGCCCCGCGGGCCACGTCCGGGAACGGGCAGGCCCGCGGCGGCCAGGGGAACGGCCAGGGGAGCGGAGCGCCCCGGCTGCCCGAGGACCTGCGGGAGGCGCTGCCGGATCTCGACAAGCTCTTGGAGCCGCGATGACCAGGCGCCTGACGATCAACCTGGGCACGTTCGCCGCCCTGGCCGTGATCATGGTGGTGTGGGCGTTCAACAACGTCGTCCGGTTCGACTTCATCGACCGCCCGTACCAGATCACGGTGGAGTTCGAGTCCTCGCCGGGCCTGCATCCGAACTTCGAGGTCGACTACCTGGGCGTGCGCATCGGCAAGATCGACTCGGTCCGGCTGGTCCGCGACAAGGTCGTCGTGAAGCTGGACATCGAGCGCGGCGTGACGATCCCGCGCGGGGTCACCGCCGCCGCCGCGCGCAAGTCCGCGGTCGGCGAGCCGGTGGTCGAGCTGACCCCGCCGCCCGGCCGCGCCGGCGGGCCGCGGCTGGAGCCGGGCGCGGTGATCCCGGTGTCGCAGACCAAGGTGCCGCCGAAGTACGGCGACCTGTTCGGCGCGGTCATCCAGTCGCTCAAGGCCATCGACCCCGACGACGCCAGGGTCCTCACCCACGAGCTGTCCGAGGGGCTGTCGGGCCGGGAGGACTCGCTGCGGCAGGTCATCAACGGCGGCGACCAGCTCACCGCGACCTTCGCCCAGAACACCGAGCTGCTGGACGGGCTGACCAAGGACCTGGGCCGGATCACCCACGTGCTCAACCAGAACCGCGGTGAGCTGGGCTCCGGGATCGACAACCTGGCCGCGCTGACCGCCGCGCTGTCCCAGGTGCGGGGGGAGCTGACCCAGCTGCGCGACCGGGGCCCGACGCTGCTCGGCACGGTCAACGACCTGCTCAAGCGGACCGGGCCCGACTTCGAGTGCGCGGTCGGGGCGCTGGGCGACTGGGGGATCACCAGGCACAACCCCGACGTCTACGCCGACCTGCGGCAGACCCTGGTGGTGGCGCCCGAGCTCAAGAACGTGCTGGACAACGTGATCGGCATGGACCAGGGCCAGCCGGTGCTGAACGTGGTCTTCCTGCTCACGCTGAACACGCTGGCGGCCCGGGAGTACCGCTACCCGCTGGCGCAGCCGAAGGTCGGCGAGCCGCCGGCCTGCCCGGACGGCCGCACGCCCGCGCCGGTGAAGCAGAAGCCCTACAAGGCCAAGAACCCGGGTGAGACGATTCCGACACACGATCCGTCGATCCAGGACGCGCGGACCCAGGCGAGGAAGGCGGCGGACCAGTCCGGAGGCGAAGCCGGCGGGCCCCCCGCGTGGCTGGTGTACCTGCCCCCGGTCCTGGCCCTGCTGGTTCTGATCCGGGTGCTGGCGGGCTCGGTGCCCGTGCTGTCCCGGCTCCGGCGCAAGGACTGACCCCGACCCCCGAGGAGCACCCGAAGTGACAGGCAAGACCACCAAGGACGTCCCCGAGGACGCCGCGGACGTCGACGCCGTCGAGCCGGCCGAGGCGGCGGACGCCCCGGCCGAGGACAACGGGACGGGCGGTGCGGGCGCCGCCCGCCCGGCCCGGCGCAAGCGGCGGGTGCGGGTCATCGAGGTGATCGAGGACGACGATCTCGACGAGGTCCTCGACGCGCTCGACGCCGAGGACGCCGCGGCAGAGGAGGCCGCCGGGAAGGGCACGGGGAGGGCCGCCGGATCCGCCGGATCCGCCAAGGCCGCCACGCCCGCCCCGTCCGCCAGGGCCGCGAAACCCGCCAGGACCGTCCCGGCGGAGGCCGAGGACGAGGACGGGGACGGGGACGGCGAGGAGATCGCCAGGACCACCAGGCCCGCCGCGGACGCCAGGGGCGCCAAGGCCCGTCCCGCTCCGGTGTCGCTGGACGGGCCGTCCTCCCGGACGTTCCTGGGGCTCGGCACCACGCAGGCGATCGTGGTGGTCCTGCTGGTGGCGGTGCTGGCCAGCCTGGCCCTCTGGCAGTGGCGCACGGCCGCCGGCCTGTCGGGCGAGGAGAAGGAACGGAAGGCGGTGTCCAAGGTCGCCTCCGACTACGGCGACCTGGCGCTGAACTACAACGCCTCCAACTACCAGGAGCAGATGCGCAAGGCGCAGGCCCTCATGGGCGGTGACATGCTGGAGAGCTTCAAGTCCGACACGCTTCCCAACCTGGGCAACACCTTCAAGCAGAACCCGCAGCTCGTGCTGACCTCCAAGACCGACCAGGTCTTCGTCGGCGGCATCGACGGGCGGTTCGCGACCGCGACCATCTCGGTCGACGTGAGCCTCCGCACCCCGGAGGGCACGCACGACGCGCCCGCCACGCTGATCCGCCTGGCCATCGCCAAGATCGACGGCCGGTGGAAGATCACGAAGATGTACGCCTCGGGCGTCAACGACCAGAACCAGCGGCAGGGGAGCGGGCTGCCGACCGTGCCGACCAGCCCCGCGCCCAGCGGGCAGCCGAAGGACACCAAGGACCAGAAGCAGAAGGACTGATCCTCACCGGAACGTGACGCGGCCCGGCCGGTTCGGAGGTACCGGCCGGGCCGCGGGTTCCGGGTGACTCCGGATGCGGTGGCGCAGGGGCGGCGGCGCAGGGGCGGCGGCGCGGAGGGGCCGTGGCTCAAAGGTAGCGGGCGGCGGCGGCCTCGGCGGGGGCGTCGGCGCCGGTCACCCCGTCCACGCCCTTGGGCACGCCGTCGTCGATGCCGGCGGGGCAGTTGATGGTCACCCGGTGCATCTTGCGGCGCTGGGTGTAGTCGGCCACGGCGTAGTGCTGGGTGGGGCGGTTGTCCCAGAACGCCAGCGTGCCGACCCTCCAGTTGAGCCGTACCTGGAACTGCGGGTCGCGTACGGCGTCGAAGAGCAGCGGCAGGATCGCCTCGTTCTCGCGGCGCGACAGGCCGATCAGCCGGGTGACCGAACTGCGGTTGACGTACAGGGCCTTGCGGCCGGTCTCCGGGTGGACGCGGACCACCGGGTGGATCACCGGCGGGTTCTTCTCCTGCATGGCGCGCAGGTCCATCCGGTGGCCCTTGTCGATGGCCTTGGTGACCGACATGGTGAGGTCGTGCTCGGCGTACAGCTCGTCGCACAGCCGCTGGAGCCAGGGCGCGAGCGACTCGTACGCCATGTACATGTTCGCCCAGAGGGTGTCGCCGCCGACCTCGGGGAGGACGACCGCGCGCAGCAGGGATCCCATGGGCGGGACCTTCATGAACGTGTTGTCGCTGTGCCACTGGTCGCCGCCCTCGCCCTTGGGGTCGGTCTGGTCCAGGACGTGCACCGGGCTGCCCGAGGTGTCCATCGGCGGCATGTTGGCGGTGCCGAACTGCTTGGCGAACGCCACGTGCTCCTCGTCGCTGATGTGCTGGTCACGGAAGAACAGCACCATGTGCTGGAGCAGGCCGCCGCGAAGCCGCTGGACCTGCTCCCCGTCCAGTGGCTTGGCCAGGTCGACACCGGTGACCTCGGCGCCGATGTTCCGGGTGAGGGGGTGGAACTCGATCATGTCCTGGGCCTCCATCGGGGTCGCTCTCCCGCCACGATCGCCGCTAGCCAAGCAATCGCTAGGTTGATGCTAACCGATGGAGGTGGACGAATGTCCAGTCCCCGGGCCCTCAGCGCGAGTAGTGCTCGACCACCAGCTGCTCGTCGCACACCACCGGGATCTCCGCGCGCTCGGGCGGCCGGGTGAGGCGGGCGGCCAGGGCGTCGTGGCGGACCTCCAGGTAGGGCGGGACGGTCTCGGCGTGCCCGCCGGCCGCGGCGATCCGGAAGGCGTCCATGGAACGGCTGCGCGGTGCGACCGTGATGACGTCGCCGGGGCGGAGGCGGAACGAGGGGCGGTCGACCCGGCGCCCGTTCACCAGCACGTGCCGGTGCACGACGAACTGCCGGGCCTGGTAGATCGTGCGGGCGAGGCCGGCGCGCAGTACGAGAGAGTCCAGGCGGCGCTCCAGGTCCACCAGGAGCGCCTCGCCGGTCTTGCCGGCGGACCTGCTCGCCTTGGTGAAGGCGTTGCGCAGCTGGGCCTCGCGGATGTTGTACTGCGCGCGCAGCCGCTGCTTCTCGCGCAACCGGATCTTGTAGTCGGACTCCTGCTTGCGGGCGCGGCCGTGCTCTCCCGGCGGGTACGGGCGGGCCTCGAAGTACTTCACGCTCTTGGGGGTCAGGGGGATGCCGAGGGCCCGCGACAGCCGGACCTTGGGGCGGGGCTTGTTCATCGTCCTCCTTTGGTGGTTAGGTAAGCCTTAGTTAGGCAAGGCTAACCTACCTCGTCAAGGAGGTTCCATGATCGGCGAGGCGAGCGAGCCGAGCGCGGCCGGCGCGGCGAGCGGGGTGAACGGGCCGACGCCCGGGGAGCGGGCGCGGACTCTGGCCTACGGGGTGGCCGGTGGCGCGCTCGCCGTCCCCGGCGTCCCGTACACCCCGGTACCCGCGCACGTGACCGACGAGCGGGGCCGCCCGCTGCTGCTCATGCCCTCCGGCGCGGGCGCCGTGACGGCTCTGGACGGGGAGCCGGACGTCCCGGCCACCCTGCGGATCGCCGATGTCGCGCCGGTGCCGCTGGCCGACCGCGTCCGCGGCCGGGCCTCGCTGCACGGCTGGATCACCGAGGTACCGCCCGGGGAGCGCCGGGCCGCCGCGGTGCGGCTGTCCCGCCTTCACCCCCGGCCCGAACTGCTCGATCTGGGCACGACCGGCACGGTCGGCACGGCCGGGGCGGCCGGTCCGGAGCGCCCCGCGTGGACGGTGCTCGCGCTGGAGATCGCCCAGGTGGAGATCGAGGACGGGTGGGGGAGCGCCACCCTGGAGCCGGAGGAGTACGAGGCGTCGGCGCCCGACCCGTTCGTGGTGATCGAGGCGGGCATGATCGCCCATCTGGACTCCTGCCACCGGGACGAGCTGGGCGCGATGCTGCGGCGGCTGGACGGGCTCCCGGGCCGCCCTGCCGCCCGCGGCGGGCCCGCGCCCGCCGTCCGGCCGCTCGGGCTGGACCGGTACGGGATGTGGCTGCGCTGCCGCGTCGCGGACGGGGAGGGTGCCGGGGACACCGACCTGCGGCTGGTGTTCGGGGAGCCGGTCGCCGACGTCCACGGCCTGCGATGCGCCTACCGGCGCCTCTTCGCCGGCGGGCGAGCACGGGGCGGGGCGCACGCAGATGGGGGATTTGTCGGTAATTTCACGGATGTTCCGAACGGGTCCGGCGAGAGATAGTCGGGTACCGGCCGAGGGCCGTTCCGCGCCGGGCCCGCACCGCGGCGCCGCGGGTCTCCCCAAGCGGGGTGGGGAGGACCGGCGGCGCGCGCCGGTGACGGGCCCGGCGCGAGCCGTACCGGCGCGAGCGATTCCCGGACGGGCCGGTGGCCTGGCGCCGCGGTCGTGACAGAGGGGGCGTGGCGCGGGCCACTGGTTGGAATTGGACCTATCCGTCCGCGCCGTACCGGCGCAGGCTGGATCCATGACCCACGACCATGACCGGGATCTTCATCCCGAGACCCGGGCCGTCCACCCGCCGGTGATCACGCCCTCCGGAAGCAGGCCGCTGGGCGTGCCCATCTACCAGAGCCACATCTTCGCCTTCGACGGCGCCGCGGAGATGGCCGCCGCCTTCGAGGGCCCCGACTCGGCGTACCTGTACGGCCGCTGGAGCAACCCGACGGTCCGCGCCCTGGAGGACGCCGTCGCCGACCTGGAGGGCGGGGCCGCGGCACTGGCCTCCGCCTCCGGGATGGGCACGATCAACGCGGTCCTGACCGCCCTGCTGCGCTCGGGCGACCACGTCATCGCCCAGTCCTGCCTGTACGGCGGGACGTTCGCGCTGCTGGCCGATCTCGCCCGCCGCTGGGACGTCGAGGTCACCTACGTCTCCGGGAACGACCCCGCCGAGGTACGGGACGCGCTGCGCCCCCGGACCCGGCTGCTGGTCCTGGAGACGATCGCCAACCCCACCACCCAGGTCGCCGACCTGCCCGCGCTCATCGCCGTGGCCCGCGAGGCCGGGGTGACCACGATGGTGGACAACACCTTCGCCCCGATCCTGTGCCGCCCCCTCGAACACGGCGCCGACATCGTGGTGCACTCCGCGACCAAGTACCTGGGCGGGCACGGCGACATCCTGGGGGGAGTCGCGGTGTTCGCCCGGTCCCCGGGCGCGTCCTCCCAGGAGGAGAACGTCCTGCATCACCGGGTGTGGAAGCGCGCCACCGAGCTGGGGGCGACCGCCGACCCGTTCGCGGCCTGGCTGACCCTGCGCGGGCTCGCGACCCTCCCGCTGCGCATCGAGCGGGCGAGCCGGACAGCACTCGACCTGGCGCAGCGGCTGGCCGCGCACCCGGCCGTCACCCATGTCGCCCACCCCGGCCTGCCCGGCCACCCGCAGCACGACCTGGCGCGGCGGCTCCTGCCCGGGGGCGGCGGCGCGGTGCTGTCGTTCGAGCCGGCGGGGGGCCGCGAGGCCGGCCGGATCTTCACCGACTCGGTCAGGCTGGCCTCCCTGGCCGCCTCGCTCGGCGACGCGTCGACGCTGGTGATGCACCCGGCGAGCACCTCGCACCGCCAGCTGGACGCCGCCGCCCTCGCCGCGGCCCAGATCGGCGAGGGGACGGTACGGATCGCGGTCGGCCTGGAGCACCCCGACGACCTCTGGGCCGACTTCGAGCGCGCGCTGGCCAAGGCCACCTGACCGCCGTGCCGGGGACGCCTCAGAGGTAGAAGCCCGTGGCGGAGGACGGGGCCTCCCGCACCGCGGGCGCCCGCTCGCCCTTGCGCAGCGCCACCAGCTCGGCCAGCGTCGCGCCGTCCGGGCCGATCCCGGCCTCCGGCGCCGCGCCGTCCAGCCAGGCCAGCGACTCGCCGCGGGTGAGCGGGCCCACCTCGATCTGCGCGAGGCAGCGGCCGGGCCTGACCACCGCCGGATGCAGGCGGGCCAGGTCCTCGTTGGTGGTGATGGCCACGAGCACGTCGCGTCCCTGGCCCAGCATCCCGTCGGTGAGGTTGAGCAGCCGGGACAGGCCCTGGCCGGTCGACTGCTTGGCCTCGCCGCGGATCAGCTCGTCGCAGTCCTCCAGGATGAGCAGCCGCCAGCGGCGGTCGTCCTCCTCGTCCTCGCCGACCGCGACCTCCATGAGGTAGCTGGGCGTCCCGAAGAGCGCCTCGGGGTCGAGCACGCAGTCGGACTGGCACCAGGAGCCCCAGGACCGGGCCAGCGCGCGCAGCGCCGTGGTCTTGCCCGTTCCGGGCGGGCCGTGCAGCAGCAGGAGCCGGCCCGCCACCTCCTCGCGGGTCAGGCTCATGACCCGGTCCAGCGCCTCGGCGACCGGCGCGGTGTAGTTGCGCCGGATGTCCTGCCAGGCGTCGGCCGAGATGGCCCGTTCGGTACGGACGGGGCCGTGCGAGCCCATGTGCCAGAAGCCCATCTCGACGTTGGTCTCGTCGGTCTTGGGCGGCTCGGTGGCGTCCCTGACGCACTCCTCCAGCACCGTCTCGGCCAGCTCGTCGGTCACCGCCGACACCGCGAGGTAGGCGGCGCCGTTCTTCCAGCGGTTGGTGAGCAGCGTCCAGCCCTCGCCCTCGGCCAGCACCGACTCCTTGCCCCGCTCGTGCGCGACGCGCAGCAGCCGGGCCTCCTCGGGGCGCAGCGGCGCGTCCGGCCTGACGTGCTCCAGCCGGGCGGAACGCGACCAGGGCTGCTCACCCGAGGCGAACGGCCGCAGCGACAGCACGTCCATCACGTCGGCGGGCGAGTTGTTGTCGCTCAGATTGAGGACGACCGGAAGCAGCGGGTCGGAGCCGTACGCCTCGTCCGCCTCCCCCGTCTCCACCAGATGCAGGATCTCCTGCGGCCTCTCCGGCGACATGGTCATGCCCTCGATGATCCGGGGAGCGCGCGCGGCGCGTCCAGCGAATTAACCATCCGTACGCGACTTGCGCGCTTCCAGCTCCTTGAGGTCCAGCGCCTCGGCCTCCTCAGGGGTGGGCGCCGAGCCGCCCAGGTACGCGGGCTGCCACCACTCCTCCCCGGGCTTGGGCACGTGGGGGTACCCGCGCTGCGCCTTCTCCAGCAGCTCCGACAGCTGGGTGTGCAGGTCCTTGGTGACCTGCTCGTAGTCGTCGCCCCGCTTGGGGTACATGGGCTCGCCGACCTGGATGCTGATCGGCACCCCGCGCTGCAGCAGCCGGCGGGGACGGCCCTTGGTCCACAGCCGCTGCGGGCCCCAGAGGGTGACGGGGATCAGCGGCACCTTGGCGGCGACCGCCATCCGCACCGCGCCGCTCTTGATGTCCTTGACCGTGAACGACCGGCTGATCGTGGCCTCGGCGAACACCCCGACGATCTCACCGGACTTCAGCGCCGACAGCGCCGCCTTGTAGGAGGCGGCCCCGGCCTCCCGGTCCACCGGGATGTGGTGCATCCCACGCATCAGCGGGCCGCCGATCCGGTGGTCGAAGATCTCCTTCTTCGCCATGAACCGGACCAGCCGGCGGGAGGGGTGGGCGGCCAGCCCGGCGAAGATGAAGTCCAGGTAGCTGACGTGGTTGCTGACGAGCACCGCGCCGCCGGTGCGGGGGATCCGCTCGGTTCCCTCGAGACGGAACTTCATGTCGAGGGCCTTGAAGAGGCCCTGGGCCGCCTTGATCACCGGTGGATACACGATTTCGGACATGAGGGCACGCTATCGGATCGGCTTCATCCCGGCCCTGAAGGACGGGATTCCGGTCTCCGCACCGGAGGCCGGACGGAGGCGGGCGGCGCCCCCCGGCGGAGGGGACGGAGGGGCCGAGGCCGCCGGCGACCGGCGGGCCGCCCGAGGCGGCGAACGATCGCGCGGCGGGCCGGAACTCTGAGATGGTGGTGCCGAACGATCCGCGTGATCGAGAGATCCGAGTGATCCGGTGAAGGGGGATGAGCATGGAACCGTTGGACGCGGCGGTGGACGTGCACGCGCTCATCCGGGACCTGCTGCCGGTGGTGGCGCCCAGCGCCTGGTTCGACCCGGGCACCTCCGAGGTCGTTCTCCCGGTCGGCCGGTCGGAGGCGCGCGCCTCCACCTGGACGGTCCTGGAGCGCTGCGCCCGCGAGCCCCGGCCGGTCTGGCCGCGGGTGGTGGACGAGTGGGTCCGGGAGGTCGGGCATCGCGCCTTCCTCGCCGTCGGCGAGATGGAGCTGTTCGGTGACGTGCGCGAACTGCTGCGGCTGCGCATCGTGCCCAAGCTCGCGCCACGGGACCGCGAGGGGCTGGTGGTCGTCCCGGCGGGCGACCATTTCGACGCCATGGTGATGATCGAGCACCCCCGGTACGGCGGGCCGCTCACCAAGGCGCGGGCGGGCCTGCTCGGGCTGCGCAAGCTCGGTTATGTGATGACCAATACCCATGACCGGGAGTTGGCCGACGTCTCGGTCCGTGACCAGCCGCTGCTGCCCGGCCGCGATGTCCGCGTGGTGACCAAGCCCGGCAGCAGGTACGTGTCCGCGCTGCTCAGCGAGGTGGAGCAGTTCCTCCCGAGCCCCAACGTCCACGGCGCCCTGGTCGGCGTCCCGTGCCACAGCACGCTGCTGCTCTACCCGATCACCTCGACCGCCGTGCTGGAGGTCCTGCCGGTCTTCGCCGACGTGGTGGCCGAGATGCACGCCGGCGCCGACGACCCCTGCGCCCCCGGCGTCTACTGGAGCCACGGCGAGCGCCGCCTCACCCCGCTGCCGGCCACGCCCGGCTCCGCGACCCCCGGCGAGTTCGCCTCGCTCCTGCTGCGCCTCCCCGACACGCCCTGACGTCCGGGCGTGACGAGGATCATCCGGCCGGCTCCGGGCCGCCCCGTCCGGGGCCGTCCCGCCCGGGGCCGCCGCGTTCAGGTCAGGGGAGGCGCCAGTCGACGGGCGCGGCGCCCTGCTGCTGCAGGAGCTGGTTGGCGCGGCTGAACGGGCGGGAGCCGAAGAACCCGCGATCGGCCGACATGGGGCTCGGGTGGGCCGACTCGATGCAGGGGACGCCCGGCATCATCGGCTTGAGGTCGCGGGCGTTGCGGCCCCACAGGATCGCCACGAGCGGCTTGCCGCGGGCGGCGAGGGCCTGGATGGCCTGCGCGGTGACCTCCTCCCAGCCCTTGCCGCGGTGGGAGTTGGGCCGGCCCGGCATCACGGTGAGCGACCTGTTGAGCAGGAGGACGCCCTGCGCGGTCCAGGGGGAGAGGTCGCCGTTGGACGGCTGGGGGTGGCCGAGGTCCTGGCAGTACTCCCGGTAGATGTTGATCAGGCTGCCGGGCAGCGGGCGCACGTCGGGGGCGACCGAGAAGCTCAGCCCGACCGGGTGGCCCGGGGTGGGGTAGGGGTCCTGGCCGACGATCAGCACCCGGACCTCGTCGAAGGGCTGGGTGAACGCCCGGAGGATACGATCACCGGCGGGGAGATAGCGGCGGCCTGCGGCGACCTCGGCGCGCAGGAAGTCGCCCATGGCCGTGATCCGTCCCGCCACCGGGTCCAGGGCCTTGGCCCAGCCGGCCTCGACGATGTCCGCGAGTGGTCGTCCCGTCATGGCAGCACAGCCTAATGCCGCGATCATGGAACCGTTCACCGAACAAAACTTGATCATACCGGTGAACTTCTCTGACCACCGCGGGTCGGGCAGCGGGGAAGGTTGCCGTGGGGTGTCGGGGGGAGCTCGGTGAACGGGGTGAAAAGTGCCGTTAAGTCGGTGTTACTTGAGTTACTTCTGAATTGCCCGCATTGACCTACGCACTGGTACTCCGTAACTCCTAGAGAGGTAGGCCAGCGCACCCAGATCTGCTGACGACGGGACGACCATGAGCCAGCTGACCACCGTTGACGCGACCTTCCTCAACGCGGAGACGAGCACCACGCACGCGCACATCGCGGGCCTGGCGATCGTCGACTCCGTGCTCTGCCCCGGCGGGCGGCTCACCGTCCCCGCCGTCGTCGACCTGGTACGGGAACGGGCTCACCTCGCCGCGCTGCCCCTCCGGCAGAGGCTCGTCCAGGTCCCCCTGGGCCTCGACCACCCCTACTGGGAGGACGATCCCGACTTCGACCCCGCGCGGCACGTCCTGGAGATCGGGCTGCCCTCGCCCGGCACCCCCGACCAGCTCGCCGACGCGGTCGCGATGCTCCACGAACGGCCCCTCGACCGTAACCGCCCGCTGTGGGAGATGGTGCTCATCCAGGGCCTGGAGGGCGGCCGGACCGGCGTGTACGTCAAGGCGCACCACGCCGCGATCGACGGTGTGATGGCGGCGGAGACCCTCGCGGCGCTGCTCGACCTGTCACCCGAACCGCGCGAGTGCCCCGCCGACGAGACCGAGCCGGAACGCGCCCCCGGCATGGCCGGGATGCTGGGCACGGGCCTGCTCCGGGCCGCGCTGCACCCGGTCCGCAGCGCGCTGTCGGTGGCGCGCGCGGCCCCGTACCTCGACGAGGTCCCCGGGGTGTCGCAGCTGCCCGGCGTCGGCCGGATGTCGCACCTGGTCCAGGGCGCGCTGGGCCGGGACGAGGTGCCGCGCGCGCCCCGGACGGTCGCCCCGCCGACCCCGTTCAACCGGCCGATCGGCCCGCACCGCTCGGTCGCCTACGGCGAGCTGGACCTGGCGGAGGTCAAGGAGATCCGCAGGGCGCTGGGCGGCAGCGTCAACGACGTGGTGATGGCGCTGTGCGCGACCGCGCTGCGGCAGTGGCTCGACAAGCGCGGCGAGCTGCCGGACGGGCCGCTGGTCGTGGGCGTCCCGGTCTCGCTGCGCCGCAACGGCACCCGGGACGTGCCCGGCAACCAGATCTCGATCATGACCACCCCGCTGGCCACGCACCTGGCCGACCCGGTCGAGCGGTACGCCGCCGTACGGCGCGACCTGGACCTGGGCAAGCGGCGGTTCGCCGCCTCCTCGGGCAGCTGGGTGCGGGAGCTGAGCGCGATCGTGCCGGCGCCGCTGGCGGGCCCGGTCGCGCGGCTGGCGATGCAGGCGCTGCCGAGCCTCACCGTCCGCCCGATGAACCTGATCATCTCCAACGTGCCGGGCCCGCAGTTCCCGCTCTACCTGTGCGGGGCGAAGGTCCTCGGCTACTACCCGATCTCGGTGGTCACCGACGTCAGCGGCGGCGTGAACATCACCGTCTTCTCCTACAACGGGAAGGTGGACGTCGGCATCGTCGCCTGCCGCGACCTGATCCCCGACCCGTCGGAGTTCATGGACCACCTGGTCGACGCGGTCGACGAGCTCAAGGCGCTCGCCCGCTCCTGACCGCGATCCCCAGGGCCGCGCGGTGCCGCCAGGCCAGCCGCAGCGCCGCGGCGCCCGCGGGCTGCACGGGGGAGGGGGCCGTTCCGTCGAACGGGGCGCGGGTGATCCGGCCCTCGGCGTTGACCGGTACCAGGCCGCCGAACAGTTCGCCGAACGCGGTGTCGTCGAAGACCGCGACCGTGAGCACGTCCACGGCGAACGTCAGGGGGTCGACGCCGAGGCCGAGGCAGCGGACCGTGAGCCGGCCGTCCGCGCGGGCCGCGCTCAGTGCCCGGTGCAACGGCCACGCCTCCTGGTCGAAGCCGGGCTCGTAGTCCTCGGCCATCCCCAGCAGCTCCTCGCCGAACTCCCGGACCATGCACCGCCACAGGTCCAGGTCCGCGGTGTCGCCGCCGGGTCCCCCGCGCCCGCCGCGGACGGGCTGGAAGACGCCGACCGGGACCACCTGGTGCAGGCCGCCCGCGTGGGCGACCTTCGCCGGGTCCCGCCAGTGCAGCAGGTACGAACCGGACCTGGTCACGGTCAGCGTCGTGATGGCGAGGGCCGCCGTACGGCGGGAGAGGTCGCGGGGATCGCCCACGCGCCGCCGCAGGGGCGGCTCCGTCCCGGCGGGCCGGCCCATGGCCACACCGGCGGCCAGCTCGTGCGCCGCCGCCTCGCCGACGTTCAGCGCGTCGAAGTAGGTGGCGGGGCCGAACGCGAGGGACGGGGCGGCACCGGTCAGGTCGGCGTCGAGCAGCCGGTAGGTGGGGCGGTCCTCGAACACCGCCGGTGGCGCCAGGGCCTCGATCGCCTCGGCGTAGGTGCGGTGCCCGGGGGGAAGCCCTTCGTCCGGGCCGGTCACGGCGGGCGGTGCCGGGCGCGGGTTCCACCGGAGCCGTATCGACTCCAGGGGGAGCGGTGTGCCGGGGATCCATTCCGGCCGGGTCAGGAGCGGCGTGTCCTCCACCCTGGGCAGCTCCGGGTACAGGGCGCTCGCGGACGCCCCGAGCGTGTGCCGGTTGCCGTTGAGGAACTCCCGGACCTTCCGCCACTCAGTGCCGAACTCCATGGCCCGACCGTACCGGCGCCCGTGGTGAAGACCGTGGTGAAGACCGTGGTGAAGACCGTGGCGAAGACCACAAGTGGAACGGGCCACAAACGCGGCCCCGCGCCGGGTCCGGCGGCTCCGGGCGGAAGGGCCTCGCATATCGTCGATACACGTGCAACCCCCCGAGAACCCCCGTACGACCCGTGTCCCCGCCCTCGCCTGGATCCTGTGGACCGTCGGCATCCTGGCGTACGTCGTCGCCGTCCTGCAGCGCACGTCCTTCGGTGTGGCCGGGCTGGACGCCGCCGACCGGTTCGGCGCCTCGGCCGGGATGCTCGCCTCGTTCACCGTCCTCCAGCTGCTGGTCTACGCCGGGCTCCAGGTGCCCGTCGGTCTCCTGCTGGACCGGGTCGGCCCCCGCTGGATGGTGGCCGGCGGCGCGCTGCTCATGGCGGCGGGCCAGGCCCTGCTGGCCTTCTCCACCGGCATCGGCGGCGCCGTGCTCGCCCGCGTCCTGGTGGGCGCGGGCGACGCGATGACGTTCATCAGCGTGCTCAGCCTGGTGACGCGCTGGTTCCCGCCCCGCCGGATCCCGGTGGTCACGCAGCTCACCGGGCTGCTCGGGCAGCTGGGGCAGGTGCTGAGCGCGGTCCCGCTGGTCGCCCTGCTGCACGGGCCGGGCTGGACTACCGCGTTCGGGTCCGCCGCCGCGCTCGGCGTGCTGGTGGGCGTGCTCGCCCTGGCCGTCCTTCGGAACGGTCCACCCGGCGCCGACCGGCACCCCGCGCCGTCCCTGGGGGACGTGGGCCGCAACCTCGCCGCCGCCTGGCGCCACCCCGGCACGCGGCTGGGCCTGTGGTCGCACTTCGTCACGCAGTTCCCGGCCAACACCTTCGCGCTGATGTGGGGGTTCCCGTACCTGGTGTCCGGCCATGGCCTGTCCTCGGCCGCGGCCAGCACGCTGCTCACCGTCTTCGTGCTCGCCACCATGGTGGCCGGGCCGCTGGTGGGCGGGCTGGTGGCCCGCCACCCGCTGCGCCGCTCGTGGCTGGTGCTCGGCATCGTCGGACTCATGATCACCGCCTGGGCGGTGACGCTGGCCTGGCCGCCGCCCGCCCCGACCTGGCTGCTGGTCGTGCTGGTGCTGTGCGTCGCGATGGGCGGGCCCGGCTCCATGATCGGCTTCGACTTCGCCCGGACGTTCAACCCGCCCGGGCGGCAGGGCACGGCCACCGGCATCGTCAACGCCGGCGGCTTCGTCGCCGCCCTCGTCACGATCCTGCTGGTCGGCGTGGTGCTGGACGTGATGTCGCCGGGCCGCGAATTCACCCCCGAGGCGTTCCGTGCCGCGTGGACGGTGCAGATCCTGTTCTGGACGGTCGGCCTGGCCGGCGTCCTCCGGACGCGGGCCCTGGCCCGGCGCCGCATGGCGGAGGAGGGCGTCCGGGTGCCCCCGCTCCGCGACTCCCTCCGCCGCCGCCGCGCCGAGGCCCGCACCCCAGGACGTTGACCTGCGGCGAGTTGCTCACTTGACCACCCGGTCATACGACGACTCGCCGCAGGTCGACGGGCGGCGTCACGCCAGGGCGGGCGCCTCGCGCAGCTCCAGGGTGCAGCACTTGGGGCCGCCGCCCGCCTTGCGCAGCTCGGAGAGGTCCACCGGGACGGGGTGGTAGCCGTGCCGCCGCAGCGTCTCGATGAGCCCGGCCGCCTCCGCGTTGACCACCACGTTGCGGCCGTCGCAGACCGCGTTGAGGCCGAGGACCGCCGCGTCGCCGGCGCTCGCGATGACGGCGTCCGGGAACAGCCGCTCCAGCACCGCCCGGCTGCCCGAGGAGAACGCCCCCGGGTAGTAGGCGACGTTGTCGCCGCCGAGGGGGAACAGCGCGGTGTCCAGGTGGTAGAAGCGCGGGTCGACGAGCCGCAGCGTCACCACGGGGCGGCCGAGGAACTCCTGCGCCTCCTGATGGGCCGCCAGGTCCGTACGGAAACCGGTGCCGGCCAGGATGACGTGGTCGAGCGCCAGGAAGTCGCCCTCGCCCTCGTTGGTGTGCGCCGCCTCCAGGACGTCGGGGAAACCGTTGCGCCGCAGCCAGTCCGCGTACGCCGGCCCCTCGGCCGCCCGCTCGGGGTGGGCGAACCGCGCCCCGTACACCCGGCCGCCGACGACCAGCGCGCCGTTGGCCGCGAAGACCATGTCGGGCAGGCCCTCGACGGGGTCGATCAGGCTCACCCGGTGCCCGAGCGCGAGGTAGGCGGAACGCAGGGACTCCCACTGCCGGACGGCCAGCGCGGCGTCGGCGCCCGCGGCCGGGTCCATCCACGGATTGATCGCGTACGTGACGGCGAAATGGTCCGGGCGGCACATCAGGTAGTGGCGCCGCAGCGCCACCCGCCCGGACGGCTCCAGGGCCGGCGAGGCGATGCGGGCACCGGTCGGCTCCATGGCCGGTTCCATGGCCGGCGAGACGGTCATGCGGTCTCCAGGTCTCAGACGATCCCGATGGGTGACGATCGAAAGCCTAGAAACCGCGAGGGCCGGATCCAATCCGCCGATCTTGCGCTGACCTGGTGTTTCGTTGCTTGTGCGGAGGGTGGGACGGCGATTCGTTGCACGGCCCCGCCGGGGGCGGCCGCCGGGGGGCGGCCGCCGGATCCGGCTACATGTTGATCATGTGCCCGGCCAGGCCGTGCACGGCCTCCTTCATGGCCTCGCCCAGCGTCGGGTGGGCGTGCACGTTGCGGGAGACCTCGTGCACCGTCAGGTCCCACTGCTGGGCCAGGGTCAGCTCGGGCAGCAGCTCGGTGACCTCGGGGCCGATCATGTGCGCGCCGAGGATCTCGCCGTACTTCGCGTCGCTGATCACCTTGACGAAGCCGTCGCCCTCGCCCATGCCCAGCGCCTTGCCGTTGGCGCTGTAGGGGAACTTGGCGACCTTGACCTCGAAGCCCTGCTCGCGGGCCTGCGCCTCGGTCCAGCCGAAGCTGGCGACCTGCGGCTGGCAGTACGTGGCGCGCGGGATCATCACGTAGTCGAGCTCCATCGTCTCGGCGTCGGCGATGGTCTCGGCGGCGACGATGCCCATCGCCTCGGCCGCGTGCGCCAGCATCAGCTTGGCGGTCACGTCGCCGATGGCGTAGATGTGCGGGACGGAGGTGCGGCAGCGGCCGTCGATGTCGATGGCGCCCCGGTCGGTCAGCCTGACCCCGGTCTTCTCCAGCCCGTAGCCCTCGACGTTCGGCTGGAAGCCGATCGCCTGCAGGACCTTGTCGGCCTCCAGCACCCGCTGCTCGCCGTCCTTGCCGGTGACGGTGACCTTCACCTTGTCGCCCGAGTCGTCGATCGCGTCCACCCGGGTGGAGGTCAGCACGTCCACGCCGAGCTTGCGGTAGCGCTTGGCCAGCTCCTTGGACACGTCGGCGTCCTCGTTGGGCACCATGCGGTCCAGGAACTCCACGATCGTCACCTTGACGCCGTAGTTGTGCAGGACGTAGGCGAACTCGACGCCGATGGCCCCCGCGCCGGCGATGACGACGCTCTCCGGGAGGTCGGAGCTGAGGATCTGCTCCTCGTAGGTCACCACGCGCTCCGACAGGGAGGTCCCCGGCAGCAGCTTGGTGTGCGCCCCGGCGGCGATGATGCAGTGGTCGAAGGTCACCGTCTCGGTGCCGCCGCCGGACGTGGCCACCTGGAGGGTGTTGGGGTCGGTGAACGTGCCGCGGCCGTCGATGGAGGTGATCTTGTTCTTCTTCATGAGGAACTGCACGCCCTTGACGAGCTTCTCCGAGACCTCACGGCTGCGCTGGAACGCCTTGCCGTAGTCGAAGGAGACCGGCCCCTCGGCCTTGATCCCGTACTTCTCCGCCTCGTGGGTGAAGATGTGCGCCAGCTCGGCGTTGCGCAGCAGCGCCTTGGAGGGGATGCAGCCCACGTTCAGGCAGACCCCGCCCCAGTACCGCTCCTCGATGATCGCCGTCTTCAGCCCGAGCTGTGCCGACCGGATCGCGGCGACATATCCGCCCGGACCTGCGCCCAGGACCACGACGTCAAAGTGATTGCTCATTCTTGTGACGATATTCCGCGGCGGGTGGTGCTCGCATCCCGACCCGGCCGGTGTGACGCCTGGCACGGGGTGCCCGGGGACGGCCGGCGGGTACGGCGGGCGACCGGCCGGCGGCCGTTCAGGATCCTTCGTGACTTGCTGTTAATGTTTCGTGGGACCCGCGTGATGCGGGGCGGGCACGCGTGTGGCGCGAAGCTCAGCCCGGTGTGGAACACGCGCGCCAGGCCGCGACGTTCATGCGGAGTCGGGCAGGCCACCGGCCGTACGGGACGGGTGGACGCGAGGCGGACCACCGGCCCGGTACGTACCGGATGTCACGGACATGCCGGTCATGCCCACGCCGGACGTACCAGAGACGAGGACGCGGTGGCGGCCTCGTTCCAGCCCCCGCACGCCGCACGGCCCCGGAGAGGGGCTCCCGGCCGGGCCGAGACGACAATGGAGGAGAAGGCGAGTGAGGATTCCCAAGCCCGTCAACACCGTCCTTGACTGGGTGGAGGGGCATGCGGGCCCGCTCGCGGCGGTGACCGCCCTGGTGGCCGCCGCGGTGGCCGCGTTGTGGATGCCCTTGCTGGCGGGCTTCATCCTCGGCATCGCCTTCGGCGGCTTCGCCGTCCATCTGCGCATGAGCAAGCGGATGTCCCGGCTGCGCAGGGAGGTGGACGACCTGCTGCGCGAGAACGGCTCCCTGCGGCATCGCAACACCGTCCTGGCCAGCGGCGTCATCACCCGCGAGGCCCAGGTGACCCAGGCGCTGGTGGCCATCCCCGAGGACGTGCCGCTCGAAGACCCGCTGCGCACCCAGAAGCTCCCCACGCTCCCCGACGAGGACGAGGCCGCCGACCACGCGGCGGACGAGGGCGCCGTCCGGCGGGCGAGCAACGGCCAGGGCACGCGCAACGGCCAGAGCACGCGCAGTGGCAGGGGCACGCGCAAGGGCGGCGGGCCCGGCGACACCGCGGACCTGTCCGAGTCATAGGAGCCGCAAGGCGGCGGACCGCCTGAGGAGACCGCCCGAGAAAACGTGCCCGGAGTGCCCGGACGGGATCAGTCGTCGCCGGGCGGATCGTCCTGCCGGTCGAGGTGGTCCTCCAGTGCGTCCAGCCGGGACGACCAGGCCCGGCGGTACGGGGCGAGCCAGGCGTCCATCTCGGCCAGCGGCTCCAGGCGGAGCTCGTACACGCGGCGCTGCGCCTCCTGGCGTGCGTGGACCAGGCCCGCCTCGCGCAGGACCTTCAGGTGCTTGGACGTTCCCGGCTGGGTGAGCCCTAGCCGCTCCACCAGCTCGCCGACCGGCCGCGGCCGTTCCAGGAGGAGGTCCAGGATCCTGCGGCGGGTGGGCTCGGCGAGGACGGCGAACGCTGAAGACATGGCTTCAGTATGTAATCCCGCGCCCTCCGTGGAACGGGCCCGCCCGGCGCGGTGACCGGCGACCGCTACGCGCGGGCGACTGTAGGGGCTCCCCAAGGTAAGAAAAGTATCGCATTGTGACTCGCCAGTCACGTTATGTAGCGTTGCCCACGGCGCGGGAGTTTCCCGGCGGAGCAGGCGTTTCTTCCGTCTCCCGCGACACTTTTCCACCTTTCTCTCAATTCCGGCCCTTCGACCCTGCCCTTCCCTCCCGGAAATGGCCCCCCAGCAGACCGCTACCTCGGCGCGAAAACAGAATCGGTGGTGTGGATCGTGACGGAACAGCACGTGACGGAACAGCAGACGGCCGGCGGACAGCTCAGCCTCGGCACCGCGGCGGCGCGGAACCTCGCCACGACGACCAAGTCCGTCCCGCAGATGCAGGGCATCTCCACCCGCTGGCTGCTGCGGCTGCTGCCCTGGGTCCGCGCGGCGGGCGGCGCGTACCGCGTCAACCGGCGGCTCGGCTACACCATCGGGGACGGCCGGGTCACCTTCGTGACGACGGGCGCCGACATCCAGGTCATCCCGCGCGAGCTGGGGGAGCTGGCCCCGCTGCGCGGGTTCGACGACGACCCGGTGCTGGAGGCGCTGGCCGGCCGGTTCTCCCAGGAGGAGTACGAACCCGGCGACCTCATCGTGGAGTCCGGCGACCCCGCCGACCGGGTCGTGCTGATCGCGCACGGCAAGGCCGGCAAGATCGGCGCCGGCGAGTACGGGGACGAGAACGTGCTGGGGGTGCTGGCCGGCGGCGGCTTCTTCGGCGACCGGGCCCTGGCCGGTGACGAGCAGGAGTGGGAGTTCTCGGTCAAGGCGCTGACCGCCTGCACCGTGCTGATCCTCACCCGCGACGAGTTCCAGGAGGTCCTCGGGCGGTCGGAGGAGCTGCGGGCGCACGTCGCCCGGTTCCTGGAGGGCCCCGACCGGAGCCTGAACCCCTACGGCGAGGCGGCCATCGAGGTGGCGTCGGGGCACTCGGGCGAGCCGGTCCTCCCGGGCACCTACGTCGACTACGAGCCGGCGCCGCGCGAGTACGAACTGAGCGTGGCGCAGACCGTCCTGCGCGTCCACTCCCGGGTGGCCGACCTCTACAACGAGCCGATGGACCAGGTGGAGCAGCAGCTCCGGCTGACCATCGAGGCGCTGCGCGAGCGCCAGGAGAACGAGCTGATCAACAACCGTGACTTCGGGCTCCTCCACAACGCCGAGACCACCCAGCGGATCCACACCCGCTCCGGGCCTCCCACCCCCGACGACATGGACGAGCTGCTCACCCTGGTCTGGAAGGACCCGGCGTTCTTCCTGGCCCACCCCAAGACGATCGCGGCGTTCGGGCGCGAGTGCAGCCGGCGCGGCGTGTACCCCGAGAGCGTGGACGTCAACGGCCACCGCGTCCCGGCCTGGCGCGGCGTCCCGCTGTTCCCCTGCAACAAGATCCCCATCAGCCGGACCAGCACCAGCTCCGTCCTGCTGATGCGCACCGGCGAGGCCGCGCAGGGCGTCATCGGCCTGCACCAGACCGGGCTGCAGGACGAGGTCCAGCCGGGCCTGTCGGTGCGGTTCATGGGCGTCGACGACAAGGCCCTCGTCTCCTACCTGGTCAGCGCCTACTACTCGGCCGCCGTGCTGGTCCCGGACGCGCTGGCGGTGCTGGAGAGCGTCGAGATCGCGCACGGCGCCGACGGCGCGGCGCTCTGAGCCGCCGGAAAGGGGAGGAGGGCACGTCTCATGACCGAGCGACTGAGTCTCAGCACGCACGCGGCGCGGAACCTCGCGACCACGACCAAGTCCGTCCCGCAGATGCAGGGCATCTCCCCGCGGTGGCTGCTGCGCCTTCTGCCGTGGGTCCAGGTGTCGGCCGGCACCTACCGGGTGAACCGGCGCCTGACCTACAACCTGGGCGACGGGCTGGTGACCTGCGTCAACACCGGCTCGCAGATCAGCGTCATCCCGGCGGAACTGGCCGAACTGCCGCCGCTGCGCGGCCTGGACGACCCCGGCGTGCTGGAGGGGATCGCGGCACGTTTCGTCCAGCGCGAGTACGCCCCCGGTGAGGTCATCGTGGCGGCCGGCGACCCCCTCGACCGGGTCATCGTGGTCGCGCACGGCAAGGTGAGCCGCGTCGGGACCGGCGAGTACGGCGCCGAGAACGTCCTCGGCGTGCTGGCCGGCGGCCGGTTCGTCGGCGACCGGGCGCTGCTCGGGACGGACGGCTCCTGGGAGTACTCGGTGCGGGCCGTCACCCCGGTCACCGTCCTGGTGCTGGCCGCCTCCGACATCGCGGAGCTGACCTCCCGCTCGGAGTCCCTGCGCGCCCATCTGGCCGAGTACGAGCGCGCTCCCGCGCCCCCGTCCAACGCGAGCGGGGAGGCGGCGATCGACCTGGCCTCCGGTCACGACGGCGAGCCGGTCCTGCCGGGCACGTTCGTCGACTACGAACTCGCGCCGCGCGAGTACGAGCTGAGCGTGGCGCAGACCAGGCTGCGCGTCCACACCCGGGTGGCCGACCTCTACAGCGAGCCCATGGACCAGGTGGAGCAGCAGGTCCGGCTGACCGTCGAGGCGTTGCTGGAACGCCGCGAGCACGACCTGCTCAACAACCCCGACCACGGGCTGCTGCACAACGCCGACCTGCGGCAGCGGATCCCCACCCGGTCCGGGCCGCCCACCCCCGACGACCTGGACGAGCTGCTGGCCCGGCGCCGCAAGTCGCGGTTCTTCCTCGCCCACCCGAGGACGATCGCCGCGTTCGGCCGCGAGTGCACCAGGCGCGGGATCTACCCGCAGGTCATCACGCACGAGGGGGCCCGGGTCCAGGCGTGGCGCGGGGTCCCCATCTTCCCCTCGGACAAGATCGCCATCAGCCCGTCCGGGACCAGCTCGATCCTGTGCATGCGCACCGGCGAGGCCGACGAGGGCGTGATCGGCCTGCACCGGACCGGCCTCCAGGACGAGGTCCGGCCCGGCGTGTCGGTGCGGTTCATGGGCGTCGACGGCAAGGGGATCCTGTCCTATCTCGTCAGCGCCTACCACTCGGCGGCCGTGCTGGTCCCCGACGCGCTCGGCGTACTGGAGAACGTCGAGGTCGCCCGGTGACCCGTGAGACGGTTGCGGGAGCGGAGGCGACGGGGGAGACCGTGACCAGGAAGACGATGACGGACGGGCCGGCCGCGGGCCGGGTGGCGCCGCCGGCCGCGGTGGCGGACTCCGCGGCCGGCGGCGCGCCCGCCGCGCGGTCCGCGGCCGAGGTGCTGGACTGGAGCCGGCGGCTGGTCGATCCCGCGCTGCGCGAGACGATCGCCTACCTGCCCGAGTCCATGCGGCGGATCACCGCGTACCACTTCGGCTGGCGGGACGAGCACGACCGGCCCGCCGAGGCGCGCGGGGGCAAGCGGATCCGGCCCGCGCTGGTCCTGCTGACGGCCGAGGCCGCGGGCGGCGTCGCCTCTTCGGCCCTGCCCGGGGCCGTGGCGGTGGAGCTGGCGCACAACTTCTCGCTGCTGCACGACGACGTGATGGACGGCGACCTCACCCGGCACCACCGGGCGACCGCCTGGAGCGTCTTCGGCCGCAACTCCGCCATCCTGGCCGGGGACGCCCTGCTGGCCTGCGCCTTCGAGGCGATCGCCGACGGCCGCCACGCCGCCGGGCCGCAGGCCGTCCGGGTGCTCGCCCGCGCCGTGCTCGCCCTGGTGGAGGGGCAGAGCGCCGACCTGGCGTTCGAGCGGCGCGCCGACGTGTCCCTGGCGGAGTGCCTGGAGATGGCGGAGGGCAAGACCGCGGCCCTGCTGGGCGCCGCCTGCGCCATCGGCGCCGCCTACGGGGGCGCCCCGCCCGAACGGCTCGACCACTACCGCCGTTTCGGTACGCGGCTCGGCCTGGCCTTCCAGCTCGTCGACGACCTGCTGGGCATCTGGGGCGATCCCGCCGTCACCGGCAAACCCGTCCACGCCGACCTGCGCAGCCGCAAGAAGTCGCTGCCGGTCGTGGCGGCGCTGTCGTCCGGCGGTCCCGCGGGCGGCGAGCTGGCCGGGCTGTACCGGCGCGACGGCGGGCTGACCGCCGCCGAGGCGGTCCGGGCGGCGGAGCTGGTGGATGCGGCCGGCGGGCGCGGCTGGGCCGCCCGCCGGGCGGCCGAGTGCCTCCAGGAGGCCCTGGCGCATCTCGAACTGGCCGGGCCGCGGGCCCCCGCGGCCGGTGAGCTGCGCGCCCTGGCCCGTCTGGTGATCGCCCGTGATCACTGAGCGTCCGTCGCTATAGTTCTCGCGTGCCGCGACCACCCCACCCCCTGAGACCCGGCGATCCCGAGACCCTCGGCGGCCACCGCCTGCTCGGCCGGCTGGGTGAGGGCGGCGAGGGCGTGGTTTACCTCGCCCGTGCCCGGAGCGCTCCGGGCACGGGCGAGACCGGCGGCGATCTGGTGGCGATCAAGCTGTTCCACACGCCGGTCGCCGGGGAGCCGTCCCTGGGCGGCACCGTCGCCCGCGAGCTGGCCGCGGCCCAGCAGGTCGCCCGGTTCTGCACGGCCCAGGTGCTCGGCTCGGGCATGTTGGGCGACCGTCCCTTCATCGTCAGCGAGTACGTCGACGGGCCGTCGCTGCACGAGGTGGTGCAGCGCGAGGGGCCTCGTACGGGCAGCGCCCTCGACCGGCTCGCCGTCGCCACGGCCACCGCGCTGGTCGCGCTGCACGACGCCGGGGTCGTGCATCGCGACTTCAAGCCCCACAACGTGCTGCTGGGGCCGGACGGGCCGCGCGTCGTCGACTTCGGCATCTCGCGGGCCCTGTCCGGCGCCCAGACGATGGTCAGCAGGGCCGTCGGCACGCCCGCCTACATGGCGCCCGAGCAGCTCCAGCCGGGCGCGATCGGCCCGGCCGTGGACGTGTTCGCCTGGGCCTCCACCATGGTGTTCACCGCCACCGGGCACCCGCCGTTCGGCAACGAGTCGATCCCGATCGTCCTGAACCGCATCGCGCACGGCGAGCCCGACCTCGGCCGGGTGGAGGAGCCGCTGCGCGGGCTCCTGGCGGCCTGCCTGACCAAGGACCCCGCAGGCCGGCCCACCGCGCAGCAGGTCCTCGACCGCCTGGTGCGCCGCACCGGCCGTGCGCCGGAGGCCCCTCCGCCCGCCCCGCCGGCCCCGCCGGCCCTCCCGCCGGTTCCCGCCGGCACCGTTCCTCCTGGGCACGGCCAGGCGAAGCCGATGGGCCCGGTCGGGCCGGCCGGCGCCGACGCCACCACCCTGCCCCGTCCCGCCGCGCCGGCCGGACGCGGACGGTCCCGGGCCGTTCTCCTGGGGGTCGGTGCGGTGGCGGTGGCCGTCATCGCGGCGGCGGGCGTTCACCTGTTCACCCGGGACGGCTCGCCGGACGCCCCGCCCACGCCGGCCGCGGCCTCGCAGGCCGCCGCGAGCCTCGGCGCGGAACGCCCCGCGAGCGGGAAACCGTCCCGCCCTCGCGCGACGACGGCGTCCCCGTCAGCCTCGCGGTCGGCGACCGTGTCCGCGTCCGAGAACACGGCCCGCGCCACGAAGAGCCCGTCCCAGGCACCGAAGCAGCGCGTCGAGCTGGGCGCGGGCCACTTCACGGAGTACTGCCAGTCGCTCGGCTGGGAGTGGGTGGAATGGAAGGACTCACCGCGTCCGGGCGCGTACTGCGTGAAACGCAAGGGCGACCTCATGTACCTGACCGCCGAACAGCGCGACGCGGGCTGCCGCTGGCGGTTCAAGGACGCCCGCGCCCGCCACTACTTTAAGGGCAAGTCCAACTACTGCTACGCGATGCGTTAGTCGACAGTATGTTCGACTAGAGTGGCGGCGTGGACAGGCCCTTCGACCACGTTCCCTTCCTGTGCCCGCACGGGCACCGGCTCGCGCCGGGGCGCGTCATCGTCGGCTGGTCGCCCTGCGTGTGCCCGCCGTGCGCCGGGCGCGGCCGGGGCCTGCGGGGCCATCGCACCTACCTCTGCCTGGCGTGCAAGGACGACCGCATGACCACCATGTGCTTCCAGCCCCACCACGTACGGCCCGAGGGCGCCGCCTCCCGCCGGCCCTGACCGGCGGCGCGGGCCGGCCGGGGGAGCGCGCGCCGGTGCGGATCAGCCCAGGGTTCCGTCCCGGCCGGCGGCGGAGGCCATGCCCAGCCAGGTGTGCGGGTTCCCGGCCCAGCACCAGCCGAGCTTGGGCGCGTTCGCGCTGATCCAGATCGCCGGCACCCGGCGGTCTCCGCAGCGCGATCCGCCCAGCGAGAAGCACTTGTTCTTGGCCAGGACCTCGGGGAAGTGGGTGACCAGGGCGACGCCCTCCTCGACGGTCAGCAGGGTGCGGCCGCGTCCGGCGATGGCCGCCATGGCGTCCTCGGGCACGGCGCCGCAGAACTCCTCGCCGCGCTCGATGCCGAAGAGCAGGTACGCGCGGGCGTCGGGGATCTCGATCCCCTTGACCGGAACGAACCGGACCAGCTCGCCCTCGGCGAAGTGGCGGTCGACGATCCCCGGCCTGGACCTGCCGGCCAGGGTCGTGAGCGTGACGGCCTGCTCGGGCGCGGCCAGCTCCCGCGTGACCACCAGGACGAACGGCGCCCGTCCCTCGTCCGGCGGTGCCATCTCCCCGGCCCGGGCCGCCGCGGTGGCGCGCAGCGGGGCCAGCAGGCCGGCGAAGTCCTCCCCGTCCAGCCCCGCCATCCGGTGGTATCCCCGGTCGAGCAGCGTGCGGAGCTGGCGGTCGAACTCGCCGGCGGCGTCGAATCCGTGGAGCGTCATGCGGTCGCCTCTCTGCCAGGAACGGGCCATTACTCCGTACAACATACAGAGAAAGCGTCCCATTCCCGCGAGACAGGCCCTGGCCGCCGGATGCCCGGCGGCCAGGGCCTGTCTCGAAGCGGCCCCGGCCAGCGCGCGAGCGCGCGCCGTAGGCCGGGACTCTCACCTAGGGATCAGCCGATGGTCAGGCCGCCGTGCACGTCCCTCATCTGGACGACCTTCCCGGCCTGGCCGCTGAAGTTGTTGACCACCCCGTCCTCCGTCGCGGTGGAATCGGACCGCACCTGGTTCCAGAGGGATTCGAGCGCGGTGCCGAACGCGGCGTCCTCGGCGATCGCCCGCCGGATGGCCTCGTGCAGCTCCGACAGCCGCTCGGGGGAATCGGGATGGGCGATGACGCCCTCCAGCACCGCCTCCTCGGTGGTCCGGCCACGGAACTTCTCGCGGACCTTGCGCACCATCGCCGCGACGGCCTCCCGGGCCGGTTCTCCGGCGACCTCGACGGCCTTGCCCGCCATCGCCGTCGCGATGGCCATGGTCATCGGATCTGTCATGCCCCCCAGTGCATCATGGCGCCCGGCCGGTGGCCAGAGGCCTCGGGTAGCCTCGCCGTGCGGTCCGTGTCCCCTCGCCGGCCGCGGGACGGGCGGTGGCACATGGGCAACAGGTTCACCGCATACGGGACCCGTGCCTCCGAACACCTCCTCTACCTGTCCAACGGCAGCACGGACGTGTTCTTCGACGTTCTCACCCTGGCCGGTTGCGCCCTTGCCGAGACGCCCTGGCAGCGGAACCTCGTCCTGCATCTGGCCGACGGTCACCGCATAGGCCGGGGCTTCGACGGCTTCGACCTGAGCGAGCTTCCCTGGACCGAGGACTGGCCGGAGGAGAAGGCGTTCCTCCTTGAGGTCGTTGACAAGGCGCTCACCCGGTACGGCTGGGACCGGCTGGCCTACGACCCCCCGTACGCGCAGGGCGACCTGCGCCGTTACCGCGCGATGGTCGCGGGCCTTCCCGCGCCGGTCCCCGTTCGCCGGCCCGCCGCCTGGGGCGACTGGCGCGTGCCCCCGCCGCCCGCGGAGCTGGAGCGATGTGCCGTCCACGACATCTACGAGGGCCGGCTGGGATGCCGCCTCTGCGATCCCGAGCTCGTGCCCCTGCCGCCGCGTCCGGGCGGCTGACGGCGGCCGGGACCGGCCGGGAACCGGCCGCGCGGCGGCCTCCGTCCGGTGCCCGCCACCGGCCCGCCGTTTGCCATTCCAGGGATCACCCCTGGTGTTAGGGCAAAGCAGACAGGGTCAAGGTTAGGAGGGACCTCTGGACAAGCCGGGCGAAGCGCCTGGTAACCGCTCAACTCGGGGAGGCCGCAGCATGCGTCTCGCATTGTCACGACTGAGCGACTTCCCGTGCCGCGCCACCGCGATCGATCTCGGCAGCGCCACGGTCCGGATCCACGTGGACGGCCGCGGCATCGTGGCCAGCGAGCCGTCCGCCGTCGCACGCGCCAGGGACTCCGGGCGCGTGCTGGCCACCGGTACGTCCGCGCTGGCGCTGGCCGGCCGGGAACGCGGCGTCCGGCTCGTCCACCCCATCCGGAACGGGGTGCCCGCGGAGGCCGAGGACACCGAGGGGATGCTGCGCGCGCTCCTGCGCTCCCACCTGCGCGGCGGCCACATGGCCAAGCCCCGGATGGCCGTGACCGTGCCCAGCGGCATCAACCAGGTGGAGCTCGGCGCCGTACGGGCGGTGGCCTACGGGGCGGGCGCGCGGCGGCTCACCGTCGTGCCGACCCCCATCGCCGCCGCGGCCGGGGCCGGTCTGCCCGCCGAGGGCGAGGACGTGGCGATCGTGGCCGACGTCGGCGCCCACGTGACCGACGTCGGCGTGGTCCTCTCCGGCGAGCTGCTCAGCTCGAACGTGGCCCTGGTGGGCGGCTCCACCATGGACCAGGCGATCATCGCCCACACCCGGCGCGAGTACGGCCTGGTGATCGCGCCGGTCACGGCGGAGGCGGCCAAGCTGTCGGTCGGCTCGGCGATCGCGGTGCGCGACCGCCAGGTCCTCGTGCACGGCGTGGACGTCCGGACGGGCCTGCCCAACACGGCCGTCCTGACCTCCGACGAGGTCCACGCCGCCATCGCGCCGGCGCTCGCGGCGATCGTCCGGGCCGTGCACGCCGCGGTCGCCGACTGCCCTCCGGAGATGGCCGGGCACTTCATCTCCGCGGGCATCACGCTGACCGGCGGCGGCGCCCGCCTCCCGCGGCTGGAGGAGCTGGTCCAGGAGGAGACGGGCCTGTGCGCCCGGGTGGCGCCGAACGCGGCGGACGCGACCGTGACGGGCGCGGCGGAACTCCTCCGGCCGTTCCGCGGGTACGACCCCGGCTGGACGCCGCCCGACCGTACGGCCGCGTTCTGACGGTCACGTCATCCGTTCAGCGACCGCGGTGTCCGGTAGGGGACATCGTGCCCGCCCGCCGGGGCGAGGGCGTCGTCCAGAGGTTCCTTGGGCTTGGGACCCAGCCGGGCCCAGGTGATCTTGCCGCCGCCCGGCACCGGCCGGCAGCCCCAGGCGGTGGAGACGGCGCCGACGAGGAAGAGGCCGCGGCCGCCGGTGTCCGACATCGGGTCGGCCCGCTTCTCGCGCGGCCGGCCCGGGGCCTCGTCCCACACCATCAGCTCCACCTCGTGCGAGGGGTGGAGCACGATCATGAACGCGGCGCGGGGTGAGCGCAGCACGGCGTTGGTGACCAGCTCGGAGGCCACCAGGTCGGCGTCGCCGTCCAGGGCGGACAGCCCCCATTCGTCCAGTGCGGCCGCCACCAGGGCGCGCGCCGCGGACGGCGCCGCGGTGCTGCCGGGGAGGACGAGCCCGTAACCGGGAAGGTCCGCGGGAAGATCGACGGAGAATGGGATCACGGCTGGGTCCTTGCAGTAATGCGCGGCTTTTCACGCTGTTCTCCTCCTCAGGGTCGCTTACTTCCCGTAGCGTCGTAAGCGGGTTTTCTGTTCGACCGGACCCGGAAACAATCATGGAGAGGGGCATGGGGAATGGGGCGCCCGCCAAACCCGCTCAATCCGAACAATTCGTTCGCTGAGCATTACGGCTGGAAGATCCGCACCCTGCGCGAGTCGCGGAACTGGTCCCTGGACGATCTGTCGGAAAGGATCGCCTGCAGTCCCAGCCACCTCAGCAAGCTGGAACGCGCCCAGAAATCCCCGGACGAGAAGATCGCCCGGCTCCTGGACGCCGCGTTCGGCAGCCAGTACTTCGCCGAGCACTACGAGGTCGCCGCCCGCGACCGGCTGCCCGCGACCGCCCGTTCCCTGGGGGAGTACGAGGCCGAGGCCACGCAGATCAGGGCGTACATGCCCACGCTGGTCGTCGGCCTGCTCCAGACGGAGGCGTACACGCGGGCGATCGTGATGTCCGGGCCGTACCGGGCGGACGTCGAGGAGATCGTGGCCGAGCGGATGCGCAGGCAGACCATCCTCGACGGCATGGGCGCCCCCCGCCTGCTGGTGGTCGTCGACGAGGCCGCGCTGCGGCGCGTGGTGGGGGGAAAGGACGTCATGCAAGAACAGCTTGCCCGCATTGAGGTAGATATGGCCAAGCCCAATATTCTGGTTCAGGTCGTACCCGGTGACACGGCGGAATACGCTGCACTCAGCGGCGGATTCGAACTGCTTTCCCTCGCGGAAGGCGGCGACATCGCCTATGTTGAAGCCCCCAGCGGAGCGGGGCGCATGCTGGAGGATCCCGACATCCTCAGAGGCATGGACGAAACCTACGATCTGGCCAGATCTGCGGCACTGAGCACCACAGAAACGGCTCGATTGATTAAGGAGATTCGAGAGAGCCTATGAACGAGTTCTCGAACGCGCGGTGGCGCAAGAGCAGCCACAGCCATGCCGGAAGCGGTGACTGCGTCGAGGTCGCCCCCGTGCCCGGTTCGGTCGGGATGCGCGACAGCAAGGATCCGTCCGGGCCGGTCCTGCTGGTGGCGCGCACCGGGATGAGCGCGCTGCTGGCCGACATCCGCGCCGGCCGCTACGACCGGTAGGGCGCAGCGGCCGGCAGGCCGCCACGGCCGGGAGCCGGCCGCGACCACCCGCTCGTTCCACCGCATGCTCTCTGTCCGACGCCTGCCCGATACTGGCGCGCATGCGGTGGCACATGGGGTCCGAGTGGACGGCGATGTCCGACGAGCAGGCCGTCCGGTACGCGCGTGAGGTCGCCCGGCGGGCGGCGGCGGAACTGGTCGAGGTCACGCGGGCGGAGTACGCGGGACGCCCGGTGCGCCGGGCGTTCTTCGAACGGGACGGGCGGCGGTTCGCGCTCGTGCCCGGGGGTGACACCGAGGTCGGGTTCGATCCGGAGCGGTTCGAGCCCACCGAGGCCCAGCGCGCCTCGTACGAGCAGAGCGCCGACGAGTACGGACTGCCGGGTGACCTGCGTGAGTATCTGGCGTCGGTCACCAGTCCCCGCCGGGCGGCGCGGGTGCCCGCGACACTGGTCGCCGTGGAGCCGGTGGTGTTCACCGGGCGCGGGCCGGAGGAGGTGCCCGCCCTCTTGGCGGAGACGGGAACGCGGCTGCTGACCCCGGACGAGTGGGAGTACGCCTGCGGCGCCGGCACCGGGACGCTGTTCCGCTGGGGCGACGACTGCCCGGCCGGACGGCTTCCCGGTGAAGCCGGTGGAGCCGGTGGAACCGATGGGTCCGACCGGGGCGGGGAGCCGGGCGCGGGGAGCCCGTTCGGGCTGTCGATCGCCCGCGACCCCTACGATCTGGAGCTGACCTCCGACCCCCGCGTCCTGTGCGGCGGGGACGGCGGTGAGGCGATCTGCGGCGGCTACGGCGACTTCCTGGCCTGGCTTCCGCTCGCCGTCGCCTACCGGTATCCGGGGCTCACCGACATGCTCGACGAGCCCGACCTGTACTTCGACCGGCTGGATGCCCGGCCCGCGATCGACGTGGAGTGATCGCGGGCCGGGCGCGGGAGGCGGGGGGCGGGCCGGGAGTCAGCGGCGGTACTGGTGCTTGACCTCGGCGGCGGTGGCAGGCCGGTCCAGGAACATCAGCGTGTCCATCCGGCAGTTGCAGGGGTTCTGCTCCCTGGTGTTCTGCGGGAAGCTTCCACCGATCTTGATGCCGGCCGGGTCGGTCGGGCTGGTGAGGTCGGGCTCGGGGTCGCCCTCGAGCTTCCACGGGTCGTCGGCGCGGGTGTAGAAGCCCGGCAGCGGCTCGCCGTTCTTGTAGAGCGCCATGGTGCCGTCGTCGAAGTCGAACGTGGCGGCCAGGTGCACCCAGGTGCCGGTCGGCAGGATGCTCCGCCAGTCCTCCTCGGCGGCGAACGTCTGCGAGTTGCCCCCGTCGAGGCGGCGGCCGAGGGCGACCACGTGCAGCTTGCCGTTGACGTTGATCAGCTCCAGCAGGGCGCGCACGTCGTGCCCGTTGGAACCGCCCGACAGCACGCCCGCCAGGCCGACCGCGTTGAACATGTCGTTCGGGTCGGCGGTGGTGGAGTTGGGGCTGGGGTTGGTGCCGGTCATCTTGAACCAGCCCATGACCGTGGCACCGCGTCCGGCGTTGTAGGCGCGCAGCGAGGGCACCCCCGTCGGGGAGAAGATCCCCGCCTTCCAGTCGTCGTTCCCGGCGATGGTGGGGTTGACCTGCCCGAACTGGACGGCGCCGCCGCTGCGGCGGTGGGCCCGGTCCTGGACGCGCATCGCCGCGCCGCCGTTGATCAGGTCGATGTCGGTGCCGGAACGGCCGCGGTCGCGCTCCTTGGCGGGGTTCCCGGGCACCGGGTGGTCGAAGTCGTAGTAGCCCACGAGGTTGGGCTTGAGCGAGGGGAAGACGTCCGGGCCCTTGTCCACGCCCCGGTCCTGGGCCTGGGCCGGGACGGCGGCGAGCGTGGCACCGAGCAGTGCGGTCAGGAGCGCCGTCGGCAGGCGACGAACGATCATGGTCGGCTCCTTGGGGGTGCTCCTCCGGGCGGGCGGCGGTGCGGGCCGCCCGCCCGGAGGATGGGGGGTGGGTGGAGAGGCCGGGTCAGGAGGCCCGGGTACCGGTCACGGTCAGGTCGCGCAGGCGGCCGATGTTGTCGAACGAGCCGAAGCCCACCCGGCCGGAGCCGAACGTGGTGTCCACGGCCGTCATCAGCGGCTTGCGCGAGCCGTCCAGGTACACCGCGATCTCACCGGTGCCGGCGCAGTGCTTGACGCGGACGTCGTGCCAGTTCGCGTCGGTGATCGCGGGCGGCGCGCCGTGCGGCACCTGCCGGTTGCCGTTCCACTGCTGGTCGATCCGCAGCCGGTCGGCGTTGTCGACGGCGAAGATCCCGTTGTGCGGGTAGATGGCGTTGTCGGTGGACAGGTGCGCGTAGTAGAACTCCGTGTCGGACCTGTGGCCGAACACGATGATCACATCGCGGTTGGTGATCTCGACCGGCGTGTCCAGCCGGACCTTGGCGTCCACCTGGCTCGAGCCGAGCACCGGGCCCTTCTGCAGCACCGCGTACTCGAACGGCCGCCGCGGTCCGGGACGCTCGGCGCCCGCCTCGGCCAGCACGACCTCGTCGCCGGGGAACCGCCACTTGGACGGGGTGACCGGCGCCCAGTCCCGCTCGGCCGTCGCGTCGCTCACCCGCACCGGGACGGTCTTGCAGTCGGCGAACTGCCGGGTGCCGACGACCTTCCAGATCTTGCCGTTGGCCTTGGCGATCAGGTACGGCTCGCCCTTGCCGTCGGCGGAGATCCGCAGGTCGACGCGGTTGTCACCGGCCAGCTGGCGCATGGTGACGGGCGTGCCGGAGGTGTCGTAGGCCTGGAGGGAGTAGATCTGCGCCCGGTTCCGGCCGGCCGGGTCGAGCTTCATCTCCCGCTCTTCGGTGTACATGAGCCGGCCGTCGACGATGTCGGTGAACAGGTACTTGCCGCGCAGCGCGGGCAGGTGCGCGCCCCGGTAGACGAAGCCGCCGGAGATCGCGTGGCCGCTGTCGGACGTGCAGGAGTGCCCGGGCGGCGGGTCGTGGTCGTACGCGGCGACCGGGTAGTTGTAGCCGTTCTCGGCGTCGTCCTCGGGCAGCGGGTACAGGAAGCAGCGGTCGGCCTTGTCGAAGGTGAACGCGCCTTCCCGCTCGCTCCAGCCGAGGTTGCTGCCCGGGCGGATGTCGTGGATCGACTCGATCGCGTGCTCGCCGATGTGGGCGAGGAACATCCGCTTGCCGGCGCCGCGGTCCCAGGTGAACCGGTGCGGGTCGCGCATGCCGTAGGCGTAGATCTCGCCGACCTTGCCGGCCTGGCCCGCGAACGGGTTGTCCGCCGGGATGCCGTACTTGCCGTTGGCGCTGTCGTTCCCGGCCGGGTCGATCCTGAGGATCTTGCCCTGCGGGACGGCGAGGTTCTGCGGGTCGCCGCCGTTGTCGCCGACGTTGCCGTTGCCGCCGTCGCCCACCGCGAGGTAGAGCTTGCCGTACTCGGCGTCGCCCGGCCGGGCGTTGGGATTGAAGTCGATCTGCTGGATGCCGTGGATCCGTCCCGAGAACCCGACCCGCAGGATCTCGCGGCGGGTTCCCTGGAACGCGTCGGCCGCCGGGTCCGCCGCCGTCCACTCGTCGACCACGCCGTGGTAGGCGGTCCGGGGCTGCGGCGTGAGGTCGGGCTTCTTGGTCGTGAGCGCGTTCCCGGCCTCGACGTGGACGGTGTAGAACTTGCCGTTCTTCTTGAACTCGGGGTGGAACGTCACGAAGCCGAAGCCCTGCCCGAGGCCCTGGGCCGAGAAGAAGTCCGGCGCGAAGGTGGCGCCGACGTCCAGGTAGGGCTTGGGGGTCTTGGTCTTCTTGTCCAGGAAGTACAGCTTGCCGTTGAGGTCGGGGACGTACATCCGCCCGGATCCGTCGGGCAGCTCACCGACGTAGTTGATCCGGTTGTGCCGCTTCAGCCGCGGGTCGACCACCAGCTCGGGCGGGGTCGGCTCGGACTTGGGGAGCTGGGCGATCTCCTCCACGACCAGGCCCAGCCCCGAGGGGGCGGGGTCGTCCGGGATCGGATCCTTGATCGGGCCCGTGTCGCGGGCCGAGGCCGGCATCGCCGCCAGCAGGCCCGCCACGAGGGCGAGGGTCGTCGGTATGGACCATCTCAGTTTGGTCATTCCGGCCGTCCAAAGGGGGGTGGGTGTGGCTGGAAAGCGCTTTCTGGAAGCGCTTTCCCGAAAGTACGAGAAGGCCACCTGGCCGTCAAGGACGAATTCTCCGACGTTGCCGCGCGACACTCTGCGTGACCGTGGCCAGCAGGGACACCGCGAGCCCCGCCGGAGCCGCCGCCGGTACGCCCGCGAGCGTCAGCGCGAGCGCGAGCGCCGCGCCGGGCGCCCACAGCCACGTCCGCACGTACCGCCCGGCATGGTGCGCGAGAGGGAGCGTCCGGCGGGCGCGGCGCCGGCGGTGGGCCTCGGCGGCGATCGGCGGGATGAGCGCGGGCAGCACGGCCGCCAGGATCGTCAGCCAGGACAGCAGCAGCCGGTCCACCCGCAGGCAGGCCAGCACGGCGCCCGGGACGGCGAGCACGAGGACCGCCCCCGCGTTCGGGAGCCGCGGCGCGAAGCGGCGGACCGCGAACACGCCGGAGTGGACGGCGGCCAGTGTCGGGGCGATCACCGAGGCGGCCACGAAGAGGTTGGCCACCGGGAGCCCGTCCGGCCCGGCCAGCACCGCGACCACGTCGGCCGACCCGCTGGAGGCGGCCAGGCCGGCGCCCACCACCGTGGCCGCGAGGGCGGGCAGGACCAGCAGGCCCACGCACCACCACAGGTCCCGGCGGTCACGCAGCCCGGCGGTGAAGTCGGGCGCCCGGACCGCGAACACCGACGCGTAGCCGATGTAACCGGCCAGATCGGCGGCCAGGCCGAGCGGCGGGCCGTCCCGGGCCAGGGTCACCGGCGGGGAGGACGGCGCGAGCCGGACCGTGACGACCGCGATCAGGGCGATGGCGATGATCGTGGTCACCAGCGCCAGCACGTTCCAGCGGCCGGAACCGGCCACCAGCACACCCACGATCGGCAGGGACAGCACCAGCACCCCGGCGATGTCGGGCGCCCCGGTCAGCGCGGCGACCGCCCCGCCGCCCAGCCCGACGTTGAAGCCGAACCAGCCGATCATGGCCAGGGCGAGCAGCCCGGTGACCGCGCGGTCGGTCGCCGGGGGCAGGTAGCGCGGGGACAGTTCGGCCAGCGTCGCGTTCTCCCCGGCGGGCGGGCGCAGCCCGTGCCGGCCCTGCGCCGCGAGCATGGCGGCCATCACCGCACCGCCCGCGAGCAGGACCACCAGGGGCAGCGCGCCGTCGTGCCGCCCGCCGATCTGGGCGCCCAGCACCAGGGTGCCGGGGGCCGTCCCGATCCCGAGCCACGCTCCCGCCGAGCTCCGCCATGTCCGGGGCGCCCGTTCCTCGGTCACACCGCCCCTGTCAGAGCACGTGCTCGGCGAAGCGGGCCAGGGTGAGGTCGAGGGCTCCGGCGCCGGGCATCGCCCACAGCTCCGTGTTGAAGATCTCCACCTCGATGGGGCCCGCGTAGCCCGCGGCCTCCACCGCCTCGCGGAAGCGGCGCAGCTCCACACAGCCGTCGCCGAGCATGCCGCGTCCGGTCAGGACCCCTTCGGGCAACGGGGTGGTCCAGTCCGCCACCTGGAACATCGAGATCCGGCCCTCGGCTCCGGCACGGGCGATGCCGTCGTACACGGCCGGGTCCCACCACAGGTGGTAGGTGTCGACGATGACCCCGACCTGGTCCGGGGGGTGCGGCGCGGCCAGGTCGAGCGCCTGGCCGAGCGTGGACACCACGCACCGGTCCGAGCAGTACATCGGGTGCAGCGGCTCGATCGCGAGCTGGACGTGGTGCTCTCCCGCGTACGGCGCCAGCTCGGCCAGCGCCTCGGCCACCCGTTCGCGGGCGCCGTCGACGTCCCGGGACCCCTCCGGGAGGCCGCCGCTGACCAGCACGAGGGACGGCGCGCCCAGTTCGGCGGCCTCCTCGATGGCCCGCCGGTTCTCGGCGACGGCGTCCGGCCGCTGGAAGAACCCGCCCCGGCACAGGGACGTGACGGAGAGCCCCGCGTCCCGGACGAGCTTGGCGGTACGCGCCACCCCGTACTCGGCGACGGGCTCGCGCCAGAGCCCGACCCCGCGCACGCCCCTGTCCACGCATCCCGCGACGAGGTCGGGAAGGGGCCAGTGGCGCGTCGTCCACTGGTTGAGGCTGAACCGCGGATCGACGCTCCGCTGATTGAGGCTCACCGCGCCACCCCCAGGACGGTCAGCCACGCCCGCATCCGGGCGGCGGCCAGCCCGGGGTCGGGGAACAGCCCGGCGGCGTCGGCGAGCCGGAAGAGGCGCACCAGGTGGAGCACCGGCCGCGCGCTCTCCAGCCCGGCCACCATGCGGAAGTGCCGCTGGTGCCCGGCCAGCCACGCCAGGAAGACCACGCCCGTCTTGTAGTAGTAGGTCGGGGTCTCGAAGATGTGGCGGGCGAGCGGCAGGGTGGGGGCGAAGACCTCCTCGTAGGTGGCCAGGTCGCCCGCGTCCAGCGCGTGCAGGGCGGTCGCGGCGGCGGGCGCGATGGGGTCGAAGATGCCCAGGAGGGCGTCGCTGTGCCCCTGCTCGTCGCCGCGGATCAGCTCGGGGTAGTTGAAGTCGTCCCCGGTGTAGAGCCGGACGGACGCGGGCAGCCGGCGCCGGAGGGCGATCTCCCGCCCGGCGTCCAGCAGCGACACCTTGATGCCGTCCACCCTGTCCGCGTGGTCCTCGATGATCGAGAGGACCGCGCCGGCCGCCGCGTCCAGGTCCGGCGTCCCCCAGTAGCCCTCCAGCGCCGGGTCGAACATCGGGCCCAGCCAGTGCAGCACGGCCGGGCGGTCGAGCCCGCCCAGCAGCCGCCCGTACACCTTGGCGTAGTCCTCCGGCCCGTTCGCCGAGGCGGCGAGCTGGCGGCTGGCCATCAGGATCGGGACGGCGCCCGCCTCCGCGACCACCGCGAGCTGCTCCTCGTACGCGGCGACGACACGGTCGAGCGAGGTGGGACCGGGCGGGAGCTGGTCGGTGCCCGCGCCGCAGGCGATCCGGCCGCCGCAGGCCCGCGCCTCGGCGCCGCTGCGCAGGATCAGCTCCCGGGTGGTGTCCCACTCCAGGCCCATGCCGCGCTGGGCGGTGTCCATGGCCTCGGCCACGCCCAGCCCGTACGACCACAGGTGGCGGCGGAACGCCAGCGTGGTGTCCCAGTCGAGCGCGGGTTCCTCCGCGAACGGGTCCGGTACCACGTGCGCCGCCGCGTACGCGACGCGCGAGGCGGCCGGGCCCGGCGGGGCGGTGAAGGCGCGCGGCTCGCCCATCGTGTACGGGACGAGCGAGCCGCCGGCCTCCGGAAGGTCGAGTCTCACCGGTTCAGCTCCGGCACGTCGAGCCGCCTGCCCTCACGCCACGCCTTCAGCCCCAGCTCGGCGAGCTGGACGCCCCGCGCACCCGCGTAGAAGTCCCAGTCGAACGGGGCGTCTTCGGCGACATGCCGCAGGAACATCTCCCACTGCACCTTGAAGCCGTTGTCGAACTCCTCGTTGTCGGGGACCTCCTGCCACTGGCCGCGGAAGTCCTCGGTCGCGGGCAGGTCGGGGTTCCACACCGGCTTGGGCGTCATCGAACGGTGCTGCACGCGGCACCGCCGCAGCCCCGCGACCGCGCTGCCCTCGGTGCCGTCCACCTGGAACTCCACCAGCTCGTCGCGAAACACCCGGGTGGTCCACGAGGAGTTGATCTGGGCGATGATCCCGCCGTCCAGCTCGAAGATGCCGTAGGCGGCGTCGTCGGCGGTGCAGTCGTAGGGCTTGCCGTCCTCGTCCACCCGCTCGGGGATGTGCGTGGCGCCCAGGGCCTGCACCGACCTGACCGGCGCGATCACGTTGTCGAGCACGTACCGCCAGTGGCAGAACATGTCGACGATGATCCCGCCGCCGTCCTCGGCCCGGTAGTTCCAGCTGGGCCGCTGCGCGTCCTGCCAGTCGCCCTCGAACACCCAGTAGCCGAACTCGCCGCGCACCGACAGGATGCGCCCGAAGAAGCCGCCGTCCACCAGCCGCTTCAGCTTGCGCAGCCCGGGCAGGAACAGCTTGTCCTGGACGACGCCGTGCCGGATGCCGGCCTCGTCGGCCAGCCGCGCCAGGGCCAGCGCGCCCTCCAGGTCGTCGGCCAGCGGCTTCTCGGTGTACACGTGCTTGCCCGCCGCGATGGCCGCGCGGATCGCCGGGAGCCGCGCCGAGGTGATCTGGGCGTCGAAGTAGATCTCGGTGCCGGGACGCTCCAGCGCCTCGGCCAGATCGGTCGTCCAGGCGTCCAGCCCGTGCTTCTCGGCCAGGGCGCGCAGCTTGTCCTCGCTGCGGCCGACCAGCACCGGCTCCGGCCACAGCACGGTGCCGTCGGCCAGCGTCAGCCCGCCCTGTTCCCGGATCGCCAGGATCGAACGGAGGAGATGCTGGCGATATCCCATGCGGCCGGTGACGCCGTTCATGACGATGCCGATGGACCTGCGTGCCATCGCGTTCCTTTCTTCGTACGTGTGCGGGGGGCTTGCGAAGGGGGCCGCGGGGTCAGTCCGCGGCGGCCCCCGCCCCCAGGAGGTCCCGGATCCGGGAGGTGACACGGGAGAACTCGGGCTTGGCCATGGTGGGGGAGTACTGGCGCTCGGCCGGCAGGTCGACGTCGATGATCTCCCTGATCGTCCCGGGCCGGTCGCTCATCACCACCACCCGGTTGGACAGGTAGGCCGCCTCCGCGATCGAGTGCGTGACCAGCAGCACGGTGGTGCCGGTCTCCCGCCAGATCCGGTTCATCTCGACGTTGAGCTGCTCGCGGGTGAGCGCGTCGAGGGCGCCGAACGGCTCGTCCATCAGCAGCACCCGCGGCTCGTGCAGCAGCGCGCGGCACAGCGCCACCCGCTGCTGCATCCCGCCGGACAGCTCGTGCGGGAGCGCGTCCTCGAACCCGCGCAGGCCGGTCATCTCGATCAGCTCGTCGGCGCGGCGCCTGGCCTGCGCCGACGGCATCTTGCGCATCTCGGCCTGGAGCAGGATGTTGCGGCGCGCGCTGCGCCACTCCAGCAGGGCCGCGCGCTGGAACACGTACCCGATGTCGTGCCGCGGGCCCGTCACCTTGTCGCCGCGCAGCCGCACGGTGCCGGTGGTGGGCTTGAGCAGGCCCGCGACCAGCTTCAGCAGCGTCGACTTGCCACAGCCCGACGGGCCCACGATGGACACGAACTCGCCCATGGGCACGTCGAGCGAGACCTCGCGCAGCGCCGTGACGTCGCGCTTGCGGGTACGGAAACGGACGGCCACCTCGTCCACGTGGACCGCGGCCTGGGCCTCGGCGGCGGGGTCGGTCTGGGGTGCGGTCTCCGGCTTGCTCATGATCCTCATCGATGGTCCCGTCGCTCGGTCAGCCCTGCGGTGCGGCGTCGGCCTGCCAGTACGCGCCGGGCTCCTGCGGCTTGGTGATGACACCGGTCTGGGCGAAGAGGTCGATCGTCGCCTTCCAGTCGGCCTCGGTGTTGACGCCGGGGGCCTTGCCCTTGGTGGCGTCGGTGTGCAGCAGGGTCAGGGTCGTCTTGAACTGCTCGGTGATGACCGGCACGGGCGGCAGCTGGTCGGAGGCCCCGGCCATGGCCGCGACCGCGTTGTCATGGTCGCCCTGCGCGGCGGTCCAGGACTCGCTGGTCGCGGTGACCATCCGCTTCACCAGGTCGGCCTCGCTCTTGAGCTTGCGCTCGCCCACCAGCAGCCCGTTGGAGTAGAAGTTCAGGCCGAACTCCGAGAAGCGCAGCGCCGACACCGGCTTCTTGGCCTTGTCCTGCATGATCGGGCCCTGGTCGCTGGCGAAGCCGAGCAGCCCGTCGGCCTTGCCGGAGATCACCGCGGCGATCTTGCCCGCCGGGTCGGTGTTCTGGATCGGCACGTCGGCCTCGCTCATCCCGTTCTTCTTCAGGAAGGCGGGGAAGGTGCGCGACAGCGCGTCGCCCGCCGTGCCGGCGATGCGCTTGCCCTTGAGGTCGGCGGGCTTCTTGATGCCGGTCTCGGTGAACGACTGGACCGAGGCGGCGGTGGTCTGCAGGTACACGCCGAGGCTCTTGACCGGCATGCCCTTGTCGACGGCCGCCAGCAGCGCCGGGGTGTCGGCCCAGCCGAAGTCGGTCTGGCCCGCGCCGGTGGCCTGGACGGTCTTCTGCGAGCCCTGGCCGGCGTTGATCTGCAGGTCGATGCCGTGCTTCTCGAAGATCCCCTGCTTCTTGCCGTAGTAGAACGGCGCGTGCTCGCCGTAGGGGTACCAGTTGAGGGTCAGCGTCACCTTGGTGAGCTTCTTGCCGGAGGCGCTGGTGGTCTCGTCGGAGTCCCCGCCGCCGCAGCCGGCGGTGAGCGCCAGGGCCGGGAGGAGGGCGGTGGCGATGGTGGCGAAGGTGCGGAGTTTCATGGGGTGGTCTCCGTTAGTAGGTGGTCGTCACGGCGTCGCCGCGGCGGCTGGCGTGCCAGGGCAGGAGGAACTGCTCGGCCAGTTCGACCAGGACGAACAGCACGACGCCGATCAGCGACATGACCAGTAGTCCGGCGAACAGCATGGGGGTGTCGAGGTTGCCGTTGGCCTGGAGGATCACGTAGCCCAGGCCCTCGTTGGCGCCGACGAACTCGCCGACGACGGCGCCGGTGACCGCCAGCGTCACCGCGACCTTGAGCCCGGAGAAGAGGTAGGGCAGCGAGGCCGGGAACCTGATCTTGACGAACGTCTGCCAGGGACCGGCGCCCATCGTGGACGACAGCTGCACCATCTCCGGGTCCACCGCCTTCAGCCCGGTGACCATGGAGATGACCACGGGGAAGAAGGCGATGAGCACCGCGACCACGATCTTGGGCGCGATGCCGAAGCCGAGCCAGACCACGAACAGCGGGGCGATCGCGATCTTGGGGATGACCTGCGCGAACAGCAGGACGGGGTAGAGCGTCTTCTCGATCGTCGTGGAGTAGACCATCACCACCGCGGCGGCGATGCCCACGATCACGGCGATCGCGAAGCCGAGCAGGGTCTCGTAGGTCGTCACCCAGCTGTGGTGCCAGATGTAGGACCACTTGTCGGCCATCAGGCTCAGCGTGGTGCCGGGGGACGGGACGAGGTAGGGCTCGACCAGTTCGGCCGCGGTGACCGCCCACCAGGCGGCGAGGCAGGCGATGAGCAGGCCGACCGGCCGCCACGAGCGCTCCAGCGCGTCGCGGGCGCGCTCGCCCGGGGTGGGGCCGCTCCGCTCGGCCACGCCCGTGGGGGGCGCGTCCGGTGAAGCGGTGGTGGTGCCCTGACTCACCATGGGACCTCCGTGGTCGGGGACGGACGTGTGGCCGGGAAAGCGCATTCTGAAAGCGCTTTCTGATGTACCGTAAGAACGGCGCACGGCGAGGTCAAGAGGGTGACCCACCCCAATCTGGCCACGAACAGCGAGGTTGACCGAGGTTGACCGGGTTTGACCAAGGGGGCGGCGAGTGACCGAGGACGAGCGGACGCCCGGCCGGCCGCACGTGACGTTGCAGGATGTGGCCCGGCGGGCGGGGGTCTCCCTGGCGACCGCCTCGCGGGTGCTGAACGGCACCACGCAGGTCCGGGCCGACCTGCGGGAACGGGTGCTGGCGGCGTCCGGCGAGCTGGCCTACACGCCCAACGCGCACGCGCAGGCGCTGGCCGGCTCCTCCAGCATGGCGATCGGGGTCATCTGCCACGACGTCAGCGACCCGTACTTCGCCAGCATCGCCCGTGGCGTGATGCGGACCGCCGCCGAGCACGGGCTGATGGTCATGCTGGCCAGCACGTTCCGCGATCCGGCCCGCGAGATCGAGTACATCGCGATGCTGCGCGCCCAGCGGGCCCGCGCGATCCTGCTGATCGGCTCCGGCTTCGAGGACCGCGACTGGGAACGTTCGATGGGCGCCGAGCTGGAGCATTACCAGCGGGCCGGCGGCCGGGTCGCGGTGGTGAGCCGGCACCGCACCCTCAAGGCCGACGCGGTGCTGCCGCAGAACCGCGAGGGAGCGGCCGAGCTGGCCCGCACGCTGGTCGGCCTGGGGCATCGCGACTTCGCCGTGCTCACCGGCCCGCGCCTGCTCACCACCGTCGCCGACCGGCTCGGCGGTTTCGCCGACGCCCTGGCCGAGGCCGGGATCGAGCTGCCCGAGGACCGGGTGATCGAGGCCGGCTTCACCCGTGACGGCGGCTACGCGGCGGCCGAGCGGCTGCTGAACGGCGGCGACCTTCCGACCTGCGTCTTCGCCGTCACCGACGTCATGGCGATCGGCGCGCTGGCCGCGTTCCGCGACCACGGCGTGGACGTGCCCGGCCAGGTGTCGCTGGCCGGCTTCGACGACATCCCCATCGTCCGCGACCTCACCCCGCCCCTCACCACCGTGGCGCTCCCGCTCGACCTCATGGGCGAGCGGGTCATGGAACTGGCCGTCCGCGAGCCCGCCTCCCGGCGCAGCCGGGTGGAACGGATCAAGGGCGAGGTCGTCCTGCGCAGCAGCACCGCAGCCCCCCGGCAACGACGATGAACACGGAGCCGCCGATGAGTCCCCAGCCCTCCACCCCGCCTGCCCCCGCCGCGGCGAACCTGCGCGACCTGCGGATCGAGCGCGTCGAGACGTTCGCGGTCGCGCTGCCGACCCGGCGGTCCTTCGGGGTCGCCGGCGGCGCGGTCGCCGTCGCCGGCCGGCCCAGCCTGCGCGTCCTGGTCAAGGTGAGCGCGGACGGCGTGAGCGGCTGGGGCGAGGCGACCCCCATCCCCGCCTGGACCTACGAGACCGCCGAGTCGATCGTCACCACCGTCGACCGCTACCTGGCCCCCGCCGTCGCCGGCCGTCCCGCCTGGGACCTGGACGGGGCGAACGCGGCCTTCGAACGGGCGATCAACCGCGGTTTCAGCATCGGCGCGCCGCTGGCCAAGTGCGCGCTGGACGTCGCGCTGAACGACCTCCTCGGGCGGGCCGCGGGCGTCCCGCTCGGCGTGCTGTGGGGGCGGCGCCGCACCGAGCGGATCGAGCTGGGCTGGATCGTCTCCGGCCAGTCTCCCGCCGAAGTGGGCGACAGCGTGGCCGAGGGACGCGACCTGGGCTACGGCGCGTTCAAGGTCAAGATCGGCCTGCACGACGAGGCGACCGACGCGGCCGTGGTGGAGGCCGTCCGCGCGCACGCGGGCGACGGCGCCCCGCTGTGGGTCGACGCCAACCAGGGCTACACGGTGCACGCCGCGCTGCGGATGGCCGGGCGCCTGCGCGGGCTGGACGTCACCGCGTTCGAGCAGCCGCTTCCCGCCAACGACGTCGCCGGGCTGCGCCGCCTGCGGGAGACCTGCCCGATCCCGGTGGCGCTGGACGAGAGCCTGCGCCACCCGTCCGACCTGTCGACCTTCGTCCGCCTGGAGGCGATCGACATCGCCATCGCGAAGGTCCAGCGCAACGGCGGGCTCACGCTCTCACGGCGGATGTGCGCGCTGGCCGAGGACAGCGGCGTCCAGCTGATGGGCTCCGGCCTGACCGACTCGGACCTGGGGCTGGCGGCGTCCCTGCACCTGTTCGCCGCCCACGGCATCGACACCCCGGTCGACCTCAACGGCCGCCAGTTCGTGGAGTCCCCGTACGCCGGCCCGACCGTGCGGGTCGAGGGCGGCACCGCCCACGTCCCCGACGGTCCCGGGCTGGGCGTGGAGGTCGACGAGGCCGAGGTGCGCCGCCTCGCCGTCGACGTCCTGACCACCGGCGTCCCGTAACAGGGCCGTGCCCGAGGGCATGGGCCCGCGGGTCCGGCCGTCACCAAGACTCGCCAGATGCGCCGAACTCGGCGGCGCGGTCGTTTCCGGTCCCAAGGGACAGGGGCCCGGCGCGTACTGCGTCATCCAGGACCCCGCCGGAGCCGTGCTGGCGCTGATGCAGAACCCCGGCTAGGGAGTACTTCCCGGCGTGATCCCCTCGGGGGCCGCTCGGAAGGCCCGACGGGCGTTCCGAGCGGCCCCCGTGTCACTGCTCGCCGCCCTGGTCGTCGGCCGCGGTGGCGGTGTCGGCGGAGGGGGCCGGCTGCTCCTGATCCGGGTTCGCCGAGCCCTGCGTGGGCCAGGCGACGATCCTGGTGCGACGGGGATTGGCCAGAGAGGTGCTCACGGTTGTCGCCGTCCTCCTAGAACGATGGGTGTGCGCTCCGCGGCGTGCGCGGAGAAGGAGATCTTCTCGGATGACCCGCCCTGTTCCGCAAAATGGTCTAGACCTACGGTCTCTGACGAGGACCGATTCCGCGCGACCGCTCGCCGATGCCGGTGCGCGGGGGCGCAGGTTTCCTGCGCGCGGCGGAAAGCCGGTGGTGTGCGGGCGCTCTAGAGTTCGTCACCCGCGGGAACGGACGGGAACGCCACCGGGGATGTGGGACCGCTGAGGGGACGGCCCCACAACCGTTCCCGCTCTCGGAGGTCAAAGCTTGCGGCCGACCGCGCCGTACATCCAGATGCGGTCGAGGTCGGGCGTGACCGGGCCGTCCGGGCGCCACAGGGGGAGTTGCACGATCCCCGGGTCCAGCAGGCCGAACCCCTCGAAGGCGCGCTCGATCTCGGCCTTCGGGCGGGTCACCGTGGGGATGCCGACGCGCTTGTACGCGCCGGTCACCCGGGCGGCCTGGACGGCGCGCAGGTCCTGGGTCGGATGGGAGAGCACCAGGTGGCCGCCCGGGGCCATCGCGTCGCGGAACGGGGCGACGACCGTGGCCGGCTCGGGATCGGGGACGAACTGGAGCACCGAGGTGATGAGGATCGCCAGCGGGCGGCCGAAGTCGATGATCCCGCGCACGTCGGGATCGGCGAGGATCCGCTCCGGCTCGCGGACGTCGGCCTCGACGACCGCCGTCGGGCCCGGCCCGCCGGCCTCTTCCCCGGGTACCTGCCGGTGCGCGGTCAGCAGGGCCCGCGCGTGCACGATCACGACCGGGTCGTTGTCGACGTACACGACCCGCGTCTCGGGGGCGATCTCCTGGGCCATCTCGTGCACGTTGCGCCGCGTCGGCAGGCCCGTGCCGATGTCGAGGAACTGCCGGATTCCCGCGTCCACCAGGTGGCGGACGGCCCGCCGCAGGAAGGCGCGGTTCTCGGCCGCGATGGCGCGGAGCTCGGGCGCGACCGCGAGCGCCTCCTCGGCGACCCGGCGGTCGGCCTCGAAGCTGTCCCTGCCGCCGAGGTAGTAGTCGTACAGGCGCGCCGGATGGGCGGCGTGCATGCCGAGCACCGCCGGGGAACGCCGGTCGTCCGCCACCTGCTCGACCTCCAGTACCCGCGGGCCCGCGCCCGCCATGCGACAAGATCGCCGACTCCGCTCGGAATCCTATGCGGGAGATGACCGGGCGAAGGGGGCGACTGTCCAAAAAACATCCGGTGCGGTCGCGTGTCACGGCGCGGACCCGCGGGAGGGATCAGTCGCCGGGTTCCCGGTGCGTGGCGAGCCAGGCGTGCAGGAGCATGTGGAACTCCAGGCGCCGCGCCGGGTCGTAGAGGTCGTCGCCGAAGAGCGACTCCAGCTGGCGGACCCGGTAGCGGATGGTCTGAGCATGGACCTGGAGACGGACCGAAACCTGGGTGGCGTTGAACCCGCATTCGAGCAGGGTCAGGAAGGTCTCGGCGAGCCGGTGGCGCTGCGCGGGGCGCAGCCTCATCAGCGGTTCGAGCCTGCGGGACGCGGCGCGTTCGAGCAGGTCGCGGTCCTGTGCCATCAGCAGGATCGGCGCGTGCTCCTCCGCGAGCACCAGGCCGTCGTGGACGATGACACCGGCCGAGGCCAGGTCGAGCGCCTGCCGGGCCCAGCGCAGCGACCGGGCCAGCTCGGTGGGCGTGACCGTCGGACCCAGCGCGCCCACCCAGTCGCGCAGCCCGGCGCGCAGCAGCCGGTGGCGGCCGGGCCCGTCGGGGTCGGGGACGATCAGGCACGGCCGCTCCAGGTGCAGCCCGGGCAGGATGTCCTCGGGGAACGAGGGCGGATGGGCGTCGGGGTGCCGCTCGCCGAGCGCGAGGGCGGCCACGGTGCGCGGCAGCCGCCAGTCCGCCGCCTGCGCGGGCTCGCGCAGGTCGGCGAGCCGGGGCGCGGGCTCCTCGACCAGCAGGTCCAGCAGCCTGCGGCGGCGGTTGCGCCGCTCGCCGACCGCCCGCGCGGTGACCTCGCCGTGCCCCTCGGCGACCACCGAGACCAGGCCGTCGAGGTAGAGCAGGACCGCCTGCGCGACCTGGGCGATCAGGCCGGCCGTGACGGGGTGCTCGCTGCGTTCGGACGCCTCGGTGAGCCGCCCCACCGCCACCCCCGCTCCGGTGCGCATCGCCGCCTGGAGCGGTTCCAGGCTCCGGCCCTCCCGTGCCTCACCGACCCCGATCTCGCGGAAGAAGTCCATGATCTCCGCCGAGGAGAGGCGGGGATCGGCGAAGAGGTCGACGAAATGCCCGATCGACCAGCCGACGCACTGCTCCAGCACCTCCGAGTAGCGGGCGTCGTGCGGGCGGGCGTACTCGGGCACGCCGCGTTCGATCTCGGCCACCGCCTCCTTCACGATGGCGGGAACGTGCTTGCGCAGCGATCGGGCCAGCGAGGCCGTCATGCCGTCGGGGAACTGTGACTGGATGTCGAGCAGCCGATCGGACACCTCCACCGCGAACCAGTCCTTTCCGCCAGAGAACCCCAAGCTCACATGTAACCCGACTCACACATGATCGTCGGAGAAGCGGGCGGACGGGGACCGGGGGCCTGGCCCGTTCCGGACCGAACGTTGAGGTGACGACCTGGGGTTTCAGTGGTGTTCATCCCGATCTGGTGGGTAAAGGCAGTGCATGCCCGAGTCAACCGACCAGAACCTCGTTCTCGCCAGGTCCGTGATCGACGCCGCCCAGCGCGAGATGTGGAGCAAGGCGCGGCAGCGGGTGCCCGCGATCCGGTTCGGGGTTCTGGCCGGGACGCTGGGCGTGCTCGCCACGGCCGCGGGCCACCGCTTCAACGTGATGATGCTGGAGCGCAAGCTGCCTCCGGAGGTCGCGTCCCTGGTCGCCGCCGCCGTGTACACCGGCGGGGCCGGCTGCGCGGCGGTGGCCGCCGCGCGCCGCTGGCGCGGGCTGCCCGCGCCCCTGCCCACCGAGACGGCCCGCCAGGTCGCCGAGATCATCGCCGACACCGCCCGCGACTGACCGCGTCCGGCACGTCCGCCGGGTCCCGTCCGCGGATCTTGACGGCCTCCCATGAAATGATGATACGAAAGATGTATTAACGTCTCACCGCGGTGGGTGGTCACCATGCCGGATCTGGACGTACACCGCCCCCACACCGGGGCCATCCCCGGCCCCGGCTCCCTCACCTGGCGCTATGCCGGAGACTGGCGCGGCCTGCTCACCAGCCGCGCCACGCTGGTCCTCCAGGTGGCCCATCCCGCCGTCGGCGCGGGCGTCGCCGACCACTCCGGCTTCCTGGAGCGGCGAGGAGGACCGCCTGTACGGCGAGTGGGTCGACCTGGCCCTGGCGCTGGGCATCACGCGCCGCCACGTCCCCGACGGCCCCGCCGCCTTCCGCGACTACTTCACCGCCATGGTGAACGACCGGCTGGAGTGCAACGACACCGTACGGCTGCTCATCGACCTCGACCACAGGCCGCTGCCGCCCCCGCCGCGCTGGCCCTTCCCGGTGTCCGCCTGGTCGGGGGTCGCGCTGCCGCCGACCGTCCTGCTCCGCAAGGTCGGCATCGGCAGCCTCCCGCCCGTCCTGCGCGAGCGCTGCGGGCTGCGCTGGACCGCCGCCGACGAACGCCGCTTCCGGCACTTCGCGCGCGCGATGCGGCTGGCCGACACCGTGATGATCGACCGGCTGCGCACCTCGCCGATCGCGGCCCGCGCCATGCGCACGTCCAGGCCGGGGCCATGACGGCGCTCGCCTGGCGGCTCCAGCGGTACGGTGGCGCGGGCCGGTCGGCGCGGCGGGGGGCGCGTGCCCCTACTCGGGTCCGCAGAAGGCGGCGGTGGCCGCCTTCTGCACGGCGGCGATGACCTGTGGGTACTCCTCGCCGAAGAAGTCCGCCTCGTTCACCGAGATGCTGATGTGCCGCCGGCCGTCGGAGGAGTGCAGCGACTGGGTGGTGAATCCGTGGATGCCGCCGTCCTTGCCCCATACCGTCACGCCGCAGGACAGCGGCATCCTCATCAGGCCCAACCCGTCCGCGCTGCCGTCCGGACTCCCGGTCGCGACGGTGGTCTGCATGGCCGCGAGCTGGGCGGGAGGCAGCAGCCGGCCGCCCAGCAGGGCCCCGAAGAAGCGGTTGAGATCGCCGGTGGTCGAGATCATCTCGCCCGCCGCGCCCGCCCAGCTCGGATCGAGCCGCGTGATGTCGACGGCCCGGCCGCCGACCCGCATGTAGCCGTGGGCGTGGGGGCCTGGAACGGACGTCCGGCCGCCGGGGACGGAGGTGTTCCCGAGCCCGAGCGGCACGATGATCCGCCGCCGGACCTCCTCGCCGTACGGCCTGCCCGTGACCTTCTCGATGACCAGGCCGGCCAGCAGGTAGTTGGTGTTGGAGTAATGCCACCCGCCGCCCGGCGGGAAGTAGGGCTCCTTCCGGGCCGCACCGCGAACGATCCGCTCGGGGGAGAAACCGGTGAAGCGGACCTTGTCGAGGAACTCCTGACCCCGGATCGGGTACGCGTCGGAGTCCTCGAGGTATTCGCGAAGGCCCGAGGTGTGGTTGAGCACCTGGCGGACGGTGATGTGCTCGCCGTTCGGCACGAGGCCGGGGAGATGCCGTTCGACCGGGTCGTCCAGGCCGAGTCGCCGTTCCGCGACGAGCTGGAGCAGGACCGTCGCGGTGAAGGTCTTGGTCGTGCTGCCGATCCGGAAACGTCCCTGCCGGGGCACGGGCCGCGACCCGCCCAGCCGCGCGGTACCGCTGGTGCCGCGCCACACGCCCCGTTCGTCGACGGTCTCGGCCTGCACGCCGACCGCTCCCGCGGCGACGACCGCGTCCAGCGACCGCTGAAGGTCCGGCCCGGCCGTCGCGGTGGCGGCGTGCGCGGCCGGTGCCAGCCCGACCGACATGGCCGCGGCCGTTGACAACAGGACGCGGCCGCCAACGTTGCTTACACGCATGGAAACACCCCTTCGGAATGTGGTGGAGAGGGTGTTCACACCGTGCCGGTCCGGCCGTTCGGCCCGCTTCCCCCGCAGGCATGGATCATCGGCCTCCGTTTCCGCCGTACGGCCGTGACCGTGCTCACCCGGACGGGGGAACGAGGACGGAGAAAAGGACAGGGCACACCATATAGACAGCTCTATTTGTACAATCATGCCGTGGCAGAGGAGACGAGGCCGGGGCGCGTGATCGGCGGTCGCTACCGGCTGGTCGACGAACTGGCGGCGGGCGGCTTCGGGCGGGTCTGGCGGGCGTGGGACACGATGCTCGAGGTCGAGGTGGCCGTCAAGGAGGTGTGGCTGCATCCGGGGATCAGCGGGCAGGTCCGCGACGACATGCTGCGGCGGGCCACCCGCGAGGCCCGCAACGCCGCCCGGCTGCGCAACCACCCGAACATCGTCACGGTGCACGACGTGGCCATCGAGGACGGTGTCCCCTGGACGGTCATGCAGCTCGTCACCGGACGCTCCCTGCACGAACGCGTCAGGGAGCAGGGGCCGCTGAAGCCCAAGACCGCCGAGAAGGTGGCCAGGGCGGTGCTGAAGGCGCTGGAGAAGGCGCACGAGGCGGGCATCGTGCACCGCGACGTCAAGCCCGCCAACGTCATGCTGGCCGCGGACGGGGAGGTCCTGCTCACCGACTTCGGGATCGCCGTCCAGCAGAACGAGACACGGCTCACCGCGCCCGGGACGTTCATCGGGACGGCCGAGTACCTCGCGCCGGAGCGGATCCGCGGCCGGGAGGAGCGGGCGGCGAGCGACCTGTTCTCGCTCGGGTCGACCCTGTACTACGCCGTCGAGGGCGTCTCGCCGTTCCACCGGGACGCGCCGGACGAGATCTACGGTGCGATCCTCACCGAGGAGGCCCCCGTACCGCGGCGGGCCGGACGCCTCGCGCCGCTGATCGAGCGTCTGCTGCGCAAGGACCCCGACCGGCGGCCGACCGCCACCCGGGCCCTGGAGCTGCTCGACCTGCCGCCGACCAAGGTCGTCACGCCCCCTCAGCCGAAGCCGAAGCCGAAACCTCCGAAGCCGAAGCCTCCGCAGGCTCCCAAGGCTCCTCCCAAGGCCCCTCCGAAGGCCCCTCCGAAGGCCCCTCCGAAGGCTCCTCCGAAGGCTCCTCCCAAGACCACTCCTCCGCCGCCGGCGAAGAACACCCAGCCCCCGAAGCCGAAGGCCGAGGAGAAGAAGGCGGAGAGCTCGGACGATACCTGGATGTGGCTGGTCGGCATCGCCGCCGTCATCTGCGGGCTGCTGTACGTCGGGAACCCGGGCTTCGCCGATACCGTCACCGACGACCTGGGGCTCGCCGGGGACCTGGCGGACGCGTCACAGGGCGACTGCCTGCACCGCGGGAAGAAGCTGAGGTGGGTCGAGGTGCCGTGCTGGTCGGCCGCGGCCGACCGTACCGTGACCACGACGGCCTCCCGCTCCTCCTACCTGATCCGCTCCCGCCTCTCCACGAGCAGCAGCAGCGGCACCAATACCTCGCCCTGCCGGCTGTACGGCGGCAGCGCGTACGAGGTCCAGGACAGCGGGTCCGGGCGGATCCTCTGCACCACCCCGAAGCAGTAGCGTCCGAGGCCGGGCGGAGGACCCCCGCCCGGCCTCGACGACCCGCGACCCGTCACATGAGCGACGTGTCAGCCCAGCCGGGACTCGATGGCCTCGATGATCCGCGGGCGCATCTCCGCGGCGCGGATGACGGCGTCGACGGAGCCGACCTCGACCGCGCGCCGGATGTCGTGCACGCGGTCGAACTCCGCGGCCACCTCGCCGAGCTTCTCCGCGCGGACCGACGCGCGGAGCTCGTCCAGCTCCGCGGTCAGGGTGGCGCGGTCGGGGCCGGAGACGGCCGCGGCGCGGGCCTCCAGGTCCCGCACGCGCGGGTCGGCCGCCGTACGGGCGTTGACGTCGCCGGAGAACACCACCGCGGCGGCCGGGGCGCCGCCGAGCACCGAGGCGAACGAGCCCTCCAGCGCGAGGACGGTCATGTTCGGGTTCAGCGCCTTGGAGAACACCACGAACGCGCCGCCGTGGTACCGCGAGATCACGCAGAACACGATGGGCCCGCGGAAGTTCACGATCGCGCGGCCGATCTCGGCGCCGTACTCCAGCTGCAGCTTGCGCATCGACTCCGGGGAGCCGTCGAAGCCCGACAGGTTCGCCAGCACCACCAGCGGCCGGTTGCCGCTGGCCGCGTTGATCGCCCGCGCGGCCTTCTTCGACGACCGGGGGAACAGCGTGCCCGCGGTGTAGGTGTCGGGGCCGTCGGTGGGCGGGAAGCCGCGCCGCGGCACGGCCCGTGACTCGATGCCGAGCAGGCACACCGGGATGCCACCGAGATGCACGTCCTGCACCGCCGCGGTCTCCGCGTCGGCCATGCCCGCCCACCGTTCCAGCACCGGGTGGTCCTGGTCGGAGAGCGCCCGCATCACGGTGCGGATGTCGAACGGCTTCTTGCGGTCCGGGTTGGCCTCGGCGGAGAAGATCTCGCCGACGGTGGTGAAGTCGCTGCCCGCCATGGCGTGCGGGAAGCCGGAGATGTCGCGGTCGACGGGGTCGGTGGTCTGCGCCCGCCGCGGCGCGTCCTCGCCGGGGGCGACGTAGGTGTGCGCGTAGTGCGCCATCAGGATGTCCCGGGCGGCGGTCAGGTTCGGCGCCCAGTACTGCGCCTGCCCGTTCGGGCCCATCACCCGGTCGTAGCCGCCGATGCCGAAGTTGTCCTCGGCCGACACGCCGCCGGAGAAGTCGAGCGACTGCTTGCCGGTGAGCACCATCGCCGAGTCCGGCGTCATCACCAGGACGCCCTTGGTGTGCATGAGCATCGTCGCCTCGGCGTTCCAGTACGGCTGCGCGCCGACGTTGATGCCCGCGACCACGATGTTGATCTCGCCGCCGTCCTGGGTGAACTCGACGATCCGCTTGAGCGCCGCGGCCACCCAGTCCATGTTCTCCGTGCCCGACTCCATGGAGATCCGGGCGCCGGCCGACAGCGCGTACCACTCCAGCGGCACCCGCATCCGCTCGGCCAGGTCCAGCGCGGCGATCACGCGGCGGCACTCCGGTTCCGACAGCGCGCCGAGCGACTTGGTCGGGTCGCCGAGCAGCACGACCCTGGTGACGCCCCGCGGGTGCCGCGGGGTCGGCGTGGTGACCACGCCCGCGACGATCGCCGCGGTGTTGAGCCCCTTCGGCCGGTCGACCGGCACCAGCGCGTGGCCGTCGTCGAGGTCGTGCTCGACGAAGTCGCCGAGCAGACCGGTCAGCTCGTACGGGTAGACCGTGTTGCGGCCGCTCGCGCGCAGCACCTTCTGCCGGTAGCCGTCGACGGGCTCGACCGGTTCGTCCGACGGCTCGCCGACGGTCAGCTCGGTGCCCCCGGTGGCGTCGAAGGTGACGCGGACGGCGACCTTGGTCAGCTCACCGGTCTCCCGGTCGCGCCGCCGCGCGATGAACAGGATCTCCTCCAGCCCGGCGCCCGCGGTCGTCCCCAGCACGCGCTCGGCGATCATCTCCAGCTCGGCGCGGGTCATGTCGCTCGGCGGCCAGACGTAGATGACGATCCGGTTGGTGTTGAAGCGCCTCTTCGAGGGCCGCCGCGCCAGCGCGCGGCGGATCGAGTCGAGGCAGGTGGCGATGGTGTACTCGGCCATCGGCAGCGTGACCAGCCTGCCGTCGAGGTCGCGCAGCTCGGTCAGGTCGCGCACCTGCGCGAACGCGACGAGGCGGTCGTCGGACGGGTTCTCCCGCGCCACGCACTGGAAGAGGTAGACCTCTTCGTCGGACGACGGGAGGCGGGTGAGGTCGAACTTGTTCAGCCGCTCCATCTGCATCCGCTGCGCGATGTAGGGGTGCAGGCCGCGGATCAGCCGTTCCTCGGCCATCCCGGTGGCCGACGGGCGGAACGTGAAGTGGTGGTGCATGACCGCGTTGTTGCTGCCCGCGACGGTGGCGGTGAGCCTGCGGACCTGGCCGGGCAGTGGATGCGCGTTGACGACCTCGTGCAGCGCCGCCGCCATCGCGTCGAAGTCCTCCGGCTGGTTCTCCCAGGCGAGGTAGATGTCGGCGTCGATGGTGTGCCCGCCGTCCGCCAGTTCCGCGAGCCCGCGGAGCGCGCCGCCCAGCGCGTCGAAGCCCACCGCGGCGGAGACCACGGACGAGCCCGCGCGCTCGGCGACCACGAACCGGCAGCCCGCGACCTCGCTGGTACGGACGCCGGTGAGGTCCTTGTTGCCGTAGTAGCGCCGGGTCAGCACCTCCAGCATGACCGAGTTGTCCCGGTCGTCGCGGCCGAGGCGGCGGCCGAGCAGCCGCACCAGCGGCTCGGTGCTGCGCACCATCTCGGCGATGCGCTCGGCGCGGTCCGGCGCGTCCGGGTGCGCGTCCAGGTGACGCAGGTGCCCGCGGACGCCGGCGTAGACGCGGGCGCGGTTGCGGCGCAGCAGCGGCTGGGCGAACCAGGCGAACACCACGCCGCACGCGAGGTCGTACACGACCGGGAAGCGGACCTGCGTCGCGGCCACCAGCCGCTCCAGCGCGAGACCGGCGGGCTCGCGCAGCGTCTCGTCCGGCGGCGGCTCCCGCAGCCACGCGCGCAGCAGCGCCGCGACGACCGTCGCGTTGGCGGACGCGCGCTGCAGGGCGAGGAAGATGCGGAACACCGCGGCCTCGAGCTCGGGGGTGCGCTCCAGGTCGGTGACGCCGTAGTGGCCGAGCGCCTTGGCGAGCTTGGCCTGGAACGCCTCCGGCAGGCCGGCCCGCTCGACGTCGAGGCTCTGCAGGTAGGTGTGGAAGTACTCGCGGGCGCTGTGCACGTGGCCGTCGCCGCCGCCGTCCTCGCCCGCCGGCCGGTTGAGGCTCAGCCCGGCGAGGTCGGCGAACACCTCGAGAAGTTCCAGCTCCTCGGCCACCGGGCGGTGGCCGTCCGCGGCGGCCGCGGGGCGCGCGGCGAGGTAGTCGTCGAGTACCCGCCGCTCGTCGTGCGGGTCGACGTCGAAGCCCAGCAGCAGGCTGCGCAGGTCCTCCCGTCCGCGCGCGGCGCGCTGCCGGGCCGGGACGCTCCCGGGCGCGGCGGGCAGGTCCAGCTCGACGGCCGCGGCGGACGCGACGTCCTCGGCTCCCTCGTCGTCGGCGAGCGGTTCCAGCCGCAGCAGCGGCGCGCCGGTCTCCACCTGGCTGCCCACGGACACGGCGCATTCCTTCAGCCGCGCCTTGAACGGCGCCCGCAGCACCGTCTCCATCTTCATGCTCTCCAGCACCAGCACCGGCGCGCCCGCCTCGACCTCGGCGCCGACCTCCAGCGGGGTGGCGACGACCAGCGCGGGCGCGGGCGAGCGGACGACGCCGCCCTCGTCGCGGCTGACCCGGTGCGCCACGCCGTCCACCTCGACCAGGTGGACCGGCCCGTGCGTGCCGGTGAGCAGGCGGTACCGGGCGCCGTTGACGACGATCCGCCCGGTGTGCCGGTCGAAGCGGTCGAGCTCGACGTCGGCGGTGCGGACCTGGTCGCCCGCCTCGACGCCGACGCGGAACCGGTGCGCGCCGATCCGCGCGACGCGCACCCGGTAGCCGGCGCCGCGCAGCTTGAGGTCCAGCGGCCGGCCGCTCTCGTGCCGTACCTGCGGGCGCCCGCCGAACGCCGTGGACAGCAGCCGCTGCCGCTCGGCGCGCTCCTCCTCCTCGTACGCCTCGATGGCGGCGGCGGCCAGCGCGACGCCGGAGTGGCGGTGGGAGACGAGCCCGCCCTCGCCGCGGACCCGGTCGATCCAGCCGGTGTCCGCGGTGGCCTCGATCACCTCGGGCCGGTCGAGCAGGTCGAGCACGAAGCTCTTGTTCGTCGCGCCGCCCTCGATGATCACGCTGGTCCGCGCCATCGCCCGGCGCAGCCGGCCGAGCGCCTCGTCGCGGTCGCGGCCGTAGGCGATGATCTTCGCGATCATCGAGTCGAAGTCGGCGGGGATGGTGTCGCCCTCGCTGACGCCGGTGTCCACCCGGATCCCCGGCCCGGCGGGCAGGTCCAGCCGCGCGATGCGGCCCGGGGCGGGCGCGAAGTCGCGGTCGGGGTCCTCGGCGTTCAGCCGGGCCTCGACGGCGTGCCCGCGCTCCACCGGCGGATCGCCTTCGAGCCGGCCGCCGGAGGCCACCAGCAGCTGCGCCTTGACCAGGTCGAACCCGGTGGTGGACTCGGTGATCGGGTGCTCGACCTGCAGGCGGGTGTTGACCTCCAGGAACGCGAACAGCTCGTCGCCGGGGTGGTAGAGGAACTCGACGGTCGCCGCGCCGCGGTAGCCGACCGCGACGGCCAGGCGTTCGGCGGACGCCTTCAGCTCGGCGGCCTGCGCGGGGCTGAGCACCGGCGACGCCGACTCTTCGATGATCTTCTGGTTGCGCCGCTGCACCGAGCAGTCGCGGACGCCGAGCGCCCACGCCGTCCCCTGGCCGTCCGCGATCACCTGGACCTCGACGTGGCGGGCACCGGTGACCAGGCGCTCCAGGAACACCACGCCGCTGCCGAACGCCCGCGCGGCCTCCTGGCTGGTGCGCTCGTAGGCGTCGGCGAGCTCGTCCTCGCCGTTGATCACGCGGATGCCGCGCCCGCCGCCGCCCGCGGTCGCCTTCAGCATCAGGGGGTAGCCGATCTCGGCCGCCGCCGCCAGCGCGGCGTCCAGGGTCTCGACCGCGCCGCGGCTCCACGGCGCGACCGGCACGCCGACCTCCTCGGCGATCAGCTTCGCGCCGATCTTGTCGCCGAGTTTGCGCATGGCATCCGGGCTCGGCCCGATGAAGGTGACGCCGATCTGCTCGCACAGCTCCGCGAACGCCGGGTCCTCCGCGACGAAGCCCCAGCCGACCCACGCGGCGTCGGCTCCGCTCTCGACCAGCGCGCGTTCCAGCGCCTTCAGGTCGAGGTACGGGCGCGCGGACGCGGGTCCGAGGTCGTAGGACAGGTCCGCCTCGCGGACGAAGGTGGCCGTGCGGTCGACGTCGGTGTACAGGGCGACGGTCTCGATCCGTGTCCCGGTCTCCGCGGCGATGTCCCGTACGGCGTGGATGAGTCGCATGGCGGCCTCACCGCGGTTGACGATGGCGACACGACTGAACACGCGACCGAGCCTCCTGTAGATCAACGATGTGCGCGCCGTGACGGACGGCGGCCCCCGGACAGGGTTCAACCCTCCCGTCTACCGGCCGGTAGTGCCATGTCGCGGACAGCGCACGCTACGCGGCCAAAGTTGTGGGAAACGTCCAAAGCCGTCGGCGGCCCGCGCCCGGCTTCTCATGATCGGGAAGCGATCGGGATGGTTGTGCGGGGGTGCTAAAAGCGCGCCGCCGCTTCTTGTGCGCGCGCCTTCCGCCGGCCGGGACCGGTACGCGAGATTCGTTCATGTCCAGGAGACGCGCGAGGGAGGCCGCTATGAGCGAGATCGTGATTCCGGACCTCGACGACGCCGGCGAGGTCGAGAGGTTCCTCGACCGGATCGGCGGGCCCGACGACCTGCGGGCGCTGCTGGACGCGCCGGGCGTGGACGACCCGGCGATCGACGCGTTCGTGGACGCCGCGGGGCCGTCGCGGGTCCTCGACCGGCTGTTCGCGATCATGGGCGAGCGGTTCGTGCCCGAGCGGGCCGGGGACGCCGCGGGCGTCGTCCAGTGGAGCGTGGGGACGCCGTCGGGGGTGTTCACCTACCACGTCGCGATCGCGGACGGGCGGGCGCGGGGCGAGCGCGGCGCGTACACCGGCGCGGTGGTCTCGCTCCGGATCTCCGCGCCCGACCTGCTGCGGCTGTGCGCGGGCCGGCTGCACCCGGTCACCGGGTTCACCTCCGGAAAGATCGAGCTGCAGGGCGACATGATGTTCGGCGCGAGACTGTCGGGCTGGTTCGACCACTGATCCGCCTCCGGACCCGCCAGGTCCCCCGCCCGCGTGTGTGAACCGTGCACTCTGGGTAGTGGCCGATCACTGCCCATCTCACTCTTGCGGGGAGAGGACTCGTGGGTGTTCGGACGTGGATCGAAGGGTGGCCCGTCTACCGGCAGCTGACCGGCCCGGACCGCTTGGGGCGCGGGGCCGCGGCGCAGTCGGAGCGTACGGCGGGACTCCGGCCGCGGACCGCGACCGCCGACCGGGTGGTGAAGTCCATCTGCCCCTACTGCGCGGTCGGCTGCGGCCAGCGGGTGTACGTCTCCGACGGCGAGGTCGTCCAGGTCGAGGGCGACCCGGACTCGCCGATCAGCCGGGGACGGCTGTGCCCGAAGGGGGCGGCCACCCTCCAGCTCACCACGGGATCGGCGCGCGAGCACACGGTGCTGTACCGGCGGCCGTACGCGGCCGAGTGGGAGGAGCTGGACCTCGAGACCGCCATGAACATGGTCGCCGACCGGGTCGTCCGGACCCGGGCGGAGACCTGGGAGTGGGAGGCCGACGACGTCCGGGTCCGCCGGACCCTGGGCATCGCCAGCCTCGGCGGCGCGACCCTGGACAACGAGGAGAACTACCTCATCAAGAAGCTCTTCACCGCGCTGGGCGTGGTGCAGGTGGAGAACCAGGCGCGGGTCTGCCACAGCGCGACCGTGGCCGGGCTGGGCACCTCGTTCGGGCGGGGCGGCGCGACGACGTTCATGCAGGACCTGCAGAACTCCGACTGCATCGTCATCCAGGGGTCCAACTTCGCCGAGGCGCACCCGGTCGGGTTCCAGTGGGTGATGGAGGCCAAGGCGCGCGGGGCCACGATCATCCATGTCGACCCGCGGTTCACCCGGACCAGCGCGGTCAGCGACATCTACGTGCCGCTGCGGGCGGGCTCGGACATCGCCTTCCTCGGCGGGATCGTCAACCACGTCCTCAGCACGGAGTCGTACTTCCGCGACTACGTGCTCAACTACACCAACGCCTCCACGATCCTGCGCGAGGACTTCCGCGACACCGAGGACCTGGACGGCCTGTTCTCCGGGCTGCACGAGGAGACCCGGCACTACGACTTCGACAGCTGGCGGTACGAGGGCCTGGACGTGGTCGCGGCGTCCGGCAGGCGCGACATGGACTACGAGCACCGGACCAAGGCGGAGGCCGCCATACGGAGGGCCGGGCGGGGCGAGAGCCATGGCGCCGGAGGCGCCGCGCTGGGCAAGGGCACGCCGGAGACCGACGAGACCCTCCAGCATCCGCGGTGCGTGTTCCAGGTCCTCAAGCGCCACTACTCCCGCTACACGCCGGAGATGGTGGAGCAGGTGTGCGGGGTGCCGCCCGAGCTGTTCGCGAAGGTCTGCGACGCGCTGGTGCGCAACTCCGGACGGGACCGTACCAGCGCGTTCGCCTACGCCGTGGGGTGGACGCAGCACACGGTGGGCTCGCAGTACATCCGCACGGCCTGCATCCTGCAACTGCTGCTCGGCAACATCGGCCGCCCCGGCGGAGGCATCCAGGCGTTGCGCGGGCACGCGAGCATCCAGGGGTCGAGCGACATCCCGACCCTGTTCGACCTGCTGCCGGGCTACATCCCCATGCCGCACGCCCACCACCACCAGACGCTCGACGACTTCGTCGTGGCCGACGCGGCGCGCAAGGGCTACTGGGGCAACATGCGCTCGTACGCGGTCAGCCTGCTCAAGGCGTGGTGGGGGGACAACGCGACCGAGGGCAACGACTACTGCTTCGACTACCTGCCGCGCCTGACCGGGAGCCACAGCACCTACGAGACCGCCATGGCCCAGATCGACGGCCTCTGCAAGGGCTACTTCCTCATGGGGGAGAACCCCGCCGTGGGCTCGGCCAACTCCAGGGTGCAGCGGCTCGGGATGGCCAACCTGGACTGGCTGGTCGTCCGGGACTTCTCCCTGATCGAGTCCGCCACCTGGTGGAAGGACGGCCCGGAGATCGAGACCGGGGAGCTGCGCACCGGCGAGATCGGCACCGAGGTCTTCTTCTTCCCCGCCGCCTCCCACACCGAGAAGGACGGCAGCTTCACCAACACCAACCGGACGCTCCAGTGGCACCACGCGGCCGTCCCCCCGGAGGGCGACGCCCGCAGCGACCTGTGGTTCATGTACCACCTGGGCCGCCTGGTCAGGGAACGGCTCGCCGGGTCCACCGACGAGCGCGACCGCCCGGTGCTGGACCTGACCTGGGACTACCCGGCCGAGGGGCCGCACCAGGAGCCGTCCGCCGAGGCGGTGCTGGCCGAGATCAACGGCCGCGACGCCGACGGCGCGCCGCTGTCGTCCTACGAGCAGCTCAAGGACGACGGGTCCACCTCGTGCGGCTGCTGGATCTACTGCGGCGTCTACGCCGACGGCGTCAACCAGGCGGCCCGCCGCAAACCGTCCTCCGAGCAGGACTGGATCGCGGCGGAGTGGGCCTGGTCGTGGCCCATGAACCGGCGGATCCTCTACAACCGGGCCTCCGCCGACCCCGACGGCGCGCCGTGGAGCGAACGCAAGGCGCTGGTCTGGTGGGACGCCGGCCGGCACCGGTGGACCGGGCATGACGTGCCCGACTTCCAGCCCGGCAAGGAGCCGTCCTACCGCCCCGCCGAGGACGCCGCCGGTCCCGACGCGATCGCGGGCGACGACCCGTTCACCCTCCAGGCGGACGGCAAGGGGTGGCTGTTCGCCCCGGCCGGGCTCGTGGACGGGCCCCTGCCGACGCACTACGAGCCGCAGGACTCGCCGTTCGACAACCCGCTGTACGGGCAGAGCCGCAACCCCGTCCGGCAGATCTTCTCCAGGAAGCACAACCGGATGCATCCCAGCGGCTCCGAGCCGGGCGCGGACGTGTTCCCCTACGTCGTCACCACCTACCGGCTCACCGAGCACTTCACCGCGGGCGGGATGAGCCGCTGGACGCCCTACCTCGCCGAGTTGCAGCCGGAGTTCTTCTGCGAGGTGTCCCCGGAGCTCGCCGCCGAACGGAACCTGGAGCACGGCGGCTGGGCGACCATCGTGACGGCCCGCAACGCCATCGAGGCGCGCGTCCTGGTGACCGACCGGATCGCGCCGCTGCGCGTGCAGGGACGCACCGTCCACCAGATCGGGCTGCCCTTCCACTGGGGGCCCAACGGCTACAGCAAGGGCGACGCCGCCAACGAACTCGCGCACATCGCGCTGGACCCCAACGTGCACATCCAGGAGGTCAAGGCGCTGTCGGCCGACATCCGCGCCGGGCGCCGCCCGCGCGGGCCCGCGCTCCCGGAGCTGGTGCTCGACTACCAGCGCCGGGCCGGGATCACTGAGGAAACGGGCATGGGGGTGTGACGATGGGGCGCTTGGCAGGGCCTCTGCCGGACGTCGCCGCCGACGCCGGGCACGAGGACCACCGGACGCGGATGGGGTTCTTCACCGACACCTCGGTCTGCATCGGCTGCAAGGCGTGCGAGGTGGCGTGCAAGGAGTGGAACGCCCTACCGGAGGACGGGCTCACGTTCACCGGCATGTCGTACGACAACACCGGGGGACTCGGCGCGAACTCCTGGCGCCACGTGGCGTTCATCGAGCAGCGCAAGCCGCTCGGGTTCCAGGACCCGGGGCTGGAGTACGGCGACTACGGTGACGTGGACCTGCTCGGCCTCACCGCCGAGGCCGCCGCCGCGGGCCAGACCGCCAACGGGGAGGACCGCGGCGAGTTCCGCTGGCTGATGGCCTCCGACGTGTGCAAGCACTGCACGCACGCCGCGTGCCTGGACGTGTGCCCGACCGGTTCCCTCTTCCGGACCGAGTACGGCACCGTGGTCGTGCAGGAGGACATCTGCAACGGCTGCGGCTACTGCGTCCCCGCCTGCCCGTACGGCGTCATCGACCAGCGCCAGGACGACGGACGCGTCTGGAAGTGCACGCTGTGCTACGACCGCGTCTCCGACGGCATGGAACCGGCGTGCGCGAAGGCGTGCCCCACCGACTCCATCCAGTACGGCCCCCTGGACGAACTGCGTGAACGGGCCGCACGGCGGGTGGAGCGGCTGCACGAGGCCGGGGTGGAGGACGCCCGCCTCTACGGGCACGACCCCGGCGACGGTGTCGGCGGGGACGGGGCCTTCTTCCTCCTCCTGGACGAACCGGAGGTCTACGGGCTTCCGCCCGACCCGGTCGTCACGACCCGCGATCTGCCGTCCATGTGGCGGCACGCGGGAGCGGCGGCCCTGACCCTGCTCGGCGGGATCGCCACCGTCTACGCGACCACGAGGGGGCGGCGATGAGGAGGCGGCGATGAGCGAGGCCGAGGTCACCCGCGAGGGAGTGCGGCGGCAGCGGCCCGGACGGGACGCGGTCCCGGGCGCCGAGGGCCGTCGCCGGCGGCCCGGGCGCCGGCGCCGCCGGGGCGAGCCGACCGTGGTCCCGGAGGCCGAGTTCGGGTCGTACTACGGACGGCCGATCATCAAGCCGCCGACCTGGAAGGCCGCCGACATCGCGGGCTACCTCTTCCTGGGCGGGCTGGCCGGGGGCTCCTCGGCGCTGGCGGCCGGGGCCGAGCTGACCGGGCGCCCGGCGCTGGCGAGGGCCGCCAAGATCGGCGCGCTGGGGGCGATCTCGCTGTCCACGGCGGCGCTGATCCACGACCTCGGCCGCCCCGGGCGGTTCGTCAACATGCTGCGGGTGTTCAAGCCGACCTCGCCGATGAGCGTGGGGTCCTGGATCCTGCTCGGGTACGGCCCGGCCGCGGGCGTGGCCGCCGTCACCGACGCCACCGGCCTGTTCCGCCGGGCCGGGCGCGCGGCGACCGGCTGGTCCGCGCTGTCCGGCGCGGCCGTGACCTGCTACACCGCGGTGCTGATCGCCGACACCGCCGTGCCCGCCTGGCACGAGGCGTACCGGGAACTGCCGTTCGTGTTCGCCGGGTCGGGCGCGGCGTCGGCCGCCGGGCTCGGCCTGCTGGCGGCCCCCGTGTGCGAGGCCGCGCCGGCGCGGGGCGCCGCGCTGTTCGGGGCCGCCCTGGAACTGGCGGCCGAACGCCGGATGGAACGGCGCCTGGGGCCGCTGGCCGAGCCGTACCGAGCGGGCAGGGCGGGGCTGCTCATGCGCGCCGCGAAGGTCCTCACCATCGCGGGCGCCGCGGGCGCCGCCCTCCCGGCGGGCCGCTCCCGCGCGGGCGCGGCGCTGTGCGGCGCCGCGCTGCTCGCGGGCTCGGCCTGCCTGCGCTTCGGAATCTTCGAGGCGGGACGCGTCAGCGCCACCGACCCGCACTACACCGTCCTCGCGCAGCGCTCCGACCGGAAGGCCGGACGTTGACTTGCGGCGAGTTGCTCCCTTGACCACCTGGTCACACGACAACTCGCCGCAAGTCAACGTGGGCGCGCCCGCCGGGTCAGGGCGCCGGGACGGGCGTGACCAGCACGCCCTTCTCCAGGAACTGCCGGAGGTTGCGGAACGCCAGGTCGCCCATCGCCTCCCGCGTCTCGCGGGTGGCGCTGGCGATGTGCGGCAGCAGCAGGACCGAGTCCAGGTCGAGGAGGGCCGCCGGCACGTTCGGCTCGTCGGCGAACACGTCCAGCGCCGCGCCCGCGAGCCGCCCGCCGGTCAGCGCGGCGACCAGGGCGGGCTCGTCGACGACGCTGCCGCGCGCGACGTTGACCAGGTAGCCGTCCGGGCCGAGCGCCTCCAGCACCGCCGCCGACACCAGCCCGCGGGTGCCGGCGCCGCCCGAGGTCGCCACGATCAGGGCGTCGCTCCACGCCGCGAGCTTCTCCGGCGATTCGGCGTATATATAGGAGACGCCCTCGACCCTCGACCGCGAGTGGTAGGCGATCTCGGCGTCGAAGCCCTCCAGGCGCCGCGCGATCGCCCGCCCGATCCGGCCGAGCCCCAGGATCCCGATCCGCTTGCCGCTGACCTTGGCCGCCAGCGGGTACTGGCCGCGCGCCCAGTCACCCCGCCGTACGAACCGGTCGGCCGCCGCGAACCGGCGCATCACGTCGATCAGCCCGCCGACGGCGGTGTCGGCCACGCAGTCGGTCAGCACGTCAGGGGTGTTGCTCACGGCGATGCCGCGTTCGGCGGCGGTCACCACGTCGGTCGTGTCGTACCCCACCCCGAAGTTCACGACCGCCCGGAGCCGGGGGAGCCGGTCCATCAGCGCGCGGTCCACGCCGACGCGGGCGGTGGTGACCACGGCGACGAAGTCCGCGCCGTGCCGGTCGAGGTAGCCGTCCGGCTGCTCGTCGAGCAGCACGGCGTCGTAGTGCTCGACCAGGTTCCGGTGGAGGGACGGCAGCAGGGGGCCGACCTGGAGCACGCGTTCCAGGGGCCGTTCCATGGGCCGTTCCAGGGGTTCTCGCAAGGGTCCTCGTCTCCTGATTCGGGCGGCGGTGTCAGCGGTCGAGGGCGGGGCGCCGGGGATCGAACGTCCAGCCTGGCACCAGGTACCGCATCGCCGCCGCGTCGTCCCGCCCGCCCAGCCCCTCGGACAGGTACAGCCGGTGGGCGGCCTCCAGCCGGCCGGCGTCCACCTCCACGCCGAGCCCCGGGCGGTCCGGGACGGCCAGGTGCCCGCCGGTGATCTCGAACGGCGCGGTGGTGAGCCGCTGCCCGTCCTGCCAGATCCAGTGCGTGTCGACCGCGGTGATCTCCCCGGGCGCGGCGGCGGCCACGTGCGTGAACATCGCCAGCGAGATGTCGAAGTGGTTGTTGGAGTGCGACCCCCAGGTCAGGCCCCACGCGTCGCAGAGCTGCGCGACCCGCACCGAGCCGTCCATGGTCCAGAAGTGCGGGTCGGCGAGCGGGATGTCCACCGCGCCCGCCGAGATCGCGTGGCCCAGCTCGCGCCAGTCGGTCGCCACCATGTTGGTCGCCGTGCGCAGGCCGGTCGCGCGCCGGAACTCGGCCATCACCTCCCGCGCCGAGTATCCGCCCTCGGCGCCGCACGGGTCCTCGGCGTAGGCCAGGACGCCGCGCAGCCCGCGGCCCAGCTCGATCGCCCGGTCCAGCGGCCAGGCGCCGTTCGGGTCCAGGGTGACGCGGGCGCCGGGGAACCGCTCGGCGAGCGCGGTGACGGCGGCGGCCTCGTCCGGCCCGGGCAGCACCCCGCCCTTCAGCTTGAAGTCGGCGAAGCCGTACCGGGCGCGGGCCGCCTCGGCCAGCGCGACGATCGCCTCCGGCGTCAGCGCCTCCTCGTCGCGCAGCCGCAGCCAGTCGTCGGCCTCGTCCTTCCCGGCGGCGCGGTAGTCCAGGTCGGTGCGGCGCCGGTCACCGATGAAGAAGAGGTAGCCCAGCACCGGCACGCGGTCGCGCTGCCGGCCCGAGCCCAGCAGGTCGGCGACCGGCACCTCCAGGTACTGCCCGAGCAGGTCGAGCAGGGCCGACTCGAACGCCGTCACCGCGTGCACGGTGGTGCGCAGGTCGAAGGTCTGCGCGCCGCGCCCGCCCGCGTCGCGGTGGGCGAAGCGGCGCCGGACCGACTCCAGCGTCGCGTGGTAGGCGGCGACGGGGCGGCCGACGACCAGGTCCCGGGACTCCTCCAGGGTCCGGGTGATCGCCTCGCCCCCCGGCACCTCGCCCACGCCGGTACGGCCGTCGGAGTCGGTGAGCAGGACGACGTTGCGGGTGAAGAACGGGGCGTGCGCGCCGCTGAGGTTCAGCAGCATGCTGTCGCGGCCCGCGACCGGGACGACCCGGAGGCCGGTGACGAGGGGGGAGCCGGCCATGGTTCAGTCCCTCCCCGGCTCGCCGTCGATCCGCCGCCGGAGGCCGAGCGGGTTGCCGTCGCGCAGCTCCTCGGGGAGCAGCCCGCCGGGCACGTCCTGGTAGCTGACCGGGCGCAGGAAGCGCTCGATCGCCCGGGTCCCGACCGAGGTGGTCGCGGGGGCGGAGGTGGCCGGGTACGGACCGCCGTGCACCACGGCGTGACCGACCTCGACCCCGGTGGGCCAGCCGTTGAACACCACCCGCCCCGCGAGCAGCTCCAGGTCGGGCAGCAGCTCGGCGGCCAGCGCGTGGTCCTCGGGGGTCGCGTGCAGCGTCGCGGTGAGCTGGCCTTCGAGGGAGGCGACGATCTCGCGGAGCCGTGCCCGGTCGCGGACCCGGACGATCAGGGAGGACGCGCCGAACACCTCGTCCTGGAGGGACGGGTCGCCGAGGAAGGCGTCGTCGTCGGTGAGGAAGAGGCCGGGCAGCCCGCAGGCCGCGATACCGGGTTCCTCGATGCCGCGGGCGAGCGTGCGGACGCCGCCGGCGCCCGCCAGCCGCTCCACCCCGGCGTCGTACCCGGACTGGATGGTCCGGGTGAGCATCGGCGCGGCCGGTGCCGCGGCGACCGCGGCGGTGGCGGCGTCCACGAAGGCGTCGAAGCCCTCGCCGTCGAGCGCGAAGACCAGGCCGGGGCTGGTGCACAGCTGCCCGGCGCCGGTGGTGAGCGAGGCGACGAACGCGCGGCCGAGGCCGGCGCCGCCGTCCCGGAGCGCCCCCGGCAGCACGAACACCGGGTTCACGGAGGACATCTCCGCGTACACCGGGATCGGCACGGGCCGGGCCGCCGCGGCGGCGACGAGGGAGAGCCCGCCGCCCCGCGAGCCGGTGAACCCGACCGCCCGGATGCGCGGGTCGGTGACCAGCCGGGTGCCGATCGTGGAGCCGGGGCCCTGGAGGAGGGAGAAGGTGCCCTCCGGCAGCCCGTGCTCCTGGACGGCCCGGCGGACCGCGCGGCCGACCAGCTCGCTCGTCCCCGGGTGCGCCGGATGCCCCTTCACCACCACCGGGGCGCCCGCGGCCAGAGCGGAGGCGGTGTCGCCGCCCGCGACCGAGAAGGCCAGCGGGAAGTTGCTCGCGGCGAACACCGCGACCGGCCCCAGCGGGACCTTGCGCTGCCTGAGGTCGGGGCGGGGCAGCGGGGTGCGGCCGGGCAGCGCCGGGTCGATCCGGGCGCCCAGCCAGTCGCCGGAGCGGACCACGGACGCGAACAGCCGGAGCTGCCCGGTGGTCCGCGCCCGCTCGCCCTCCACCCGGGCCCGGGGCAGCCCGGTCTCGGCCTGGACGCGTTCGACGAGGGCCTCGCCCAGGTCCTCGATCCGGGCGGCGATGGTTTCCAGGAACGCGGCGCGCTCCTCCAGGCCGGTGCGGCGGTAGGTCGCGAACGCCTCCCAGGCCAGCGCGCAGGCGCGGTCGGCCTCGTCCGGGCCCGCCAGCCCGTAGGCCGGGGCGAGCCGTTCGCCGGTCCGCGGGTCGGCGGCGTACAGCTCGCCGCCCGGCCCGTGCACGTCGGACGCGCCGATGAGCAGCGCGCCGGTCAGCGTGCCGGCCGGCGTGCCGGCCGGCTCAGCGGCCCGCGTGCCGGGGGCGGTCACCGGCTCACCTTCTTGATCAGCTCGGCGAGGTCGGCCAGCTCCGCCTCGGTGAGATCGGTCAGCGGCGGCCGGACCGGGCCGGCCGGGCGGCCGATCGCGGCCAGGCCCGCCTTGACGATCGACACCGCGTACCCGGCCGACCGGTTCCGGATGTCCAGGTACGGCAGGACGAACTCGGCGAGCCGGCCGTACACGCCCGCGTGGTCCCGGGCCCGCACCGCGTCGTAGAAGTCGAGCGCGAACCCCGGGACGAAGTTGAACATCGCCGAGGAGTAGGTCGTGACGCCCAGTTCGAGGTAGGGCAGCGCGAAGGTCTCGGCGGTCGGCAGCCCGCCCACGTACAGCAGCGCGTCGCCGACGGTGGCGTACAGGCGGGACATCAGCTCGATGTCGCCGACCCCGTCCTTGAAGCCGATCAGGTTGGGGCAGTCCTCGGCGAGCCGGGCCACGGTCTCCACGGTGAACGCCGCGTTGGCCCGGTGGTAGACGATCACGCCCAGCGAGGTCGCCGCGCACACGGCGCGGACGTGCGCGGCCAGGCCGGCCTGCGGGGCCTCGGTGAGGTACGGCGGCAGCAGCAGGACCGCGTCCGCGCCGGCCTCCTCGGCGTCCCGGGCCAGCTCGGCCGCCAGCGCGGTGCCGTACCCGGCCGGGGCGATGATCGGCATGCCGTCGGGCGCCTCGTCCACCGCGGCCCGCACGACCCGCCCCACCTCGGCGGGGGTGAGCGAGAAGAACTCGCCGGTGCCGCCCGCCGCGAACAGGCCGGCGGCCGGGTGGCCCGCGAGCCAGGCGACGTGGTCGCGGTACGCGCGCTCGTCGAAGGCGAGGTCGGGGGTCATGTGGGTGACCGGGAACGACAGCAGCCCGGCACCGAGCACGGATTTCAGCTCGCCGTGGGTGAATCGCGACATCTGCTCTGACTCCAGGGTCCGGGGGCGGGGGGCTGCCTTCAGGCTAAGGACCGGGCATCATGCTTGTCCAAGTTGTATATGGCATGTACTAATACCTTTCCTGCATCAGGTGTCGGCCGGTCACCGGCCGTGGAAGGAGGGGGGACGCGTGGCGTACACGCTCGACCAGCTGAGGGGGTTCGTCGCCGTCGCGGAGGAGGGGCACTTCGGGCGGGCGGCCGACCGGCTGCGGATGACCCAGCCGCCGCTCAGCCGCCAGATCCAGAAGCTCGAACGGGCCGTCGGCGTCCCGCTCCTGGAACGCACCGCGCACGGCGCCGCGCCCACGCCCGCCGGGCGGGCCTTCCTCGGGGAGGCGCGGCGGCTGCTCAGCCAGGCGGAGGCGGCCGTCCTGGTGGCGCGGCGCAGCGCGCAGGGCACCCGCGGCACGGTCCGGATCGCCTTCACCGCCATGTCCGCGCTGGCCGTCCTGGGGCAGTGGATCGCCGCCGCCCGCGAGCACCTGCCCGAGGTCGACCTGGCGCTGACCGAGATGGTCACCCGCGACCAGCTGGACGCCCTGCTCGCGGGCGAGATCGACGTGGGCCTGGCGCGCGGCGTGCCGCGGTCGGACGTGCTCGGTGCCCGCCTGGTGCACGCCGAGCCGCTGGTACTGGCGGTGCCGCGCGGGCACCCCCTGGCCGCGCTCGGCCGCGTCCCCCGGCTGGCCGACATCGCCGCACACGACCTGGTCACCTACGCTCCGGTGGAGGCCCGGTACCTGTACGAGCTGGTCATCACGGTCTTCCGCGACGCGGGCGTGGCGCCGCGCTACGTCCAGCAGATGGCGCAGGTGCACAGCCTGCTGGCGCTGGTGGACGCGGGGGTCGGGGTGGCGCTGGTGCCGCGCTCGGCCTCCGCCCTGCGGCTGCCGAACCTCGAATTCCTGGACATCGACGGGCTGGCCCCCGACCTGGTCGAAGTGCACAGCGTGTGGCGAACGGGCAACGACGACCCCGCCCTCCGCGCGCTGCTCCGCCTCGTCGGACGACCCTTGACGCAGGAAGAGGGCCGACCTTAAGGTCCCGTCTACCCATAGAGATGACTTTCCTCCTCGTAGACGACCGTTCGTGGGGAGCCGTCCCGTCCGCAGTCCCGTCCACCCGCTCCGGGCCGCGCGCATCGCGGCCACACGCACGTCTCGCGCTCTCGGCACGCCCTGTCTGGAGAGACCATGCCCGCATTCCCACCCCGACCCTCACCGCGCGTGGCGGCGCTCGCCCTCGCGGCGCTGGGAGCCCTGGCCGCCGGCACCGGCTGCACGGTCGCCAACAGCGACTCGCTGACCGGCGGCGCCGACGGCGCGCTGCAGATCGTGCTGCAACAGGAGCCGCCCACGCTGGAGCCCTGCGAGTCCTCGCTGACCTCCACCGGGGTCGTGGTTCGTTCCAACATCACCGAGCCGCTGATCGAGCGCGACCCCGTCTCCGGCGCCCTCCAGCCGCTGCTGGCCACCGAGTGGAAGTCCGAAGGCGACCGCACCTGGACGTTCAAGCTCCGCCAGGGGGTCACGTTCCAGGACGGCTCGCCCTTCGACTCCGCCGACGCCGCGTTCTCGATCGAGCGCGCGGTCGGCTCCAAGCTCGGCTGCAACGTCGACGGCTACGTCTTCGCCGACAGCAAGCTGGAGGTGGCGACGCCCGATCCGGCGACGCTGACCGTCACCACCGCCGAGCCCGACCCGATCCTCCCGCTGCGGCTGTCGTTCCTGGAGATCGTCCCGACCGGGACCGACACCCGGGCCAAGGTGCGCGAGCCGGTCGGCACCGGCCCGTACCGGATCTCCAAGTGGGACACCGGCATCAGCCTGCGGCTCGACCGCTACGACGGGTACTGGGGCGCCAAGCCCGCCTACCCCGCGGTCCGCTACGTGTGGCGGGCCGAGAGCAGCATCCGCGCCGCCATGGTGACCAGCGGCGAGGCCGGGATCGCCACCGGCATCGGCCCCGAGGACGGCGCGGGCGACCTCGGCGTCCCCTTCCCCAACAACGAGACCACCGCCCTGCGCATGGACGGCAACGTCGCGCCGCTCAACGACGTCCGCGTGCGGCGCGCGGTCAACTACGCGATCGACAAGAACGGCATCGTCCGGTCGCTCTTCCTCAAGCTGGGCGAGCCCGCCGGGCAGCTGGTCGCCGACGGCGTGGTCGGCCACAACCCGGCGATCGCGGCGTGGCCGTACGACCCCGCCAAGGCCAGGGCGCTGGTCGCGGAGGCCAGGGCGGCCGGGGTGCCGGTGCAGACGCCGATCACCCTGATCGCCAGGAACGCGCAGTTCCCCAAGGTGGCCGAGACCGCCGAGGTGATCCAGGAGGCGCTCGGGCAGGCCGGGCTGAACGTCCGGATCAGGATGCTGGACACCGCCGCCCACCTGGAGTACCAGCTGCGGCCCTTCGTCCGCGACGCCGGGCCCACGCTGCTGCTGATCATGCACGGCAACCAGGCCGGCGACGCCGGGTTCACCACCAGCCAGTACCTGGTGAGCGACGGCCCGCAGAGCCAGTTCGGCACCCCCGCCCTGGACGACATGGTCGCCAAGGCGGACCGGACCACCGGCGCCGAACGCGCCCGCGCGTTCGGCGAGGTGCTGGCCTACCAGAACGAGCACGTCGTCCAGTACGCGCACATCGCGCACATGCGGGGCCTGCTCGGCATAGCCCGCGACGTCCGCTACAAGCCGAACTCGGCGACCACCGACGAGCTGCGGCTCGCCGAGGTCCGGCCGGCCAGGTGAGGGAACAGTGATGCCGACCTTCGTCCGCAGGCGCGTCGTCTCCAGCGCCCTCCCGCTCGTCGTGGTGATCCTCGGCGTGTTCTGCCTGGCCCGGCTCACCGGTGACCCGGCCAAGCTCTACCTGCCGCTCAGCGCCACCCCGCAGATGCGCGCGGACTTCCTGCACCGCAACGGGTTCGACCAGCCGCTCCTGGTCCAGCTGTGGGACTACCTCCGGGGCGTGTTCACGCTCGACTTCGGCGAGTCGCTGCGCACCGGGCAGGACGCCGCGGGGATGGCGCTGCGCGCGTTCCCCGCGACGCTGCAGCTCGCCGGGGCCACGATGCTGCTGGCCATCGCCGGCGCCGTCGTGATCGGCAGCTGGGCGGCCTACCGGCCCAACTCCCTGGCCGACCGGCTCTCGGGCTTCCTGTCGATGACCGCGGCCAGCATGCCCGACTTCTGGTTCGCGATCATGGGTGTGCTGGTGTTCGCGGTGACGCTGGGCTGGCTGCCCACCTCCGGTGTGGTCGGCGGCCCCGAGGTCTGGGTGCTGCCGCTGCTCACGCTGCTGATCCGGCCGTTCGGCGTGCTGGTGCAGGTGGTACGCGGCGCGATGGTCTCGGCGCTGTCGGCCCCGTACGTGAAGGTCGCGCGCAGCAAGGGGGCCAGCGAGAGGCGGGTGGTCTTCGGGCACGCGCTGCGCAACGCCGCCCCGCCCGTCCTGACCGTCGCCGGCGACCTGACCGTGGGCCTGGTGAACGGGGCCGTGGTGGTCGAGACGATCTTCGGCTGGCCGGGCATCGGCAAGCTGATGATCGACTCCATCCTGCAGCGCGACTTCGCGGTGCTGCAGGCGGCCGTGCTGGTCACCGCGGTGACGATCTTCGCCCTCAACATCCTCATCGATCTGGTCCACGCCCTGCTGGACGCGCGCGTCCGGGAGGCGGTCCCGGCATGACCGAGAACGGAGCCTCCATGACGGCGACCCTCGACGACACCGCCGCCGGCGGCACGGCCGGCGCGGCGCGCGCCCCGGCCCGCCGGGTCCGGTGGTGGCGGCTGCTGCTGCGGGACAGGGTGGCCACCGCGGCCGCCGCCGTGCTGCTGATGGTGGTGCTGGCGACCACGCTGGGCCGCGTGCTGATCGGCGACCTGGCCACCCGGCAGAACCTGGACGCCACCAACACCCCGCCGTTCCACCTGGAACACGGCTGGGAGTTCGTGCTCGGCAGCGACGTCCTGGGCCGCAGCGTGCTGGCCCGGCTGATCGTCGCCGGCGGCACCACGCTGTCGGTGGCGGTCCCGGCCGTCCTGATCTCCCTGGTCGTCGGCGGCGCCTGGGGGATGTGGGCCGGCTACCACCGGGGGTGGCGGGAGAACGTGTCGATGCGGATCGCCGATATCATCCTCAGCTTCCCCTCGCTGCTGCTCGCGGTCGTCGTGCTGTACATCTTCTCGCCGAGCGCGGTGAACATCGTCGCGGTCCTGGCCATCGCCCGGATCCCGGTCTACCTGCGCACCGCCCGCGCCGAGTCGGCCGAGCTGCGCGGGCGGCTGTTCGTGGACGCGGCCCGCACGTTCGGCACCCGGAGCGGGGCGGTGATCGTCCGGCATGTCGCGCCGGTCGTCGCGCCCACCCTGCTGACCGTGGCCACGGTCGACTTCTGCTTCGTGATGCTGGCCGAGTCCTCGCTCAGCTTCCTCGGCATCGGCATCCAGCCGCCCGACGTCAGCTGGGGCCTGATGGTCGCGCAGGGCCGCACGTACCTGCAGACCGCCTGGTGGACGGCCGTCCTCCCGGGCCTGGCCATCGTCGTCACCACGGTCTCGGCCACCCTGCTGGCCGCCTGGTTCCGCCTGGCCACCGACCCCGCGCAGCGGTGGCGGCTGGCCCTGCCCCGCAGCCGCCGCGGCGGCCGGTCCGCCGCCCTTCCGGAGGTGCCCCAGTGAGTGGTTCCCGCGTGGCGCTGGAGGTCGAGGGCCTCTCGGTCGACCTGCGCACCCCGCACGGGACGGTCCGCGCCGTCGACGGCGTCGGCTTCTCCGTCCGCTGCGGCCAGACCCTGGCCCTGCTCGGCGAGTCCGGCTGCGGCAAGAGCATCACCGCCCAGGCCGTCGCCGGCCTGCTCGACCCGGTGGCCGAGGTCGCCGGCGGGGCGGTCCGGCTCGGCGGCACCGACCTGCTGAAGCTGGGCCGCGGCGCGCGGCGCAAGATCGCCGGGCCCGGCCTGTCGATCGTCTTCCAGGACGCGCTCACCGCGCTCAACCCCGTCCAGACGGTCGGGGCGCAGCTCGCCGAGCCGTTCCGGATCCACCGCGGGCTGTCCCGCAAGGAGGCGCTGGCCAAGGCCGCGGAGCTGATGGAACGGGTCGGCATCCCCGACCCCCGGGCCCGGCTGTCGGCCTACCCGCACCAGTTCTCCGGCGGGATGCGGCAGCGGCTGCTGATCGCGATGGCGGTGGCGCTGGACCCGGACGTGCTGCTGGCCGACGAGCCCACCACCGCCCTCGACGTCACCGTCCAGGCGCAGATCATGGAGCTGCTGCGGGAGCTGCGCACCGAACGGGACATGGCGGTCGTCCTGATCACCCATGACCTGGCGGTGGTCGCCGAGCACGCCGACCACGTCGCGGTGATGTACGCCGGCCGGGTCGTGGAGACCGGCCCGGTCGCCGAGGTCTTCGCCGATCCGCGGCACCCGTACACGCGGGGGCTGCTGGAGTCGGTCCCGGCCCGGATCGGGCGGGGCGAGCCGCTGCGGTCGATCAAGGGCGGGCCGCCGGAGCTGCACCTGATCCCTGACGGGTGCGCCTTCCAGGCCCGCTGCCCGATGGCGGCCGACCGGTGCCGGGAGGACCGTCCCGCCCTGGCCGAGACCGCGCCGGGACGCGCCGCCGCCTGCCACTTCGCCGACCGACCCGCAAAGGAGCCGGCCCATGCCTGACACCGCGACCGCGTCCGGAAGCGCCGGCACCGGCGCCCCCGTCCCGGTCATCGAGGCCCGGGGCCTGGCCAAGACCTTCCGCGTCCGCAAGAACAAGGAGGGCAGGGACCGCCTGCGGGCGCTGGACGGGATCGACCTGACCCTCGGGCGCGGCGAGACCCTCGGCCTGGTCGGCGAGTCCGGCTGCGGCAAGTCCACGCTGGCCCGGGTGCTGCTCCTGCTGGAGCGCCCGGACGAGGGAACGCTGCGGTTCGACGGCGTGGACCCGTTCACGATGAAGGGCAAGGAGCTGCTGGCCTGGCGGCGCCGGGTCCAGATGGTCTTCCAGGACCCGTTCGCCTCGCTCAACCCGCGGATGACCGCGGCGGAGATCATCGCGGAGCCGTGGCGGACGCATCGCGACGTGCTGCCCGGGCGGCGGGACCGGGAGGCGCGCGTCCGGGAGCTGCTGGACCTGGTCGGGCTGCGGCACGGTGACGCCGGCCGCTACCCGCAGGAGTTCTCCGGCGGCCAGCGCCAGCGCATCGGCATCGCCCGCGCGCTCGCGCTCGGCCCGGAGGTGATCGTCTGCGACGAGCCGGTCTCGGCGCTGGACCTGTCGGTCCAGGCCCAGGTCCTCAACCTGCTGGACGATCTGCAGCGCGCCCTCGGCGTGTCGTACGTGTTCATCTCGCACGACCTGTCGGTGGTCCGGCACGTCGCCGACCGGGTGGCGGTGATGTACCTCGGCCGGATCGTCGAGACCGGGACGGCCGAGGAGGTCTTCCAGGCGCCGCGGCACCCGTACACCGAGGCCCTGCTGTCGGCGGCGCCCGAGCTGGAGGTGTCCGGGCGCGTGCGCGGGGAGCGGATCATCCTGGAGGGCGAGGTGCCCTCGCCGCTGAACCCGCCGTCCGGCTGCCGTTTCCGGACCCGCTGCCGGTACGCCCGCGACGTCTGCGCGCAGGACGTCCCGGCCGGCCCGGACGGTGACGACCCCGCCCACCAGGCCGCCTGCCACTTCCCCCTGGAGGTCGTGAGCGGCGCGCGCTGAACCGCCGCGCGCGACGGCGGGCCCCTCCTTTCCCGCGAGAGGAGGGGCCCGCCGCCTTTCGCGTGCGGTCAGCCGGGGTGGACGACGTTGCGCAGCGGGCGGCCCTCCGCGAGCGCCGCGATGTTGGCGGCGATGTCGCGGGCGCGGTTCTCGAACGTCTCGCGCGTGTGGCCGGAGTTGTGCGGCGTCAGCACGACGTTGCCGAGCCGCTCGAACGGCATCGTGCTCCCGGCGCGGCCCGTGCCTCCCGGGTCCGGCCACCAGACGTCGATGCCCGCGCCCGCGATCCGGTCCTCGGCCAGCGCCTCGTACAGCGCCCGCTCGTCCACCACCGGGCCGCGCGCCACGTTGATCAGGAAGGCGGTACGGCGCATCCGGCGCAGCTCGGCGGCCCCGATCAGGCCGCGGGTGCGGTCGGTCAGCGGCACCGTCACCACGACGACGTCGGAGGTCTCCAGCAGCTCGGGAAGGTCCCCGGGCGGCAGGACGCGGTCCAGGCGCGGGCCGTCCGCCAGCGGAGCCGCGGGGTCGCGCCGGACCGCCTGGACGCGCATGCCGAGCGCCGCGGCCAGCCGGGCGACCCGCCCGCCGGTCTCGCCCAGCCCCACCAGCCCGAGCGTCCGCCCGGCCAGGGTGGTGCCGAGCGGGAGGTCCGGATCCGTGGTGACCGACTCCCAGACGCCCTCGCGCAGCAGCCGGTCCTTGCGCAGGACCCGCCGGGACAGCATGAGGGCGACCATCACCACGTGCTCGGCGATGGACGGCCCGTGGTGGAAGGTGTTGGCCACCGCGACGCCCGGCGCCAGCGCGCCGACGGCGATGCGCTCGTACCCGGCCCCGGTGACCTGGACCAGCCGCAGCCCGGTCGCGGCGCGGGCCATCGGCTCGGTCATCCGCGAGCAGACCAGCACGTCGGTGCCGGGCAGGGCCGCGGCGACCTCCTCGTCCGGACGGCCGGGGGCGAGCACCGTCTCGTGCCCGCCCGCGTCCAGGACCGCCGCGAAGCGGCTGATGATCGGGTCGGTGACCAGCACCCTCAGCGGGGCGGCGGGCGCGGTCACCAGCGCGGCTGCTTCTTCTCGTACGACGGGTCGACACGGCGCATGTACCCGGTGTCGTCCCGGTCGCGCACCCCGCACTCGACGTACCGCTCGTGCAGCCGGGCGAGCCTGTCACGATCCAGCGTGACCCCGAGCCCGGGGCCGTCGGGGACGATGAGCGCGCCCTCGGAGAAGGTGAGCGCCCCGTCGGCGATCACGTCCTCGTCCGGGTCCTTCCACGGGGTGTGGGTGTCGCACGCGTACGTCAGGGCCGGTGACGCGGCGGCCAGGTGGGTCATGGCGGCCAGGCTGACGCCCAGGTGGGAGTTGGAGTGCATGGACAGTCCGAGCCCGAAGGTCTCGCAGATGCCCGCCAGCAGCCGCGAGCGTCCCAGGCCGCCCCAGAAGTGGTGGTCGGACAGGACGACGCCCACCGCGTCCCGCTTCACCGCGGGCTCGATGTCGGCGAAGCCCACCACGCACATGTTGGTGGCCAGCGGCATCGGCACCCGGCGCGCGACCTCGGCCATCCCCTCCACGCCCGCGGTCGGGTCCTCCAGGTACTCCAGGACGCCCTCCAGCTCCCGCCCGACCCGTACCGAGGTCTCGACCGTCCAGGCCCCGTTCGGGTCGATGCGCAGCGGGTGGCCGGGGAACGCGCGGCGCAGGGCCCGGATCGCCTCGATCTCCTCCTCGGGCGGGAACACCCCGCCCTTGAGCTTGATCGCGGAGAAGCCGTAGGCGTCGATCATCCGGCGGGCCTGCGCGACGATCCCGTCCGGGTCGAGCGCCGCGCCCCAGGCGTCGGGCTCCTGGCCGGGGTGCGCGTCCCACTTGTAGAACAGGTAGGCCGAGTACTCGACCCGGTCGCGGACGGCGCCGCCGAGCAGCGCGCTGACCGGCAGCCCGGTCGCCTTCCCCTGGACGTCCATGCAGGCCACCTCGAACGGGGACAGCACGGCGTCGGCGGTGCTGCTGTTGGTGACCATGCCGGCCATCCCGTGGCCGCCGGTGCCGCGGTCCCCGGCCAGGCTCGCCCGGACGCGGCGGGCCAGCTCGTTGACGTCCCAGACGTCGGTCCCGACGATCTCCCCGGCCGCGCGGCGCAGCCGGGCCAGGTGGGCGGTGTCGGCGTAGGTCTCACCGAGGCCGGTCAGCCCCTCGTCGGTCCGGACCTCGACGATCGCGCGGATCGCGTACGGCTCGTGCACGCCGACGGTGTTGAGCAGCGGCGGGTCCCGGAACGCGACCGGCGTGATCGTGACCTCGGCGACGCGCTGCCGCGGACCGGAGGGGACGCCGGGGACGGGGGGAAGGGAGTGGGGGGCGGTGGGCGGCTTGGGCATGGGGGCGGCACCTTCACGTCACCGAACGGATCCAACGTCCGGCTACGCTAGCAGACCACGTTTTCATGTGTAGACGATGGTTCGTCATGTGGGCAGCATCAGGCAAGGCGAAGTCCCGGCCGTACGGCGAGCGCCGTGGGCCGGGACGTAAGAACGCGGTCAGATCTGCCAGGAGTCCTCGGTGATCGGCGGGGCGCCCCGCTCGATCTGCGCGCGGGCCTCCCGCATCGCCTCGACGATCTCCGCCTCCCGTTCCGGCGTGAGCCGGGCCACCGGCACCGAGCAGCTGATGGCGTCCCGGGCCGGTCGCCCCTCGGGGGAGTACCGCAGCGCGAAGCCGAAGCAGTGCAGCCCGAGGCTGTTCTCCTCGACGTCCACGGCGTGGCCCCGCTCGCGGGTCCGCTCCAGATCGGCCTCCAGCGCGGCCCGGTCGGTGATGGTGCGCGGCGTCGAGGCGGTCAGCGTCGCGGGGATGTGCGCGGCCAGCTCCCCGTCCCGCCGCGCGGCGAGCAGAGCCTTGCCCAGCGCCGTGCAGTACGCGGGAAGCCGCCGTCCCACCCTGCTGTAGGGGCGGAGGTACTGGCCCGACTCGCGGGTCGCCAGGTACACCACGTCGAAGCCGTCCAGCCGCCCGAAATGGAAGGTCTCGTCCAGCTTCTCGCCCAGCTCGTCCAGGACCGGCTTGACGATCCGCAGGTGCGGGTCGGTGTCCAGGTAGCTGGTGCCGACCAGCAGCGCGCGGATGCCGATCCCGTACATCGTCCCGGAGGCGTCGGTGCGCACCCAGCCGTGCTTGGTCAGCGTCCGCAGGAGCGCGTACAGGCTGCTGCGCGGGACGCCCAGCGCCTCGGTCAGCTCGCGCAGCCGGGCCGGGCGGTTCTGCCGCGAGGCCAGCAGTTCGAGCAGCTCCAGGGTCCGCGCCGCCGACTTGACCTCGCGGACTCCGGAGGTCTTGTCGTCGATGCCCGGTGACTCGTCGGACGTTGCGGCCATGGTGCGGGCCTCCAGAAGCACTGGGGGAAGGTGAGGGCTGGCGCGGCGCCAGCCTAATAGATGGGGAGGCGCCGTCTACATTCAGAGAAGCGCGGGGGGTTCGCTTGGCGCAGGTCGCCCCCGTGCGGCGAAGTGATCTACCGGGCGGCGGGGTTCGCCTGGAGGTCCGGAACCCCTGAGCCCGGGAAGGTTCGAGCGAATGCGAGAGGGGCTCGCGCCGCATACGGCGCGAGCCCCTCGGGCCTCATCGGAACGGGCCGGCCGGCCGCTCGGCCGATCCCTGCCGACGAGGCCGGCCGGGTCGTCACCCGGCCGGCCGCTCGGATCGCCGGACGGCCGGGCCGCCCGGCGGTGGATCCCCCGGTTCGTTCAGCCGGTCAGCCGTTCAGCCGGTCACCGGAAGGTCGCCGGGGACCGGGGTCGGGACCGGCGCCGCGCCGGGCGGGGAGGTGGACGGCGGGGCCGACGGCGAGGGCTCCGGCTTCTCCGGGGCGCCGGGCTGGGACGGCCCCGGCTGCGGCGCGCCCTGGCCGCAGGTCGCCGAGGCGACGCTGATCACCTGGTTGCGGCCCGGCCCGGCGGGCAGGGTCAGCTCGACGGCGGTGACGGTGAGGCGGCCGTCGGACGCGCGGGTCTGCTTGTTCAGGACGAGCGCGACCGTGCCGACCCCGTCCAGCCGCACCGTCAGGCCGCTGTTGGGCGCGGCGGCGGCCTTGATCGGCTTGCCGTTCAGGGTCACCTCGACCAGGTTGGAGACGCCCTTGCCCCCGACGCACTTGGCGGTGACCGCGCCGGCCTTCAGGGCGGCCCTGGGGACGGCCAGGTCGGCGACCGAGGCGCGGGCGTGCGCCTTGCCGGCCGAGGCGTTCAGGACCCTGGCCTGGACGACCGGGTTGGCCGGCAGCTCGGCCAGGCTCCTGGAGGTGCCCGCCCCGGTGGAGGCCACCGCCGGGGTCGGCGGGAGCGCCACCGGGCCGGAGGCGGACAGGCCGAACGCCGAGGAGGCGGGGCCGGGGGAGGCCATGGCCTCCGGCGCGCCGCCCGGCGTGAGGCCGAGGGACAGCGGGACGGCGACGGCCCCGGCGATGGCGGCTGCCCTGGTCAGATGCTTCAAACGCACGCGTGTCTCCTAGGTCGTGGGGCCGGAGCCCCGGGGATGGGGAATGCGGGGGAGTACCGGGGTGCCGGTCAGTCCACGATCTCGACGGGAGTGCCGAGCGGCGCCTTGGAGAGGCGGGTCAGCGCCTCCGCGGGCACCCGGACGCAGCCGTGGCTGACGGCCTTGCCGAAGTCGGCCTTGTTCTTCCACCCGTGGAAGGCGACGGTGCCGGGTCCGCCGCCGAAGGTGTCCAGGGTCTCCGAGTGGGCGCCGACCGGCAGGATGAGCGGGCTGAAGCTGGGCTTGGTCGGGGCCAGCGACGCGAGCAGGAACGTCCGCCCGGTCGGGGTGGGCGTCTTGGCGCCGCCCACGGCCACGGTCCAGGCGCCCACCTCGCGTCCGGACTCCAGGAGGGTGAGGCGGCGGTCGCTCACGTCGACCTTGATGACGTGGGGGCTGCGCGCGGTCTCCACCTTGTCGGGCGTGCCGGGGATCCACCCGGTCACCCGGTTGGGGCGGCTGGGCAGCAGCACCCGGTTCCATCCGGCCCTGGTCTCCACCACCGGGACCCAGGTGGGCCCGCCGAGCTGCTTCTCCGGCAGCGTCGCCACGGCCGGGCCGCCCGCCTGGGCCGACACCGGCAGCGGCGCCTTCGGGCGGACGACGGTGCCGCCGTTCTTCCCGAACGGGTCCTGGTCCAGCGGCAGGCCCTTCAGGGTGGTGAACGTCGTGGCCTGCGGCAGCTTCCCGGCGGCGGGGTCCGCCGGCCCTCCGGACGCCGCGGTCGTTCCCTCCTTGCCGCCGCACCCGGCCACGGCGGTCGCCGCGGCCGCGGCGACCGCCGTAGTCGCCAAGAATCTCCGACCAGGCGTCTTCATATACGGGCCCTTTCTTCTCCCCTGCGGCCTTCTGTGCTGACACATACGCGCGGGGGACGAAGGAGGTTGCACGCTATTTCAAGGAATCTTCAATGCCTCTCGTGCGGGTTTAGGACGGCTACACGGGGAACGGGAACTTTGGTACCGAAGGACGCGTCCGACCTCGCTCAACACAGGGGAGGGCTGAGATCGATGAGCACGGTACGGCCGCTGGAGAGCGGCGAAAGGGCAACCGGAACGATGATCGGTGAACACCCCGGCGGCGACGGGGCGACCGCCTACCGGACCGCGGGCCGCGGTGCGGGGGACCAGAAGGTGGGCGAGCTGGTCTCGCGGGCCACCCAGCAGCTCTCCGACCTCGTCCGGGCGGAGCTTCGCCTGGCGGCGGCGGAGATCAAGGACAAGGGCAAGCACGCGGGCGCCGGGGCCGGGCTCTTCGGCGGTGCCGGGGTGATGGCCCTCTACGGGGGCGGTGCCCTGGTGGCCGCGGCCATCGCGGCGATCTCGCTGGCCCTGCCGGTCTGGGCCGCGGCGCTCATCATCGGCGGGTTCCTGCTGCTCGTCGCGGGCATCCTGGCGCTGATGGGCCGCAGCCAGACCTCGCGCGGCTTCCCGCCGATGCCCGAACGCGCTCTGGAGAGCGCGCGCCAGGACATGGCAGAGATCAGGGAGAGGGCACACCGATGACGCAGAGAACCTTCCCCGAGCGGTACGAGTACGAGTACGAGTACGAAGAGACGCCCGCCGGGACGGCGGCCCTGCGCGAGGAGATCGAGCAGACCCGCAGGGAGCTGGGCGACACCGTCGAGGCGCTCGCCGCCAAGGCCGACGTCAAGGCGCGGGCCAGGGAGAGGGCGGACCGGATGAGGGCCGGTGTCGGCCTGCGGCGGCGCGAGCGCCGCGAGCGGGCCCGGACGGCCGTCAGGGAGCTGGCCGAGGAGGCCGAGGCCGAACGCGCCCGCCGTGAGCGCGAGGAGGAGGCCCCGCGGTCACGCGCCGGGCTGGTCGCCATGGGCGCGGCCGGTGCCGCGCTGGCGGCGATCCTGATGCGGCGCCGTATGCAGGCGCAGGCCCACCAGTTCACCGGCTGGGAGCGGGCGAGGCTGCTGGCCGCCCGCCGGACACGCCGCGCCGGGATCCGCTTCGGGGCCGGGCGGCCCGGACCCGGCTTCGCGGGGACCTTCTACGGCCGACCCGCCGTACGGCGTTACGTCCGGGCCCGTGCCATGGGCGGGCGCCGCACCCCGTGGGCCACCATGGGGGGCGGAGGCGTCCAGGGCATGCGCTACAGGCGTTATATGCGCCGAATGCGGGCCATCAATCGCATGCGTACCGGCATGGCGCCTCGTATGGGCGCAACGGGCAAAATCGGCTCGGGGCGCAAAATGTCGGCAATGGGAAGAAATGCGGGACGCTGGGCGCGGTGAGGCCTGTGAAAGCGCTCCGTGAACCGCCGCGGAGAGCGCGTCGCGGGCGGGGAGCGCGTAAGGTGACCGGCCGATGGCCGGGCGGCTGAAGGGGCGAGAGGACGACGGCGGGCCGGCCGGCCCGCCACCGACCTCGTGGAAGGCCGTGATCAAACGGACCTTCGCCGAGTACCGGCGCGACGACCTGTCGGACTGGGCCGCGGCCCTCACCTACTACTCGGTGCTGTCGATCTTCCCGGCGATGCTGGTGGTCGTCTCGCTGGTGGGGCTGAGCGGCCGGTCGGTCTCGCAGTCGTTGATCACCAACGCGGGCACCCTGGCCCCCGGCTCGGTACGGCAGGTGCTCGTGACCGCGCTGACCCAGCTGGAAAGGGACCGCGGCGGCGCCGGGGTGGTCGCCCTGCTGGGCCTGCTCGCGGCCCTGTGGTCGGCCTCCGGCTACGTCGCCGCGTTCATGCGGGCCTCGAACGTCGTCTACGACGTCCCGGAGGGCCGCCCGATCTGGAAGACGCTGCAGGTCCGGGTGGCGGTCACCCTGGTCACCCTCGTGCTGCTGTCCGCCTCGGCGATCGCCGTGGTGGTGTCGGGGCCGCTGGCCCGCAGGCTGGGCGACCTCCTGGGAGTGGGGTCGGCGGCCGTGACGGCCTGGAACATCGCCAAGTGGCCCGTCATCGTCCTGGTGGTGGCCTTCCTGATCGCCCTGCTGTACTGGGCGTCCCCCAACGCCAAGCACGGTTTCCGCCTGGTGACACCGGGCGGGCTGCTGGCGATCGGCCTCTGGCTGGCGGCGTCCGGCCTCTTCGCCGTCTACGTGGCCAACTTCGCCTCGTACAACAAGACCTACGGCAGCCTGGCCGGGATCATCATCTTCCTCGTCTGGCTGTGGCTCACCAACCTCGCCATCCTGCTGGGCGCCGAGCTGAACGCCGAGCTCGAACGGGGCCGGGCCATCGCCGGCGGCGCCCCGGAGGAGCGGGAGCCCTTCGTCGAGCCGCGCGACACCCGAGCGTTCGACGAGAAGCAGGCCAGGGAGTTCAAGGCCGCGGACCCGCCCGGCGGCCCTCCCGGACGGCCGTGAATCCCGTTGCGTCGCCGATCATCGCGCTCGTACTCTGGGCTCCGCGACAGCGTGTAGCTCAGCAGCAGAGCACCGGGCTTCGGACCCGGAGGGCGCGGGGGCGGAACCCGCCACGCTGGCATGGACGGCGATGACGTCGAGGTGAGAGCGGTGGGCCCGGGCTACCCGGGCCTCCAGCTGGCGAAGGCGTTCTCCACCGCGGAGACGCACGAGGACGAGGCCACCCGGACGCGTGCCGAGGCCCGCGTCCGGCAGTGGGAAGAGATCCTGAGCGGGATGGCCGCCGGAACGCTGTCGATCGGCACCCGCGCCCCGGTCTCGGGGCTCCCGGCCTGGGGCACGCCCGAGGTGGCGCGCGGCGGTTTCGCGACCGGCCGGGCGGCGGCCGGCGGGCCGCCGCTGCCGCACGAGACCGCGACCGCCCGCCGCGCGGGCGTCCCGGCCGAGCGCCGCGCCCTCTTCTACCACCACCTGTCCGAGGCCGGGCTGGCGGAGCTGTACGCGCTCCTGGACGGGGGCCGGTACGAGATCACCGTCCCCGAGGAGGGCGCGCTGCTCGCGGTGGCCTGGCTGCTGCGCGCGGGCGACCGGAACGCGGCGCTGGCGGTGCTGGAGGAGATCGAGCCGTTCGCCGGCCGGCTGCGGTTCGCGCCGCGCCCGTGGGCCGGCGACGCCCCGCCGCCGCGCGGCGCGGAGACCGTCCACCGGGCGAGCGTCGGCGAGGTGAGCCGCACCCTCGGCGCGCGGCGGCCCAACCGGGCGGTCGACACGATGAACGAGGCGCTGGCCGTCTGGAACCCGTTCGCCGACGAGCTGCTGGCGCACTGGACGGCGACCGTACGGGACGGGCGGGTCGCGAGCCTGGAACCCGCCGGCTGGCGCGAGCGCGGCGCCGCGCTCCTGGAGCGGTACCGCTCGCTGGCGGAGCGGCACACCCTGTGCACCAAGCACCGCAGGCCCAACGCGAACCCGGCGATCCTGCGGACGGCGCTGGAGGAGGCCGTCGAGGGCGACGGGCTGCGGCCGCGCACGCGCGGCCTGCTCCAGCTCGCGGTGGACGAGATGATCGCGCGGCGCGGCGCGCCCGGCACCGCCGGGCACACCGCGCTGCGCGAGCGGCAGGCCGCGATCGCGGCCCGCCCGACGCTGCACGCGCTGGCGCAGATCGTGCTCGCGCGGCTGTCCGCCCTGCCGCAGGACGGCGGGATCACCGAGCCGGAACGGCTGACCGGGCCGGTGACGGGCGAGGAGGCGCTCCGTACGGGTGTGGCCGAGGGCACCGCCATCCCCCGGTCCCTGCGGGGGACCGTGGAGTCCGCCCTCGCGGCACCGCTCGGCACCCTGGTCGAACGCGGCGTGGTGCCGTCGGCCGAGGCCATGGCCGAGCTGGTGCCGCAGCTGGTGGCCTGGACGACGGCGCAGGCGTACCGGGACGAGGCCCTGCGCACGCTGATGGCCGCCCTCTACCGCGCCTTCCGCAACCGGCGGTCACTGCTGCTGCTGAACCTGGAGCGCCAGTTCCAGCTGAACGAGCTGCCCTGGGTGCGGGCCGTGCACGCGTCCCGCCGGGCGGTACGCGCCGGCGACCGCGAGGCGCAGGCGTCCGCGCTGGTACGGCTGGGCGAGCTGGCCCTCCAGGGCTTCCCGGGGACCATCCTGCCCAACACGCTGGTCAAGGAGCTCGCCGCGCTGGCCCGGGCGGCCCGCCTGGACGTCCCCTTCGTCGAGGAGCTGGCCGCCGACATCTTCATGGGCACGTTCTCGCCCAAGTTCGCGCGCGCCGCGCTGACGGCCGCCGACCTGCTGGAAGGCACCCTGTACGAGCGGTACTACGGCATCGACTACGCGGCCGTCCGGGAGGCCGGTGACGGTGCCGGGCGCGGCAGGACCGAGGGCCCCGGCTCGCCCGGCTTCGCCGCGCTGTGCACCGCGCGCGCCGGCGCGGTCTCGAACCTGTACTCGGTCCCGGCCAACGGCATGGTGATCGAGCAGGCGCAGATCCTGACCACGCACAACCTCGCGGCGCTGGTGCACCCGATCGGCGTGGACCCGGCGCCGGGATGGCCCGAACTGGCACGCCGGGCGTTCACGACGGTGTGCCGCCTGGCCGGGCGGCTCCAGCACGACCCCCGGCCGCTCGGCACGGTCAAGGACGCCGCGTACGCGTGGCGGCAGACGCTGTTCTTCCTGGCGCTGTGCGGGCTAGAGGACCAGATCGCCGTGACCGCCTGGATCCAGGACGAGGCGCGGCGCCATCCGGACCATGTCACCGCGCGGCTGGCGCCCGTGCTCGCCGGGCTGCGTCACGTCCTGGTCGGCGGGAGCCTCGACGGCGGCGCACCCCCCGGGGCCCGCCGCTTCCTCGGCTGGTGCGGCGGTCTCCGCCACTGGATCCTCGCGCCGGATTACTCACCGCGAACCAGATGACGGAGGAAGTGGACACGTGCCGGATCTCCTGCCCTACCCCGACCGTGACCGGCTGCTGGGCTGCCTGCTCGGCGGCGCCATCGGCGATGCCCTCGGAGCACCCGTCGAGGGCGTCCCCCTCGCAGCGATCAGGGAGAGGTACGGCCCCGAGGGGCTGACGGAGTACTGCTCGTCCCGGAAGGCCAAGGGGGCCGTCACCGACGACACCCAGCTGACGATGTTCACCGCCCGGGCGCTCCTCCAGGCGTCGTTCCGGGAGCGGGCCAAAGGCATCGGCGGCGCGGCGCTCGGGATGGTGCAGGCGGCCTACCTGGTCTGGTACCACGGCCAGGAGTCGATCGACCCGCCGCCGTCACTGGAACTGGACGGCGGTGGCTGGTTCGGACGGGAGCCGGCCCTCAGCGTACGGCGGGGGCCGGGGCGCAGCACCCTGTCCGCGCTCCTCAAGGTGGTGGAGAGCGAACGGCCCCGCGTCCCCCTGGGCACGCCCGAGGACCCCATCAACGACTCCAAGGGGTGCGGCGGGGTGATGCGGGTGGCGCCGTGCGGGTTCGGGACCGCCGGCTTCGAGGTCGCCTTCGACCTGGGGACCCGGGTCGCCGCCCTGACCCACGGGCACCCCAGCGGCCACCTGCCGGCCGGAGTGCACGCCGCGCTCGTCTGGGGGCTGCTGCGCGGCATGGAGTTCGAGGACGCGCTGGAGCGCGCGCGCCGGGAACTGGCCCGGCACCGGGGCCACGAGGAGACCTCGGCGGCCCTCCAGGCGGCGGTCGACCTGGCGGCCGAGGGGCCCTCCACGCCGGAACGGGTGGACACGCTCGGCAGCGGCTACACCGGTCACACCGCCCTGGCGATCGCGGTGTACGCCATGCTCACCGCCGAGACCGACGTCCCCGAGACCGAGCGGAACGCCCGCAGGCGCCCCGTGCTGATCGGCCGGAACGTGCTGCTGCGCTCGGTCAACCACTCCGGTGACAGCGACTCCACCGGCGCCGTCGCGGGCAACCTGGCGGGCGCCCGGTACGGCGGCGTGGCCCTGCCCGGCCACTGGCAGGCCGAGCTGGAGGTGCGCCGCGCCGTCGTCCAGATGGCGGCGGACTGCGCGCTGGAGTTCAGCCTCGACCCGCCGGTGCGGCCGGACGGCCACGGCACCCCCGAGACGGCGTGGGCGGACCGCTACCCGACGGGCTGACCGGGAAGTCCAGGGCGCGACAGGGGAGAGATAAGGACGTTCCGGAAGAACGCCTTAAAACCGGGCCGTACGCACAAACCGGTTGCGGGGGCCCGGGGGCGTCGGCAGACTCATCGGCGATCGCGAGGAGGCGCCGATGAGCGGGCCGGACCCGGGCAACACCTATCTCCAGCAGGTCGTCGCGCAGCAGGCCGTGCTCGAGGACGATCTCAAGGCCAGGCGCGGTCCGTCCGGCGCGGCGATGCCCCCGCCGTCCCCGGGGAGCGCCCCGCCCGCCGGGCCGCTGGCCAAGCGCGAGCGCGCGCTGGGCGGCGGCGCCCCCGGCGACCGGGGCGGGTCCGCTCCGGGCCCGGTGGACGTGCGGATCAGCGGCTTCTGGCGGTGGAAGAACGTGCTGGTCCCGCCGAACGCGTTCGTGGTGCACACCCGGCGCGGCCGGGAGAGGCCCCTGCACATCGGGCTGGGCGTCTCGTTCCGCTTCAACCCCGCCACCGACTCCTTCCTGGTGGTGCCGGGCGCGACCCAGACCATCCTGATCAACGCGTACTGCATCTGCAAGGAACTGCAGGGCGTCCTGGTCCAGGGCTACGTGCAGTGGATCATCCAGGACTTCTCCGTCGCCTACCGCAAGCTGGACTTCGGGGACGACGAGGACCCGATGCGGCTGGTGAACCTCCAGCTCAAGGAGCAGGCCGAGGCGGCGATCAAGGACAAGGTCTCCACCATGGGCGTGCGGGACGTCCTCAGCGACAAGCAGCCCATCATCGAGGAGCTGACCGCCCGGCTGCGCGCGGTGGCCGAGGGCGAGGACCACAGCGACCAGGGCCTCGGCCTGCGGATCGTCACGGTGCAGATCAAGGAGGCCGTGGTCAGCTCGTCCCGGCTCTGGGAGAACCTGCAGAAGCCCTACCGGTCCGAGCAGGCCCAGATCGCCCGGCTGGCCGAGCTGCAGGCCGAGGAGGCCATCGCGCAGCGCGAGATGGCGGCCGGGCGGCTCAAGGAGACCCAGCGGCTGGAGTACGAGCGGGAGCTGGCCGAGCTGCGCGCCCGCAACGAGGCGGAGCGGTTCGACACCGACACCGCCGAGAAGCTGCGGCGGACCAGGCGCGAGCACGACGACGCCCGCGAGGTGGCCGAGCTGAAGGCCGAGACCACCCGGCACGCGCTGCGGATGGAGCGCGAGCGGCACGCCGAGGAGGCCGAGACCGGACGGCTGCGGATCGAGCGCGAGCAGGAGCTCAAGCTGCTGGAGGCCGAGGGCGAGCTGGCCGTGGCCCGGGCCCGCACGGAGGCCCACCACCAGCAGTCCCTGATGAAGCTCGAACGGGACCGCGCCCGCGCCGGCATCGAGAACGAGCGGACCCCCGCCAGCGTGCAGGCCGACCTGATCCGCGCGCTGCCCGGGATCGTGGAGAAGCTGCCCAAGCCCGCCGAGGTGCGCTCGGTGACCATCGGCGGCGCCGATCCGACCGGCCTGCCCGGCCTGCTCGCGCAGCTGGCCGCCGTGGTCGGCGCGCTGCGCGAGGTCACCGGCGGAGGCGGCGGGGCCGGCGGGGAGACCGGCGGAACGCCCGGAGGGGAGCGCCGGACGGGCGGCTGAGGGCCCGTCGCGAAGTGGCCTCGGCCGAGCCGCCGGGCGAGCGCCGTGGGCCGGGACCTCGAAACCGGGCGGCCTGACCGAGGGGGCGCGATGCGCACGGCGAAGCGGATCACCGCGGCCGATGTGGCCCGTCTCGCCCGGGTGTCCACCGCCACCGTCTCGCTGATCGTCAACGGCAAGGCGGACGGCCGGGTGTCGGCCGGGACCCGCGCCCGCGTGCTCGCCGCCGTGGACGAGCTCGGCTACCGGGTGGACGCGGTCGCCCGCGAGCTGGCCACCGGACGCCGGCACGGCGTCGGGCTGATCGTCCCCGACCTCGCCAACCCCTACTTCTCCCAGCTCACCCAGGGCGTGGCGGCCGGGCTCGGCGGCGGGCACCGGCTCAGCCTGATCATCGCCGATCCGGTCCGTGACCCGGACCCGGGGAGCCTGGACCGGCTCCTGGCCGGGGGCGTCGCGGGGATCCTGGCCGAGGCGCCCGCGGCCGACCTGATCCGCGAGCTGGACGGGCGGGCGCCGGTGGTCGTGCTGGACCGGCCCTCGCCCGAGGCCGACCACCCGTACGTCGGATTCGCCCTCGACGACGGCGCCCTCGCCCTGGCCGACCACCTCCTGGGGCTGGGGCACACCCGGATCGGCTACCTCGACGCCGACATCGGCGCGCCGACGTTCGAGGTCCGCCGCGCCCGTATGGAGCGCCGCCTCCGGGAGGCCGCCGGCCACGGCTTCACCGGTCCCGCGGTGCGCTGCCGCACCGACATCGACGCCGCGGCCGAGGCGTTCGCCGCCCGCTGGGACGCCTGGCGGGCGGCCGGGGTGACGGCGCTGGTCTGCGCGGCCGACGTGCACGCCTACGGCGTCCTGCGCGCGGCGGGCCGGCTCGGGGTCGCGGTGCCCGGCGAGCTGTCGGTCGCGGCGTTCGACGACCTGCCGTTCTCGGCGGTGACCGGCCCGCCCCTGACGACGGTGCGGCTGTCGGCGTTCGACCTCGGGTTCCGCGCGGCCGAGCTGCTGGTGGGCGTCATGGGCGGGCGGCCGATGGACGCCGCCGTCCCGCTGCTCCCGGCGACGCTGCGGGTACGCGGCAGCACGGCCCCGCCCGCGGGGCCGTCCGAACCGAGGCCCGGGGCCGGGGCCGGGGGCGCCCGGTAACCGTTGCGGCACTCGCCGTCCGGGCCGTTCCGGTGGTCAGGTCAAGCGCTTTACTTCGGGGCGTTCGTCCCGCTACCGTGCCGCCGGTGAGCCTCCCTGGATCCTCCGCACCCGTCGTCGCGTCGGACGAGGTCGCCGACGCTCTCGCGGCCGGGCGCCCGGTCGTCGCGCTGGAGTCGACGATCATCGCGCACGGCCTGCCCCGGCCCCGCAACCTGGAGGTGGCGCTGGAGCTGGAGGCCGGGCTGCGCGCCGCCGGCGTCACCCCCGCGACCGTCGGCGTGGTCGACGGCCGCCCGATGGTCGGCCTGCCCCGCACCGCGCTGGAACGGATGGCGTCCGGCGACGGGGTGGCCAAGGCGAGCGTCCGCGACCTGCCCGCCGCCGTCGCGACCGGGGCGAGCGCCGCGACCACCGTGGCCGCCACCGCGTTCCTGGCCCGCCGCGCCGGCGTCCGCGTCTTCGCCACCGGCGGGCTGGGCGGCGTCCACCGGGGCGCCGCGGCCACCTTCGACGAGTCCGCCGACCTGCCCACGCTCGCCCGCACCCCGATCACCGTGGTCTGCGCCGGGGTCAAGTCGATCCTGGACGTGGCGGCCACGCTGGAACGCCTGGAGACGCTGGGCGTGACCGTCGTCGGTTACGGCACCGAGCGGTTCCCCGGCTTCTACCTGACCGAGTCGGGGCACACGGTCGACTGGCGGGCCGACGACCCGGAGACGGTGGCGGCGATGATGGCCGCCGCCGACGGCTTCGGCCTGGACTCGGCGATCGTGGTCGCCAACCCGCTCCCCACGGCCGAGCAGCTGGACCCCGTCCTGCACGACCGCATCCTGGACGAGGCCCTCGCCGAGGCGGACGCGAGGGGCCTGCACGGCAAGCCGGTCACGCCCTTCCTGCTCGACTACTTCCAGCGGGCGTCGTCCGGGGCCAGCCTGGAGGCCAACATCCGGGCCGTCCGGTCCAACGTGGCCCTGGCGGCGCGGATCGCGCGGGCCTGGTCGCCGGGCCGATGACGGTCCTGGTGGTCGGCGACGTGATCGACGACATCGTCGTCCGGCCGCTGCGCCCCACCGCCCCCGACACCGACACGCCCTCGGCGATCACCGCCGGACCGGGCGGCTCGGGCGCCAACCAGGCCGCCTGGCTCGGCGCGCTGGGCGCGCGGGTGCGGTTCGCCGGACGGGTGGGCGCGGCCGACGCCGCCGCGCACACCGCGGCCCTGGCCGCGGCCGGCGTGGACGCCCGCCTGGCCGCCGACCCGGGCGCGCCCACCGGCCGGATCGTGGTGCTGGCCCGCGGCGGCCGGCGCGACATGTACACCGACCGCGGCGCCAACCTCAACCTCTCCGCCGCCGACCTGCCCGACGACCTGCTCGACGGGGTCACGCTGCTGCACGTCTCCGGCTACTCGCTCTTCCAGCCGGGGGTCAGGGCGGCGGCGGGGGACCTGATGCGGCGGGCCCGGGAACGCGGGGCCGCGACCTCCGTCGACCCCGCCTCCGCGGCCTTCCTCGCCGACGCCGGCCCGGAGGCGTTCCGTGCGTGGGCCCGCGGGGCGCGGCTGATCTTCCCCAACCTCGACGAGGGCCGCCTGCTGACCGGTGCCCGCGAACCCTCCGCCGTGGCCGCGGCGCTGCTGGACGACCACCCGGTGGTGGCGCTCAAGCTCGGCGCCGAGGGCGCGCTGGTCGCCGCGCGCGACGGGACCCGGCTCGCGCTTCCCAGCGCCCCGGCGGAGGTGGTGGACCCGACTGGAGCAGGCGACGCGTTCTGCGCCGGGTTCCTGGCCGGATGGGCGGCCGGGCGGCCCCTGGAGGACTGCGCCCGCGGCGCCGTGGCCGCCGCCGGCCGGGCCGTCGCCGCCGTCGGCGCCCGCCCGCGAAAAGAATCCTGAGAAAGTTCCGGCGGGATGTCGATCCCCCCTCCGGCCGCTCGACGCGTAGGTGACAGCGCACCAACGCACCAAGCGGAGGACAGACCGATGGCCACCTTCACCCAGAACCGCACCCGCGCCGCCCGTACCGCCGACGCCGCCCGTACCGCCGACGCCGCCCCGGCCGGCCCGAGCCCCGCGGTGAACCGGGCCCTGTGGACGGCCCAGATCCTGCTCTTCGCCTTCCTGCTGTTCGCCTCGGCGCTGCCCAAGCTCATCGGCGAGGCGAGCACGATCGAGACCTTCGACGAGATCGGCTTCGGGCAGTGGTTCCGCTACTTCACCGGGGTGGTCGAGGCCGCCGGGGCGATCGGGCTGGTGATCCCCCGGCTGGCCGGGGCCGCCGCGACCGGGCTGATCGGGCTGATGATCGGCGCCGCGCTCACCCAGATCCTCGTGATCGAGCCCGCCTGGGCGCTGCTCCCCGTCGCCTTCGGCGTGCTGTTCGGCGCGATCGCCTGGCAGCGCCGGGCCCGGACCCGGGAGCTGCTGGACGGCCTCCTCAAGCGCTGACCGGCCGCCACGCCCCGATCAGCCGGTGCGCCAGGGCACCCCGTGACCGCACGGGACGCCCTGGCGCCGGCCGTTCCGCCTCCGGACGTCGCTGGCCCGGCCGGTCGTGGGCCCGGCCGTCGCTGGCCCGGCCGTCAGGAGGCCGCCGGGCCCAGCCGTACGGGCAGGGTCGACACCGAGTTGGTGAACAGGCTCGCCACCGGGGGGAGGGCGGCGGGGTCGGCCGCCGGTTCCAGGCGCGGGTACCGCTCGAAGAGGGCCTGGAGCGCGATGCGGGTCTCCAGGCGGGCCAGGTGCGGGCCGAGGCAGACGTGGGGGCCGTCACCGAATGCCAGGTGCTTGGCCCGCGGCTCGCGGGCGAGGTCGAACAGGTCGGCGTCCGGCCCGTGCTGCTCGGGGTCGCGCGCCACCGCCGTGTACGGGGCCATGATGGCGTCCCCGGCGGGGATGGTGACGCCCGCGTACTCGACGTCCTCCAGCGGGTAGCGGGCCAGGAAGTTGCCGATCGGCGGGTCCCAGCGCAGCACCTCCTCGACGACCCCGGACCAGGCGTCCTCGCCGCCGCCGAGCACCGTTGCCAGCTGGTCCGGATGGGTGAGGAGGGCCCGTACGGCGTTGGTGATCAGGCCGATGGTGGTCTCGTGCCCGGCGGTGAGCAGCACCCACAGGGTCCCGGCCAGCTCCTCGTCCGACAGGCTCTCGGGGTCCTGGGCCCGGGTGGCGATCAGCGCGCTGGTCAGATCGTCGCCCGGCTCGCGGGTGCGCAGTTCGATCAGCTCCCCGAGGAACCGGGGGATGTCGGCCTGCACGGCGACGACCTGCTCGGGCGTGGTGTCGGTACGGAAGATGGTGTCCACCAGGTGCCGCAGCCGGGCCCGCTGCCCGCCGGGCACCCCGAGCAGCTCGCAGATCACCCGCATCGGCAGCGGGACCGACAGGTGCGCGCGCAGGTCCACCGCGCCGTCCGGGCCGGCGTGGCCGGGCAGCGCGTCCAGCAGCTCGGCGGTGGTCGCGGCGATGCTCGGGGCGAGGGTCTGGACGCGGCGGGAGGTGAAGGTCCGGGTGACCGGGCGGCGCAGCCGGTGGTGCGCGGCGCCGTCGGCGGTCACCATGTTGGTCACCTTGATCATGCCGACGATCGGGTTGTCGTCGGCGAGCTCACCGGTCTTGACGGCGGTCCACTCCCGCCAGTCCTTGCTCACCCGCTCGTCCCGCACCAGCCGGCCGACCAGGTCATGGGTGGTGACCGCCCAGGCGCGCAGGCCCCCGGGCAGCACCACCCGGACGACCGGGCCGGCGGCCCGCAGCCGGGCCGCCTCGCCCATGTGGTCGGCGCCGGTCGGATCGAGCGTGATCACCGGTGTCTCGTCGGCGGACGGGGCCGTGCTCGGGGCGGTCATGGTGCCTCCAGGGGCTCAGACGGTCGGGCGAGCGGTGGGGCGGGGGAACGTGGCGGTGAAGGAGACCGGCAGGGCGGCGGGGCAACGCGTCCAGGGGGACGGCTCGAACCCCAGCGAGGCCGGGTCGACGGTCAGGTGCAGGTCGCGCAGCACGTGCAGGGCGGTCGCGACGGCCGTGCGGGCGATCGTGCGCGCCGGGTCCCGGGCCAGGCAGGCGTGCGGGCCCGCGCCCCAGGCCAGGTGGGCGCGGTTGCCGCTCTGCCAGAACGCCCGGCCGCCGTGCGCGCGGGGGTCGTGCGCGACCCCGGCCAGCCCGAGGACCAGCGCGTCCCCGCGGGCGATCGCCTTGCCGCCCAGCTCGGTGTCGCGCCGCGCGTACCGGGCCGGCATGTTGATCATCGGCGGGGCCACCGACAGGACCTCGTCGAGCGCGTCGTCGATGCCCAGCCGGCCGCCCCGGACCCGGCTGGCGAACCGCGGGTCGACCAGCATCAGCCGCAGCGTCTGGGCGATCCAGCTGATCGTGGTGTGGTTGCCGGCCGACACCAGCACCACGATCGCCTGCAGCGCCTCGGCCTCGGTGCGCAGGTCGGGGTGGCGCAGCAGCAGGCTGGTCAGGTCGTCGGAGGGGGCGGCGCGGCGGGACTCGGCCAGGCCGCCCAGCAGCGCCTCGAACCGGCGGTTGCCCTCCTGGGAGTCCTCCTGCGAGCCGAACAGGGCGCGCATCGCGTCCAGCAGCTCGCGGCTCTGGCCGGGGTCCAGCCCGATCAGGTCGCCGATGGTCAGCAGCGGGACCGCCGCGGCGTACTCGGCGACCAGGTCGGCGGTGCCGCGCTCGGCGAACCCGGCGATCAGGTCCGAGCACAGCGACTCGACGGTACGGCGCAGCCGGCGGTGGTCGATGGCCGCGATGGCGTCCTCCAGGGGGCGGCGCAGCCGGCGGTGCTCGGCGCCGTCGTAGCCGATCACGTTGTCCCGGAAGAACATCATCGGCCCGAGCGGCGAGTCGGGCCCCACGGTGCCGTCCTGGAACGCCCGCCAGTCCCGGCCGTCCCGGGAGAACAGCTCCGGCGTCCCGGTGAGGAACTTGAGCTCCTCGTAGCCCATGACCAGCCAGGCGTGCACGCCCGGCTCCAGCTCGACCGGCGCGACCGGGCCGTGGTCGCGCCACAGCGCGGCGAAGACCGGGCCGAGGTCGGGGCAGGTGGTGGTCGCCGTCAGCGGCAGTGGCGGTGAGGAGATCACGCGTCCTGGCCCCTTCCGGTCCGCAGTTCCACGGCGTGGCCGACGAGCGCCGTCAGCGCGCCGACCGAGGACGCGCGGTCCAGCGCGTTGCAGTCGACGATCGGCGTCTCCGGCAGCAGGTCCAGCGCCTTGCGGAGCTCGCCGGGCGCGTGCCGCGGGGTGTCGGGGAAGTGGTTGACGGCGACCGCGAACGGGGCCGGGACGTGCGTCTCGATCTGGTCGAGCACGTCGAAGCTGCCCGCGAGGCGCCGAGAGTCGACCAGCACCAGCACGCCCACGGCGCCCTCCGCCAGGCCCGCCCACATGCTCCAGAACCGCCGCTGGCCGGGCGTACCGAACAGGTACAGCGCCAGCCCGGGGTTCAGGGTGAGGCGGCCGAAGTCCATCGCCACCGTGGTGGTGGTCTTGCCGCTCAGGTGCGCCAGGTCGTCCACGCCGACGCTGGCCTGGGTCATCGGCTCCTCGGTGCGCAGCGGGTCGATCTCGCTCACCGAGCCGATGAGGCTGGTCTTGCCGACCCCGAAGTCGCCGACGACCAGGATCTTCGCGGTGCGCGCGACCGTACCGGGCAGGTAGGGGACCCGCTCGTTCGACGGCGCGGCCGGGGGCGGGGCCGCGCCGGGGGACGCGGTTCCGGGCGCCGCGGTTCCGGGTGCCGCGGGACCGCCGGGAGCGGGGCCCGGGGCGCCGGGGTCAGAGGTCGCGTAGGCCATCGAGCACCTCCTTCAGCAGTTCTAGGCTCGGATCGGTGAAGCTGCCCGCGTGCGCCTGGAGGCGCCCGGCGGCGACCAGGTCGCCCACCAGGATCCGCACGACGCTGATCGGCAGATCCAGATGGGCGGCGGCCTCGGCCACCGACAGCACCCCGCCGCCGCACAGCCGCAGCAGGGCCCGGGTCTGGGGCGAGGCGGTGAGCGGCAGAGGCGTCTCGCAGTCGTCCGCGGTCAGCAGGGTGTCGACGCCGACACGGGGATCGGACGGCCCCGCGCGGCCGCCGGTGAGCACGTACGGGCGAAGCGGCGTGTCGCGGTACTCACCGGACTCGCTCATGTCATCCCGCTCCCGCGCGGCGGGGTCGCGAGCGTCTGCTCGCCGAGCTTGAGGACCATCGCCTGCATCTCCTGGGCGATCAGCGCCGCGTTGATGACCGGCTCGGTCACGACGGCCAGGCAGGACCGGGCGGCGGCGCTGCGCACGAACAGGTAGCCGCCCTCGTGCCCGACCATCAGCTGGTGCAGCGCCCTGTCACCCGTGCCGAACTCCCCGGCCTGGTCGCGGGCCAGCGACAGCAGCCCGCTGCAGCGCGCGGCCAGCCGGTCGGCCTCCTCCTGGCCGGTGCCCTCCGACCTGGCCTTCAGCAGGCCGTCCACGGAACACACCACGGCGTGCCTGACGCCCTGGACCCGCGCCAGCCTGCCGACCACCCAATCCTGATCAGCCGTCATCGGCCCTCTCCCGTTCGGTACGCGTCGTCGTCAAGGTCAGGGGAGTCCGGCCCGCCGGGATCGGCGTCCGGACCCGGGCCCCCGGCGTCCCCCGCCGGTGCCGTGCGGTCCTGGCCGGGGTGGCCGAGGCCGGCGCCCCGGAAGAGGGCGCCCATCATCTCGCCGGCCTCCTCGGGGGTCTCGGGCGACGGCGCGATCATCGGCGGCGCCGCGGGCGGCGGCACGCCGCGGTTGCGGCGCGAGATCCGCTGGGGCAGGCCCAGGCCGTCGTCCTCGGTGGCGGAGGGCGGGTCCGGCGGCGGAGCGGGTGCCTCCGCGGCCGGGGACGGGAAGGGGACGGGCGGAGAGGCGGCGGCCAAGGGAGCGGGGGGAGCGAGGGAGGCCCGCGCGAAGCCTGTGGACGGTACGGGATCGGGCGCGGACTCGGCGACGGTGACGAGGTCCTTGGGCACCAGGACGATGGCCTGGAGCCCTCCATAGGGGGACTCGTCCAAGGTCACCTTGAGCCCGTGCCGCTGGACGTAGCGGGCGACGACCGGGAACCCCATCCGGGGGACCTCGCCCATCTCCGCCAGGCTCACCGGGCGGGTGCCGTCCAGCAGCGCGCGGGCCTGCGACATCCGGGGCTCCTCCAGCCCGGCGCCGTGGTCGTCGATCCGGAACACCGCGCCCTGCGCGGCGCCGCTGACCCGGACCGAGACGGTGGTCGCCGTCGGGGACGACTCGGTCGCGTTCGCCAGCAGTTCGGCCAGGACGTGGATCACCGACTCCAGCGCCGCCGGGGCGATCGCGGTGTCGGGGTCGCCCTCCACGCTGACCCGCCGGTAGTCCTCGATCCGGGCCTGGGCCGCCTGGACCACCTCCGCCAGCCGCATGGGCGAGTCCCACTGCTGGCCCTCCCACGTCCCGCAGGCCACCGCCAGGCCCTGCGCGAGCCGCGCCGCCTGCGCCGCCAGGTGGTCGATGACCTGGCAGGTCACGTACAGCTCGGGCAGGTCGCGGTACCGCTCGGCGGTCGTGGCGGCCTCCGCCTGGACCCGGTGCATCGCCGACTGGACGCGCCGGGCCAGGGCCACCAGCGTGAGCTGCTGCGACTCCAGCACGTCCTGCCGGTCCCGCCACAGCCCGGCGGCGGCGTCGAGCACCTCGTCCCGCATCCCGGCCAGCCGCGGGTCCAGCGCCTCCTCCCGTTCCAGGGACGGCACCGTACGGCCCTCCCAGGCGGCGGGGAGCTGTGTGCGGAGCAGGTGCTCCACCATCGCGGCGGTGGTCTCGTTGCGGGCGGCCAGGTCACCGGCGTGCGCCTGCCACATCCGCTCGCGCGTGATCTGCTCCTGCTGGAGCGCGTGCAGGGCGGCGGCCTGCTGCTCGGCCTGGCTCCGGTAGTGGGCCACCGCCTCCAGCGCCGCGCGATGCCGGCCGCTCAGCCACCAGGCCACGGCGGCCGTGGCGACGGCGAGCAGGTCGGCCACGATCGCCAGCGCCCAGGCCACCGCCCCCATCTCCCCCTGGTACGCCGACAGCGGGGCGGCGATGACGGCCACCGCCGCGCAGGCGGCCAGGATCGGCACCGCCCGCCTTGGCGCCTGCTCGGTGGCCGGTGAGGGGGGAGGCGCGGGAGGAGTCATCGTCGCTTTCATCGGGTCGGGGGCGTGGGCGCGCACGGGCTCGCGGGAGAGGCGTTCGTGCGTTTGCGGGGCGTTTCCTCACAAGGGAAGGGACGGGGCCTCGGTAGAGACCTCGGTACGGGTCCTCGGCAAGGGGCCTCAGCGGGCGGGCCGCCGGCGGGATTCAAGGGGAACGCCGTCCGGGAGGGCCGCCGCGACGCCGGGGGTGCCCGGCCGTGGGACCCGTGCGCAGCCGTCGGGCCGCTCGGCGTCGTCATCGCGCAATGGCTCGGTCGTTCCCTTTCCATCGCTCGCGGCGTTCGGGACCGGTCAAGCCAATCGCGGGAGGCGTCCCTCCGTCAAGGCGTCCTTGATCACCTAAGAAGGGTGTCCCGGAAAAATTGAAAAGAGTCGTTAATGTCCTGAATTTCCGAATTGACTGACCTGGTCAAACCGCCGGCGCCCGCCCTCCGGTCGCGGGGCCGGGGCGGGTCCGATCCGTCCGCTATAGTGAACGCGGCGAAGGGGAGTAGTCCCGATCCGCTGAGTGGTCGACATACTGGCGCGAGCCCGGCCCTCAGGCCGTGGGAGCCGCCCGCCGGGCGGGGTTCACGGTGGACGAGACCTTCGGTCTGGTAAGGCGTGCCCGGTCTCCGGCCGGGCGCATCGGTATGCCGGGCCGAGCGGACCTCCCCTCCCTCCGGGGCACGCCATACGGGCCGCCGGGCCGGCCCTGAAGGAGAAGGGCCCCGAGAGCCGCATGTCTTTCGATCTGGCGACGTTCCTCACCGCGTTCGCCGTCATCTTCCTGGCCGAGCTTCCGGACAAGACCATGTTCGCGTCACTGGCCATGGGGACCCGGATGCGCCCCCTGTGGGTCTGGTTCGGCACCTCCACGGCGTTCCTGGTCCACGTGGCGATCGCGGTCGCCGCGGGCAGCGTCTTCGCCCTGCTCCCCAAGCCCCTGGTCCAGGTCGTCGCCGCCGCGCTGTTCGCGTTCGGCGCCTACACCCTGCTGCGCGGCGGGGGCGACGACGATGACGAGGACGCCGCCCCGGACAAGAAGGTCACCGGCCTCTGGCCGACCTACCTGACCGCGTTCACCGTGGTCTTCATCAGCGAGTGGGGCGACCTGACCCAGATCACCACGGCCAACCTGGCCGCCACCCGCGGCCCGCTGCCGGTCGCCCTCGGCGCGCTGCTGGCGCTGGTGTCGGTGTCCGCACTGGCACTGATCGCCGGCCGCTTCATCGCCGAGCGCGTCCCGCTGCGGATCGTGCAGCGGATCGGCGGCGTCCTGATGGCCGGCCTGGCGGTGTGGTCCCTGACGGAGGCGGTGCTCGGGTGAGCGGACACGGACACGGACATGGGCACGGACACGGACATGGGCACGGGCACGCCCACGGGGCCGGGACGGGCGGGCCCTCCGACCCCGCCGTCGTACGGGGCGTCCTGGCCGTCATCATCCCGCTGGCGCTCCTCACGCTGGGCGCCCTGATCTGGATGTGGCCCGACGACGTCCGCACGTCCGACGGGCCGCCGTCCGCCGGGGTGACCCGGATCGCCGGGACGGTCGACGACATCGATCTCAAGCCCTGCCCCCGGCAGGGCCCGGTGCCGGGCGCGCCCGGCGCCGAGCCGGGCGGCGCCCCCGGCGGCACGGGGGCCGCGCCGCGGCCCACGGACCCGCGCCGGTGCGGCAACGCGCACGTCCGGATGGAGGAGGGCCCGCAGGCCGGACGGGTCGTCACCGTCGCCCTGCCGGACGGCCCCGGTACCCAGGTCTTCGGCACCGGCGACGCCGTCATCCTCCTGCACATGCCCGGAGGCGGCGGCGGGGACGGCAACGAGTACCAGCTGTCGGACCACGACCGGACCACCCCGCTCTGGCTGATCGGCGCAGCGTTCGCGGTGGCGGTGATCGCGTTCGGCCGCTGGCGGGGGGTGACCGCGCTGGTCGGCCTGGCCGTCACCTTCGTGCTGCTGCTGACGTTCCTGATCCCGGCGATCCTGGGCGGCGCGCCGCCGCTGCTCGCGGCGATCGTCTGCTCCGCGGCGATCATGCTGACGGTGCTCTACCTCACCCACGGGCCCGGCGTCACCACCTCGATCGCGGTGATCGGCACCCTGGGCAGCCTGACGCTGACCGGGCTGCTGGCCTGGCTGTCGATCCGGATGACCCACCTGAGCGGCATCACCGACGACAGCTCGCTGAACCTGGACCTGGGCTACCAGATCAGCACCCAGGGACTGCTGCTGGCCAGCATCATCATCGGGTCGCTCGGGGTCCTGGACGACGTCACGGTCACCCAGGCCGTCACCGTCGGCGAGCTGGCCCGCGCCAACCCCGCCTACCGCTTCGGCCGCCTCTACCGGGCCGCCGCCCGGGTCGGCCGCGCCCACATCGCCTCCGTGATCAACACCATCATCCTGGCCTACGCGGGCGCCTCGCTGCCGCTGCTGCTGATCCTCAGCATCGGGCGGCAGCCCCTCGGCGAGGTCATCACCGGACCGACCATCGCGCAGGAGATCGTCCGCAGCGTGGCCGGGACGCTCGGCCTGATCGCGGCCGTGCCGATCACCACCGCGCTGGCCGCGCTGGCCGCCTCCCGCAGCCGGGGCGCCGCCCCCGCCCCCGCCGAGCCCGCCGTACCCCCGGCCCGTGGTGGGCGCCGGCGCCGCCGAGGCCCGGAGGACCCCGGTGAGGCGTTCTTCCCCGACATGCCCGGGGACGCCCCGCCCCGTCCCGGCCCGGGTCCCCGTCCCGGCCCCGGCCCCCGTCCCGGCCCTGGCCCAGGCGCAGGCCCGGGCGCAGGCCCTGGCCCCCGTCCGCGTCCCGGTCCGGACAGGCACGGCCCCACCGGCCCCGGCTGGTGAGCGGGGCCTTCCTTGAAGGGTTCTCAGCCATCGCGCGAGCGCGTCGGCTGCCCGGTGGGGCGAGCGCCGTGGGCCGGGACTTGGAAGCCGAGCGGTTCAGTCGGTGAGGATCAGGTCCAGCGCCACCGCGGCGGTCCATGACTGGGAACGGGCGCCCAGGGCCTCGCCGGTGAACGGGTGGTAGTACTCGGCGAACAGCCCGTCGGAGAGCTGGTCGAGGGCCGAGGCGCGCAGCACGGCGGCGGCCTCGGGCTCGCCCGAACGCTCCAGGCCCCAGATCAGCAGCCAGGTCATCGGCGGCCACTGCGGGCCGCGCCAGTAACGGGCCGGGTCGAACGCGTCCGAGGACGGGCTGGTGCTCGGCGGGAGCGCGACGGCGAGGCCGGGGTGCCCGCACCAGTCGGGGGAGAAGAGGGTGTCGACGAGCCGGCGGCGCCGTGCGGCGGGCAGCCCGCCGCACAGCAGCGGCGCGAAGCCCGCGATGGTCCGGGTGCGCAGCGTACGGCCGGTGCGCAGGTCGAGGTCGGCGGCGAAGCCGTCGTCGTCGGTGGTCGCGGCGACGCCGCGGCGGAACCGGTCGGCCTGGCCGCGCAGCTCCTCGGCGCCGGGCAGCCGCAGCTCGTCGGCGACACCGGCCAGGTCCTCGGCCGCGGCGGCGAAGATGGCGCTGGAGAAGACGTCGGCGACCAGGAAGCTGAGCGTGTCGCGGGCGCGGGCGTCGTCGTAGCGGGCCCGCCGCAGCTCCTCGATGAGCCACTGGTAGCGGGCGTAGTCGCCGTCGGTGGGACGCTGCGCGGCAACGCCGCCGACCGAGCCGAGCGCGTGCACGTCGGCCCGCTGGAAGGGGACGAACGCGGCGGCGGGGACCACGGCGGAGTACGGCTCGTCCCAGCGCGGGGAGTTGTCCAGCCCGCTCTCCCAGCCGTGGTAGATCGTCAGCAGCCCGCGCCCTTCGGGGTCGCGCCGTTCGGCCAGGTAGCGGTGCCAGGCCAGCAGCGCCGGCCACAGGGCCCGGATCCGGTCGCCCGCGGCGCGCTCCTCGGCCCGTCCCGCGCGCCGGGCCGCGTCCAGGACGCGGCGGACGGCCACGCCGTGGACCGGCGGCTGCATCAGGCCGCTGGTGGCCGGGCCGCTCGGGGCGTCGGCGGACAGCTCCCGGCAGGCCCACCGCTGGGGGCCGGGCTCGTAGGAGGCGTCGCCGTCGGAGAAGACGATGTGCGGAACCATCCCGTTGCGCCACTGCGAGGAGAGCAGGGTCTCCAGCTCGGTGAGCGCGCGGTCGGTGGACAGCCGGGCCAGGCCGATCGCGATGAACGCGGCGTCCCAGCTCCACATGTGCGGGTAGAGCCCCGGCGCGGCGACGGTGAGCCGGCCGCGGTCGTTGCCGCGCAGCGCGTACGCCGCGCGGCCGGCGGTCTCGACGTCGGTCAGCGCGCGGGGCGTGGCGCGTCCGGCCCGCCGCTCGAAGCGGGCGCCGTCGAGCCGCGCGCCGCCCACCTGGGTGCGCGTGGCGAGGGGCCGGGAGCCCGCCGTCCGGGCGAGGCGCTCCTCGGCCGAGGGGGTTGCAGTCACGAAACTCCTACTTCGTCCGTGGAACCGGACACTTTGTCCGCGACGCAGGACATAGTCTCGCGCGCAGGGATCCGAGGGCAAGCTCGTGTCCGTAAACCGCACGTAACACCAATGCAACATACCTGCCTTATGGGGCACCTGACAGTGCCGATTCGGCTGGTGAGGGGACCCTCACCGCCGCGCCGGGGCCGGTAAGTACGGCGCGTACGGGTACACCAGGGGCGAAGGTTTCCGTCCCGGGGTGCGGGCCGTCCGCCCGTGCCACCGGCGTCGTCCGCCGCACTCAGGAGGTGGTCGCCATGGCCGAGTCGCGCCGTCGCCAGGCCAAGCGGCCGGTCAGTCCCATGCTCGCGGGCCCTTACGGGCATCCGTTCCATCCGATACTGGTGACGGTGCCGATCGGCGCGTGGACGGCCAGCGTGGTCTTCGACATCGCCTCCCACATCGTGGGCGATCCGACCTTCCTCGCACGCGGGGCCGCGTGGCTGATCGCGGTGGGCGTGATCGGCGCCCTGGTCGCGGCGTCGGTCGGCGTCCTGGACCTGTTCGCGATCCCGGCCGCCACGCGCGCCCACCGCGTGGGCCTGATCCACATGTCGGTGAACCTGCTGGTCGTCCTCGCCTACGTGGCCAACTTCCTGTGGCGGCAGGCCGGGGGAGGCCCTTCGGGCAGCGTCGGGGCGGGCCCGCTGGCCCTCAACGTCGTGGCCCTGGCCGCCCTGGGCGTCTCGGGATACCTGGGCGGCATGCTGGCCTACCGCTACGGCGTGCGGGTCGCCGACGAGACGACGCAGGCCGAGGGCTACGCCTCGGACCGTCCCACCTCCGCCGGACGTACCGGCTGAACGGCACCCGGCGGGCCTCCGCGCCCCGCCGCGCCGCGTCCCCGGGTCAGCCGACGGGGAGGCGGGGACCGGCGATCCGGGCGTCGACGGCCTCCGCCGCCAGCACCCGGTCCACCACCATGGAGGCGGCGCCGATCACCCCGGCCCGCTCGCCGAGCCGGCCCTCGACGATCCGCAGGCCCCGGGTGGAACGATCCCGGGCGACCTGGTGGACGACCTCGCGGATGCCCGAGAGCAGGTGCTCCCCGGTGCGGGCCAGCGCGCCCGAGACGACCAGCACCCCGGGGTTGGTCACGCTCACCAGCGTGGCCAGGACCTCGCCGAGCACCCGCCCCGCCTCCCGCGTACGGCGGACGGCGGCGGCGTCCCCGGCCTGGACCAGCCGCACCACGTCGGCGGTCTCCCGTACGGAGGGGTCGGACCGGCCCAGGTCGCGGGCCAGCGCGGCGCCGCTGGCGACGGCGGCCAGGCAGCCGTGCGCGCCGCAGCCGCAGAGCACGTCGTCGTGCCCGCGCAGCCGGATGTGCCCGATCTCGCCCGCCGCGCCGCCCGCGCCGTGCAGCACCCGGCCCTCCTCGACGATCCCGGCGCCGATGCCGGTGCCCACCTTGACCAGCACCAGGGTGGGGCAGCCGGCCTCGATCGCGGTGAACTCGCCGAGCGCCATCATGTTGGCGTCGTTGTCGGCCAAGATCGGGCCGGGGAACTGGGCGGACAGCGCCGCGACGATGTCGTGGTCGCCCCAGGCCGACAGCATCGGCGTGGGGATCACCCGGCCGGTGCGCCGGTCGACGGGGCAGGGCAGGCCCAGGCCGACCCCGCAGACCTCCGCCATCGAGCGGCCCGCCTCGGCCAGCAGGCCGTGGAACCGGGAGGCCGCCCAGGCCAGCGTCGGCTCCACCCCGTCGGCGACGCTGAGCCGTCCCGCCGACTCGGCGAGGGTGCGCCCGGACAGGTCGACCACGGCGGCCCGCCCGTGCGTGGCGCCCAGATGCGCGGCGAGCACCACGGCCGAGCCCTCGTCGATCCGCAGCAGGCTGGGGCGCCGCCCGCCGGTGGAGACGTCGACGCCGCCCTCCCGCAGGTAGCCGGCGCTCACCAGCTGCTCGACCCGCTGCGCGACCGTCGACCGGGAGAGGCCGGTCAGCTCCATCAGGTCACGGCGGGTCCGGGCCCGGCCCTGCCGGACGAACTGCAGCAACTGCCCGGCGGAGGGCGCGCTGACCTGCGGCATGTCGCCCCCCTCCACGCGTCGAACGGTGCCGGTCATCAGATTGTCCTATGTCCGGCGGGTGCAACCGCGCCGCGGGGGCCGGGGTTCTGGACGGAAGAGATCGGTCGGGAGAGATCGATCGTCCTGTGCACCGAAGAGAAGGAGCCGAACATGGATCTGCGTCTGAACGGCCGGGTCGCCGTCGTCACCGGAGGGTCCAAGGGGATCGGCCTGGCCGTCGTCCGGACGCTGCTGGAGGAGGGCGCCCGCGTGGTCGCGGCCTCCCGTACCCGGGGCCCCGGCCTGGACGCGCTCGCGGGCCCCGGCCTCGTGCACGTCCCCGTGGACCTGATGGACCCCGGCGCGCCCGCGCGGGTCGTGGAGCGGGCCGTGGAGGAGTACGGCGGGCTCGACGTCCTGGTCAACAACGCCGGCGGCCCGCCGCCCGGCGTGACCCTGCCGAGGTTCGGGTTCCTGACCCCGGGCGACGGCGACTGGCGGGAGATGTTCGAGTTCAACCTGTTCTCGGCCGTACGGGCGATCCGTGCGGCGCTCCCGCACATGATCGCCCGCGGGGGCGGCGCGATCGTCAACGTCTCGTCAGGCAACGCCCGCCGCCCGGTGCCGATGAACGTCGACTACAGCGCGGCCAAGGCGGCCCTCAACAACCTGACCAAGGCGCTGTCGGAGGAGTACGGGCCGCAGGGGATCCGGGTGAACTGCGTCTCGGCCGGGCCGACGGTCACGGACTGGTGGACCAAGGAGGGCGGCGCGGCCGACGTGATCGGCGCCCAGGCGGGCGCGGGGCGCGCGGACGTCATCGAGAAGATCGGACCGGAGATGATGCAGCTCACCACCGGGCGCCTGGCGGAACCGCAGGAGATCGCCGACGCGGTCGCGCTGCTGGTGTCGCCGCGTTCGGCGAGCACCACCGGTGCCGACTTCGTGGTGGACTCGGGCTTCCTCAAGCAGTTCTGACGCCCGGGAGCGCCGCCGCCGGTGCTGCCGGTGCCGCCGGTTGCCGCCGCCCCCGGCTCGCTACGGACCCGCCGTCCGGGGTACTTCCGGGCGGCGGGTCCGTCGTCGTCGCCTGGGTCGGGTTCGGCTCATGGCCCGACGGTGACCCCGCACCCCACCCCCGATGCGACCCCGTGAGCCTGCGGGGACGCGGACCGCCGAACGAAATGGGTTTGACATCTCCGACTCGCTGACGAGACATTGTGTCCCGCAAAAGAAGCTTTGTGTTCAAAGGAGAGAGCCATCTCACGCAAGCAGACGATCGCGGCGGGCGCCCTGGCGCTGGCCGCGGCCGGGACGCTGTCCGCCTGCGGCGGGGACGAGCCCGCCGCGGCCCCCGAGCCGCCGCCCGCTCCCACCACCGCGGCCCCCGCGCCGTCGGCCCCGGCCGGAGGGGCCGTAGGGGCCGCCGGGCGGGCGACCCCGCCGGGCACCTCGCTGAAGATCCCCCGGCGTGCCGTCGTCCCGTTCAAGTCCGGGTCCAGGACCGGCACGCTCGGCATCACCGTCACCGCCATCGAGCGGGGTGACCAGGCCGCCTTCTCCCGGCAGTTCGGGTCGCGCGCCCAGGGAATGGTGCCCTACTACATCCGCTACACGGTCGAGAACGTCGGCGGCACCGATCTGTCGAACACCTCGGCACCGCTGCTGCGGGGCGTCGGCCCGGGCGGGCGCAGTACGGGCGCCGTGGTGATCGGCGGGGCGCTGCCCGGCTGCGAGCGCGGCCGGCCGACCGCCGCCTTCGCGTCCGCCGGGGGCAGGTACGAGACATGCCGCCTCCAGGCCGGGCGCGAGGGCACTCCCGTGACCGGGGCCTCGTACAACGAGCGGGAGGGCGGTTACGACGACGCTCCCATCGTGTGGTCGAGCTGACCTTGAACGGACGCTGAGCGGCGCCGGCCGGCGCCGGCGGGCGGGTCCGGCCCTCCGCTCGCCCGCCTGCCGCCCGTCAGGCGCCCGTCAGGCGTTCGCCCGGCGCCCGTGCGGCGCTCATTCGGGGAGCGGGAGCAGCCGCGTCACCAGCCGTCGCAGGTGGCGGCGGAAGTCCTCGATGTCCTCGGGCAGGAGGTGCAGGCCGGTGCCGTGCCGGTGGCCGGACGCGCCGGTGTGCATGACGCCGGTGCTGAAGAACCCGGTCATCACCCAGTAGATCGACCACAGGGCGTAGTCGACGTCGATGTCGGGCGCCCGGCCGCGCAGCGCCTCGGCCACCCGGACGAACGGCGGCCGGATGTACCGCTCCTCCAGGTCGGAGATGTCGGCCGCGTCGCCCATCCGGCGGTGCAGCCACAGCCCGACCGTCTCCGGGTTGCGCGCGTAGTAGTCCAGGTAGCGGTCCGCGAGGTCGGCCAGGGCGGTCCCCGTCGGTGTGAAGGAGGCCAGCGCGTCGCCCACCGCGACCTTCTGGGCCTCGTGGGCGCGTTCCATCACCGCCCGGTACAGGTCGCTCTTGCTCATCCCGATCCGCTCGGTGAGCGTGGCGGGGTCGAGCCCGGCCGCGTCGGCGACCATGCCCATGGACGTCCCGTCGAAGCCGAGCTGGGCGAACAGCCGGGTGGCCACGGCGATGATCGGTGCTGCTTCCGTTTCGTCGGCAGTCATCCGTACAGTGTAGGAAACGCCCAGGTCAGACGCTTTTCACCCCCTTAATGGCGGTTCATTGGGTGTCCTGGGAGGCCCAGGCGGCCGGCCACCCGCTCGTAGTGGAGATCCTCGTCGCCGAACGCGAGCGCCGAGGCCATGGCGTGCCGCGAGAACAGGTGCAGGTCGTGCTCCTGGGTGAACCCGATCGCGCCGTGGACCTGGTGGCCCAGCGCGCACACCCGTTCGTACGCCTCGCTCACCCACGCCTTGGCCATCGACACCTCCTCGGCGGCGTCCCGTCCCGCCGCCAGCCGCCAGATCGCCTCGAACGCGAGGAACCGGGACCCCAGCACGTCGATGGCCATGTCGGCGCAGTGGTGCTGGACGGCCTGGAACGAGCCGATCGGGCGGCCGAACTGCTCGCGCCCGGTGGCGTACTCCACCGTCATGTCGAGCACCCGCTGTGCCGCGCCGACCATCTCGGCGCAGGTCGCGGCGGCGCCGTACAGCGAGATCGCGTCCACGGCGGCCCGGTCGGCGCCGAGCAGGCGGTCGCCCGGCACCCGGACGCCGGCGAACTCGACGCGGTGCGGCCGGTCCAGGCCCACCCCCGCGACCGGTTCCGGCGTGACGCCCGGGGCGTCGGCGTCCACCAGGAACGCCCGCGGCTCCTCCTCCAGGTCCGCCACGACCAGCAGGCTCTCGGCGGCGTGCGCGTACGGGACGAACAGGGCGGTGCCGTCGATCTCGACCTCGCCCGTCCCGGTGGCGGTGGCCCAGGGGCCCTCGCCCGGAGGCCGGTCCCACGGGACGGGCGTGTGGCTCATGACGCGCCCGCGGGCGATGGAACCGAGCCATTCCGCCTGCTGGGCGGGCGTCCCGTACCGGGCGATCGGCAGCGCGCAGCAGGCGACCGTGGGCAGCAGCGGGCTCGGGACCAGGGCGTACCCGAGCTGCTCGAACAGCAGGCACACCTCCAGGAAGTCGCCGCCGACCCCGCCGTGCTCCTCGGGGACGGCCAGGCCGGTCCAGCCGAGCTCGACCATCTCCTTCCACAGCCCCGCCGAGTACCCGGCCGGGTCGTCCTCCATCGCCCGCGCCCCGGCCGTGCCGGCCCTGGCGGCCAGCAGCTCGCGGGCGGTGGAGACGATCAGCTCCTGGTCCTCGGTGAGCGTCAGGTCCATGGCGCCGGGACCTTGTCGGACCGCACCCACACGCCCGGCCGCTCCTCCCAGAACAGCTGGACCAGGACGCCGCCGGTGTGCTTGGGATGGATGAAGGCGTCCCGCCAGGCGGCCCCGTCGGTGCTGCCTTCGTTCTCCCCGAACGTCGGGGTGTCGTGGGCCCGGCACGCCTCCAGGGCACGGTCCCAGTCCGCGACCTCGAAGGTGACGTGGTGCGCGGCCGGGCCGTTGCGGTCCCAGAACCGCTCGATGAAGGAGTCCTCGCCGCGCGGCATGATGATCTCCCAGCAGATCGCCGAGCCGGGGATGTTCATCACCAGGTCGGCCATGTCGGGATGCTCGTCCATGGGCGTCCGCCACACCGGGACGAACCCGGCCAGGTCGGCGTACCAGCGGGCCAGCTCCTCGCGGTCGGGGAACGCCTGGCAGACGTGGTCGAGCGCGACGATCCCCAGGGACGGGCCCCGGTCGCCCGACCCGGCCGTGGCGTCGCGCGCCGTGGCCCCGGCGTCCCCGCACATGCCCAGGGTGCCGGGCCCGCGCATCCGGAAGAGCACCCCCGTGCCGTACTCGGGCGGCGACAGCGACGCCTCCAGCCACCGTCCCCGTGCCCCGGCGGTCGGTTTGAGGCCGCGCGTCTCCAGGTCGGCGCGCACCGCGTCGACGTCGGTGACCTCGGCGCCGATGTGGTGCAGCCCGGGACGGCCGCCGTGGTCGTCGAGGTACTCGCGCAGCGGGGAGGCGTCCCCGGACGGTTCCAGCACCTCCCACGCCTGCCCCCAGCTGCCGGGCACCGCCAGCCGCACGCCGCGGCACCCTTCCCCGGGGTCGTCCCAGCTCCGTACGGGCCGGAACCCGAAGAGCCCCTCCAGGAGCGCCACCTGCGACGCGAGGTCGGGCGTCACCTGGCCGACATGATCGATCCGGTAGATCTGCACAGCTCCTCCTCGTCCCGTCCACTCGTTGACTTGCGGCGAGTTGTCGCCTCGGCGGCCCCGCAGGGAGCAACTCGCCGCAAGTGAACGTGCGTTCACGCTCGCTAGCTCGGGTGCGGCTCGATCCAGTCGTAGCCGTGGGTGACCAGCTCCTTGACCAGGCGCAGGTTGTAGCGGTTCATCGCGGCGATCCGCTCGGCCAGCTCGCCGACCCGCTTGTCGAACTCCCCGGCCGGGTACACGTCGTTGACCAGGCCCAGGGCGAGCGCCCGCGCGGCGTCGATCCGGGCGCCGGTGAACAGCAGCTCCTTGGCCCGCGCCTTGCCGATCCGCTCGGGCAGCCGCTTGACCCCGCCCCACCCGGGCGCCGAGCCGCCGAACTCGGGCTGGTCGGGGTCGCCGTCCTCGGTCATCTTGGGCCGGTACGGCGGGCGCGCGGACAGGGTGATCTCGACCAGGCCCATCTTGGCGTCGTCGGAGGCCACGATGAAGTCGGCGGCCAGCGCCAGCTCCAGCCCGCCGCCGACCGCGTACCCGTGCACGGCCGCGATGACCGGCACCGACAGCCGCTCCATCATCGCGAACGTCTTCTCGCCGAGCCGGCCCTGCTCGATCCGCTCCCTCGGGGTCAGCGTCTCCGACCAGCCCAGGTCCATGCCGGCGCAGAACGCCCGCTCGCCCGCGCCGCGCAGCACCACCACGCAGACGTCCTCGTCGTCGTCGATCCCGGTGAAGATCGTCCGCAGCTCCGCCATGGTGGTGGGCGTGAGCGCGTTGAGCTTGTCGGGCCGGTTCAGGGTCAGCCAGGCCACCCGCTCGTCGATCTTCAGGTCGACGGTCTCGTAGGCGTTCTCCAAGGCGTTTCCGGGCATCGGCGAGTTCCTCCCAGTGGTGTGGATCAGCTCCGGGGCAGCCGCAGGCCCCGGGTGGCGATGACGTTGCGCTGGATCTCGGCGGCGCCGCCCAGGAACGTGGCCGCGACCGCGTCCCTGCGCATGTGGGTGAACGTGCCGTTCAGCGGCGCCCCGGCGCGTTCCCAGAGGGCGCCCGACCGTCCGAACGCCTTGGCGCCGGTACGGGCGAGCCGCTGGTGCAGCTCGGCGCCGAACAGCTGGTTGACCGACGCCTCGAAACCGGGCTCGGCGCCCGCCGCCTGCCGCGAGACGGTGTAGCGGGCCAGGTTGGCCAGCACCCGGATCTCGGTGTGCCGGCGGGCGATCTCCCGGCGGAACGAGGCGCCGCGGTCGGTGCGGGTGCGGGCGCGGCCCTCCGGCGAACGCACGTAGGCGACCAGGTCGTTGAGGGCCTGCTCGTACTTGATGGTGGCGCCGATCCCGGCCCGCTCGAACCCGAGCGCGGTCATGGCGACGTACCAGCCGCGGTTCTCCTCGCCCACCCGGCAGGACTCGGGCACCCGCACGCCCTCGAAGAACACCTCGCAGAACGGGGTGTCGCCGCGCAGGTCGACGATGGGCTGCACGGTCACGCCGGGCGTGGCGGCGTCCACCAGGAGGAAGGTGATGCCGCGGTGCCGCGGCTCGGCGTCGGGATCGGTCCGGACGAGGACGAACAGCCAGTCCGCGTACTGGCCGAGCGAGGTCCACACCTTCTGCCCGTCGATCACGTAGCCGTCGCCGTCGCGGACCGCGCGGGTGCGCAGCGCGGCCAGGTCCGAGCCCGCGCCCGGCTCGGAGAAGCCCTGCGCCCAGGTCCGCTCGCCGCGGGCGATCGGGGGCAGGTGCTCGGCCTTCTGTTCCCTGGTGCCGTGCACGAGCAGGGTCGGGCCGAGCAGGAAGGCGCCGATCCCGTTCACCGTCGGCACCCGGGCCCGCATCAGCTCCTCCAGGAGGATGAACTCCTCCATCGGCGACAGCCCGGCACCGCCGTACTCGACCGGCCAGTGCGGGGCGATCCAGCCCCGTTCGGCGAGCGCCGCCGCCCACGCGCGGGCGCCCTCCCGCCGTACGGGGTCGGGCCCGGACCGGTCGGCGGGCCAGGTGTAGCCGAGGACGTCCTCGGGCTCCAGGCTCTGCTCGGCCTCGGTGTCGGGGCCGTAGGAGGGCGGGAAGCGGTCCCGGACGAAGGCCCGGACCTCCTCCCGGAACGCGGCCTGCTCCGGTGTGTCGTCCCAGTTCACGCCGTCCCCTCCTGTTCGCGGTCCCAGGTCGCGGGCGGCTCGGTGAGGGGCTCGGTGAGGGGCTCGGTGAGCGGCTCGGTGAGCGGCTCTGGAACGACCTGCCGCCCGGCGGCCCCGGTGGCCCCGGCGGCCCCGGTGGCCCCGGCGGTCTCGGCGGGCGGGGCGGGCCCGGCGGCTCCGGCGGTCTCGGCGGGCCGGGCGCGTTCGCGGTCCCAGGTGGCCGCCGTGACGCCGTTCTCGCCCTCGGCCCGCATCCGGTACTTGGCGACCTTGTCGGTGGGCGTGCGCGGCAGGGCGTCCACGAACTCGACGTAGCGGGGGACCATGGACCGCGGCAGCCGTTCCTCGCAGAACGCGACCAGCTCGGCCGGATCGAGGCCGCGGCCGGGCTGGACGACGACGCTCACCTTGATGTCCTCGTCCTCCAGCTCCGAGGGCACCCCGATCGCCGCGCACTCCAGCACCGCCGGATGCAGGTTGATCTCGCACTCCAGGTCGAACGCCGAGATGTTCTCGCCGCGGCGCCGGATGGCGTCCTTCATGCGGTCGAGGAAGTAGTAGTAGCCGTCGTCGTCCTTCCATACCCGGTCGCCGGTGTGGAACCACATGTTCCGGAAGCAGCGGGTGGTCGCCTCCCAGTCGCCGTAGTAGCCGGTGGTGATCACGAACGGCTGCCGGGGGCGCAGCACCAGCTCGCCGGGCTCGCCGGGGCCCACCTCGCGGTCGTGCTCGTCGACCACGGCCACGTGGAAGCGCTCCTCGTGGGCCTGCCCGCACGATCCGGTGCGCCACTCGCCGTACGGGCTGCCGGTGGCGATGCCCGCCTCGGTGCTGGTGTAGGTCTCGACCGAACGGACCCCGAAGCGGTTCCGCAGCGGCTCGTCCAGGCTGGACTTGCCCATGTAGAACGTCTCCATCGGGTGGTCCCGGTCGCGCGGCGAGGGCGGCTGGTTGAGCAGGATCGGGATCATCGAGAACACGCTCATCGTGACCCGCGCGTCGAACCGGCGGACGTCGTCCCAGAAGCGGGAGGCGCTGAACCGTTCCACGATCGCGATCGACCCGCCGCCCAGCAGCGCCGACAGCATGCCGTCCCACAGCGCGGCGGCGTGGAAAAGCGGGAGCGGGCAGTAGATCGTCTTGCCCCACCGGTCGAGGAAGTCGAGGGAGTCGTAGGCGCAGGTCAGCGCGAGGGCGTGCGGCACCATGGCGCCCTTGGACGGGCCCGTGGTCCCGGAGGTGTACATGATCGCCTGGAGGTCGGCGAAGCCCACCCCGGCCGACACCTCCCCGGTGCCGTGCGCGTAGAGCGCGGACATGTCGGTGGCGGGGCGGCCGAGCGCCTCCAGCGGCACCCCCGCGCCGGCGGAGTCGCGGACGATGACCAGGCCCAGGTCCGGCAGCCGGCCGGCCACGGCGGGGATCCGCTCGGCGTACGGGCCGTCGACGATCAGCCAGCGGGCGTCCGAGCCCGCCAGGACGTGCCGCAGCAGCTCACCGCGGTAGGCGATGTTGATCGGCACGGCCACCGCGCCGAGCCGTGCCAGCGCGAAGATGACGTGGACGAAGTCGGCGCAGTTGGGGAGCATCACGCCGACGTGGTGGCCGCGGCCGACACCGAGCGCGGCCAGGCCGCGGGCCATCCGGTCGGCGGTGGAGTCCACCTCGCCGTAGGTGATCTCGCCGTCCCGGAACTTGAGAAAGGGCTCCCTCCGGTGGGTCCGCGCCTGCGACCGGAGGACGTCCCCCAGGACGAAGCCCTCCAGCGTCTCTGTGCGCAACCGTTGGCGCATCCGAACCTCCGCTGCCGCGCGTGGCGGCGTTCAGGGTTGGCGGGTAAGCGGGATTGGCGGCGGCTGGGTCGTGCTGATCGGACATAGATCTATAAAAAGGGACGTTGACCTAATTACTTCAACACGAACGTAGAAATGCGGCAACAGTGACACAAGGGAGCAAAAAGGTCACCCGAGCGTTGCATCGTCCCGGGGAACGCTCATGTGACCTGGGCCGGGAGGGGGTTCCGGTCCGCCGGATGCCCCGGGACCGCGAGCGTCGGCGACCTTTCGATCACGCAGGTCCGGGTTGAGGCGGAGCGGGAGCGGGCAGGATCGACTGTCGCGCGGAACGCCGGACCGGCCGCCGATGCGGCCCGTGAAACCGGAGCCGGTCCCGGCGGCGCGACCAGGGGCCGCGCCGCCGGGACCGGTGAACCGCCGTCCGGCATGAGGTCAGCGCGCCGGCCGGCCGGCCCCCGGCGCCGAGGCCGGCAGGGAACCGGGAGCCGCGCCCGTGGCGGAGACGGGCCTCGGGAACCCGGGAAGGTTCGGCAGCTGGTCGAGGCGCACCATGGTGGGACGCTGGCCGCCGTTGTGCGGAAGGTCGCGCCGCACCGGAGGCCGGTCCGCCCGGTGCCGGTGCGGGTGCGCCCTGCGCGGCGCCGGCCGGTCGTCCGCGGGACTCACCGAACCGCCGTCCGCCCCCAGGTCGCCGAGCTGGTGGGCGGTCTGGACGACGGTCGGCGACCAGTACCGCGGAGCCGGGGCGCCCGGCCGCACGGCCCCCGCGAACCGGTTGACGCGCCGCGCGGTGAGCGGGTCGATGCGCACCCGCGCTCCCCGGTTCGGAGCGTGGATGAAGCGATCTCCCTTGAGGTACATGCCGACATGGCCGCGGTTGTTGAAGAAGATCAGGTCGCCTGGACGGAGCCTCTGCAGGCTCACCTTGCGGTCGACGGCGCGGTACTGGTCCCAGGTGACGCGCGGGAGATCGACGCCCGCCCGCTCCCAGGCCCGCATCACCAGACCGGAGCAGTCGTAGGAGTACGGGCCGGTGGCGCCCCATACGTAGGGCTTGCCGATCTGGTCGCGGGCGAAGCGGATCGCGGTCCGGGCACGCTGCTTCTGCCGGGCGATCCTCGCGCGGTACCTGTTGTAGGCGCGCACCTTGCGCATGGTGGCGGCGCTGACCCTGAGCCGCCCGGCGGAGGTGGGGCGGGGCTCGGCGTGCTGCTGCGGGAGCTGTGCCGCGAGGGCCGCCTGGGCTGGTTGGGCCGCTTGGGCCGCTTGGGCCGCCTGAGGCCCCTCGGGCGCCCGGGGTGCCTGGGGTGCCGCCTGGCCCGTCTGGGCCTGTGCCGTGGCACCCGCCGGAATGGCCACTAACACCGACGCGGCCATCAGGAAGGTCACTGCCGGCGGAATCATCCGCACCGCCTGTTTAGGTCTGGTGCGGCTGTTCGCGCGAGCGGGTGCCGGCAGGTCCGGCGCGTCATGCCGAACGTCCATAGAACGTCCTCCGAAGTCGGCGGGTGGTGCTCCGTCGTTTTTCGAGACAACGACTACCCGTGCGCCCCGCCGAACTATTCGGCCCGGTGGCGGACTTTATGTGATCATGGAACGTCCATGGAAATGTCATGTTCCCGGATTGGTGGCCACACCGCTAAGGAACGAACATAGAACGCCATCCAGGAGGAAAAAGGGTGGAGTGTCGATTGGTGACGATCATGTAGGTGAAATACCTCCGTTCCGGTACCCGATGAGCATCGCGACATATCGGGCATGGCTGTGTTCCCTCGCCGCCCGCCGGATCCGTTGAACGGCCGCGCCCGGCTCGTCCCGCCACGACCCTGGACGGAGCCTCCATTGCGAAAAGGTCATCTCGCTAGGATTGTCACGGTTTCGCGAGGGGGTGCCGATCCGGAGAGGGGTGCGCCATGGCGCCGGGACGCGAACGTTCACCACACTGATGATCAGCGGAACGGAAGTGTCAGGGCTCGCCGCCTGCTCCTCCGAAAGCGACGAACCGATGCGGCCGGGATCTCGGCGAGACCGTCCGCCTGGCTCTCTGTGCCGGAGCCCGACTTCGGCGGCACCGCGTTACAAGGACGCGCGATTCACCCTGGACGGGGGCGACCCTCCGGCCGGATCGGACTGCCGGCTGTTCACCCGCCAGGACCATGACCTGGACGGCCGCCCAAGGGGCGAGGCCGCCGCCCGGATGACGGCGGCCGGTCAGTGGGCGGCGGCGTTCCAGTCGGGGCCGCTGCCGATGGCGACCTCCAGGCCCACGCTGAGCGGGTAGGCGGTGGTCATCCCCGTGCGGACCAGGTCGCGGACGCGGTCATGCTCGCCCGGGGCGACCTCGACGAGGATCTCGTCGTGGACCTGGAGCAGCAGCCGGCTGCGCAGCCCGGCCGCGGTGAGGGCCTCGTCCACCCGGAGCATCGCGATCTTGACGATGTCGGCGGCCGAGCCCTGGATCGGGGCGTTGAGCGCCATCCGTTCCGCGGTCTCGCGACGCTGCCGGTTCTCGCTGGACAGATGGGGCAGGTACCGGCGGCGGCCCAGGACCGTGCGGGTGTAGCCGGTGCGCCGGGCCTCCTCCACCACGCGGTCGAGGTAGTCGCGCACGCCGCCGAGGCGGGCGAAGTAGGCGTCCATCAGCGGGCGCGCCTCGGCCACCGCGATCCCCAGCTGCCGGGCCAGGCCGAACGCCGACAGCCCGTAGGCCAGGCCGTACGACATCGCCTTGATCTTGCGGCGCATGTCCGGGGTGACCCCGTCCGCGGCGACCCCGAAGACCCGCGCCGCCATCGTGGTGTGCAGGTCCTCGCCGGACTCGAACGCCGCGAGCAGGGTCGGATCCTGGGAGAGGTGGGCCATGACGCGCAGCTCCAGCTGGCCGTAGTCGGCGGTCATGATGGCCTCGAAACCGTCACCGGGCAGGAACGCCCGCCGGATGCCCCGGCCCTCCTCCGTACGGACCGGGATGACCTGGAGGTTGGGCTCGGTGGAGGTCAGCCGGCCGGTGGCGGCGACGGTCTGCTGGAACGTGGTGTGGATCCGGCCGTCCGCGCCGACGCCCCGGATCAGCCCGGCCACCGTCATCCGCAGCCGGGACCAGTCGCGGTGGCGCAGCAGGATCCGCGGCATCGGGCTGTCGGTCTGCGTGGCCAGCCAGGTCAGCGCGTCCACGTCGGTGGAATGCCCTGACTTGATCTTCTTGGTCTTCGGCAGCCCCAGATCGCCGAACAGCACCTCCTGGAGCTGCTTGGTCGATCCCGGGTTGAACCGGCGCCCGGCGATCTCCGCGGCCTCGTCCGCGGCCTCCTCCATCGCGTCGGCGAACCGCTTCTCCAGCTCGCGCAGCCGCCCCTCGTCCACGAACACGCCGGCCCGCTCCATGCGGGCCAGCAACCCCGCCAGGGGCAGCTCCACCTCGTTCAGCACCGTGTCCATGCCCGTCTCGGCCAGCTCGCCGGCGAACGCGGCGGCCAGGTCGAGCACGGCACGCGCCTGGAGCATCAGCCCGGACGGCCCGTCCGCGGACGGGCGGCGCCCCAGGTGCCGGGCCGCCAGATCGGGGATCCCGTACGCGGCCAGTCCGGGCAGGAGCAGGTAGGCCGCCACGGCGGTGTCGATGGCGACGCCGTCGATCCGGCCGAAGAGGCGCAGCAGCGACTTCAGGTCGTGCACCGCCTTGGGACGGCCGGGGTCGGTGAGCCAGTCCGAGAAGGCCCGCCTGTCGGCCTCGGTCAGCCGGGCGGGCTCGAAGGACGCCGCGAAACCGTCCCCGGTCGCCAGCGCGACCAGGGCGTTCTCGATGTCGACGGCCAGCCCCAGGGGCCGTTCCACGGCACCCGCCCGGGTCCGGAACCAGCCGGCCAGCTCGTCCGGGCCCAGCTCGCGGCCCTTCAACGGCTCGTGCTCCTCGGCCGGTGGCCTCCCGCCGCCCGGATCGGCGGCGAACAGCCGCTGCCGCAGGCTGGCGTTGCGGAACTCCAGATCGTCCAGGAGCGCGCTGAAGGCGGGCAGGTCGTACGGCCGCCGCCGCAGATCGCCGAGGGCCACCGGCAGCTCGACGTCACGGACCAGCTCGGTCAGCCGCCGGTTCAGCCGGACGGTGTCCAGCGCGGCCCGGAGCCGCTCGCCGGCCTTGCCCCGCACCTCGCCCGCCCGCTCCACCAGCGCGGCCAGGGACCCGTACTGGCGGATCCACTTCGCCGCCGTCTTCTCGCCGATGCCGGGGATGCCCGGCAGGTTGTCGGACGGATCGCCGCGCAGCGCCGCGAAGTCGGGGTACTGGGCCGGGGTCAGCCCGTACCTCTCCTCGACCAGCTCGGGCGTGTACCGGATCAGCTCCGTGGCCGTCCGGTAGAAGTACAGGACGGTGACGTCCGGCCCGACCAGCTGGAGCGCGTCCCGGTCGCCGGTGCTGATCAGCACCTCGAACCCCTCCGCCACCGCCGCCGCGGTCAGCGTCGCGATGACGTCGTCCGCCTCGTACCCCGGCGCCCGCAGCGTCGTCACGCTCATCGCCGCCAGCAGGTCGTCGAGGATCCGCAACTGGTCGTGGAACTCCTCCGGCGACCGCGCCCGGCCGGCCTTGTACTCCGGGAACGCCTCCGTACGGAACGTGCGCCGCGAGGCGTCGAACGCGACCGCGACATGGGTGGGCCGTTCGTCGCGGAGGGCGTTGGCCAGCATGTTGGCGAACCCGTAGATCACATTGGTCGGCTGCCCTCCCGTCGTGCTGAAGTTCTCGGCGGGCAGCGCGTAGAACGCCCGGTAGGCCAGCGAGTGGCCGTCCAGCAGCAGCAGGCGGGGCCGGTCGGTCATACCCTCATCCTGACAGCCGCCCCCGACATTCCGGCAGGTGAGGCGTACGGTCGTACAAAGGGAAGGAGGCCGCCCGTGCGTTCCGACGTTCCATCGCTCCGGCTCCTCGGACGCCCGCTGCCCGCCCTCGGGCACGCCCGGATGTACGTCTGCGGGATCACCCCCTACGACACCACCCACCTCGGCCACGCCAGGACGTTCGTCTGGGCCGACGTGGCCGCCCAGGTCCTGCGCCACGCCGGGAACGCCGTCGAGGTCTGCCGCAACGTCACCGACGTCGACGACGTTCTGACCAGGGCCGCCCGCCACGCCGGCAGCCCCTACGACAGCTTCGCCGCCGTCCAGCAGTTCTACTTCGAGCAGGACATGGCCGCCCTCGGCGTCCACCCGGTCACCTACCAGCCCCGCGCGCACACCCACGTCCGCGAGGTGGTCATGCTGGCCGGTGCCCTGCTCGACCTCGGTCGCGCCTACGAGCGGGAAGGGGCGGTGTACTTCCGGGGGAGCGACGTCCCCGGCCGGGCGGGCCTGGACGAGCGGGCGGCCCGTGAACTGCTGGAGGAGTTCGCCGACGAACCCGGCGACCCGCTCGAGGACGACCCGTTCGACATCGCGGTCTGGCGCCCGTCCCGCGACGGCGAACCGGCCTGGCCCAGCCCCTGGAGCCCCGGCCGTCCCGGCTGGCACGCCGAATGCGCGGCGATGGCCATGGCGACCTTCGGGCCTGCCCTCGACCTGCACGCGGGCGGCGCCGACCTCCGCTTCCCGCACCACGCCTACGAGGCCGCCCTGGCCGAGGCGCTCACCGGGGTCCGCCCGTTCGCCCGTTCCTGGATGCACGTCGGCGTCGTCCGCAAGGACGGCGCCAAGATGGCCAAGTCGACCGGCAACCTGGTCTTCGCCTCCGACCTGCTGCGCGACCACCCGTCCCCGGTGATCCGCCTGGCCCTGCTGTCGCGCCCGTGGGCCCAGGAATGGGACTACGACCCCGCCGACCTGACCGCCGCCGCGTCCCGCCTGGACCGCCTGCACACCGCCGCAGGCCGTTCGTCCACGTCCTCGTCCATGTCCACGTCCGCTGACGAGGCCGCGACCGCGGCCCTGCTCGACGACCTGGACGTGAACACCGCCCTGAACATCGCCGAACAGGAGGGAGGCCGGACGGCCCGCACCGTCCTGAACGTCCTGGCCCTGGCCTGACCCCCACCGCCCCGCCGCCCCGCCGCCCGCGCCGTTCCCGTGTGGACGCGCCGTTCCCGTGCGGACGCGCCCGCCCGAACGTTGACTTGCGGCGAGTTGCTGCCTTGGGGTGCCCCGAGTCGACGACTCGCCGCAAGGCAACGTGCGCGTTGCGGTGTCGTGGCACCCTTGCGTCCGTGATCGATCACTCGGGCCGGCAGGTGCCTGGACGACGCCGGAGCCATGGGCGCGTGGTACAGATCGCCGTCACCGCGTCCGTGGCCGTCCTCGCGGGTTGCGGTGGGGCCGCGGGCTGGTCCATGGGGATCTTCGCCTCCAAGGGCCGGTTCAGGGCGGTGGACGCCTGCACGCTGATGCCGCCGCCCACCGTGCTGGCGCCGCTCGTGCGCAACGGGGCCAGGGAACGGGGTGATTCGAGGCCGAGGACGCTGCTGGGGCATACCAGCGGCGGTGATCTCGCGTCGCAGTGCAAGTGGAGCAGCGTGCCGACGGGACAGGACCGGCCCTTCCGTACGGTGCGGGTGCACGTCGAGACGAAGAAGCGCAGGCAGGGGCCCGTCTCGGCGGAGGACAGCGCGGAGAAGGCCCTCGCGCTCTGGAGGAAGAACACGTCGCCGAGCCGCGCGAGGACGCTGACGAAGGTCGACCTGGGCGAGGAGGGATACACCCGCACCGATCAGATGGCCATTCAGATCACCGTCTTCCGCACCGATGTCTACGACCTGCACGCCAAGTTCCGCGCATCCAATGCGGTGGTGGACGTGTCAGCGCGCACCCACACCGAACCGGGCGAGAAGGAAAGGGCGCTGGTGCTGGATCTGGCACGGGAGGTCGCGGCACGGCTCGACCGCACCCGCTGACGTCCCAGGGCGCGACCCCGTCAGGACGAGCGCTCCGCCTCCAGTTCGGCCCACACCACCTTGCCCCCACCGCTCAGGGGACGCGTTCCCCAGCGAACGACGAGCTGTTCCATGAGGAGCAACCCTCGTCCGGACTCGCTGAGATCGCCCGGCGCCCGGATGAGGGGTGGATCGTCTGACCGATCCCACGTCTCCACTACGGGAAGCCCGTTCCGCATATAGGCGCGAACGACGATGAGATCGCCGGCCTCCGAACCATGCATGATCGCATTCGTCGCCATTTCGGACACGACGATGCGCGCGGTGTAGCTTTCCAGTCCCCAAGCGCCGAGGACCATCCCCACCCAGTCCCGTGCCTCTTTGATCGCCTCTGGAACGGCCTTCAGCACGATCGTCGGCGTCTCCACCATGTTCCCTCCGGATGTCGGTGACTCCGCGCACAGACTTCCTCGCTGGGCGTAGTCTTGTCGCGGTGCCGAACAACCCCCGGAAGAATCGCGATCAAGAAAAGCGAGGTCCGGTGACGAACGAACCCCCCGACCCGAGATCATCAATGTGGGCGTGGATCGCTTACGCCCTGCGTTGGAACCGTATAGAGCGCGGCGAGACCGGCGATGTCCTCGCCAAGAGGCTCAACTGCGCCCGGTCCACGATTTCCAGACTGGAGTCAGGTGAAGCCAAGCTCGCCGACAAGCAGGCCGCGGTGTGCGACAAGGAGTGGAGGACGGGAGACTTCTTCGCTACAGCTCTCTACTACGCCAGACTTGGGTACAGCCCGAACTGGCTACAAAGCCTGACCGAATTCGAGAACCGCGCATCAGTGATCTACAGCTACGCTGGGCAGATCATCCCAGTCCTGCTCCAAACGCCCGACTACGCTCGTGCCGTCTTGATGGCAGGGCGGCCGAAGGACCTGGAGGGAACGGTGGCGCGGCGAATGAGCCGTCAGGCCATTCTTGAGGGACCCAATCCGCCCGAGCTGTCCGTGCTGCTCTCAGAGGGCGTCCTAGACATTCCGGTTGGTGGGCCGGTCATCATGCGTGCTCAGCTCGACCACCTCTTGGTGATGTCTCAGCGGCCCAATGTGGTGGTGCGAGTAGTCCCGCGTGAGGCAGGCGCACATGAGGGACTCGACGGCCCGTTCAAGATCTTCACGGTCCGGGAAGGAGATGTTGGATTCGTCGAGGCCCCGACAGGAGGACGTCTCGTCCCCGAAGTGGACGAGGCGCGTGAACTCCGGGCGAGGTTCGAACGTATCGGCCATCTCGCTCTCCCCGTACACTCCTCGCAAAGGCTGATCAAGTCGCTGATGGAGGGGATGGTGTGATGACTACTAACTGGCGGAAGTCCGCACGATCGTCCGAAGGTACATCCGAGCAGTGTGTCGAGGTCGCGCGGCTCTCGGAGGGTATCGGCGTGCGTGACAGCAAGAATCCGGACGGCCCCAATCTCGTTGTGAGTCGGGATGTGTTCAAGGCGTTCACGGCAGCGTTGAAGAAGTAGGCATGGCGGTGTGAGGTCCCGGGTGACCAATGCCGGGGCCTCACCCTGTATAAGGGATGTCACCCCCGTACTCTTCTAAAGAACCGAGCCTTACGTATGGGGAGACGGTGCGATGAGTCCCAAGTGGTGCAAGTCAACCCGCTCGTCTCAGGGTACCTCCGGGCAGTGCGTTGAGGTTGCGCGGCTCTCGGAGGGTATCGGCGTGCGTGACAGTAAGAATCCGGACGGCCCCAATCTCGTTGTGAGTCGGGATGTGTTCAAGGCGTTGACGACTGCGTTGAAGAAGTAGGGCCAGGGTCAGGCCCGCCTGAGGGGTCACTGCGGCCCTCCTGTGTGGGTGAGAGACCTAATCCTTCCTCTATTAGCGAGTATTAGCGAGCCTTCACCACTCTTCGGAGTGAGGGCACCAGTGCGGACAGCAACCGCTGTCAGTGCTGGTGTCCGCGGTCTGGGGCCTTATTACTCAGTGCTCCAGCAGGCGCCTGTTTGAGAGACGTGTTCTCCGCCGCAGACCGTTCCTCTCGTTCTGTCGGACCCGGCCGTTACCTTGGACTTGGGCGCGGACGTACTGGGTGGGCAGCATCTAGGAGCGGGCATGAGCGACGACGAAACGATCGCCTATTACGATGAGATTCTTCACGCACGCCAGCTCAACGAGGCGATGTGCTGGACGGTCGTCGAATCCGTCGACGGGCCGATCACCCTCGAGACGGTCGCCGAACGTCTGGGCGGCTCTTCCAGCGGCATCGAGGAACTGCCGTGGGACGCCGCGTACCAGGACGACGATCAACATGTCGCGCACTTGGTGAAGGTCGGGCCTGCGGTGGGCGTCATCGAGATCAACGGCTACCAGGGCAGCCACATGCTGGAGTACCTCAGCGAGGGTGGCCGTGCGCACAGCGCCTTCTGGAACATCAACGCGCTCAGTTCTCTTGGCTGTGCCGCACTCGGGCACCTGCTGGACGTTCGAGGGACTGCGCCCCACGGACCGCACCGGCATGGACGTCGGCGTTCTGGACGAGGAACTCGACCCCCTCTACGCAGCGAATCACGATGAGGAGGGTTCCTACTTCGACTTCCGGGCCGTGATGATGGCGATCATCGAGTGGCGCACGGGCGTACGTTTCAAGGGGGAGTGGCTCGACACTCAGATGCCCGCGATCCGGCTGCCGGGATGGGTGAGGCCCAGGCGTGTGCTCCAAAGCGCCAGCTTCGATCCCGATCTCGAAGCGGCGCTGAGCTTGGCGACGCCCCTCACTCTCCATGCGTTCACCCGGGAAATGACGGAGCTCCTGGTGGAGCTGGGGGATCTAGCCGACGAACCGGAGATCCCACCTCTCCTGGAGCATCTCGCGCAGGGTGTCCCGCTTCGCGATGAGCGGTATCAAGGGTTGGATCAAATGGCTTACGTCTCAGCGGCGAATACGAAGACTCCACGCTGAGCACCCTTATCCGCAAATGCCGCCCGTGGCGCCGGGAGCAAGCGGCTTGGGCCATCTATCGCGCCGTCGCGCCGACCTTGGTCTCCCCTCTCCCGCTGCACAGTGTGCAGCTCACCCGCGTGATCCTCGGTGATGAGTGGCTCCCTGTCCGAACCCGCCTCCGCCGCCGGTTGAACCCCCGGGCACGCTGACCGTTGCGTTCTTCGCAAGCCTTCGATGCCATCGGCCCGAGGCCGCGGGGCGGTCTCGCCCCGGCCGGGGCGAGCGCCGGGGGTCAGTGGGGGTGGTGGGGGGCGGTCGCGGCGAGTTCGGCCAGCCGCCGTTCCAGGGACTGCCTTGGGTTGTGCTTCATGGCACTGAGTCACTGACGACGGCGGCTGAGGAGGGTGGCCATGGAGATCGCCGACTCGCCCGGACGCCCGCCAGTGGTTCGGCGGGTTCGAGGCAAGCCCGTGGATACGATCGGAAGGCGTTGGCCTCCGGGCGCGCTCGGTGTCCGGATATGGACTGTTTTCCATTACTTGTCTTATCTCGTTGCTCGGTTACGTTGGTCAGGAGTTGCCATGGCGTCACAGCAGTTCGAGCCCCCGTCGGGCACCCGCGACTTCCTCGCCGGTGCGCTGCGCGTCCGTGAGCATGTCTTCGCGCAGATCCGCGGGGTGTTCGAGCGGTACGGGTTCGAGCCGTTGCAGACGCCGGCGTTCGAGCGGCTGGAGACCCTGACCGGTAAGTACGGTGACGAGGGTGACAAGCTGATCTTCAAGATCCTGCGCCGCGGGGAACACGAAGCCACCGGCGAAGCCGACCTGGCGCTCCGCTACGACATGACCGTCCCTCTCGCGCGGGTGGTCGCCGGCTACGGCTCGCAGTTGCCGACGCCGTACAAGCGGTATGCGATGGGGCAAGTGTGGCGGGCCGACCGTCCGGGCAAGGGTCGGTTCCGTGAGTTCGCCCAATGCGACGTGGATGTGGTCGGGTCGGCGTCGCCGCTCGCCGACGCCGAGGTGGTGTGTGCGCTCACCGATGCGCTGGACGCGGTCGGGTTGCGTGAGTACCGGGTGCTGGTGAACTCGCGGCAGGCGCTGTCAGGCCTGCTGGAAGTCTATGGCGTCCCGTCCGAGCTGGGCGGTGGGGTGCTGATCACGCTGGACAAGCTCGACAAGCTGTCGCCGGAGAAGGTCGCGGCCGAGCTGGTGGAAGCTCGGTCGCTGGCCCCGGACATCGCCGAGTCGCTGGTGGGTGACCTGACGGCCCCTGACGCGGTGGAGCGGATGCGTACCGCGCTGAAGGACAGCGAGGCCGGCCGTGCCGGCCTGGAGGAGATCGGCCGGCTGTTGGAGCTGGCGTCGCCGAAGGTGGGCGAGGGCAGGATCGCGTTCACGCCGAGTCTGGTGCGAGGGCTGGACTATTACACCGGCGTCATCTTCGAGGTGGTGGCAGAAGGGATGCCGGGATCGATCGCCAGCGGCGGCCGATATGACGGGCTGATCTCCGCGCTCGGTGGCCCGGACGTCCCGGCCTGCGGTGGCTCCCTCGGCGTCGAGCGGATCATCGGGCTGCTCGGTGACGGCGAGGGCGGCGCGCACCGGATCGATGTCGCCGCCACAGTGATCGCCGAGGACACCGCGTCCGAGGTCATGGGGTTCGCCGCGCGGTTGCGGGACGTCGGCCTGCGGACCGAGGTGTATCTGGCCGCCAGCCGCAAGCTGGCCAAGCAGCTGAAGTGGGCCGCCGACCGCAAAGCGCGGTTCGCGCTTATTTATGGGGCGTCCGACAAGGAGGCGGGGGTGATCACGGTGCGGGACATGGACTCGGGGGAGCAGGCACAGGTTCCGGCCGACGAGCTTGCCGCGTATCTCACAAGGAGGTGCGCGCCGTCGAGATAACTCCATGATTGGAGCCAAGGATGGGTGTGCAAGGCGATCGCATCTTCGCCGCGATCCAGCAGAGGGGGTTCCCCGACCCCTGGTCGGCCTTCGGGGAGTGCCTGTCCTGGGAATCGGCCTACGCCGTCCAGCTCAAGCAGGCCATCGACCAGGCCCGTAAAGGCCCCGACGAGCCTCTCGCGCGAGCCGTCTCCGACCTGTTCGCCAAGAAGACCGCCAACCTCGCCAACGCCCGCAAGCTGCTTGACGACGTGCTCACCGAGTACGACCAGAACGGGATGTGGCAGGTCCTGGACGAGCGCGCGGCGCGCCTGGACATCGACGACGTCTCCGAACGCTGGGCCCACGGGCTGGTCGAGCACCCCTTCCCGATCGCGTTGCTGTCGTTGCAGTTCAACTGGCGCTACATGAAAGAACACGGCGTCCGGGCCTTCTACGAGATGACCTCCCGGTACATCGATGACCTCAGCGCCGGCAACCGCCGCTGGGGCGACGCCTGGGCCGCCGAAGCGGCGACAGGCATCATCGACCGCGTCACCACCGTCGAGTGCGACCTGGCCTCCGAAGAAGCCCCCATGCACTGTGACATCTGCAAGAAGACCATCACCGCACTGCTCTACCTCGACGAGTAGTCGGATGGCTACCACGTGGGAGTTGGCTGTCGGGCACTGATTGCTCGTTCGCCAGGGTCAGTGCGAGCGCCGGGGGTCAGTGGGGGTGGTGGGGGGCGGTCGCGGCGAGTTCGGCCAGCCGCCGTTCCAGGGCGGCGAGGCGGTCCGCGACGGGCTGGTCCTGGAGGAGCTGGGCGAGCTGGTCGGCCTCGTCGCCGTCCAGTTCGATGCCGCCGACGGGACGGTCGGAGCCGTCGGCGGGTACGGGTACGGGGCCCTCCGGCGCGGTGTCGTAGACGAACAGCTCCCGCTCGCCCGAGTGGCGGACGAGGACGGCGAGCCGCTGCCCGCGGCGGTTCGCGACGTGGTGCAGGACGCCGGCGCCGGGAACGGTGACTGATGTGATCTGCATGATGACCTCCGATTGATCAGGTGGTGCGGTCGGCCTCCGGGGCGCCGTACTCGCCGTGCCAGTAGGCCAGCCGGCCGCGGCGGCCCACGGCGCGCAGCCGCCGTTCGGTGGCCTCCCGTACGGATCCGGTGGCGACGACGAGGACCTCGTCCCCCTCGGCCAGGGTGGTGACGGGCGCGGGGACCAGGGTGGTGCCCGCGCGGACGATCAGGCTGACCACGGCCCCGGCGGGCAGCCGCAGCTCGGAGATCTCCACTCCGTGCAGGCAGGACCCCGGGGGGACGGTCACCGTCAGCAGTTCGGCGCCGAGTTCGTCCAGCGGCGCGGCCTCGACCTGCAGCTCGCGGGCCTGGTCCGGCCGGATCAGGCCGAGCCGCCGTGCCACCAGCGGCAGGCTCGGCCCCTGGATCAGCGTGAACACGACGACCAGGACGAACACGATGTTCAGCAGGTGCCAGGCGCCCTCGACGCCCGCGACGATCGGGAAGGTGGCCAGGACGATCGGCACGGCGCCGCGCAGCCCGGCCCAGGACAGGAAGATCTGCTGGCGCCACGGGATGCGGAACGGGGGCAGGCAGGCCAGGACCGAGATCGGCCGTGCGGCCAGCAGCAGGACCAGGCCGACCACCAGGGCCGCCCCGACCGCCTCCAGCATCCGGCTCGGGGTGACCAGCAGGCCGAGCATCACGAACAGGCCGATCTGCGCCAGCCAGCCCAGGCCCTCGGCGAAGGACCGGGTGGCGGCGCGGTGCGGGAGGTGGGAGTTGCCCAGGACCAGCCCGGACAGGTACGCGGCGATGATGCCGCTGGCGTTGAGCGCTCCGGCGGCGGCGAACGCGATGATGCCGAAGCCGACGGTGGCGAGCGGGTACAGGCCCGTGGCGGGCAGCGCGATGCGCCGCAGGGCGACGACGCCGACGCGGCCGATGACGACGCCCAGCACGGCGCCCACGGCCAGCTGGTAGAGCAGGTTGCCGGCGATGCTCCCGGGGCCGGGCAGCTCGGACGCGGCGGTGCTGAACAGCAGCACCAGGATGATGGTGGGCGCGTCGTTGAACCCCGACTCCGCCTCCAGCAGCCCGCTGACCTTCGGCGGCAGCGGCAGGGTGCGCAGGACGGCGAACACGGCCGCGGCGTCCGTCGAGGACACGATCGCGCCCAGGAGAAGCGCCAGCCGCCACTCCATCCCCAGCAGGAAGTGCGCCCCGGCCGCGGTGACGAGCACCGAGACGGCCACGCCCGCGGTGGCCAGTACCCCGGCGGGCATCAGCAGCCGCCGTACGGTGGTCCACGAGGTGGTCAGGCCGCCCTCGACGAGGATCAGGGCCAGGGCCGCGGTGCCGAGCGCCTGGGCGAGCTGGGCGTTGTCGAAGTCCAGCCCCAGGCCGTCCTCGCCGATGAGCAGGCCGAGGCCCAGGAAGAACAGCAGGCTGGGCAGTCCCGCCCGGTGCGCCACCCGGGCCGCGGTGATGCCCGCCAGCAGCACCGCGCCGCCGATGAGCAGGGCGATGTAGAGCTGCTGCAAGGTCATCGTGTTCTCCCCCTGTCGCGGCGCCCGTCGTGCGCCGCGTGACCGACCGTCCGCACCGTGCCTAGGAGGGTTTTCGGCCGTCCGCCGCCCAGCGGAGCACGCTGTGCAGCGGGACGTCGGCCCGGACGATCTCCAGCAGGGACACCGAGAGCCCCCAGCCGCCGACGGCGGCGTCGACATCGGCCGGCGCGTCGACCGGGCCCGAGGCGGAGCCGCCCAGCTCGGCGAGGGTCAGCCCGGCGACGTGGCGGCGCACCTGGCTCTCCACGATCACGCTGACGGCCGCCGAGGGGTGCGGGGCCGTCCGCAGCGCGAAGCGTTCGGGATCGGAGACCGAGACCAGGGCGATCGCCTTCAGCCGCACGACCGCCCCGTCGCGGGTGACCGCCTCCAGCCACACGTCCAGCGGCTCCCACTTCAGCGGCACGCGGACCCACCGGTCGATGCCCGGGATCACCAGGACCCGGCCGGGGCCCCGTACGGTGGTGGCGCCGCCGAACCGGGAGACCACCAGGCGCTCGTCCCCGGGAACGACCCGTACCATCATCGCGACCAGTACCGGGGCCAGGACGAGCAGGAGCAGGACGGCCGATCCCCACGCGACGGTGTCGTCCGGCCGCGTCGCGGCGGCCATCAGGCCGCCCGCCGGAAGCCCGTCGGTCATGGCACCCCTCCTTCCCGGAGACGACGCTCGGGAACGTCCCTCACCTGGCCTTTCGTGGTCCGTTCCAGGGTGCCCCGCGTACGGGCGCGCGCACCATCAGGTGTGACAGCCATTTCGAGCAGGCCGATTATGTAGATCGGGCACCACCCGATGGGGTGCGTCCCCCATGGACAGGGACGGGTCCGAAGGCCGAGGCTGGTCGCATGGCTTGGGGGAGCATCGTCGCAGCGCTTCGGCGGACGGTCCGGGCACCGGCGGGTGGAGGGGAGCACGGATCGGCGCGTTCCCCGACGACCAGGCTGTTCTGGCGGATCTTCGCCGGTAACGGCGTGATCTTCGCGGTGGGGCTGACGCTGCTGGCCCTGTCCCCGGCGACGGTGTCGTCCCCCGTGCTGCTCGCCGAACTGCCGGTGCTGACCGCCGGCCTGGCCCTCATGCTGGGGATCAACGCCGTGGTGCTGCGCAACAGCCTCAGCCCGCTGGACCAGCTGGCGCCGCTGGCCGAACGGGTGGCGGCGCTGCGCACCGGCGACCGGCTCCCCTCGACCGGGGACGGTGACGTCGGCCGCCTGGTCGCCACCCTGAACGATCTGCTCGACCGGCTGGAGTCCGACCGCAACAGCGGCGCCGCGCTGGCGCTGGCGGCGCAGGAGACCGAACGCCGCCGGATCGCCCAGGAACTGCACGACGAGATCGGCCAGAGCCTCACCGTGGCGCTGCTGGACCTGAAGCGCGCCATGGACCACGCCCCGGAGGGGCTGCGGGAACAGCTCCACAACGCCCAGGAGACGGTCCGGGCGGGCCTGGACGAGGTGCGGCACGTCGCCCGCCGCCTGCGGCCGGGAGTCCTGGACGACCTCGGGCTGCTCAGCGCCCTGACCGCGCTGGCCGTCGAGTTCTCCAAGGCCGGCGGTGTTCCGGTGCGCCGCGCGCTCGATCCCGCGCTGCCTCCTCTCGGCGACGACGTCGAACTCGTCGTCTACCGCGTCGCGCAGGAGGCGCTGACCAACGTCGCCCGGCACGCCCACGCCACGGCGGCCGAGCTGTCCCTGGGCCGCCGGAACGGAGACCTGGTCCTGGAGATCGCCGACGACGGGAAGGGCCCGCCCGTACGGGAGGGGGCCGGCATCCACGGCATGAGGGAGCGCGCCGCGCTGGTCGGCGGCCGGCTGACCATGGGCACGGCGGCGGGGGGCGGGCTCCGGGTCGTCCTGACGATCCCCCGCGCGGCCGGGCGGGAGCCCGCGCCGTGACCGCCGCCGAGCCGACCCGGATCCTGCTGGCCGACGACCACGCGCTCGTCCGCCGGGGGCTGCGCCTGATCCTGGACGCCGAGCCCGACCTGACCGTCGTCGCGGAGGCCGGCGACGGCACCGAGGCCGTCGAACTGGCCCGCCACGGCGTGGACCTGGCGATCCTCGACATCGCCATGCCCCGCATGACCGGCCTCCAGGCGGCCCGCGAGATCACCCTGCAGAGCCCGCACGTGCGCGTCCTGATGCTGTCGATGTACGACAACGACCAGTACCTGTTCGAGGCCCTCAAGGCGGGCGCCGTCGGCTACGTCCTGAAGTCGCTGGCCGACCAGGACCTCATCCAGGCGGTCCGCGCGGCGATGCGCGACGAGCCGTTCCTGTACCCCGGGGCCATCGCCACGCTCATCCAGGACTACCTGGGGCGTGACGCGTCACCGGACGAGCGGGCCGCCGGCCGGGCGCGGGAGGAGGCCACGGCGCAGCTGACCCCGCGGGAGGAGCAGATCGTCAAGCTCATCGCCGAGGGCAACTCCTCCAAGGAGATCGCGCGGGCGCTGTTCATCAGCGTCAAGACCGTCGACCGCCACCGCGCCAACATCCTGTCCAAGCTCGGGATGCACGACCGGCTCCAGCTCACCCGCTACGCCATCCGCGCCGGCCTGATCGAGCCCTGACACCGGCGCGGCCGGACGACCCGGCGGGGCCGCTCTTCCGGGCGCGGCCGGACATCCGCCGGGCAAGCGTGATCATCCGGTCGCCGCCGGGCGGGCGTCAACACTCGGCAATAACTGCCGATCACGCAGAGTGAGCATCTGGTGGGCGGGGCAGTCCACGAGCGACCCGTTCGGGAGCCGCGCGCGGCTCGACCCGCCAAGGAGGACGCGATGGAGATGCCCGAGGTCAAGGCCTGTGAGGTCGAGGACTGTGCGTACAACAGGCAGCGTTCCTGCCATGCCCTGGCGATCACCGTGGGTGACCCTCGGCGCCCTGGCTGCGACACCTTCTTCGGCACGTCCACCAAGGGCGGCGACCCCGACAACGTGGGCGGGGTCGGCGCCTGCAAGATGGCCGACTGCCGGCACAACGTCCGGTTGGAGTGCCAGGCCCCCGGTATCTCCGTCGGGTACGTGGAGGACGCGGCGAGCTGCCTCACCTACGCCCCCGCCTGACCGCCCTCCCTCCCGGGGGCCGTCAGGGGACGTCTTCGGGGAGGAAGAGGCGGAGGTCGTCGAGGGTCGGTTCGACGCCGCCGCGCTCCAGCCTGGCGACGCGGCGGGCGTGGGCGGTCTTGAGGGTCTCGAAGAGCTTCCGCACCTGGCGGGCGTTGCCCTGGGCGAACGCCTCGCGGTGGGCGTCCAGGTGGGCCCGGACGGCCTCGGCGGTGTCGTCCGGGAGGACGAAGCCGGACTCCTCGGCCTGCCGGGCGAGGATCGACAGCAGCTCCTCCGGCGCGTACGAGGGGAACGTGATGGTGCCGGAGAAACGTGAGGCCAGGCCAGGATTGGCGGCGAGGAAGCCGGTCATCTCGGCGGTGTAGCCGGCGGCGATGACGATCACCTCGTCGCGGTGGTCCTCCATCAGCTTGACCAGGGTGTCGATGGCCTCCTGCCCGAAGTCGTGGCCGGTCCCGGTGGGGCGGGACAGGGTGTAGGCCTCGTCGATGAACAGGACGCCGCCGCGGGCCCGTTCGAAGACCTCGGTGGTCTGGACGGCCGTGTGGCCGACGTACCGGCCGACCAGGTCGCCGCGGGACGTCTCGACGACCTGGCCGCGGGCCAGCACGCCCAGCGCGGCCAGCAGCTCGCCGTACAGGCGGGCCATGGTGGTCTTGCCGGTGCCGGGCGGGCCGGAGAAGACCAGGTGGCCGGGCATCGGGTCGGCGGGCAGCCCGGCCTGCTCCCGGCGCCGGGTCGCGGCGATCACGTCGAGCAGGTCGTGGATCCGGCCCTTGACCTCGGCCAGCCCGACCATCGCGTCCAGCCGGTCCATGATCGACTGGAGCTGGCCGGGGTCGCGGGCGTCGCCGTACCGGACGGCCAGGCCGCGCTCGACGACGCCGTCGAGGTCCTCGGGGAGCAGCAGGGCCAGTTCCTCGGCGGAGGGGAGGTCCTCCCGGTCGGCCAGCCGCAGCGCCTGCTGTTCGAGGGCGGCCTCGAAGATCCGCCGTGCCTCGCGGCCGTTGCCGAAGTGCTCGCCGCGCCGGGCCTGCCGGAAGTGCTCCAGCAGCGCCTGCTCGGTCTCCTCGGCCAGCCGGAAGCCGTACTGGCCGGCCAGCCGCCGGACGATCCCGGTCAGCTCGGCGGGGCCGTAGTTCTCGAACTCGATCGTGCGGGAGACGCGGGACCGCAGCCCGGGGTTGGCGTCCAGGAACTCGCGCATCTCCGCCGAGTAGCCGGCGAACACCACCACGACCTCGTCGCGGTGGTCCTCCATCAGCTTGACCAGCGCGTCGATGGCCTCCTGCCCGAAGTCGCCGCCCGACCCGAACCGCCGGGACAGGGTGTAGGCCTCGTCGATGAACAGCACGCCGCCGCGGGCCTTGCCGAACACCGCGGTGGTCTTCTGCGTCGTCTCGCCCAGGGCCTTGCCGACCAGGTCGGCGCGGGACACCTCGGTGAACGCGCCCTCCTGGACGACGCCCAGGGCGGCCAGCAGCCGCCCGTACAGCCGGGCGACGGTGGTCTTGCCGGTGCCGGGGGCGCCGGAGAAGACCAGGTGGCGCCCCATCGCGGGGCCCTGCGGCAGCCCGGCCCGGCGCCGCTGCTCGGCGACCCGCATGAACTTGATCAGTTTGCCGATCTCCTGCTTGACCTCCTGGAGCCCGACCATGGACTCCAGCTCGGCCAGCAGCGCGTCCACGCCCTGCTCGGCGGGAGCGGCGGCGGGGGCGGCGGCGGGCTCGGCCTGGGAAGGGGCGGGCGCGGGCGGGGGCTCGGCGGGCGCCGGCACGGGCTCGCCCTCGGAGTCGACCCCGACGCCCTGGCGGTCGTCGGCCGCGTTGCCGTCCGAGGTCGTGCCCTCGGTACGGACCCGGGAGCCCGCCACGGTCACGATGCCCGGCCCGTCGTTGCCGCTGATGGTGCAGTCCCGCAGGACCATCTCGGCGCCCGGGTCGGCGAGGGCCCCGGCGCCGCTGTTGCCGGTCACCCTGGCGCGGTCCAGCGTCATGATCCCCTGGGCGGTGACCGCGGCGCCGTACTCGCACGACTCGAGGGCGCCGCCGACGAAGGTGGCGGTGGCGGAGCGGTGCACCAGCAGGCCGTACTGCTTGGCGCGGGTGACGTCGCAGCCCTCGAACCGGGCGGTGGAGTGGTCCTCGATGGCGATGCCGTTGTTCGCGGCGTTCCGTACGGTGACCCGGTCGGCGGTCAGGGTGCCCGACGCCGTGACCCAGACGCCGTCCACCCCCGCGCCCTCGACGACCAGCCCCTCGGCGGTCGCCTCGGCCCGGTCCCGGACGACCAGCCCGCCCTGCGCGCTGTGCCGGACGCTGCCGCCCCGGACGGCCGCGGTGGAGCGGTTCTGCACCAGGATCCCGCCGGCCTTGGCGCCCTCGATCCGGCAGTTCTCGATCAGCGGGGACGAGCCGGAGTTCACCCAGATGCCGTGCTCCCCGGCGTCCCGGATCCGGACCTCCCGGACGGTGACCTTGCTGCCGCTGTGCAGGGAGATCCCGCACAGCCCGGCGCCGATCACCTCGGTCTCCTCGACCACCCCGACCGAGTCGGAGTAGACGATCCCGCCGTCCCGCACGGTGCAGCGGCGCATGAACAGCTCCGCCCCGCCCCAGACGCTGATGGTCTTGGCCGAGACGCTGATGAACTCGCACAGCTCGGCGCGGCAGGTCCCGCCGGTGACCTGGAGCGCGGTGCCGGCGTCGTGCCAGTTCCGCAGGGTCAGGCCCTGGAGCGTGACATGGCCCTCGACCCGCAGGTCGTGCTCCCCGGCGCCGTCGATCAGGACCGTTCCCGGGCCGCCGGCGGCGGTGATGACGGCGGTGCCCCAGAACGAGGCCGCCTCCATCCGGTACTGGCCGGGTTCGACCAGGATGTGGCGGCCGAGCCCCGCCGGGAGGGGCGCCTCGAACGCCTGGAGGATGGTACGGAAGGCCCTTGGGGCGGTCTGGGACACCACCAGGCGGCGCACGCGCCCTCCCTCGTCTCGGCTGATCTCGCCCTGAGATTATCGAGCCTCGGCGCGGGGGGACGGCCGGTCGGCCGGGCTCATGGGGGTTCGGCCGCGGAACGGTCCGGGCAGGCGGGGAGCGTGACCGTGACGGTCAGGCCGCCCCCTTGGCGCGGGCGGGCGGTGGCCTCGCCGCCGTGCGCGCGGGCGACGGAGCGGACGATGGACAGGCCCAGCCCGGCGCCCTTGGCGGTGATCACGCGGTCGGGGCCCAGCCGGCGGAACGGCTCGAACAGGGTCGGGACCTCGTAGGCGGCCACCGGGGGCCCGGAGTTGGTGACCACCAGCTCGACCAGATGGCCGTCCTCGCGGGCGCGGCTGGCGACCCGGACCCAGCCGCCCTCGCCGGAGTTGTGCCGGATGCCGTTCTCCACCAGGTTCTGGACGAGCCGTTCGAGGAGCAGCGCGTCGCCCGAGGTGGGCGCCTCGCCCGGGTCGTCGTGGACGGTGATCCCGGCCCGGTCCGCCTCCACCGCGGTCTGCGCGGCGACGTGCGCGACGATGTCGGCGAGGTCGACCGGCGCCGGGTCGGTGACCTCGTTCTCCGAGCCCGCGAGCAGGAGCAGGCCGGTGATGAGCCGCTCGTGCCGCATGTTGATCTCCAGCAGGTTCTCGCCGAGCCTCCTGACGTCGGGGGAGGCCGACTCCCGGTGCATGGCCATCTCGACCAGCGCCCGTCCCACGGTGAGCGGGGTGCGCAGTTCGTGCGAGGCGTTGGCGACGAAGCGGCGCTGGCCGTCGAAGGAGCGGTCCAGCCGTTCCAGCATCGTGTCGAAGGTGTCGGCGAGCTCCTTGACCTCGTCGTCCGGGCCGTCCAGGGCGATCCGCTCGTGCAGGCCGCGGTCGGCGGCGGGGGCGGCGGCGATCCGCCGGGCGGTGTCGGTCACCCGGTGCAGCGGCGCCAGCATCTGCCCCGCGATCAGCCAGCCCAGCCCGGTCGCGGCGGCGCCGACCACGACCAGCGCGATGCCGCCCTGGGTGAGCAGCGAGGTGGTGGCGGCGTCGTGCAGGCTCCGCTGCTGCGACTCCATCCCGGGGGCGGTGCCGGGGCCGGTGAGCGGGCCGGGCTCCCTGGTGATCGAGTACGCCTGGTCGGTGGCGGGCGGGCCCGGCCGGGCGGTGGGGGAGGCGGTGGCCGCGGGGCCCGGTCCGATCGTACGGCCGATGACCTTCACGCGCTGCCCCTTGATCTGCTGGGAGAACAGCACGTAGGTGACGCCGAGCAGCACCATGCCGGCGATCAGGAACAGGACGGCGTAGGTCAGGGTGAGCCGGGCCCGCAGGGGCATGCGGCGCGGCCTCGGCGTCGGGACTCTCATGGGATGCGGTACCCCGCTCCGGTCACGGTCTCGACGACGGGCGGGTCGCCGAGCTTGCGGCGCAGCTTCAGGATGGTGAGCCGGACGGCGCCGGTGAACGGGTCGGCGTGCTCGTCCCACGCCTTCTCCAGGAGCCGTTCGGCGGAGACCACGGCCCCGTCGGCGAGCAGCAGCTCGTTCAGCACGGCGAACTGCTGCCTGGGCAGCGGGACGTAGCGGCCGTCCCGGAACACCTCGCGGCGCGCGGGGTCCAGCGTGATGCCCGCGCGGCGCAGCACCGGCGGCGCGGCGGGGCGGCTGCGCCGGCCCAGCGCCAGGACGCGGGCGGCCAGCTCCGGGAAGGCGAACGGCTTGGTGAGGTAGTCGTCGGCGCCGAGCCCGAGGCCGTCCACCCGGTCGGTGACCTCCGCGGCGGCGGTGAGCATCAGCACCCGCGCGGCCCGCTCGCCCGCGACGATCTCCCCGCACACCCGGTCGCCGTGCACGACCGGCAGGTCCCGGTCCAGGACGACCACGTCGTAGTCGTGGACGGCGACGCGTTCCAGCGCGGCGCCGCCGTCGTGGGCGATGTCGACGGCGTGCGCCTCGCCGCGCAGCCACTCGGCGATCGCGCCGGCGAGCAACGGCTCGTCCTCCACCACCAGCACCCGCATGGCCCCGTCCCCTTCCAAGCCGGGGGTTCCGTTTCCTGGGCCGGTCCCGCCCCGGCGCGGACCGGCCCTAAGGGGAGGGTCCCGCATCGCGTGTTTCCTTTCCGTTAGTGAACGCCAGGCGCCGGAAGGGCGGAAACAGCGGGGAAACGTGCGGTCGCGTTGCATCACCCCCGTCGGCCGGAACAGGTCCGGCCCGTACGAGGAGAAGAGAGACGCGATGCGACTGCGGACCCGGAGCGCGCTGGCTTCGTTCCCGCTGGTGCTGGCCCTGGCGCTGACCGGGTGCGGCTCGGAGGAGAAGGACGGCGGGGTCGCCACCGTGAACGGCGGCGCACAGAAAGGGGGCGGGGACGGCGGCACGTCCGGCATGAGCCCGCACGACATGGCCGTGAAGTTCGCCGAGTGCATGCGAAAGAACGGCGTCCCGATGGACGACCCCCAGCCCGGCCAGGGCATCCGCATGAAGGTGGACAAGGGCAAGAAGGAGGCCATGGACAAGGCCATGGAGGCGTGCCGCCAGTACAACCCGCAGGCCAACGCCGATCCGGAGCAGAAGGCGGCGGCCGAGGAACGCGGTCGCGCGTTCGCCGCGTGCATGCGGAAGAACGGCGTGGAGAAGTTCCCCGACCCCGCCCCGGGACAGCAGGGCATCCGGATCACGCCTGAGATCGGCAAGGACCCGGACCTGGAGACGGCGCAGCGCAAGTGCCAGGACACCCTCGGCGGGCCGGGCGGCCCGGCCAAGACCGGCGGAGACCGGAAGTGACGGGTGAGGCCGCGGCGGGGCGGACCGCGGCGCACGGGCAGCCGGACGGACAGGCGGACGGACAGGCGGACGGACAGGCGGACGGACGGATGGACGGGCAGGGCGGGCCGGGCGGGCCGGATCAGGCCGTGCCCGGCACGCGGCGCCCGCCCCGGCGGAGGCGTTCCCGCACGCGGACGCTGATCGGGGCCGCCGCGATCGTGGCGGCGGGCGGCGTGGCCACGGCCGCCACGCTGGGCCTGGGCGGCGGGCCGGGGAACGGCGCGGTCGCCTCCAACCTGCCGCCGAACACCGCCAAGGTGACCAAGGAGACCCTCAAGGACACCCAGGAGGCCGACGGGGAACTCGGCTACGGCCCGGTGCGGACGGCGGTCAGCCGGCTGCCGGGGACGATCACCACCCTGCCCGGCAGCGGGAGCACCATCACCCGGGGTCGCGCCCTGTACGAGGTGGACGACAGGCCGGTGACGCTGATGTACGGGTCCAAGCCCGCCTACCGGACGATGCGGGAGGGGACCGAGGGCGCCGACGTCGAGCAGCTGGAGAAGAACCTGAGCGCGCTCGGGTACGACGGGTTCACCGTGGACGGCGAGTACACCTCCGGTACGGCCGCGGCGGTCGCCGAGTGGCAGGACGACCGGGGCCTGGAGGAGACCGGGACGGTCGAGCTCGGCCGCGTGGCGTTCGCGCCCGGCGCCGTCCGGGTGGACGGGCTGGAGGCGGAGGAGGGGGATCCGGTCTCGCCCGGCAGGAAGGTGTTCACCTACACGGGCACCGACAAGGCCGTCACGGTCGAGCTGGAGACCTCCGACCAGCGGCTGGCGAAGAAGGGCGCGCGGGTCGACATCACGCTTCCCGGCGACAGGACCGTCCAGGGAAGGATCGACGAGGTGTCCACCGTGATCGATCCCGGCGGGCAGGGGGAGGACCCCACCACCAGGATCGAGGTCGTCGTCTGGCTCACCGACGCCAAGGCGCGCAAGGCCGCCGCGTCCCTCACCCAGGCGTCGGTGGACGTCGCGTTCACGGCGGAGACCCGCGAGAACGTGCTGACGGTGCCGGTCACCGCGCTGCTGGCGCTGCAGGAGGGCGGGTTCGGCGTGGAGGTGGTCAAGGGCGGCTCCACCTCCTACGTCGCGGTGGAGACCGGGCTGTTCGCCGGCGGCCGGGTGGAGGTGTCCGGGAACGGGATCACCGAGGGAACGGTCGTGGGGGTGCCCAAGTGATCTCGCTTCGGGACGTGACCAAGGTGTACCCCGGCGGCGTCACCGCCCTCGCCGGTGTCTCGCTCGACATCGCCGCCGGGGAGTCGCTGGCGATCGTGGGCCCCTCCGGCTCCGGCAAGTCGACCATGCTCCACGTGCTCGGCACCCTCGACCGGCCCACCGCGGGCCGCGTCCACATCGACGGGTACGACGTCGGCGCGCTGTCGGACGCCGAGCTGTCCGCGCTGCGGGCGAGCCGGATCGGGTTCGTCTTCCAGCAGTTCCACCTGGCCGCCGGGACCCCGGCGCTGGAGAACGTGGCGGACGGGCTGCTGTACTCCGGGCTCCGGGCCGGGGAGCGGCGCCGGCGGGCCGCGGCCGCGCTGGAACGGGTGGGGCTCGGCCACCGGATGGACCACGAGCCGCACGAGCTGTCGGGCGGCGAGCGGCAGCGCGTGGCCATCGCGCGGGCGGTGGCGGGGGAGCCGCCGCTGCTCCTGGCCGACGAGCCGACCGGGGCGCTGGACTCGGTCTCCGGCTCGGGGGTGATGGAGCTGCTGCGGGACCTGCACGCGGCCGGCACCACCGTCGTGATCATCACCCATGACCGGGAGATCGCCGCCGCGCTGCCCCGGCAGGTGCGGATGCGCGACGGCCTGGTGGTCGGCGACTCCGCCGCACCGCACGCCGCACCGCACGCCGCGCCGCACGCCGAGGCGGGGGTGAGGTGATGGTCGCCGGACGGACGGGCGCGCCGCGGTCCGGGGCGCTGCGGCCGGCCCGGATGTGGCCGCGCGACGTGGTCAGGGTCGGCGCGGTGGGCCTGCGGACCCGGCCGATGCGCGCCTTCCTGTCCGCGCTGGGCATCGCCATCGGGATCGCGGCGATGGTCGCGGTGGTCGGGATCTCCTCGTCCTCGCGCGCCGACCTGGACCGCACGCTGGCCTCCCTGGGCACGAACCTGCTCACCGTCTCGCCCGGCTCCACGCTGACCGGGGAGGAGGCCGAGCTGCCCGCCGAGGCCGAGGCGATGGTGGGGCGGATCGCGCCGGTCCGGACGGTGTCGGCCGTCGGCCTGGTGGACGGCGCCAAGGTGTACCGCAACGGCAAGGTCCCGGAGACCGACACCGGCGGGATCGCCGCGTACGCGGTCCGCACCGGCCTGCGTTCGGCCGTCGGCGCCCGCCTCGCGAGCGGGACCTGGCTGAACGAGGCGACCGGGTCGTTCCCGGTGACCGTGCTGGGCGCCAGGGCCGCCGAGCGGCTCGGGATCGGGCACGCGGGTCCCGGCACCCGGGTCCTCATCGGCGGCCGGTGGTTCACGGTGATCGGCATCCTGGCCCCGGCCCCGCTGGCGCCGGAGCTGGACACCGGGGCGCTGGTCGGGTGGCCGGCGGCGCGGTCGCAGCTGTCGTTCGACGGGCACCCGACGACGATCTACACCCGATCGGACGACGCGAGCGTCGAGCAGGTCGCCGCCGTCCTGGGCGCCACCGCCAACCCGGAGGCGCCCAACGAGGTCGAGGTCTCCCGGCCGTCGGACGCGCTGGCCGCCCGGCAGGCCGCGGGCGAGGCGTTCACCGGCCTGCTGCTCGGGCTGGGCGCGGTCGCGCTGCTGGTCGGCGGGGTCGGGGTGGCCAACACCATGGTCATCTCGGTGCTGGAGCGGCGCTCGGAGATCGGCCTGCGCCGGTCGCTGGGCGCGACCCGCGGGCAGGTCCGCACCCAGTTCCTGGCCGAGTCCCTGCTGCTGTCCGCCCTCGGGGGCGCGGGCGGCGCGTTCATCGGGACGCTGGTCACGTTCGGCTACGCCTTCTCCCGGGACTGGCCGGCCGTCGTCCCGGCCTGGGCGGTGGCGGGCGGTGTCGGCGCGACCCTGGCGATCGGCGCCCTGGCGGGGCTCTACCCGGCCGTCCGCGCCTCCCGCCTGTCCCCGACCGAGGCGCTGGCCACCCCCTGAACCGGCCGGTCCGGGTCACCCGCCCCCGAGGGGGACCCGGACCGGTCCGGCCCCGCCCGCCGATCACGGACCCGCCGGAGCGAGCAGCGGACGCCCTCGATCGCGACGCCCAGCCCGAGCGCCAGGACGACCCCGGCGGCGATCCCGGTCAGTGGATGCGCGGACAGGGACGCTCCCAGGTAGCCGAGACCCGTGCCGTACGCCGCCCAGGCGAGCGCGGCCAGGGCGGTGTGCGGCCAGAACGCCCGCAGCGGGTAGCCGGTCGAACCGGCCACCAGCGTGACCGCGGTCCGGCCGCCCGGGACGAACCGGGACGTGATGATCGCCGTGGCCCCGCGCCGGGCCAGCGCCCGCCGCGCCCGGTCGTGCGCGGCGCGGACGCGCCGGCGGGGCGCCGCGCGGGATCCGGCCCGCCCGCCGGGTCCGGCCCGCCCGGACGAGCGGTGCCCCAGGGACCGCCCGATGGCGTAGGAGACGCGATCCCCGGCGACCGCCCCGACGACCGCGGCGACCACCAGCAGGGCCGGTTGCGTCCGGCCGTCCGGGGCGAAGGCCGCCACGCCGATCACCAGCGTCTCGCTGGGCACGATGGGGAGGAAGGCGTCCACGGCCACGACGGCGCACACGAGCACGTAGATCCAGGGCGAGTCGATGAACGGCATGATCTGGTCGAGCATCGCGGCGCCTCCCGTCCCGGCGGGCCCCTTGACCGGAGGACGCCCGCCACCTCCCCAACCTGCCGGGCGGAGGGGCCCGGGGCAGGAGCGCCCGCACCAGTCCCGGAGTGGGGCTACCCCCACCACCGGTGCCCGGGGGCCGGGGACGGGCGGTGGCCTGCGAGACTCTGGCCATGACCTATACCGCCGCTGAAGATCGTTATGACCGCCTTCCGTACCGCCGCTGCGGGCGCAGCGGCCTGAAGCTTCCGGTCGTGTCGCTGGGGCTGTGGCACAACTTCGGGGACGACCGGCCGCTGGAGACGCAGCGGGCCATCCTGCGGCGGGCGTTCGACCTGGGCGTGACCCACTTCGACCTGGCCAACAACTACGGGCCCCCGTACGGCTCGGCCGAGACCAACTTCGGGCGGCTGTTCCGGGAGGACTTCCGGCCGTACCGCGACGAGCTGGTCATCTCCACCAAGGCCGGGTACGACATGTGGCCCGGCCCGTACGGGGAGTGGGGGTCGCGCAAGTACCTGCTCGCCAGCCTCGACCAGTCGCTGGCGCGGATGGGCCTGGACTACGTCGACATCTTCTACAGCCACCGTTTCGACCCCGAGACGCCGCTGGAGGAGACGATGGGCGCGCTGGACCACGCCGTCCGTTCCGGCAAGGCGCTGTACGCGGGGATCTCCTCGTACTCGCCCGAGCGCACCGCCGAGGCGGCGGCGATCCTGCGCGAGATGGGCACCCCGCTGCTGATCCACCAGCCGTCGTACTCGATGCTCAACCGCTGGATCGAGGGCGGGCTGCTGGACACGCTGGAGCGGGAGGGGGCCGGCTGCATCGCGTTCTCCCCGCTCGCCCAGGGGATGCTCACCGACCGGTACCTCACCGGGATCCCCGACGGGTCGCGGGCCAGCCAGGGCAAATCCCTGTCGCCCGACCTGCTGACCCCCGAGACGCTCCGGCACGTCCGGGCGCTGAACGAGATCGCCGGCTCGCGCGGCCAGTCCCTCGCCCAGCTGGCGCTGGCCTGGGCGATGCGCGACCGGCGGGTGACCTCGGTGCTGATCGGGGCGAGCAGCGTCGGCCAGCTGGAGGACAGTCTGGCCAGCGTGCGGCGGCCCGACTTCACTCCGGAGGAGCTGGCCGCCATCGACCGGGACGCGGTGGAGGCGGGGATCAACATCTGGGCCGCCTCCAGCGCGCGCTGAGCCGGGGCCGCGGCCCCGGCCGGGTCTGGCCGGCCCCGGCCGGGCCAGGCCCGCGGCCGGACGCGGTCAGGTCACGGGGACCGGCGGGATCGCCGCCAGGCAGCAGCCGGTCCCGGTGACCCGCCCCGTCCGCGGCGGCGGCGGTACGAGCCCGCGGGGGGACCGGGATATTACGAGGGTCAAGAAAAGGGCCGGGCGAGGTTGATTTCCGGCATTATCAGAGAAGGTCCCGGCGGGCTCGCGGGGCTATCCCTTTTCGCTGTTTAGGTCACTTTTCTGGCGGTAAGGGGGTCTTATGTTTCTGTTGAGACCTCCAGGTGTCTATTCACCCCAGGGAGACACCTCCCTGCTGTGCGAGATCGTCGGGCGGGAGGCGCCGGTCGGCGGCGCGCGCGTGCTCGACCTGGGCACCGGGACGGGCGCGGTGGCCATGGCCGCCGCCCGGGGCGGTGCCGCCCGGGTGACCGCCGTCGACGTGTCCGCGCGCGCCGTCCTGGCCGCCCGGGCCAACGCTCTGCTCCGGGGGCGGCGGATGCGCGTGCTCCGGGGGGACCTGTTCGGGCCGGTCGCCGGTGAGGTCTTCGACGTCATCCTGGCGAACCCGCCGTACGTCATCGGCGGTCCGGAGCCGGCCGTACGGCGTGGCGGGGCGCGCGCCTGGCACGGCGGGCCCGGTGGCCGCAGGATCCTGGACCGCCTCTGCGCGCAGGCGACCCGGCACCTGGCGCCCGGCGGCACGCTCCTGCTCGTGCACTCGGCCTTCAGCGGGGTGGAGGCCAGCCTGGCGGCGCTGCACCGGTCCGGGCTGCGGGCCCGCGTGGTCGCCCGCAGGCCCGAGCCGTTCGGCCCGGTGATGCGGGGCAAGGCCGCTGCGCTGGAGGCCCGCGGGCTGATCGGGCACGGCCAGCGCCACGAGGAGCTGGTGGTCATCCGTGCCGACCGGGACGCGGCCGGAGGGCAGGACGAACGGCGAGACGAACGGCGAGACGAAGAGCGGGACGAAGGGCGAGGCGAGGGGCGAGATGAAGAGCGAGATGAGGGGCGAGCCGGAGAAGGACACGCCTGGCGCCGGAGCGCCTGAACGCCGTCGCGTCACCATCGTCCCCGGCGGGCCGATCCTGGTGGAGGGCCCGGTCGAGGTGGTGATGGACGACGGGAACGTCGTCCGCTCCGATCGTTTCCTGGTGGCGCTGTGCGCGTGCCGGCGCAGCGGGCGGTATCCGTTCTGCGACACCAGCCACCGCCGCCGCGTCCGCTCGTGACCAGGGGCCCGGTCACGCGGGGCGGGGGAGCGGCCGGCGCAGGGACGTGCGCGGAACGGGCGCGCGCCAGCGGTCCAGGACATGGGCCTCGAAGCGCTCCTCCAGGAGCCCCGTGGCCTGGACGCCCAGGACGACGTCGGGCGCCAGGCGCGGCTCGCCGGCCAGGAGGCCGCCGACCACGTCCCGGCGCAGCACCTGCTCGTGGACGGCGTCGGCCTCGACGTGCTCGGTGAAGAACCGGACACCGCGTTCGCCGACCCCGAGCCGCCGCAGTGCGCGGGCGAACCGCTCGGCGCCGGGCGCGGTGGTGATCTCGGCGGCGGCGAAATGGCCGACCAGCGCGCCGCGCAGGGCCCGGTGCAGCCCGAAGAGGGACATCATGTTGGTGATGGCGAGCATCGGCGCCGGGGCCGCGCCGAAGTAGGCGCCGTAGGAGGAGTCGAGACCGACCTCCTCCATCAGGTCCGCGAACAGCCGTGCGTGCATTCTTTCGGGCCGCCCGCCGCCGAACTCGTCGAATTCCACCGCGACCAAGGCCGCCTTGGCCCGTCCGCGCAATCGCGGAATGGCCCAGGCATGCGGATCGGCCTCTTTCAGGTGATAGACGGAACGGTGCGCCACGTATTCCCGTAGCTGCCACATCTCGCCGTTCCTGCGCAGATGATGGGAGATCCCGGTCGCGTTGACCGGCTCGACCAGCAGCTCCTCCAGGACCCCTTGGACGTCGTCGCCGCCAGGCGTCTCGGCGCGCAGCGCGGCGAGGAAGGCGCGTTCCAGCTCCGCGCGCAGCGCGAGGAGGGAGGGGTCCCATTCCCATCCGGGGTCGACGTCGCGGAAGCCCTGGTAGTGCAGCTCGTAACAGGCATGCAGCGCGAGGTGGAGGTCGTCGCCGAACGGATCGGCCCGCCTGGCCGCGGCGGACGCCTCGGCGGGCTGCCCCGTGCCGGACGAGGCGTCCCCGGCCAGGAGGGCGACGACCGCCTCCGACACCGGGCCGCGAGGCTCGGGCAGGGACGGGATCGCAGCCTCGGCGGCCGCTTCGGCGGCCGTCGCGCCCGCGCCCGCCGCGCCCGCCGCGTGCGGGGCGTTCGCGCCGTGTGAGGCGTTTGCCGTGGTGGGGGTGATGACGTTCCGGATCATGCCGTCTCCCTATCTGCCGGGTCCGTGCGGACGGTCTGCCGGGCGAGCATGCGAATGACGGCCCGGAGGCCGCCGGACGCCGCCGCGCGCTGGCGTTCGGCGCCCGAGCCCGCCCGCGTCACCTTCGCCAGCAGCGCCCTGACCTCCGGCAGGTCGCCGGTCTCCTCCAGGGCCGGCGCGACGCGGGCCATCAGCTCGTCGAGCAGCCGCGGTACGGGGACCTTCCGTTCCTCCAGCGGGTGGACCGCCGGGCCCTCCAGGCCGTAGCGCGCCGCGCTCCACACGGCCGCCGCGCACACGCCGGGGTCGGCCCGCGGCGCCTCGCGCCCGGCGGCCAGGTCGTCGAGCGCGGTGCGGACCAGCCCCCGGGTGATCGCGGCCTGCAGCACGGCCTCCCCGGCGGTCGCGACCGCGTCCGCCGCCCGCACCTCCACGGTCGGCAGCCGGGGCGAGGGCCGCGCCAGCCAGAACGTCATCGCCGGATCCGCCAGCACACCGCAGTCGACCAGGCGTTCCACGGCCCGGTCGTAGGCCGCGGCGGAGGGCAGGGCCGGCGGCACGCCCGAACCCGGGAACCTCGACTGCTCGACCATGCGCCAGCTCGCGTACCCGGAGTCGCGACCGTGGTCGTACGGCGAGTTGGCCGACAGCGCCAGCAGCGTCGGCAGCCACGGCCGCAGGTGGTTCACGACGGCCACCGCCGTGTCGCGGTCAGCGACCCCGACGTGCACGTGGCAGCCCGAGACCTGGTAGTCGTCCACCACCCCCGCGTACATGCGGGAGATGGCCGCGAAGCGCGCGTCGCCGTCCGAGACCGGGACCGGCCCCGGCAGGACCGGGGTCCCGGTGGACAGCAGGACGAGGCGTTCCCGGTCCGCCGCCGCGCCGAGGGCGAGCCGCGCGTCCCGGATCTGGCGGCGCAGATGCTCCAGCCGCCCGCACACCCCGGTGGCGGTCTCGATCTGGCTGCCGAGGAGTTCCCGGTGGTACCGGCCGCCCGCCGCGGCGAACGGATGCTCCCCGGCCCGCGCGAGGACAGCCCCGGCATGGGGGACGGTCGCCCCGGAAACGGGGTCGGCCAGGACGAACTCCTCCTCGACGCCCAGCGTGAGGCGCGTTCCGGAACCGTTCACCCCGCCCCTCTCGTCCGCCCGTGGTCTCGTCCGCCCGTGGTCCGTCTCGGCGGTCCGTCTCGGCGGTCCGCTCCCGCGGCCCGTTCCCCGCCCGGAGCCCTTACCCGCTCCTCGCAGGTCATGCGTGTGATGTCCGCCGAAACCGGCGGCCGGACGGTGACGGAACGGGTTCGGTTCGTATCCCGCGGGTAAAGGGCGAGGGCATCCGCGGGCGGGACACAGGCGATCCGGCCGGCGCAGGCAGAGAGGTGATGGTGGATGCTGGAAGGAAGGCCGCAGTCGTACTGGATGACCTCGTCACCGGCGACGTCCTACCCCGTTCTGACCGAGGCCGCCGAGGTGGACGTCGCGGTCGTCGGCGGCGGCGTCGCCGGGCTCAGCACCGCGGCGGAGCTGGCCCGGGCGGGCCGCTCCGTGATGGTCCTGGAGGCCGACCGGATCGCCGCGGGGGTCACCGGCTACACCACGGGACGCCTGTCGTCGGCCCACCCGTGGATCTACGGGCCGCTGCGCGACGCGCTCGGCCCCGACGCCGCCCGCCTGTACGCGCGGTCGCAGCAGGAGGCGGTCGAGCAGGTCGGGCGGACCGCCCGCGAGCTGGAGATCGACTGCGAGCTGGAACGGCGGCCCTCCCACGTGTACGTCGAGTCGCCCGACCGGGTGGACGAGCTGAAGGCCGAGACCGAGGCCGTCCAGGAGGCCGGGCTGCCCGCGTCGTTCGTCACCGACACCGACCTCCCCTACGAGGTGGCCGGGGCGATGCGGGTCGAGGAGCAGGCGCAGTTCCATCCGCGCCGCTACCTGATCGGCCTGGCCGAGGACATCGTCCGCCGCGGCGGGCGGATCCACGAGCGGACCCGCGTCGTCGAGCTCAGCGAGGGCCGCGGCCACCGGCTCACCACCGGGGACGGCGTCACGGTCACCGCCCGCGAGGTGGTGATCGCCACGCTGTTCCCGATCGTGGAGCACGCGCTGCTGTCGTTCCGGCTGACACCGCTGCGGGAACTGGTCGTCACCGCGCCCATCCCGGAGGAGGACGACCCGGGCGCGATGTACATCACCCGCCAGGAGAACACCCGGTCGGTCCGCACCGCGCCCTACCGGGACGGCAGGCGGCTGCTGCTCGTCACCGGCGAGTCCTACGCGCCGGGGAACCGGGACGTGGCCGACCACCAGCGGCGGCTGGTCGCCTGGACGCGCGAGCACTTCAAGATCGGCGAGATCGTGCACTGGTGGTCGGCGCAGGACCTCGACACCGCGGGCAAGGTGCCCTACGTCGGCCGGATCGCCGACCGCCTCTACGTCGCCACCGGGTACGCCCGGTCGGGCATGAGCCACGGGGTCATGTCGGGGCGGCTGCTGGCCGGGCTCATCACCGGCGACGAGCCCGAGTGGGCCTACCTGTACGACCCGCGCCGGGCCCACCCGGTCCGCGAGGCCGGGCCCGTCCTGAGCGGGGGCATGACCAACATGCGGCGGTTCATCGAGGACCGGGTCCGCACGCAGGCCGGGGACCTGGAGGACATCCCGCCCGGTTCGGGGGCCGTGATCCGCCACCGCGGGCGCCACTGCGCCGCCTACCGGGACGAGGACGGCACCCCGCACCTGCTGTCCGCCCGCTGCCCCCACCTGGCCTGCCTGGTGGCCTTCAACGGCACCGAACGCGTCTGGGAGTGCCCCTGCCACGGCTCGCGCTTCGACCTCGAAGGAACGGTCCTGCAGGGCCCCGCCACCTCCGGGCTGGCCCGGATCGAGCCCGGACCCGGCCCGGAGGAGCGGAACTGAGCGCGGGGCGGCCCGGCGGGACGGCGCCGCGGGACGGCCTCCGTCAGGTCCCGGCGGTCGCGGTGGCGAGCAGGGCGCGGGCCTCCTCGCGTCCGGGCAGCCCGCGCGTGTCGCCGACCGTGGCGATCACGCCCGCCGCCAGCCGGCTCCCGAGCCGGGCGGCGGCGGCGGGCGGGGCCCCGGCCAGCCTGGCCGCGAGGTAGCCCCCGAGCATCGCGTCGCCGGCGCCGACCGGGTCCACCACCCGTCCGGCCGCGCTCGGCTCGTGCCGGGGCGCGCCTCCCTCCCCGGCGTACCAGGCCCCGTCCGGTCCCGCCTTGAGCAGCACCTCCCGCACCCCCGCGGCGCGGGCGGCGGCGAACACCTCCGCCGGATCGGCGGTGCCCAGCAGTTCGGCCGCCTCGTCCTGCCCGAGGGCCAGCAGGTCCACGGCGGGCAGCAGCGACCGCAGCGTCTCCAGGACGGTCGCGTACGAGCCGAGCGCGGGCCGCAGGTTGGGATCGAGGACGACCGTGCTGCCCGCGCCGCGTGCCCTGGCGGCCAGCTCCCGGACGAGCGCGGCGGGGGACGGTCCGAGGGCGACGGTGATCCCGCTGAGGAGCAGGGCGCGGGGGCGGGCCGCCAGGATCCGGGCGGCGTCGGGGACGTCCAGCGCCGACGCCGCCGAACCGCTCCGGTAGTAGTGCACGCGCCGCCGCCCGTCCGGGAGCGCGTCCTTGAAGAACACCCCGGTTGGGCGGTCCGGGTCGACGGTGACCAGGCCGGTGCCGACGTCCAGGGCCCGCGCCTGCTCCACCACGCGCGTGCCGAACGGGTCGTCGCCCACCCGGGAGGCGAACCAGGCCCGCAGGCCGAGCCGCGCGACCGTCGCGCACGCGTTCAGCTCCGCGCCGCCCACGTGCACCTCCAGGAGCCCGGCGGTGGCCAGGGCGCCGCCCGCGGGCGACTGGAGCAGCACCATCGCCTCGCCGACCCCGGCCACGTCCGGGCGCGGCCCGTTCACAGGAACCGCTCCCGCAGGTCGGGGCGCAGGTAGGCGGCCGGTGAGGCGATGCTGAGGCCGCCGTCCACCGGCAGGACCACCCCGGTCACGAAGCCCGCCTCGGGGGAGGCGAGGTAGGCGACCGCCTCGGCCACGTCCTCGGGACGCCCGGTGCGGCCCACCGGGTAGCCCTCCGCCGCGCGGTCCAGGCCCTCGCCCCCGATCAGGCCCGGCGCGACCGCGTTCACCCGGACGCCCCGGGGCCCGTACTCCAGGGCGAGCTGCCGGACGAGCGCGTCCAGCCCGCCCTTGGCGGCGGCGTAGGCGGGCAGGCCGGGCGCGGCGAGGAAGGAGTTCACCGAGCCGACGGCGACGATGGCCGAGCCGGGCGCGAACCGGGGCAGCGCCGCCCGGCTGAGGAAGAACGCGGTGTCCAGGACGGCGGCCAGCGCCGACCGCCACTGCTCGTCGGTCGTGCGGGTGGCGGCGGCGACCGGCATCACGGCCGCGGCCGGCACGAGCACGTCCAGCCGTCCCAGCGCCCCGGAGGCGTCGGCGACCACCCGGTCCGCGGTCGCGGAGTCGGAGCAGTCGGCGGTGAGGAAGCGGGTGTAGGCGGGGTCGTCGCACGGTTCGAGGCCGGCCCCGGCCACCCGGTCGCCGCGCCGCGCGAACGCCGCGGCGATCGCGCGCGCGATGGGCGAGCCGCCGCCGCAGATCAGCACCCCCCGTCCGGTCACGGCGCCGCCGGAAGGCCGAGCGCGGCCAGGACCTCGTCCAGGCCGGCCAGGGTCGCCGCGTCCAGGTCGCGGGCGGGCGACCGCACCGCCGCCGACGCGATCAGGCCCCGCCGGACCAGGACCTCCTTGTGCACCGCCCAGGCCAGGCCGGGCTGCATGCCGAACCGGATCAGCGGGAGCAGGCGGCCGAACGCGGCGTGCGCCTCGGCCCGCCGGCCCGCCGCCCACCCGGCCAGCACCGGGGCCAGCAGGTCGGTGAACTCGCACGCGGGCATGGTGCCGGTCGCGCCCGCCGCGTACTCCTCCAGGCAGAACAGCGCGTTCTGGCCGCCGAAGACCGCGAACGCCGGGTCGACCCCGCGCACCACCGCGCCGGTCTTCGGCGCGGTGGGCGGCGCCTCCACCTTGACCGAGGTGACCCCCTCCAGCTTGCTCAGCTCGACGATCAGGCCCTCGGGCATGGTCACGCCGGTGGCGCCGGGCGCGTCCTGCACCATGACCTCGCAGCCGGCGCCCGCGACCGTGCCGTAGAAGTCGATGAGCTGGGCGGCCGACGGCTTGACCATGAACGGCGGCAGCACCATCAGCGCGTCCGCGCCGCCGTCCGCGGCGGCGCGGGCCTGCTCCAGCGCGGTGACGGTGCTGGTGGCGGCGATGCCCGCGACCACCGGCACCGCGCCCGCCACGGTCTCGCGTACGGCGGCCAGGATCCGCTCGCGGTCCGCCGCGGTCAGCGCGAACCCCTCGCTGGCCATGCCGAAGAGGGCCACCCCGTCGGCGCCCGCGGCGAGCTGGAACTCGGTGAGCCGGCGCAGCCCCGGCAGGTCGAGCCCGCCGTCGGGGGTGAAGGGGGTGGCGAGGACGGGGACGAGCCCGGACAGGGTCACTCATGCCTCCTGGGGGACGGTGCGGGTGGTGTTCTGCAGCACGGCGTCGAGGTCGACCTCGACGCCCAGCCCGGGCCCGGCGGGGAGCGGGAAGCCGGCGGGGCCGCCGGGCAGGGGCGCGGTCAGGATCCGGCCGGCCACCTCGCAGGTGGTCGGCTGGTACTCGAAGAAGGCGAGGTCGGCGAGGGCGGCGCTCACATGGATCCCCGCGGCCAGCACGACGCCGAGGCCGGTGGAGTGGTGCGGGGCGACCGGGACGTGCCGGGCGGCGGCCAGCTCCGCCATCGCCATCAGCTCGGTGACGCCGGTCCGGCCGACATCGGGCTGGGCCAGCGACAGCGCCCGCCGGTCCAGCCAGTGCGCCAGCTCGTACCGGTTGCGGAGCGTCTCGCCGACCGCCACCGGGAGATCGACGCGGCGGGCCAGGTCGCGGTGCCCCTCGACGTCCTCGGGAGCCAGCGGGGCCTCCAGGAACAGCGCGCCGCGGTCGGCCAGCGCGCGGCCCAGCCGGACGGCCTCGGGGACCGAGTACGCCCAGTGGGCGTCGACCGCCACGTGCAAGCCGGTTGCGGCGACGGCGTCGAAGGTGGCCAGATCCTCCTCCACGCCGTGCCCGAGATGGAGCTTCACCCGCGTCGCGCCGCGCTCGGCCCAGGTCCTGGCGAGCTCGGCCCGGCCGGCGTCGGTCGGGCGCGGCAGGCCGCTCACGTACGTCGGGACCGTGTCGCGGAACGCCCCGCCCAGCATCTCGGCGACGGAACGGCCGGTCAGCCGCCCCGCCAGGTCCCACAGGGCGATGTCCACGGCCGCCAGCGCGTCCGCCTGGTGCCCGACCAGGTGCCCGCGCTCGCGCATGAGGTCGCGCAGCCGGTGCCAGAGCGGGCGTACGGCGGTCGGGTCGGCGCCGATCAGCGCCGGGGCGAGCAGGCTCTCGACGATCGCGGCCGGCACCTCGGGGGCCACCGGCGCCAGCGCCTCGCCCCATCCGCTCGTGCCGTCCTCGCAGGTCACACGCACGAGTAGGGTCTCGAAACGGGCGGAGTAGAGGCTGCGCCAGGGCGGCCGGAGGAAGTACCCCTCCGCTCCGGGGGGCGGCGTGCCGAGATAGGCGTCCTCGTGGCCGAGCCGCAGCGGGAACGCCTCGACCCGGTTCACCAGGGGTTGACTTCCTTGCAACATGTGGGCAACCTTCTCACATCCTGCAAATCGAATTCAATGGAGACCGGGTGGCTTCCGATCAGAGCAACAACCAGAGCGTGGAGCGGGCGATCTCCGTCCTGCGGGCGTTCCTGACCGGCCGGCCGGAGCTGCGGGTGTCGGACGTCGCCAAGGCCACCGGCCTGGGCACCTCGACCGCCTCCCGGCTGCTGGCGACGCTGGAGTCGCTGGAGTTCGTCGAGCGCGACCCGATCAGCGGCCTGTACCGGCTGGGCACCGCCCCGATCACCCTCGGCGGGGTGGCCCTCAACCAGGACCCCGTGCACCGGGAGTCCCGCCAGATCGCCCAGGATCTGGCCGCCGGGCTCGGGCTCGGCGCCAACGTGGCGGTGCGGCGCGGCGACTCGATGTTCTACCTGCTGAACTTCGAGGGACGGCAGGCGCCCCGCTCGTACGTCCTCACCGGCCAGCGCAAGCCCCTGCACGCCACCGGCATCGGCAAGTGCCTCCTGCTGGCCCTGGACCCGGCCGGGCGGCGGGCGCTGATCCCCGAGCCGCGCGGCTTCACCCCGTACACCATCACCGACCACGACCGGCTGGAGGAGGAGCTCGCCGAGGCCGCCCGGCGCGGCTACGCGACCGAGGTGGAGGAGCTGGCGCTCAGCCGCGCCTGCGTCGCCGCGCCCATCCGCGACGCCTCCGGCGCGATCGTCGCGGCCCTCTCGATCTCCGGCCCGCTGTCGGTCATCGACCTGCCCGCCCGCGAGGAGGAGCTGTCCCGGGCGGTGATCGAGGCGGCCGACTCCATCAGCATCGGGCTGGGGTACGTCGGCCCGATGTCCCTGGCGCCCGAGCCGGTCGCCCGGAGCCGGCGATGACCACGCTCGGCCGGGCCCGCCCCCCGCGCGGGGGGCGCCTGTCGGACCGAGGGTTCGCCTGGCTGCTGCTGGCCCCCGGGCTGGCGATGTTCGCGGCGATCATCATCTATCCGCTGGTCTCGGCGCTGGCCACCGGCTTCTTCGAGCAGAGCCTGGTGCGCCCCGGCCGCAGCTTCGTCGGCCTCGCCAACTTCCGCGAGGCGCTGGCCGGCGAGTTCTGGCCGATCCTGGGCCGCACGCTGGAGTTCACCCTCGGCGCCACCGTGCTGCCGTTCCTGCTCGGCCTGGCGCTCGCGCTCGCGCTGAACTCCGGCATCCGCGGCAGCGGCGTCCTGCGCGGCCTGTTCCTCTTCCCCTGGGTCATTCCCGGCGTGGTGGTCTCCTTCCTCTGGATGTGGATCTTCAACGCCAACTACGGGGTGCTGAACGGGGTCCTCACCCGGATGGGCCTGATCGACGCGGGGATCAGCTGGCTGGGCCGTACCGACACCGCCATGCTGGCCGTGATCATCACCAAGACCTGGGCGAGCTTCCCGTGGATGATGGTCATGCTGCTGGCCGGGCTGCAGACCGTCCCGCGGGAGCTGCACGAGGCCGCCGCGGTGGACGGCGCCGGCGCGATCCGCCGGTTCCGCTCGGTCACCTGGCCGCACCTGCGGGGCATCGCCGCGATCGTCTTCCTGCTGGAGTTCATCTGGAACTTCCAGCACTTCGACACGATCTACGTGCTGACCGGCGGCGGGCCCGCCGGAGCCACCAAGACCTTCGCCGTGGCCGTGTACGACACCGCCTTCAAGGGCTTCGACCTGGGCCGGGCGACCGCGCTCGGCGCGCTGTGGATGGTGCTGCTGCTCGGCATCGTGGCCGTCTACCTGCGAGCGGAACGGAAGGGCGCCTCATGAGCATCGACGTCGCCGGCAAGCGCGAGCGTCTCACCGCGGCCCCGTCCCGCCCCCGCACCGCCCGCCGCCACCGGCTCCGCCCGGAGCAGCGCAGGTCCCGGCTGGCCGCCTGGACGGCGGTCACGGTGATCGGCCTGTTCGGGCTGCTGCCGGTCTACTGGCTGGTCATCACCGCGCTCACCCCCGACGACCGCGCCTTCCAGATCCGGCCCGACCTGTTCCCCCGCGAGATCACCCTCGGCCACTTCACCAAGCTCGCCGAGAACGAGGAACTGTTCGGCTACCTGGTCAACAGCGTGATCGTCTCGGTCGTCACCTCCGTGCTGAGCGTCCTGGTGTCGGCGTACATGGCCTACTCGTTCAGCAAGTTCCGCTACCGGGGCCGCCGGTCGCTCATGCACATGGTGCTGGCCTCGCAGATGTTCCCCCAGGCCCTCCTGCTGGTGACGCTGTACGCGGTGTTCAGCGCGACCGGCCTGCTCAACACCTACCTCGCGCTGGTGCTCTCGTTCACCACCTTCACCCTGCCGCTGTGCGTCTGGATGCTGAAGGGGATCTTCGACACCATCCCGGACGCGCTGGTGGAGGCCGCCTCGATCGACGGCGCGTCCCGCTGGCGCACCCTGCACGTGGTGGTGCTGCCGCTGGCCGCGCCGGGGCTGGTCGCCGCCGGGCTGTTCGCGTTCGTGCGGAGCTGGAACGACTTCATCTTCGCCCTCACCCTCACCGGATCGGGCAAGCAGACCCTCCCGCCCGGCCTGGTCCACACCTACCTCGGGGAGTTCCAGACCGCCTGGCCCGACCTGATGGCCGCCTCGTTCGTCGTGTCCATCCCGGTCGTCGCCGCGTTCATGGTGCTCCAGCGCCACCTGGTCGGCGGCCTCGCGGCGGGCGCGGTCAAGGGCTGACCCGCCCCCCGCCTTCCCCCGCCCGCGCTCCGTCCCCGTCCACGGTTCCGCCTTGCCCCCCGCCGCCGCCCCTCACCCCCCTCGGCTGACCCTCCAAGGAGGACGACCGCATGCACACCCCCTCCCCGTACGCGAACCCGAGCCGCCGCGGCGCGCTCCGGCTGCTCGGACTGACCGCCCTCGGCGCCGCCGCGGCGGCCTGCGCCCCCTCGTCCGGCGGCTCGGCGGGCGGCGACCGCGACGCCGACCACTTCACCTTCACCGCGTGGTCGCTGAACGAGGCCGCGCAGAAGGACGCGGTGCAGGCCATCGTCGACGCCTACGCCAAGAGCGGCAACGTCAAGATCGAGACGGCGGCCTACCCCTACAACGACTTCCTGAACCAGCTCGTCCTGAAGCTGCGCGGCGGGGACGTCACCGGCGCGATCCAGCTCGACGTGGCCTGGCTGGGCGCGGTCGCGTCCATGGGCCGCCTCGCCGACCTGGGCCCGCAGGCGGCCAAGGGCGGCTACACCGACGTGGCCCTGTCCGGCGGCAAGTACCAGGGCAAGCAGTACGGCCTGCCCTGGACGACCGGGTCGATCGGCCTCATCGCCAACACCGAACTGCTCGGCAAGGCCGGGGTGAAGGACCTGCCCGCCACCATCGAGGAGTTCGAGGAGGCGCTGCGCGCGGTGGGCAGGCTGGGCGGCGGCGTGGTGCCCTACGCCGCCTCCACCAAGCCGGCCCAGCTCAAGGACATCCTGCCGTGGATCCAGACGTTCGGCGGCACCCTCGTCCAGGACGGCCGGCCCACCCTGGACGACGACGCCTCGGTCGAGGCCGTCGCCTGGTACAAGAAGCTGTACGACCAGAAGCTGATCGCCCCGGACGTGGACCGGTTCGACGCGCGGGCGCTGTTCGCGCAGGGGAAGGCGGCGTTCTACGACGACGCGCCGATCGCCAAGGGCGTCATCGCCAAGCAGGCCCGCGACCCCAAGCTGGTCGAGAAGATCGAGCCGCTGTCCCGCCCGGTCCTCAAGTCCGGCGACACCCCCCGCGCCTTCCTGTGGGGGCACCTGATCATCGTGGTGGACGGGGAGGGCGCCACCAAGGCCGCCGACTTCGCCGCCCGCACCACCTCCGACACCGCCACCGCCGTGGACTTCTTCGGCAAGGTCGCGATGCCGCCGAGCACCACCGCCGCCCTCGCCAGCCCCCAGGTGAGGAACGACGCGTTCGCCGGTGCCTGGGCCGAGAAGATCACCAAGACCGCCGCCCCCAGCCCGTTCTGGCAGTACGCGGGCGCCGCCCAGATCGACACCGCCATCGCCCAGCAGGTCCAGGCCGCGCTGGTGGGCCAGGCCAAGCCCAAGGACGCCATGACCAAGGCCGTCGAGGCCGTGAAGCCGCTCCTGAAGTAACGCAGGGAAGAAGCGACGAGAAGGAGAGCACCCCCCGATGCCCCGCCCCCTCCGTACCGTCCGAACCTCCGCCCACGTCCGCCCGCCGCGCGCCGCGCTCGCCGGTGCCGCCGCCCTCGTCCTCCTGCCCCTGGCCGCCGCCACCGGCGCGAACGCCGCGCCGGTGGCGCCCGGCCCCGTCCCGTACGCCATGGACTCCTCCAACCAGGCCGGCTGGTGGAGCCCGCTGGACACCTACAAGGGCGCCGGCGAGTACGCCTACCTCGCGTTCAACGAGCCCGGCTCCACCGCGGGGACGCACCGCGTCGCCATCGCCCGGCGCGACCCGTCCGGCACGTGGAGCAGGCTGCCCCTGATGAACGGCTCGACCCCGGCCGAGTACCCCGACGACATCGGGCACAACCAGCCGTCCATGGCCAGGGACGGGAGCGGCCGGTTCCACGTGTTCGCCTCCATGCACAACGACACCTGGAGGTACTACCGCTCCGACACCGTCGGCGGCGCGCCCACGAACCATTCCGCCGACATGCCCGACCAGGGCAGGAACATCACCTACCCGGTGGTGGCCACGGCGCCCAACGGCGACCTGTACGTCATCGCGCGCGTGGACGGCTCCGGCGCCCGCCACGGACGGCTCTACCGGTGGAACGACGCGAGCGCGACCTGGAGCGCCGTCGCGACGTTCGCCCTCTCCGGCAACCGTTCCGTCTACCCCGACGACCTCCAGGTCGACTCCGCCGGCAACGTGCACATCCTCTTCGAATGGGCGCTGTACCCGGCCCAGACGTACCGGCACGAGCTGAGCTACCTGCGCTACAGCCCGTCCGACGGGAGGTTCACCGACCACAACGGCGCGGCCGAGACGGTGCCGGTGACCACGGCCACCGCCGACGTCATCCAGCCGCTGGAAGCGGGCGAGGCGTACCGCGACAGCACCGACACCGGGCCGGTCGTGCAGAGCGCGAAACTGGCGCTCGCCGGGACGTCCCCGCGCGTGGTCTACCGGTACCGCTCGCCCTCCAGCGGCGCCCTGTTCACCGTCCGGTACGGCTACCCGAGCGGGACGGGCTGGGCGCGGCAGACCGTGTACGCCGCGAGCCAGACCCGGGCCGCGATCGACATCACCTGGGATCCCGCGACGGCGTCCAAGCGGGTCTACTACGTGACCGAGTCCGGGACCGACCGGGTCTTCGCCGCCACCGAGTCCGGCGGGACGTGGACGTCCTCCTCCGCCGCCCCCGGCCTGCCCGTCGAACGCCTCGCCGTGAAACGGGACTCCTCCGGCGACGACGTCCTCTACCTCGCCGCCCCCGGCACCCAGAAGCTCTACTACGGCCGCCGCTGAGAAGGGAACGTCATGCGCAACCCCCTCGCCCGCACCGCAGCCGCCCTCACCCTCGGCGCCACCTGCCTCGTCCTGCCCGCCGCCCAGGCCGCGCACGCCGACCCCACCGGGACCGGCTGGAGCCTCGTCTTCTCCGACACCTTCGACGGCGCGGCGGGCAGCGCACCCAGCACGGCCAGGTGGAACTTCCGCACCGACGTCAAGGCGCTCAGCGCGCAGCTCGCCCGGAACGTGACCCTGTCCGGCGACGGACGCCTCCTCATCGACCTGAAGAAGGAGAGCGTCTCGGGCAAGGAGTTCACCGGCGGCGGCGTGGTCAGCAAGCAGGCGTTCCGGTACGGCTACTACGAGACGCGCGTCCGGCTCAACGACGGGCCCGGATGGCACAGCGCGTTCTGGCTCATGGCCGGGAACGGCACCACCACGTTCAACCCCGAGCACCGTACCGAGATCGACGTCCTGGAGACCGACTCCGCCCAGCCGCGGACGACCCAGCACAACGTCCACACGTGGAAGGACGGGACGACCAAGGCGCCCGTCCACTACGGCACCGGCGTGTACGACACCGGCGTCGACCTGCGGCAGTGGCACACCGTCGGCGTCGACTGGCGGGAGACGAGCGTCCGCTACTACATCGACGGCGTGCTGAAGTTCACCGCGCCCTACCTCCCGGGCCAGTGGACGCACGACTACCTCAACATCTGGCTGACCTCGATCGCGTACGGGGTGTCACCCGACCCGGCCATGCTCCCGGCGAGGGTCGAGTTCGACCACATCAAGTATTGGCAGCGTGACTACTACGTGGACAACGACGGGCCCGCGGGCTACGGCTACAGCGAGACGGGCGAATGGCAGGACAGCGCCGTCGGCGGATGGACCCACGGGTCACCGGTCAGGTACGCCTGCGCCGCCGGGGCCAAGGCCACCTGGCGGCCCAACATCCGGTCGTCCGGCGACTACGCCGTGTACATCTACAACCCCGCCGGATCGGGTGGCGATCCGGCCGCCCGCGCCCAGCTGAACGGGGGCACGGCCGTCACGGTGAACCAGGGCTCCGGCACCGCCGGCTGGGTCTCGCTGGGCACCCGTGCCCTTGCGGCCGGGACCGGCAACACCGTCACGCTGACCGCGAGCGGGTCGAGCTGCGCCCGCGCCGACGCCGTGAAGTTCGTCCGCCAGTGAGCGGCTACCGCTGGCGGACCACCGGACGCCTGGTCGCCGACCGCGTCATCGGCATCGTCCGCGCCCCGGACGCCGCGACCGCCCTCGGCCGGGCCCGGCTGCTGGCCGGCGCCGGCCTGACCGCCGTCGAGATCTCCCTCACCACCCCCGGGGCGCTGGACGCCCTCCGGGAACTGGTGGCGGGGGAGACCGCCGGCGGCGGGACGGGGGTGCTGGCGGGGGCGGGCACGATCCTGGACGAGCACCAGGCGGACCGGGCGATCGCGGCGGGAGCGGCGTTCCTGGTGTGCCCGTCGCTGTCCGTGCCGGTCATCCGGACCGCCCACCGCCACGGCGTGCCCGTCGTGGCGGGGGCGGCGACCCCGACCGAGATCGTCCAGGCCCTGGAGGCCGGGGCCGACCTGGTCAAGCTGTTCCCGGCCGGGCGGATCGGACCGGACGGGCTGCGCGCGATCCGGCAGGCCCTCCCGCAGGCGCCGCTGGTGCCCACCGGCGGCGTCACCCTGGAGTCCGCTCCCGAGTGGATCGCCGCCGGGGCGGTCGCCGCGGGAATGGGAAGCGAGCTCACCCGCGGCCCGGAGGACGCGATCCGCCCCCGGATCCGGGCGCTGCTGGAGAGCCTGCGGACGCCGTGACCGGGACGCCCGGCGGCGGACCGACCTCCGCCGCCGGGCGCCCGCGGCGACCGGCCCCGAGGCGGGCGGACGTGACCCGCCGCCGGGACGTCAGCGGTGTCAGCGGTAGGTGTCGGCGGGCCCCAGCGCCGGGCCGTGATCGAAGGTGTACCGGGGGCCGGGGAAGCCGTCCGGCCTGCGTGCGGGCGCGGCGTCGCTCCACCGGGCCGACGCGCCGTCCAGCTTGATGAGGACCGCCTGGCGGAGCTCGGGCAGCCGCGCGTACAGCCGGTCGCCGGGGCAGGCGGTGGCGTTGTAGTCGCGGTGCCCGACGATGGCCGCGGCGGGGTCGAGGCCGTACACGCCGCACAGCCACGCGCACGTCTCGACCAGCCTGTTCCACAGGGCCGTGGTGGGCTGCACGGTCATGTACAGGCCCTCGTTCTCGATGCCGATGGTGTGGTCGTTGTGGTTGGCGGTCTGCGCCCCGACGACGTGGTCGCCGGCGTTGATGGCGGCGAGGCTCCGGTTGCGGCCCTCCATCAGGTGGCCGCCGCGGCTGATGGTGAGCTGCTGCCCGGTGTCGGCCCAGCCGTTGGAGTCCATGTGGAAGTTCTGGATGCCCCGGGACAGCGAGTACGCGGCGGCCACCGAGTAGTCGGTGGTGTTCGCCGTGGCGGTGTGGTGGACGACGATGTGGTCGGGCGCCCGGTCGAGCACGGTCGCCGCGGACGTCGGGGGGCGGGCGCCCCACTCCGCGCGGGTGTGGACGCGCGGCGCGGCGAGCGCGGAGGCGGGGGACGGGGTGGCGGCCACGCCGAGCACGGTGCCGCCGGCGACCGTGGCGGCGCCTTTCAGCAGGGTCCGTCGGTTCAGGGAGCTTTCTACGGACATGAGCGGGCTCCTCGCGGTGTCGATCGGTCGACGAGGGGACTGGCGCCGAACCGTAACTGACGACTTGCGGGATAGATAGGTACTAGAGGGCGCTTTGCGACTTGTGGTGCATCTGTTAGTGGTGAGTTTGTAGGGTTTTGTCGATGCGCTTGCCTGACCACCCTTTGATAGGGAGTCGGGTGGTGTGTCAGAGAGTGACCGTTCAGGGTGCCCCGCGGCGGACCGGTGAGCGGGGGACGGGTCCGCCGCGGGGCCGGACGGAGGGCCGTGGTGGGGGAGCCCTCCGGTGATCGTGGGGTGGCCGATCGCCCCCGACTATTCATGACGAATGGGGAGAAGGCCACCATCGGACGCGCGTACCGGCGGCGCGCCATGGCCGCCCTGAAACACCGCCGCGCCCGGAACGATGTCCTACCTGCCCGAACGGTGTGCCCGCGGGGCCGTGGCCGGCGGCGAACTGAAAGATCGGTTGAATTTCAGCGCCGGGCGGACGGGCCTCGAAATAACTGAAGGGCTCCGGACCCCTCTCCTGGCGGATAACTCTTTGAAGCTGCTCGATTGCGCATGGTTAAGGGTGGGGAGAGTACCTCGCGATGTTCCCCCCACCCCCCAAGGCGGCGCGCATGAACGAGGTAACGACCCAGCCGACCACGACCGTCCGGCCCGGCGACAAGCGCTATCCCGCACTCAGCCGCGGCTTCAACCAGCGCTGGATCGCCCGGCCCGACTACGTCCGGCTCGTGCGTTCCCCCGAGGAGGTCCGCACGGCGCTCGCCGACGCGCTGAAAGGGGGGTCCGGGACGGACCGGCGGCGCGTCACCGTCCGTTCCGGCGGCCATTGTTACGAGGACTTCGTCTGCGGCGAGGACGTGCGGGTGATCCTGGACGTCAGCCCGATGTACGGCATCTCCTTCGACCCGGACATGAACGCCTACTGCGTGGAGGCCGGTGCGACCAACTGGCACGTCTACAGCCACCTCTATCCCCTCAGCGGACGGGCCCTCCCCGGCGGCTCCTGCTATTCGGTGGGGCTGGGCGGCCATATCATCGGCGGCGGCTTCGGATTGCTGTCCCGGCAGCACGGGCTCACCGTCGACTATCTCTACGCGGTGGAAGTGGCCGTCGTGCGGAGCGACCATTCCGTGGAACTCGTCGTGGCCCGGCGCGACGATCCCGACCCCGAACTCCGTGAATTGCTGTGGGCCCATACGGGCGGCGGCGGGGGCAACTTCGGCGTCGTCACCCGTTTCTGGTTCCGGGACCTGCCCGAGCCGCCCCGGCAGGTCCTGCTAGTGGGCCTCGCCTGGGACTGGGCCGACTTCCGCAAGGCCGATTTCAGTCAGCTGGTCACCGCGTACGGCGAGTACTTCCGCGACCACCAGGACCCGGAGACGGCGCCCGGGAAGCTCTTCGCGATGCTCAAGCTCAACCACGTCAGCAACGGCCAGATCGGGCTGCTGGCCCAGGTCGACGTCGACGACCCCGAGGGGCCCGAGGCGATGAGGGACTTCCTCGACGCGGTCGACGGCGGCATCTCCCCGGTCTCCAAGGCCATGACCGTGCCGATGGGGGAGCACCCGCCCGTCGTCCACATGGACATCCCCCGCGTGATGCCCTGGCTGACGGCCACCCAGGCGCTGAACGGCAGCGGCGAGAACCGCTGCGGGAAATACAAGTCCGCGTACCTGCGCGAGCCGTTCACCGGTCATCAGATCGACGCGATGTGGGCCTACCTGGGCAAGGAGAAATACAAGGACTACAAGAACAAGCAGGCCCTCATCCAGGTCGACTCCTACGGCGCCGCCATCAACAGGCCGTCCCGCGACACCGCCGTACGGCAGCGCGACTCCATCCTCAAACTCCAGTACCAGGTGTACTGGACGGCGCAGGATGTCCACGAGCCTGAGCACATCTCCTGGATCCGCGACATCTACAAGGCGACCTTCGCCGAGACCAAAGGCGTCCCCACGATCGGCGGGCAGACCGACGGCTGCTATATCTGCTATCCGGACGCCGACCTGAACGACCCGAAGTGGAACGGATCGGACCAGCGCTGGCCGACCCTCTACTACAAGGACGCCTATTCCAGGCTGCGCGCGGTCAAGAAGCGGTGGGATCCGAACAACGTCTTCCGGCACCGCCAGTCCATCGAACCGCCCGGCGCCTGACCCCGTGCCCGCCGCGCCGGTCCCGACGGCCCCGGGCCGGCGCGGCGCCTTTCCCGCACCCTTGCCAGGCCGTTCCAGTCCCTACCGGGCCGTCAGTCCCTACCGGGCCGTTCAGTCCTCGTCGGCGGGAAGCGTGAAGAGCCGGATGTGGACCGGGCGGGCACCGGGAGGCGCCTCCTCGGCGCTGAACCCGTACTCGCGCAGGAGGCGGAGGTACGCCTCGAAGAACTCGGCCAGGCCCTCCTCGGTCATGCGGGTGAAGCCCCGGGAGAGCCTGGTCCACTCGCGATTCCGCGCGTACTCCTCGGGAAGCCTGCTCAGCAGGGCCAAGTCCTCGGCGTGGCCGAGGCGCACGACCTCGGCGAGGGCCGCGCGGCCGGCCGGGTCCAGGTCCTCCGGCGCGGGCAGCCGCCTGTCGCGCGGGCCCTGGACGGCACGCCACCAGCGTTCCCGTCCGGCGGACCGCTCGGGGATCTCCTCGATGAACCCGTACTTCTCCAGCTGGCGCAGGTGGTAGCTGGTGGTGCCGGTGCTCTCGCCGAGCACCTGGCCGAGGGTGGTGGACGTCGCCGGGCCGTGCGCGGTGAGCCGCTGCAGGATCCGGCGGCGGAGGGGATGGCTGAGCGCCTTGAGCCTCTCCGGAGCGTCGTGCGTGACCGGCCCGGCGTCGTCCTCCATGGGCAGGAGCCTAATGCGGTGAGTTGACCGGCGCGGCGCCAACCTTGGTGATCTCGTTGCCATAGGGGCGCCGGGCGCGGGGGATCGTCGTCATTGCCGAGGGCCTCGCGCGGGCCGGCCTCCCGTGCCGGTGCCGCGCCGGAGGCCATGCGACCACCATGCCGCTAGGAAGGGACCGGGATATGGCGAAGTCAGGCAGGGGCAAGAAGCCGGGCCGGGGCGGGGCTCCGGCAGCGGGGGACAAGGCCACGTGGCCGAGCCACGGCGCCGACGTGCGGGGGACCGTGAACGAGGAGATCACTGAGCGGGCCGAGGGCGCGGGACGCGAGGGGGCCCCGTCCGAGGACGACCGGCACATGGCGCGCGGCGACAAGAGCGGCAAGAAGGCCGTCCACAAGCCGTCGGCCATGAAGCACCTGAAGAAGAAGGGCTGACGGCCGCGCGGCGGCCCGTCACCTCGGGCTCCCTTGATGTCCACCCCTCAAGGGAGCCCGCGGCATGTCCGGTGCCGCAGGTCAGGCCGGTTCCGGGCGCCGCTTAGCGGCCCGGCGCCGGGGGTAGGGCCAGCGGTGATCCAGTCAGCGAGCCATCGGGGGGACGCATGAGCACGGCGCCGGCCGACGTGCCCGTACGGGACGTCATCGACCTGCTCCGCCACCAGCACGATCAGATCCGCGACCTGTTCGACCTCGTGGAGAAGTCCACCGGGACCCGCCGCCGGGAGGCGTTCCACCGCCTCGTCCGGCTGCTGGCGGTGCACGAGACCGCGGAGGAGGAGATCGTGCACCCGATGGCCCGGCGCGCGCTGCCCGGCGGCGGGGAGATCGTGGGCGAACGCCTCGCGGAGGAGCGGGTGGCCAAGGAGCTGCTCGCCGAGCTCGACGGCATGAACACCGGCGACCCGCACTTCCTCCCCAGGCTGAGAGGGCTGCGCGACACGGTGCTCGCGCACGCCCGCGCCGAGGAGACCGAGGAGTTCGAACGGCTGCGCGACGCGTTCAGCGAGAGCCAGCGCCGCGGCCTGGCCGCCGCCGTCCGGGTGGCCGAGGCGACCGCTCCCACGCATCCGCATCCGGGTGCGGAGAGCGCGACCAGGAACCTCCTGGCCGGGCCGCCCCTGGCCGTGATCGACCGGGTGCGCGACCTGATCAGGGACGCCATGAAGTGAGACGGCCGGCCACGGGGGCTCGGCCGTGGCGAGCGGGGGCGCCGGAGCGGCCCCGCCTCTACGGGGGAGGGACCAGCACATGAATCTCGAGGAACGCCGCGCCCAGGAGCGGCCGGAGGAGGCGGGACGATCACCGTTCGTCCCGGCCATGCGAGGCATCGAGCGGGCGCGGGGGCTCGACACGATCGGGAAGGGGCTGGAGCCGGTGATCCGGCCGCTGTCGTCCTCGACGAGGACGGCCGCCCTGCTCCGCGGCCGGTGGTTCGGCCACGCCGCGCACCCGGCGCTCACCGACCTGCCGCTCGGCGCCTGGACCTGCACCAGCCTGCTCGACCTGTTCGGCGGCCGGCGGGCCCGCCCGGCGGCCCGCGGGCTGCTGGCCTTCGGCCTGGCCGCCGCCGTGCCCACCGTGCTCTCGGGAGCCGTCGAGTGGGACGAGACCGAGGGCGGCGACCGCCGGGTCGGCGTCGCGCACGCCGGGATCAACGGGCTGGCGGCCTGCCTGTACGGCGCGTCCCTGATGGCCCGCCGCCGGCACCGGCACGGGCTGGGCGTGGGCCTGGCCCTCGCGGGCGGCGCGGCGGCGATCGTCGGCGGCTACCTCGGCGGCCACCTCACGCTGGTCCGGCACGTGGGCAGCAGCGACCCGGGGTTCGAGGAGGAGCCCGAGCGGCAGGCCCGCAAGCGGCCCGAGATGGCCGGGACGGGGGCGCGCGCCTGAGAGCGCCCGCTCCCGTTCGCCATCGGCCGGCCGGTGGCTGAACGCGGCGGCCCGCGGGCGGGGTCCGTGCCCGCCGGGCCGCCGGCGGGCGGTCCCGCTGCCCGCCGGTAAGTGAACGGTTTGTAGGGTGGCGCCCCAGAGGACCGCACGCGAAGGGCGCGACACCCATGGACTTCACGCTCCCCGAGGAACTGACCGGCCTCCTCGCGAGGCTCGACGCGTTCATCGAGCAGGAGATCGAGCCGCTGGAGCGGCGGGACGACAACATCCGCTTCTTCGACCACCGCCGCGAGGACGCCCGTACGGACTGGGAGCGCGGCGGGCTGCCCGACCGGGAGTGGGAGGCGCTGCTGGGCGAGGCGCGGCGGCGCGCGGACGCGGCGGGCTTCTACCGCTATCCGTTCCCCAAGGAGTACGGGGGGATGGACGGCACCAACCTCGGCATGGCGGTGATCAGGGAGCATCTCGCCGCCCGCGGCCTGGGGCTGCACTGCGACCTGCAGAACGAGCACGCCATCGTGGGCAACAACGTCGCGCTGCTGCTCATGCTGGAGTACGGGACGCCCGAGCAGCGGGCCGAGTGGGTGGACGACCTCGCCGAGGGCCGCCGGTTCTTCGCCTTCGGCATCACCGAGCCCGACCACGGCTCGGACGCCACGTTCATGGAGACCACCGCGGTCCGGGACGGCGACGGCTGGGTGATCGACGGTGAGAAGACCTGGAACACCGGGGTGCACGCCGCCGACCACGACCTGATCTTCGCCCGCACGTCCGGCGCGCCGGGCGACGGCACCGGGATCACCGCGTTCCTGGTCCCGACCTCGGCGCCGGGCTTCGAGGTCCAGGAGTACCTGTGGACCTTCAACATGCCCACCGACCACGCGCACATCAAGCTGACCGGCGTGCGGGTGCCGGACACGGCGGTCTTCGGCGGCGAGGGCCGCGGCCTGCAGGTCGTCCAGCACTTCTTCAACGAGAACCGGATCCGCCAGGCGGCCTCAAGCCTCGGCGCGGCGCAGTACTGCGTCGACCAGTCGGTCGCGTACGCGAAGGAACGAGCGCCGTTCGGCAAGCCGCTGGCGTCCAACCAGGCCATCCAGTTCCCGCTGGTGGAACTGCAGACGCAGTGCGACATGCTGCGGGCGCTCATCCACAAGACCGCCTGGCAGATGGACACCGGGGGCCCCTTCTCGGCGTCCAAGGAGGTCTCGATGTGCAACTACTGGGCCAACCGGCTGTGCTGCGAGGCGGCGGACCGGGCCATGCAGGTGCACGGCGGGCTCGGGTACTCGCGGCACAAGCCGTTCGAGCACATCTACCGGCACCACCGGCGCTACCGGATCACCGAGGGCGCGGAGGAGATCCAGATGCGCCGTGTCGCGGGCTACATGTTCGGCTTCATGAAGCAGAAGGCGCCCAAGGGCGTCGGGGAGTAGGCCGGGAGCGCCCCTCGCGGGGCGATCGGGAAGGAGGGGCGGCCCGCCACTGGCGGGCCGCCCCTTCCATGCGTGTGATCCGTCGGGTCAGCGCCGTTCGGCGATCAGGAGCAGGAAGAGCGCGGTCGGGAAGCCCTCGCGCCACCAGGGATCGCTGCGCAGCTGCTCGTCCGTCGGGTGCGGCTCGCGCAGGTCGGCGATGACGAAACCGGCGTCTCGGAGCGTTCCAGAGTAGTACTCGAGGGGACGGAGGAACGAGGTGATCTCCGCGGGGGACTCCAGCCCGTCCACGAGGAAGCGCTGGTCGACGCCCCGCGGGGTGAAGTAGCGGGAGGCCGGCACGCTCGCCGTCGCCCCGCGCTCGGAGTCCTCGACGTAGAAGCACGGGTGCAGGGTGAGGATGATCAGCCGGCCGCCGCTCCGCAGGACCCGGCCGAACTCGCGGATCGCGTCGCCCGGGTCGTGCAGGTGGCTGAACAGGTGGTTGCAGACCACCAGGTCGAAGCCGGCGTCCTCGACCGGCATCGCGTCCACGCTCGCGCGGATGAACGACATCGACCCGCGGCGGCCGTCCGGATGGCCCTCGGCCGCGTCGATCAGCCCCTGGCTGGCGTCGACGCCCACCACCTCGGCGCCCCGGGCCGCCAGCTCCCGGGCGAGATAGCCCTCCCCGCAGCCCGCGTCGAGGACCCGCAGCCCCGCGCAGGGGCCGATCGCCTCCAGCATGGCCCGGTCGGTGAGCTCGGTACGGTACCGGTCACGGCCCTCCCGGATGATCTTCACCCAGTACTCCGCGTTGGCCTCCCAGCGCTCCCGCGTGAGGTTCGCCACCGACTGAGTCGCCTCTTTCACCGACCCCCCATTCCTTTCGCATGGATCAGGCCATGCCCCGCAGCTGTTTCACCAGTTTCTCGCAGGCGACCCGTATTTTCCGTTCCCGGCAGCCGGCGCCACGCCGATGCAGTGCCGTGATCAGGTCGCCGATCCGTCCGCCGAACGTGGGATCGCGTTGCAGCGCCAACGGAATATATGTCGACACCAGATAGTACAGGTAGGCGTCGTTGTAACTCGTGATCTCCCGCAGCACCTCGCGCGCCGTATTACGCAGCAGCAGCGAGCTGGGCAGGGTGAAGTCGGAACTGATCCGGCCGTCGCGCGTGTAGGTGGGGAACGACCATTCCTCCAGTGCGGCGTACACCGGCGTCCGGATGAGCTGCCGCCGGTATCTCTCGGCCAGGTCGAGGTCATTGGAGCCGATCAGTGACCCCATGACCACGCCCCGCATCATGAAGGCGTTCTGGCGTCCCGGCACCTGCGGGTCCAGTTTCGCGTCAAGCGTGCCGGTCACCTTGCTGACCTGGTGCGTCAGGATGTTGAGGGCCAGGATCGAATGGAACGAATAGTTCTTGCGGTTCAGCCGGGGAGTGAGATCGACCGAGGACTCGACGAGCTTGTGCGGGTCGTCCAGCAGCCCGTGGCCGCGCTCCCGGGAATAGAGCGCCTCCAGCGCGCGGTCCTGTTCCTGCCCCCAGAAACGGGCCAGATAGGAGGACACCCGGGCGGTGGCGTTCCCGCGGACGATGTGCAGCGCCGCCTCAAGGGCGTTCAGCAGATGCTGCTGGGCGATGCTGGAATTCTCCAGGGCGTTCAGGTCGACCGAGAGTCCTTCGCCGTCCAGATCGTTGACCAGCGAATTCCGCCGCCGCCGCAACGAATGCGCCATGGAGTATTCGGCGATTCCCGGAACCGACGAGATCAGGCTCTGCAAGGACCGCCCGCTGATGCGGTCGAGCCATTCGGTGTTGTCCCACAGGCGGGATACCGTGCTCTCGTCCAGCCCGGAGAACATCGCCACGTCGGACATGTTCAGCCCGAGTTCCCTGGTGATCTCCGAAAGAGATCTCGGCTCGCCGTCGGCGGTCATGAATCGCCCCAAGAGTGGCACCTGCTGACACGTCGATCGTATCGGGGCGATCGGGGGCGGCAAGGGCCGTTGGCGCGATCGGCCGGCGTGATTCCGCCACGGTGCCGTTCCGCGGACGAGGGCCGAACCTCTCATCGAGGGACTGTGCGTCAGCGAGGGGCTGTGCGTCAGCGAGGGACTACGCGTCAGCGAGGGACTGTGCGTCATCGAGGGACGCTGCGCCGTTCATCGAAGGAACGAGCGGGCTTGCGCCCGATATGGCCTGCGAGGGGCATGTGCTCCCCGGGCCGCGGGCCACGGGGCGAGAGGGCCAGGTCCGCAGGAAAGGGGAGCACCGGCCGGAGCGGTTCCAGGCCCTCGGTGAGCCGCGCTATCCGCTCGCGGCTCCGGGGCGTGAACGGCACGCCGGCGCTCTGGTAGATCCCGGCCGCCGCGTCCAGTTGGGGGGTGCGCACCGCGTGGGAGACCGCCACGTGGCTGCCGGGCGGGAGCGCGTCCACGAGGGCGGCGACGGCGCCGTCCGGGTCGTCGCCGTCGGTGAGGTGGTGCAGGACGCCCACCAGCAGCACCGCCACCGGCTCGTCGAGATCGATCAGCCGCCGCAGCCCGGGATGGCCGAGGATCGTGGCGGGCTCGCGCACGTCGCCGGCGAAGACGCCGGTGCCGTCGCCGAGGGCCATCAGCGCGCGGGCGTGGGCGAGCACCATCGGGTCGTTGTCGACGTAGGCCACCCGGCAGCCCGGGTGGACCCGCCGGACGATGGCGTCGACGGTGTCGTGCGCGGGGAGGCCGCAGCCGATGTCGAGGAACTGGCGCAGCCCGGCCCGTTCGGCGAGGAAGCGGGTGGCACGGTGCAGGAAGGCGCGGTTGACCCTGGCCAGCGAGCCGAGCACGGGCGCCTCGCGCAGCGCCCGTTCGGCCAGGTCCCGGTCCACGGCGTAGTTGTCCTTGCCGCCCAGGAAGTAGTCGTAGACCCGGGCGTTGCTGGGAGGCGCGGTGTCCAGGCCGCCCGCCGGCTCCCGCGCTCCGGGCGGGAGGCACGGGGTGCCCGTGAGGGCGGGCGGCGGCTCCGGGAGGCGGGGGCCGGGTCGCCGGGGAGGGCTCAGCACCGGCCCCCGGGTCATGGCGTCTCCCCTACCTCGTCGACGGCCACCTTGAACCAGAACGTGGTGGACCCGTCGATGTTGTGGTGGCGGCCGTGGTCGGCGGCGAGGGTGTGGATGAGCAGCAGGCCGCGCCCGTTGACGGCCGGGTCGCCGTCCTCCGCGCCTCCGGCCGGGTCCGGGAGCGCGGCCCCGTGCGCCGCGAGCGGCTTGGGACGGGGGCCGCCGTCGATGACCTCGACGCGCACCCCGCCGTCGGCGTGCAGGGCCGAGAGCGTGACCGTGCCGTGGCGGCGCGGGCGGGCGTGCACCACCGAGTTGGTCACGGCCTCGCTGGTCAGCAGTTCGAGGTCGTCGAGCACGGGGGCGGCGGCGCCGAAGCACTCGCCGGCCACCGCCCTGACATAGGAGCGGGCCAGCCGTACGGCGGCCGGGGTGGCGGCGATGTCGATCTCCCCGAGGAGACCTTCGGAGGTCAGGCCCGGGTTCCATCCGTAGGGCGTCCCCACTTCGAGGGACGGCTCGGCGAACGGGCCCGAGCAGAGCGTCGGCGATCCGGACCAAGCGTCAAGTGTGTCCATGGCTGCGGCGTTTCCACGTGTCCGTGTCGGGCTGTAACCGAACATTCGCTGTATGCCTGGTGGGAGTCGGAATGTGGCGGGTCGTGCGAGCGAGCCGGGGTCCGTCCGCACAACAGCAACTCTGACGCGGCGAGGCCGTTCGGTCACGGCCGCTTGCACGCGTGCAAAGCCCTCCCCGCACGCTGCGGAAAGTCCGCCCGGAGAGCGTCAGGGCGTCCCGGCGACGGCCTCCGGCTCGGCCTCGGGCGGCTCGGTGAGGACGTTCCGGGCCTCCAGGTGCCGGACGAGGAGCCGCCCGATGTGCCGGATGTGGCCGGCCATCGCGGCGCGCGCCGCGTCCGGGTCACGGGCGCGGAGGGCGTCGAAGACGGCGGAGTGGTCGTGCGCGGACGCCTCGGCCCAGCCCTCGATGGTGCCGAAGAAGCGCAGCGGCACGTAGTGCACGGTCAGGTTCAGGAGCGTCGTCATCCGGGACGAGCCGGAGGACTTGTTGACGGTCCGGTGGATCTCGTGGTTGAGCCGGTCGACCCGCTCGGCGTCGCCGGCCCGCGCGGCGTCCTCCAGCTCCCGCTGGACCCGTCCCAGCCGCTCGATCTCCGCCTCGTCCAGCGCGACCGCGGCCCGTGCGGCCAGCTCGCCCGCGATGTACGCCTGGACGCGGAACAGGTCGTCGACGTCCCGCGCGGTCAGCGGCAGGACCCGGAACCCGCGGCGGGGCTCCCAGCGCACCGCGCCCTCGCTGTGCAGGATCATCAGCGCCTCGCGCACCGGTGTGGCGCTGATCCCCAGCTCGGCGGCCAGCCGCTCGGTCCGGACGTAGTCCGGGGCGCGGAGCCGGCCGATCATGATGGCCTCCCGCACGTAGGCGGCGACCTTCTCGCTGAGCTGGTGCTTGTCGTCGAGCGCCGGGCGGCCTCCGGCCCCCGGCGGCCGGCTGCTGGGCATCGCACCTCCGCTCCGTTCCCGGGCCGACCGGCCGAGCATACTCGCGGGCGGCCTCGCCCCGGCGACGATATTCCACATTCTATAGAATCTGGATACCGTGTCCGGCGGAACCGGCCCAGGGGAGCGAGGAGAGCATGGACGACGCGGCGCAGCAGGAACCGTCCCCGCCGCTGGCGGGGATGCGCGTGATCGAACTGTCCAGTTTCGTGGCCTCGCCCCTGGGCGGGATGACGCTCGCCCAGCTGGGCGCCGACGTGATCCGGATCGACCAGGTGGGCGGCGGGCCCGACATCGGCCGCTGGCCGCTGGCCCCGTCCGGGCACAGCCTGTACTGGGCGGGGCTGAACAAGGGGAAGCGGTCGGTCACCGTCGACCTGCGCTCGCCCGAGGGCCGCCGGATCGTCGCCCGCCTGGTCGCCGGGAGCGGCGAGGACGGCGGGATCGTCCTCACGAACGCGGCCCCGCGCGGCGGGCTGGCCTACGACGACCTGCGGGCCGCGCGCCCCGACCTGATCCACCTCCGCCTCCTCGGCCACCGGGACGGCCGCAACGCGGTGGACTACACCGTGAACGCGGAGCTGGGCTTCCCGTACCTGACCGGGCCGGAGAGCCACGACGGCCCGGTGAACCACGTCCTGCCCGTCTGGGACGTCGCGTGCGGGCTCTACCTGGCCACGGGCCTTCTGGCCGCCGAGCGGCACCGGGCGCGCACCGGCGAGGGGCGGCGGATCGAGGTGGCCCTGTACGACGTCGCGCTCGCCACCGCCGGCAACCTCGGCTACCTGGCCGAGGCCCAGCTCTGCGACACGCCCCGGCCGCGCCTGGGCAACCACCTCTTCGGCGACTTCGGCCGCGACTTCGCCACCGCCGACGGCGAGCCGGTCATGGTGGTGGTGCTGACCGGGCGGCACTGGCGCGACCTGCTGGCCGCGACCGGGCTCGGCGAGGTCGCCGCCGCCCTGGAGCGGGCCTTCGGCGCGGACTTCGGGCGCGCCGCCGACCGCTACCGCCACCGGGAGGCGCTGGGCGGCGTCATGGCGCCGTGGTTCGCGTCCCGGACCCGTGCCGAGATCGAGCGGGACCTGGGCGACGCCTCGGTCCTGGTGGCGCGGTACGGCGACCTGGCCGGGCTGACCCGGGACGATGCCGCCGCGCTCCGTTCCAGCCCGCTGATGGACGTGCTCGACCAGCCCGGCGCCGGCCGCCATCTCGCGCCGGGGCCGCCGCTGGTGTTCGACGGCCGGCAGGTCCCGCCCCGTCCCGCGCCGGTGCTGGGGGAGCACACCGGTGAGGTGCTGCGGGAGCTGCTGTCGCTGTCCCCGGGCGAGGTGGACGACCTGCGCGCCCGCGGCGTGGCCGGAGAACCCGCGGGGCCGGCCCCGGAAGCCGGAAGGACGGCCGCGGAAGCCGGAAGGGCGGGCGGGAGATGAGCACGGGAGCGTCCGGGGCGCCGGGCCTCGCCGCGTACGTGCGCGGCTGGCGGCCCGAGGAGCTGACGGCGACCGCGACGATCGGCCCGGCCCCGGCCGCGGCGCTGGCCGGGCTGCTCGACCGGGCCGGTGACGCGCCCGCGGCCGGCGATCCGCTGCCGCCGCTCTGGCAGTGGCTGTACTTCCTGGACTGGCCCGCCCAATCGGAGCTGGGCCCCGACGGCCATCCCCGGGACGGGCACTTCCTGCCGCCCGTCCCGGACCGGACCCGCATGTTCGCCGGGGGGCGGCTGCGGGTCGCGGAGCCGCTGCGAGTGGGCGCGGACGCCGTGCGCACCTCCGCCGTCACCGGCGTGAAGGTGAAGGAGGGGCGGACCGGCGAGCTGCTGTTCGTCACCGTGCGGCACGAGTTCCGCCAGGACGGCGAGCTGCGGGTCACCGAGGAGCAGGACCTGGTCTACCGCTCCGGCGGGGGCGGCGCCGCGCGCCACGAGCCGCGCCGGGACGAGCCGTCCTCGGCCGCGCCCTGGCTGCTGCCGCTGGAGGCCGACCCGGTGCTGCTCTTCCGGTTCAGCGCGCTCACCGCCAACGCGCACCGCATCCACTACGACCTGCCGTACGCGCGGGACGAGGAGGGCTACCCGGACCTGGTGGTGCACGGCCCCCTGCTGGCCGTGCTGATGGCCGAGCTGCCGCGCAGGCACGCGCCGGAGCGGCGCCTGGCCCGCCTCGGCTACCGTTTCCGCCGCCCGGTGTTCGCGGCCGAACCGGTGCTGGTGACCGGCGTCCCCGGCGGGGCGGCCGCGCGCCTGTCCGTCGCCGGCGCCGCCGGGACGGTCCGTGCCGAGGCCGAGGCGGAGTTCGCGTGAAGGGGGACGGCGTGTACGAGCTGAACGACGAGGAGAGCGCCATCGTCGGGACGGTCCGGGACTTCGTCGACCGGGAGGTCCGCCCGGTCGTCCGGGAGCTGGAGCACTCCGACACCTATCCCGAGGCGCTCATCGAGCGGATGAAGGCGATGGGCGTCTTCGGCCTCGCCATCCCCGAGCCGTACGGGGAGGCGTCGGTCTCCACCCCCTGCTACGCGCTGGTCGCCGAGGAGCTGGCCCGCGGCTGGATGAGCCTGGCCGGGGCGATGGGCGGCCACTCGGTGGTGTCCAAGCTGATCCTGGCGTACGGCACCGAGGAGCAGAAGCGCCGCTACCTGCCGCGCATGGCCACCGGGGAGCTCCGCGCCGCGATGGCGCTGACCGAGCCCGGCGGCGGGTCGGACCTGCAGAACCTGCGGACGGTGGCGCGGCCGGACGGCGACGGCTACGTCGTCAACGGCACCAAGACCTGGATCACCAACGCCCGCCGCGCCGGCCTGGTCGCCCTGCTCTGCAAGACCGACCCCTCCGCGCGGCCCGCCCACGCGGGCATCAGCGTCCTGCTGGTGGAGAAGGGCCCCGGCTTCACCGTCTCCCGGGACCTGCCCAAGCTCGGTTACAAGGGCGTGGAGAGCTGCGAGCTGTCCTTCGACGACTGCCGGGTGCCCCGTACGGCGCTGCTCGGCGAGGTGGAGGGGCGGGGGTTCGCGCAGATGATGAAGGGCCTGGAGATCGGGCGGATCCAGGTCGCCGCGCGCGCCACCGGCGTGGGCCGCGCCGCGTTCGACGACGCCTTCCGGTACGCGCAGGAGCGGGAGAGCTTCGGCAAGCCGATCTGGAAGCACCAGAGCGTCGGCAACCTCCTCGCCGACATGGCCACCGGGCTCACCGCCGCCCGCCGCCTCCTGATGCACGCGGCGGAGCGGTACGACAGCGGCGAGCGCTGCGACATGGAGGCGGGGATGGCCAAGCTGTTCGCCTCGGAGACCGCCATGGAGGTCGCCCTCAACGCGGTCCGGATCCACGGCGGGTACGGCTACTCCACCGAGTTCGACGTCGAGCGCTACTTCCGCGACGCTCCGCTGATGATCGTCGGTGAGGGGACCAACGAGATCCAGCGCGACGTCATCGTCCGGCAGCTCGTCTCCCGCGGCGGCCTGCCGTAGCGAGCCGGGCCCGGCGTTGATTTGCGGCGAGTTGTCGTGTGACCGAGTGGTCAGGGCAGCGACGCGCCGCAAGTCGATGTGCCCGCGGGACGATATGGCCATTCCCGGCCATACGGGTTGATCGCTAGAAATTTCCGACCGTCAGGGCGGCCGGGCCGCCGGCGTGCCGGGGGGAAGGGCGTGCAGGTCGGAGGGCGGGGTGTCCGGCGCGCCCCCGCGGCGGGTCTCCTGACTGGAGGAGCCGACTCTCGTCTGACCGCTCAAAACGATCAAGGGCTCTGTAGGATCGGCGGGTTCGCCGCGCCTTGACCGCGTCACCCGCCGCGTTCACCCTGGCGCCGAGCCCTGTCCAGCCCCCGACGCGTTCTGGAGAGTCCATGGCCCACGATGCCCTCCCCTATGTCCTCGACCCCGCCGGTACCGACGTTCAGGGCGAGGCGGCCCGCCTTCGGGACCGCGGGACGGCGACACGGGTGGAGCTGCCCGGCGGCGTGGTGGCCTGGGCGGTGACCGCGCAGGAGCCGCTCCGGCGCCTGCTGGCCGACCCCCGGGTCTCCAAGGACCCCAACCGGCACTGGCCCGACTGGATCGACGGGAAGATCCCCCAGGACTGGTCGCTGGCGCTGTGGGTGTCGGTGAAGAACATGTTCACCGCCTACGGCGACGACCACCGCCGGCTGCGCTCCCTGGTCGCCAAGGCGTTCACCGCGCGCCGCGTCGAGGCGCTGCGGCCGGGGATCGAGAAGATCACCAACGGCCTGCTCGACTCGCTCGCCGCGTCGCCGGACGGGCGGGCCGACCTCCGCGAGGGCTTCGCCTACCCGCTGCCGATCGAGGTGATCTGCAGCCTGTTCGGCATCCCGGAGGACGCCCGTCCCGGCCTGCGCCGCTGCGTCGACGGCGTCTTCAACACCGCCCTCACGCCGGAGCAGGCGATGGCCAACCAGCACGAGCTGTACGGCATCCTCACCGAGCTGGTCGCCCACAAGCGCCGCGAGCCCGGCGACGACATGGCCAGCGGCCTGATCGCCGCCCGGGACGACGACGGCTCGCGGCTCAGCGAGGCCGAGATGGTCGACACCCTGATCCTGATGATCTCGGCCGGCCACGAGACCACCGTCAACCTGCTCGACCACGCCATCACGGCCCTGCTCACCCACCCCGAGCAGCTCGCCCTCGCCCGTTCCGGCTCCTGGGCGGACGCGGTCGAGGAGACGCTGCGCTGGCAGGCGCCGGTCGCCAACCTGCCGCTGCGGTACGCCGTGGAGGACGTCGAGGTGGACGGCGTCGTCATCCCCAAGGGCGACGCGATCCTGGCCGCCTACGCCGCCGCCAACCGGGACCCGGGCCTGCACGGTGAGGACGCCGACCGGTTCGACATCTCCCGGCTGAACAAGGAGCACCTGGCCTTCGGGTACGGGGTGCACTTCTGCGTCGGCGCCCCGCTCGCCCGGCTGGAGGCGGAGATCGCCCTCCCGGCCCTCTTCGAGCGCTTCCCGGACCTCGCCCTGGCCGTCGACCCGGGCGAGCTCCGGGCCGTGGAGTCGTTCATCTCCAACGGGCATCGTTCACTGCCGGTCACCCTCTACGGGAGCTGAGCGCGCGGAGAACGGAGAAACGGACGGGACCAGGGTGCGCCCTTTTCCCGTCCGTTTTCCGTCAGTCATGGACGTGCTTGACATCCGGCGCGGTCGCGGCGGTACTGTTTCGTCGCGCTCGGGGGGAATTCGCTGAACGGAGACCACCTCGACCGAAGGGGAACGCCGTGCAGGAAACGGTGACCGCGCCGCACGGTGGGCCGCGCGGCCGGGGCGGGCTGGTGGTGCTCGGCGACGGCCTGGCCGAGGGGCGCGACGACCCCGCGCCGGACGGCGGCCGGGCCGGCTGGGCGGTTCGACTCGCCGGACTGCTGGACCTGCCGCGCGACCGGGTCGCCGGCTTCGGCGTCGCGGGCGCGACCATCTCGGAGGCGGCCCGCGTCCAGCTGCCCGCGGCCCGCGGGCTGCGGCCGGCCCTGGTGCTGCTGGGCTGCGGCCTGCGGGACGTGGTGAACGGCGTGCCCGCGGATGATCTCCGGGGCCATCTGGAGGAGATCTTCGGTTGGGCGCGGTCGGCGGGCGCGGTGGCCATCGCCGCCCCCGTGCTCCGGCCGCCCCTGCTGGCCCGGACCATCGTCTCCGAGTCCCGGAGGAACGCGACCCTGGAGCGCATCCACGCGTTGAACGCGGGAATGCGCGAGAGCGCCCGCGCGCACGGCGGGGAGTTCATCGAGCCGGAGATGCTGCCCCGGCTCGGCGACGGGTCGGCGTGGAGCTTCGACGGGATCCATCCCAACGCCGCCGGGCACGCCCATCTCGCCGAGGTGACCGCGGAGATCGCCCGTCCCCTGATCGAGGCGCCCGCCGCCCCGGCCCCGGGGTAGCCGGCCCGGAGTGCCGGGTCCGCAGGCCCCGGCCCCGACCGCGGCCGTGGAAAGGCCGGCGGCGGGCCGCGCACAGCGACCCGCCGCCGGTTCACCCGTCCGGCTCAGCCGTTGGGGCAGGTGTCCCTGTAGTCGGAGATGTCGCCGATCGCGCGCGGCGCCGGGCACAGGAACTGGTCGTAGCGGGTGTCGTTGTCGATGAACCGCTTCATCCAGCTGATCATGTACTTGGCCATGGTCGTGTTGGAGGTCTGCGGGAAGAAGTGGCTGGCGTTGTCCAGCTCCAGGTACGCCTTCTCGGGAGCCGCGCTCAGGCTCGTGTAGAAGGGGATGGCGTGCGAGGAGACCGGCGCGACGCTGTCGGACTCACCGCCGATGATCATGGTGGGGGTGCGGACCTCGGGCCAGGTCTTGTCGGTGTTCCACGGGGCGATGGGGATGGCGGCCTTCAGCGAGGTGCGGTCCTTGGCGGCCTCCAGGCTGCCGCCGCCGCCCATCGAGTGGCCGGCCACGGCGAGCCTGGAGGCGTCCACCCGGGAGCGGACCGAGCTGCGCTGGGTCAGGTAGTCGAGGGCGGCCAGCAGCTGGTCGCCGCGGCTGGCGGGCTGGTCCAGGGTGGTGTTGGTCTCGATGCCGAAGACCACGAAGCCCTGGGAGGCCAGGCGCGGCCCGAGCCAGGACAGGCTCGACCAGTACGCGGTGAACCCGGGCGAGATGGCGATCGCGCCGAAGGTGCCCTCGCTGGTGGAGGTGGGGTAGTAGATCTCGCCGCCGCCGAAGCCGGTCACGCCCAGGCTGGACACCGAGGTCTGGGAGGTGGCGAACGGGCCGCGGACCGCGGTCACGCTCGACTCGGTCGGGGCGGGGCCGCGCTCGTAGGGGTTCTCGGCCGCTTGGGCGGAGGGGGCGGTGCACAGCCCTGCCACCAGAGCTGCGCCGGCCCCGAGCAGGCCGAGTGACTGCTTGCGAAGCATGGGTCTCCTCTCGCTGACGGTCGAGCGGCAGGGGGAGCCGCCCGCCGTTCCGCCGGACCGGGTGGACCTGGATCCCGAGGCGCTGCGGTGCCACCCGGGCACCGGTTCGCCGTCAGTGTGGCGCGGCCCCCGGGCGCGGGCATCGGTGAAACCACCGCCCTCGCGCCTCCCGGGGGCGGCCCTGTGGACGGCGTGCGCGCACGGGAGATCGAACTGGGGGCCCGCACACCGGAGAGGGCCGTGCGGAAGGGCTAGCGAGAGGCTTGCTGCGGGGCCGGCGGCTCCGGGACGGGCGGCGCCGCCCGTACCGGACGCAGCCCGGGGGCGAGGCTCAGGGTGACCGCGACGGACACCGCCGCCAGCACGGCCATCGCCGTACCGGGCGAGGTGTGCTGCGCGATCGTCCCGGCGAGGGCGGCGGAGACCCCCTGCATGGTCAGCATCCCGGAGGACTGGAGCCCCAGCGCCTGGCCCCGCATGGTCTCCGGGGTCAGCGACAGCAGGCGTTCCTGCAGCAGCAGGGTGCCCGAGAAGCCCGCGGAGGCGATCGTGACGGCCGCCAGCGCCAACGGGAGCCCCGGGTCCAGCGCGAAGAGCAGGTACGGCACGGCCAGCAGAAGGTAGGGGCGGGGGCCGAGCCGGCTCCGCCAGGACGGCGTGGCGAACCGGCCCATCACGGTGTCCCCGGCGAGCATGCCGAGCGCGGCGAAGGCGAGCAGCAGGCCCGCGTTCCGCGGCGTGTACGGGACGAACAGCGACTCGCAGCCCACGATCAGCCCGTTCGGCACCCACATCGCCAGGTAGACGCGGCGGCGGGACGGGGACGACAGCAGCAGCCCGTTGGCCCGCCAGGTCTGGGCGACCGAGGGGCGCCCGGCGGCGCGCGGCGGGCGCCGGGCCAGGCGCAGGCGGGCGACGAGCGCGGCGGTGAGGTGGAGCGCGGCCCCGGCCAGCAACGTCCCGCGCGGGGACAGCACGGCCAGCAGCCCGGCACCGGCGGCGAACCCGCAGATCTGCATGGTCCCCGTGGTCATGTTGAGGACCGAGCGTCCGATCAGGTAACCGTCCGCGGGGAGGATCTCACTGAGCAGCCCGTACCGCACCCCGCCGCCGACGGACGCGACCAGGCCCAGGGCCACCACGACGGCGACCCCCGCCCAGCCGGGCAGGCCGGGGACCGCCAGGGCGGCGGTGCCCGCGGCGGAGGCCAGCGCCAGCCCCGCCGTCGCGGCCCGCGGCGGGATCCGGTCGGCCGCCGACAGCAGCGTGACCGCGCCGATCATCTGGACCAGGGACTGGCCGAACATGCTGAGGGCCGCCAGCAGCGGCGACCCGGTGGCCGCGTACACGAGCGTGCTGAGGGCCAGCCCGCTCACCGTGGTGGCGGCAACCTGGAAGGCCGAGGTGGCGAACAGCGGTGTGAACTCGGGGGATCGGAACAGCTCCCCATAGGTGCGCATGGCCGGAGTCTCACGAGTACCCACCGCGGGCGGTTAATGTTTCGCGGGGAGGCGAAACGTATGGGCATGTGGCGGATCAGCGTGGACACGCTGGCCCGGAGCCGGTTCGTCGTCTCGCCGCTGGCCGAGACCCTCGCCTGCGTGAAGACCCTGGAGCGGGGGACCGCCGCCCATCCCGGCGAGCGCGCCTGGCTGGACGCCCACCTGCCCGCCTACCGGGCCCGGCTGGCCGCCGAGCCGGTCACCGCCCTGGTGATCAAGTCCGCGCTGGGCCGCCGCTGGAACGCCGACTACCTCATGCCGACGCCCCCGGGTATGGGCGACCTGACCTTCCAGGAGGAACTGGAACGGGTCCGTGAGACGCCGCCCGAGGCCGTCCGCGCCCACCTGCTGATGGCGCTGGAGCGCCCGCTGCCCGTCCCGCTGCGCCGCCGGCACGACCTGGCCGAACGCACCGCGGACCTGCTGGAATGGGTGTGGACCGTGACCGTGCTGCCGGACTGGCCGCGCCGCCGCCGGGTCTTCGAGGCCGACGCCGTCGCGCGGGCGGTCCGGCTCGGCCGGGGCGGATGGGCGGACGTGCTGGACGACCTGCGTCCCGGGACGCGCTGGCTGGGCGACGGCCGGTTGCGGATCAACGTGCACGACTACCCGCCCCGGGACATCAGCGGGGCGCAGCTGTTCTTCGTCCCGGTCACCGCCCGCACGGGCTGGGTCACCTGGGAGGAACCGGACCGCTACGCCCTGATCTACCCGTGCGCGGGGCCGCTGGCCGGGACGGAGCGCCCGCCCGTGCCCGAGGCCCTGGGGGCGCTGCTCGGCCCGGCGCGGGCCGGCGTCCTCGTCCTGCTCGGCAGCCCCATGAGCACGACGCAGCTGGTGGCGCTGACCGGCCAGGGACTGGGCTCGGTGGGCCGCCACCTCAAGGTCCTGCTGGACGCCCGCCTCGTCCTGCGGCGGCGGTCCGGACGCTCGGTCCTCTACTACCGCACCGCCGCGGGCGACGCGCTGGTCGAGGCCCAGGAGGGAGAACCCTCCGGGGCCCGCGACGCGTTCAGGTAGCGGCCGTCAGGTGTTCCTGCTCGACACTCCCTGCCGCGCCCCGCGCGAACGGGGACGCCCCGCCCGGCCGTGGGTGTCGCGCGCGGCGGGCTGCGTGCGCCGGCGGGGAGCGCGCCCGCCGCCGGACGGCTGGGCGGCCGTGACGGGGACGGGAACACCGGAGGGCGTCCGGGCGCCGGTGATGCGCGCGAGCTCGGCGTCACCCGGCTGCACGCGCACGTTCTGCGGCGTGATCCCGGCGGCGGACATCAGCCGGTCCATCTCGCGGCGCTGATCCGGCAGGACCAGGGTGACCACGGTTCCGGACTGGCCCGCGCGGGCGGTGCGCCCGCCCCGGTGCAGGTAGTCCTTGTGGTCGGCGGGCGGGTCGACGTTGACGACCAGGTCGAGGTCGTCGACGTGGATCCCGCGCGCGGCGACGTTGGTGGCGATGAGCACGCTCACGCTGCCGCCCCGGAAGCCGTCCAGGGTGCGGTTGCGCTGGGACTGCGTCTTGCCGCCGTGCAGCGCGGCGGCCCGCACGCCGCTGGACATCAGCCGCCGGGCGAGCCGGTCGGCCGCGTGCTTCTTGGCGACGAACATGATGACCCGGCCGTCGCGGGCGCCGATGTGCGCGATCGCGTCGTTCTTGTCGGTCTCGGTGACGTGCAGCAGATGGTGCTCCATCGTGGTGACCGCACCGGCGGGCGGGTCCACCGAATGGGTGACCGGGTCGTGCAGGAAGCGGTGCACCAGCCGGTCGACGTCGCGGTCGAGCGTCGCCGAGAACAGCATCCGCTGACCGCCCGGCGCGACCTGGTCGAGCAGCCTGGTGACCTGGGGCAGGAAGCCCATGTCGGCCATCTGGTCGGCCTCGTCCAGGACGGTGACGGCCACCTGCTCCAGCCGGCAGTCGCCGCGTTCGATCAGGTCGGCGAGCCGGCCCGGGGTGGCCACCACGACCTCCGCGCCGCGCCGGAGCGCGGCGGCCTGGCGGGTCAGGGACAGGCCGCCGACCACGGTGGCCGTCCGCAGGCCGACCGCCTCGGCGTACGGGGTGAGGGCCTCGGAGACCTGCTGTGCCAGCTCCCGGGTGGGAACGAGCACCATGGCCAGGGGGTGGCGGGGCTCGGCGCGCCGCCCGGCGGTGCGGGCGAGCAGGGCGAGCCCGAAGGCCAGGGTCTTGCCCGAGCCGGTGCGGCCGCGGCCGAGGACGTCACGCCCGTTCAGCGCGTCCGGCAGGGTCGCCCCCTGGATCGGGAACGGCGCGGTGACGCCCTGGCGTGCCAGGGCCTCCAGGAGCGCGGACGGCATGGCCAGCTCGGCGAACGACGCGACCGGCGGCAGGGCCGGTGTGGTGGCCTTCGGCGGGGCGGCCTCGGTGCGAGGGGCGGAGCCGTTGCGGGGGGCGGAGCCGTTGCGTGCGGCGGGACGCCGGCCGCGCGGACGGTTACGGGACATGCGGGAGACCTTCCTCGGAGCGGCACGTGTCGAGGAGTGCTCCGGAGCCGTAGGCCGCGCGAAGAAGTCGCAAGAACGAACCAGTGGGGAGACGGACGGCGAGTGGACGGCCGGTCACGTCGGGAACGGCGGGATACCCGCCAAGGGCGGCGGCGGGGCCGGAATTCCGGTCCCGCCACCGCCCGCGGTCGCTTCAGGAGGCGACGATGTTCTCCGCCTGCAGGCCCTTCTGGCCCTGGGTGATGTCGAAGGACACCTTCTGGCCCTCCTGCAGCTCCCGGTAGCCGTTGCCGGCGATGTTCGAGAAGTGCGCGAAGACGTCGGCGCCGCCGCCGTCCTGCTCGATGAAGCCGAAGCCCTTTTCAGCGTTGAACCACTTCACGGTACCGGTGGCCATGTTGATCTCCTTCTGGGTCGGTCCCGTTCCACACCGTGTGGAACGGGGTCGCCGCGATCAGCCCATCCGGAGAGTGTCCAGAAAAACAAAAATGCGCCTGACGAGATCCGGCAGGCGCACACAAAAGTTTATGGGAACCGCAACTGGTTCCACCTTAGCACACGGCCCGGTTCGCGGTGCCCGCGTGGGAACCGGGCCCGGAACCGTCCAGGCTCCGTGCGCTCAGGTCTGCGGGGCGGGGGCGGCCCGGGGCCGTACGAGCAGGGCAGACATGATCACGCCGGTGGCGGCGGACAGCACGTGGCCCACGCTGGAGTAGTCGGGCAGCCATCCGTACCAGTCGGCGGCGGTCAGCGGGTAGAGGACGGCGACGGCCGCCCAGGGGAGCCGCAGCCACGCGGGCAGGAGCCAGGTGACCGCGCCGATGGCGCCGAGCGCGCCGAAACTGACGCCGTAGTCGAGCTCGTGCGTGACCGCCTCGGGGTAGCGGCCCGTAGGGACGGCCGCCGCGACGACGGCCAGGACGGCGAGCGTGACGAGGACGTGCGCGGTCGCGAAGACGCCGAAGGCCCGGGCGGTGCCGAGGCGGCGTTCCAGCAGGCCCAGGCACACCGCGATGCCCAGCCCCACGATCAGGGCGGTGTCCAGGAACGTGCCGGAGAAGTCGACGACCAGGGCGCTGCCGACGAGGCGCAGCGGCGCCGACCAGGTCATGTCGGCGAGGTTGGTGCTGACGGCGGCCAGCACGCGCCGTTCCGAGGCCGGTGACAGCAGGCGGAACACCACGACATGGGTGGCCAGCAGGAGGGCCAGGTACGAGATCGTGCCCGCGTTGTGGCGCGAAGCCCCGGCCCCACCGCTCTTCATGATCTTCAACACACCCCGAGGGTATTCCCGCCCGCTGCCCTCGTCCCCCCGCTCGGGCAGGCCGGTGTCAGCCGCGGGACGGACCGCCGTTCAGCGCGCGCAGCAGCATGGGGAGGGAGCGGCGCAGTTCGCGCTTCCAGTACGGCGTTCCGTGCGTGCCGCGGTAGAAGTGCGTGGTGACCGGGACGCCGACCTCGGTGAGGCGGTGCGCCACCGTGCGGCTCTCGTCCGCCATCACCGCCTCGGTGAGGGAGACGACCTCCTCGGGGAAGAAGGCGGCGAGGTCCTGCATACCCGGGATGACGGGGTCGGGGTCGACGGGGTCGTCGTAGACGCCGGGGGTGCCGTCGCCGGACGAGATGTACACCGGTGTGCCTCGCAGGCGCTCGGCCAGGTGGTACGGGTCGTTGGCCAGCCAGATGTCGCGTTGCCGCACCGGGTCTCCCCAGATCCTGCGCCAGTCCACCTTCAGGTACTCCGCGCCCCCGCTGATCGCTTTCACGTACTGCGGAGGGCTCAGGAAACCGCTGTAGCTGGCCGCCGCGCGGAACATTCCGGGATGGCGCGCGGCGTACTTGACGGCGCCGTACCCGCCCTGGGACTCGCCGGCGATCGCGCGGCGGGGCCCGGCGCCGTAGCCGCGTTCGAGCAGCGTGCGCACCTCGTCCAGGTGGAAGGTCTCCACGGCCGGGGCTCCGCCCCGGCCGTCGTTCCACCAGTCGCTGTAGAAGCCGAAGAACGGCATCTGCGGCGTCACGACGAGGACGTTCCGCAGTTCCGGCAGCCGCTCGATGTCGTACTCCTCGGTGAACGACTCGTACTCGCCGTGCCCGCCGGGCAGCAGGTAGAGGACCGGCCACGTGCGGGTCGCGCCCCGTTGTTCCCAGCCGTCGGGTGTCAGCAGCCTGACCTTGCCCGTGCCCGCCAGCGCGGGTGACCGCACGGTCAGGTCGACCACCCGGGGCCGGACCTGTTTCTCGTCGATCACCTCGGCGCCCGACGCCGGCGCCGGGCCGGGATCGGCGCGGGCGCCGCCCGGGAGGACCACCAGCACCGCCGCCAGCGCTCCGGCGGCTCCCAGGGCCCGTCCGCGGCCGTTTCCGCTTGTCATCGGAACCTCCATCGCATCGGATGTTCCGACGCTAGGAGCCGGCCGTTGTCAACCGCGTCCCACTGCCGTGTGATTCCGTCCGCTCATACCCGAGTACTACGCCGGCGGACTCCGATTCCCGGGCGATCACCGCCCGTGCCGGGCCGGCCGGTTGGGATCACCCGATTTTCCCGCGGGCACGATCTGGCGGCGTCCGTGCATTTTTCGCTGGGCGGTGGAATGTCGGGTCGCGAGCGTGAAATAAAGAGAGATCCGTTGACGTCGATCATCGAGTCGGGTCACCTTTGAGATATCGCGGCCGGAGGGTCGATCGGTCCTCCGCGAATGGTGCGCAATAAACGCTGGAAAAGGAAGGGTGATCTGTCGTGTACAGAGCGGATCGGTTCGCCGAGCCGGTGCTGGCGCTGTTCCGCGCCGTGACCGGGTTCCTGTTCATGATCCACGGGGTGGCCTCGGTGTTCGGCGTGCTGGGCGGCAACCGCGGCACGGGCCGGGCCATCGAGTTCGCGGCCTGGCCGGGCTGGTGGGCGGCGGTCATCCAGCTCGTCTGCGGCGCGCTGGTGCTGTCCGGGCTGTTCACCCGGGTCGCCGCCGTCCTCGCGTCCGGCTCGATGGCCTACGCCTACTTCGTGGTGCACCAGCCGGACGGTCTGCTGCCGCTGCGCAACGGCGGTGAAGCGGCGGCCATGTACTGCTGGGCCTTCCTCCTGATCGCCGTGCTCGGGCCGGGCGCCTGGGCGCTGGATTCGCTCCGCGCCCGCCGCCGGGTCGCGGCCACCCCCAGAGCGATATCCGGAAAGGCTTCATGAAAGCGTGAAAACCCTGTTCACCGGCGGATCGGGCTGGAGTTAACGTCCAGCCCGACGGTCGTTTTTCCGGATCGGCGGACAGGAGGAGAAAACGTGAGAAGGCGGCGAAGGGCTGTGCTCGCGGGAGGTGCCCTGACCTCGGCGGCCCTGCTCGGAACCCTGGTGAACGCTCCCGCGGCGTCGGCGCACGGCGCCATGATGATCCCCGGCAGCCGCACCTATCTGTGCTACAAGGACGGCCTCACCCCCACCGGCGAGATCAAGCCCGACAATCCCGCCTGCGCGGCGGCGGTGGCGCAGAGCGGCACCAATTCCCTTTACAACTGGTTCGCCGTGCTGCGCTCGGACGGCGCCGGCCGCACCCGCGGCTTCATTCCCGACGGGAAACTGTGCAGCGCGGCGGCGGTGGTCTACGACTTCAGCGGATTCGACCTGGCCCGCGACGACTGGCCGGTGACCCATCTGACCTCCGGCGCGGAACTGCAGTTCCGCTTCAACAAGTGGGCCGCCCACCCCGGTGAGTTCCGGACCTACATCACCAAGGACTCCTGGAGCCCGACCCGGCCCCTGGCGTGGGACGACCTGGAGGACGAGCCGTTCTACCGGGTCACCGACCCGCCGAGCGTCGGAGGGCCGGGAAACGAGGGCAGTTACTACTACTGGAACGCCAGGCTCCCCTCGGGCAAGACCGGGCGGCACATCATCTACACGGTGTGGCAGCGTTCCGACAGCACCGAGACGTTCTACAACTGCTCCGACGTCGTCTTCGACGGCGGCAACGGGGAGGTGACCGGCTAGCGCCGCCCGTTCCCACCGGGCGACACGGCCCCGGGACCGTTTCCGGTCCCGGGGCCGCTTTCCTGTGGGGGTCGGGCCCTTACGGAAGGGCGGGGTAGGCGTTCCGGAGCAGTTCCTGGAACTGCGCCGAGAACCAGTGGCCGGACAGCGGGGCGTCAGGCAGCGCACCGCTCATGTTGTGGTTGTTCCGCGGGTTGCCGGTGTACGTGGGGTCGCACATGCGGTCGAACCCCTTGCCCTCCTCGTTCGGGATCTCCTTGCTCGAACCGTCGGACTCGCCGGGCGGCTTCATCCAGACGTAGGCGTCGATGCCGGACTCGGGGGCCACCTTGGGCCGCTCGCCCAGGCCCGCCCCGGACTGGTTGCACCAGTTGCCCAGGTGGATGCGGCGGTCGATCCTGCCCCCGTTCACGTACGTGTCGACGTTGGTCGTCGCCCCGGGGCCGCCGGGACGGTTCGCCCCGCCCCAGCCGTTGCGGCTGGTGTCGATCAGCATCCCGACGCCGGAGTCGAACCCGGCCTGGACGAGCCGCTGCCGGAACGCCTGGGCGTAGGACAGCTCGTCGACGTACCGGTTCCAGTCGACCCACTTGGACTGGCGGACGGAGGTGCCGTTGACGCTGTCGTTGATGGTGAAGTAGGGCTCCTTCAGCGCGCCGTAGTTGGCGGTGTTGCTGATGAAGCCGGCCACGTTTGCCATGGAGCCCGACGCCCTGGCCGTCTGGGCGAGCAGGTCGGCGGTCGGGCCGAAGTTGTCGTCCCAGCCGAGCCAGCCGTGGTGGCCGACGTCGATGTAGTTGTAGACGTTCGGGATGGCGCCCAGCTTGTTGAGCGCGTAGGCGATGCCGTTGACGTAGTTGCCGTTGGCCTTCATCGTGTCGCACGCGGGCACGGCGGTCGGGCGCCCGCTGACGTTGGTGATCAGGTTCGGCAGCGAGTCGATCTCGACGACCGTCACGATCCGCAGGTTGGCGTACTTGGCGTCGCCCATGATCGACGCGATCGGGTCGATGAACTGGGTCCTGTACTTGTCGATCTCGGTCGCGCCGAGCTCGCCGTTGGAGGCGAGCGCGGAGCAGTCCCGGCCGGGCAGGTTGTAGACGACGACCTGGATCACCCCGGCGCCCTGTTCGAGCGCCTTGTCCAGATGGGCGCGCAGGCCCATCTTCCCGGCCGCGCCGTTGATCGCGGCGATCCGGTCGAGCCACACGCCGGTCGGCTGGTTGGAGATCGCGCTGCCGCCGGGCTCCGCCGCCGCCTTGGCCGACCACTCCGGGTTGACGTACGCCTTGGCGCCCGCGTACGGGTTGTCGACGCGGGCGGCGAGGGCGGGGGCGGCACCGGCCTGCGGCGCGGCCAGGGCGGTGGTGCCTGCGGCGAGCAGGACGCTCGTCGCGGCGGCGGCCAGGGCGCGGCGGTGCCAGGCCCTCCGGCGCGGCGCGTCCTTCCGCCGTGCCGGGGCGCCCGGTACGGCGCGGGCGGCACCGGGGGTTCTGGGTGCTGGGGCGGGGGTCATGGCGATCCTCCTCGGTTCGCGGGCATCTTTCTCGGACGGATTCATCGGGGACGGCAACCTTTCGGGGTGGTGGGGGCGACTGAAGGTCGTCGAGCCGGGCACCGGGGCCGCACGTAGTGGGAGCGAAGCGGTCCCGGTGTCTCGGCCGGCCCGTGATCGGGTCCGGCGTGCGTTCGGACCCGGCCCGGCCGGGTCAGGGCGTGGTCAGCAGGTGGTCGCGCAGGCCCGCGCCGTACGCGGTCGGCGTGCCGTCGTAGGAGCTGATGAGGGACGGTCCGCTGGAGCAGTTCCAGGTGTTCCAGGTCCAGCCCAGGTAGGAGGCGCCGCGCGCGTCGAGCCAGGCCATCAGGCCGTCGATGTAGGAGTGGCCGCAGGTGTTCTCGCCGATCTCGCCCGCGACCAGGGGCACCTGGGAGGCGACCGGGGCGAGCTGCTGGTCCCAGCAGGTGCTGTCCCGGCAGTGGTTGAAGTTGTAGGAGTGCCAGGCCGCGGCCAGGTTCCCGGTGGGGTCGGACGGCCTGTGGGCGAGCCACTGGCTGAGGTCGTTGGAGTAGCTGTTGCCCGCGGCCAGCACGACGTTGAGGGCACCGGTGCCGCGGACGGCGTCCAGGAGGTCCTGCATGCCGGCCGCCTCGTAGGTCAGGCCGGGACAGGCCGCGCCGCCGTCGCGCCAGCACAGCCACGACTGGCCGTAGTCCATGACCTGGAGGTTGTTGGGGTAGGGCTCGTTGAACAGGTCGAGGACCACGGCGGTGTCGTCCTTGAACGCGGTGGCGACCTGCCGCCAGAACTCGGGCGCGTACCTGGCGTCGGGCATCGGCTTCTGGCACTCGGCGTCCGCCGTCCAGCAGTGGCTGTCGTAGCCGGTCCACAGCCCGTTGCTCCAGTGCAGCTCCAGGATCGGAGTGATGCCGTTCCGCCGCAGCAGGCCCACGTAGTCCTCGACGGCCTTCTGGTACGCGGCGCCCCGGTAGGCCGCGTCGACGTTGGGCAGTCCGAGCCAGCAGTCGGAGTTGAGGGGGACGCGGACCGCGTTGACGTTCCAGTTCCGGATCGCGCCGACCGACGCCTCGTCCATCGGCCCGTCCCAGATGCCGTTGCCCTGGACGCAGGCGAACTCGCCGCCGGACCGGTTCACGCCGCGCAGCCGTACGGTCTCGCCGCCGGCGGTCACGAGCCGGTTGCCGGAGACCGCCAGCTCCGGCGCCGCCGCGCGGGGCGACGGCCGGCGGCCGTCCGCGGAGGCAGGGACGGTGCCGGCGGGGCCGGTGCTCGCGGGGCCGGTGTCCGCGGGGCCGGTGCCCGCGGGGACGGTGCCCGCGGCGACCGGGCCGGACAGGCCGAGGACGGCGGCCAGGCAGAGGGCGACGGCGCCAGGGAGGAGCGATCTCATGGGGATCTCCGCCTTCACTTCGATGCGATGGTCACGGGTCGGGTGTCGTCACGTGGTGTCGTCACGTGGTGTCGTCACTCGGTGTCGTCACTCGGTGTCGTGTCACGGGACTGCCGTCTCGCGGGGCGGTCACACCGCGTCCCGGGGCGGCCGGGTCGATCGCACCTCCTGACGTCGATGGCTTGGGAGCGCTCCCACACTCGGTTGCGAGTGAACGTAAACCGGGCCGGAACCGGAGGGAAAGCCTTCTTCCACAGATTTCATAAATTTCACCGTCCCCTGCCCGCACCTCGGACGTGCGCCCTGACCTGCGAAGACGTGGGTCCTGGCAGGCGCTGGACGGTGAGGTTTCGGAAACCTGCGGATGTCGAGACGGGTCAACCCGCTCTTGACTGCGTGCGCGTCTCCCGCCGATTCTTGGGGCGCTCCCACTACTCCCGCCCCGGCCGATCCCGACGGCCGGGGACCCCCGAAGGGAGTACCAGCGTGACGATCACCGACCCCTCCGGTGAGCCGGCCCCCGCCCCGGCGACCCGGACCCCCACCCTCGAGCACGTCGCCCGGCTCGCGGGCGTCTCCCCGGCGACGGCCTCGCGCGTGCTCACCGGTTCGGCGCGGGTCAGCCGCGCGGCCCGGCTGCAGGTGGAAGAGGCCGTGGAACGCCTCGGCTACGTGCGCCGCCGCCCCCCGGACCCCGGCCGGGAGACCTCCGGCGCGATCGCGGCGGTGCTGTGCGAGGACAGCGCCCGGGTCTTCGGCGACCCGTTCTACGCCCGCCTGCTGTGGGGCGCGCGCCGCGAGCTGGACGGCCGGGCGCTGATCGTGCTCATGGTCGGCCGGGCCGACGAGTGGCGGGCGACCGCCGACTACCTGCGCGGCGGGCGCGTGGAGGGCGTGCTGCTGGTCGGCGCGCACCGGCGGCCCGCGGCGCTGGTGCAGGCGGCGGCCGGCGCCCCGGTGGTGCTGGCCGGGCGCCCGCTCGGCGAGGCGGCGCTGCCGTACGTGGACGTCGACAACCGGGGCGGGGCGCGTACCGCGGTGCGGCACCTGCTGGCGTCCGGGCGCCGCCGGATCGGCACCATCGCCGGGCCGGCCGAGCTGGGCGCCGGCGTCGACCGGCTGGCCGGGTACCGGCTCGCCGCAGAGGAGGCCGGGATGGACGTCGCCGGGCTGGTCGGCCACGGCGACTTCGGCCGGCTCTCCGGCGAGCACGCGATGACCCGGCTGCTGGACCGCCGGCCCGACCTGGACGCCGTGCTGGCCGCGTCCGACCTGATGGCGGTGGGCGCCCTGCGCGCGCTGCGCCGCGCCGGCCGCCGGGTGCCCGACGACGTCGCGGTGGTCGGCTTCGACGACGCCCCGGTCGCCCGGCAGGTACGGCCGCGGCTGACGACCGTGCGGCAGCCGGCCGAGGACCTGGGCGCCCGGCTCGTCCGGGAACTGCGGTGCCACGCCGGCGGCCGGCCGATCGGCGACCGCGGGGTGGTGCTCAAGACCAGGCTGGTCGTCCGGGAGTCGGGGTGACGGCCGGACCGTCAGGAGCCGATGAGCGCCTGGGCGACGGCCATGCCGCAGTACGCCGCGCCCAGGCCGGCGGCGATGGAGAGGAGGGCGTTGAGCAGCGCGAAGGCGCGCGCGCCGTCCTCGGCCAGCCGCAGCGTCTCGTACCCGAGGGTGGAGTAGGTGGTCAGCGCGCCGCAGAACCCGGTGCCGGCCAGCGCCGTCACCCCGTGACCGGCGGGGAGCGCGGCCAGGAGGCCCAGCAGCCCGGAGCCGGCGACGTTGACGGCGAAGGTGCCCCAGGGGAAGACCGTGTCGTGGCGGGCCTGGACGGCCCGGTCGGCCAGGTAGCGCAGCGGCGCCCCGATCGCGGCGCCCAGCGCGACCAGCAGGACCGTCACCGCGCCTCCCCGTCCCGCCGGCCGGGCGGGACGACCTCGACCGGTTCCAGGGTGACCAGCCCCAGGCCCTCCAGGTCCGCCAGCCGGGGGAGGAAGCCGCGGATCCGGTCCTCGGCGTCCACGATGACGACCGCCACCGGCAGGTCCTCCGAGAGCGACAGGATGCGGCTGGTGTGGATCCGGCTGGTGGACCCGTAGCCCTCGATGCCGCGCAGCACGCTGGCGCCGGCCAGCCCGGCGGCGTGGGCCCGCGCGACGATCTCGTGGTAGAGCGGGCGGTGATGCCGGCGGTCGCTCTCCCCGACGAGGATCGTCAGCCGCAGGGCCGGGCCGGTCGGCGTCATCGGGACCCCTCGCGCGGGCGGGTGAGCAGGCGGGTCAGGCGTACCCCCGCGTAGACGGCGAGCAGCGCGCACACCGGTGTGGCGGCCAGGTAGGCCAGCGCGGTGAACGGCGCCCCGGCGCGGAACGCCAGCTGGACGTCGACGACGTAGGTGGAGAAGGTGGTGAACCCGCCCAGGATCCCGACCCCGAGGAACGGGCGGGCCAGCGGATGGACCTGCCAGGCCTCGGTGACGGCCACCATGAGCACCCCGATCAGCAGGCATCCGGTGGTGTTGACGGCGAAGATCGCCCAGGCGAACTCCGCCGGGCCGTGACCGAAGGCGACGGTGAGGCCGTACCGGGCCACCGCCCCGAGGACCCCGCCCGCCGAGATCGCGGCCAGGGTCGCCCAGGGGGCGCGGCGGAGCGCGGGCCGCCGTCGCCGCGGTGGCGGCCCGGCGGCCGGATCGGCGCTGTGGTCGGCGCTGTGGCCGGGGGTGCGGTCGGGGGTGCGGTCGGGGGTGCGGTCGGCAAGCGGTCGGGCCTCGGGCACGGATCCTCCTACCAGCGGGCGAGACTCGTCTGGTAGGGACCGTTGGCGGCGGTGCGCCGCGGTTGCCCCGGCTGCGCGGGGGCGGCGGGCCCCACCGCCGCGGCCCCTCCCGGGGCTCGTGGCCATGATAGCGGGCGCCCTCCGGCCAACGCGCGTTAAAGGATGCCGATTTAGCCCCATATGGGTGCATTACCCGGCCGGGGGCGGGAAGGCGGGGGACGAGAGCGCACAGCGGAACACCACGACCACCGGGAGGACCGATGGCCCGCTGCGAAGTCTGTGGGAACGACTACGACCACGCCTTCACCGTGATCTCGGCCGATGGCGTCTCGCACGTCTTCGACAGCGTCGAGTGCGCCGCGCACTCCATCGCGCCGACCTGTGACCACTGCGGGTGCCGCGTCCTCGGCCACGGTGTCGAGTCCGACGGCCGGGTCTTCTGCTGCGCGTCGTGCGCCCGGGAGGTCGGGGTGCTTCGGGTGCGCGCCTGACACCGCGCCGGGCGTGCGGAGAGGAGGCCCGCCGTGAGCGAAGTCGATGAGGTCCGCGGATCCGCCCTTCCGCTGGAGACCGCCGCCGATCTGGACCCGCTCATGGAGCGCATCGGCGACGCGCGCTTCGTGCTGCTGGGCGAGGCCAGCCACGGCACCCACGAGTACTACGCCTGGCGCGCCGCGCTGACCAGGCGGCTCATCACCGAGCGCGGGTTCTCCTTCGTCGCGGTCGAGGGCGACTGGCCCGACTGCTGGCGGGTGAACGACAGCGTCACGCTGGCGGAGGGGGCGCCGGCCGACCCCAAGACCGTCCTGGACGGGTACCGCCGCTGGCCGACCTGGATGTGGGCCAACCAGGAGACGGCGAACTTCTGCCGCTGGCTGCGCGCCCGCAACACCGGGCGGCCGTACGGGCGGAGGGCGGGCTTCTACGGCCTGGACGTCTACAGCCTGTGGGAGTCCCTGCGCGCCGTCATCGCCTACCTGTCCGAGCACCGGCCCGAGCATGTGGAGAGGGCGCTGGCCGCCTACCGCTGCTTCGAGCCGTACGGTGAGGACCCGCAGTCGTACGCCTGGAGCACCGAGCTGGCCCCGGGCGGCTGCTCGGACGAGGTGCTGACGATGCTGGCGGGGATGCGCCGCCCCGAGGCCGACCCCGCCGACCCCGCCCCGGCCAAGGCCCTGAACGCCTGGCAGAACGCCGAGGTGGCGGCGGGCGCCGAGCAGTACTACCGCGCCCTGATCGGCGGCGGCGCGCGGTCCTGGAACGTGCGGGACGTGCACATGGCCGACACCCTCGACCGGCTGCTGGACTTCCACGACGGGACGGCGCGGGCCGTGGTCTGGGCGCACAACACCCACGTCGGCGACGCGCGGGCCACCGACATGGCCGCCCGCGGCATGATCAACCTCGGGCAGCTGGTCCGCGAACGGCACGGCCGGGACCAGGTCGTGGTGGTCGGGTTCGCCGGCGGCCACGGTGAGGTGATCGCCGCGTCCCGGTGGGGCGCCCCGATGGAGACCATGATCGTTCCCAGGGCCCGGCACGACACGCTCGAAGCCCTCCTGGAGGAGACCGAGCTGCCGGGCGCGCTGTACGTCTTCGCCGACCGGCCGGACGCCTCCTGGCTCACGTCCACCCGCGGGCACCGTGCCATCGGCGTCCTGTACGACCCGGCCCGCGACCGGAACAACTACGTGCCCACCCGGCTCGCCGACCGGTACGACGCCCTGTGCTGGTTCCGCCGGACCTCCACTCTGGAACCGCTGCATCTGGAGGCCGCGCGCCGGGACGAACTGGCGACGCTTCCCAGCGGCGTCTGAACGCCTTTTCCCGCGCGTTGCCCCGGCGCGCCAACGGCGTTAAGGTGAACATCGTGACTGCCGGGTCGGCCATGGGCCAAGAGCGAGTGGGGCACCCGGCCACGGCGTGAGCGCCGGGCGGGCCAGAGGCCCGCCTTTCCCTTTTTCCGCGCAGGTCGCGCGGTGTTCTTCACGTTCGGCGGTGCCGTTCACCGCCGTTTTTCGCGAGCCTTTCCCGACCTCCCGATCCGATGATCCATTGATCCATCGGGCCGCCGGGGGTGTCCGGGCACGCCTTCACCCCATTCTCCGACCGCGGGTGCCTTCGCACGGCCCCGGGGTTATTTCGCCATGCCCGGAAAATCCCGGACACGGCCACGAAAGGAAAACCGACAGAGTGCCGATCGACTTCAACCAGCAGATCATTGAGGAGTTCCGTTCCAGCGGCGGGCGGCTCAGCGGTCCCTTCGAGGGGGCCCGGCTGCTCCTGCTGACCACCACCGGCGCGCGTTCGGGCGCCCGGCACACCACGCCGCTCGGCTACCTGCCCGACGGTGAGCGGGTCCTGGTGATCGCCTCGGCGGGCGGGGCGGAGAAGAACCCGGACTGGTTCCACAACCTGGTGGCCGACCCCCGGGTCACGGTCGAGAACGGAGTCTTCGTCTACGACGCCGTGGCCACCGTCCTGGAGGGAGCCGAACGCGACCGCGTCTTCGCCCGCGCGGCCGAGGCCGATCCCGGCTGGGCCGACTACCAGGCCAGGACGTCGCGGGTCATCCCCGTGGTCGCCCTCGAGGCGGCCGGGCCGCCGAGGCCGGACGCGCCGTCGCTGGGCGCGGGCCTGAAGGTGATCCACGACGCGTTCCGCCGTGAACTGGCGCTGATCCGCAAGGAGATCGCCGGGTCGGGGCCGCGGCTGGGCGCCCAGCTCCGGGTCAACTGCCTGACCGTCTGCCAGGGGCTGCACCACCACCACGCCGGCGAGGACGGCGCGATCTTCCCGTTCCTCGCCGACCGCCGGCCCGAGCTGGCCCCCGTCCTGGAACGCCTGGACGGCGAGCACCGCAAGATCGCCGCCCTGCTCGGCGACCTCCAGGAGGCGGTCTCCGCGGAGGGAGCGGACCCCGCGCTCGTCCGGGCCGAGGTCGAGCGGCTGACCGAGGAGCTGGAGGCCCACCTGGACTACGAGGAGGAGCAGCTGATCCCGATCCTGGACGCCACCGCCCTGTGACGCCCGGACGGAGCCGTCCCGCCCAGGGAGGCGGGACGGCTCCGTCGCATGTGGTGAGGCCGGGGCCTCAGGCGTCCCAGGCCCCCGCCGCCGCGGCCTTCTCGGCGAAACCGGCGAAGTCGGACGGCGGGCGCCCGAGAGCCCGCTGGACGCCGTTGGAGAGGTGGGCGTCCATCCCGCGCCGGATGGGCGAGATCATGTTGTCGTGGTCCCGCGCGTCCGAGAGCGGCAGGCCCTGCGCGACCAGCTCGGCGACGTACTCGTCCGTGGTGAGCGGGACGTACCGGACCTCACGCCCGGACGCCTTCGAGATCTCGGCGGCGGCCTCGGCGAGGGTCAGCGCCCGGGGACCGGACAGCTCGTAGACCTTCCCGGCGTGGCCGTCCTCGGTGAGGGCGGCCACCGCGACGGCGGCGATGTCCTCGGCGTCGACGAAGGAGACCGCGCCGTCCCCGGCGGGAAGGCGCAGCTCCCCGGCCAGCACGGCGTCCCGGAAGAAGCCCTCGCTGAAGTTCTGCGCGAACCAGCCCGGCCGCACGATCGTCCACGCGGCGCCGCAGGCGCGCACCGCGCGCTCCCCGTCCCGGTGGCTCTCCCCGGCGTCGCCGTCCTCGTCCGCGTACCCCGGTGTGTCCAGCCCGCGCCCCGACAGCAGGACGATCCGTTCGACCCCCAGCTCCACCGCGCGCTCGACGAAGGGGCGCGTGAGCATGGCCCCGTCGAGCGGCACGACGTAGACCGCCGTCACGTCCTTCAGGGCGAGGTCCCAGGTGGCGGGGTCGGTCCAGTCGAACGGCGGCTCGCTGGAGCGGGAGCCCAGGCGGAACGGTGTCCCTCGGTCGCGCAGCAGGGAAGCGACGCGGCGGCCGGACTTGCCGGTGCCGCCGAGAACGAGGATGGGACGCCTGGCCATTGAATCCTCTGTCATTGAACTCTGTGTCATGGGGCCAGTGAAGCGTCAGGCCCGTGAGACGCTCCATGGCTGGAAGGCTCATTCCGATGTTCGTGCGTCTAACGTGGTGGCATGGACGTACTGGCCGAGTCGCTGGGCGGGATCCAGGCCCGGGGTGCCCTGTTCCGGCAGGCGGTCATGGACCCGCCCTGGGCGCTGCGGTTCGATGTCGGCGTTCCGCTGACGCTGGTCACGATGCTGCGCGGCCGGGCGTGGGCGGTCCCGGCGGAGGGGGAGCCGGTGCCGCTCGGCCCCCGCGACATCGCGCTCGTCCGCGGTCCCGCGCCGTTCACCGTCGCCGACGACCCGGCCACCCCGCCTGGGTACCGGGTCACCGCCGCCGACCACTGCGCCCGCGCCGACGGCACCGAGGCCGGCGCCGAGCTCTTCCGGGGCGTGCGGACGTGCGGCGTCCGTCCCGACGCCCCGGCCCTGCTGCTCGCCGGGGCCTTCGACGGCGGGAGCGGTGCCGGCGGGCGGCTGCTGCGGACGCTGCCCGGCCTGCTGGTGGTCCGGGACGGCGCCGTGCTGGGCCCGACCCTGGACCTGGTCGCCGCGGAGGTCGCCACGGACCGGCCCGGGCAGCAGGTGGTGCTCGACCGGCTCCTGGACCTCACGCTGGTCTCCGCCCTCCGGGCCTGGTTCGACCGGCACCCGGCGGACGCGCCGCCCTGGTACCGGGCGATGGAGGATCCGGTGGCGGGCCCCGCGCTGGCCCTGCTGCACGGCGATCCGGCACGTCCCTGGACGGTGGCGGCGCTGGCCGCCGAGGCCGGGGTGTCCCGCGCCACGCTCGGCCGCCGCTTCACCGAGCGGGTCGGCGAACCCCCGATGGCCTACCTCGCACGCTGGCGGATCGCGATGGCCGCCGACCTGCTGCGCGAGACGGACGCGACCGTGGGCTCGATCGCCCGCAGGGTCGGGTACGCCGACGCCTTCGCGCTGAGCGTCGCCTTCAAGCGCCTGTACGGCACCCGCCCCAGCGAGTACCGCGCGGCGGCGGCCGGGGGCCGGGGGTGGTCCGAGGCCACGCGCTATGCTTCCGAGAGTTCCCAGCCGTGGGTGTGAATTTATAACTTCATGGCGTTATATGGAAGCGCGGCCACGGAAGGACCGGATCATGACCAGGGACGGCAGCGGGCGCGGCGGCCCCGAACGGCGCCGCCGGGACATCACCGACCATGTGCTCTCCGAGGGCTCGGTGACCGCCGCCGATCTCGCCGCGCGGTTCGGGGTCAGTCTCATGACCATCCACCGCGATCTCGACGAGCTGGAACGCCAGGGCATCGTGCGCAAGTACCGGGGCGGCGTCACCGCGCAGCCGTCCGGGGTGTTCGAGAGCAACGTCGCCTACCGGCTGAAATCGATGCGCACCGCCAAGGAGGCCATCGCCGCGCGGGCGCTGGAGCTGGTCGAGCCCGGCATGGCGATCATGCTGGACGACTCCACCACCGCGCTCGCCCTGGCCCGCCGGCTGACCGGCATCACACCGCTCACCGTGATCACCAACTTCCTGGAGGCGATCAACCTCCTGGCGGTCCGGCCCGACATCAGGCTGATGGCGCTCGGCGGCGACTACGACCCCCTGCACAACTCCTTCCTCGGCGTCTCCTGCGCGGACGCGATCGAGTCGCTGAACGTCGACCTGTGCTTCGTGTCGACCTCGGCGGTCTCCGGCGGGTTCGCCTACCACCAGGAGCAGCACATCGTCTCGGTGAAGCGGGCGATGCTCGGCGCGGCGGCGCGCAACGTCCTGCTGGTCGACCACTCCAAGCTCGGCCGGGTCGCGCTGCACCGGGTCGCTCCGCTGTCCTCGTTCGACCGCCTGATCGTGGACGACGCGGCCGACGGCGAGTCGCTGCGCGATCTGGACGAGCACAAGGTCCCCTACGAGATCGCGGCGACCTGAGGGGCGGGCCTCGCCCGCGCGGACGCGTTGATCATCTTATAACGACACTGAGTGTGCTCATCTCATAACAGTTATCGCCGCGGGTTCGGCGGGCCGGCCCCTCCTCCCGCCGCCGTACCGCCGCGAAGGCGCCTGTGAGCTGCACGAGAAGTGCGGCGCCGCGCCCATGGCGACGTGATGCGGGCGACATCTTGACACCGTTCCGAGCCACCTTCTACGCTCACGTCGCACTTGATCACGTTATCTTCACAGAAATTATCGTGGTCCATGATGATCGGAGACGGCGCGTGAGCGGTCCCCAGAGCGCGGCCGCAGGGCCCGGCCTGGAGCCCTATGGCCTTCGCTGCGACCACCGCGTCGAGCCGCTGGGCATCGGCGAGAACGCTCCCCTCCTGTCGTGGCGGCTGGCCTCGGCACGGCGGGGCGACGCGCCGACGAGCCATCGGGTGCGCGTCCTCGCCGTGCGGGGCGGGGACGGCGGCGAGGAGATCCCCGTCTGGGACACCGGCCGGGTGACCGACCCGGAGGCCGTCTCCGTGCGGTACGCCGGCCCCGCCCTCCGCTCCCGGACCCGCTACGCCTGGCGGGTCGCCGTCACGGGGGCGGACGGCTCCGTGCGCGAGGCCGGGTCCTGGTTCGAGACCGGCGTCCTCCCCGGAGCCGGCGACGCGGGCTGGACGGCGTCCTGGATCACGCACGACCCCGCCGACATCGACGTCGTGGACGCCCCCGAGGAGGGCGAGCTGGCCCTGGTCGACCACGGCCTCCAGCCCGCGATCCGGATGCGCCGCCCGTTCACGCCCGGGGCGGCGCCGGTCCGCGCCCGCCTCTACGTCACCGCGCGCGGGCTCTACGAGATGCGCCTGAACGGGACCCGGGTCGGCGACGGCGAGCTCGCCCCCGGCTGGACCGACTACCGCGACCGCGTCGACTACCAGGTCCACGACGTCACCGCCTCCCTCCGGGACGGCGAGAACGTCCTCGCCGCGACCGTCGCGGACGGCTGGTGGAGCGGCTTCACCGGCTTCGACCCGCGCCGCTCCGGCGCCCACTACGGAACGTTCCCGCAACTCCTGGCCGAGCTGCACGTCGAGTACGCCGGCGGCGCCACCGAGGTCATCGGCACCGGCCCGGAGTGGCGCACCGCGCGCGGCCCGATCCGGTACGCCGACCTGCTCATGGGGGAGTGCCACGACCTCCGCCGCGAGACCCCCGGCTGGGACCGGCCCGGCTTCGGCGAGGACCCCGGGGCCTGGCGCGCCGCCGCGGTCACCGGCGACGACCACGACCTGCTCACCGCGTCGGTCGCCCAGCCCGTCCGCGCCGTCCGCGAGCTCGCCCCGCGCGCCGTCACCCGCCTCGGCGAGCGCGTCCACCTGGTCGACTTCGGCCAGAACTTCGCCGGCCGGGTCCGGCTCACCGTCCGCGGCCTGCCCTCCGGCGCCCGCGTGACGATCCGGCACGGCGAGGCCCTGGACGACGGCGGCGCGCTCTACACCGACAACCTCCGCACGGCCGCGGCCACCGACGTGCTGATCGCCGGAGGCGCGGCCGAGACCGTCTTCGAGCCCCGCTTCACCTACCACGGCTTCCGGTACGCCGAGATCACGGGCCTGGAGGAGATCGACCCGGCCGGCGTCCGGGGCGTCGTCCTGCACAGCGACACCCCGTGGGCGGGCGAGTTCACCTGCTCCGACCCCGGCGTGGAACGGCTGCACCACGCCATCGCCTGGGGCCAGCGCTCCAACTTCGTCAGCGTGCCCACCGACTGCCCGCAGCGCGACGAACGGCTCGGCTGGCTCGCCGACGCCCAGGTCTTCCTGCCGACCGCGTGCCTCAACGCCGACGTCGCCGCGTTCTTCGACGGCTGGCTGCGCGAGGTCCGCGGCGCCCAGTCGCCCGCCGGGTGCTTCACCAACGTGGCGCCGAGGCTGGCCGGGGTCGCCGACGAGGGCGCCCCCGGCTGGGCCGACGCGGGGGTCCTGGTGCCCTGGCACCTCTACACGGTGTACGGCGACGAACGCGTGCTGGAGCGTTCCTTCGACTCCATGGCCGCCTGGATCGACTTCGTCCACCGGCACAACCCCGATCTGGTGTGGCGGCACCGCGTCGGCCCGCACTTCGCCGACTGGCTCGCCCCCGCCCCGACGCCCCGCGAGGTCGTCGCCACCGCCTACTTCGCCCGCAGCACCGACCTCACCGCGCGGACCGCCGAGATCATCGGGCGGGACGAGGACGCCCGGCGGTACGGCGCGCTCGCCGCCCACATCCGCAAGACCTTCACCGAGCGGTTCGTGACCGGCGGCGGCCGGATCGAGGGCGACACCCAGACCGCCTACCTGCTGGCGCTCGCCTTCGACCTGCTGCCCGAGGAACTCGTCCCGCACGCCGTGGAACGCCTGGTCACCCTCGTCCGCGAGGCCGGCCCGGGCGTCACCACCGGCTTCCTGGGGGTGGGCCTGATCGCGCCGGTGCTGGACGCGCACGGCCACGCCGACCTGGCGCACGCCCTGCTGCGCCGGACCGACCCGCCGTCCTGGCTCTACCCGCTGCGGCACGGCGCCACCACCATCTGGGAGCGCTGGGACGGCTACACCGAGGAACGGGGCTTCCAGGCCGCGGCGATGAACTCGTTCAACCACTACGCGCTCGGCTCGGTCGGCGAGTGGCTGTACCGGGGCGTGGCCGGGCTCGACCAGGCGCCCGGCTCGGTCGGCTACCGCGAGCTGCTCGTCCGTCCCAGGCCCGGCCGGCTGACCTCGGCCCGCGCCTCCTACGAGTCGGTGCGCGGCACCGTCGCCGCCGGATGGACCCTCCGGGACGGCGTGTTCACCCTGGAGGTCACCGTGCCGCCGGGGGCGTCCGCCACCGTGCACATCCCCACGGCCGATCCCGGCGGGGTGCGCGAGGGCGGGCGGCCGGTGGCCGAGGCCGACGGCGTACGGATCGCCGGCGCGGAGCCCGGGACGCTCCGCTGCCGGGTGACATCGGGGGAATACCGCTTCACCGCGGACGTTCAGTGATCGCCGTTCCCGAGGAACGGTCATCGCGGCCCCCCGGCCGCGATATCGAGGAGGACAGATGACATCGACGTTGCGCGGAACGCCGCTCGGCCGCCGCGGATTTCTCCGGCTGGCCGGCGGGGCCGCGGCCGTGACCGCGCTGCCCGCGGGCCTGGCGGCCTGCGGCGGCTCGTCCGGCGGCGCGGGCGGGACCCTCCGGCTGGTCGGCGTGGCCGACCAGCAGAAGCCGCTGGACCTGCTGACCAAGGACTACACCAAGGCGAAGTTCACCACCTCGTACGCGCCCACCGACCAGGTGCAGACCTCGGTGCGGACGCAGCTCGGCGCGGGCAGCGCGCCCGACCTCCACGTGGTCTACCCCGGCAACGGCAGCGCGATGAGCATGGCGCAGATCGCCCAGGCCGGGCTGCTGGCCGACCTGTCCGACCAGGCGTGGACCAAGAAGATCCCGGAGAACTTCAAGCCCGCGTTCCAGCACCAGGGCAAGACCTTCATGTACTCGGCCGGCGCCAGCGTGATCGGCGCCATCTACAACAAGAAGGTCTTCCAGGAGGCCGGGGTGGAGCCGCCCAAGACCTGGGGCGAGTTCCTGGAGGTCTGCGACAAGATCAAGAAGAAGGGGAAGGTCCCGATCGCGCTGGGCGCCCAGACGCAGTGGGTCACCCAGCTCATCACCTACGCGCTCGTCCCGTCCACGGTGTACGCCAAGAACCCGCAGTTCGACGGCCAGATGCAGGCGGGGACGGCGAGCTTCGCGCAGTCGGGCTGGGCGGACGCCTTCACCATGTACCTCGACCTGCAGAAGCGCGGGTTCTTCAACGACAACCCCAACGGGACGACCTTCGAGCAGCAGACCTCCATGGTCGCCACCGGCAAGGCCGCCATGGCGATCCAGGTCTCGGCGGTGCTGCCGGACTTCCGCAAGGCCGCCGCGAGCCCCGACGACCTGGGGATGTTCCCCGTCCCGGGCGCCGAGAAGGAGGCCGACGTCTGGATCCCGGCGGGCGTGGTCGTGGGCCTGGGCGCCAGCGCGCGCGGCAAGAACCGCGACGCCGCCAAGGCGTTCATCGACCACCTCGGGCAGCAGCAGAACGTCAACCGCTGGGCCGAGGCGGTCGCCTGCGTCCCGCTCTTCCGGGACGGCACCTCCAAGATCGACCCCGTGCTGAACGACTTCCTGCCCTACATGGAGGGGAACAAGGCGGTGCCGTTCATGGACCAGGCGTGGCCCAACGCCGAGATCCAGCCCGCCCACTTCGCGGTGGTCCAGGAGCTGCTGGGCGGCAAGACCACCATCCCGCAGGCGCTGGCCAAGCTCGACGAGACGTACCGGAAGAAGTAGCCCGTGGCCTCGACCCTCCGCCGTACCCCGGCCGAGCCGGCGGTCCGGCCCGCTTCCGCGGGCCGCCGCCGGCGGCGGGGCGGTTTCCTGTCCCCGCCATGGTGGTTCGCGGCACCGGCCCTGGCCGTGTACGCCCTGGTGGTGCTCTATCCCAGCCTGAGCGGCGTGCTCTACGCGTTCACCGACTGGAACGGCCTCGGCGAGCGGTCCTTCGTCGGCCTGGACAACTTCGGCAAGCTGTGGGGCGACGACGCCGCCCGCGGCTCGCTGGTCAACACGCTGCTGCTGACCGTGGCGATCGTCCTGGTGCAGAACGGCGTCGGCCTGCTGCTGGCGCTCGGCGTCCACGCGAAGATCAAGTCCCGGACCGTGCTGCGCGTGGTGTTCTTCGCCCCCGCCGTGGTCAGCCCGGTGATGGTGGCGTTCCTGTGGAAGTACGTCTACAACCCCGCGCCGGACGCCGGGCTCAACGCCGTCCTCGGCGCGGTGGGCCTCGGCGGGCTGCGCCAGGACTGGCTCGGCGACCCCTCGCTGGCGCTGTGGTCGGTGGCCGGGATGGTGATCTGGCAGTTCGCCGGCTACTCCATGGTCATCTTCCTGGCCGGCCTGGAGGGCGTGCCCGTCGAGCTGCACGAGGCCGCGATGATCGACGGCGCCGGGCGGTTCCAGCGCTTCCGGCACGTGACCTGGCCCCTGCTGGCGCCCGCGGTGACCATCAACGTGATGCTGTCCACCATCGGCGGGCTCAAGCTGTTCGACCAGGTGTACGCGGCCACCAACGGCGGCCCCGGCCACGCCAGCGAGACGCTGTCCACGGTGCTGTACAAGCAGGCGTTCGTCTTCGGCAACTACGGCTACAGCACGGCGATCGCCCTGGTGCTCGCCCTGTTCGTGGCCGCCGTGTCGCTGGTCCAGATCTACTACCTCCGCGGCAGAGAGGTCACTTCGTGAGCCTCAGATACGGCTTCCGTACGTTCCTGCTGGAGATCGCGATGATCGGCGTGGCCGTCGCGTTCCTCTTCCCGGTGTACGCGCTGATCACGCTGTCGCTGAAGGACAAGCGGGGGATCGCCGAGGCGCCGCTGTCGCCGCCGCTGCCGCCGCACGCGGGCAACTTCTCCGACGCCTGGCAGCGGGCCTCGCTGGGGTCGGCGCTGCTCAACAGCACCGTCATCACCGTGGCCAGCCTGCTGGTGCTGATCGCGATCGGGTCGTTCGCCGCCTACTTCCTGGCCCGCCAGGCGACCCGGCTGGGGTTCGGGCTGTACGTGCTGTTCCTGCTCGGCATCGTGCTGCCGTTCCAGCTCGGCATGATCCCGCTGTTCAAGATGGTCGACACGGCGGGGCTGCTCGGCACCTACCAGGGGATGGTGGTGTTCTACACGGGCATCCAGCTGCCGTTCACGATCTTCCTGTACACCGGGTTCATCCGGGCGCTGCCGGGCGACTACGCCAACGCCGCGCTCATCGACGGCGCCGGGCACCTGCGCGCGTTCACCCAGGTGGTGTTCCCGCTGCTGCGCCCGATCACCGGCACGGTGCTGATCCTCAACGCCGTGTTCATCTGGAACGACTTCTTCACCCCGCTGCTGTACCTGGGCGGGTCGCCGCGGGAGACGGTGCCGGTGCGGATCTTCGCGTTCGTGGGCCAGTACGTCTCGGACTACGGCCTGGTGTTCGCCGGGCTGGTGCTGGCCGCCCTGCCGATCCTGGTGGTGTTCCTGGTGCTGCAACGCTATGTCATCAAGGGCTTCGCGAGCGGGCTCAAGGGATGATCCCCCCGAGGCTCCGGGCGGTGCTGGAGGCGCCGTTCGGTCACCGGAACGGGGCGTTCTCCCCGGCGCCGATCTGGTGGTGGAGCGGCGAGCGGCTGGACCGGCGGCGGCTGCGCGACCAGCTGGAACGGTTCGCCGCCGGCGGCGTGTACAACCTGGTCGTGCTGAACCTGGCGCCCTCCGGCCCGATGTTCGGGTCGGACGCCGACGAGCCCGCGTTCTTCAGCGACGCCTGGTGGGAGCTGCTCGACCAGGTGTGCGAGGACGCCGCCGGGCTCGGGGTCTCGCTGTGGTTCTACGACCAGCTCGGGTTCTCCGGAGCCGACCTTCAGGCGCGCCTCGTCCGGGAGGTGCCGGAGTACGCGGGGCGGTGGCTGGAGCCGGACGGCCGGACCACCGCGCGCGGCTTCGACTACCTCTCGGCCGAGGCGTGCGGCACCCTGCTCGACCGCGTGCACGGCGAGTTCGCGCGGCGGCTCGGGCACCGCCTCGGCACGGTGATCGTGGGGTCGTTCCAGGACGAGCTGCCCGCGCTGCCCACCTGGACGGAACGGTTCGCCGAGGAGTTCGAGCGGCGCCGCGGCTACGACCTGACCCCGCGCCTGGACGCGCTGTGGAAGGGCGGCGACGGGGTCCACGAGATCCGCCGCGACTACCACCTCACCCGGGCGGAGCTGGCCGAGGAGGCGTTCTTCCGGCCGCTGGCGGAGTGGCACGCCGAGCGCGGTCTCGTGCACGGCTGCGACCAGCAGGACCCGGCCCGCGCCGGCCTTCCCGTCGACGGCGTGCGGCTCTACGCCGACTACGCCCGTACGCACCGCTGGTTCGGCGCGCCCGGCTCCGACCACCACGGCGACGCCCGCGTCCACTCGTCCCTCGCGCACCTGTACGGGCGGGACCGCACGTGGATCGAGGCGTTCCACTCCAGCGGGTGGGGCGGCACCCTGGAGGAGACCTTCGACTGGCTGCTGCCCTGGCTGCGGGCGGGCGCCACCCTCTACAACCCGCACGCCGTCTACTACACGACCAAGTCGGGCTGGTGGGAGTGGGCGCCGCCGTCCACCGACTGGCGCCAGCCGTACTGGGCGCATCACCGCGTCTTCGCCGAGGCCGTCACCCGGCTCTGCGCGGCGCTGTCGCTGGGACGGCACGTGTGCGACGTCGCCGTCCTGTCCCCGACGGCGACCGCGCAGGCCGGGACCGGGCTGGACGGGGTGGACCCCGACGCCGTCCGCGCCCAGGAGGTGTACCGGTCCCTGGTCGGCGACATGGCCTGGTTCCGGATGGTCCCCGGGGCGCTCGACCGGCTGGGGATCGACGCCGACGTCGTCGACGACGACTCGGTGGCCCGCGCCCGGGTCGCCGGGGGCCGGCTGGACGTCGCGGACGAGTCGTACCGCACCGTCCTGCTGCCCGCCTGCACCGTCCTGGAGGGCGCGACGGCGCGGCGGCTCACCGAGCTGGCCGAGGACGGCGGCCGGGTCATCGCGATCGGGACGCCGCCCCGGACCGGCGTCGGCGATCCGGAGGCGGGCGCGGCCGTGGCGCGGCTGGCGGAGCTGGTGGAGACCGTTCCCGACACCGCCGCGCTGGGCCCGCCGCTGGAGGACGACCGCCGGGTGGACGCCCCCGTGCCCGCGCTCGTCCGCGAGGTGGACGGGACGACGCTGGTGTTCCTGACGGCCTCGCCCTCGATGGCGAGCCGCGTGTCGGTGGAGCGCCCCGACGAGCGCGGCGCCGACCTCGGCTGGCTCGACGTGACCTACGACTTCGACCCCGGCCGCTACCTGCGCGACATGCGCGTCCGCGTGCGGGGGGTGAGCGGCCCGGCGTTCGTCGCGGGGCCGTTCGGCGGCGGCGTGCGGCGGCTCCCGTCCACCGTGGCCGAGGACGGCGCGGCCGTGGAGGTGGTCGTCCCGTTCGACGACGGGCCCGCGGCCCTGCTGCTCTTCCCGGGGGCCGATGCGGGCGGCGGCCAGGAGTCGCCGGCCGTCCCCGAGCCGGAGCCGTCCACCGCGATCGACCTCGGCCCGTCCTGGGAGATGGAGCCGGTGCCGACGCTCGACAACTCCTGGGGCGACTTCGCCCGCCCGGCCGGCGCCCCCGTCCCCCTGGAACGCTGGGCGCTGCGGCACCGCGCGGGGGACGGCGACGACGGGGCATGGGACACCGTCCACGCCACCTTCGGGCCGCACGGACTGTGGTCCGCCGACGGGCGGACGTGGTACCGCGCCGTGTACTCCGACTCCCGCGGCATCCGCAAGGACGCCGTTCACCGGGCGTTCCTCGGGCCGAAGGGGCACGTGCCCGAGGAGTTCCTGGATTTCGGCCAGGCTCCAAAAGGACGGCGGGTCGTGTTCCGGACCCGCCTCACCGTGCCCGCCCCGGGCGGGTACCCGGCGGTGGGCGCCGGTGCCGCCAAGACCCTGCTGGTCGACGGCGTGCCGGTGGACATCGAGGACCACGGCCATCTGGCCGTGGCGAGGGCGCCGCTGGCGCCGGGGGAGTATGACCTGCAGGTGCGTCTCGTACCGGACGAGGACGTGTGGCTGCGCGCCCACGTCGCCGTCGTCACCGACCCCGGCGCCTACCGGAGGCCCGAGTGGATCACCGTGCCGGGGCCCTCGCGTCCCGGCGCCCGGATCACCGTCACCGCCGCGCTCCCGGCGGGAGCGCCCGCCCTCCTCCAGGTGGCCTCGCCCTCGCCGTGCCGGGTGCTGGTGAACGGTGTGGAGGCCGGCCGCCAGGGCGGCTTCGACCCCTACGCCGAGCAGCAGGAGCCCCGGGCCGGCCGTTACGACCTGACCGATCTCCTGGCGGGCGCGGGGGACGGGGGCGCGGAACTGGAACTCGTCCTCACCGAGGCCGAGGCGCCGCCCCTGCTCCTGGTGGACGGGCCGGTCGTCTCGGGGCACGGTCCCGCCTGGCGCGCCACCCGGGACGGGGAGCCCGTGCCGATCGTCGCGAGGCGCGCCCAGCACGGTGACCCAGCGGCCCTTCACCTGCGGCGCCGCCCGCACCCGCTGCCCGGCGCGCGCTGGCTCGACGACGCGGAGCCCGGCGGCGAGGGCGTGGTACTGCCGGCACGGCTCGCGGTGCCCGGGGACGGCCCCCGGGTCGAGTGGCTGCGCTTCACGGTGCCGCCCGGCGCGAGGCGCATGGCGTTCGCCGTGCACGGCGAGGTCACCGACGTCCTCGTGGACGGCGCGCCGCTGCCCGCGGACGGCGTCTCCGGCGCGTTCGACCTCGCGCTTCCCGCAGCCGGGGACCGTCCCGGGACGCGCACCGCGACGCTGCGCGTCCGCACCCGCCCCGGCCACACCGGAGGGGCGATCCTGAAGGGGCCGGTCCGCTTCACCGCCGGCCCCGGCACGATCACCCTCGGCGACTGGGAGGACGCCGGCCTCGCCGGCTACAGCGGAGGCGTCCGCTACCGCCGCCGGGTGGACCTCCCCGCCGGCCTCGCCCCGGGACTCGCCGCCCGTACCGCGACGCTCGACCTCGGCCGGGTCCGCGGCACCGTCGAGGTGACCGTCAACGGCACGCCGTGCGGCGTCCGCGTCTGCGCCCCCTACCGGTTCGGCCTCGGCTCCGCCCTGCGGCACGGCCCGAACGAGATCGAGGTCGTCGTGTACGGCACCCTCGCCCCCCACCTCGACGAGACCAGCCCCACCCACTTCGTGTTCGGAGGCCAGCGCGTCTCCGGACTCCTCGGCCCCGTCCTCCTGCGCCTGTCCGACCCCGGCCCGGGCGACACCGGCTGACCCACGACCCGCTCATCCCCTCCACCTCCCCGCCCCCAGGAGAGTGAATGACAGGTTCCGCACGCCCCCATGCCCTCACGGTCGGCAGACGGCAACTCCTGCTGGCCGGAGGCGCCCTCGGCCTCGGCGCCGCGGCGGCGGGGTTCTCCCCGAGCCGCGCCTGGGCGCAGCCGCGCTTCCAGTCCGACCCGTTCGCGCTCGGCGTCGCCTCCGGCGACCCCTGGCCGGACGGCGCCGTGCTCTGGACCAAGATCGCCCCCGACCCCCTCGCCGTGGACGGCCTGGGCGGCATGCCGCCGCGCAAGGTCCAGGTCGGCTGGGAGGTCGCCACCGACGAGCGCTTCCACAAGGTCGTGCGCCGGGGCGGCACCTTCGCCGTCCCCGAGCTGGGCCACTCCGTGCACGTCGAGGTGAACGGGCTGGAGCCCGCCCGCGAGTACTTCTACCGGTTCCGCGTCCACGGCGAGTTCAGCCCGGTCGGCCGTACCCGGACCGCCCCGCCCCCGTGGGCGCGGCTCCGCGAGCTGAACTTCGCCGCCGTGTCCTGCCAGGCATGGTTCGAGGGCTTCTACACCGCCTACCGGCACCTGGCCGAAGAGGACCTGGCGGTCGTCTTCCACCTCGGCGACTACATCTACGAGAACCCCATCGACGCCAACGGCGGCGTCCGCAAGACCCCCGTCGCCCCCGAACTGCGACCCGAGCCCTACGACCTCACCCAGTACCGGCTGCGGCACGCCCTGCACCGCTACGACCCCGACATCATCGCCGCCCACCAAGCGCACCCGTTCGTCCTCGTCTGGGACGACCACGAGATCGACGACAACTGGGTCGGCGACATCCCCAAGGCGGGCAACACCCCCGACCAGGACCCGGCCGTCTGGGGGCGGCGTAAGACCGCCGCGTTCCAGGCGTACTACGAGTACCTGCCGCTGCGCCGTCCCAACAAGCCCTCCGGGACGCAGGCACAGCTCTACCGCAGGCTGGGCTACGGAAGGCTCGCCGACTTCCACGTCCTCGACACCCGGCAGTACCGCGCCGACCAGGCGTGCGGCGACCGCACCAGCGACTGCGCCGACCGGCTCCTGCCCGGCCGCACCGTCCTCGGCCCCGAGCAGGAGGCGTGGCTGTACGAGGGCCTCGGCACGAGCAGGGCGCGCTGGAACATCATCCCGCAGCAGATCCCCGTCACCCAGGTCGACACCGTCCCCGGCCCCGGCAGGGCCTTCGTCATGGACTTCTGGGACGGCTACAAGCCCGCCCGCGACCGCCTCTTCGACGAACTCGTCAGGCGGAACGTGAGCAACCCCGTCGTCCTCACCGGCGACATGCACCGCCACATGGCCGCCGACCTCACCCTCGACTTCGACGACCCCGGATCCCGCACCGTCGGCGTCGAGTTCGTCGCCACCTCCATCTCCACGAAGATGGACGGCGAGGACCTCGACCAGGGCGGACGCAACCTGCTCGACGCCAACGAGCACATCAAGTTCACCAGCTACCAGCGCGGCTACCTGCGGTGCTCGCTCACCGAGGACGCCTGCCGCGCCGACTTCCGCGTGCTCCCCTACGTCACCCGTCCGGGCGCGCCCGTGAGCACCCGCACGAGCTTCGTCACCGAGAACGGCCGCCCGGGCCTGCAGAGCGCCTGAGCGCCCGACCCTCCCCGCTCCCCTTTCCCCTCGATCCATCCCCCCGGATCCAGCAGGAGGTCTGATGTCTTCGCATGTCCGCCCGGTGTCGCGACGCCGGTTCCTCGGGTACGGCGGGGCCGGCACGGCCGCCGTCGTGCTCGGCACCGGCGCCCTGGGAGCTTCCGCCGCCCACGCCTACACGCTCAAGAAGGAAGGGCTGTTCACGCTCGGGGTGGCCTCCGGCGACCCCTCGCCCGACGGCTTCGTGCTGTGGACGCGGCTGGCGCCCGAGCCGTTCGCCGCGGACGGCAAGGCGGGCATGCCCGACCGCCGCGTCCGCGTGGAGTACGAGGTCGCCCGCGACGAAGGGTTCAAGAAAGTGGTCCGGCGCGGCGCCGCCGTCGCCACGCCCGAGCTCGGCCACTCCGTGCACCCCGAGATCGCCGGGCTCCAGCCCGGCCACGAGTACTTCTACCGGTTCCGCGCGGCCGGCGAGATCTCGCCGCACGGCCGTACCCGCACCATGCCCGCCGCGCGGTCGCAGCCGCGCGAGCTCACCTTCGCGTTCGCGTCCTGCCAGGCGTGGCAGGACGGCTACTACACCGCCTACGACCACATCGCCGACGAGGACCTCGACCTGGTCGTCCACCTCGGCGACTACCTGTACGAGTACGAGCTCACCAACAACAACCGGCGCGGGGTGCAGGTGCCGCCGCAGTTCGGCACCGAGACCTTCGACCTGGCCCGGTACCGGCTCCAGTACTCCCTCTACAAGTCCGAGGCCCCGCTGCAGAAGGCGCACGCCCTCTTCCCGTGGATCCACACGCTCGACGACCACGAGGTGGTGAACGACTGGGCCGACGACACCGTCATCGCCGGCCGCCACCCCAACCCCGACCCGGCCGAGTTCGCCCGGCGCAAGGCGGCGGCGTTCCAGGCGTTCTACGAGAACCTGCCGCTGCGGCGCGCGCAGCTGCCCTCCGGCCCCGACATCCGGCTGCACCGCAGGCTGCCGTTCGGCCGGCTGGCCGACTTCACCATGATCGACACCCGGAGCCACCGGGACATCCAGGCGTGCTCGTACGGCAACGGCACCGGCCGGACCCGCGACTGCGACGAGCGCCTCGACGCCTCCCGCACCGTGCTCGGAGACGAGCAGAAGAGCTGGCTGCTGGACGGTTTCAGCACCTCCGAGGCGCGCTGGCACATCCTCGGCAACCAGATGCCGATGACCGAGACCGACTGGGACCCGGGACCCGGCAAGTGGCTGTGGGTGGACCCGTGGGACGGCTACGCGGCCGAGCGCAACCAGCTCCTGGCCGCCGCCCACGAGCGCGGGGTGCGCAACCTCGTCGTGATCAGCGGTGACCGGCACCAGAACTACGCCGTGGACCTCAAGCGCGACTTCGACGACCCCGGCTCGCCGACCGTGGCGTCGGAGTTCGTCGGCACCTCGATCACCAGCGGCGGCGACGGCGCCGACATCGACGCCACGGGGCAGACCTTCCTCGCCGCGAACGCGCACATGAAGTTCTTCAACGCGCAGCGCGGCTACGTCCGCGTCAACGTGAACCGGGAGCGGTGGCGCAGCGACTTCCGGGTCCTCCCGTACGTGACCAGGCCCGGAGCCCCGGTGTCCACCCGCGCCAGCTTCGTGGTCGAGGACCGCCGCCCGGGCGTCCAGGAAGCCTGACCATCTGACCATCTGACCGCCGGCCACAGACGACGCCGGTCCGGGGACGCCCCCGGGCCGGCGTCCGTCTTTCCCCGGGACGGGGAGGACCCGCGCCCGTGCTGCGTTTGTCGCCCGTCCTGCGTTTGTCCCGCGTCCAGCGGTCCCGCCCGCCCGGTGTTCCGAACCGGTGCCGCGACGAGCGTGATCGTCCGCGCAACGTCGGCGGACGGGCCGCCGCCGACCCTCTTGACAGCCCTGCTCCCGCGCTCGCACACTGAACTCTGCCGGGATTGCAAAAACGCTTTTGCAGTTCGGGCCACGACATGAGGGAGGTCCGTATGAAGGTTCTGGCCATCAGTTCGAGCCCGCGCCGCGACGGCAACTCCTCGGCCCTGGCCGAGGCCGCCGTCAAGGGGGCGGTGGAGGCCGGGCACGAGGTCGAGTCGGTCCACCTCGCCGACTACGTCACGGGGATGCTGGACGACTGCCGCCGGTGCCGGGGCGCCGACGGCGCCTGCGGGATCGGCGACGGCTACGAGCGCCTGCTGATGGACCACGTCGTCCCGGCGGACGCGCTGATCATCGCCACCCCGCTGTACTGGTACGGCATGAACGGCCGCCTCAAGAGCTTCTTCGACCGCCTCTTCTGCTACACCTCGGGGAGCTCCCCGGTTGGCGAGGAGGTCTCGGCGGCGCTGCAGGGCAAGCGGGTCGCCGCGCTGATCGCGTGCGAGGAGAGCTACCGGGGCGCGACCCTCGGGGTCGAGGCGCAGTTCCAGGAGCTCACCCGCTACCTGCACCAGGAGCTGGTGGGCGTGGTGGTGGGCATCGGCAACAGCCGGGGCGAGGTCGCCTCCGACCCGTCCCGCCCGCTGGAGCGGGCGGCCGACCTCGGGCGCCGGCTGTTCGAGATCCGGGTCACCGACTACCGGCTGGACACGCCGCGCTCCAACCGCGTGTGGGGTTCCCCCGAGACCGCCGCACCCGCCGACGAGACCTACTGACCGCGTTCCCGGCGTCCCCCGCCCGTCGCGCACTCCGTCCCGCGCACTCCGTCCCACGTGCTCTGCGCATTCCGCGCGGCGCATAGAAAAAACGTTTTGGCAATTCGGAAGTCCGGAAGGTGGCCATGTCCCTATCCGATCTAGACGAGCCGGTGGCGCGTGCCAACGAGCGCGCACTCGACCTGCTCTTCACCTCCGATCCCGTTCTCATCGACGTCCGTCCCGCGGTCGCGGTCCTGCCGGGGATGACCAGGGACACCGTCCTCACCTCGGGACCCCCGCTGCCCTGGCCGGAGTACACCGGCGGCCAGCGCGAGGGGATCATCGGCGGCGTGCTCTACGAGGGGCTGGCCTCCTCGCGCGAGGAGGCGGTGCGGCTGCTCGACCGGGGGGAGGTGCGGGTCGGCGGCTGCCACGACTTCGGCTGCGTCGGCTCCCTCGCCGGCATCACCACGGCGTCGATGCCGGTGCTGGTCGTCGAGGACTCCGCGTCCGGAGGCCGCGGCTTCTGCACGCTCTTCGAGGGCGCCGCGCCCGACCGGCTCAACTACGGCGTCTACAACGCGGGCGTCCAGCGGAACCTGGAGTTCCTGGCCGAGGTCGTCGGCCCGCTGCTGAGCCGGGTCGTCCGGTCGGCCGGGAGCGGGATCCGGCTCCGCCCGATCATGGAACGGGCGCTGCGCCAGGGCGACGAGCTGCACAGCCGGAACGCGGCGGCCTCCGGCCTGTTCCTGCGGGCCGTCCTGCCCGCGCTGCTGGACCTGGACGCGGCCCAGGCCCGCGTCCTGATCTCCTACCTGGGCGCCGACGACTACTTCTTCCTGCGCCCGGCCATGGCCGCCTCGAAGGTGATGGCCGACCGGATGTACGGCGCGGAGGGCTCGACGATCGTCACCGCGATGGCGTTCTCCTGCCGGGAGTTCGGCATCCGGGTCGCCGGGCTCGGCCCGCGCTGGTTCCGCGGCCCGCTGCCGGAGATCGAGACGGCCCGGCTGCTGCCCGGCCGGACCCGCGACGACATCGAGCCGATGGGCGGCGAGAGCCTGATCACCGAGGTGTGCGGGCTCGGCGCGTTCGCCCAGGCGGCGGCGTTCCCGCTGGAGTCCTACCAGGGCGGGCCGGACGCCATGGTGCGGCGCAACCTGGAGATGTACGAGATCACCGCGGGCGAGCATCCGGCCTTCAAGATCCCGTTCCTGGGCTATCGCGGCACCCCGGCCGGGATCGACGTCGCCCGGGTCGCCGCCACCGGCATCACCCCCGCCCTCGACGTCGGCATCGCCGGCCGGGGCGGCGGGCAGATCGGCGCGGGCTCGTTCCGCGCGCCGCTGCGGCCGTTCACCGACGCCTGGGCCGCGTTCCGGAGCCAGGCCGCCACCCCCACCCCCACCTCCTGAAGGAGAACGCATGGACACCGTCCACGACCTCAGCGCGGAACACGCCGAGCTGGCCCGGGACCTGGCCGCCCGGGGCGTGAAGTACGCGATGGCCGGCTGGATCGACGTGCTCGGCCGGCCCAAGTCCAAGGTGGTCCCCATCGGCCACCTGCCCAACCTGCTGGCCGGATCCGAGCGGTACACGCCGCGGGGCATGGGCGGCATCGGGCACATGAACCCGATCGAGGAGGAGGTCGTCGGGATCCCGGACCCGGAGACGCTGCAGGTGCTCCCCTGGGACCGCCGGGTCGTGTGGATGGCCGCCGACATGTCCTTCGGCGGGCGCGAGCCGTACGCGCTGTGTCCCCGCTCGATCCTGCGCCGGCAGGTGGAGGCCGCCGCCGAGATGGGGTACGTGTGCCAGCTCGGCGTCGAGCCGGAGTTCTACGTGTTCCGGCCGGAGTCCCTGGAACGGGGCGCGGGCCGCCTGATCCCCATGGCGCGCAGCGAGGAGATCAAGCCGTCCCCGGCCTACGACGTCGAAGCGTCCCTGGACTCGCTGCCCTTCCTCGACCTGATGTGCTCCTACCTGGAGGAACTCGGCTTCGGCGTGTTCAGCTTCGACGCCGAGGGCGGCGAGGGCCAGTACGAGTTCGACTTCGCGCACGCGCCGGTGCTCCGGTCGGCCGACCGGATCACCCTGTTCCGGCTCGCGGTGCGGCAGGCGGCCAAGGAGTGCGGGCTGGTGGCCACGTTCATGCCCAAGCCCTACGCCGACCTGTGGGGATCGGGCGCCCACTTCAACATGAGCCTGGAGGACCCGTCCGGGCGCAACCTCTTCCGCAGCGAGGACGGCCGCAACGGCTGGTCCAAGGAGACCTACCAGTTCGTGGCGGGTGTCCTCCACCACGCGCCCGCGCTCACCGCGCTGGCGAACCCGACGACCAACTCCTACCGCCGGCTGGTGGAGCGGCTGGCCGACGGCGAGATCTCGTGGGCCCCGACGAAGATCAGCTACGGGTACAACAACCGTTCCTGCATGGTCCGGCTGCCCGCCAACCGCCCGGCGATCGAGAACCGGGCCGTCGACAGCGCCGCCAACACCTACCTCACCGCCGCGTACATGCTGGCCGCCGGGCTGGACGGCATCCGGCGGGGGATGGACCCGGGCGAGGCCAGGGACGACCTGTCCTACCTCGCCGACGTCGACCGGTTGCCGGCGACGCTGCTGGACGCCGTCACCGCGTTCGAGAACGACCCCCTGACCTCCGAGGTCTTCCACGAGCACTTCGTCCGCGACTACGCCGAGATGAAGCGGGGCGAGTGGGAGCGGGCCAACCTGGAGGTCGGCGACGGTGAACGCGCGACCTACCTGCTGAACCTGTGACCACCGTCGGCATCGTGGCCGGCGCCTCGCGCCGGCACCTGCGGCTGCACCGCGCCTACGTCGACGCGGTGATCGCCGCGGGAGGCACCCCGCTGCTGGTCCCGTCCGCCCTGGTCGACCACCGGCTGGCCCAGGCGCTCCGGCCCGCCGCGGCCCTGCTGCTCACCGGCGGCGGGGACATCCAGCCCGAGCGCTACGGCGCGGTCGCCTCCACCACCCTGCTGGAGGTCGACCTGGACCGGGACGAGGCCGAGCTGCGGGCGTTCCACGCCGCCCGCGAGCGGGGCCTGCGCGTGCTGGGCGTCTGCCGCGGCGCGCAGATCATGGCCGTCGCGACGGGCGGCACGCTGGTCCAGGACCTGCCCGCCCGCGGGCTCCCGCCGCACCTGGACGCGAGCGAGGGCGCCGGGTACGCGGCGCTGCGGCACCCGGTCAAGACGGAACCGGGCAGCCTCGCCGACCACCTGCTGGCCGGCATGGACACCGTCAACTCCCACCATCATCAGGCGATCGCCGACCCCGGAGAGCTGCTGCGCCCCACGGCCTGGGCTCCCGACGGCGTCATCGAGGCCGTCGAGGGACCGGACGCGCTGGGCGTCCAGTGGCATCCCGAGCTCGACGTGCGGGCGGACCGGCGGCACCTGCGCGCGTTCCAGTGGCTGGTACATGGAGAAAGGGGTCGAGGCGATGGTTCCTGACCTGGCCGCCGAACCGCCTCGGGCGAAGAGCTTCGAGGACCGGATCGGCCGCATCGAGCGATGCGGCATCGAGCACATCCCCGAGAGCGAGCGCAAATCCGCGCCGCGCAACCTGTTCATGATCCTCTTCGGCGGCAGCCTCACCTTCAGCGTGATCATCATCGGCTGGTTCCCCATCGCCTTCGGGCTCGGGTTCTGGCCGGCGGCGGCGGCCGTGGTGGCGGGATCGGCCGCGGGCGCGGCGATGCTGGCGCCGATGGGTCTGATGGGGCCGCGCACCGGCACCAACAACCCCGTCTCCAGCGGTGCGTTCTTCGGCGTCGCCGGACGGATCGTCGGCTCGCTGCTGGAGGCCACCGCCTCGCTGGCGTTCGCGGCGCTGAGCATCTGGACCGGCGGCGACGCCCTCGCCGGGGCCCTGGCCGCCTTCTTCGACATCGAGGACGCCACGGTGCCGCGGCTGGCCGCCTACGCCGTGCTCAGCGTGATCGTCACGCTGGTCTCGGTGCTGGGCCACGCCAACATGGTCGCCGCGCAGCGCTTCATGATCCCCACGGCGGGGCTGTGCCTGCTGGTCGGCATCTTCGTGTACGCGCCCGGCTTCGACGCCTCCTATCCGGGCACCGGCGAGTACGCCTTCGGCTCCGCGGCGGCGACCTGGGTGGTGTCGGCGCTGCTGTGCGCCTCGACGGTCGCCTCGTACGGCGCGTACGCCGGGGACTGGACCCGGCACATCTCCGGGAGGCTCCACACCGACGGGTCCATCATGCGGGCGCTGCTGCTCGGCGGGCTGTTCGGCATGGGCGGGCCGTTCATGTGGGGGACGTTCACCGCCGCGGCGCTCTTCGGCAGCGGGAAGGGCGGCGCCGACGGGTCGTACGTGCTGGACCTGGTGGAGGCCACGCCGATCTGGTTCGTCCCGGCGCTCATCTACCTCGGCCTGGCGTCGGGGACCGCGCAGGCCGTCATCAACACCTACGGGACCGGCCTGGACACCTCCGCGATCATCCCGAGGCTCAGCCGCGTCCAGGCCACCCTCGTCGCCTGCGGGCTGGCCGCCGTCCTGGTCTACGTCGGCCAGTTCAGCGCGGCCGTCGCCGACACCGTCAGCGTCTTCCTCCAGCTTCTCGCGTGCTTCTCCATCCCGTGGATCGTCATCGTGGCGATCGGCCACCGCCGCCGCCGGGGCTTCTACGACCCCGACGCGCTGCAGGTGTTCAACCGGGGCGAGCGCGGCGGCATCTACTGGTTCCGGCACGGGTTCAACGTGACCGGGATGGCGGTGTGGGGCCTCGCGACGTGCGGCGGGCTGCTGTTCGCGAGCAACGCCTGGTACGTCGGGCCGGGCGCGGCCCTGGCCGGGGACGCCGACCTGGGGTTCCTGGTCGCCGGGTCGGCGGCGGCCGTGCTCTACCCCCTGGCCGTCCGGCTGTTCCCCGAGCCTCCCGAGGTGCTCGGCCCGCCCGGCTGATCACCGGTGCTCCGCCCGTCCCGCAGGTCAAGTACGCTTGAGCCGGCGGTTACGGGGCGGGCATGAGGAGCACGGTGTCACCCACGATTCGTGACGTGGCCGCGGCCGCGGGTGTCTCGATCACCACCGTCTCGCACGTTCTCAGCGGGCAGGGCAGGATCTCCGAGACCACCCGCCGGCGGGTGGCCCAGGCGGCGGCCGATCTCGGCTACCAGGCCAACACCCATGCCCAGCAGCTGGTCACCCGCCGCAGCCGCATCCTGGCGATCCAGATCGCCAACTCCGTCGAGGCGACCGCGGGCGCCGCCCTGGTCCCCAACTCCGACTACTTCCTGGAAGTGCTCAACGGTGCCGCGGAGGCGGCGGCGGAGGGATCGTACGCGCTCCTTCTGACGCCGCCCGACGCCCAGCTCGACGGCCTCAACGCGTTCGCCGTGGACGGCGCCATCCTGGTCGACCCGCGCGGCGACGAGCCGTTCTTCTCGTCGAGCTGGGCCCGCGACCACCCGCTGGTCACCACCGGGCGGCCGATCACCGTCCCCCGGACGGTGCCGGTCGTCGTCGACAACGACCTGGTGGCGGCGGCCGGGCTGATGCTGGACCACCTGGAGGCCGGCGGCTACCGGCGGCCCGCCCTGATCACCACCGACACCTCGCGCTCGTACACCTCGGACCTGGTCGCCGGGTACACCGCGTGGACCGGTGAGCGGGGGCGGGCCGCCCTGGTCGTCGAGCTGGACGAGCCCCCCACCATCGAGGGCTCGGCCCGCGCCCTGGGCCGCCTGCTCGACCGCCCCGACCCGCCGGACGCGATCTTCACGACCTCGGAGAACCTCGCGCTGGGCGTCCTGCACGAGGCGCAGCGCCGCGGCCTGGCCGTCCCGGAGTCCCTGGGCATCTGCAGCGCCGTCGACAGCGGTTCCCTCCAGTTGACCTCCCCCCAGGTCACCGGGATGTTCGTGCACCCCCGGGAGGTGGGCCGCAAGGCGGCGGCGGCGCTGATGGAACTCATCGACGACCCCTCCGCCGCCGCCGGTGGCCGCACGATCGAGATCCCCGTCCGCCTGAACGAACGGGCCTCCACCCGCCGCACGGGGTGAGAGCCGCGCCGGGACCGGCGGCGAGGACGGGACCGGCGGGTCAGGGACCGGCGGGTCAGGGCCGGTCTGAGCGGCCGGGCAGCTTGACGACGGTGACGAAGAAGTCGTCGATCTGCCGGACCACCTGGATGAACTGGTCGAAGTCCACCGGCTTGGTGACGTAGGCGTTGGCGTGCAGGTTGTAGCTGCGCAGGATGTCCTCGTCGGCCTCGGAGGTGGTGAGGACGACGATGGGGATGGTCCGCAGCACGGCGTCGTCCTTGATCTCCTGCAGCACCTCCCGGCCGTCCTTGCGCGGCAGGTTGAGGTCCAGCAGCATCAGGTCGGGCCGGGGCGCGTCGGTGTAGGGCTCCTCGCGGCGCAGGAAGGCCATCGCCTCCTCGCCGTCGTTGACCACGTTGAGGTTGTTGCCGACCTTGTTGTCCTCGAACGCCTCCCGGGTCAGGAGCACGTCGCCGGGGTCGTCCTCGACCAGCAGGACCTCGATCGGGCGGGGCGTCTCAGTCATCGTCGTCTCCTGCGGGGAGCGTCCAGCGGAACGTGGTCCCCGTCGTGGTGGTGGTCTGGGTGGTTCCCCCGGACGGGCCGGTGCCGCCGGAGGGCTCGCCGGGCGTGCCGGGTTCGTGGGACTCGCCGGGCTCATGGGCGGCGCCGGGGGTGGCGGGCTCGCCGGGGCCGGTGCCGTCGAGCCAGATGGTGCCGCCGTGGTGCTCGATGATCTTCTTGCAGAGGGCCAGGCCGATGCCCGTGCCCGAGTAGCTCTCCTGGGGATGGAGGCGCTGGAAGACCAGGAAGATGCGGTCGGCGTACTTCGGGTCGATGCCGATGCCGTTGTCGCTGCAGGAGAACTCCCACATCGGGCCCTTCCGCTCGACCCCGATGTGGACCCGCGGCGGCTCGTCCCCGTGGAACTTGATCGCGTTCCCGACCAGGTTCTGCAGCAGCTGCGTGAGCCTGCTCGCGTCGCCGGGGAGGGCGGGCAGCTCGTCGTGGGTGATCTCCGCGCCGGTGTCCTCGCGCAGCTGGGACAGGCGGTGCAGGGCGCGGTCCAGCACCTCCTCCATGCTGACCGACTCCTCGCGCCGGTCCATCCGCCCGACCCGCGAGAAGTTGAGCAGGTCGTTGATCAGCGCCTGCATCCGCTTGGCGCCGTCCACGGCGAAGTCGATGTACTGCCGGCCGCGGTCGTCGAGCCGGTCGGCGTACCGCCGCTCGATCATCTGGCAGAAGCTGGCCACCTTGCGCAGCGGCTCCTGCAGGTCGTGGCTGGCCACGTAGGCGAACTGCTCCAGCTCGGCGTTCGACCGGCGCAGCTCCTCGGCCTGCAGATCGATCCGGCGCCGGGCCTCGGCGGTGGTGCGCCACTCGTCCATCAGGCGGTGCCGCATCGCGTCCACGATCGAGGCCAGCTCGGCCAGCTCCGCCGGCCCCGGAACGTCCAGTTCACGGGCCAGGTCGCCGTGCGCCACCGCGCGGACCTTGCCGGTCAGGGTGGCCACCGGCTGCAGCACGGTGCGCCGGATGATCAGGACCAGTGCCAGCACGGCCAGGACGACGGCCACGGCCGCGCCGATCAGCGACCAGTAGACCGTCGTGGACCGGCTGCTCAGCCGCTCGGCGTACTCGCCGTGCAGGGTGGTCATGGCGCTCTGGAGCCGGCCGTTGGCCGCGCGCAGCTGCACGAACGCCTGCCGGCCCTGGGTCTCCAGCTCGGCCGACGGCGGTTCCCCGCCGCCGGGCGGCCGGGTGGCCAGCGGCTCGGCGAACGCGCCGCGCCATGCCATGATCGCCGAGTTGAGGGCGTGGATCTCGGCGCGGGCCGGGTCGGCGCGCGGCAGGCCGGCCAGGTGCCGCTCCATCGCCGCCGCGGCCTGTTCCTGCTCGGTCACCGCCTGCCGGTAGCCCTGCAGCTGTGCCCGGTCGCCGGAGAAGGCGTACGCGCGGATCGCCGAGTCCTGGCGGCCGACCGCGGAGAGCAGCTCGATCTGCCGGAGGGCGGCGGGATCGACGCGGTCGAAGAGCACGTCCCGGGCCTGGCCCTGCTGGTAGACCGCCACGCCCACCGGGACGAGCACGGCGGTCAGCATCAGGCCCAGGGCCAGGCCGGCCAGCCCGAGCCACTGCCCGAGCCGCATGCGCGCGAAGCGGCCGTGCTCCGCGCCCGCCGGGTCCGGGTCGCGCGGGGTCAGCAGGGGAGGGCCGTACACCTCCCCGGCCTGCTCCCCGGAATCCGCCGGGGCGGTCTCCCGGGCGGTGCCGCGGGTGTCGGTGCCGTCTTCGGGGCGGTGGTCAGTCGTCATCGGCCTTCATCGGGCTCCGTAGGGGCTCGGTGGCACGTCACGAGGTGCCGTCCGCGCCGTCGTAGGTGAGCATGAGGATCGCCAGGTCGTCGTTCAGGACGCCGCCGTTGAGGTCCTCGACCTCCTGCACCAGCCGGTCGATCATCCGGGTTCCGGCGGCGCCGTCGGCGTGGGCCGCGCGGGCCAGCCGCTCCAGGCCCTCGGTGTCCAGCCGTTCGCCGCCCTCGCCGGCGAGGCCCTCGATCACCCCGTCGGTGTAGAGCATGAGGCTCCAGTCGGTGCCCAGCTCGATCATCTTCATCGGCCAGTCGTCGAACTCGAACAGCCCCAGCGCGGGGCCGCACGGATCGTCCGGCAGTGCCGCCACCTCGTTCCCCTGGATGACCAGCGGACGGGGGTGGCCCGCCCGGTACATGCGGGCGCGCCGCCGTGACGGCTCGATGGTGACCATGCACAGTGTGGTGAAGATCTCCTCCGACCAGCGCTCCACCACCAGCACGGTGTCCAGCGTGGAGAGCAGGGCCGGCCCTTCCAGCCCGGCCAGGACGAGGGTGCGCCAGGCCATCCGCAGCCGCACGCCCAGGGACGCCTCGTCGGCGCCGTGGCCGCTGACGTCGCCGATGACCATGTGCACCGAGCCGTCCTCGGTCTGGACGGTGTCGTAGAAGTCGCCGCCGAGCAGCGCCCGCTCGCGGCCGGGCTGGTAGCGGGTGTGGTGGCGCAGCGTCCCGTCGCGCAGCAGCGGGACCGGCAGGAGGCCGCGCTCCAGCCGGGCGTTCTCCCGGCGTACCGCGCGGGCCTCGACCAGTTCGCGCTCGCTCTCGTCGGCCCGCTTGCGTTCGAGGGCGTAGCGGATCGCGCGGGCCAGCAGCGGGCCGTCCACCTCCTGCTTGACCAGGTAGTCCTGGGCGCCCGCGGCGACCGCCGCCACCCCCACGTGGGCGTCGTTCAGCCCGGTCAGCACCAGCACCGCCGCGTGCGGCGCCAGGGTGAGCACGTTGTTCAGCAGTTCGAGGCCCTGCGCGTCCGGCAGCGCCAGGTCGGCCAGGACGCACTGGGTGCGCCGCCGGGGCATCGTCAGCAGGCGCTGCGCCTCGGCGAGCGTGGTGGCCACGACGACCTCGACGAGCATGCCGCTCTCGTCGAGCAGTTCCTGGACCAGGAAGGCGTCACCGGGGTCGTCCTCGATCAGGAGCAGGCCGACCGTCTCGCTTTCGCCTGGGATGGAGGGCGGCGACAGCCGCCTGACGGTGCTCACGGGGGTTCGAGCCTTTCATCGGCGGGTGCTCCGCTCGGGATTCGGATCGGGCCGCCGGGTGGAGGCGGTACAGGGGCGGCCTGGACGAAGGGGACGAGGGGAGCCGTGAGGCGGGCGCTCCGGAGGGCGGACCGGTGTTTCCGGAGCCGGCGCGCGGCGGCCGTCCCGGCGTTTCGCGCGTCGTCGTCCCGCCAGCGATCAAAAGCATTGCCGGGCACGATAACGACGGTACTTGCTGTAGAGCAAATGTATGTCCCCGTGCCCTGCCCTGATGACAGAGGGTACGTGAACGGGGAGGCCGGGCGGGCCCCGACAGGCGGCGGGGCTCACCTGCCGGTGGTTCCCGTCCCGTTGTTCTTCCAGTCCAGGCAGACCACCACGGCGTCGTCGGTGAGGTCCTGGTCGTGCCGGTGGTCCAGCAGGGCGCCGATGATCGAGAGTGGGACCTCCGGCGTCGGCAGCAGCCGGGCGCGGCGGATCGCCTTCTCCACCTGGAACGGCCCCCCGTCGGAGTCCTGGCCCTCGGACGGCGTGGAGAGGCCGGCGCTGATGATGACCAGCCGGTCGCCGGGCTCCAGGTGGAAGTGCTGGGGCCGGTACTCGGTGTCGGCGAACATGCCGGGCGGCATCTGGTGCTCCAGCTCGATCGGGGTCACCTGGGACCCGCGGATCCGCAGGATCCGCGGCGATCCGGCGTCGATCACCGAGACCAGGCCGGTGCCCAGTTCGACCCGCATCACCAGCGCCTCGGTGAACTCCTTGCCGCCGTAGCGGCCGTAGACGGTGTCGCCGGCCAGGCTGACCTGCTCGGCCAGGTCGGCGCCCGAACGGCGGGCGTTGCGCAGTGCCCCGATGGTGAGGGAGGTGAGCAGCGCGGCCCGGATGCCGGTGCCCGAGCCGTTGATGACGCTGAGCGTGAGGTGGTCGCGCTCGGTCGTCCAGTCGAAGCCGTCCCCGCCGATCGAGTACGCCGGCTCCAGATGCCCGGCCAGGCTGAACTCGGGGCCGGCGCAGCCCTGGCCGGGCAGCAGCTGCCACTGCAGCTCGGCGGCCAGGGACATCCGCCGCCGGCGGCGGATCCGCTCGTAGCGGTCGGTGAGGTTCCACGCGAGCTTCAGCGCCTCGCCGGTGATCTCCCCGATCTCGGCGAGATCGGCCTGGTCGGCCTCGCGGCCGCCCCCGGAGAGGAGCCCCGACACGGGCCCGGAGGCGGACCCGGAGGGGGAGGCGGACCCGGTGAGCTCGACCGACAGCACGCCCAGGCGCTCGCCCCGCGCCGTGACCGGGACGTACAGCACCTGCCGCGGCTCGCCGCCGCCGGCCGCCGCGCGGGCGGGGGCCAGCACCGAGCCCAGCGAGGCGAACGCCCGTCCCGCGGCGGTGCCGTGCACCTTCACCGCCTCCGGCTCCCGGTCACCGTCCAGCGGATCGAGGTCGGCCGGGAACAGGACGCGCAGGTGGTAGTCGGCCAGCAGGAGGCGCGCCCGGCCGGCCGCGGGGAACAGGTCGCGGATCCGCGCGGCGAGGACCTCCGGCAGCGCGTGGGAGGGCGCCGCGCGCAGCGCGCGCTCCACCAGCTCCGGACGGCCGGGCGAGATCATCGCCGGTTCCCTCTTCCTTGCACTATCTTCCAGCATTCCGTCTGTCCAACGAGATCGAGCGGGGAGTGGGGGCCGGAGGCCGGCCGCACCACTGATCGACATGTCGGCAGGTGAGCGGACCCGCGGGTCCGGGCTCGTTGCCGGGGAGACCCCGCTGCCTCGCGGTCCCCGTGTCCGGGCCGGCGGGCCGGGAAAGCGGCCCTGGAGGCCGGGGAGGCCGCGATGCGCGGCGCGGCCGGCGACCGCCCGGACGAGGATCGCGCCTGGTGACACCAGGTCTCTCAGGTACTAACGGTGCGCGGGCCGCGGTTTCATCCAAGGGCCGGTGCAGGAGGCCCACAGTGGTGTTCGCCTATCCGACCCCGCACCTCCCTCTGGCCTGCGGCCGAAGCCGTGCCGTGACCGGGGCACCGGCCACGAGTTCAGGGGGAAGCGTGCCAAAGAACTTGTCGTATGGCAAATACTTGACCGTCAGGCCATCCAGCGCCGTTGTTCGGACGGCGCGGCGATCTCCCCGCGCTCCAGCGCGCGGCCGAACTCGATCAGGCCGTCCAGCAGGCGCGCCCGCGAGCCGGGGGACATCTGGGCCAGCGCCCGCGCCACCACCGTGCGGCGGCGCAGGGTGAGCATGGCGAACAGCTCCTCGCCGCGGGAGCTCAGCCGCAGCACGATCTCGCGGCGGTCGGACCGGGCGTTCTCGCGGACCAGCAGCCCGGCCGCCTCCAGCCGGTCGCAGAGCCGGCTGGCCGAGGACGGGATCACGTCCAGGTCGGCCGCCAGGCCGCGCAGATTGACCTCGCCGTGCCGGGCGAGCGCCTCCACCGCGCGCAGCTGGATCGGGGAGACGTGCTCCTCCAGCCCCTGGTCGGCGCGATTCCACGCCGTCGCCGCGGTGGAGAGCGCACGCTCCACCGCCTCGCTCACATCGGCCGGCGCCTTGGCCCCGTCGCCTTCGGGGTCCTGGGCCTGTCGACCGGTCACAGCCACCCTCTCCGCATGCCGTAAGCCTCTGCTGGCTCCGGCACCTTACCGCCAGTGACGTGTGGTCACCCGATGGGGGGAAGGTCGGCCGCAGCACCTCCGCCCGGTGTCCCGGCCCGCCGGGCCGGTACCGGAGAGTGGGACGAGCGGGCGGCCCGGCGGGTTCCGCCGGGCCGCCCAGGTCCCCCGTTCGCCGGGTGCCTTCGCACGGATGTCACCGAGGGCGGGCGGCCTCCTGCCGGAGGCAGGTGAACGTGCCGCCGTTCGGGGACCGCTAACCGAAGATGCTGACCCCGCCGGGGCCGATGAGCAGCCCCACGACGATCAGCACGGCCCCCCACAGGATGTCCCGGCGGGCCAGCAGGACGTAGATGCCGGAGATGACCAGAACAACCGCAATAATCCACAACAAAGTTGCCATGGCGCAACTGTCCCCGTGAAAGCGACCTCAAAACACGACGTCAGGGCGCCGGGGCCGCCGACCCCTCCCTGAGCGCCCCGTCCGGGCCGCCGGTGAGGTACCCGTACAGGTGGCCCGAGCCGTCGAGCATGGCCGTGGCGCGCCGCGCCAGCTCCTCCCTGCGCTCGGCGAGCGCCGCGCGCAGCGCCTCACTGCCGCCCGTCCGGCGCAGCCCCTCCAGGACGGGACGGATCTGGGGCAGGCGGTAGTGGCCCTGCCGGAGCAGGTGGATCATCTGCGCGTCCCGGACGTCGGCCGGGCCGAACCGGCGGTAGCCGGTGCCGGGCTCGCGCCGGGGCGCCAGCAGCCCGGCCGACTCCCACACGCGCAGGGCGGAGGCGCGGACGCCGAGGCGCGCGGCCACCTCGCCGACGCGCAGGCCCGACCGGGGCGGTGCCGGGACGCCGGAGGGAGGCGCCGCCGCGACCGCTTCGAGCGCCTCGCCGGTCGCCTCCAGGGAAAGCCGCTGCTCGTGCAGCGCGGCATGGGCCTCGTTCACCAGCGCCAGCGCCCCCGGGACGTCGCCGGCGTGCACGGCCCGCATGATCGACTGCGCGGTGAGGCCGCCGTACCCGCGGCTCAGCGCCCGGAAGGTGAGCAGCGCCCGGCGATGCCGGTCGTCCAGCCTGCGGTATCCGGAGGGGGTGCGCGGCGCCGGGGGCAGCACGCCCGCGTCCACGTAGTTGCGGATCTGCTGGGTCGACAGGCCCGCCATCCGCGCCAGGTCGACGGGGCGCAGCCCGGCCTCGACACGTCCCATCGGCTCACCCGCTCCGATCGCACTCAACCCACGGATTTGAGGGTTGGTCGCCGATCATCTCAGGATCGCCGGTCTCTTCGGCTCGAAAGTATCAACAGCACGGGGCGCCCGGCTCCGGGCGCCCCCGCCCAGCCGCCGTCACCGGCCGGGCGGCTCGTCGCGCAGGGACTCGCGCAGCGAGGCGCGCAGCTCCTCGTCGTCGGTGTGCCCGTGGGCGCTCACCGCGTGCTGCGCCGCGGCCTCCAGGACCTCCTCGGCGGGGCCGCTGATGGTCAGGCCGCACCCGCGCTCGCTGGGGATGTCCCGGCAGTCGAGCGTCTTGCGGGTCGGCGTACGGTGGTCGACCTCGTCGACCACATCGAGGTCGCGGTAGCGCAGCGGCGTCCCGCTGAGCGCGGTGAGCTTGCCCGCGAGCTCCCCGGTCTCGGGTAGTTCCGAGTTGACCCTGGCCGCCTCCGCGTCCGGGAACTCCACGAACATCACGTACGTGTCGTCCTGGTCGCGGTCCTTGGCGGTGATGGTGCGCAGCGCCGTGCGGCGGCCCTCCGTACGGGCGCTCCACTCGTCGGCCAGCGCCCGCGCCTCGGCGAGGCGCGGTGTCCTGATCTCCACGGTCTGGATGAACATTGTGAATCTCCCCTCGCAATCTGAGGCAAGGCGGCCGGCCCCGATCTCGGGGGGCGGCCGCGATGCCGGGGCGGGATCAGCCGCGCTTGGCGTAGCCGGCGATCTCCCCGAAGTCGATCAGGACGCACTCCTCGTCGCCCACCACCTCGGCGTCGTGGCCGGGCGGGATGGCGACGGCGTCGCCCGCGCCGAGTTCCTTCTCCGTGCCGTCGGACATGGTCACCCGCATCCGCCCGGACACGCAGAAGCCCAGGTGAGAGGTCTCGCACCGCTCGGTCCCTGCGATCGGCCGGACGTCCTTGGACCAGCGCCAGCCGGGCTCGAACGTGCCGCGGGCCACCTGGCGTCCGCCCAGCGTCACCACGTCCGCCTTGCCGTTGTGCTCGAACTCGCGCGTCTCGTCGGGCCGCTGGAAGTTCTTGACCTCGAGCTGTGCCATGGTTCCCCCCGTTTACCCAGAGTGACGGCGTTCACTGCCGCCCTACCCAGGGTGAAATCGGGACAATCAGGTCAACTGCCGGAGGGTGATCGGGCCGTGACGGCGTGACCGGCCCCGGTCATGCCGGCGGCGATTCGTCCTTCTCCGCCCACGATGCTGATCTTGATGGATCATGGAGGAGAATGTCACGGCGGGCGAGAGGGGGCGGCCTTGAGCGAACTGGTGCGCTGGGAGACCGATCAGGGGTCGATCGTCGTCGAGATGGACCAGGACGACCCCGGGTTCGAGATGGTCTCCCGGGTCGACGACGTCATCGGGCAGTCCAGGACCAGGCTTGAGGACGCGCTGAAGAGCGTACGGGGCATGGCCGAGTCCGCGCTGACGGCGCTCAAGGACGTCTCGGTGACGCCGGACACGGTCGAGCTGGAGTTCGGCGTCAAGCTGAACGCCGCCGCCGGCGCGGTGATCGCCCGGACCTCCGTCGAAGGGCACATGAAGGTCAAGCTCACCTGGGGCGGCGCCGCGGTCGCGGGCGGTGCCTCCGACGGGGACTGATGTCCGTGCCCGACCTGACGTGGCGCGCCCGGGTGCGCGGCGGTCCCGGCGGCCGCCTGGGCGCGGGCTTCCTGATCGCCCCCGACCTGGTGATGACCTGCGCGCACGTCGTCCGCGACCTGGACGAGGCGGTGGTCGACTTCCCCGGAGTCCAGCACGACCTGCCCGCCAAGGTCGAACGCTGCTCGGAATGGCGGCGGCAGGGCGACGGCGGGGACGTGGCGCTGCTGCGCCTGAGCGCTCCCGCCCGGCCGCGGCCCGCGCGCCTCGCCCACCTCCGCGACCTCGGCAGGGCCCCGCGCGAGCCCGGCAACCCGTTCGGCCTGCGGACCTACACCACCTACGGGTTCCCCAAGCCGGCCGAGTCGCACGAGCGGCACGCCACCGTGCGTTCGGGCCCGCACATGGTCCAGCGCCAGGAGTGGTGGCAGCTCGACCCCGTGGCGGGCGAACGGGTCCAGAAGGGCTACAGCGGGGCGGCGGTGTACGACCCCCGGACCGGAGAGGTCGCGGGCATGGTCACCGAGGCGGACGCCGCGACCGGCACCGCGAAGATGCTGCCGATCACCACGATCCGGCTCTACTGGGACGAGCTGGACGATCTGCTGCCCCTGGACTGGCTGACCTCCGAGGCCCGCCGGGAACTGCGGCTCCTGCTCGCCGGGATGCCGTGCACCGAGGCGATGCGCGCCGAGGTCTTCCGGCTCACCGGGGGGAAGCCGCGGCTGCGGTCGGCCTGGGATCCGGTCCGCCACCTCGGGGACGGATGGCCGGAGGAGCCGGACCGGCTCCGCGACTACCTGACCGCGCTCGACCAGTACCTTCCCCCCGAACCGGCGGCCGAGCTGGGCCGCTGGATCGCGCGGCACCTGCCCGCCGCGCGCCCCCTGCCCGCCCCCTCCAGGCCCGCCGCGGTGGTCGTCCGGCTGGATCCGCTCACCCACGGCGGATTCGACCTGACCGTGCAGACCTGGATCGACGGCGTCACCGCGACCTCCTTCCCGACGCGGACGGTCGCCAAGGAGGAGGTGCGGCGGGCGGTCGAGGACGGCGTGCGGGAGGCCAGCCGCGAGGTCGTCGACCACGACTGGCGGATCGAGTTCGCGGTGCCGCTGCGCTGGCTCACCAAGCCGTACGACGAGTGGACCATCGCCCGCGGCATGCCGATGCGGCGGTTCCCGCTGGTGGTACGGGACGTCGAGCGCCTGCGCCCCCGGTCGGCCGGCGCCTCCCCGGACGACCACCTGCGCCGGTACCAGGCCCGGCAGCGCTGGGAGGTCCTCGGCGGGAGCCCGCGGCCCGCCCCGTACCCGATCGGCTGCGACACCCATCCGCGCACCAAGGCCGGCCTCGAACGGAAGCTGGAGGCCCGGCTCGACCGCTGCCTGCTGGTCTACGGGGCCCGCCCGCCCACCGCCTGGCTCCAGGCGGCGCTCGGCACGGGCGTCCCCGTCATGCTGTGGCCCCGGGGCCGATGCACCGACCACGAGCACGGCGACTGCCACGGCCACCGCCTGCGCGACGACCTGGTCGAGGCCGTCCGGCAGAGACCGCCCGAGGACCTGCCCAGGGTCGCGATGGAACTGCGCAGGCAGGCGTCGGACGCCCCGGAGGACGAACCGCACTGCGGCCGGGGCCTGACCCTGTTCTACGACGACCCGTCCCGGCTGCCCGACCCCCCGTGCTCCATGGAGATGTGAGATGCCCGACTGGCTGCTCTACACCGGGAGCCGCACCTCCCACGACGGCATCGACCGGCTGCCCGCCCCGCCGCCGTGGCGCGCGTTCGACGGCGGGCCGGCGCTGCCCACCCCGTCCGCCCCGCCCATCCCGTCCGGCGGCGCCCCGCACCAGGCGATCACCTACCTGCCGTCCGCCGACGCCGTCCAGCAGGTCAACGCCGCCCTCTACCTGCGGCGCCCGCTGCTGGTGACCGGCCCGCCCGGCACCGGCAAGTCCACCCTGGCCTACGCGGTCGCCCACGAACTTCGCCTCGGACCCGTCCTGCACTGGCCGATCACCAGCCGGGTGACGCTCCGGGACGGGCTCTACCAGTACGACCCGATCACCCGGCTGTACGCGGCGGCCCGGGACGGCCGCGACGTCCTGCCCGACGACGACATCGGCCGGTACCTGCGGCTCGGCCCGCTGGGCACCGCGCTGCTCCCGTACGAGCGGCCCCGGGTGCTGCTCGTCGACGAGATCGACAAGAGCGACATCGACCTGCCCAACGACCTTCTCACCATCTTCGAGAAGGGCGAGTTCGAGATCCCCGAGCTGGTCCGCCGCGCCGACCCCCGCGCCGGGGTGATGACCGCCGACGGGCCGCGGGTGGCGATCGACCGGGGGACCGTCCGCTGCCGCGCGTTCCCCCTGGTGGTGATGACCAGCAACGGCGAGCGCGAGTTCCCCCCGGCGTTCCTCCGCCGCTGCGTGCGGCTGGAGCTGAGCCGCCCCGACGGGGAGGCGGAACTGGCCGCGATCGTCCGGGCGCACCTGGGCGACCTCGCCGACCAGAGCGAGGACCTGATCCGCCGCTTCCTCGAACGCTCCAGCGCCGGCGCGCTCGCCACCGACCAGCTCCTCAACGCCGTCTACCTGCTGCGGCACGCCGACGCCCCGGACCGCGGGCGGCTGGCCGACCAGATCATGCCCTACCTGAACGGCACGCCCGCCGATGACGAGGACGAGTGAGCCGGCGCCGGTCGAGCGCCTCCGCGACGTCCTGACCGCGACCGGCCCGCCCCCCGACGCCCGCGAGCTCAGCGAGATCCTCTGGCTGGCCTCCCACCTGACCCCGCCCGCCGAGGACGCCGCCGCCACGCCGCCCGCCCGGGAAACGCCGCCGGACGCCGCCCGGGACGGCGAACCGGCCGAACTCCCCCAACCGGACGCCCGACCCCCGGGACCGCGCCGCCCGCCACGCGAGCGCACCCCCGTCCACCCCGCCCCCGAAGGCGACGCCGACCCGCCGGGCGACACCGCCGCGGTCGACGTCCTGGTGCCGACCGCGCCGATGCTGAACGATCCGCGGGGCCTCCAGCGCGCGCTGCGCCCGCTGAAGCGCCGGGTGCCCTCCCGCACCCGGCGGCGGCTGGACGAGGAGGCCACCGCCGCCCGGATCGCCGACACCGGCCTGTGGGTCCCGGTGCTGGTCCCGGAGCGGGAACGCTGGCTGGGCGTCGATCTCGTCGTGGACACCGGGCCCTCCATGCGGCTGTGGCGCCCGCTGGCCGAGGAGCTGACCGAGGCCCTGGTACGGCAGGGCGCGTTCAGCGACGTACGGGTGTACTACCTGCGCGAGTCCGGCGGCGTGGCGGTCGCGCCGGGCGGAGCCCCGCGCGCCCCCAGGACACTGCTGGACCCGTCCGGCCGGCGGGCCGTGCTCGTGCTGAGCGACTGCTCCGGGCGGCACTGGTGGAACGGGCGCGCGGGCGCGAGCCTGCGCCACTGGGCCGCCGCGGGCCCGGCGGCGATCCTCCAGCCCCTTCCCGAACGGATGTGGCGCCGCACCGCCGCGCCCGTCTCCCCGGGCACGGCCGTCCTCCCCAGGCCCGGCGCGCCCAACACCGACCTGCGGTTCGACCCGTACCACGACGAGCCGGGGGACGGCGTGCCCGTCCCCGTCCTGGAGATCTCGCCCCGCTGGTTCGGCGACTGGGCGGCCCTCCTGGCGGGCTCGGGCCCGCGCCCGGTCGCGATGACCACCGTCACCGGCCGCGTGCGCGACGCCGCCCCGGTCCGCCGCGAGCGTGACCTGCCGGTGGGGGAGCGGGTCCGCCGCTTCCTGGCCGTCGCCTCCCCGGCCGCCTGCGAACTGGCCGCCCACGTCGCGGTGTCGGTCCCGTCGCTGCCCGTCATGCGCCTCATCCAGCAGCGCGTGCAGGACGGGGCGGGCCCCGGCCCGCTCGCCGAGGTGCTGCTGAGCGGCCTGCTGCGCCCCCTCGGCGGCTCCGCGGAACGGTACGAGTTCGTCCCCGGCGCCCGCCAGGCGCTGCTGGACACCCTGCCGCGCTCCGAGGGCCTGCACACCCTGCACACCCTGGAGATCGTCTCCGCCGAGATCGAACGCCGCGCGGGCTCCACCGGCAGCCGTTTCCCCGCCGTGATCCCGCTGTCGTCCCGTTCCACCGCCGGCCGCCGCGCCGCCACCCTGGGCTGGGGCCCGTTCGCCCTGGTCAACGCCGAAGCCCGCCGCCTCATCCTCCCGCCCGCCCCACCCCCGGCCCACCCCGACACGTTCCAGACCGTCGTCAATTCGGGAGGTTTCGGACCGCCCGGCGGCCCGCCCGGCGGCGTCCAGCCGCCGCAACTGGTGCAGGTGCCCCTGCCCACCGCGCAAGAGATTCCCGGCCCGCCGGATCCGCCGGGCCGGATGGACCTGATGGACCTCCTCGGCTCACCCACCCCGGAGAGCATCGCGCGCACATGGCGGGAGTCGCGGCCGGGTCGGACCGGGGTGCCCATAGGAACCTGGGAGGACGGCAGCCTGCTGTTCCTGGACCCGTTCGACGGCCACGTATGGGTCATCGGTGGGCCGCCCCGGCGCGATCTGGTGCGGACCATCCTGCTGGGGCTCGCCATGAGCTGGTCGCCGCGCGCGGTCCGCTTCACGTTCGTCGAGAACGCGCCCGGCGGCGCGTACGACGACCTGAGCATGTTGCCCCACGTGGACGGACCAGGGGGCGGTCAGGCGGCCGGGGAACCGTACGCCGGGGCGGTGGCGCGGCTGCGCGAGGAGGCCGCTGCCCGTGCAGACGTCCTCGCGGACATGGACGTCCCGGATTGGGACGCCTACCAGGCACTCCGGACCGGGCGCGATCAACTTCCGAGGCGGGTCGCGGTGGTCGATGACCCCCATGCCCTGGACGACGCCGCGGGCGAACTCCTCAATCTCGCCATCGAAGGATCCAGGCTGGGCATCCATCTGATCTTCAGCGCCTCGGATGTATCGGATGCATCGCACAACGCCCGTGCTCCGCTGCCGCCGGCACTCGGCCGGCGGATCGTCCTCGATACGCCGCCGGATACGGCCACGCTGTTCTCCGGGCCGGCCTCTCCCGGCACCGGCGCGCCGGCGGACCTGCCGCCGACCATCCGTTTCCGCCCCGCGCGCCCGCAGACCTTCGCCGAATGGTCCCGGATGGTGCGGATTGCGGCTGAGATCGAGCACGGCGAGCGTCCCCCGCTCGGGTTCGGCGCGAAGAACGAGCGGATCGACGTCCCCTTCGACATCACGGGCAGGCCGGGGACATCGGGTGTGGTCGTCGGCGACCGCGCCGAACGGCAACGTCTCCTGCGCCTGATCGTGACCTCACATGCCTCCGAGGACGTCGGCGTCATCCTGGCCGGACTCGGTGACGCGCCCCTGGGCGAAGGCCCCACGCCGTCCAACGTGCTGAGCGCGCAGGACGAGCTGCTGGGAGACTCCGAGGGGCTGCGCCGCCTCATCGGCGCTCTGTCGGACGAGATCGAGCAGCGCCAGGCGCCCGCCCCACGGAGCGACCGTCCACGGCCGCTGATCGTCGTCATCGACGTGTCCCTGACCCTCCCCACTCACAGGCCCGAGCTGGGCGAGCTGCTTCTCCGCATGGCGCTGCATCGCAAGAAGCTGGGCGTCCACCTCATCGTCGCGACGACTGAGATCGAGGACACCACAGTGTGGGACCGGCTTCTCGCGCTTCTCGACTGGCGTATCGCGGTGAGCCCGGTCTCACCGAGCACGTCACAAAGGCTGTTCGGCCACGCTCAGCTCTCCTGGCCACCCTCCGGCACATCCCCCCACATCCATCTGCGGACCGGCCGGAAGGCACCAGTGCTCGTCCGGCTGGCGGAGCCCCTGCCTCCGCCGCGAGAGGCCGGGCGTCCCCTCCCGCCGGAGCCCGCCGGAGCCGATCTCGCGACCTTCATCGACCAGGCATGGCGGAGAGCGCAGCGCGCGGACGCCGCCCTGATCGGCGTGGACGAGGACGACGACCCGGTGGTCCTGGAGCTACGGGAGCACGGGGTCATCACCGGAGCGGAGGGCCGGGACGAGCTGGTGCGTTCGGTCATTCTCAGCCTGGCGCTGGCGAATCCACCGGACGTGCTCAGTTTCACCTTGCTGGATCCACTGGCGAGCGACGTGTTCACCGGCGTCTGGCGGTTGCCTCACGTGGCCGCGACCATCGCCGGACGGCTGGAGCGGGAGCGCGCGTATCACCATGAGAGCACGCTCGCCTCCGAACTCGACCGGCGAGCGGAGGCGCTCAAGACACTGCCTCCCGATCAGGACGTCCCCGCGCCCCTCATGCTTGTCGTGTTCAACGACGCCTCGCCGAGCGTGCTCGGCACCTGGCTCCCTCACCTCCTCATATGGATCGCCCGCCACGGCCCTCGCCTGGGCGTCCATCTGGTCCGGGTCGTCCCGGTTGAGGATGGCGCGTCACTGTCCGACGGGATGTGGCACCTCGCCACCCATAGCCCGGGGATGGCGACCCTGTCCGCGAGGGGGAACCCGCCGGTGTATTTCTTCCCGTATCGGCCGTCCGGCGACCTCGACCAGATCGTCCAGACGATGGCAAGGTTCGGCAGGGAGTCGCCGCCCCTGGGCGCGGGACCGGTGCGCCCGAAGGCCCCGCTTCCCGACCTGCTGGCACCAGACCGGCTCCCACCCGTCTCCGGCCGGCGGATTCCCATCGGCGTCGAGGACGGAACGCACGCCCCAGTCATGATCGATCTCGATGCCGATCCGCATCTGCTGGTCGTGGGCCCGCCCGGAGCCGGGAAGACCAACCTGCTGCGCCTGATCATCAGCGGCATCGCCGACCGCGGCGACCCCGAGGGCACCTTGATCTGCATCATCGACCCGCGCGGCGCACTGTCCGGGCTGGCCGCCGACCTCGGTGCGGGCTTTCCCGCCGACACCGGCTTCGATCTCCCCATGAGCTTCGGGGACGATGACGACGAGCCCGCAGCCGACGACGGGGACATCGAACCGGAAGCGGACCTCCCTCCCGAACGCGGGGTCCGTTACGCCGAGACGGCCGAGGACATCAACCTGCTCGTGGCGGAGCTGGCGGAGGTGCTGCTGCTGCGCCTCCAGCCGGAGCACGGCGGCACCCCCGCGACCACCTCCAAGGTTTACGTGATCGTCGCCGATCACCATCGGCTGGCCGATGACCAGACCGAGAAGCTGAACAACCTGGTGACGGAACTGGCGGGCCGATCCGGCGTCCATTTCGTGGTGTCGCGTATCGCGTCCGCCGGAGAAGACCCTCTCGAACCGGCGCTCCGGGGCCTCCACCGGGCGGGGGCCACCGGCGTGTTCATGGCGTACAGTCATGGGGCCGAGTCGCAGGCGTGGGGCGTCGAACCTCCAGGAGGCGGCGAACTTCCGCCGGGACGTGCCATCCTCGTCCAGGGTGGGGAGCCGAAGCTGATCCAGATCGCCACCCTCCCGTAGCACCCCGCCCGGACGTTGGAAACCGGACATTTCCGGGACGACGCGTCCCGCTCTTCGTTGACTTGCGGCGAGTTGCTGCCTCAGACACACCCCAAGGCAGCAACTCGCCGCAAGTCAACGTGCTCCCCGCCCAGTGGATCTTGAAGATCGGCTCACGCGACACCTGATCCGAGGCAGAGGAAGGGCAAGAAACGCAGCTGCCGGTCGCGGAACTTCGCGGTGTTCGCCGATTGGAGCGTGCCGGGGGTGCGCGTGACCGGAGGGTCAAGCCGAGAGGGTAGGGCCGCGCTTGGTCTCGTGCTCGTCGGGACGCCGGTGATCGCCCGATTCGCCGGTTGCTGCTCAGGCGGTCAGTATCACCCGAGCGGGCCCGAAGGCGCGTCCTTCGGCCCACCATGCGCGAAAGCGCGCGCCGCAGCGGCGCGCGCCTTGGCCCCCGACCCAATGGTCGGGACTACCCTGCTGGTTCAGACGTCCAGGTCATCTCGCTTCACACGCCTAACCAACTCGCTGAAGCCGGCAGGCGACAGGGTGAGGTGACCAGCGTCCGGAGCCTTGCTGTCTCGGAGGCCAACGGCTCCGTCGAGCTGAGCGACCTCAAGGCAGTCAGACTGAGTCGTGGCGCTGCCGCTACGGCTGGACTTCCTCCAGATGGTCATGAGTACCGCTCCATGGTTTCTACGAGCAGGCGCAATGATGCGTCCTTGGGCAGGGCTACGTCTCCGATGCGGTCAAACCAATCCCGATACGAGGATATCTCGGTCGCATCCTGGACGAGTCGCCCGCCGCCCTGCGCGACTGTGTAGACCACATCGGCGCCGTCCACCGTCATGATCTTGAACGAGCCGTCGCGGCCGACGTGTGCGCCTACGTCCCTGGGGACGACTCGCACGGTGATGTTGGGTTGGCGAGCCAGTTCAACGAGGCGCGCGAGTTGTGCTCGCATGATCTCCGGCCCGCCGACGGGCTGGTCCAGGACGCCTTGATCCAGGATCACCCACACCCTCGGCCTTGGTTTGCGGTCTAGGCACGTCTGGCGGCTTAGGCGGGCCGCCACTCCATCCTCGACGTCCTCAACGCCGGATGCCTCGAACATCGCTCGGGCGTAGGCTTCGATCTGAAACAGGCCAGGGACCCAGCCAAGCTCCCAGATTCGCAGGTGAGAAGCCTTGGCCTCGTGCTCTGAGTGAGTCTTGAACCACTCGACTTCGTGCCCCGCCTTGGCGAACTTGACCAAGCGCTCAAACCGGCCTCCTGTGTTCCAAGCCGTATCAAGCTTGATCGCATGAGCACTCTGAAGTTTGGTGTCTCCTGATTCAACACGTGCGACTAGAGACCGGTCCCTGTTGATGATTGCGCCCACATCGGCTAGCGAGAGACTGCGCTCGTGTCGGTGTCTGCGCAGCTCAAAAGCTATGTGGTCCCACAGGTTCCCATCCGGATCAAAGGGGGGATGTGTACGCATGATCACTCTCCGGTTGTCGCATTTATTGAGCTCTCCTAGCCAAAGATAGGGGAGCGGGCTGACTCTTGCCATAGGCGGAACGGCAAGGAGTGAGCATGTTGAACGCGAAAGTGGGCAATCGAGACGAGCTGGACATGACGTGCCTGGCGGCGCGGACGGCGCCGGGGCAGGCTCGAACGCTGGTGGAATTGCGGCTGGCCTCGTGGGGGCTGGCGCGCTTGCGCGATGACGCGACCTTGATCGCCAGTGAACTGGTGACCAACGCGGTAATTCACACGCCGGACGACGGAGAGATCCGGCTACGGCTCACGCGGCAGCCTATGGGGGTGCTGCTGGCGGTGTGGGATTCCTCGGACGCCCGGCCGGTGCGCAAGCGTTCCATGTGGGCGGTGGCCGGAGGCGCGGCGGCGGATGCTGAGGCGCTGGCCCTAGATCATGACGACGGTACGGGCGGGCGGGGGCTACTGATCGTCGAAGAACTGGCGGACGCGTGCGGAGTGACCGAGACCGAGCCACGCGGGAAATGGGTGTGGGCGCGCATTGGGGGCGCGGCGCGGCGGGGGCGGAGGCGATGACCGGTGAACGGGCTGGACGGCCGGTCGAACCTGCGGCGCTCGGTTCTTCGGGGGTGGTCGGAGAAGGCATGGGGACCGGCATGGCGCATCGCCCTGGCCATGGGGGAATGAGCCTGGATTGCCCGCTGTCGTGTCTGGGGCTGGAGACCGTCCGGGACCTTCTGCGGGTGGTGTCGGCTGAGGTGCTCGGGTTCGCTCCGTGGCTGTCGGAGACGGAGGCGCCGCACGTCTGTGAGCGGGTGACGTTGGCCTGCCCGGTGCGGTGCTTGCGGCTGTCCCAGCATGCGGAGCGGGCACTGACCCGTGATCGCGGTTACGGGTTGACCGTAGGCGAGGTGCTGGCGCTGGCACAGACGGGCAAGTTGTGGGATGTCCGGTACTTCGGGCCCTGTCGGGTGCGCGAGGTTGAACGCGCGTTGCTGGCTGCGGGGTTCTCGGCGGATGAGAATCCGTACCTGGTGTGACTGTCGGGTGAGGCGGCCCCGGCTTTCAAGGAAGCTGGAGTCAGGCGCGGGGCGATCCGGCTTCGTCGTAGTGGCGGCGGGCCTGCTCTACCTGTTCGAGGTTGGTGGAGGCCCACTCGGAGAGGTGGGCGAAGAGGGGGGCGAGGCTGCGGCCGAGCTCGCTGATCTCGTACTCGACACGCGGTGGCACCTCGGGGTGGTAGGTGCGGATGACCAGGCCGTCGCGCTCCAGCTGACGCAGGCGCTGGGTGAGCACCTTGGGGGTGATGCCCTTGATGCGCCGCTCCAGCTCGACGAACCGCTGACGGCCGAACGTGTGGAGCGACCAGAGGATGGGCGTGGTCCACCGGCTGAACACGATCTCCACGACCGGAGCGATCGGGCAGGCCAGCTCCGGGTCGTCCAGGGCCTCGGGCGCGGGCCGGCTCGTCTCGGTCGCCATGGCTTCCACCCCTCTGAGGTAGTTACTTTCCTCTAGGTACCTACTATACCGAGGCTGTTAGCGTCCCCGGCGTCACGAGAAATCACAGCGAGACACGGGAGTCGATCATGATCGTGGTGACGGGTGCGACCGGGAACGTGGGCAGGTCGCTGGTGCGGGCGCTGGCGGAGACCGCGGAACGGGTGACGGCGGTGTCGAGGGGGATGGCCCCGGTGGACCTGCCGGGCGGGACCCGGCACCTACGGGCCGACCTGGCCGCGCCGGAGACCCTGCGGCCTGCCTTCGACGGTGCCGAGGTCCTGTTCCTGCACGACGGCGGTGCGGGCGGCCACGGGCTCGATCCGCGAGCCATCCTGGACGTGGCCAGGGGCGCCGGGGTCCGGCGGGTGGTGCTGCTGTCCTCGCAGGGCGTGGTGACCAGGCCGGAGTCCCCCTCGCACGGTGGCGTCATGCGGGCGATCGAGGAGGCGGTGCGCGAGTCGGGCCTGACCTGGACGATCCTGCGGCCCGGCGCCTTCGCGTCCAACGCCTACGCCTGGGTGGAGTCGGTACGCGCCGAGCGGACCGTCGCCGCGCCGTTCGGCGACGTCGGGATCCCGGTGATCGATCCGGCGGACATCGCGGAGGTCGCGGCCGTGGCCCTGCGCAAGGACGAGCACGCGGGCCAGGTCCACGAGCTGAACGGACCGGCGGCCGTCACGCCCCGGCAGCAGGCCGAGGCGATCGGCGCGGCCCTCGGAGAGCCGGTGCGGTTCGTGGAGCTGACCCCGGCCGAGGCGCGCGCACGGATGTCCGCGTTCATGCCGGGGCCGGTGGTGGAGACCACGCTGGCCATCCTCGGCGAGCCCAAGGCCGCCGAGCTGCGGCTGAGCCCGGACGTCGAGCGGGTGCTCGGCCGCGCGCCCCGTCCCTTCGCCGAGTGGGCCCGCCGCAACGTCGAAGCCTTCCGGTGACGTGACGGGGTCGCAGGCGGCTCTGGCACGTTGACTTGCGGCGAGTTGCTGCCTCGGGAACGTTCCCACACGACAACTCGCCGCAAGTCAACGTCTCGCCCAACACGCGGTCCGGACGATCGGGGGCGTCGCGGGGGAGTCTTCGGGCTCGGGGTGGGCAGGGGTCCGGGGAGAAGGGCCGTCCGCGCCGACGACCGAGGACACACGATGGGGGGATCCCATGTCGTTCACCGGTATTCACGGGCTTGACCACAGCATCAACAGCACCAATGAATGGATCGCCGCCGTCGCCTCGGCGTTCGAGACCGAGGACCGCGACTTCGCCTACCGCGTGCTGCGGGCCTGGATGCACAGCATGCGCGACCGGCTCACGGTCGAGGCGGCGGCCCATCTCGCGGCGCAGCTGCCCGAGCTGCTGCGCGGGGTCTTCTACGACGGGTGGAGCCCGCGGCACATGCCGTACAAGTACGACGCGCAGCGGTTCGCCGAGCGGTTCGCCGACGAGGCGCGGGTCGCCCGCACCGATGTGCACAGGACGGCCTCGACCGTGACCGAGGTGGTCATGTCGCGGATCGCTCCGGGCGGGGTGGAGCAGGCGCTGCGCCAGATGCCGGACGAGCTGCGCCGCCTGGTGTCCGAGAAGGAGGTCTCCCGGCGCTGACCGTCGCCGTCACCCCTCGCCGTCACCCCTTGACGACGCCGAGGGGGACGAGGCGGGCCACCTTGCGGCACAGGCCCGCGCCCTCGGCCGCGTCCACGACGGCGTCGATGTCCTTGTAGGCGGCGGGTGCCTCCTCGGCCAGGCCCCGCCAGGAGGCGCCGCGCACCGCGATGCCGGCGGCCTGGAGCCGTTCGCGCAGGTCCCGGCCGTGGACGGAGCGGGCGGCCTGGTGGCGGCTCTGCCGGCGGCCGGCGCCGTGGCAGGCCGAGTCGAAGGCGGGGTTGCCGGGCACCCCGGTGAGTACGTACGAGGCGGTGCCCATCGTGCCGGGGATCAGCACCGGCTGCCCGGCCGCCCGCAGGTCGGGCGGCAGCACGGGGTGGCCGGGCGGGAGCGCGAGGGTGGCGCCCTTGCGGTGGACGCACAGCCGCCGCGGCTCGCCGTCCACCGGATGGGTCTCGATCTTGGCGAGGTTGTGCGACACGTCGTACACCAGGTCCAGGTCGCAGCCGTGGACGGCGGCGAAGGCGCGGCGGGCGGCCTCGGTGAGGAGCTGGCGGTTGGCGCGCCCGTAGTTGGCCGCGGCGGCCATCGAGGCCAGGTAGTCGCGTCCCTCCGGCGACTCGGCCGGGACGCAGGCCAGCTGCCGGTCGGGGACGTCGATGCCGTATCGGGGCATCGCCGTCTGCATGGCGTGGACGTGATCGGTGCAGATCTGGTGGCCGAGCCCGCGCGACCCGCAGTGGATCATGAAGCAGACCCGGCCCGGTCGCAGCCCGAACGCCTCGGCGGTCGCCGGGTCGTAGACCCGTTCGACCGCCTGTACCTCGGCGAAGTGGTTGCCCGACCCCAGGGAGCCGAGCTGCCCGAGGCCGCGCTCCTCGGCCCGCGCGCCGACCAGGCCGGGGTCGGCGCCGGACATGACGCCGAGGTCCTCGCACCGGGCCAGGTCACGGGGGACGCCGTGCCCGCGCTCCACGGCGTACGCGGCGCCGCCGGCCAGCACCCGTTCGAGTTCGGCGCGGCCGGGCAGGTGCCAGACGGCGCCGCGGCCGAGGCCGCGGGGGATCGCGGCGCCCAGCCGGTCCATCAGCGTCCCGGCGCGGGCGGCGAAGGCGTCCCGGTCGAGGCCGGCGGCCAGCAGCCGGACCCCGCAGGAGATGTCGAACCCGACCCCGCCGGGCGAGACGACCCCGCCCGCCGCGGTGTCGGTGGCGGCGACCCCGCCGATCGCGAACCCGTACCCCCAGTGGACGTCCGGCATCGCGAACGAGGCGCGGACGATCCCCGGCAGCGTGGCGACGTCCGCCACCTGCCGCAGCGACCGGTCGGCCTCGGCGCCGGGCAGCAGGTCCGCGGAGGCGAACACCACGCCCGGCACCCGCATCGCCCCCCGCCGTTCGATGCGGTACCGGTACGGGCCTTCCCGGGTGATCTCCATGGGCGTTCCCCCTGTGAGCGGTCGGTCGCGCGCCGTGTACTCCCACCCTGCGGCGGGCGGGGGCGGGCCGGGGGAGGGCCAATGCCCCGGGCGCGAAGGCCGAAAGTCCCTTCGGGGCCTTTCCGCCGCCCGACGACACTGAGGGTGTGAGGGCGGCCGGAAGGGACCAGAGGACCGGCCATCGCACCGTGCCGCACACGGCCGATCTGCGGATCGAGGCGTGGGCGCCCACGCTGGAGGGGTGCGTCGTCGAGACGGTGCGCGCGATGGTGGCGGCGTTCGCCGACCTGTCGGGCGCCGCCCCGGCCGGGACCCGGGTGATCGACTCGGCCGCCGGTGACGCCGAGGGGCACGTGCTGAACGTGCTCGAAGAGGTCATCTACCTGATGGACACGGCCGGGGAGCTGCCCCGGGACGTCGTGGTCCGGCGTACCCCGGGCGGCCTGCGGGCCGAATGCGCGATGGCCGGCGTCGCGGACGCCGTCCTCATCGGGGCGGTCCCCAAGGCGGTCTCGTACCACGAACTGTCCATGACCGGACGCGACGACGGATGGCACGGCTCGGTGACGCTCGATGTGTGACGCCCCGGAGGGCCGGGACGTCACCGCCGCGCGGCCGGCCGGCCACGGCGAGGAGGCCAGGAGATGAGCGGTACCAGGAACCGGACGCGGACGATCCCCGACGTCATGGTCGGGACCAGGGGAGAGGTGCCCCGGTGGGCGACCGAGATGGCCCGCGACCGGGTGGCCGCGGCGCTCGGCCTCGCCCCCGAGCCGGTGCTGTTCGCCCGGGTGAGGCTGGAGGTGTCGCCCGATCCCGCGGTGGCGCGGCGGGCGACCTGCCAGGTGAACGCGGACGTCAACGGGCGGCTCGTCCGGGTGCAGGTGGCGGCGTCGGGCCTGCGCGAGTCCATCGACCTGGCGCACGACCGGCTGCGGGGACGGCTGGAGCGGATCGGCCGCAACTGGGAGGCCGTCCGGGGCGCGCGGCCCAAGCCCGGCCCGAACGAGTGGCGGCACGGCGCCGAGCCCGCGCACCGTCCCGACTACTACCCGCGCCCCGCCGCCGAACGGGAGATCGTGCGGCACAAGGCGTACGCGCTGGAGCGGCAGAGCGTGGACGAGGCCGTGTTCGACATGGACATGATGGACTACGACTTCAGCCTGTTCACCGACGTGGAGACCGGCCAGGACAGCGTCGTGTACCGCAGCGGTGACGGCTACCGGCTGGCCCAGGCCGAGCCGCCGGCCGAGCGCGCCGACCCGGTGGCGGTGCCGCTGACGGTGAGCCCCCAGCCCGCGGCGCGGCTGGACGAGGCGGAGGCGATCGAGCGGCTGGAGATGTCCGGGCAGCCGTTCGTGTTCTTCCTCGACCGGGCCACCGGGCGCGGCCGGGTCCTCTACCACCGCTACGACGGCCACTACGGCCTGATCGTCCCGGTGGCGTAGGCGGCGGACGCCATGCGGGCCAACGACGAGGTCGGCGCGCTGCTGGAGGAGTACGCCGACCTGCTGGCGATCACCGGGGCGGAGGACTTCAAGGTCCGGGTGTACGAGAAGGCCGCCCGGTCGGTGGGCGGGTACGCCGCGGACATCGCCCGGCTGGACGACGCGGGGCTCCGCGGCATCCCCAACGTGGGGAGGTCCATCGCGGCGAAGATCGAGGAGTACCTCGCCACCGGCGCCATCCACCGGCTGGAGGAGCTGCGGACCGAGGTCCCGGCCGGGGTGCGGCGGCTGACCCTCGTCCCCACCCTCGGGCCGAAGAAGGCGATGGTGCTGTACCAGGAACGCGGCATCGACTCGGTCGAGGCGCTGGCCGCGGCGATCGACGAGGGCCGGCTGCACGGCCTGCACGGCTTCGGCTCCAGGACCGAGGAGAACCTGCGGCACGGGATCGAGATCCTGCACAAGGCCGGTCAGCGGGTCCCGCTCGGCGCCGCGATGGAGGTCGCCGACGCGGTGGTGGCCGAGATCGCGGCGGCCGGCGGCTGTGAGCGCTGCGCCTTCGCGGGCTCGCTGCGCCGGATGAAGGACACCGTCGGGGACGTGGACGTCCTGGCCACCTCGGACCGGGCGCCGGCGCTGATGGCCGCGTTCACCCGCCTGCCGCTGGTGGACCAGGTGATCGCGACCGGGGACACCAAGACCTCCGTCCGCACCGCCGCGGGCCTGCAGGTGGATCTGCGGGTGGTGCCGCCCGAGGACTGGGGCGCGGCGCTCCAGTACTTCACCGGGTCCCGGGCGCACAACATCCGGACCCGGGAGATCGCGGTGCACCGCGGGCTCAAGCTCTCCGAGTACGGCCTGTTCGACGTCGAGAGCGGCGCGAAGATCGCGTCCCTGACCGAGGAGGACGTCTACGCCCGGCTCGGCCTGCCCTGGATCCCGCCCACCCTGCGCGAGGACACCGGGGAGATCGAGGCGGCCCTGGCCGGCACGCTGCCCGACCTGGTGACCGAGGCGGACCTGCGCGGCGACCTGCACACCCACACCGACCTGACCGACGGGCTGGCGGGCCTGGAGGAGATGGCCGCCGCGGCGGCGGCCCGCGGCCATGACTACTACGCCGTGACCGACCACGCCCCCGCCCTGGCCATGCAGCGGATGACCGACGAGAAGATGCTGGCCCAGCGGGCGCGGGTCCGCGAGCTCGACGGCGCCTACGGCGGGATGCGCCTGCTCCACGGCACCGAGCTGAACATCGACCCGGACGGCGGCGTGGACTGGCCGCCGGACTTCCTGGCCGGGTTCGACCTGTGCGTCGCGTCGGTGCACTCCCACTTCGAGCAGCCCCGCGAGGAGATGACCCGCCGGCTGGTCCGGGCCTGCGAGAACCCGTACGTGAAGATCCTCGGCCACCCGAGCGGGCGGGTGATCGGGCAGCGTCCGCCGGTGGAGGCCGACTGGGACGAGGTCTTCGCCGCGTGCGCCCGGACCGGCACCGCCCTGGAGATCGACTCCTTTCCCGACCGGCTGGACCTGTCGGCCGAGCACGTCCGGCGGGCCCGGAACCACGGCGTGCGGTTCGCGATCGACAGCGACGCGCACGCCGTCCCGCACCTGCCCTACCTGCGCTACGGCGTGGGCACCGCGCAGCGCGGCTGGCTCACCGCCGACGAGGTGATCAACACCTGGCCGCTGGACCGCCTGACCGGCTTCCTGAAAGCGGACTCCTGAAACCGGGCTCCTGAAACCGGGCTCCGGAGCCCCGGCCCGGAGCTGAAGCGGGGCGTCGTCCACGCATGGCGGGGCCGTCCGGTGCCCCCGGGGCCGGACGGCCTGATCAGAGGGACGGGTGATCGCCGAGCGCGTCCAGGACCAGACCGGCCAGACGCTCGACCGGCGGCTCGCCGCCGACGATGACGATCACATCACCGGGCCGGGCCTGATCGGTGATCCTCTGCACCGCCGGGGCGGCATCCGAACGCCGGGCGTCGACGCCCTGTTCTCCAGGCGAGGGCCGGACGGGCTCCAGCGTCACGATCTGGTCGACGTCCTGGAGGAGCGCGGAGATCCTGATGGTGTGGGCGAGCAGGCCGTCGGCGACGGCCAGGACGTGCACGCGGCCGTCCCCGCCGGTCAGTTCCCAGGCGGCGGCGAGGTCAGCGCCGATCGCATCCGGCCGGCGGGCCACCGAATCGATCACGGTCACGGAGCGCGTCCCGCCCGCGATGGTGAGGTGCCGGTGCACCCCCTGGTAGCTCTCCAGAGCCCGGGCCGCCTCCATGGGGGCGATACCGAGGGCGGTGGCGGCGGCCAGCGCCCCCATGGCGTTGTCGGCGTGCACGGGCACGGGCACGTCCGCCCAGAGGACCTCGCCGTCCGGGCCTTTGGCCACGATGCGGTTCCCGCTCCCGTATCGCCGGGATTCCATGGTCCAGGTCGCTCCGGGACCCGGCCCGTAGGTCACCAGGTTGCCGGGGCCGGCACCGTCCGCCAGTGCCTCCAGCCTGGCCTTCTCCTCGTGAGAGGCGATGACCGTCCCGAACTCCCCGATCCGTGGATAGGACTCTCCAGGACAGCCTCCGCTGATCACGCAGATGTCGGGCGTCACCGTGGCCAGGGTGGGCGGGTCGGCCTCCAGCACCAGAGGAGCGCCCGCACCCCGCCTGGCCCGTGACCCGGGGCCGTAACCGACCAGGTCCGCTCCCAGGATCCAGGACGGGTCGCTTTCCAGGACGCTCAGGATGTGGGCGAGCATCGCGGCGGTGCTCGTCTTGCCGCGGAGCCCGGTGACCGCGATGGACACGTGGGAGTCCATGATCTCCTGAAGAGGCCGGCCGCGGTCGCCGAGGGGGACGTCCTGTCCGCGGGCGCTGGTCTCCCTCTCGTTCCTCGCCCGCCTGCGACGCGCGATGGCGTTCCGGGCGACGGTGTTCGTGATCATGACGGTCCCCTCGCGTGGATGTTCCGGCTCTGCTACGAGCCTGGTCGCTCGCGGGCCCCTGTGTCATCACGGCCAGCGGCCATCCCATCGCGGGGGCGGACGGGTAGCGCGGCATACCTGCTAGCTGCAATGTGCGGTTCGCGCGCCGGCCGGCCGGGCGCTCCGAGGACGGTCAGAAGCGTCGCCGGCGGACCGGACGGCGCTCAGCCCGGGCGGACGGGCAGCGAGACGTCCAGCCGGGTGCCCCCGCCCGGCGGGCTGTCGATCGCGATCGTTCCGTCCAGCGCCTCGATCCGGTCGGTGAGCCCGATGAGGCCCGAGCCCGCGGCGGGGTCCGCGCCGCCGACGCCGTCGTCGCGTACGCCCAGGTTCAGGCGGTCGCCGGTGACCTCCGTCCGAACCTCGACGGACGAGGCGTGCGCGTGCTTGACGACGTTGGCCAGCGCCTCCGCCACGAAGTAGTAGGCGGCGACCTCGGTGTCCGGGGGGAGCCGGTCACCGATCCGCACGTCGAGATCGACGGGGATGGGGGACCGCCGGGCCAGCGCCTTGAGCGCGGGCCGCAGACCACCCTCGCTCAGGATGGCCGGGTGAATGCCACGGGAGATCTCCCGCAGCTCGTCGAGCGCCGCAGCCAGCCCGTCGGCGACCGCCGCGATCTTGGACCGCAGTTCGGGCAGTGCGGCGGGGGTGTCGGCCTCGGCGGCGCGCAGCTCCAGCGCCAGCGAGACGAGCCGTTGCTGGGTGCCGTCGTGCAGGTCGCGCTCGATGCGCTGCCGGGTCTGGTCGGTCGCCGCCACCACCCGCGCCCGGGAGGCCATCAGGTCGGCACGGGCCTGAGCGTTGGCGATGGCGGTGCCGAGCAGGCCGGTGAAGCGCGAGAGCCGCCGTTCGATGCCCCGGGGCAGGGGGTCCTTGCGGTTGGAGACGGCCGCCAGTCCCCACAACCGGCCGTTGACGACGACCGGCACGGCCACCGCCGAGCGGATGCCGGCTCGGCGGAGGATCGCGGCGAGCTCACCGGGGGCGTCGTCGTAGCCGTCGATCCGGCTGGGCTCGCCGGTGCGCAGGATCTCGGCCGCGAGGTTCTGGCCCGTGGTCGACACCCGGGACCCCAGCGGCAGACCTGCCGGGATCTTGCTGTACGCGCCCACCACCAGAACGGTGCCATCGGGCTCGAAGCGGGAGAGGCTCGCTCCGTTGGAGCCCGCCACCAGTGCCATCTCCTTGGCCATCGCGGCGAACACTTCGGACGGCGGTGTCCCCGAGGCGACGAGGGTCGCGACGCGCCGGAGGGCGGCCTGTTCTTCGGCGAAGCGGACCACGTCCTCGTACCGCTCTTCGAGCATGTCGGACAGGGCGTTCAGCGACCGCGGCGGGGGCCCGGTCCTCCGGGGAGGGTCCTCGGGCGTGCTCGCGTCGAGGACGCCGGCCGCCAGCCGGCCGGCCAAGTCCGTCGCCCGCCGCAGGCGCCGGATCGTGATCCACACGAGGCCGAGGCCCAGGGCGGCGACCACGATCAGCACCGTCACGGCGATCGTCACCATTTGGCCAGCATATTTCGTGGTTTCGGCTGGACCTTATAGCGTGGCCTCTAGCATGAGCGTCGCAGGGGGCAGCGGAACGAGGACGCGGCAGGACGGTGAGGCCACGGGCCCCATCCGCGTCGTTCTCGCAGATGACGACGTCCTGCTCCGTGAGGGCGTCGCGAGCCTGTTGGTCCGCTCCGGCTTCGAGCTGGTGGGGCAGGCCGGGGACGCTTCGCAGCTGCTCGCGCTGGTCCGCGAGCACCTCCCCGACCTGGTGATCGTCGACATTCGCATGCCCCCGACGCAGACCGACGAGGGACTGAAGGCGGCACGGGCCATCCGGGAGCGGCATCCCCAGATCGGGATCGCCGTGCTCTCGGCGTACGTCGAGGTGGAGCCCGCGATGGAACTGCTGGCCGGCGGGCGGGGGATCGGGTACCTGCTCAAGAGCCGCGTCACCGACGTGGCGGACTTCATCGAGACGCTGCGGCGGCTCGTCAAGGGCGGCTCGGTCGTGGACCCCTCGCTGGTCCAGGAACTCGTCGCCTCCCAGCGGCGTGATGATCCCCTGGCCGCCCTCAGCCCGCGTGAGCGCGAAGTTCTCGCGCTGATGGCGGAAGGGCTCTCCAACGCCGGGATAGCCCGAAAGCTCTGGGTCACCGAGGGAACGGTCGAGAAGCACGTGCACAGCATTCTCAGCAAGCTTCCGCTCGGTGACACCGATGACGACCATCGGCGCGTCCTGGCGGTCCTCGCGTACCTGGACGCCCGTTAGCAGGACGAGACCATCTCGATGATCGCCGCGGGCGAGAGCTCGAGTTTCCCCAGGAACCCGGCCACCGGGACGGCCGCGATGAGATCTTCGTAATCCGCTCGCGCGCGGGCCGAGATCAGGATGACCCGCGGACCTCCGGCACCCCCGGACCCCGCGCGTTCGGACTCCGCGCCTTCGGACCCGGCGCGTTCGGACCCCGCGCGTTCGGACTCCACGCGCTCACCGAGCCGCCGCGCGACCTCGAATCCGCTCTCCGGGCCGAGGTCGATATCGAGCAGGACGACGTCGGGCCGGAGTTCGTCGATCTTCTGGAGCGCGTCGTCGGCCGTCGTGGCGGCGCCGACGACGGAGACCGCTCCACCGTCGAGCAGCCCCCGGGCCGCTGCGATGAAGCGGCTGCTGTCGTCGACGATCAGGCAGCGGACAGCCATACGGCCATGATGGCAAACGGGGCGGACGGCTCACATGCATGCTGGCTGGAAGACCGCGTTCGCCTCCCCGAGCGGGGCACCCCCGGTGGGCCGGGCGGCGGGCCGGGGCATCGCCGACGATCGACCCAGGGGTGGTGCCCGGGAGGGCTTGTCCCGGGCGGGGCCGGGTAGGCGCCCGGCATGGGCCTTCAGCAGGAACTCCGGGCACATGTCGACGGCGAGGTGCGGTTCGACGAGGGATCGCGGGCCGCCTACTCCCACGATTCCTCCAACTACCGCCAGACCCCGATCGGGGTGGTGGTGCCCCGCACCGTGGAGGCGGCGGTGGCCGCGGTCGGGGTCTGCCGCGACCACGACGTCCCGGTGTTCTCCCGGGGCGGGGGGACGAGCCTGGCGGGGCAGTGCTGCAACGAGGGCGTGGTCATCGACTGGTCCAAGTACTGCCACCGCCTGCTGTCGGTGGACGGCGACCGGGCGCTGGTGGAACCCGGCGCCTGCCTGGACGACCTCAACGCCGAGCTGGCCCCCCGCGGGCTGATGGTCGGGCCGAAGCCGTCCACCCACGACACCTGCACGATCGGCGGCATGATCGGCAACGACTCCTGCGGCGCGACCGCCCAGGCGTACGGCAAGATGGCCGACTCGGTGCTGCGCCTGGAGGTGCTGACCTACGACGGCGAGCGCATGTGGGTCGGGGAGACCTCCGAGGAGGAGTACGAGCGGATCCTGGCCGCCGGGGGCCGGCGCGCCGAGATCTACCGCGCGATGCGCGGCCTGGTGGAGGAGAACCTGGCGCTGATCCGTACCCGCTTCCCCGACATCCCCCGGCGGATCTCCGGGTACAACCTGGACTCGCTGCTGCCCGAGAAGGGCGCGCACGTGGCGCGGGCGCTGGTCGGCAGCGAATCCACCCTGGTCACGGTGCTGCGGGCCGAGATCAGGCTGTTCGAGGTGCCGCGGTACCAGGCGCTGGCCGTGCTGGGCTACGCCGACATCGCCGCCGCGGCCGACGCGGTTCCGGAGGTCGCCCGGCACCGCCCGCTGGCGCTGGAGGGCGTCGACCACACGCTGATCAGCCTGGCCCGGGTCACCCGGCTGGCCGGCGAGGACGTGGTGCGGGAGCTGCCCGAGGGCGCGGGGTGGCTGATGGTGCGGTTCGGCGGCCGGACCCGGCAGGAGGCGGAGGACCGGGCGCGGCGGCTCATCGAGGAGTCGGGGGACGCGCACACCGCGTTCATGGACGACCCGGCCGAGGAGGAGCGCGTGTGGCGGGTCCGCGAGGCCGGGCTGGGCGCCACCGCCTACCCGCCGCGCGGGCCCGAGACCCACGAGGGCTGGGAGGACGCGGCCGTCCCACCGGACCGGCTCGGCGACTACCTGCGCGACTTCCAGGCCCTCCTGCACGACTTCGACTACCGGCACTGCTCGCTGTACGGCCATTTCGGGCAGGGCTGCGTCCACACCCGGATCCCGTTCGACCTGGAGGACCCCGGCGGGGTGGCCGAGTACCGGCGGTTCGTGGAACGGGCCGCGCGGCTGGTCGCCTCGTACGGCGGGTCCCTGTCGGGCGAGCACGGCGACGGCCAGTCGCGGGGCGAGCTGCTGCCGATCATGTTCGGCGGGGAGGTGGTCGAGCTGTTCGGCCGCTTCAAGCGGATCTGGGACCCGGCCGGGCGGATGAACCCCGGCAAGGTCGTCGACCCGTACCGGCTGGACCAGAACCTCGACCTCCTCGGCTACCACCCCGAGGAGCCGCCGACCCACTTCTCCTACCCGCACGACCACGGGCGGTTCACCCACGCCGCGTCCCGCTGCGTCGGCATCGGCCAGTGCCGCGCCACCTCCGGCGGCGTCATGTGCCCCAGCTACCGCGTCACCCAGGAGGAGGAGCACAGCACCCGCGGCCGGGCCCGCGTCCTCATGGAGATGATGCGCGGGGAGACCATCACCGGCGGCTGGCGCTCCAAGGACGTCCACCGCGCGCTCGACCTCTGCCTGGCCTGCAAGGGATGCAAGAGCGACTGCCCGGTGAACGTGGACATGGCCACCTACAAGGCCGAGTTCCTCGCGCACCACTACCGGCGGCGGCTCCGGCCGCCCGCGCACTACTCCATGGGCTGGCTCCCCCTCTGGGCGCGGCTCGCCTCGGCCGCGCCGCGCACGGTCAACGCGCTGACGCACGCGCCCGGCCTGGCCCGCGCGATCAAGCTCGCCGGGGGTGTCGACCCGCGCCGGGAGATACCCCGGTTCGCCGAGCGGACGCTCATCGACTGGTTCGCCGGACGGGGCGTGCGGGGCGACGGCGACCCGGTGATCCTGTGGCCCGACACCTTCACCTCCCACTTCCACCCGGACGCGGGCAAGGCGGCCGTACGGCTGCTGGAGCGGTTCGGCTACCGGGTGGACATGCCGCCCGTCCCCCTGTGCTGCGGGCTCACCTGGATCTCCACCGGGCAGCTCGGGATCGCCGAACGCGTCCTGCGCCGGACGGTGGCGGCGCTCGCGCCCCGGCTGCGGCGCGGCGAGCGGGTCGTGGTCCTGGAGCCGAGCTGCGCGGCGGTGTTCCGTTCGGACGCCCCCGACCTGCTGTACGGCGACCTCGACGTCAAGCTGCTCCGGGAACGGACCGTCGCGCTGCCCGAGCTGCTGCTCGACCGGGTCCCGGCCGCCCCGCCGCCCGGCACCGGCATCGGCGCCGTCGCCCAGCCGCACTGCCACCAGCACGCCGTGTGGGGGTTCGAGGACGACCGCCGCCTGCTGGAGCGGGTCGGCGTGCGGACGAGGGTGCTGGACGCCGGCTGCTGCGGGCTGGCCGGGAACTTCGGCTTCGAGCGCGGCCACCACGAGGTGTCGGTCGGCGCCGCCGAGCTGGCGCTCTGGCCGGCGGTGCGCGACGCGGGCGAGGGCACCCGCGTCCTGGCGGACGGGTTCTCCTGCCGTACGCAGATCGAGGCGGGCACCGCGGCGCACCCGGTGCACCTGGCCGAGCTGCTCGCCGAGGTGCTGCTGCGCGCCGAGGCCCCGGCCGGGGAACCGGCCCCCGCCCGCTGACTTCCCGCGCTCACTTCCCGCGCCGACCCGCGCACTGAGCCCGCCCCCCCGCCGAGCCGGGCCGAGCCGAGCCGGGCCGAGCCGAGCCGGGCCCGGCGGGACGGTCAGCCGATCCGGTAGCGCTCGGCGTCGGCGCGCCGGAACGCCAGGCCGAGCCCGGGCGCGTCGGCGGCCGGGACCACCGCGCCGCCGGCGGGATCGAGGACCCCGTCGAAGAACATCGACTCGATCCGCACGTGGTCGTGGAACCACTCCAGATGGCGCAGGTTCGGGGTGGCCGCCGCGGCGTGCGCGTGCGCGTGCGGGGCGCAGTGGCCCGACAGCTCCAGCCCGTAGGACGAGGCGAGCGCCGCCACGCGCAGCCACTCGGTGATCCCGCCGCACCGGGTGATGTCGGCCTGGAGGCAGTCGACGGCCTCCGCCTGGCACATCCGCCAGAAGTAGAACAGGTCATGGCCGTACTCGCCGGCGGCGACGTCGGGCAGGACGGCGTCGCGGACCTCCCGCAGCCCGGCCAGGTCGTCGGAGGACACCGGCTCCTCGTACCACCGCACGTCCAGGTCGGCGGCCTCGGCCATCACCCGGATCGCCTGCTTGCGCGAGTAGCCGCCGTTCGCGTCCACGAAGAGCTCGACGCCGGGGCCGATGACCTCGCGTGCGCGGCGCATCCGGGCCAGGTCCCGGGCGGGCTCGGAGCCCCACGACTCGGCGATCTTGATCTTCACCCGGGGGAGGTTCCGCCCCGTCCAGCCGGTGAGCTGGGAGACCATCCGCGCGTCGTCGTAGGTGGTGAAGCCGCCGCTGCCGTACACCGGGACGCTCTCGCGGACGGCGCCCAGCAGCCGGTGCAGGGGCAGGCCGAGCAGCCTCGCCTTCAGGTCCCATAACGCCACGTCCACGGCCGACAGGGCGTACCCGACCGCGCCCGGGCGGCCGTCGTTGCGCACGGCCCGGACCATCGCCTCCCACGCGCCGGGCACGTCCAGCGCGGCCCGGCCGCGCAGCACCCCGGCGAGCTTGCCGTCGATGACGCGGGCGCAGGCGGGCGAGCCGTAGGTCCAGCCGAGGCCGGTCACGTCACCCGCGCGCACCTCGGCGAGGACGAGCGTGGTGGAGTCCCACGCGAGCGTCCCGTCGGCCTCGGGCGCGTCGGTCGGAACGGTGTACGCGCTCGCCCGGACCTCCTCGACGGCCGGATCGGGCGCCCTGGCGGGTACGGGCCCGGTGGCGGGGCCGTTCACTTGCCTTCACGGTGCGGGAGGAACTCCTGCACCTTGGTCTTGACGCCCTGCTTGATCACTCCCCAGCGGTCCTCGTCGCCCTTCAGCATCGCCTCGGCGGCGTCCTTGGCCTGCTCGAAGCTGGCGTGCGGCGGGATCGGCGGCACGTTCGGGTCGCAGCGCACGTCCAGCAGCGTCGGCCGGTCGGCGGCCAGCGCGCGGTCCCAGGCCGGCCCGATCTCCTTCGGCTTGTTCACCGTGATGGCCTGCAGGCCGAGGCTCGCGGCGAACGCGGCGTAGTCCATCTCGGGCAGCGTCTGCGACTCCGGGAACTTGGGCGCCCCCTGCATGGCCCGCATCTCCCAGGTGACCTGGTTGAGGTCGTTGTTGTGCAGCACCGCGACGATCAGCCGGGGGTCCAGCCACTCCTCCCAGTAATGCTTGATCGTCAGCAGCTCGGCCATCCCGTTCATCTGCATGGCCCCGTCCCCGGCGAACACGATCACCGGCCGGTCCGGCTGCCCGATCTTGGCGCCGATGCCGTACGGAACGCCGCAGCCCATCGTGGCCAGGTTGCCCGACAGCGACCCGCGGACGTCGCCGCGGAACACCAGGTTGCGGGCGTACCAGTTGGCCGCCGAGCCCGAGTCGGCGGTGACGATCGCGTCGTGCGGCAGCCGTTCGGACAGCTCGTGGAAGAGCCGCATCGGGTTGATCGGGTCGGCCTCGACCATCGCCTCCATGCGGACGGTCTCCCACCAGCGCCGCACGCTCGCCTCGATGCCCTCCCGCCAGGACCGGTCCTGCTTGTGCCGCAGGCGCGGGATCAGCGCCCGCAGGGTGGCCGCGGCGTCGCCGACCAGGTTCACCTCGTACGGGTAGCGCATCCCGATCTGCCGGGGGTCGTCGTCGATCTGCACCGCGCGCGCCTGGTCGAGCCCGGGCATGAACTGGGTGTACGGGAAGCTGGACCCCACCGTGAGCAGCGTGTCGCAGCTGTTCATCATCTCGTAGCTCGGCCGGGACCCCAGCAGGCCGATCGCGCCGGTCACGTACGGCAGCTCGTCGGACAGCACGTCCTTGCCCAGCAGCGCCTTGGCCACGCCCGCGCCGAGCAGGTCGGCGACCCGCGCCAGTTCCTCGCGGGCGCCGCGCGCGCCCGCCCCGGCCAGGATCGCCACCCGCTCGCCCGCGTTCAGCACCTCGGCGGCGCGCCCGATCGCCTCGTCGTCGGGGTCGATGGCGGGCCAGTCGATGCCGATGCTGGACGGCACCATCTTGAACTCGTGCCGGGGCGGGGAGTACTCCAGCTCCTGCACGTCGGCGTGGATGATCACGGCGGTCGGGGCGCGTTCGGCCAGCGCCACCCGGATCGCCCGGTCCAGGACGTTGGGCAGTTGCTCGGGCACGCTCACCACCTGGACGTAGTCGCTGGCCACGTCCTTGTAGAGCGTGAGCAGGTCCACCTCCTGCTGGTAGGAGCCGCCCATGGCGCTGCGGTTGGTCTGCCCCACGATCGCCACGACGGGCACGTGGTCGAGCTTGGCGTCGTACAGGCCGTTGAGCAGGTGGATCGCCCCCGGGCCCGACGTCGCGGCGCACACGCCGAGACGGCCGGTGAACTTGGCGTACCCGACGGCCTCGAACGCGCTCATCTCCTCGTGCCGGGACTGGATGAACCTCGGGCGGTCGCCCGCCCGGCCCCAGGCCGCCAGCAGCCCGTTGATGCCGTCGCCGGGATAGCCGAAGACCTGTTCCACACCCCATTCACGCAGGCGGTCCAGCAGATGGTCGGCGACCGTGGTCGGTGCCATGGACGACTCTCCTTCCGTGTCGGGGCGGCGGCGTGATCTGGCAGCGCAGGCTCGACTACCCGGCTTCGGGGCGGGCTATCATCAGCGCCGCCAAAACGGGCAGGAAAGGAATGTGGGTATCGGCAGGGAAGGGCCGTACGCCCTGCGCGAGTACGCGGTGATCGCCGACGGGGAACGCGGGGCGCTGGTCGGCCCGCACGGCAACTGCGTCTGGATGTGCTTCCCGTCCTGGGAGTCGCCGGCGCTGTTCGACGCGCTGACCGGCGGCATGGGCGGCTACGCGGTCCGTCCCGCCGACCCCTGGCACGTGTGGGGCGGCCACTACGAGGACCGCGGCCTGATCTGGCGCAGCCGCTGGGTCACCGGGCACGGGGTGATCGAGTGCCGGGAGGCGCTGGCCCGTCCCGCGTCCCGCGACCGGGCGCTGCTCCTGCGGCAGGTCCAGGCCCTGAACGGCCCGGCCCGGATCCGGGTCGATCTCGACGTCCGGGCCGACTTCAGCCGGTGCCCGATGAGCTCCCGGCGTCTCGCGGACGGCCTGTGGACGGCCCGGAGCGGCGGCGTCCGCATCCGGTGGGCGGGTGCCGAGGCGGCCAGGCCCGCCGGGCCCGGCGGCGGCCTGGCACTGTTCATCGACCTGGAGCCGGGCCGCCCCCATGACCTCGTCCTGGAACTGTCGGCGCGGGAGCCCGCAGGCCCGCTGGAGGACGCCCGGCCCCTCTGGGAGGCGACCGAGGCCGCCTGGCGGGCGAGCGTGCCGTCCTGCGCCGACACCCTCGCGCCCCGCGACGCCCAGCTCTCCTACGCGGTCCTGACGGGGCTGACGTCCTCCTCCGGCGGGATGGTGGCGGCGGCGACCACGTCCCTGCCGGAACGGATCGGCGGCGACCGCGACTACGACTACCGGTACGCCTGGATCCGCGACCAGTGCTACGCGGGCCAGGCGGTGGCCATCCACGGGGCGCGCTTGGAACTGCTGGACACGGCGGTCGGGTTCGTGGCCGAGCGGGTGCTGTCCGACGGCCCGCGCCTGCGGCCGGTGTACACGGTGGACGGCCGGCCGGTGCCGCCGGAACGGCCCGTCCCGCTGCCCGGCTACCCCGGCGCCCGGATGATCGTGGGGAACCGCGCGGGCGACCAGTTCCAGCTCGACGCCTTCGGCGAGGCGCTGCTGCTGTTCGCGACGGCGCGGCGGGCGGACCGGCTGCCGCGGGAGGCCGCCGCCGCGGCCCGGGTCGCCACGCGGGTGATCGCCGAACGCTGGAACGAGCCCGAGGCCGGCATCTGGGAGACCGCGGACCGGCGCTGGGCCCACTCCCGGCTGATCTGCGTCGCCGGGCTCCGGGCCACCGCCGGACACGCGGAGAGCGAGAACGAGGCCGCCCGGATGCTGGCGCTGGCCGACGAGATCATGGCGGCCACGACGGCGTCGAGCCTGGCCCCGGAGGGCCACTGGTGGCGCGCCCCCGACGACCACCGGATCGACGCGTCCCTGCTCCTGCCGGTGCTGCGCGGCGCCCTGCCCGCCGACGACCCGCGCGCCACCGCGACCATGGAGAAGGTGCGGGACGCGCTCGTCCAGGACGGCTTCGTCTACCGCTACAAGGTCGACGACCGCCCGCTGGGTGAGGCCGAGGGGGCGTTCACGCTCTGCGGGTTCCTGCTCGCGCTGGTCGAGTACCAGTGCGGCGAGGCCGCCCGCGCCCTGCGCCGCTTCGAGCGGATCCGCTCCGGCTGCGGGACCAGCGGCCTGTTCACCGAGGAATACGACGTGCGGCAGCGCCAGCTCCGCGCCAACCTCCCGCAGGCGTTCGTGCACGCGCTCTTCCTGGAGACCGCCACCCGGCTGGCCCGCTGAGGGCTCAGCGGCGGGTTCAGCGCGGGTTCAGCGGCAGGCCGAGTGGCGGGCCGGGCGGCGGGCCAGCAGCCAGCCGCCCAGCGCGAGCGCGGCGCCGCCCGCCGCCAGCACGCGCCGGTGCCGCGCCGCCCGCATCTGCGGGGAACGGGAATGGGCCCGGTCGTCGAACGAGCCGTGCGCGCCGAAGTCGCGCCCGCCGGGGCCGTCGGCGGGCTCCCACAGGTTCGCCGGCTGGCCGGGATCCCGCGGCCGTCCCGTCTGCTGGGACTTGAACCCCGTCCTGGCCAGGTAGCGGTCGAGCAGCCCGGGGACCAGCCGGTTGGCCAGCAGCGTCCCGACCGTGCTGCCGCCGATCCAGTACTCCCGGCGGCCCGGATGGTCGGCGGCGTACACCAGGGCCTCGGCCGCGACCTCCGGCTGGTAGATGGGCGGGACGGGCTGGGCGTGCTCGGGCAGCCGCGATTCGCACCAGTCGAACTGCGGGGTGTTCACCGCGGGCATGTGGACGATCGTGGTCCGCACGCCGCTGCGCCGGTGCAGCAGCTCGGTGCGCAGCGACTCGTGGAACCCCTGGACGGCGTGCTTGGCCCCGCAGTACGCCGACTGCAACGGGATGCCGCGCTTGGCCAGGGCCGAACCCGTCTGCACGATCGTGCCCCGGTCCCGCGGCAGCATCAGGTCCAGCGCCACCCGCGTCCCGTGCACGAAGCCGAGGTAGGTGACCTCCGTGGCGCGCCGGAACTCGTCCGGCTCGATGTCGACGAACTCGGCGAACACCGAGCTGAACGCCACGTTCACCCACACGTCCACCGGCCCCAGCTCCGCCTCCGCGCGCAGCCCGGCCTCCCGGACCGCCCCGAAGTCGGCGACGTCCACCGGCAGGACCAGCGCCCGGCCACCGGCCTCGGCCACCTCGCGGGCCGCCGCGTTCAGGCCGGTCTCGCCGCGGGCCAGCAGCGCGACGCTCGCCCCCCGGCGGCCGAACGCCCGCGCCGCCGCGCGGCCGATGCCGCCGCTGGCGCCGGTCACGACGACCACCTGTCCGGACATCCCGACCTCCGGTCCGCTCATCTCCGTCGGCTGGTCACTCTCTGCGCCTACCCCTGGCACGCCGGCCGCACACCGCAGGCCCGGCCGCCGCCGGCCCGGCCGCCGCACCGGCATTCCCGTTCGCTTCGTGGGAAGACTCGACAACACCGACACCGGGAGGGGACCAGGATGCGGGTGCTGCTGACCGGGTGGGCCGGCTTCGTGCACGGCGAGGCCACGGCCGGGGACGTTCTGGCGATGGAGGCGGTACGGGAGGCCCTCACGGGAGCCGGGGTGGAGTGCGACGTGGCGTGGAGCCCGGTGATGCGCCCGGACGGGCTCACCCTGGACCGCGCCGACCCGGCCCGCTACACGCACGTGGTCATGGCCTGCGGACCGGCGCACGGCGAGCAGGTGGAGTGGCTGCACCGCAGGTTCGCGCACTGCCGCCGCATCGCGGTCGGCGTGTCGGTCGTCGACCCTGCCTCACAGGCCGTCACCGGATTCCACGCCGTCCTGCCCCGGGACGCCCCGGGCACGGCGCCCCGGGCCGACCTGGCCGCCGCCCCCGCCCCGTCCGTTCCCGGCCCGCCCGTCGTCGGCGTCGTCCTGTCCGGGGGGCAGCCGGAGTACGGCGACCGCGGGCGGCACGGCCCGATCGCGGCGGAGCTGACCGGCTGGCTGGGGTCGCGCGACTGCGCGCGGGTCCCACTGGACACCCGGCTCGACCCGCGGGACTGGCGGCACGCGGCGACGCCCGCCGAACTGGAGGCCGTGATCGGGCGGCTGGACCTCGTGGTCACCACCCGGTTGCACGGCCTGGTGCTCGCCCTCCGGAACGGCGTCCCCGCGCTGGCGGTCGACCCGGTCCGCGGCGGCGCGAAGATCAGCGCGCAGGCGGTGGCCTGGGAGTGGCCCGCGGTCGTCACCACCGGGAACCGGGACGCGCCGCCGTTCCTCCGCCGCCCCGTGCTGGACCGCTGGTACGACTGGTGCCTCTCGCCCGAGGGCGGGGGAGCCTGCGCGCGCAGGAGCCCGCCGGCGCCGTCCCTGCTGGACGACCTCCTGCGCACCCTGGACGCCGGCGCCCACCGCTCCGCGCCGTAAGAAGGACGCGGGCGGTCGGGACTCAGCCCTCTCAGCCCTCTCCGGACAGGTCCGCGGCGATGTCCCGGCTGCCGTACCCCTCCGGCGCGGCCACCTCCACCACCGGCTCGGGCCGGTTGTCGAACTCCAGCCGCAGCGCCTTGGACATCGTGGCGTGCATCTCGTACAGGCAGGTGATGTAGGTGAGCAGCAGGATCTCCTCGTCGGAGAGGTGTTCCCGCAGTACCGCGAAGATCTCGTCGTGCACCCGGCCGCCGTCCAGCACGAGCCCGTCGGTGTAGGCCAGGACGGCGCGTTCCAGCCGCGAGTAGCAGTCGGCGGTCTGCCAGTGGGGGATGGCCTGGATCTTCTCCTCCGGCATCCCCAGCGCGCGCATCTGCTTGCAGTGCTGCGAGAACACGAACTGGCTGCCGCGCGCCCACCCCGCCCGGCACTGCCCCAGCTCGCGCAGCGCCGGGTCCAGGGCGGCGTTGCGGTAGAGGGCGAAGCCGCGGACGGCGTGCCGGAAGACCTCCGGGGACTGGGCGAACACCGTCCACCAGTCGCCGGGCGAGCCGGTGGCCGTACCGTGGTCCACCGCGGGGTCGCGGTCCGGGGCGAACAGGCGGTCGTAGAAGTAGAGGATCCGCTCGTCGGTGACCTCGGCACGGGGGACCTCACGCAGGCGGGGCATCGTTCTCCTTGCTCTTCGGTTCAGCTCGGGTCTGCTCGGGTCTGCTGGGGCCCGGCCGCGTTCAGCGGGACGAGGGGCCCGGGGCCGGGACACGCCGGTCGGCGGCCGTCTTCGGGGTGTGGGAGACGTCGGCGTCGGTGAACGTCCGCGTCCAGCAGGCGAACTCCAGCAGGATCCCGTCGGGGTCCTGGAAGTAGAAGGAACGGACGAACACGCCCTCGTGCATGGCGCCGGCGACTCCGAACGGGCTGTCGTCGTGGTTCAGGATGGGGCTCACCTCGACGCCCTTGGCCTGCAGCCGGTGCCGGTACTCCTCGAACTCCTCGGGGGGCACGTGGAAGGCCACGTGGTTCATCGAGCCGACCGCGCTCAGCAGCTCGCCCTGCTCGGGGCGGGACACGGGCGCGGAGATCCCCGGGACCGCGTCGGGCGCGTCCGGGAACCAGAAGAACGCCACGCAGTCGCCGCCGCCGCAGTCGAAGAAGAAGTGCTGGCCCATGCCGCCGGGAAGGTCCAGCGTCTTGATCAGCGGCATGCCGAGGACGCCGGAGTAGAAGTCGATCGTGCGCTGCATGTCGGAGCAGACCAGCGCGAGATGGTTGATGCCGCCGAGCCGGAACTCACGGTTCTCGCGGCGCGCGCCCTCGGTCATGGAGCCTCCTAGAACCTGACTTGACAGTCATGTCAGCTCTGTTCGATGCTCGGATCCTGTTCCTGCCACCATCGGGTTGTCAACCCTTGAGGACGGAGACCACGGCCATGCGCGACGGGGCGGAAACGGACGGGACGGAGCCCGGCGGCTCCGCCGCCCCGGCTCCGCTGACCGAGCGCGGCGCGCGCACCCGGGAGCGGCTCCTGGCCGCCGCGCGCGAGGTCTTCGAGGAACGCGGCTTCCTCGACACCCGGGTCGCGCACATCACCCGCCACGCCAAGGTCGCGTACGGGTCCTTCTACACCTACTTCCCCTCCAAGGAGGCCGTCTTCCTGGAGGTCGCCGACCGGCTCTTCGAGGACATGACCCGGCACGTCCTGGTCCCCTCGGCCGGCCCCTCGCCCACCGAGCGGATCCGCCACGCCAACCGCGCCTACTACGAGGCGTACCTGCGCAACGCCAGGATGATGGCGATCATCGAGCAGGTCGCGACGTTCAACGAGGAGTTCCAGGAGATGCGGCGCAAGCACCGCGCCGCCCTCGTCGGCCGGTCCGCCCGGGCGATCGGACGCTGGCAGCGGGCCGGTCTGGTGGCCGCCGACCTCGACCCCGAACTGGCCGCGCGGGCCCTGGCCGCGATGGTCGACCATTCGCTGTACCTCTGGCTGGTCCAGGGCGACGACCCGGCGGGCACCGAGCGGCTGCTGGACACCCTGGACGCCCTCTACATCCGGGCTCTCGGCCTTCCGCCCGCTCCGGCGCGGAACGCCGACGGCGCCCACCGCACCGGACGGTGATGACGGCGATGACCGACACGAACGCAACGGCGGCCCTCAGGGACGCGCTCACCGCCCGGCTCTCCCGGCTGCCCGGCCCGGCCGGGGACGCCGGCGAGGTGACCGGACTGCGCCGGCTGTCGGGCGGGGCCAGCCGCGAGACCTGGGCGTTCGACGCCGGCGGCCGGCGGCTCATCCTGCGCCGCGACCCGCCCGGGGCCCCCGACCCGGAGGCCATGGCCCGCGAGGCCGCGCTGCTGGCCGCCGCGGCCGGCGCCGGTGTCCCCGTGCCCGCCCTCGTCGACCACGGCGACGCGCTCCTCGGCACGCCGTATCTGATCATGGAGCGGCTGGACGGCGAGACCATCCCGCGCCGCCTGCTGCGCGACGCGCGGTTCGCCGAGGTCAGGCCGCGCCTCGCGAGGGAACTGGGCACGATCCTGGCCCGCCTGCACACCCTTCCGCCCGACGCCGTCCCCGGCCTGCCCGGCGACGACCCCCTGTCCGCTCTCGCGGCCCACTACGAGGACTTCGCCGAGCCCCGTCCCGCCGTGGAGCTGGCCCTGCGCTGGCTCGACCGGCACCGCCCGCCCGCGACCGGCCGCCGTACCGTCGTGCACGGCGACTTCCGCAACGGCAACCTGATGATCGACCCGTCCGGCGTCCGCGGCGTCCTGGACTGGGAGCTGGCGCACGCCGGCGACCCGGCCGAGGACCTCGGCTGGCTGTGCGTGAAGGCGTGGCGCTTCGGCTCGCCCGCCCCGGCCGGCGGCTTCGGCACGCGGGAGGACCTGCTGGAGGGGTACGCCGCCGCCGGCGGCACGCAGCCCACCCCCGAGGCCCTGCGCTGGTGGGAGGTCTACGGCACGCTCCGCTGGACCGTCCTCTGCCGCCACCAGGCCGAACGCCACCTCAGCGGCGCCGACCCCTCCATCGAGTACGCCGTGCTCGGCCGCAAGGTCTGCGAGCAGGAGCACGACCTGCTGCTGGCGCTGGGCCTGACCGCGCCGGCCACCGTGCCCGATCCGCTGGACGCGGCCGGCGGCGGCGTGCGCGGCGGCGGCTCCGCCCCGCACGACCCTCCCGGGGCGGCGGCCCTCATCGACGCCGTCGGCGCGTTCCTCGTCGAGGCGGAGCAGCCCGACGAGCGGCTGCGCTTCCACGCCCGCGTCGCGGCGTCCGCGCTGCGCATCGCCCGCCGCGAACTGCTGCTGGGGGACGCCCACCGGGCGGCGCACCGGGAGCGCCTGCGCGCGCTGGGCTGCGCGGACGACGCCGACCTCGCCCTCGGCATCCGCGCGGGCCGGTTCGACGACCGGATGGACGAGGCCGTCGCGGCCGTCCGCGCCTCGGTCGTCGACAAGCTCACCGTCGCCAACCCGCGCCACCTGGCCCTTCCCGGCTGACGGCCGGGCGGAGCGCCGGTCGGAAGGGGCCCGGTCAGAAGGGGCCCGGTCAGAAGGGGCCCGCCCGGCCCAGCAGCGCCGGTACGGGCGCGCCGAGCAGCCCGCCCAGCCAGATCCCGGTCTCGGCGACGGCCTCCATGTCCATCCCCGTCTCGACGCCGCCGCGGTGCAGCGCGTACAGGAGGTCCTCGGTCGCGATGTTGCCGGTGGCGGCGGGCGCGAAGGGGCATCCGCCGAACCCGCCGGTGCTGGCGTCCAGGATGGTGACGCCCTCGTCCACGGCGGTGAGGGCGTTGGCGTAGCCGGTGTTGCGGGTGTTGTGGAAATGGAAGCGCAGCGGCGTCCCCGGGGCCGCCGCGCGGACCCGCCGGGTCAGGTCGCGGACCTGGCCCGGGACGCCCACGCCGATGGTGTCGGCGAGCGCGATCTCGAACGCCCCGGCGGCGTGCGCGCGGCGGGCGATCTCGGCCACCCGCTCCGGCGGGGTCTCGCCCTCGAACGGGCAGCCGAAGGCGGCGGCGATGGTCATCCCCGCGGGCACCCCGGCATCGGCGGCGGCCGAGGCGATCGCGTCCCAGGCGTCCAGCATCTCCGCGGTGGTGCAGCCCTGGTTGCGCACGCAGAAGGTGTCGGACGCGACGACGACGACGTTCACCTCGTCCACGCCCGCGTCCAGGGCCCGGTCCAGGCCACGCCGGTTGAGCACGAGGCCGCTGTAGGACACGCCCGCGCGGCGGGGCACCCCGGCCATGACCTCCTCGGCGCCCGCCATCTGGGGAACCCGCTTGGGGTTGACGAAGGAGACGGCCTCGATCCGGCGGGCCCCGGCCTCCACGCACCGCGCGATGAACGCGATCCTGTCCTCGGGAGAGAGTGCGCGCGCTTCGTTCTGCAGGCCGTCCCGCGGCCCGACCTCCAGGACCGTTGCATGCAATCGATCGCTCATCACGCCCACTCTCTTTGATGATCCAGAGATGCTTCACTATATTGCATGCAATGACAGTCAAGGAGAGATGATGCCTCGCGCCACCGACACCGCCTACGAGGCGGTGCGCCAGATGATCCTCTCCGGCCGGGCCGAGGCCGGCAGCCGCCTCGGCGAGGCCGAGCTGGCCGAGACGCTCGGCCTGTCGCGCACCCCCGTCCGCGAGGCGCTCCAGCGCCTGGGCGCGGACGGCCTGGTCGAGGTGCTGCCCCACCGCGGCGCCCGGGTGGTGAGCTGGACCCGCGAGGACCTGGACGAGATCTTCGAGCTGCGCTCCCTCCTGGAGCCGCACGCGGCGGCCCGCGCCGCCCGGATCGGGCAGGACGAGGCCGTGCTGGAGGACCTGCGCGGCCAGTGCGACGCGATGGAACGCGCCGCCGCCGACGGCGACCTCGCCCGCCTCGCCCGGCTCAACTCCCGGTTCCACGCCGCCGTCATCGACGCGTCCGGGAACCGCCGGCTGCCGGCCATGCTGACCTCGGTCATGCACGCCCCCCTGATCCTGGGCACCTTCCGCAGGTACGACGCGGAGGAGCTGGCCCGGAGCATGAACCACCACCGGGAGCTGGTCGCCGCCCTCACCGCCCGGGACCCCGCCTGGGCCGAAGCGGTGATGCGCGCCCACGTGCGCGCGGCGGCGGCCAACATCACCGGCGAACCGAACGAGGAGCGATGAGCACCGACGACACGTCCCCCCGCGATCTTCCCGCCCTGGGCGACCTGCGGGTCGTGGAGATGGGCCAGCTGCTGGCCGGGCCGTTCTGCGGCCAGCTGCTCGGCGACTTCGGCGCCGAGATCATCAAGATCGAGCCTCCGGGCGCCGGCGACCCGATGCGCGAGTGGGGCCGGGAGAAGCCGCACGGCAAGTCGCTGTGGTGGCCGATCCTCGCCCGCAACAAGAAGTCCGTCACCCTGAACCTGCGGACCTCCGAGGGGCAGGAGCTGGCCCGGCGCATCATCGCCGAGGCCGACGTGCTGGTGGAGAACTTCCGCCCCGGCACCCTGGAACGCTGGGGGCTGGCGCCCGAGACCCTGCGCGCCGAGAACCCCGGCCTGATCGTCACGCGGGTCACCGGGTACGGGCAGGACGGCCCGTACGCCCCCCGCGCCGGGTTCGGGTCGATCGGCGAGGCGATGGGCGGCATCCGCTACGTCACCGGCGACCCCGGCATGCCCCCGTCCCGCGCCGGGATCTCCCTCGGCGACGAGCTGGCCGGGACGTTCGCCGCGCTCGGCACCCTGGTGGCGCTGCACGCCCGGCACCGCACCGGACGCGGGCAGATCGTCGACTCCGCGCTGTACGAGGCGGTGCTGGCGATGATGGAGTCACTCGTCCCCGAATGGGAGATCGCCGGCTACCAGCGCGAACGCACCGGATCGGTGCTGCCCAACGTCGCGCCCAGCAACGTCTACCCCACCAAGGACGGGCCCGTCCTCATCGCCGCCAACCGCGACACCATCTGGCGGCGCCTGGCCGAGCTCATGGGCCGTCCCGAACTGGCCGACGACGAGCGGTACGCCACCCACGGCGCCCGCGGCGCGCACGCCGCCGAACTGGACGACCTCATCGGCGCCTGGACCGCCGGGCAGGACTCGGCGCCGCTGCTGGAACTCCTGCACGACAACGGCATCCCCGCCGGGCTCACCTACCGCGCCAAGGACATGCTGGCCGACCCCCACTACCGGGCCCGCGAGGCGATCATCCGGATGGCCCACCCGGACTTCGGCGACTTCCCGATGCACAACGTCTTCCCCAAGCTGTCGGACACCCCGGGCGAGGTCCGCAGCCTCGGCCCGGCCCTCGGCGCGCACAACGGCGAGGTCTACGGCGGGCTGCTCGGCCTGGCCGCCGCCGAGATCGAGCGCCTCACGTCCACCGGCACCATCTGACGCCCGCCGCCGGGGAGGCGCCGTACGCTGCTCGACCATGCGCGTCCCGTGACGGACTTCGCGCATGCGGTACGGGTTCCGACCTGGGTAGTGACTGAGGTCGAGCATCGATGGTACGTTCCAACGCGTGACATCGAGCAAGCGTCATGCGCAGATCGTGGCATCCCTCCGTACGAAGGGGGCGGCCTCGGTCCGGGAGCTGGCCGAGAGCCTGCGGGTCAGCGAGTCGACGATCCGCCGGGACCTGGACGTCCTGGACCGCGACGGCGAGCTGGTCCGCACCTACGGCGGCGCGGCGCTGTCCCCGGTCGCGGTGGCGCCCGAGCCCTCCTTCGCGGTGTCGGCGGAGAACGACACCGCCGAGAAGGAGGCGATGGCCGAGCACGCCGCCGCGCTCGTCCCGGACGACAGCGTGATCGTGCTGGACATCGGCACCAGCACCCGGCTGATCGCGCGCCGCCTGCGCGGCCGTCCCATCACCGTCATCACCGGCAACCTGGCCGTGCTGGACGAGCTGCGCGACGACGACGCCGTCCGGCTGTGCCTGCTGGGCGGCGTGGTCCGGCGCAACTACCAGTCGCTGGTCGGGTCGCTCGCGGAGGCGGCGCTCCGCCAGGTCAGCGCCGACCTGGTCTTCCTCAGCTGCACCGGGGTGCGCCCCAACGGCCATGTCGTGGACGACATGGAGGTGGAGGCGCCGATCAAGCAGGCCATGATCGAGAGCGCCGGCCGGGTGGTGCTGGTCGCCTCCGAGGCCAAGTTCCCCGGCACCGGATCGCTGCGGCTGTGCTCGCTGGCCGACGTGGACACGCTCATCACGACGGCCGGCGCCGACCCCCAGACCCTCGAACACTGCCGCAAGGCAGGAGGAAAGGTACTAATCGCATGAAGTTGACCGTTCTCGGCGGTGGCGGGTTCCGGGTGCCGTACGTGTACCAGGCCCTGCTGCGCGACCAGGGATCCCCTCGGATCGAGGAGGTCTGGCTGCAGGACGCCGACGCCGGCCGGCTCGACGCCATGGCGGCGGTGCTCGCGCGGATCGCCGAAGGGCGGCCCGGCGCGCCGAAGGTCTTCACCACCACCGAGCTGGACCCGGCCGTCGAGGGCGCCGACTTCGTCTTCGCCGCCGTCCGGGTGGGCGGGCTGGCCGGCCGGGTCTGCGACGAGCGGGTCGCGCTCGACCTGAACGTGCTGGGCCAGGAGACCACCGGGCCCGGCGGGCTGGCGTTCGGGCTGCGCACCATCCCGGTCATGCTCGACATCGCCCGGCGCGTCCGGGAGCTGGCGCCCTCCGCCTACGTCATCAACTTCACCAACCCGGCCGGCATGATCACCGAGGCGATGCAGAGCGTGCTCGGCGAGCGGGTGCTGGGCATCTGCGACACCCCCTCGGGGCTGGGCACGCGGGTGGCGGTCTCGCTCGGGCTGGACCCGGCCCGGATCCGGCTCGACTACGTCGGCCTCAACCACCTCGGGTGGATGCGCCGGATCCTGCACGACGGGGTGGACGTCCTGCCCCGCCTGCTCGCCGACGACGACCGGCTGGGGGCGCTCGAAGAGGGCGTGGTGTTCGGCCGGGACTGGCTGCGCGAGCTCGGGATGATCCCCAACGAGTACCTGTACTACTACTACTTCAACCGGGAGGCGGTGCGCTCCATCCTGGACGCCCCGCAGACCCGCGGTGAGTTCCTCGCCGCGCAGCAGGCCGCGTTCTACGAACGGGTCGCCGCGGCGTCCGGCGACGCGGCGATGGAGCTGTGGCGGGAGACCGTCGCCGCCCGCAGCGCCAGCTACATGGCCGAGGCCAAGGGCGCGGAGACCGGGCAGGCCCTCGACGACCACGCCGCGCTGGACCCGGTGGACGAGGGGTACGCCGGGGTGGCGCTGGCCGTGATGGCGGCGATCAGCCGCAACGAGCGCGCCGGCATGATCCTGAACGTCCGGAACGGCTCGACCATCGCCGCGCTGCCCGAGGACGCGGTGGTCGAGGTGCCCGTCACCGTCGACGCCAACGGTGTCCACCCGCTCACGGTGTCCCCGCCCGACCTGCACCAGACGGGGCTCATGCAGCAGGTCAAGGCGGTGGAACGGCTCACCATCAGCGCCGCGGTCAACGGTTCGCGCGGCGACGCGGTCAAGGCGTTCGCGCTGCACCCGCTGGTCGACTCGGCCACGCTCGGCCGCCGGCTGCTCGACGGCTACATCGACCGCATCCCGGAGGTGGCATCCGTCTTCGCCGCCTCACGTCCCTGAGTCCGCCCCCCTCCTCAACCGTCCGCCCCCTCCTCGCCCGCCCGCTCGAAACGTCCACCCCGCTCACCACCCCCCTCTCCCCAGGAGCGTCCGGGATGACCCGACAGTTGAAGCGAGCCCCCGCCTTGGTGGGCCTGCTCGTCAGCGGCATGGTGCTGGTCCTGCTGGCGGGCGCGACGCCCGCGCGGGCCGAGCCGGGCGGGCGGGCCGCCGCCCGCGACCGTGCCACGGCCGCCGTCGACGCCATGATGGGCTTCTACGACCGCGAGAGCGGCCGGTGGCAGCCCGAGGCGCCGTGGTGGCAGTCGGGCAACGCGCTGCAGGCGCTGCTCGACTACATGGCCGCGACCCGTTCCACCGAGTACGCGTGGGCGGTCGGCAACACCATCGAGCAGCAGCGCAAGCCGCTGCCCTGGTGGCCCGAGGGCGGTGGCGAGTTCCGCGCCGACTCCACCGACGACACCGGGTGGTGGGCGCTGGCGATGGTCCGCATGTACGACCTGACCCGCGACCGCCGTTACCTGGACATCGCCGAGATCGACGCCGAGTACATCGCCCGGTACTGGGACGACGTCTGCGGGGGCGGCGTCTGGTGGGACATCCCGGGCAAGAGCTACAAGAACGCGATCAGCCTGGAGCTGTACTTCAAGCTGCTGGCGTCCCTGCACAACCGCATCCCGGGGGACACCCGCTACCTCGCCCAGGCCAAGGAGGCGTGGACGTGGTTCAAGGGCAGCGGCATGATCAACGGTGCCCATCTGGTCAACGACGGTCTCCAGACGCAGAGCGGGAGCTGCGCCAGTAACAACGGCACCACCTGGACCTACAACCAGGGGGTCGTGCTGGGCGGGCTGGCCGAGCTGTACAAGGCCACCGGCGACCGGGCGCTGCTCGCCGACGCGCGGCGCATCGCCGACGCGGTGATCGCGAGTCCGGAGCTGTCGCCGCGCGGGATCCTCACCGAGCCCTGCGAGGCGGGCGGCACCTGCAACGCCGACCAGGCGTCGTTCAAGGGGATCTTCGCCCGCAACCTCGCCGAACTGGACCGGGTCGTGCCGGGGCACCCGTACCGCGACTACCTGCGGGCCCAGGCGGCCTCGGCGTACGCCAACGCCCGCGACGGAAAAGATCAGTACGGGCTCGCCTGGTCCGGCCCGTTCGATCGCGCCGACATCTCGCGGCAGGTGTCGGCCGTATCACTGCTCGTCGCGGTGCTGTGACCACCGATTCGTCCGCGATCTTGGCAGAGTTTGTGCTGACATTCAGTCAACACGACGTTTGGACAAGATCTGATTACAAACCCTGTTGGAACGTGCCAGCTCCGGTGTGAGCCCGGTTACGCTGCACGTCAACATCGACGTCCGGATCATCGACGACCCGGTCGGGAGGCGCCATGACCGAAACCTTGAACGCGGTCCGCTCCGCGGGCTCACCGGAGGAGCGCGTCGCCGTCGCCGCGCCAGGCAGGCCTCCCGAGCCCTCGCTCGCCGATCCCTGCGCCGAACGCGAGCTGGTCGGCGAGCGGCTCCGGCGCGACGGGGAGGCCCCCGACCTGGACGTCTTCCTGACCGGTCAGGTCTTCATGGACATGATCTTCACCGGGCTGCCCGGGCTGCCCCCGCCCGGCACCGAGCTGTTCACCGACGGGCTCGGCTCGGCGCCCGGCGGGGTCGCCAACATCGCGGTGGCGATGAGCCGGCTCGGCCTGCACGTCGGGCTCGCGGCCCCGTTCGGGGACGACCTGTTCGGCGGCTACCTGTGGCGGACCCTCGCCGAGCAGGAAGGGGTCGACCTCGGCCGGTCCCGGCAGGTGAAGGGCTGGTCCACCCCGGTCACGGTGTCGCTGGCCTACGACTCCGACCGGAGCATGGTCACCTACGCCCGGCCGCTGCCGGTCTCCGAGGACGAGCTGTCCGGCTTCCCGCCGCCGTCGGCACGGGCCTGCTTCGTCGACGTCGACCGGCCGGTGCCCGCCTGGGCGCGGGAGATGCGGTGCGGCGGCACGACGGTGTTCGCCGACCTCGGCTGGGACGCCACCGGCGCCTGGTCGAGCGAGGTGCTCGACCGGCTGGAGCACGTGGACGTCTTCCTGCCGAACGCGGTGGAGGCGATGGCCTACACCCGTACCGGCTCGCCCGAGGACGCCGCCCGGGCCCTGTCCGAGCGCGTCCCCGTCGTCGTGGTCAAGCGCGGCGGGAACGGCGCCATCGCGATCGACTCGGCGACCGGAGAGGTCGCCGAGACCCAGGCGCTGCCGGTACGGGCGCTCGACGCCACGGGCGCCGGCGACGTCTTCGCCGCGGGGTTCGTCTTCGGCACCCTGGCGGGCTTGCCGCTGGCGGAGCGGCTGCGGTTCGCCAACCTCTGCGCGGGCCTGTCGGTCCGGCATCGCAGCGGCTCGCTCGGCGCCCCCTGCTGGGGCGAGATCGCCGCGTTCGGCGAGTCCGGCGAGGTGCCCGAGGCCGTGCTGGAGGACTACGCCTTCGTCATCCCCTTCATCCCCGATTCCGCCGACGACACCGTCGTGAGGGCGGAGCCCACGCTTCGCGCCGACCCCCTCCAGTTCTCCTGAATCAGAAGGAGCCGCAGGACAATGCCCACACTCACCAGGCGCGCGGCGGCCGCGGTGGCCGCGGCCCTCGCCGCGCTCACCACCGCCTGCGCGCCGGGCTCGGAAACCGACCGGCCGCAGGACAAGGCCCCCGCCGCGGTCAACACCGACATCGCCAAGGCCGGCAACGTGACGCTCACCGTCTGGGACCAGGAGGTCCAGGGCGGGCAGCGCGAGCAGATCGAGAAGCTCAACGCCCAGTTCCAGGCCAAGTACCCCAACATTAAGATCAACCGGGTCTCCCGGTCGTTCACCGACCTGCAGAAGACGCTGCGTCTGGCGCTGTCGGGCGACAGCCCGCCGGACGTGGTGGAGGCCAACCAGGGCTACGCCAGCATGGCGCAGTTCGTGAAGGCCGGGATGCTGCTGCCGCTGGACTCCTACGACCAGGTCTACGGGTGGAAGAAGCGCTACCCCAAGGGCCTGATGGACCTCAACAGCGTGACCAAGGACGGCAAGCTGATCGGGTCGGGCAACCTGTACGGCGTCTCGCTGAACGGTGAGATCGTCGGCCTCTACTACAACAAGGAGAAGCTGAGCAAGCTGGGCATCCAGCCGCCCAAGACCTGGGCCGAGTTCGAGCAGGCGCTCGGCACCGCCAAGGGCAAGGGCGAGGTGCCCATCGCGTTCGGCAACCTGGAGAAGCTGCCCGCCATGCAGCTGTACGGGGTCATCCAGGACCAGAACACCGACAAGGAGGCCGTCCGCAAGCTGGTGTTCGGCAGCGGCGGCGCCTGGACCGACGCGCCGAACGTGGCCGCCGCCCAGAAGCTGGCCGACTGGTCCAAGCAGGGCTACTTCACCAAGGACGCCAACGCCGTCAAGTGGGACGACACCCCCGTCAACTTCGCCAAGGGGCAGGGCGTGTTCATGTTCGGCGGCACCTGGTGGGCCCCTGACCTCAGCGAGAAGATGAAGGACAAGGTCGGCTTCATGCTGCCGCCCCCGGCCCAGGCCGGGGCGCCCTCGGCGACCATGGGCGGGGAGAGCCTGCCCTGGTCGATTACCTCCAAGTCCAAGCACCCCGACGTCGCGGCGGCCTACATCAACTTCATCACCTCCCCGGAGGCGATGGACGTCTCGGTCGAGACCGGGAACCTGCCCGTGCTGGCGGCGCCGTCCAAGCAGCCCGACGCCACCCTGCTGAAGGAGGTGTCGGCGGCCTGGGCCGAGCTCAGCAAGAACGACGGCACCACCCCGTACCTGGACTACGCCACGCCGACCTTCGCCGACGCGTTCGGCGGCCCGCTGCAGGAACTCGTCGCCGGCAAGGTGACCCCGCAGCAGGCGATGGAGAAGGCTCAGGCGGACTACACCGCGTTCCAGGCGAAGAAGTAACGAACGGCTCGCGCCGGTGACCGCGCCGCGCCCGTCCACGGCGGCGCGGTCACCGGAGGCGAACCCCGGCGGAGGAATCGAGGGAGCCCGCACATGACGACCGTCGCGCGGCACAAGTCCCCGGTCTCGCGGCAGGCGACGGCCACGGCCCCGCGGGCGCGCGAGCGCGTCCGGCCGCCCGGCGCGCCCCGCCGCGTCGGCTGGCTGTACGTCCTGCCGGCGTTGGTGATCTACGCCGGGTTCCTGCTGTGGCCGCTGGTGCGCGGGGCGCAGTTCTCCCTGTACGACTGGGACGGTCTGGGCCCGGCGACCTGGGCGGGGATGTCGAACTACTCCCGGCTGCTGTCGGACCCGGTGCTGCGCGGCGCCTTCTGGCACCTGCTGGTCCTGATCCTGTTCTACGCGGTCCTGCCGTGCATCATCGCGTTCGTCCTGGTCGCGGCGATGTCCCGGACGCGGATCCGGGGGCTGACCTTCTTCCGCACGGTGCTGTTCCTGCCGCAGGTCGTGGCGATGGTGGCGGTGGCCGTGGCGTGGCAGTGGATGTACTCGGCGGACGGCCCGATCAACTCGGTGCTGCGGGGGCTGCACGCGCTCGGCCTGCCCGACTGGTCGCGGGGCTGGCTGGGGGACTTCACCTTCGCGCTGCCCGCGGTGGGCCTGGTGGGCACCTGGGTCGGCATCGGCCTGGCCATGGTGCTGTTCCTGGCCGGAGTGCAGAAGATCCCCCGGGAGCTGTACGAGGCCGCGCGGATCGACGGCGCCGGGCCGGTACGGGAGTTCTTCACGGTCACCCTTCCCGGGCTGCGCCGGGAGCTGGCGGTCGCGCTGACGCTCACCACGATCATGGCGATCCGCAACTTCGACCTCATCTACATGGCCACCAGCGGCGGGCCCGGGGACTCCACCAAGGTCCCCGCCTACGAGGTCTACAACCGCACGTTCAACACCGGTGAGGTCGGCCTCGGCTGCGCGATCGGCGTCACGCTGGCCGTGCTGGCGTTCCTGGCCACCGCCGGGATCGGCCGCCTCGTGGAGGGCAGGGACTCATGAGCGGCTCCCGGGAACGGATCATCAACCACGCGATCCTGGCCGTGTTCGCGGTGATCGCGGTGTTTCCGATGCTCGGCGTGCTGACGCAGGCGCTGCGGCTGCCCGAGCTGGACTTCGGCAACTTCGCCGAGGCGTGGCGCGAGGGGCACTTCGGCACGTACATGCGCAACAGCGTGATCGTGACCACGGTGACCGTGGCGGTCTCCTCGGTGCTGTCGATCATGGCGGGGTACGCGCTGGGGACGATGCGCTTCCGCGGCGCCACCGCGGTGTTCCTGCTGTTCCTCGCCGGCCTGACCATCCCCACCGAGGCCGTCGTGGTGCCGCTCTACTTCGACCTGCGCTCGATCGGCCTGGACAACACCTACGCCGGGCTGATCCTGCCGCAGATCGCCATGTCGGTGGCGTTCGGCACGTTCTGGATGCGCGCCTACTTCCGCAGCGTGCCGCCCTCCCTGGTGGAGGCGGCCCGGATGGACGGCGCGTCCAGCTGGACCACGCTGTGGCGGGTGCTGGTGCCGATCGGCCGGCCGGCCATTCTCACCATGGTCGTCCTGGTGACCATGTGGACCTGGAACGAGTTCCTGCTGCCGCTGGTGATCGTCAACTCCGACGAGGGGCTGCGCACCGCCCCGCTGGGGCTGTCGTTCTTCCAGGGCACCCACCACACCGACTACTCACTGCTCATGGCGGGCGCGCTGATCATCGCCGCGCCCATCGTGATCGTCTACATCTTCCTGCAACGGCACTTCATCGCCGGGATGCTCTCGGGAGCCGTCAAGGAGTAGGGGCGGCGCGGGACGGGCGGTCCGCGGACCGCCCGCCCCTCCACGCGGGGGCTGGTGCCGCCTCCCCGAAGGCACCACAACCGAAGAGGAGAGTTCATGCGAAGACTCGTCCTACCCTCCGTCCTCTCCGCCGTGCTGGCGGCGTCGGCCCTCGCGGCCGTCCCGGCCGCGCAGGCGAAGGAGACGCCCCCGGCCGACAAGGGACGGCTGGACGTGCTGTTCGTCGGGGCGCACCCCGACGACGAGGCGAGCGGGCTGTCGACCTACGGCCAGTGGAACGAGTTCAACGGTGCCCGCACCGGCGTGCTCACCGTCACCCGGGGCGAGGGCGGCGGCAACGCGGTGGGCACCGAGGAGGGCCCGGCGCTCGGCCTCCTGCGCGAGGACGAGGAGCGCCGCGCGGTCGGCAAGGCCGGCGTCGGCGACATCCACTACCTCGACAAGGTCGACTTCTACTACACCGTCAGCGCGCCCCTCGCCGACGAGGCGTGGGACCACGACCAGACCCTCGCCAAGGTCGTCCGGCTGGTCCGCGAGACCCGGCCCAAGGTGATCGTGACGATGGAGCCGGCGCCGCTGCCCGGCCAGCACGGCCACCACCAGCAGGCGGCGCGGCTGGCGGCCGAGGCGTACTTCGCCGCGGCCGACGCCACCGCGTTCCCCGAGCAGCTCCGCCGCGAGGGCTTGCGGACGTGGGCGCCCGGCCGGCTGTTCCACACCGGCGGCGCCTCCGGGCCGACCGGCGCGGCGTGCGCCAAGGACTTCACCACGACCAGCCAGGGGGCGGTCGCGTACGGGGTCTGGAGCGGCCGCACCTCCCCGCGCAACGGCGGCAAGTCGTGGGCGCAGGTCGAGCGGGAGGCCCAGCGCACCTACGTGAGCCAGGGCTGGGGAGGCTTCCCCGACGTGCCCGCCGACCCCGAGCGGATCAGCTGCGACTACTTCACGCAGATCCACAGCCGGGTGCCGTACACGCTGGGCGGCACCGACCCCGCCTCGATGCTGGAAGGCGCCGTGACCCCGGCCAAGGGCGGCCTCCCCCTGGGGACGGGCCTCACCCTGACGGCGGACTCGTACGGCGTCACCCCGGGCCGGGCCTTCACGGTGAAGGCGCGCGCCACGTCCCCGAAGGCACTGCCCGGCGCGAAGGCGAGCCTGGCCGTCCCCTCGGGTTGGACCGTGACAGGTTCCGGTGAGCTCGGCTCGGTCGGCTCCACCGCCCGGACCGCGACGTTCACCGTCACGCCCCCCGAAGGCGCCGCCTACGGCCGCGTCCGGCTCGGCGCCACCCTGACCAGCGGGAGCCTGTCGGGCCAGGCGGCCACGCTGGTGGACGTCCGGCCCGCCGTCACCGGGCACCAGGAACCGCTGCCGCGCGTCGCCGACTTCGACGCGTGGGCGGACAAGACCGGCGTGCCCGCGCTGACCGGCCGGATGAAGCGGGTGCTCACCCTCGGGTCCGGCAAGTCCCGCACGGTGCGGGTGGACGTGGCCAACGGCGGATCCACCGCGCAGTCGGGAACGGTCAGGCTCGACCTGCCCCAGGGCTTCGCCGCCGACGCGGCGACCAAGCCGTACGAGCTGGCGGCCGGGGCCAAGGGCGCGGTGACCTTCACGGTCACCAACACCGACGCCTCCCTGCCCACCTCCAACGAGGGCGGCACCGGCGGCGACTACGACTACACGATCACCACCACCGGCCCCGGGACGCCCGACGTCCAGAAGGCCGCCCTGGAACTGGTGCCGGTGGCCGAACTGCCCAAGGCGGGCGCCGCCCCGGCCGTGGACGGCAAGGAAGGGGCCGGGGAGTACACCGGCCCCGAGCTGAACCTGTCCCGGCTCTGGGAGGGCTCCGCGTGCGAGACGGCGGCCGACTGCTCGGCCACCGGCAAGGTCACCTGGACCGACGACGCGCTCTACCTCCTGGTCAAGGTGACCGACGACAAGCCGGGCACCGTCCTGGGCGCCGACGACTGCAAGCGGCACTGGCGCACCGACGCGGTCGAGATCGCCATCGACCCGCGCGGGGCGTCGGAGAACACCTCCACCACGTTCAAGACCGGGATCTTCCCGGCGATGAGCGACGGCAAGCCGTGCTTCCAGCGCGACGCCGACCACCACCAGGGCGGGCCGGAGACCGCGCCGGGAATGCAGGTCGCGTCCACCGTCGACCAGCCCTACACCGGCTACACGATCGAGACGAAGATCCCGTTCAAGGCGCTGCCCGCGGCCGTCGACCCGGCCCGCATGGCGCTCAACGTCTTCGTCTACGACTCCGACACCCAGGACAAGACCGGCCAGACCCGCATCGGCTGGTCGACCTGGGGCGGCGTGCAGGGCGACCCGTACCGGTGGGGCCTGGTCACCCTGCCGGGCCACACCCCGCCCGCCGGGATGCCCACCACGGCCCCGCCGCCGGTGATGCCGACGGACGCGGCGGAGTCGGTGAAATCGCCGCAGTCGATCATCCAGGCCGCGCTGACCGGGGTCCCGCTGGCCGGTGGCCCGGCCGCGCCCCCGAACGGCACGGCCCGCGTCGTCGGCACCCCGGAGGTGTCCGGTGACTCGGTCACCTTCCGCCTGCGCGCCACCGGCCCGGGCACCGCGTACGCCCACGTGTGGGACGGCAAGGTGCTCGGCACGAAGGAGATCGCGATCGGTGGCGCGGGAACGCGCACCGTGACGGTCCCCGGCGCCTCGGGCACCCTGACCGTGGCGTTCGAGGCGAAGAACGGAGGCGGCACCCACAGCATCGCCGTCCCGCTCTCCGACTGATCGTCCCGTCCCTCCGTTGACTTGCGGCGAGTTGCCGCCTCAGGCACACGCCAAGGCAGTAACTCGCCGCGAGTCAACGCAACTCAACGCTCACTCCGACCGCCGAGCACCCACGCACGACCGGTGCCCCGCGCGGGCTAGCGGCTTACGAGGGTGTGGGAGAACGAGTAGCGGCCGGCCCGGTAGACGTGGCTGCCGTACTCGACGGCGCGTCCCTTGTCGTCGTAGGCGGTACGGGTCATGGTGAGCAGGGGGGTGCCGCGGCGCTCGTCCAGCAGGCGGGCCTCGGCCGCGGTGGCCCCGCGGGCGCCGATCGTCTGGTGGGCGATGCGCAGGTCGATTCCCAGGTCGCGCAGGGTCTCGTACAGGCCGTGCTCCTGGAGGTGCGCGGGGGTGACGTCGATCAGGCCGGAGGGCAGATGGTTGGTCATCAGGGCGAGCGGCTCGCCGCCGGTCAGGCGCAGCCGCCGCAGGTACAGGACCTCGGTGCCGGGGGCCAGGCCCAGTTCCTTGGCGACGTCGTCGGGGGCCGGGACGTGGGTGAACTCCAGGACCCGGGTGGCGGGGCTCTGGGCGGTCGAGGCCAGGTCGTCGTACAGGCTGGAGAGCTCGATGGGCCGCTTCACCTGGGGCTGGACGACCTGGGTGCCCACGCCCCGCTTGCGGACGAGCAGCCCCTGGTCGACCAGGTGCTGGATGGCCTGCCGGACGGTGGGCCGCGACAGCTTGCACCGGGCGGCCAGTTCGAGCTCGTTCTCCAGGCGGGCGCCGGGAGGGAGCTCGCCGGAGCGGATCGCGGCCTCCAGCTGTTGCGCCACCTGGAAGTAGAGCGGGACGGGACTGCCGCGGTCCAGCGTCACCGCAGGTCTGTGCACGTTCGTGGCTCCCTCTGCTCGGTCGCCACGAGCATAACGCACCCTGGCCGAAACACGACTTAAAGACATGATGTAAAGACAAAGTATTGACAGCTCTTGGATCGTTCCATGACACTCGGGGCGGACCGGCCTCGCGGCCGGTCCGCGTGAGCGTCTGTAGGCGATGTGGCCTCGGGAGGGCGGCATGAGGATCGGGCTCGCCGGTGTGGGACGGATCGGCGCCGGGCACGCGGAGACGCTCCGCGGGCTCGGCGCGGTGGAGGAGGTGGTCCTGGCCGACGCCGACCCGGTGCGGGCACGGCGGGTGGCCGACAAGCTCGGGGTGCGCGCGGCCGGCGCCGTCGAGGACCTGTTCACCGCGGGGCTGGACGCCCTGGTGGTGGCCGCGCCGACCGCCGCGCACGCCGCGCTGGTGACCCGCGCGGTCGCCGCGGATCTACCGGTGTTCTGCGAGAAGCCGCTGGCCGCGGACCTTGATGGAACGGTCCAACTCATGGCGGAGATCGCCGGTACCGGCGTCCCCGTCCAGGTCGGCCTGCAGCGCCGGTTCGACCCCGGGCACATCGCCGCGCGGGAAGCGGTGCGGTCCGGAAGCCTGGGCTGGGTGCACACCGTCCGCTCGTGCACGCTCGACCCGGCGCCGCCCCCGGCGGAGTACCTGCCCACTTCGGGCGGCCTGTTCCGGGACTGCTCGGTGCACGACTTCGACGCCGTGCGGTTCGTCACCGGCCGCGAGGTCGTCCGGGTGACCGCGACCGGGGCCAACCGCGGGGACGCGTTCTTCGCCGAGGCCGGTGACATCGACACCGGGGCGGCCCTGCTGACCCTGGACGACGGGACCATCGCGCTGGTGTCGGCCGCCCGCTACAACGCGGCGGGGTACGACGTCCGGCTGGAGGTGCTCGGCTCCAAGGACAGCGTCGTGGCCGGCCTGGACGACCGCACTCCGGTGACCCCCGCGGGCCCCGGCCTCCGTCCCGCCGGGCCGCCGCACACCGGCTTCCTCGAACGGTTCGCCGAGGCGTACGCCGCGGAGCTGCGGGCCTTCGTCGAGGTCGCGGCGGGGCGGGCGGACAACCCCTGCCCGCCCGGCGACTGCCTGGAGGCCCTGTACGTGGCCGAGGCCGCGGAGGTTTCCCGCGCGGAGAACCGCCCCGTCGACATCGAGGAGGTCCGCCGATGAGCACCGACGCCGCCCCTGAGCCCGCCGCCGAGTACGGCGCCGCCGGGATGCCCGGGATCGCCGCGGAACGCATCGCGGGGGCGCCCATCTCCTGGGGCGTCTGCGAGGTCCCGGACTGGGGCCACCAGCTCGCCGCCGGCCGGGTGCTCGCCGAGATGCGCGACCTCGGCCTGGCCGCCACCGAGTTCGGCCCCGACGGCTTCCTGCCGGCCGACCCCGCCGAACGGGCCGGGCTGCTGGAGGCGCACGGGCTGCGGCCGGTCGGCGGGTTCGTCCCGCTCGTCCTGCACGACCCGGACCGGGACCCGCTGCCGGAGATCGCGCGGGCCCTGGACGCCTTCGGGGACGGGGGCGCGACCGTCGTCCTGGCCGCCGCCACCGGGGTGGACGGGTACGACGGCCGTCCCGCGCTCGACGCCAGGGGCTGGGACACGCTGCTGCGCAACCTCTCCAAGGTCGCCGGCCACGCCCTCGGCCGGGGCCACCGGGCCACCCTGCATCCGCACGTCGGGACCATGGTGGAAGGCTCGGACGAGGTCGGCCGCGTGCTGGACGGCACGGACGTCCCGCTGTGCCTGGACACCGGCCACCTGCTCATCGGCGGCGTCGACCCGCTCGCGCTGGCCCGTTCGGCGGCCGGCCGGATCGCGCACGTCCACCTCAAGGACGTGGACGCGGCCCTGGCGGGTGACGTGCGCGGCGGGCGCGTCTCCTACACCGAGGCGGTACGGGCGGGGATCTACCGCCCCCTCGGCGGAGGCGACATCGACATCCGCGGCATCGTCCGCGCGCTGGAAGGCGCGGGCTACGACGGCTGGTACGTCATGGAGCAGGACACCATCCTCGCCGCGGAGCCCGCCGGGGGCACCGGGCCTTGGGATGATGTCCGCGAGAGCATCGCCTTCCTCGTCTCGGGCGAGGAAGGCGCGGACGGCGAAGACGGCGGGGACGGCGGCGACGCGGCCGCGTCCCGGGCGCGGAAGGGCGGGACGGCGTGAGCCTCGACCTGGTCACCATGGGGCGGGTGAGCGTCGACGTCTATCCCCAGCAGGTCGGCGTCCCCCTGGAGGACGTCGAGTCGTTCGGCAAGTACCTCGGCGGGAGCCCGACCAACGTGGCGGTGGCCGCGGCCCGGTACGGCCACCGGACGGCCGTGGTCACCCGGACCGGCGACGACCCGTTCGGCCGGTTCGTGCACAAGGCGCTGGAACGGTACGGGGTGGACGACCGGTTCGTCACGGCGGTGCCGGGGCTGCCGACGCCGCTGGCGTTCTGCGAGATCTTCCCGCCCGACGACTTCCCGCTGTACTTCTACCGGTACCCGAAGGCGCCCGACATGGAGATCCGCGCCGGGGAGCTGGACCTCGCCGCGATCGGCGCCGCCAGGATCTTCTGGGCCACGGTCACCGGGCTGTCGCAGGAGCCGAGCCGGGAGGCCACGCTCACCGCGCTGGCCGCCCACCCGGGGACGACGGTTCTCGACCTGGACTACCGGCCGATGTTCTGGGAGTCGCCCGCCGAGGCCCGGCGGCAGGTCGGCCGGGCGCTCGACCACGCGACCGTCGCGGTCGGCAACCTCGACGAATGCGAGATCGCGGTCGGCGAGCGCGAGCCGCACGCCGCCGCCCGCGCCCTGCTCGACCGCGGCGTGACCCTGGCCATCGTCAAGCAGGGCCCGCGCGGGGTCCTGGCCGCGACCGCGGACGAGACCGTCGAGGTGCCGCCGACCCCGGTACGGGTCGTCAACGGCCTCGGCGCCGGGGACGCCTTCGGGGGAGCGATCTGCCACGGGCTGCTGAGCGGCTGGGAACTGGAGCGGACGGTGCGTTTCGCCGGCGCGGCCGGGGCGCTGGTCGCGTCCCGGCTCTCCTGCGCGGACGCCATGCCGGACGCGTGGGAGGTCGAGCGCCTGCTCACCGAGACCGCCGAGCCCCCCGCCACCTCACAGACCGCCGGGCCCGCCGGGACGTCCGCATCCCCCGGGGAGGCCGCCTCATGACCGTGGTCACCTTCGCCGAACGCTTCGCCGAGCTCACCGAGATCCGGGCGACCCGCCCGGACGCCATCGCCGAGGCCGCGGCCCGCCGGGCGCGGCGGCCGTCGCCGCTGGGACCGTCCGGCCGGATGATGATCATTGCGGCGGACCATCCGGCGCGCGGGGCGCTGCGCGCCGGCCCGGACGCGCTGGCCATGGCCGACCGCCGTGACCTGCTCGAACGGCTCTGTGTCGCGCTGGACCGCCCCGGCGTGGACGGCGTGCTGGGCACCCCGGACGTGATCGAGGACCTGCTGCTGCTGGGTGCCCTGGACGGCAAGGTCGTCCTCGGCTCGATGAACCGCGGCGGGCTGGCCGGGGCGTCGTTCGAGATCGACGACCGCTTCACCGCCTACTCCGCGGCGGCCCTCGCCGCCGCCGGGCTGGACGGCGGCAAGATGCTGCTGCGCGTCGACCCCGGCGACCCGGCGACCGCCCGCACCCTGGAGGCGTGCGGGAACGCGGTGTCGGGCCTGGCCGCGCACCGGCTGATGGCCATGGTCGAGCCGTTCCTGTCCGCCCGGGGGAACGACGGGAGGCTCGCCAACGTGCTGACGCCCGAGGCCATGATCCGCGCCATCGCGATCGCGTCCGGCCTTGGCGCGACCTCCGCCCGCACCTGGCTGAAGGTGCCGGTGGTGCCCGACATGGAACGGGTGATCGCCGCCACGACGCTGCCGGTGGTCCTGCTCGGCGGCGAGGTGCCCGCCGACCCGGACGCCGCGCTCGGCGGCTGGCAGTCGGCGCTCGCGCTGCCCGCCGTCCGGGGCCTGGTGGTGGGCCGTTCCCTCCTCTACCCGCCCGGCGGCGACGTCGCCGGGGCCGTCGACGCCGCGGTGAGGCTGCTGTGACCCACGACCCGTACCTGACCGAGATCACCCCCCGCGACGCCGGCTGGACCTACTCCGGCCTGCGGGTCGTGGCGCTCCCGCCGGGCGGGGAGCACACCCTCCAGACCGGGGACGCCGAGACGCTGGTGCTCCCGCTCGCGGGATCGTGCCAGGTGACGATCGGCGTCCCGGCCGACGAGATCGCGGTGACCTTCACCCTGGCGGGCCGCCGTGACGTGTTCACCCGCGTCACCGACTTCGCCTACGCGCCGCGCGACGCCACGGTGGTGATCTCCTCGGCGTCCGGCGGCCGGTTCGCGCTGCCGTCCGCCCGGTGCGAGAACCGCCTGGCGCCCCGGTACGGCCCGGCCGAGAAGGTGCCGGTCGAGCTGCGCGGGGCCGGGCGGGCCAGCCGCCAGGTCAACAACTTCTGCACCCCCGAGGCGTTCGAGGCCGACCGGCTGATCGCCTGCGAGGTGCTGACGCCCGGCGGGAACTGGTCGTCCTACCCGCCGCACAAGCACGACGAGGACCGGCCGGGGGAGGCGGTCCTGGAGGAGATCTACTACTTCGAGGTGGCCTCGGGGCCGGGCGGCCCCGGCATGGGCTACCAGCGGGTGTACGGCACCGCCGAGCGTCCCCTGGACGTGCTGGAGGAGGTGCGGACCGGCGACGCGGTGCTGATCCCGCACGGCTGGCACGGCCCTTCGATGGCCGTTCCCGGCTACGACCTGTACTACCTCAACGTGATGGCCGGGCCCGGAACCGAACGGGCCTGGCTGATCTGTGACGATCCGGCGCACGCGTGGGTGCGGGGCACCTGGGCGGACGAGCCGGTGGACCCGCGGCTGCCGATGACCTCGGCGGCCGGACCCGAGGAGGAGCGATGACGGCGACGGTACGGCTCACCGTCGGGCAGGCGATCGTCCGGTTCCTGGAGAGCCAGCGGACCGAACGGGACGGGGAGCGGCGGCGGTTCTTCGCGGGCTGCTTCGGCATCTTCGGCCATGGCAACGTGGCGGGCCTGGGGCAGGCCCTGGTGGAGTACGAGGACCGGCTGCCCTACCGCTCCGTCCGCAACGAGCAGGCGATGGTGCACGCCGCCGTCGGGTACGCCCGGACGCACGACCGGCTGCGCGCGTACGCCTGCACGACCTCGATCGGGCCGGGCGCCACCAACCTGGTGACGGGCGCCGCGCTGGCCACGATCAACCGGATCCCGGTGCTGCTGCTGCCCGGCGACGTGTTCGCCACCCGCCCGGCCAACCCCGTCCTGCAGGAGCTGGAGGACCCCCGCTCCTACGACGTGTCGGTCAACGACTGCCTCAGGCCGGTCTCGAAGTACTGGGACCGGATCAACCGTCCCGAGCAGCTGCCGTCCGCGCTGCTGGCGGCGATGCGTGTGCTCACCGATCCGGCCGAGACGGGCGCGGTGACGCTCGCGCTGCCGCAGGACGTGCAGGCCGAGGCGTACGACTGGCCCGAGGAGCTGTTCGCGGAACGGATCTGGCGGATCCCCCGCGCCGTTCCCGAGCCCGCGGCGCTGGCCGAGGCCGCCGCGGTGATCGGCGCCGCGCGCCGTCCCCTGATCGTCGCCGGCGGCGGGGTCATCTACTCCGGCGCCACCGGGGCCCTCGCCGAGTTCGCCGGGGAGACCGGGATCCCCGTGGCCGAGACGCAGGCGGGCAAGGGCGCGCTGCCGTGGGACCACCCGTCCGCCGCGGGCGCGATCGGCGCCACCGGCACCACCGCCGCCAACGCCCTCGCCCGCGACGCCGACGTGATCATCGGTGTGGGCACCCGCTACAGCGACTTCACCACCGCCTCCCGCAGCCTGTTCGCCCGTCCGGACGTACGTTTCGTCAACCTCAACGTGGCGGCGTTCGACGCGGTCAAGCAGACCGGCGTCCCCCTCGTCGCGGACGCCCTCGCCGGGCTGACGGCCCTGAAGGACGCCGTCGGCGGCTACACGGTGCCGCCCGCGTACCGGGAGGAGGTCCGGACGCTGGCCGGACGCTGGAACGCCGCCGTCGACCACGCCTACGCGCTCGGCCACGCCCCGCTGCCCGCCCAGTCCGAGATCATCGGCATCGTGAACGAGGAGTCGGGCCCGCGCGACATCGTGGTCTGCGCGGCCGGGTCGATGCCGGGCGACCTGCACAAGCTGTGGCGGACCCGCGACCCCAAGGGCTACCACGTGGAGTACGGCTACTCCTGCATGGGCTACGAGATCGCCGGCGGGCTCGGCGTGAAGATGGCCGTGCTCGACTCCGCGGCGCCCGACCGCGAGGTCTTCGTCATGGTCGGCGACGGCTCGTTCCTCATGATGGCGCAGGAGCTGGTCACCGCCGTCGCCGAGAACGTCAAGCTCGTCGTCGTCCTGGTGCAGAACCACGGGTTCGCCTCCATCGGCAACCTGTCGGAGTCGGTCGGCGCCGAGCGGTTCGGGACCCGGTTCCGGCTGCCCGGGGACCTGGCCGCCGGGGCCGCCGCGATGGGCGCGGACGTGCTGCGCGCCGGCACCGCCGAGGAGTTCCGCGTCGCGCTGCGCAAGGCCCGCGACTCCTCCCGCACCACCGTCGTGCACGTGGAGACCGACCCCTTCGTCGGGGCGCCCGACAGCGAGGCGTGGTGGGACGTCCCCGTCGCCGAGGTCTCCGGCCTGGAGTCCACCCGCGCCGCCCGCGCCCGCTACGAGGAGGGCAAGCGGACCCAGCGATCATTCCTCTGAACGCTCTTCCGAGCGCTCTTCCGGGCGTTCGCCTGGACGTCCCTCTCCTGGACGTCCCTCTCCTGAACGTGCCTCTGGGCGTCCGCCGTCCCCGCCGGCGCTCTGGAGCCGCCGGCGGCGCCGCACCCGCCAGACGACGAACGCGGCGATCACGACGGCGGCGACCAGGAGCGCGCCGACCTCCCCGGCGAGGTGCTCGATCCGGGAGTAGGCGGTGCCGGCGAAGTAGCCGAGCAGCGTGCTGCCCACGCCCCACACCAGGCCGCCGAGCGCGTTGAAGGCCAGGAAGGTGGGGTAGGGCATGCGCGACATCCCGGCCGTGGGCGGGATGACCGCGCGGAGGAAGGCGATGAACCGGCTGAAGAAGACCGCCACGGCTCCCTTGCGGCGGTAGAAGGCGCGGGCGCTCTCCACGCGGGCCCGGTGGCGGCGCAGCGGGCGGGTGGTCAGGAGCGCGGGGCCGAACCGGCGGCCGATCTCGTAGCCGGTGGAGTCCCCGGCGATCGCGGCCAGCACCACGATCAGGGTCAGCCACCAGATGGACACCCTGTCCTGGCTGGCCAGCGCGCCGCCGATGATCGCGGCGGTCTCGCCGGGGATGACGAAGCCGAAGAACAGGGCGTCCTCGCAGTACACGAGGGCGCCGACGACGGCGTACACGACCGGCCCGGACAGGCCCCCGAGCCAGCTGGTGATCGAAGAGAGCATTCCGGTCGCGAGCCTCCCCCCACTCGACCGGTGCGGCCGGGCCCGGCGGGCGGCCGGGCAGGATGACGCGCCGTACGCCCATCCCTACCCGCCGAACGGCGTCCGGATCCACGCCCGATCCGGCGCGCCGTCCGGGCCGCGGGCGCCCGTGCGCACGGCCCGGGCACGGCCGAGCGCACGGCCCGGGCACGGCCGGGGGGATGGACGGGCAGCCATTCCTCCCGTCCGGCGTGAAAGGGCCGTCACGCACCGTGGGGAATGGAACCCTCTCTGCCGCCGCCATTGGCCGGGATTCGGGATGACCCGGCGTGTTCACTCCGCCACCGGATTATGTGCCGGATTACCGGCCGAACGGCGATGTGAGGTAAATTACATTTCCTTGGCTCTGAGGGAATCCGGATCCGGTGCAGGCGGCGCGGCCTTGCAAGATGGCCTTATCTTCGCAGGTCAGAGCGGTATGAGTGACTCCCATGTCGCGCATGACTTTGCGTGACATCATGGTGACAGCCGTCCTCGCCGCCCGATGGTTCCAGCCGGTACGCCCTTTGGGTACGGCGATGGAGAGAATGCACGACGAAACGAGTTCGATGGGCTCTCGATATTTCACCGGGGACTGCGTCACCTGCGATGGGGTCGGCTATGTTGAACATGTCGATATCTGTCCCACCTGTCTCGGTGCGCCGCGGCGGCCCGGTCGCGGGACGCGGGACGCGGGCACTCCTCCGGTGACGGACGCGCCCGGGACCGCGCCCGAATGGTCCGAAGGGGGCCCTCCCGGCGACATGGTCCCGTGAACCACTCGCGGGAGTCGCGCGTCCTGATCACCGGACCGGGCGGGACCGGTTCGCGCGGTCCGTCCGCCCGAGTCCGATGTGCGCTCGCGGTGAACGGCCGTGTCGCCCGGCTCTCCGGCCGGGTCAGGGAAAGTGGGGGTCAGTGAAGGTCAGCGTCATCATCCCGGTGTACAACTGCCGGCCCAGCCTGGAACGCGCGCTGCGGTCGCTGCTCGATCAGACGATCGGCCGGGAGGCGATGGAGGTCATCGCGGTCGATGACGGATCGACCGACGGCAGCGGCGCGGAGCTGGACCGGTGGGCCGAGGAGTGGCCGGGCCTCCGGGTGATCCACCAGCCCAACTCCGGCGGGCCGGGCGGGCCGCGCAACACCGGCCTGGAGCACGCCTCCGGCGAGTACGTGTTCTTCCTCGACGCCGACGACCACCTCGGCGCCGAGGCGCTGGAGCGCATGGTCGCGATGGCCGACGAGTACGGCACCGATGTGGTGATCGGACGCTACGTGGGGGTGGGCCGCAAGGCCCCCCGCTTCGACCGGGACGTGCCGCGGACGTCGGTGCTGGTGGCCGATCCGCCGATCTACGACTCGCTGTCGGTGCTGAAGCTGTTCCGCCGCTCGCTCATCGACCGGCTCGGGCTGCGCTTCCCGGCCGGGCTGTTCTCGCACGAGGACCAGCTCTTCGCGGCGCGCGCCTACTTCGCCGCCGACGGCATCTCCGTCGTGGGCTCCTACGACTGCTACTACTGGATCGACCGGGAGACCGGGACCAGCGTCCTCCAGCAGGGCGGCGCGGACGCCGCGCGGCACTTCGCCTGCATCGGCGAGGTGATGAGCTTCGTGGCGGACCAGGTGCCGCCCGGCCCCGACCGCGACCGGCTGATGGCCCGGCACTTCCTCAACGAGATCTTCTCCCGGTTCGCGCGCCGGTACCCCGGCCTGGACCCGCTGGAGCGGGCGGCGACCAGGGACGGTGCCCGGCCCCTGTTCGAGTCCTGGTGGACGCCCGGGGTCGGCGAACGGTTCGGCGCCCGGGGCCACCTCATCGCCCACTGCGTCCTCAACGGCCTGGACGACCTGCTCGACCGGGTGGTGCCGTGCGGCCTGGACGGGGACCGGCCCGAGGTGCGGGTCGAGGGCGCCCGGGTGTACCAGCTCTATCCCGGCTTCCGGGAGCCCGGCGTCGGGGTGCCCGACGACCGCTACGAGATCACCCACCGGGTGAGGCAGCGGCGGCGGCTGGAGGCGGTCGAGTGGCGGCCGGGCGGGCTGCGGGTGCGCGGGTACGCCTTCCTCACCGAGATCGGGGCGGCGGATCAGCGGGCGGAACTGGTCCTGCGGGAGCGTGACGGCGCGGGCCAGTACCGGGTGCCGTTCGAGGTGGAGTCCTGGGACGGCGCGGTGCCGGAGATGGTCGCCGACATCGACCTCGCCGCGGCGGCGGGCGGCGGCCCGCTGCCCGCCGGCCGGTGGGACCTGTCGGCCGTGATGACGGCGGGCGAGATCACCCGCCAGGGCCCGCTGATCCCCGCGCCCGGAACGGCGCTGACGCTTCCCGGCCCCCGAGTCGTCCCGGTCAAGGACGGCACCCCGTACATCACGCCCTACCTCACCCGCGGGCCCGGGGCGCTGGCCCTGCGGTGCGGCGGCCTCGGCGACGACCCGCCGCCCCTCACCACCGTCGCGGCGGAACTGACCCGCGGCCCGGCCCTCGAACTCACCCTGGCGGTCGGCACGGCGGTCACCGCCGACGTCACGGTCACGGCGGTGCTTCGGCGGCGCGGGACGGACGAGGCCGTCGAGACCGTGCTACGGACCCGCCGTACCGGCGCCGGGCTGGAGGCCACGGGACAGGTGCCGCTGAAGCGGCCGGAGCCCGGCCGCTGGGACGTGTCTTGGCGCGTCTCGGTCGCGGGATCGTCGGACGAGCGCCGCGTCCAGGCCCCGGAACGGCTGCCCGGCCCCGCGAAGGGGATCGAGCCGTACACCACCGGGAAGGGCAACCTCTCGCTGCGGGTCACTCCCCGCCGCAACCCCCTCCTGCGGCGGCTCCGCCGGGAACCCTGACCGTGTCCGACAGGCCGTCCGGGCTCACACGAGCACGGCGGTGATCAGCCAGCCGCGCCCGGTGCCGTCCAGCGCCGGGTCGAACGCGGGCGGCACCGGACGCCCGTACTCCGCGCTGACCTCGCCGATGTCCCGGACGACCGGAGACCAGCCCAGCTCGCGCAGCCAGGCGTCGGGGTCGGCCGGGCCGCCGCGCCACAGGCCGAGAAGCTCCGCCGATACGGCCGCCCGTGCGGCGCGCAGGATCGGGGAGTCCTCGGCGTGGTCGGCGGCCAGCGCGCTGCCGGGGGCCGACAGGCGGGTGACGTCGGCGAGCAGCAGGTCCGCGGCCTCGGTGGGCAGCCCGTACAGCAGGCCCTCCGCCAGCCACGCCGTGGGGATGCCCGGGTCGAAACCGGCCGCGCGCAACGACCCGGGCCAGTCCTCGCGCAGGTCGGCCGCCACCTCCACGTGCGCGCAACGCGGCACGGCCCCGCATCCGGACAGCGCGTCGCGCTTGAAGCGCAGGACCTCGGGGAAATCGAGCTCGAACAGCCGCGTACCGGCCGGCCAGCCCAGCCGGTACGGGCGCGCGTCCATGCCCGAGGCGAGCAGCACCACCTGACCGCACCCGCCCCCGGCCGCGTCGAGCAGGGCCCGGTCGAGGAAGCTGGTGCGCACGGCCACCTGGCCGGCCATCAGCTCCAAGAAGCCCCGCCCGTCCGGCGGCTTCGCGGCCCACTTCTCCGTTCCGCCGCTCGCCTGCAGGAAGCGGCGGGCGTACGGGTCCTCGAAGAGGCGGTCGGGGCGGCCGTGCTCCATGGCCCGCAGCACGGCCACCCCCACGGACGTGTCGCCGATGCCGCTCAGCGCGGCGGCCGGACCCCTTCGTCCGTGCGGCGTCGTCCCGCTCATCCGGCACCTCCGAAAAGGAACGATCGTTTTATTTAACGAAACCTCGTTCCCCGTGCCCTGTCAACTCCGGGGCCCCGGCCGTCCGTCAGGTGCGGCGGCGCTCAGGCGGACGGGTGGGCGGCTCCGGACATGCCGTGGCGTTCCTCGTCGGAGGGCCGCGGGGCCTCCGGGCCGTCCCGGCCCAGGCGCAGCATCCTGGAGACGCGCACGGTGCGGAACCGCCGCCCCAGCGCGGCGAACTCGTGCCCGGTCGCCGCCTCGATCCGCGCGCCCGCCTCCGTCCACGCGGCGATCTCGGCGGGGGTGGCGGGATCGCCCTGGAACTCGCGCAGCCGCGGCAGGAGCTGGGTGAAGTACCCGGCCAGGTTGCTGCGGGCCTGGCCCGGGTCGGGGCCGCCGGTGAGCGGCTCCCAGGAGTCCTCCTTGATCTCCACGATGGTGAAGCTGGGCGGGAGCAGGATCACCCCCGGGTGGGTGAGGATCGCGTGGCGCGCCTCGAGCTGGACGGTGTCCGGAACGGTGCCGGGGATGGGGCGGTGACCGACCAGGTTCAGCCTGAGCTGGGTCTCCCACTGGCCGGACGGTGCCCGCGGGTCGATCAGGTAGCCGCGCAGGAGGGAGTCGTCGCAGAGCGGGATGCTGTCGGTGGGCCGGGGAGGCTCCATGGCGCCGCCGCCGATCAGGGTGAACTTCTCGATGCGGATCACCCGGTAGCGCCGGTCGCCGATCTCCCACTCGTCCTTGGGGTGCTGCCGGCCCTCCTCCGGGTCCAGCCGGTCGGCCGCCGCCCGCATGGCCCGGACGGTTTCGGGGTCCCCGTCTCCTTCGGCCGAACGCTGCCGGAAATGCCCGGCCATGTCGTACCGGGCGCCGGACGGATCGGACGCCCCCACGCACCCGATCCGCCATTCGGTCCCGCTCTGTATGGCGTATCCGAATTCGGGTGATCCGGCGGGGAGAATCTTGGAGTATCTGCGTATTCGCTCACCGATCTCTCTGTCCCGGGCCGCCGCTTCAGGGGCGAGGGCGGCGACCAGGTTGATGTGGTCGTACCCCGGCATCAACGAGAACGTCATGCCTTCATCCTTGCCACAGATGGCGGCGGGGCGCGCGGGATTCAGCGAATCCTGGACGAAGCCATGGGGCATATTCGTGGTGATTTATGGCGACATTTATGAGGGTGTTTCGCGTTCACCTGGGCTGGCACATCCGGCACCAAACAGTCGTACGCCCCGAAACGCGCCGGGTGGACAGCGGTGTGCCGCAGCGGGGGCAGGGACCGTCCGGTTCGTCCCTGGCGCCGGTGAGCCAGGTGCCGCGCGGCGGGACCCGTTCCTCCTTGACCGAGGCCCGCAGCACCGTCCGCATGGACCGGTACAGCGCCGCGACGTCGTCCTCGTCCAGGTCCCGCACGCCCCGCAGCGGGCTGATGCGGGCGCGCCAGCAGATCTCGTCGGCGAGCAGGTTGCCCAGGCCGGCCAGGAGGGACTGGTCGATCAGCGCGGGCTTGAGCCGTCCCCGGCGCCCTGACAGCAGCTCACCGAACCGCCGCCGCGACACCTCCAGCGCGTCCGGGCCGAGGTCGGCGATCACCCGCTCGGCCTGCTCCTCGTCGGCCGCGAGGCGGAGCCCCTGGAGCTTGCGCATGTCGCGGTAGCGGAGTTCGCCGCCCGGGAGGCGCCACACGACGCGGTCGTGCCGGTGCCACGGCTCGCCGGGGGAGTGCCAGGACAGCGAACCGGTCATGCCGAAGTGCAGCATCAGCACCGGCCCGCCGGCGGGCGCCAGCAGCCACTTCCCGTGCCGCCTGGGCTCCTCGAACCGGTGCCCGCGCAGCGCGGCCACCAGCCTCCGCGCGCTCGTCCCGCGCAGGACCCCGGCGTCCCGTACACGGACCGCCGTGATCGGCTCGCCGGTGTGCTCGGCCAGCACCCGGCGGAACCCCTCCACGTCGGGAAGCTCAGGCATGGAAAGGTCCTACCCGCCCCCACTGCACCGAACGTCCCCCACCCACTGCCCCCATGGAAAGGCCCGGACCGGCCCGCCGCCCCGGACCGGCCCGCCGCCCCGGACCGGCGCGTAGCCCCGGGCAGGTCCGCCGCCCCGGGCAGGTCCGCCGCCCCGGGCAGGTCCGCCGCCCCGGGCAGGTCCGCCGCCCCGGACATGGAGACGGGACCCCCAGTGCTTTCGCGCCGGAAGTCCCGTCCCAGTCGATGCAGTTTCCCCCAAGTAGGTCAGCTCGTGTAAGACCACCTCCCGCCCTTCTCGCGCTCGTCTCCCTGGTCTCCCATCCGACTCCGTCACCCGCCCGCTGCCCCGCCAGATTCGGCACGCGGCTGCCGGGTGTACGCGCCCCGCCCGTTCGTTGACTTGCGGCGAGTTGTCGACTTTCGCGGCCCGAAGTGCGCAACTCGCCGCAAGTCAACGTGCGACCCGTCCAGATGACCAGATGGTCACCACCTCGGTCACCCGGGACTGCACCCAGGAGACTCCCTGGGGCGGCTGCCGAGGCATGTCACCTCCGATCAGCCGGTGGGTGGGAGTACCAGTCCCCGTCGAACTGTGAGGCTGGGAACCCTCCGGAGGGGCGGGAGCTTGAGGGTGGGGGCTGCTCGACCGCGCCTCCGGAGGGTGGTTCAGGAGAGAGCAGCCGCGTCAGGTGGCGCCAGGCCCAACGTCCGGTGAGACCTCCGAGGACGTACACCCCGATGCCGGCGAAGGCGGCCCAAACGGCGCCCTCCAACAGCGTCCGCATCATGACGGGTTCCGGGGCTGGTGGCTTGGGAGCGCCGCTTTGAGGATCCTCGCCGCCCTCTGGTCTTCTTTGAACATCTCCTCGACGACCGCGGCCTGAGAGATGCCCGCCACGCGCTCCCTCAGGCCGAGCCGCTTCTGCCAGGCGGGGAGAGGTGCGCGAAGCTGTGCGGACCAGACTTGGTTGACCAGGTCCTTGGTCGCCGTCTGCCAACGCCCTTCCCGTGAAGAAGGGCCCACTTAAGATCTTCTTCGGCCATCATCCGCTGGAGTATGTGCCGATTTCTGGCTTTTAGGGTTTCTTGCAGCCTGAGGGTTTTCTCCTGGTCCGTGCGAGGCCGGAGAAGCCGGGTCGTCCAGGAGTAGCCACTGCCGTCTTTCACCAGGGTCGGAGGAACCCACCTGACCGTTCTCCGCCAGGCCGGAATCTCGTTCCGAGGACCGTCCACCTCGTCACCTCGCAATCTGTGGTCTTGAAACAGGCTGGACTAGCAAGTCCCTCGTCCGCTACGTTCCAGGAAACATGGCAACGCACCGCATTGGAGGGTGGCATGGCCGGACGCCTCGATCCCGATAGATCATTGTGGGACGCCATCGCTGTTGAGGTGCAGCGGCAGAGGGAATTGCACGGTTTGGTCTGGCAGTAAGCTGGCAGAGCTTCTAGCGTGCGATCGTTCCACGGTTTCCAGGATTGAGAACGGCCTTAGGCGGCTCTCGATGGACTACGCCAAGTTGCTTGACCGGCTCTGGGGCACTCGTGGCCTGTTCGAGCGCCTGGTTCGATACGCGGACTCAGCGGATGACGGGAGCTGGTTCACCGGCCTTGTCGACTACGAGGGCCGAGCGTCCAGACACCGGATGTGGCAGGCTCTGATCGTGCCGGGGCTCCTCCAGACGCCCGACTATGCAAGGACGGTCATCTCGGCTGACAGCCCGGACGTGGAGGCGGGACTGAAGAAGCGCCTCGACAGGCAGGCCACGGTGTTCGAGAAGACGCCGCACCCATACCTGTCCGTCGTCCTCAACTGGACTGTGTTGCACCAGGTGGTCGGCGGAACCGAGGTCATGAGGTCTCAGTTGGCCCACCTTTTGGAGCTGAGTACCAAGCCCAACATCAGCATCAGGGTGGTAGGCCAAGAAGACTTCCATTTTGGCCTCGACGGATCGTTCCGGCTTCTGACGGTCGACGACAGGGACCTGGCCTTCGCTGAGGCTCCCGAGCGGGGGCGGCTGGTACTCGACCCCACGGGCGTGCAAGATTACGCCCTGCGGTATGAACGCATCAGCAACATCGCTGCCCCCATCAGCTCATCACGGGAGCTGATCGAACAAACCATGGAGGCACTGTGACCACCTGGCGAAAGTCAAGCTACAGCGGATCTGGTAACCAGTCCGACTGTGTGGAGCTGGCCGACCTTGGCCCACGGCAGATCGGTGTGAGGGACAGCAAGGCTCCCGAAGCCGGCCACCTCGCCCTTGGCCTCCACTCGTTCGCCAGTCTCCTGAGGGGCATCAAGGCAGGCAAGCTCGATCTGTAGCCCCTGTAAACAGCAAAAGCCCTGGCAGAGGACCTATCGAGGCGTCTGATCATCGACACATCGTGGAGATCATGAGATGAGCACCCCCGCCCCTGCTTGGCGAAAGTCCAGCTACAGCGGCGCTACCCAAGGTACCGACTGCGTGGAGCTGGCCGACCTTGGCCCACGGCAGATCGGTGTGAGGGACAGCAAGGCTCCCGAAGCCGGTCATCTCACCCTCGCCCCCGACTCGTTCGCCGTCCTGCTCCAGGGGATCAAGGCCGGCAAGCTCGACCTCTAACCCCTATGAGCTTCCCCCGGTTCCACGGACACCTCATCTGAGTTGACCTTGATCAACTTGGGAAGGAAGTGTCCCGTGCCACCACCTCATCCGCCTGAGTTCCGGCGACGCGCCGTCGAGCTGGCCCGGACCGGCGACAAGTCGGTCACCGCGCTGGCCAGGAGCCTGGGTATCAGCCAGTCGTGCCTGAGGAACTGGATCCGCCAGGCCGACATCGAAGAGGGTCACCTTGACGGCCTGAACGCCGGCGAGCACAAAGAGCTGATCGAGCTGCGCCGAAAAGCCAGGCAACTGGAGTTGGAGAACGAGATCCTCAAGCGGGCGGCGGCCTACTTCGCTCGCGAGAACATGCTCCCAAAATAAGGTACTCGCTGGTCCGTGAACTTGCCGAGAACGACATCCCCGTCGCGGTGGCCTGCCGAGTGTTAGGAGTTTCCCGGTCCGGTTACAGCGACTGGCTCGGCAGGCCCGCCTCCATCCGGGAGCAACGCAACGCCGAGCTGGTGAAAATGATCAGAGAAATCCATGAGGAGTCACGCCGGAGCTACGGCTCGCCGAGGGTGCACGCCGAGCTGACGCTCGGACGGGGCGAGCAGGTGAGCCGCAAACGGGTCGAGCGGCTGATGCGCGAAGCCGGGATCCAGGGGATCTACCGGCGCAAGGGACGCCGGAACCTGGTCAACGAGCCGACCGAGGAGGACCTGGTCAAGCGGGCCTTCGACGTCCAGGCGCCCGACGTGCTGTGGGTCACCGACATCACCGAGCATCCGACCGGCGAGGGAAAGCTGTACTGCGCGGCCGTGCTGGACTGCTTCTCCCGCCGCATCATCGGCCATTCCATCGACATCCGCCAGACCACCAAACTCGTGGTCGATGCGATGGCCGCCGCTGTCGCCCGCAGAAGACCCGCCAAAGACGCCACGATCCTGCATTCAGACCATGCCGCCCAGTTCACTTCCTGGACGTTCGGGAAGCGCCTTCGGGCCGCAGGACTCCTCGGCTCGATGGGCACGGTCGGTGACTGCTACGACAATGCCATGATGGAGTCATTCTGGGGCTCGATGCAGCTCGAACTCCTCGACATCAGAAAATGGCAAACAAGAGCCGAACTCGCAGCCGCGGTGTTTGAATGGATCGAGTGCTGGTATAACCCGTTCAGAAGGCATTCCAGCCTCGGAATGCTGAGTCCGGTGAACTACGAGGAGCGACACCGCGCCTCGACCACGACCACCTGACCCATCTCACCCCAGCTGTCCGTGCTACCGGGGGAACCTCACTACAGGCAAGAGCCCCCTCCAGCGGAGGGGGCTTTTCGTTTCTCTGGGCTGCTGCACCGATGGTGTGGTGCGGGGGGATGGCTCGACGTGTCCCGAGTGTGCGTTGACTTGCGGCGAGTTGCTGTCTTGACCGCCCGGTCATACGACAACTCGCCGCAAGTCAACGTGAGCCTTGCCGCGGGCGGGCGTCGTCAGGTGTCGTACGCCTCTCCGTTGATCAGGACGTTGGTCAGTCGCGGGTCCGGATATGTTCCAGCGGTATGGGCGTGCCCACGTTGTCGAACGTGGAGTTGGGTCCACTGTGAAATCCGGCGCTCTCGACGACTACGACACGAGGCTCGACCTCGATGACGTCGTCGGAACGTGCCCGCACCCGACCCCCGACAGGACGAACGGGTGCTGCCGCCTCGGCGGGGTCGACCGCCTCCGCGGGCTTGGTGGGCTCGGCGGGCTGAACCTCCTCCGTGCGGCCTGCGGCGTGGAGGGCGCGTTCAGCAGTGCGATTGCTGGACGCGGCGGCGGGTCACGCTCGTCACCGAAGCTGCTCGGCCAGCGCGACGATGATGCCCTGGGGGCCGCGGACGTAGCAGAGCAGGTAGATGTCCTCGTACTGCGCGATCTCACCGATGAGTCCGGCGCCGTGGGGGCGCAGGCGGGCGACGGTGTCCTCGATGTCGTCGACCTCGAACATGATGCTGCGGATGCCCAGTGTGTTGGACGGGGCGGGGTCCGGTTCGGCGCTGATCGCCGCCGGCGCGTGGAACTTCGTCAGCTCGAGCTTGCCGTGGCCGTCCGGGGTCCGCATCATCGCGATGTCGACGCGGAGGTCGTCGAACCCGTTGACCCGCTCCGCCCAGCTTCCCTCGATCGGGGCCCTGCCCTCCAGCTCCATGCCGAGTTCGGTGAAGAAGGCGATGGCGGCCTCGAGGTCGGCGACGACGATGCTGACGTGGTCCATTCGCTTGAGTGTCATGTCCCCTGCCCTCAGGAGTCGGTTGCCTGGCGTTCGGCCTGCTGCTGGATCAGTTCCTCCACGGCGCTCGGGAGGGTCGTCTCGAAGTCGATCAGTTTCGCCCAGGTCGGGGTGACGACGATGCGGACCATGCCCTCGTGGTAGAGCGAACGTACCCCCGCCTCCCACTCGACCCGTTGCTCGGGCGTCATCTGGTAGGTGCTGTTCATTTCGAGGTACTCGTCCGGGATGCCGTCGGTGACGTCGAGTTCGGCGTGGCCGCGGATGAGCAGGATCGTGGGCGGGTGCACCTCGGTGTCGATCGTCAGGGCGACCGCCGGGTTCTGGCGGAGGTGGGCGAGCTTGGGGGCGTTCTTCGCGGTGCACATGACGATCTCGGTGCCGTTCCAGCTGAACCCGATGGGAACGTTCCGGGGCGTGCCGTCCTTGGCGACGTAGGCCAGGCGGGCGATGTCGCGGGCCAGCATCTCCCGGCTCAGCGGGCGGTTCAGGATCTCGGTGGTCTCGTTCGGCGTGGTCATGTCGTGTCTCCTGTCAGCTCTGGACCGGGAGGTCGTAGAAGCGGCGGGCGCTGGAGCCGACGCGGTTGAGGTCGGTGCCGTAGATGTGCAGGGAGACGGCGGTCTCCTCGCCGATGTTACGGACGCGGTGGATGTCGCCCGGCGGGGCGAAGGCGCTGACCTCGCCGGCCGTGTTCGGGTTGTGGCCGGCCTCGATCAGGGCCGTCCCGTCTTCGGACAGGGTGAACAGGTCCTCGTACTCCACGCCGGTCAGGACGCCGAACACGCACCAGGTCACGTGGTCGTGGATGCGGGTCAGCGCGCCGGGCTGCCAGGCGATGGCCGCCATCGAGAACGAGCCGTCCGGCTCCACGTGCAGGCGGTGGCTGCGGTAGGTGCCGCGCTCGCCGCTGAGCAGGTCCGCGGGAAGCAGGCCGGGCGAGGGCAGGTGCTCGCGGAGCGCGTCCCCCACGTACGACGCGGTCTCGTGCCAGCCGGCGCCGCGGGCGACCGCGCCGCGCACGGCGGTGAGGAGTTCGTCCAGCTCTGTGGCGGGACGCACGGTTAGGGTGTTCATGGTTTCCTCCCCTGTCAGGTGCCTCCAGAATCGCCCCGAGGGGGAGGGGCGGTCATCCGTGCTGACCGCAGGACACCACGGATGCTGCCACGGAAAGGGGCCAGGGTGGCGGAGCGGATCTCCGAGCGGGAGGCCGAGGTGCTGGCCGCGCTGGGTGCGCGGCTGTCCAACGCGCAGATCGCGAGTCGGCTGCACATCTCCGTGCGCACGGTGGAGAGCCACGTGTCGTCGCTGCTGCGCAAGTACGGCATGTCCGACCGGTGGGCGCTGGCCGAACTGGCCCGCTCCGCGGAGGGGGAGCCCGGCCGGGTGGCCGGGTTGCCGGTGTCCGAGACGACGTTCGTGGGCCGTACGGCCGAGCGCGCCGCCGTACTGGCCGCGGTCGAGCAGGCCCGGCTGGTGACGCTGCTGGGCCCGGGCGGGGTGGGCAAGACCCGGCTGGCCGTGGTGGCGGCCGAGGAGGCCGTGGCGCTGTTCCCGTCCGGCGGGGCCTTCGTGGACCTGGTGCCGGTACGCGACGGGTTCGTGGCCCGCGCGGTCGCGACCACGCTCGGGGTGACCGAGGGCTCGCACCAGCCGCTGGAGGAGGCGGTCGCGGCGCGGCTGGGCACCGGGCGGTCGCTGCTCGTGCTGGACAACTGCGAGCACGTGATCGACGAGGCCGCCGGGTTCGCCGAGCGGATCCTGGCCGCCTGCCCGGGCACTCGCGTGCTCGTGACCAGCCGGGAACGCCTCGGCGTACCGGGCGAGCGCAGCGTGCCGATCGCCCCGCTGCCGCTGGGTTCGGACGCCGAGCGGCTGTTCCTCGACCGGGCGCTGGCCGCGGACCCCCGGTTCGTGGCCGAGCCCGCGGTGGTCGCGGAGCTGTGCGCGCGGCTGGACGGCATGCCGCTGGCGATCGAGCTGGCCGCGGCCCGGGGTGCGTCGCTGGGCCCCACGGGACTGCTCGCGGCGCTCGACGACGCGCTGCGGCTGCTGTCCGGCGTACGCGGCGGCGACGCGCGGCACCGATCGCTGCGCGCGGTCCTGTCGTGGAGCCACGACCTGCTCGATGAGGAGGAGCAGGCGCTGTTCCGGCGGCTCGGGGTGTTCGTCGGGGCCTTCGACATGGACGCCGCGTCCGCCGTCGGCGGGGACCGCGCGGGCGTCGCGGACCTGCTCGGCCGGCTGGTCGACAAGAGCCTCGTGGTGCATGTGCGCGGGCGGGTCAGCCGCTGGCGCCTGCTGGAGACCGTACGCGCGTTCGCGCTGGCGCAGATGACGGCCGCGGGCGATGAGGACAAGACGAGGACGCGGCACCTCCGCTGGGCCGCCGGCGCGGCGTCCGCCATCGAGGGCAGGATCGGCGATCCCACATGGCGCGAGGACTTCGACGCCATGGCCGCGGACCTGCGCGCCGCGCTGGCCGCGGCCGGCGGCCCGGGCGAGGTGACGCACCGGCTGGCGAGCGCGCTGGCGCACCTGACCTTCGCCCGCCGCCACCTGCTGGAGTCCTTCGCCCACCACCGGACCGCCGCCGCGCTCGCGACGAGCGCCGCGTCCGCCGCCCGCGACCTGCGCGCGGGAGCCGGGTGCGCGCACGTGAGCACCACCTCCAACCAGCACGTGTTCGAGCTGCTGCTGGAGGCCGCCGAACAGGCGGGACGGGCCCGCGACGACCGCGGCCGGGCGATCGACCTGGCCCGCGCGGTCGAGACGGCCTGCCGGTTCCCCGAGGCGTTCGAGACCGGCGTCCCGTACGAGCGCCTGCGCGGCCTCCTCGACGAGGCGGCAGCGGCCGGCCCCGGCGGCGACCCGGAGGTCACGGCGGCCCTGGCGCTGGCCCGCGCGTGGCTGGCGGGCCCGGACAAGGGCGCACCCGACCCCGCCCTCGCTTCCGCCGCCCTCGCCGCCACCCGGGCGACCGCGGACCCGGTCCTGGTCAGTGCCGGCCTGTGCGCCGCCGGGACCGCTGCCCTGCACGCCGGGCGGCTGCGCGAGGCCAACCGCATCACCCGCGAACGCCTGGCGCTGCTGCCGTCCATGGACCGCGACGACCCGTACTGCGCCCCGGAGATCTGCAACACCTACGGCCGCGCCTGCCTCTACGCGATCATGACCGGCGACCTGCCCGGCGCGATGGCCGCCGCCCGCGCCGGCATCGACGACGACCTGCTGCGCGATACCCACATCACGGCCAGCCGCCTCGTCCAGCCCCTCGTGCTGACCGGCCGCTTCCACGAGGCGATCGGCCACGCCGAACGAATGCTGGACCAATGGGAACGCGCCGGACGCCCCGCCCCGCTCTGGATGCTGCCGGCCGTGAGCATGACGGTGCTGGCCGGCGCGATGCTCGATGAGCCGGGGCCGGTGGCACTGTGGCGGGCGCATGCCGAGGAGATGGCCGGCGGCACGCTCGGCACGGCGCCGGTCGCGGCGTTCGTCGACGCCCGCCTCGCCCTCCACGACGAGCGGTACGACACCGCCGAACCCCTCGTACGGACGGCCTTCTCCGTGGACGCCCCCCTGGACAAATACCTCGCGTACGCGCGGGCGGCGGGCGCGGAACTGGCCGTGGCCGCACGCTTGCCCGACGCGGCGGACCTGCTGGCGGCGGCCACCCCGCTCGCCGAGGAGAACGCCTGGGCGGCGGCGTGCCTCGCCCGTGCCCGCGGGCGCCTCCACGACGACCGCGCCGAGCTCGCCCGCGCCCTCACGGCGTTCGAAAGCCTGGACGCACTGGCCGAACGCGACCACACCCAGGCCTTGCTGGCGCGGCTCTAACCTCTGGTTTTTAAAGTCCCGGCCCACGGCGCTCGCCTGGCGGCTCGCACCTCACCGGGCAGTCAACGCGCTCGCGCGATGGCTGAGGCACTTCGAGACAGGCCAAGCCAACAGCAAAGCCCATGCGGACGATGGCTCGACGCGTCCCGAGTGTGCGTTGACTTGCGGCGGGTTGCTGTCTTGACCGCCCGGTCACACGACAACTCGCCGCAAGTCAACGTGGGCATGGCCGTGGACGGGGCCGTCAGTCGTCGTACGGCTCGCCGTTGATCAGGACGTTGGTCAGCCGCAGGTCGCGGACGTGTTCCAGCAGCATGGGCGTGCCCACGTTGTCGAACGTGGCGTTGGTGATGGTGACGTCACTGATCGGTGAGCGTTCGTAGCCCCGCAGGTACAGGGCGTACTGGCCGCCGTTGCTCTTGAGGTCCTCGACGTGGACGCCGCGCACGGTCGGGGTGAAGGCGCCCGCGTCCCCCTCCTCGTAGAAGAAGTTGATCCAGATCACCTCCTGCCCGACCTCCAGGACCTCGTTGTCGCGGAAGTAGACGTTCTCCACCACGCCGCCGCGTACGGAGTTGGTCTTGATGCGCAGCGCGCGGTCGAGGTTGGGGCTGTCCATGACGTTGTCCTCGGCGAAGACGTTGCGCACCGACCCCGACATCTCGCTGCCGATGACCACGCCGCCGTGCCCGTCCCGCATGGTATTGCCGTGGACGACGATGTTCTCGCTGGGCACGTTGACGCGGCGTCCGTCGGCGTTCCGGCCGGACTTGATGGCGATGCAGTCGTCGCCGTTGTCGAAGGCCGAGTCCCGGATGACGACGTCCCGGCTGGACTCGGGGTTGACTCCGTCGTTGTTGGGCCCGTGGCTCTCGAGCGTGACGCGGTCGACCAGCACGTTCCGGGACAGCACCGGATGGACCATCCACATGGGCGACCCGACGATCTTCACGCCCTGGACGAGGATGTTCTCGCTCTCGTAGAACTGCACGAAGTTGGGCCGCAGGTAGTGGCCGCCGCCGAACCGCCGCTGCTCGACCGGCACGCCGCTCTCGCCCATCCGGAACAGCTCGGCCCGGTCGGCGGTCTGGGTGGCGCCGGCCCAGTTCCACCAGTGCGTCGCGTCGGCCTGCCCGTCCAGGGTCCCGCTCCCGGTGATCGCCACGTTCCGCGCCTTCCGGGCGTAGACGAACGGCGAGTAGTTGTAGAGCTCGACGCCCTCCCAGCGTGTGTACACGGCGGGCAGGTAGTCGGCGGGGTCCTGGCTGAACTTGACGACCGAGCCCTCGGCGAGGTGCAGGTCGATGCCGCTGCGCAGGTGGATAGCGCCGGTCAGGAAGGTGCCCGCGGGCACCACGACCCGCCCGCCGCCCTTGCCCGCGGCGGCGGCGATCGCCTTGCGGAACGCCGCGGTGCTCTCCCGCGTCCCGGTGGGATCGGCGCCGAAGTCGGTGACGACGACCTTCCGGACGGGGATCTTCGGGGGCCGGACCCGGTGCCGGATCCGGTCGGCCAGTTTCCAGCCCTGCGCCGTCCCGTCCGAGACGGCGGGGCCGGTGGTGGACGTGCCGGGCTCGGCCCGCGCGGCCGCGGCGCCGGGCACGGCCGCCGCCGCGAGCAGGACGGCCACGAGTACGGTCAGGATTCTGCGCATCCGCGTCTCCTCCTGGGCACTGAGGGGGGTGGGAAACCGGTTTCTCGTCTCGCGTCCAGGTCCCGGTCTCTCCTTTCAACAGTGGGGCCGTGGCGGGTAGTGTGGGCCGAGAAACCGCTTTCTTGTCTCGTCGAGAGTCAAACCCACCCTCATGCGCACGTCAAGAGCAGGCGCCGGGCGTGACGGCGTCACGATCGGGAAGGTCGCCGAGGCGGCGGGCGTCTCCCGCGCCACCGTCTCCCGCGTCATGAACGGCCTGGCCACCGTGGACCCCGAGCTCGTACGGCGGGTCCGGGAGGCCGCCACGCGACTGGGGTACGAGCCGAGCACCGTGGCCAGGAGCCTGGCGCTGGGCCGCACCGGGATGGTGGCCATCGTGGTCCCCGACCTGGAGAACCCGATGTTCCAGCGGGTGCTGCACGGCCTGACCGACGCGGCGGGGGAGCACGGGCATCGGCTGCTGGTCGCCAGCTCCAACGAGAACGTCCGCGAGGAGGTGGTCCTGGCCGCCGAGGCCCGGCGCCGCTGCGACGGCCTCGTCCTGTGCGCGCCGCGGATGCCCACCGAGGAGCTGATCGGGCTCGCCGGCAAGCTCGCCCCGTTCGTCCTGGTCAACCGGCAGGTACCGGAGATCCCGGCGCCCTCGCTGGCCGTCGACCACGCCGCCGGGATCCGGGCCATCGTCGCCCACCTGCTGGCCCTCGGGCACGGCCGCCTCGCCTACCTGGCGGGGCCGGAGACGAGCGCCTCCAACCGGGACCGCCTGGAGGCGCTGCGCGGCACGTCCGGCCGTTTCGAACTGGTCGAGCTGCGGTGCGGCGCCACGTTCGCCGACGGGCACCAGGTGGCCGACCAGGTGCTCCGGGAACGCGCCACCGCCATCGTGGCCTACAACGACCTGGTCGCGTTCGGCGCCCTGAGCCGCCTGCACGAGCTGGGCGTGGAGGTCCCCGGCCAGGTCTCGGTCGTCGGTTTCGACGACATCCCGTTCGCCCGCTACACGACCCCGCCGCTCACCACCGCCTCGGTGCCGCAGTCCGAGCTGGGGCACCAGGCGTGGCAGCGCCTCCGGGCACTGCTCGACCACCGGACCCCGGACCCGGACGTCCACTTCGTCCCCCGCCTCGAAGTGCGCGGGAGTACGGGCCCGGCACCGGGGGCGCTCCGCTACATCTGACGCCGGGGGACGGACGGCCGCGCGCCGTCCGCTCCCGGTCCGTTCCCGGCCGTTCCCGGTCCGTTCCCGGTCTCAGCGGGCCAGGGTGCGGGAGATGACCAGGCGCTGGATCTGGTTGGTGCCCTCGAAGATCTGCATGACCTTCGCCTCGCGCATGAACCGTTCGACCGGGAAGTCCCGGGTGTACCCGGCGCCGCCGAGCACCTGGACCGCGTCGGTGGTGACCCGCATGGCGTTGTCGGTGGCGATCAGCTTGGCGATCGACGCCTGCGGGCCGTAGGGCCGTCCGGCGTCCTTGAGCCGCGCGGCCTCGGTGTAGGTCGCCCGCGCCGAGCCGACCGCGGCGGCCATGTCCGCGAGGAGGAAGGCCAGCCCCTGGTGGTCGATGATCGCCTTGCCGAACGCCTCGCGCTCCTTGGCGTAGGCGACGGCCGTGTCCAGCGCGGCCTGGGCGAGCCCGGTGGCCACGGCCGCGATGCCCAGCCGTCCGGCGTCCAGCCCGGCCAGGGCGATCGCCAGTCCCTGCCCCTCCGCGCCGATCCGGTGGTCGGCCGGCACCCGCACGTCCTCCAGCCGTACCGTGGAGGTGGTCGAGCCGGTGAGGCCCATCTTGTCCTCGGGCACGTCGAACGCCAGGCCCGGCGTGTCCGCGGGCACGTGGAAACAGGAGATCCCGCGGGACCCGTCGTCGGAGGTACGCGCCATGACGGTGTAGAAGTCGGCCTGGCCCCCGTGGGTCGTCCACGCCTTGGCGCCGTTGAGCACGTAGGCGTCGCCGTCCCGGACCGCCTTGGTGCGGATGGCCCCCGGATCGGAACCGGCGTGCGGCTCCGACAGGCAGTAGGCCCCCAGCAGTTCGCCCGAGAGCATGTCCGGCAGCCACCGTTCGCGCTGCTCAACGGTGCCGTAGGTGAACATCGGGAAGCAGGACAGCGAGTGCACGCTGACCCCCACGCCGACGCTCGCCCACGCCGCGCCGATCTCCTCCAGCACCGGGAGGTAGACCTCGAACGGCTGCCCCCCGCCCCCGTACTCCTCCGGGTAGGGCAGGGACAGCAGCCCGGCACGGCCCAGCACGGTGAAGACGTCGCGGGGGAACTCCGCCTTCCGCTCCGCCTCGTTCACGCGGGGCAGCAGCTCCTTGGCGGCGATCTCGCGGGTGAGGCCGATCAGGTCCTCCGCTTCCGGATGGGGCAGGAGACGAACGACTGGCATGGTGGCTCCTTTCGCCGCCCGATGGTACCAACCTCAGTACTGAAGAACCCCTTCTGGTACTGTTCGCCGCCATGAACGCGGGTAGCGGCGACGTCCACGAGCGGGCCGGTGACGTCCGCGAGCGGCGCCGGGCCGACGGGCGGCGCCGGGAGGACGGACGGCGACATGAGGACGGGCGGCGCCGGGACGAACTCATCGACCGGCTCATCACCCTCTTCCTCGAACGCGGCTTCGCCGATCTCGGCATCGCCGACATGGCGGCCGTCCTGCGCTGCTCGAAGTCGACGCTCTACACCGTCGCGCCGAGCAAGGAACAGATCATCGTGACCGTGGTGCGGGCCTTCTTCCGCCGGGCCACCGCCCGGGTGGAGGCCCGTCTCGACGCGGGCGCCGATCCCCGCGACCGCCTGGCCGCGTACCTCCGCGCGATCTCGGACGAGCTCGGTCCCGCGTCACCGGCGTTCTTCGCCGACCTGACCGACTTCGTCCCCACCCGCGAGGTCTACCGGCAGAACACCCTCATCGCCGCCGGCCGCGTGCGTCGGCTGGTCCGCGAGGCGTCCCCCGCCGGTGACGCGGCCTTCGTGGGCGCGGTGGCCGGCCTGGTCATGGAGTCCATCCACAGCGGAGAGATCCGGGCCGCCACCGGACTGGCCGACTCGGCCGCCTACGCCGCCCTGGCCGACCTGATCGGCGCCCGGATGACCCGGCCCGAGCAGGCCGGGTGACCTGGGGCGAGTAGGCCGGGTGACCCCGCGCCGGCAGGTCGGGTGATCTCGGGCGAGTAGGCCGGGTAACCCCGGGGGGTGAGCGGGCCCGGTGACCCCGCGCGAGCGGGCCGAACAATCCGGAACGCGCGGCATTCCGCCGCAATGAGGACGCCATTCTCCCAAGCGGGCAACCGTCACTGAAAAATCGGCGTATCTGTCGATTTGGCGCTGGGGTGCGCGCCGGACTCTTTGCCGTCAAAAGGGCAACTTTCAAAGCAAAGACGATCCGGCTGGCGCAAATGTTTATGACCAGCGCAACATCCGGCGGCATTGATGCGGGTACCTCGTTCGGCGAGATGCCGGACCCTTCTGGCATCGGAGCAGTCACCGCTCGAAGGAGGACCATGAGAAGGAGTGCGCGTACCGGTATGGCACTCGCCGTCGCCGGGCTGGCCACCACCGGCTATTCACTGATGAGCGCCGGAACCGCTGACGCGGCGAACGCCGTCCAGGAAGTCCGGAACGCCCCGATAAAGGTCTGTCACTACAGGGTCCATGAGCGGCACGGAACGGATGTCCGCACGGGCTCGGGCTTCCATTTCCGTTCACTCGGCAAGCTGAGGCACGGCAAGCGCGTCTGGGCCGACTGCGAGTTCCGTGGATGGACGAAACTGCGGAGCGGCGTCCCGGACAGATGGCGGGGGGAGTGGGTCTATCGCGGCCATCTTCGCGACAACCCGGGGCCTCGCGACCATAACGGCGACCGAGGGGACCATCACCACCATCACCGCCATCACCACCACCATCGGCACCATCACCACCATCACGGTGGCTTCAACCACTACTCGGACCACCACTCGGACCACCACATGCACCACTCCAACGGTTCGAGCGACTACGGTGACCCGCGCGGTTCCGTCGCCGCCGGCGCCGGGGGTACGTCCGCGGAGGCGAGCCCGTTGCTGGCCGCCGCCGGGCTGGGCTCGATCGTCCTCGGAGGCGGTGCCGTGGTCATGGCGCGCCGCCGCCGTGCCACCGACCGCATCTGATCGCCCCATCAAGAATGCGGCGGTCACTCCGGCCACCTCCGGCCGGGGTGGCCGCCGCATTCATCGTGACGGCGCAGCGCGGATCCCCATTCGTGCTGGCCAGGGGATCTCGCACACAAGTCGCCCAATTTCTCCTCTCCGCAGGAAGTGCGTCCCAGGAGAGTTCGAGCGTGAACAGAACGGGCTTTCTGCCGAGAAAGGCGAGTGGCAGGTAGATCACGGTCACCCGTGCCGGTAAGTCTCCAACGCCCGATTTGGCGGGGCGCGAGCGCCTCACTCTTTACCTCCAAAAGGGCAACTTCCAAAGCAAAGTATCGGCTGCCCGCGCAAATGTTTATGACCAGCGCAACATCCGGCGGCATTGATGCGGGTAGCTCGATCAACATGATGCCGGACGCGTCCGGCATCAGAGGAAGTCACCAGTAGGGGGAGGAACATGAGAACGAGTGCGCGCACCGGCCTGGCGTTCGTCGTCGCCGGGCTGGCCACCAGCGGCATCACGCTCACGAGCACCGGGGCCGCCCAAGCGGCGACCATCGCACAGGAGGAAGGGGCCAAGGTCTGCAGGTACCAGGTCATCGCCAAGAGCGGGCTGAACGTCCGCAGTGGCCCTGGGATGAAGTACCGGATCGTCGGCGCGCTCGACTACGGCACGCATCTTTCGGCCGACTGCAAGGACAAGGGGTGGACCCAGCTCCGGGGCGGCGTCCCGAAGAAGCTCGTCGGCAAGTGGGTCGCCCGCGTGTACCTGCACGAGATCAAGCCGCACCACTCCAGTGACCCGCACGGTGGCGTCTCCGCCGGCGCCGGCGGTACGTCCACCGATGTGACCCCGTTGCTGGCCGTCGGACTGGGCTCGATCGCGCTGGGGGGCGGTGCCATGGTCATGGCGCGGCGCCGTCGCGCCACGGGCCAGATCTGATCGCATGGGTCATGAAAAGCGCGGTGGCCGCTCCGCCTACCTCTGGTACGGGGTGGCCGCCGCGCTGATCGCGATCGGAGCGGCGCTGGGGATCGCCGGCCTGCGGCTCGACCGTTCCACGACGCCGCCGCAACCGTCCGTCTCGGAACTGGCGGAGTCCGGCCCGGCCGCCCGGTCCGCCGATCCGAGGGGCGTGCGCGCGCTGCCGGCCTCGGTCCCCCGGCGGGTGCTCATCCCGGAGATCAAGGTCAGCGCGCCGGTCGTTCCGCTCGGGCTGCAGGAGAACGGCGAGATCGCCGTTCCTCCGCTGAGCCGTGTCCACGAGGCCGGCTGGTACCGGAACGGCCCGACGCCGGGGGAGAAGGGCCCGGCCGTGATCGTCGGTCATGTGGACTCCAGGAAGGGGCCCGGGGTCTTCTTCAAGCTCGGCGCGCTCCGGCCGGGCGGGAGGATCCAGATCGTTCGCGGGGACGGTGTGACCGCGACCTTCCGCGTCCAGCGCGTCCAGCGCGTCGACAAGGACAGCTTCCCCACGAAGCGCGTCTACGGGAGGGTCGACGAACCGGCGCTTCGCCTGATCACCTGTGGCGGGACGTTCGACCGTGCCCGCGGCCACTACACCGACAACATCATCGTCTACGCGGCGCCGCTGGCCGATGCCTGGCCCTCGGCGTCCGCCTCCCCGCCGCGGCGGGAGCGGGCCCAGGGCGCCGCCGCGTAGCCGGTGCGTGGCCGCGCGTGCCGGGCGGCGGTGGTGACCCGCCGCCGCCCGGTCCCGGACTCCTCCCCGAGCAGCGCGTCCCGGAGGAGGCCCCGGGACCGGGCGGACGGGCCGTTCAGCGGAAGAGCGCCTGCCGGGGGCCCATGAAGATCCTGTCGTGCGGGCGCAGGTTCCTCATGATCCTCTCCAGCCGGGGCCGGGCCAGGGCGACGCATCCCGCGGTCGGCCCGGAGCCGATGTGCATGAAGATCGCTGAGCCGTGCCCGTGGATGATGGGGGAGTCGGGCGGCCGGTTGTGGTTGATGACGACGGCCTGCCTGTAGGGGCCGTTCTTCATGTAGGCCGAGAGGTCCTCGTCGGCCGGGAGGCAACGGCCCTGGTAGTACCGGTTGTAGCGGTCGTCGCCGATCGTCGAGCCCCAGCAGTCGCCGCTCTGGCGGAGCGTACGGTACGGCAGCGCGGTCCCGGGGTCGGTCTCGCCGAACGCCTCGGTGAGACTGTAGGCACCGGTCGGGGACCTGCCGTCGCCTTCCCGTTTCGTACCTGGAGCGGCGAAACCGTTCCGGCCGATATGTCCCGGTGCGATCAGCGTTCTCTTCCAGAAACCATTCCTTTTAGTGCATTCGGTGATGGTCACCTCGGTCGTCCCGTAGGCGTCCGCCACCGCGAAGAGCACGCGCCCGGCCGTCCCCGGGTCGTGGCGGGACTTTCCCAGGGTGAGCGCCGTGCAGGGGTTGTCCGTGCCGCTGACCTGCGCTTCCGCTCGCGTGGCCGGAAAAGCAGGGACGGCGAGCACCAGCGCCGCGAACGCTGCTGGGAGGGCCGTCCGCGTTCTGCTCGAACGTTTCCGGATTTGGGTGGACATGGGAAAGTCTCCCTCTGCGCCGAAGCCGCCGTGGACGGCGGCTGCTTGCGCAGAGTAATGCCCGGCGAATTCCCCGGGCATGCGGCGAACGCGGACCGGCGCCCAAGCCGGGACGACGGGTCGCCCCGGGGACGGTCAGGGCTTCCGGGCCACCCCGGCGAGAACGATGTGGTCGACCCCGTCGGCGGGCGCCACGTGCGGCCCGTCCGGCCACCAGTCCCGCAGGAGGGTGAGGCCGGGATCGACGAATTCCAGCCCGGTGAAGTACTCCTCGATCTCCGCGCGGCTGCGGAAGTTGCCCGAGCCCATCGAGCTGCCGTTGAACACCTCGGAGATGTAGCGGGCGATCTCGCTGCCCTCGCTGCCGTCCGCCGGGTCGTGCCAGTGCGTGAGCGCCAGGTAGGACCCCGAGGGCAGCAGATCCACGTACTCGCGCATGATCTCGGCCGGGCGCTGCTCGTCGGGGACATGGTGGATGGTCGAACACTGGATCAGGGCCACCGGGCGGCTCAGGTCGAGATGCCCGCTGATCACCGGATCGTTCCAGAGATCGCGCGGCCGGGTCAGGTCGCCCGCCACGAAACGGGTCCTCTCGTTCCGCTCCAGTATGGCGCGGCCGTGCGTGGCGACGATCGGGTCGATGTCCACGTAGACGACCCGGGCCTCGGGATTGACACGCTGCACGGCCTCATGCGTGTTCTCCGCGGTCGGCAGGCCCGACCCGCAGTCGAGGAACTGGTCGATGCCGGCCTTGGCCAGGAAACGGACCACACGGATTAGCCAGGCCCGGTGCTCCTGCGCGAAACGCAGGGTCTGCGGGATCTGCTCGATGACCGCGTTGGCGACCTCGCGGTCGACCTCGTAGTTGTCCTTGCCGCCGAGGAAGACGTCGTACACGCGGGCGATGCTCGCCCTCGTCTGATCGATGATCTCCGGCGAGGTGCCTTCCCGCGTCATCCACCTTCTCCAAGTGAGCGGTTACTTCAACGTGGCCCACAGCTTACGAGATATGTCCGAGCTGCTCCTTCGAGTGGATGCGAGCGGATCCGTGTTGGTCATGCGGAATGTCCGATCGACCGTGGACGCGGGACGCTCTTCGTCCGCCTCGCACGGCCCGTCGGCGCTTCCTCGCGTGCGGCGTGGGCCCGTGAGGCCCGGCGCGCGGGCCGTACCGGGAGGCTTTCGGGGGCCTGCCAGGCGTAGGGACGCCCTGCCCTCGGGTGTGTGACCGAGAGGCTCGCCATGCTTTTCCATTGCCAATAAAATGGCTCCACCACCTCGGATGAGAATGGCATGTAACCGTGGTCCCAGAGACAAAAGTTGATCGGCATCCCGCGTTCTCGGGTGGATCTCAGGGGCGGTCGGGGTGGGTGGGTCCCCCGACCCCCTTACGGTCCGCATGATCACGCTGAGTGTCCAGTGCACCGGTTCTGACCTGCTGTTATAGGAACACGAAGGCCCTAGGGGAGCAGCGAGTAGGGGATAGGGGATGCCTAGGGGTACCCGCCGGCAAAGATCCGTTGTTATCGTCGTGAAGCGAATTCATGCCATCCCGATAGTCGGCTGAACGTCCTTCGCACGGGGGAAGGGGTGTCGGAGAGGCGGCCAGGGCATGATCCGCGACAGGGGAGCCGGGGCGAGGGCGCCCCGGCACATCTTCGGCGAAGGCCCGCGGGGCCGGCCGATCACAGCGAGAACGGCATGCCGTGCTGCGGTGTGACCTTCTCTTCGAGGACGAGTACGGGGCGTTCCTCTCGTGGCGTTCCGGAGTGCACGAAGAACGCGCAGCCCGCGGCAGGCGGTCCACCGCCTGGCGCCGGTCACTCGCGCGCTCGCCCCCCGCTGACGGGTGACTCGTAGGTGAGAAAGAATCGTAGGGAGCCGAAGTGGAGTTCCGGCAGGAGCAAGGCGATCTCAGTCCGGTGGTCGACGTCGAGGTCAGCGCGCTGTCCATCACCGACTCGCCGCGGATCTCGGGGGAGAACCCGGAACATGTGGAGGCACTGGCCGCGGCGCAGGCCGAGCTTCCCCCCATCCTGGTGCACCGTCCGACCATGCGGGTCATCGACGGGCTGCACCGCGTACTGGCGGCCCGGCTCAGAGGCGACGAGAAGATCCGGGTCCGGTTCTTCGATGGGGACGACGCCGACGCCTTCGTGATGGCGGTCCGTTCGAACATCGCGCACGGGCTGCCGCTGTCGCTGGCCGACCGCAAGCGCGCGGCGGAGCGCATCGTCGTCTCGCATCCGCGCTGGTCGGACCGGATGGTCGCCTCGGCCACCGGGATCGCCGCCGGCACGGTCGCCGAGATTCGGCGGCGGGTGCCGGCCGGCGCGGCCGCGGAGCCTCTCCGGATCGGGCAGGACGGCCGGGTTCGCCCGATCAACGGAGCGGAGGGCCGCCGGGTGGCCGCCGAATTGATCAATGAGAACCCGAGCCTCTCGCTGCGCCAGATCGCGCAGGCGGCCGGCATCTCACCGGAGACGGCACGGGACGTCCGTAACCGGCTGCGCCGGGGCGAGGACCCGCTGCCCAAACGGATGGCCGGCACCGTGAGCCTGGCCAGCCGCCGCAACACCCACGCCGAACGGAAGGCGGCCGTCCAGACACCGGCGCGGGACCGCGCCGCGATCGTCGAGCGGCTCAAGGCGGATCCCGCCCTGCGCTTCAACGAGACCGGGCGGAACCTGCTGATGCTGCTCAACCTCCACACGATGAAGACGGCGGACTGGGACACGATGATCAACAATGTCCCCCCGCACTGCGCCGGGATCGTCGCCCAGCTGGCCCGCGACTGCGCGGACGTCTGGGCCGACTTCGCGATACGGGTGGAGCGCCAGATCGCGAGCATCGTCTGACCAGCACCCGCAACGGAGCGCTAGCGGAGTGGAGGGGGTTGGTCAGGCTGGTTGTGTCGGGGGTGTGGGGGTTGTTCCCCACCGTGGTGTGGCCAGCACCCGCAACGGAGCGCTAGCGGAGTGGAGGGGGTTGGTCAGGCTGGTTGTGTCGGGGGTGTGGGGGTTGTTCCCCACCGTGGTGTGGCCAGCACCCGTAACGGAGCGCTAGCGGGCGCCTTTCGGGGGACGGGACGTGGCGGTGGCCTTACCTGGCGGAGGCCACCGTCACCCCCTCGGGCGGCCTGGCCCCCCGGTCGCTTCAGCGTTCGCCTCAGGATTCTCTGCGTTGGAACACCATGAGCGCGATCAGGAGGGCGATGGTGACCGTGGCGGCGAGCAGCCCAAGTCCGGCCCAGGGCGGGAGGGCGCGGGGGTCTCCCATCAGGGTCATGACCTGGGCGCCGGCTGAGAAAGGCCAGTATGTGCGTGCCAGCTCCTCCGCCGGGGCGGGCAGCAGGGGGTAGGACAGCGGGACCATGAACACCGCGGCGAGCAGGACGGCGAAGCCGCCTGCCGTCGAGCGCGTCAGGAACCCCGCCGCGACTCCGGCCATCCCGATCAAGGCCATGTGGATGCCCGTTCCCGACGCCGCGTGCAGCATGTCCAGATGGCCGCCGGGCTGGAGTGGAGTGCTGGTGATCCGCCGGTCGATGTACAGGGCGGCCAGGCTCGCGGTGCCGCCGACCGCGAACGCGACGAGCGCGCACACCGCGGCCTTGGCGGCCAGCAGGCGGCCCCGGCGGGGGACCGTGGCCAGGCTGGTACGGATCGCACCGGTCGCGTACTCGGAGGTGACGGCCAGGACGCCGAGGACGCCGAGTGCGAGCTGGGCGAGCATCCCGCCCCGCAGACCGGAACCGGAGACGTCGGGTAACGCGCAGCCTCCGGCGGCCCAGGTGTGGCAGCCGGGAACGGGGAAGCGGGGGTCCAGCGCACCGAGCACCATCAGCAGGGCGGCGCTGAGCGCGGCGAGGACGCCCGGCCGCAGGGTGCGGATCTTCGTCCACTCCGACCGGACGGCGTGGCGGAAGGTGACGGGCGGGAGGGGACCGGGCCTGCCCGGGCCGGTGCGCAGAGGGGAGGCGGCGCCCATCAGGCCGCCCCTTCGGTGGCCGCCTGGCCGGGGCCGTTCCGGGTCAGTTTCTGGCAGACCTCGATCAACGAGGACCGCTGGGGCGTCAGTTCGTGCAGGCGGATCCCGCCGGTCACGGCCAGGCGGTGGATCTCGGCGGCGTCAAGGCCCGACACCAGCAGCGCGCCGCCGGTGCCCAGCCGGACGCCCGCGCAGGCCCCGGTCAGCCGCCCGGCCAGGAAGCCCGGATCGTCGCAGCGCACCAGCACCTGACGTTCGGCGTACTCGCGTTCGAGGTCACGGGCGTCGCGGTCGGCGACGAGCCGGCCGCGGTCGAGCACGACCAGATGGTCGGCGAGCTGCGTCAGCTCGCTCAGCGGGCGGCCGGTGACCAGCACCGTACGGCCCTCGCGGGCCAAGCCCCACAGCAGGGTGCGCATCCAGGAGAGGCCCGCCGGGTCGAGCCCCTCCACCGCGTCGTCGTAGATCAGCACGCTGGGGTCGCCCAGCAGGGACAGGGCGACGCCCAGCCGCCGGCACATCCCGAACGACAGCGTGCGGACCCGCCGGCCGGCGACCCGGTCCAGCCCGGCCAGCCGGACCACCTCGTCCACCCGGCGGCGGGGGATGCCGTTGCTGCGGGCCGCGCAGAGCAGCTGGTCGTACGCGCGGCGGCCGCCGTGCAGTGTCCCCGGCCCGGGCAGCGCGCCCACCTGCCGCATCGGGCTGGGGAGGTCGGCGAAGCGGCGGCCCCCGGTGCGGGCCGTTCCCCGGCTGGGGGTGGTGAGCCCGAGGATCATCCGCAGGGTGATCGTCTTGCCCGCACCGTTGGGACCGATGAGCCCGGTCACCCGGCCAGGGCGGATCGTGACCGTCAGATCGTCGACGGCCAGGATCGGCCCGTAACGCTTGGTCAGCCGGTGGAGCTCGATCATCTTTCCTCCCTCGGAACGATCCGGTCGTCGGGACGGGGACAAGGACGGGGGCGGGGACGGGGATGGGACGCGGGGATGGGACGCGGCGGCGCGAGGCCGGGGGCGTGCGGCTTCGTCCGGGTCGGGTGTCAGCCGTTGCGGGCGGCGTAGGTGCCCGTGGTGCTCCACAACTCCGGTCTCAGATCGGCGCGGCGGGTGACGTTGAGCTTGCGGTACACGCGGGTGAGGTGCTGCTCGACGGTGCTGACCGTGATGAGGAGCGTGTCGGCGATCTGCCGGTTGGTGTGGCCCTGGGCGGCCAGCGCGGCGACCTTCCGTTCGGCCTCGGTCAGCTCGGGGACCGGAACGTTCGCCCGCGCCGGTGTCCCTCCCGCCGTAGGGGCGGCGGCGCGGCCCGCCGGGCGACGCTTCGCCGGGCCCGCCGGTGAGAGCTCCGGCGCGACCTGTTCCGCAGGGGAACGCGCGGGCGAGCCCGGCGTACCGGCCTGGGGGGCACCGGGGCGCGACGGGGAGCCGGCCGCCGCGGGCATGCCGAAGCGTTCGGCCAGGTGGCGGGCCCTGCGCGCCGACACGGACGCCAGGTCGCCTTCCCCGCTCGCATGCTGGGCCCTGCTCAGCTCGCCAAGGGCGAGCGCCAGCTCGTACTGGTCGCCGCTCTGCTCCAGGACGGCGACGGCCTCGCGGAGCAGCCGCCGCCGGTCGGCCGGGTCGCCGGTCAGGGCCTGAATGTACAGGGTGACGCCGCGGGTCCTGGACGGGCCGGGCCGCAGCCTGCCCAGCTGCTCCGCGGCCAGCGCCGCGGCCTCGCGGAGCTCGCCCAGCTCGATGAGGGCCCGCGCCATGTCGGCGCGCCACGCGACGAGCCCGGGAACGTCGAAGCCCCACCGGCGGGCCAGGTCGCCGCAGGAACGGAAGTCGGCGAGGGCCGCGGCGGCGTGCCCGGTCGCGAGGCGGTAATGCCCGCGGGCCTGCAGATAGTGCAGGCCGCAGGGGGTCTGGAACATGGCCTCCGGCACCGCGACGCCCAGGTAGGTGGCGGCGTCCTCGTACCGGTCCATCCCCGTGGTGGCGCTCACCATCACCGAGAGCGGCAGGCCGATGGCCACCCCCCAGCCCGCCGGGGAGAGCCGGGACAGCGCGGCCCGCGCGTGCCGCTCGGCCGCGACCAGTTCCCCCTGCCGGAGTGAGATCACCGCGCGGGCCGTGGCCAGTGCCGCGTGCGCGACCGTGTCGCGCCGGGCCGCGGCCTCTTCCAGGAGGGGGTCGCACCAGCGCGCCGCCTTGTCCGGGCGGTCGTCGTAGACCAGTGCCGCCAGGGCGGCCAGGACGTACTCGGAGGGTGTCTCGCCGAGCCGCGCTCCCTGCAGCACCTGCTCGGCGACACCGGGGACGTCATGGCCGGGCGCGCCGGTGAGCGCGGCCGACAGTGTGGCCGCCGCCCGCAGCTGCCGGTTCGCCGGGCTCGCGACCGCCGCCCGGTCCTGCGCGGCGTCCCGCCCGGGTGCGGCCCGGTCCATCGCTTCGGGGCAGAGACAGGACATCAGCAGCCGGGCCGCCTCGACCTCCCGGACGGGGCCGCGCGGCGGTGCCGCGCCCGGTCCGGCCAGGCGTCCGAGGACGTCGATGGCCTCGCCGGTCCGGCCGTACCATGCCAGGTAGCCCAGCAGCCGGACGGCGGGGGGCCCGGTCAGCCGCCCCTCGCGCGCGGCGGACAGGAGGGCGGGCAGGAGCCGGCGCACGGCGGTGGGATCGATGCGCCATTCGGTACGGGCGAGGGCGCCGGCGACGCTCGCCCGCCGGTCCTCGTCGGGGCAGGCGTCGTGAGCGAGGCGCAGGCAGGCCAGGGCGGTGTGCAGTTCGCCGTCCGCGAGCGCCTGCTCGGCCGCCTCCTCCAGGACGGGCAGCGCCCACGGCCCGGCCTCGGGAGCGAACGCGCTGGCGGCTCTACCGGCGGACGCCGTCAGGGGCAGGGGCATCAGCGGTGGCTCCGTGACGGCCTCCGCGACAGGCCGGTCGCCGTACCCGGCGGTGAACTCCGAGATGCTCCCGGGGAGCCCGGCCCCGGACCCGGAGGTGACGCGGGAGACGGCGTCCGTAGGAGTGCCGGGGCCCGCGGGCCCGGGGACGGTGAGGCCGGCGGTGGCCTGGTCGGCACCGGCCGGTCCGGTGCCCGCCGGTCTGGACGCGGCGAGGAGATGCGCGGCCACCACCGGCGGCGCCGCGCCATGATCGTGCAGCAGCCGCGCCGCCCGGCCGTGCAGGGCCGCGCGCTCCTCGGGCGCCATGCCGTCCAGGACCGCGGCCCGTGCGGCGGGGTGGCGGAAGCGGCCGGTGTCCAGCAGCCCGGCCGTGGCCATCGCGTCCATCGTCTCGGTGACCTGGCCGGTGTCGAGGCCCACCAGCCTGCCGAGCAGGGCCGGGGCGGCCGGTTCCCGCAGGATCGCCAAGGCCCGGGCGATGCTCGCCATCGCGGGCCCGCCCCGGTGCAGGCAGCTCGTCACGGCCCGCTGGTACGCGCCGTCCACGGTGAGCTCGGCGTCCCGGACCGGGAGGCGGTTGTCCTTGAGCAGGGCCTGGACCAGGAGCGGATTCCCTCCGGTGACGGCATGGCACACCTCTGCCAGCCGGCAGCCCGCCCGCGTGCCCAGGCGGGTCGCGAGCAGCCGGGCCTGGCCGTGCCGGGACAGCGGCTCCAGCCGGATCCGCCGGCAGTGCGGCCGGCTGAGCAGGTCGGCGTGGAACAGCGGGTGGTCCCGCCAGGGCTCCGTGCGTTCGGTGAGGACGATCAGGACGCGGGCCGTTTTCAGGCGGTGCGCGATGTAGAGGAGGAACCGCAGCGACGCCGGGTCGGCATGGTGGACGTCGTCGACACCGATCACGAGCGGGGCCCGCTCCGCCATGCGCAGGACGATCCGGTGCAGCTCCTCCAGGACTGCGCCGGTGACCTGGGTGCCCGGATCAGGGCGCGGGTGGTCCTCATCGAACGCCGCGGCGCCGGATCCCTCGTCCAGGAGCCGCCGCACCTCGCCCCGTACGCCGGACGGGCACCCGGCGCCGCGGACGAGCTGCTTGAGCACGCCGAGCGGGACGCCCTGCCCGGCGTGCGAGGCCGCCGCGCCGAGGAACACCGCGCCCGACCCGGTCGCCCGCTCGGCGAAGGCGCGGAGCAGGGCGGTCTTCCCGGTCGCCACCACTCCGCTGACCACGGCCACTTTTCCGCGCCCGCACAGCGATTCGGTGAAAAGGTTCCACAGCGTGGCCAGCGCCGCTTCACGTTCGATCAGTTTCATGTTCGTGTCCCCGAGTGAGTGAGAACGGCCGCGGTGTTCGGGAGCGGCGGATGATCCCGTCGCCGAACGCGATCCGGTCCGTGGCGGCGCGGCGCCCGCCATTGCGGACCGCGCGTCCCGCGCCCGCCGCACAGCTGTCCCTGACATGCCCGCCGTCCTCGTGTCGCCAGGTCACCCGCCCGGTGGGGTGACGACGCGAGGAGTAGATCACGGGTGAAGTCACAGCGAAGTAAACGTCGATACGCGCCCATCGGCCGCTCCCGCGCGCGTTACCGGCGATCAGGTGACTGATTTCTCTCTGCTTTATGACCCTTCTGTTATCGGGAGACATGAGAAATCTCTCGTTGTGGGTCAAAAATGGAAAAATCGCAAGAAATACGCTGTGGCAGGATCCGGTCAGTGTTTGATCTGACTTGGGGGTGAACTCGCAGGTCAAGACAGCGTTGTGACGGTGCGCTTATATGATCTTACATAAGGTCATTTGTTTGGGAACCGTCACGATGCGATGCTTTCGCCTGGGGACCGGGAGTCGATGCTCCCGCCGCCCCGCCTCGGCCGCGTCACCGGCAGCGCCGAGCGGGACCGTCGGGGCGTCACTCAGAGGGAACGCGGCAGCGGTGCAGGGGGCGAACGCCGCATGGGCATGGTCGAGCGGGCAGGCCAACTCCTTCATCTGGAGGAACTGTTCACCGATGATCATTCGCAACACGGCACCGTCGTTCTGATCGAGGGCGCCGCGGCCACCGGAAAGACCAGCCTGCTGCAGGCGTTCGCGCACCGCGCGATCGAATCGGGCGCCACATTTCTGGGCGCCTCCGCGTCGCGCGCGGAACGCGATCTCCCGCTGAGCGCGATCAGCCAGCTGTTCCGTGACCCTGCGCTGTCGGACGCCCAGGCCCGGCAGGCGGAACGGCTTCTGGAGGACGGCGCCCTCACGGCCACGGCCACCGCCACCGCGCACGGCACGGCGAACGGCACCGGGCACGAATTCGACGCGGTCGTCCAGGTTCCGGCGCCCATCCTCAGCCGGCTGAGCACGATCCTGCTGGAACTGGCGGAACGCGGCCCGCTCGTGATCGCGATCGACGACGTCCATCACGCCGACCTCCCGTCCCTGCAGTTCCTCCTCTACCTCTCCCGCCGGATCGGCTCCGCCCGGATCTTCCTGGTCCTCACCGAATGCCTGCGGCCCGCGCGCCCGCGGGCGCTGCTGCACTCCGACCTGCTGCATCTGCCGGGCGCCCGGCGGCTGCGCCTGCGGCCGCTGTCGGTGCAGGGCGTGGCCGCCCTCCTCGCCGAACACCTCGGCCCGCTGACGGCCCATCGCCTGGCGCCCGACTGCCACCGGGCGAGCGGCGGCAACCCGCTCCTGGTGCGCGCCCTGATCGACGACCGGCGGACGTCGGGCCCGGCCAGGCCCGACTGCCTGGTCTTCGGCGACGAGTTCCGGCAGGCGGTGCTGACCTGCCTGTACCGCTCCGAGTGCACCACGCTCGCCCGCGGGCTCGCGGCGCTCCCCGAGAGCGCGTCGGCGATCCTGCTCGGCGAACTCGTCCAGCTCGACGCCGAGTCGGTCGGGCTGACCCGCGACGTGCTGCGGGCCACCGGCCTGATCGACGCCGGAGGGCTGCGGCACGAGGCCGTCCGGGCGGCGGTGCTGAGCGGGATGCGGCCCGACGAGCGGACGGCGCTGCACGTCCGCGCCGCCGAACTGCTGCACAGCTACGGCGCGTCCGCCACCGTCGTCGCCGACCGGCTCATGGCCGCCGACCAGGCCCGGGCGCCCTGGGCGATCACGGTCCTGCGGGACGCGGCCGAGCAGGCCCTGGCCGAGGGCAGGGCCGAGCCGGCGATCGGCCACCTCCGGCTGGCCGTCCGCGAGTGCACCGACGAGGACCGCCGCCTGGCCGTGCGCCTTGAGCTGGCGCGCGCCGAATGGCAGGTCGACCCGGCGACCGCCGCCCGGCACCTGCCCGAGCTGGTCCGCGGGTTGCGCGAGGACCGGCTGCCCGCCGGTGCCGCGGCCACACTGGCCGCCTGGACGCTCTGGCTCGGACGGGTCGACGACGCCCTCAAGATCATTTTTGAGACGCCCACCGACCCCTGGCGGTCACCGGCCGAAACCGGTCCCCAGCCCGAGATCCCCAGCTGGTGGCTGGGCTTCGCGTACCCGAGCGTCACCTGGCGGGACGGCATGCCGGACCCGTTCCGGCCCCTGTCCGCCGTCCAGGACGGCGCGCGGCCCGCGGGCGCCCCGGTTCCCACCATGATCGAGATCATGCTGGCGGACACGCTGATGAAGGGCGACCATGATCAGGCGGTCGTCGCGGCGGAGCGGATCCTGGCCGACGCCGCGCCCGCGTTCCGGACGCCGGCACCGGTCGCGGCGGTCGCGGCGCTGATCTACGCCGACGAGATGGACCGTGCCGAACGGTGGTGCGACGCCATCGGCCAGGACACCTCCCGGCGGACACCGCTGGTCACCGCCTTTGTCACGGTCCTGCGCGCGCTGATCCACGAGCGCCGCGGAGAGCTGGACGCCGCGGCGAGATGCGTGCGCGAGTCCTTCGGCCTCCTGCCGTCCAAGGGATGGGGGGTGTTCGCCGGGATCCCGCTGGCGACGCTGATCAACGCCCTCACGGCCGCCGGGCGGTACGAAGAGGTGGAGCAGTACCTGGACACGCCACTGCCGGACGCGCTCTTCCACAGCCCGCTCGTCCTGCCCTACCTGGACGCCCGGGGCCGCTACTACCTGGCGATCAACCGTCCGCACGCCGCGCTCGCCGAATTCCAGGCGTGCGGTGAACTGATGGTCACCTGGGGCTTCGACGTTCCCGGTTTCGTGTCGTGGCGGACCGGCCTGGCGCGGGCCCGGCTCGTCCTCGGCGACCGCCAGGAGGCCGCCAGGCTGGCGAGCGAGCAGCTGGGCGACCTGCCGGACGGCCGACATCGGACACGCGGCGCGACCCTGCGCGCGCTCGCCGCGGCGTCCGGCGGCGAGGAGCGGCTCGGCCGGCTCAGGGAAGCGGTGAAACTGCTGGAGATGTCCGGCGATCGTCTGGAACTGGCCCGTGCGCTGGCCGATCTCGGCGAGGCGTACCGGGCCTCCGGGGAGCCGCACCGGGCCAGGACGCTGGAGCAGCGTGCGCGCTCCCTGGCCGAGGCGTGCGGTGCCCCCGACGTCGGGAACGCGGTGGTGCCGGCCTTGGCCGACGCGGACGAAACCGGCGGGGACGCGGATCCCGACCCGCTGACCGAGCTGAGCGAGGCCGAGCGGCGGGTGGCCGCGCTGGCCGCCGACGGCTACACCAACCGGCAGATCGCGCGCCGGCTGCACGTCACGATGAGCACCGTCGAGCAGCATCTGACGAGGGTGTATCGCAAACTCAAGATCAGCCGGCGGGCGGATCTGCCGCTGACCCTGCTCCTCTTACCGTCCCAGGATTCTCCGGTTTGACGCGGGGGAGGGCCCGCCGCCTCCCTCGCCGAACCCAAAGCCCCGCCATTGTCAAATGACCGGCCGGGCGGATTTCGCATGCGCCTCGTATGTCTTGTCCAAGAAGCTATGTGCATGGATAGGTTTGCCGTTATCGCGGTACTATCGTTCCGCCCCCGTAGCCCAATGGCAGAGGCGAACCCCTTAAAAGGGTTGTGGTTGTCGGTTCAAATCCGATCGGGGGTACCGGTCGGGTCCGGCCGGTGCCCCGGCGGGCGGTCACACCGCCTCCCGGGGGGCCGGCCCGACTCTTCCCAGGGCGCCGATGAATGCCGCTCTGACCTGCGACTTCGTTTCCCGTGACGGGATGTCCAACCGGCGAGCATTCCCACTTGGACGGCAGGGCGCAGGGGGCAGGGACGCGCCACTTGGACGGGCATCCCGTGGTGTACTTGCCAGGCGTCCCCGGCCCCGGCCACGTGATCTTTCCGGGCCGTTCAGGGACGTGGGAACGCGGCCGGGCCGAGCGCACTCCGACAATCGACGCGGCATAAGGACCTCCATGGCCGGACGGAGCATCGAGAACATGGAACACGCTCGCAGGGACGCCTCATGAATGGGGGCGACAGGGATATCCGGCGGGCCGGAGCCCGCACGCTCGATGAATACGCGCGGCTGGCGCGAACGCGCATGGAACCGGCCCTGCGCGACTTTCTCGCGGGTGAGGAACGGGCCTTCGCCGCCGATCCGGAGGCGTTCGGACGGGTCGGCCTCCGATCCCGGCGGCGCGCGCACGCCGACCCTCCCGAGACGGTGACCAAGATCCTCGGCCGGACCTGGGCCGCGCCACTGGCGGTCGCCCCGCCGGACGTCCGCTCGCCCGCCAATCCCGGGGCGGACCTCGCCACGGTGCGCGGGACGGCCGACGCGGCGCCCGGCGTGCCGGTCGTCGTGAGCCCGTTCGCCGGGCCGTTCCCGGACGAGCCGGCCCCCGGCGGCGGTGCACCGCTCTGGCTGCGGACCTACCGCTTCCGTGACCGTTCGCTGGCCCGCCGGCTCGTCGAACGCGCCGCGCGCGCGGGCTTCGAGGCGCTGATCCTGACGACCGGCCTGCCTCGTACCGGCGCCGTGGACGCAGGCCCGCCCGGCCTCCCGGGCCTCCCCGAGGCGCCCGGGTCCCCCGAGGTCGTGGAAGGGCCCCCGGGTGAACCCGTCGACTGGTCGATGATCGGGTGGCTGCGCTCGGCCGCGGCCCTGCCGGTCCTCGCCGGAGGCGTCCGGACGGTGCCGGACGCCCTGCGCGCCATCGCCGCGGGAGCGGACGGCATCGTGGTCTCCGGCGGCACCGGAGGCCCGGCGGCGCTGGAGGCGTTACCCGGCATCGCGGCGGCCGTGGCCGGCCGCTGCCCCGTCCTGCTGGACGGCGGGATCCAGGGCGGCGCCGACGTCCTGGTCGCCCTCGCCTCGGGCGCCGACGCGGCGTTCCTCGGCCGTCCCGTGCTGGACGGCCTGACGGTGGACGGCCGCGCGGGCGTGGCGGACGTCCTGGGCCAGGTCATCGGCGAGCTGAGAGACGCCATGGCGTTCACCGGGACGGCCTCGATCACCGGCGTCGCCGACGCGGGCCCCGCCCTACTCCGCACCCAGCCCCCGCCCCTCCAGCCCCCGCCCGCCGAGGCCCGGTCCCTCCAGTCCCCGTCCGCCCAGGCGCTGTCCACCGGGGCGCACCCGCCCGGCCCTGCTCGGATGCCCCGGACGTCCCGGACGGACAGCGAGGCCTCGCCGTCCCTCGCCAAGGAAGACCTGCATTCCAGCCTGTCCAGCCCGCTCCTGGACACCATGAACTTCCTGAACGAGATCACCTCCCGCTACCCCGACGCGATCTCCTTCGCCCCCGGCCGCCCCTACGACGGGTTCTTCGACAACGAGCAGGTCTTCGATCACATCCGCCGCTTCCTTGACCACCTGGCCGAGCAGGGCAGGACGCCGGACGACGTCCGCACCGCCCTGTTCCAGTACGGCCCCACGGCGGGGCAGATCCGGGAGGTGATCGCCGACTCGCTGCGGGAGGACGAGGACATCGACGTCCCTCCGGAGTCCATCGTCGTGACCGTCGGCGCCCAGGAGGGCATGCTGCTGGTCCTGCGCGCGCTGACCGGTGGCCCGGACGACGTGATCATGGTCTCCAGCCCCTGCTACATGGGCATTCCCGGCGCGGCCCGGCTGCTGGACGTCCCCGTGACCGCGGTGGAGGAGACGGCCGCCGGGGTCTCCTGCGCCGGCGTCGAGGCGGCGATCCAGGCCGAACGGGCGCGGGGGCGGCGTCCCCGCGCCTTCTACGTGATCCCCGACCACGCCAACCCGTCCGGGATCACGATGACCCTGGACACCCGCCACGCGCTGCTCGACCTCGCCGCGCGGCACGACCTCCTCATCCTGGAGGACAGCCCGTACCGACTGGTGAGTCCAGGGACGCGGCTGCCGACCCTGAAGGCCCTCGACCGCGGGCGCCGGGTCGTCCACATCGGCTCCTACTCCAAGACGATCTTCCCCGGCGCCCGGGTCGGGTTCGTCGTCGCCGACCAGCGGGTGACGGACGCGGACGGCCGGACGAGCCTCCTCGCCGACGAGCTCGCCAAGGTCAAGAGCATGGTCACGGTGAACACCTCCTCGCTGAGCCAGGCTGCGGTGGCGGGCGCGATCCTCGCCGCGCGCGGCCGTCTCTCCGAGGCCAACACCGGGGCGGCCGAATACTACGGACGGACGATGCGGTCCACGCTGGAGAGCCTGGAACGGGCTCTGCCTCCCGGACGCCGCGCCGCGCTCGGAGTGCGCTGGAACGAGCCCGGCGGTGGCTTCTTCCTCAAGGTCGAGGTCCCGTTCGAGGCGGACCACGGCGCGCTGCGCCGGTCCGCGCGGGAGTTCGGCGTGATCTGGACGCCCATGACGTACTTCCATCCCGGCGGCGGGGGCCGCAAGGCCATCCGGCTGTCCACCAGCTACCTGACATCCGCGGAGATCGAGGAGGGCACCGCCCGGCTGGCTCGGTTCATCGAGTCCGAGAGCGCGGGGCGGTGACGAGGAACGTGACGGTACCCATGAGCAGCGAGACGACCCTGACCGACACGCCGCCGAACGGGACGGACCCGGCCGGGACACCACCGCCCGCCCCGGACGACGGGGAGACCGAGGCCCTGGCCGCCGCTAGCGGCCTGGTGGTCGAGCCCTTACCCTGGCCGGCCGAGCGACGTCTCAGAGCCCGGCGCCCCCGCGACACCCCCGGCACCGCCGATCGGGAGGACACCTCTCCCGCCGGCGCCCACCAGCCGACCCCCACCACCCCGTCCCCGGCCGCGCCCGCACCTCTGGTTGCGCCTACGCCCCCGGCTGCGACCACCTCCCCGCCCGCTTCCTCTGCTGCGATGGCGTCTCCGCCCTCGCCCGCGGCGGCCCTACCGGCCCGGCCCGCCGCTGAGGTTGCGGCTTCGGCACCGGCCGAGGCTGCGTCCCCGGTCGCCGCTACGGCCGGGGCCCCCGGTGCGGCGGCGGCTCCGGAGGTGGAGTCGATGGCCGGCATCCGCCTGCGGCACTCGGGCCTGCGCGAGCAGATCACCGGTGGCGACTCCGCGGCGGTCGAGCGCCAGCACGCGCTCGGCAAGCTCACCGCCCGGGAGCGGCTGGACCTCCTCCTGGACGAGGGCACGTTCCTGGAGATCGACATGTACCGGCGGCGGCAGGGCGGCGGGCTGAGGTCCGGCGGCCGGCGCCCGTACACCGACGGCGTGATCACCGGGTCGGGGGAGATCTTCGGCCGCCGCGTCTTCGTCTACGCGCAGGACTTCACCGTCTTCGGGGGCTCGCTCGGCGAGGCGCACGCCGCGAAGATCCACAAGCTGATGGATCTGGCGCTGGCGGCGGGGGCGCCGCTCATCGCGCTGAACGACAGCGGCGGCGCCCGGATCCAGGAAGGGGTGGTGGCCCTCAACGGCTACGGCGGGATCTTCCAGCGCCATGTCCGGGCGTCCGGGGTGATCCCGCAGATCAGCGTGATCCTCGGCCCCTGCGCCGGCGGCGCCGCCTACTCCCCGGCGCTGACCGACTTCACCTTCATGGTCCGCGACACCGCGCAGATGTACCTGACCGGCCCGGACGTGGTCGAGGCCGTGAGCGGCCAGCGGGTGACCCATGCCGAGCTCGGCGGCGCGGAGGTGCACGGCGGCCGGTCGGGCGTGGCGACGTTCGTCCACGACGACGAGGAGAGCTGCCTGGAGGACGTGCGGTACCTGGTCTCGCTCCTGCCCGGCAACAACCTGGAGCCGGCGCCGGCCTCGCCTCCCCTGGGGGCCGCCTCCGACGAGCGGCCCGCCCTCGCCGAGATCGTCCCGGTGGAGCCGAACAAGCCGTACGACATGCGCCGGGTCATCGACGAGGTGGTCGACCCCGACAGCGTCCTGGAACTGCACGAGCACTGGGCGCGGAACGTGATCTGCGCGCTGGCCCGGATCGACGGCGAGGTCGTCGGGGTGGTCGCCAACCAGCCCATGATGCTGGCGGGTGTGCTGGACGCGGTCGCGGCGCAGAAGGCGGCGCGGTTCGTCCGGTTCTGCGATGCCTTCGGGATCCCCCTGCTGACCCTGGTGGACGTGCCCGGGTTCCTCCCGGGCGTCGACCAGGAGCACGCCGGGGTCATCCGGCACGGCGCCAAGCTGCTGTACGCCTACTGCGAGGCGACCGTTCCGCGCATCCAGGTCATCGTCCGCAAGGCGTACGGCGGGGCGTACATCGTGATGGACTCGCGTTCGATCGGCACCGACCTCTCCCTGGCCTGGCCGGCGAACGAGGTCGCGGTGATGGGCGCGGCGGGCGCGGTCAACGTGATCTTCCGTAAGGAGCTGGCCGCCGCCGAGGACCCCGAGGGCCTGCGCGCCGAGCTGATCGCCGAGTACACGCGCGAACTGATGCATCCGCACTACTCCGCCGAGCGCGGGCTGGTGGACGACGTGATCGACCCGGTGCAGACCCGGGCGGCCGTGGCCCGCGGGCTGGCGATGCTCCGGACCAAACGCGGGTCGTCACCGCAGCGCAAGCACGGCAACGTGCCGCTGTGAGCCGGCGCGGGCCGTGGTGCCGCGCCGGCGCCGGATCACTCGTCCACCCAGCGATGCTTCTGGGCGAGCGCCAGGATGCCCTCGCGCAGCCGCAGCATCTGCGCGCCTGTCAGGTCGGGACCGCGTTCGAGGAACAGTTCGGTGATCTCGTGCCGGAACTCGGCGGCGGTCAGCACGTCGCACAGCCCGTCGTCGTTGAACGGGAGTCCCGGCGGGCGGCCCTGCTCCGTGTCCGCCGGCCGGTGCCCGCCCGCCACGCGCACCGCGAGCGCCTTCGGCCCGCGCTCGCCCTCCACCGATTCGAACTCGACCGCCGTCCCGGGGCCGAACGCGGACTTGTCGTCACCCAGATCGTTGGCGTGGACGAACACGTCCGCCCCGCCGTCATCGGGGACGATGAATCCGTAACCCCGAACCTCGTCGAATCGCAGAATTCGTCCAGACCGCAGCACCGTGATCCCACCCAACCCGTGATCCCGCCCAACCCGTAATACCGCCCGAGCTGTTATGCCGCCCGAGCCGTAATCCCACCCAAGCCGAGCCCAGCCCCGGCTGAAGAAGCCCGTCCGTCCCGCGAGGGCCGTCGACGGCTTCGTACACAAGGTGGCCACTCAGCCTATCACCCTGCCCCGAATCGGGGAACGTCCCAGGTGGCAGGGTGGGCGCGGCCCATTCTTGACAGTCATATTTCGGGCGGATTACTTTCTGCCCTGGCTCGAATATCTCTTATCCGGGAAAGGTGATTCACGTGGCCGTAGGTAATTACGCGCGCCCGCGCAGCAAGCCGCGGATGTGGGGGTGGACTTTCCGGTGACCGTCAACATCGACCTGCCCGACGACTTAGCCGCGAAAACGCTGGACGCGAGAATCCTGGAGATGGAGTCGGCGCCGCCGGCACGGCGCCCGGCCCCGCCCCGGATCGTCGGAGTCGGGACGGCGGCCTCCGCCACGTCCTTCTCGCAGCAGGACGTCCTCGACGCGTTCGACATCACCGATCCGAAGATCCGTTCGGTCTTCCTCAACAGCGCGATCGAGCGCCGCCACCTCACCCTGCCCCCACCGGGCGAGGACGGGACGCGGGCCTCCGAGCCCCAGGGCGACCTGCTCGACAAGCACCGGCGGCTGGCGATCGAGATGGGCGCCGACGCGCTGCGGGCCTGCCTGAAGAGGGCGGGCGCCGACCTCTCCGACATCGGCCACCTGTGCTGCGTGACCTCCACCGGTTTCCTCACCCCCGGCCTCAGCGCCCTGCTCATCCGCGAGCTGGGCATCGACCGGCACTGCAGCCGTTCCGACATCGTGGGCATGGGGTGCAACGCGGGCCTGAACGCCCTCAACGTCGTGGCCGGCTGGGCCACGGCGCACCCCGGGCAGCTGGCCGTCGTCCTGTGCACGGAGGCGTGCTCCGCCGCGTACGCCATGGACTCGACGATGCGGACCGCGGTCGTCAACAGCCTGTTCGGCGACGGCGCCGCGGCGGTGGCCCTGGTCGCCGACGGCGGTGACGCGGTGGTCGCCCCCGCGGTTCCGGCCGGTGCCGTTCCCGGTGGGGCGGTGGCGAACGGCGCCGCGCCGGGGCCGCGCATCCTCAAGTTCGCCAGCTGCATCATCCCCGAGGCGATCGAGGCGATGCGCTACGACTGGGACCGCGACCAGGGCAGGTTCAGCTTCTTCCTCGACCCGCAGATCCCCTACGTCGTCGGCGCGCACGCCGAGATCGTCGTCGACCGGCTGCTGGCGGGGACGGGGCTGCGCCGCGGTGACATCCGGCACTGGCTCGTCCATTCCGGCGGCAAGAAGGTGATCGACGCCGTCGTCGTCAACCTGGGGCTGAGCCGGTACGACGTGCGCCACACCACCGGGGTGCTCCGCGACTACGGGAACGTGTCGAGCGGGTCGTTCCTGTTCTCCTACGAACGGCTGCTCGAGGAGAAGGTCACCGCGCCGGGGGAGTACGGGGTGCTGATGACCATGGGACCGGGCTCCACGATCGAGACCGCGCTGGTCCAGTGGTGAGAACGACGGAGACGAGGAAAGGCGGGGGCGCGATGTCCGCGAACGATGATCAGGCGGGAATCGGTGACTTAGAGGTACGGGTCGACGGCGCCCGGCCCGTCTCGGCCGACATGGTCAAGGCGCTCGAAGCCGTCTGCGCCAAGGCCGAGGACCACGGCGGTCCCGGGATCGTGCCCGTGCACGTGTCGGGCACCCCGGACGGGGCGTGGACCCGGGAGCTGAGCCTCCCCGTCGTGACCAAGTGGGAGCGGGTGCTGCGGCGCCTGGAACGCCTCCCCATGACGACGGTCGCAGTGGCCTCCGGCGACTGCGGGGGTCCTGCGCTGGACGCGCTGCTGGCCACCGACGTGCGGATCGCCCGTCCAGGGACGCGCCTGGTGGTCCCGGTCGGCGAGGGCGACACCTGGCCGGGCATGGCGCTGTTCCGCCTCGTCAACCAGGCGGGCGCCGCCCGCGTGCGGCAGGCGGTGCTGTTCGGTGTCCCCATCGGCGCGGAGGAGGCCCTGGAGCTGCGGCTCCTGGACGAGCTGACCGACGATCCCGCGTCCGCGCTGGCCGCGGTGGCCGAACGGTTCGGCGCGTTCTCCGGCAAGGAACTGGCGATCAGGCGGCAGCTGATGTTCGACGCCACCACGACCGCCTTCGAGGACGCCCTGGGCGCCCATCTGGCGGCGTCGGACCGCGCCCTGCGCGGAGCCGCCGCCGCGATCGCCGCCGGGACGCCCGTCCCCGGGACGATCGAGATCGGCACGGCCGGGATCGGCACGGCCGGGATCGGGGTGGGGACGTCCGGCGCGGTGGAGACCGGGACGGTCGCCGCCGGTACGGCCGGGGCCGGGGCGGTGACCGGCCCGGCCACGACCAGCGCGTCCACGACCGGTGCCGGCCCGTTCACGACCGGTACGACCACGACCGGTGCGCCCACCACAGGGCCGGACGTGACCGGGATGGGGGCATGAGCGCCGAGACGGGCTCGCCCCGGCTGGAAGTGGCGTCGGAGCCGTTCGCTTCCGCCGCCCCGTCCTCGATGCCGTATCCGGCGGGCTCCTCCCTGGAGTCGCTGCGGGTGGATCTGCACGCCGCCTGGGCCGTGCCGGCCGAGGCGGTCGAGCGCCACGAAGGGCTGGTGGCCGCGTCGCCGCCGCCCGCGGAGCGTTCGCCGGAGCAGCGGGCGGAGATCGCCACCGCCTGCGACGAGGCCCGCGCACAGCGCGTCCGGTTCATGGACGAGCACGCCGACGCCGTCTACGACGTGCTCACCGGCGGGCGCACCGCCCACCCGCGGATCGCGGAACTGGTCGAGGCCGCCGCCGCCGAGTTCCCCGGGCTGGTCCCCACGGCCGGGCAGCTGGCCGGCGAACGTGCGCGGGCCCAGGCAGGCAAAGAGGGGCAGGAGATCGACCAGGGCATCTTCCTGCGCGGCGTGCTGCGGTCCCCGGTGGCCGGGGCGCACCTGATGGACGCCATGCTTCGGCCGACGCCCGAAGCGCTGGAGCGGCTGCCGGAGTTCGGCCGCACCGGCCTGCTGGAGATGGAGTCGGTACGCCTGGAACGCCGGGACGGGGTGGCGTACCTGACCATGTGCAGGGACGACCGCCTGAACGCCGAGGACGAGCAGCAGGTCGACGACATGGAGACCGCCGTCGACCTCGCGCTGCTCGATCCGGACGTGCGCGTCGGGCTGCTGCGCGGCGGCGAGATGAGCCATCCGCGCTACCGCGGCAGGCGCGTGTTCAGCGCGGGCATCAACCTCAAGAAGCTGCACGCGGGCGAGATCTCGCTGGTCGGCTTCCTGCTGCGGCGCGAGCTGGGCTACATCAGCAAGATCGTCCGGGGGCTGCGGGCCGGGCCGGGCGGCGCGTGGCACCGGCCGTTGATCGACAAGCCCTGGGTGGCCGCCGTGGACGGCTTCGCCATCGGCGGCGGCGCCCAGCTGCTGCTGGTGTTCGACCACGTGATCGCCGCCTCCGACGCCTACCTCAGCCTGCCGGCCGCCCAGGAGGGCATCATCCCGGGGGCCGGGAACCTCCGGCTCGGCCGGTGCGCCGGGCCGCGGATCTCCCGCCAGGTCATCCTCGGAGGGCGCCGGATCTGGGCGAGCGAACCCGACGCCCGGTGCCTGGTCGACGAGGTGGTGGAGCCCGGCGAGGTCGGCGCGGCGGCCGAACGGATCGTGCGGCGGCTGCAGGGGCCCGCGGTGGTCACCAACCGGCGGATGCTGAACCTCGCCGAGGAGCCTCCGGAGGAGTTCCGCCGCTACATGGCCGAGTTCGCGTTGCAGCAGGCACTGCGGATCTACGGCGAGGACGTCCTCGACAAGGTCGGCCGGTTCGCCCGCCCCGCCGGACGCGGCCCGTCATGACCGGCACCCCCGGCGGCACCCGGGTGCGCTATGAGAAGAAGGACCATGTCGCCTACGTGACCCTCGACCGGCCCGAGGTGCTGAACGCGATGGACCTGCGTACGCACGAGGAACTCGCGGCTGTCTGGGACGACGTGGAGGAGGACGGCGACGTGCGGGCCGCCGTCCTCACCGGTGCGGGCGACCGGGCCTTCTCGGTCGGGCAGGACCTGAAGGAACGCGCCCGGCTCGGCGAGCGGGGCGCGCCGCCGACGACCTTCGGCAGCCGCGGCCAGCCCGGCTGGCCGCGGCTCACCGAACGGTTCACGCTGTCCAAGCCGGTGATCGCGCGGGTGCGGGGCTTCGCTCTCGGAGGCGGCTTCGAGCTGGCCCTGGCCTGCGACATCATCGTCGCCTCCCGGGACGCGGTGTTCGCGCTGCCGGAGGTCCGGCTCGGCCTCATCCCCGGCGCGGGCGGCGCGTTCCGGCTGCCCCGCCAGGTCCCGCTGAAGGTCGCGATGGGGCACCTGCTCACCGGCCGCCGCATGACCGCGGCCGAGGCGCTGCGGTTCGGCCTGGTCAACGAGGTCGTCGAGGCCGCGGAGCTGGACCGGTGCGTCGCCGCGTGGGCCGGCGACCTGGTCGGCGCCGCGCCGCTGTCGGTACGGGCGATCAAGGAGGCCGTACTGCGGTCCCTCGACATGCCGCTGGAACAGGCGTTCTCCGCCACCTACACCTGGGAGGAGCGCCGCCGCCGCAGCCGTGACGCCGTCGAGGGCCCGCGGGCGTTCACGGAGAAACGCGCTCCCGAGTGGCAGGGACGGTAACGACCGAACCGATCATCCGGAGCGCGCGTGGGAGGGGCTCGCCATACGCCCGGCGAGTCCCTCCCGCTTTTCCGCCGCGTTTTTCCGTTGTTTATGGCGGCCTGTCCAACCGGTGGAATCGCGCGGTTGGACAGGCGGTTCCGTCCAAATAACTCGCGCCGCCTTTCGTGCCCGCCCGGGACCTTGCCGGGCCGGAGTTACCGCGGTTACGGTGACGAGGCACTGGGCGGTAGATCCCGATAGATCGGCATTCCGGGAAAGAGGCGATCATGGCGAATCCATTCGATGACGAGGACGGCACCTTCCTGGCGCTCATGAACGACGAGGGCCAGTATTCGCTGTGGCCGGCCTTCGCCGACGTGCCGGCCGGCTGGGCCGTCGTGCACGGCGAGGACACCCGCAAGGCATGCCTGGACTTCATCGAGGAGAACTGGACGGACATGCGTCCCAAGAGCCTCGTCGAGGACATGAAGCAGTACGAGAAGGCGACCTGACGAAACGTGCGCGGCCGACCGTACGGCACCGCTCCGCCACCCGGCGCGGGGCGGTGCCCGGCGTGTGAACCGATAGTGCCGGTAGAACGCGAAAGGGGGTTTCCGTGCCATGATCGGCGGTCCGGGGCCAGTGATGATACGCGGTTTCGGCGATGACGAATCGCTGACCGATCAGCAGGTGAGACCCGGTACGGTCCGGCGGATCCTTCCCTACGCCAGGCCCTATCGATGGCGTGTGGCCGGCCTTTTATCGATCACCGCGCTCGGCGCGCTCATCACCGTGTCGGTCCCGCTTCTCTTCAAATTCATCATCGACAACGGCATCATTCCGCGCGACACGGGCCTGGTCGTCGGGATCGCCGCGGGGGTCGCCGGGCTGTCGCTGGCGGACGCCGTGTTCAAGCTGGTCGCCGCCCGCCTGTCGGGCGGCATCGGCGAGGGGCTCATCTACGACCTGCGCACCGAGGTGTTCCGGCACGTGCAGCGCCAGCCGCTCGCGTTCTTCACCCGGGCGCAGACCGGCTCGCTGGTCAGCCGCCTGAACACCGACGTGATCCAGGCGCAGCAGGCGGTCACCTCCCTGCTGTCGAACGTGGTGTCCAGCGTCCTGTCCCTGATCCTCGTGCTCGGCACGATGTTCTACCTGTCCTGGGCGATCACCCTCATCGCCCTGGTGGTCCTCCCGTTCTTCATCCTCCCCGGCAAGATCGTCGGGCGGCGGCTGCAGCGCCTCATGCGCGAGTCGATGCAGCAGGACGCCGAGATGGGCTCCCTCATGCACGAGCGCTTCAACGTGTCCGGGGCGCTGCTGGCCAAGCTCTACGGCCGGCCGGACGAGGAGGCCGGGATCTTCGCCCGGCGCGCGGCGCGGGTCCGCGACATCGGCGTGGTGACCTCCGTCTACTCCGAGCTGCTCCTGATCTCGGTGACCCTGCTCGCCTCCCTGGCGACCGCCGTGGTGTACGGGCTCGGCGGCGTCCTGGTGATCGACGGCGCGTTCCAGCTCGGCACGCTGGTGGCGCTGGCCACCCTGCTGACCCGGCTGTTCGGGCCGATCAACCAGCTGGCCGGGGTGCAGGCGCACGTGATGACCGCGCTGGTCAGCTTCGACCGGGTCTTCGAGGTGCTGGACCTGAAGCCGCTGATCGCGGAACGGCCGGACGCGCGTCCCCTCCCCGCGACCGCAGGGCCCCGCGCGACCGCGGCGGCCCGCAGCGCGACGGCGGGCAGCGCGGCGGCGGGCAGCGGGGCGGCGGCGGGCAATGGGGCGGCGTCCGGCAACGGTGCCGGCCCGGAGGCGGGGACTGCTCCGCGGATCGAGTTCGAGGCCGTGTCGTTCCGGTATCCGGCGGCCTCGGACGTCTCGCTGGCCTCGCTGGAGTCGATCGCGCTGCCCGTGCGGGAGCGTGCCGAGAACGCCCTGACCCTGCGCGAGGTGAGCTTCACCGCACCGGCCGGGAAGCTCACCGCGCTGGTCGGCCCGTCGGGCGCGGGCAAGACCACGATCACCCATCTGGTGCCGCGGCTCTACGACCCCGACTCCGGAGCCGTCCGGATCGGCGGCCGGGACGTCCGGGACGTGACGCTGGACTCGCTGCGCGACGCGATCGGGATGGTCACCCAGGACGCGCACCTCTTCCACGAGACCCTCCGGGGGAACCTGCTGTACGCGAGGCCGGACGCCACCGAGGACGAGGTCGTCGAGGCGTGCCGGGCGGCGCGGATCTGGGACCTGATCTCCTCCCTCCCGGACGGCCTGGACACGGTGGTCGGCGACCGCGGCTACCGGTTCTCCGGCGGCGAGAAGCAGCGGGTCGCCATCGCGAGGCTGCTGCTCAAGGCCCCGCCGATCGTCGTTCTCGACGAGGCAACCGCGCATCTCGACTCCGAGTCCGAGGCGGCCGTGCAGCGCGCGCTCAAGGCCGCGCTGGCGGGCCGTACCTCGCTGGTGATCGCGCACCGGCTGTCCACGATCCGGGAGGCCGACCAGATCCTCGTCGTCGACGAGGGCCGGATCCGCGAGCGCGGCACCCACGAGGAACTGCTGGAGGCGGACGGGCTCTACGCGGAGCTGTGCCGGACGCAGTTCGCCGCGGCCCGCCCGGCGCCCAGGCCCGAGGAACCCGTCGGGGTCTTCGGTGGTCCGGGCGGCCCCGCCGGCCCTGCCGGCCCGGGCGGACTCCCGCCGATGGGGCCGCCGATGGGCCCGCCGCCCATGGGACCGCCCATGGGGCCGCCGCCGATGGGCCCGCCGATGCGCGGCCCAGGCGGTCCGCCGCCCGGCCCGCGGATGGGGCCGCCGCCCGGACCGCCGCCGGGCCGGCCGCACGGACACAACTCCTAGTCGACGTGAGTGAGGGCATCTCCGATGGCTGAGGTCAACCCCGGTCTCCCCGTGTCAGCGGCGCAGTACGACATCTGGCTCGCCCGGCGGCTCGGCATGCCGGCCGCGGCGTACGACGTGGCGGCGTTCGTCGAGATCGGCGGTCCGGTGGACGGGGCCCTCCTCGCGGCGGCGGTACGCCGGGCCGTCGCCGAGACCGCGGCGCTGAACGTGCGCGTCGTCGACGGCGGCGAGGGACCGAGGCAGGCCGCCGCGCCGGGCGGCCGTCCGCTCGCCGTCGTCGACCTCACCGGCGAGGCGGATCCCGGCACGGCCGCCCGGAGGTGGATGGACGCCGAACGGGACGGATCGGCCGGACCGGCCGGACCGGCCGGGCTAGGGGAGGCGGGCGACCCGACGGGCCCCGCCGTCAGCCGCCCGTTCACGCATGCCCTCCTCAAGCTGGCCGCCGACCGGTACCTCTGGTACCAGCGCTACGACCACCTCGTTCTGGACTGCCATGGCCGGGCGCTGTTCGAACGCCGGGTCGCCGACGTCTACAGCTCCCTGGTCCGGGGGGAGGTCGTCCCCGAGGCGACGTCCGGCTCCCTCGAGTCCCTGCTGGCCGATGAGGAGGACTACCGGGCCTCGGCCGACCACGAACGCGACCGTGCGTTCTGGCTCGGCCGCTTCGCCGACCGCCCCGATCCGGTCGGCGTCACCCTCGGCGCGGGCACGACCGGCCGGGAATCCGGCGGAGCGGCGTCCCGGCCCGGTCCGGAGCCCTTCGGGGCGCCGGTGGCGAGGAGGCTGGACGAGATCGCCGCACATGCCGGGACGAGCCGTTCCACTGTGGTCATCGCGGTGGCCGCGGCGTTCCTGGCCCGCCTGGGCGGTCGCCGCGAGGCCGTCTTCAGCCTCTCGGTCCCGGGCAGGAGCGGCTCGGCCGCCGCGCGCACCACCCCCTGCACGATGGCGAACATCGTCCCCTTCCGCGTCACGGTGGACCCGGACGCGACCCTGGCCGACCTGGTCCCGCGGGTGCGGGACGAACTGCGCGAGATCGAGCGGCACCAGCGGTTCCGGGGCGAGGAGCTGCGCCGCGAGCTGGGCTGGCCCGCCCCGGACCGGACGTTCTTCGGTCCCCTGGTCGACGTGGTGCCGTCCGATCACGACCTGCGGTTCGCGGGGTATCCGGCCACGTCGCACGATCTTTCGGCTGGACCCGCGGGCGAACTGGCGCTCATGGTCCGAGGGGCCGGTGACGACCTGCGGGTCTCCATCGACGCCGACGCCGACGCCGACGCCGACGCCGACGCCGACGCCGACGCCGACGCCGACGCCGACGCCGACGCCGACGCGGGCTCCGGCTCCGACGCCGAGGCATCCGGCAGACCGGCGCCGGCGGCGGTCCAACGCTCGTTCCTGGAGTTCGCGGCGGCCCTGACCGCCGATCCGGAGGCACGGGCCGGTGACGTGGACGTGCTGTCCGCGCCGGAGCGGCACCGCGTGCTGGTGGAGTGGAACGGCGCGGAGCGGGTGCTTCCGGCCGGAACGCCGGTGGAACTGATCGAGGCCCGTGTGGCCGCCACGCCGGACGCGGTCGCGGTGACGGACGACGACGAGGCCCTGACCTACGCGGAACTGGACGAGCGGGCGAACCGGCTGGCCCACGAGCTGATCGCCCGGGGAGTGGGCCCCGAGGACCTCGTCGGGGTCGCGCTGGAGCGCTCGGCGGGCCTGATGGTGGCGCTGCTGGGGATCCTCAAGGCGGGCGCGGCCTACGTACCGGTGGACCCCGGCCTCCCCGCGGAACGCGTGACCATGCTCCTGGACGACGCGTCCCCGGCACTGGTCATCTGCGCCGGCGCGCCCACCACCGGCGCTCCGGTGCCCACCAGCGGTTCGACCGACGCGACGGACGCCGTGCCGGGCGGGGTGGCGGACGCGGGCATCGAGCGGATCGTGTGGGGCGATCCGGCGCAGGCCGCCGTGCTGGCCCGCCGCCCGGGCACCGCCCCCGCCGACGCCGACCGGGTGGCGCCGCTGCGTCCCTCCCACCCGGCGTACGTGATCTACACCTCCGGTTCGACCGGCCGGCCCAAGGGCGTCGTGGTCAGCCACGCCTCGATCACCAACCGGCTGGTGTGGATGCAGGAGGAGCACGGGCTGACGCCCGCCGACCGGGTGATGCAGAAGACCCCGATGGGCTTCGACGTCTCGGTGCCGGAGTTGTTCGGCCCGCTGATCGCGGGTGCCCGGCTGGTCTTCGCGCGTCCGGGCGGGCACCGGGATCCGGCCTACCTGGCCGAGCTGATCGAACGGGAACGGATCACGGTCGTCCACTTCGTCCCGTCCATGCTGCGGGTGTTCCTGCAGGACGAGCGGGTGGCGGGCCGCTGCCGGAGCCTGCGCCGGGTGCTCTGCAGCGGCGAGGCGCTGCCGCCCGACCTGGTCGCCGAGTTCCACCGGCACCTGGACGTCCCCCTGCACAACCTCTATGGGCCGACCGAGGCCGCGGTCGAGGTGACGTTCTGGGAGTGCCCGCCGGGCCACGATCCCGCCGCCGTCCCGATCGGCCGTCCCGTGTGGAACACGCGGGCGTACGTTCTCGACGAGTTCCTGCGTCCCGTGCCGCCGGGGGCCGTGGGCGACCTCTACCTGGCGGGCGACCAGCTGGCGCGCGGCTACCTGGGCCGGCTCGGGCTGACCGCGGAACGGTTCGTGGCCTGCCCGTTCCCCGGTCCGGGCGAGGGCGGCGGCGGCCGGATGTACCGGACGGGCGATCTCGCCCGCTGGACGGCCGACGGAGAGCTGCTGTACGAGGGCCGGACCGACGACCAGGTGAAGATCCGCGGGTTCCGGATCGAGCCGGGCGAGATCGAGGCGGCGCTGGGGGAGCACGAGGCGGTACGGCAGGCCGTGGTGGTCGTCCGCGAGGACCAGCCGGGCGTGAAGCGCCTGGTGGCCTATGTCGTTCCCAGTGGACCGGACGCGGCCGTCGACACGGCCGCCTTGCGGGACCACGCGGCGGGACGGTTGCCCGAGTACATGGTCCCCGCCGCCGTGGTCGTGCTCGGTGAGCTGCCCGTCACCGTCAACGGCAAGCTGGACCGGGCCGCGCTGCCCGTCCCCGGCTTCGCCGTGTCGCCCGGCGGGCGGGCCCCGGCCACGCCGGAGGAGGAACTGCTCTGCGGGCTGTTCGCCGAGGTGCTGGGCCTGGAATCGGTCGGGGCGGAGGACTCCTTCGTCGAGCTGGGCGGCGACTCGATCATGTCGATGCTGGTGGTGGCGCGGGCCCGGCGGGCGGGCGTGGGCATCACCGCGGCGCAGGTGTTCGAGCACGGGACGCCCGCCGGGCTGGCCAGGGTCGCCGGGACGGTGGCCGCGCCGGATCCCGCTCACGATCCCGCACATGATCCCGCGCGGGGGGACGATCCCGGTCTCGCCCTGCCGTCCCTCGGCCGGGAGGAGATCGACGGCCTCCAGGGCGGGACCGGCCCGGAACCGATCGACGCGTGGCCGCTGTCGCCGTTGCAGGAAGGGCTGCTGTTCCACGCCGGCTACGACGAGCGGGCCCGCGACGTCTACCTCGTACAGACCGTCCTGGACCTGGGCGAGCCGCTGGACGCCGCGGTGCTCCGGCGGTCGTGGGAGGCGCTGCTGGACAGGCATGCCGTCCTGCGCGCCGGTTTCCGGCAGCCGGCCGGCGCCGACCGTCCGGTCCAGCTGATCGCCCGGCGGGTGGAGCCGCCGTGGCGCGAGGTGGACCTGTCGCATCTGCCCGAGGACGAGGCCGAGGCGGAGGCGGAACGGCTCGGGAAGGAGGAGGAGCTCGGCCGGCGCTTCGACATGGCCGCGCCGCCCCTGGTGCGGCTGCTGCTGGTCAGGCTGAGCGGGACGCGCCACCGGCTCTTCATCACGATCCACCACATCGTCATCGACGGATGGTCGCTGCCGGTGCTCATGCGGGAGCTGTCGGAGGTCTACGCCGCCGGCGGCGACGCGGGCGGGCTGCCGCCGGTGACCCCGTACCGGGAGTACCTGTCCTGGCTGGGCCGCCAGGACAAGGACGCGGCCAGGACCGCCTGGCGTGAGGCGCTGGCCGGGGCCGAGGAGCCGACGCTGGTCGCGCCGGCCGATCCCGGGGCGCCGACGGCGATGCCCGAGCACGTGGTCACGCGGGCGGGCGAACGGCTCACCGGTGCCCTGCGCGAGGTCGCCCGCGGGCACGGCCTGACCATGAACACCCTGCTGCAGGGCGCCTGGGCGATCCTGGTCGGCCGGCTCGCGGGGCGCCGGGACGTGGTGTTCGGGACCACGGTGGCCGGCCGGCCGCTGGAGCTTCCCGGGGTCGAGCGGATGGTCGGGCTGTTCATGAACACCGTCCCGGTGCGGGTCCCGCTGGACCCCGGGCAGCCGCTGGCGGAGATGCTGGCCGGCCTCCAGGAACGCCAGTCGGCCCTGATCGCCCACCAGCATCTGGGCCTCACCGAGATCCAGCGCCTGGCCGGGCCGGGCGCGGCGTTCGACACGATCATGGTGTACGAGAACTATCCGGCGGGCCTGGCGGGACGGCCGGAGCGGGGCGGCCTGCCGGTCGCCGGGGAGGCGTCCGAGGACTCGGTGGCCCACTATCCGCTGAGCCTGGCGGTCACGCCGGGCGAGCGGCTGGAGCTGCGGCTGGAGTACCGGCCCGACCTGTTCGACCGGCGGACCGTCCGGGCGCTGGCCCGGCGGCTGGTGCGGGTCCTGGAGCAGATGGCCGGCGACCCGGGCGGGCGGGTCGGCCGGGTCGACGTCCTGGACCGCGCCGAGCGGAGCGCGGTGCTGACCGAGTGGAACGACACCGCCCGGCCGGTGCCCGCGCTGCCGCTGCCCGCGCTGTTCGAGGGGCAGGCGGCGCGGACCCCGGACGCGGTGGCGGTGGTGTCCGGCGACGTCACCCTGACCTATGCCGAGCTGGACCGGCGCGCGAACCGGGTGGCCCGCTTCCTGATGCGTGAGGGCGTGGGCCCGGAGCGCTCGGTCGGCGTGGTGATGGACCGTTCGGCCGAACTGGTCGTGGTGCTGCTCGGCGTGCTCAAGGCCGGGGCGGCCTACGTGCCCGTCGACCCCGAGTACCCGGCCGAACGGATCGCCCTGGTGCTGGGCGACGCCCGCCCGGCGGTGACGGTGTGCACGACCTCGACCGCCCGTGCCGTACCCGTCCCGGAGGGCGACGAGGGTCCCGTGCGGGTGGTGTGGGACGACCCGGCGGTCGCCGAGGCGCTCGCCGCGTTCCCGGACTCGGCGCCGGGCGACGCCGACCGTACGGCGCCGCTGCGGCTCGACCACTCCGCCTACGTGATCTACACCTCCGGGTCGACCGGGCGGCCGAAGGGCGTGACCGTCAGCCACCGCGGGATCGGCAGCCTGGCCTGGGCCCAGATCGACCGGTTCGGGGTGGGTGCCGGTGACCGGGTGCTGCAGTTCGCCGCGCTGGGGTTCGACGCGGCGGTGTCGGAGCTGTGCATGGCGCTGCTGTCGGGCGCGGCGGTGGTCCTGGCGGGGGCGGACCGGATGCCCCCGCGCGGGCGGCTGGAGGACCTGGTCACCGAGTACGGGATCACCCACGTGACGGTGCCTCCGTCCGTGCTGGGCGCGATGGACGGGCTCCCGGACGGCCTCGGCACGGTGGTCGTGGCCGGGGAGGCGTGCCCGCCGGCGCTGGTCTCCCGGTACGCCGGCGGCCGAAGGATGATCAACGCGTACGGCCCGACCGAGACGACGGTGTGCGCGACGATGACCCGGCCGCTGGCCCCCGCCCCGGCGGAGGGCGATCCGGCGGGTGCTCCAGTGGGTCTTCCGGTGGGCCTTCCCGGGGGCCTTCCGGAGGGGGCGGACCGGGGCGTGGTGCCGATCGGCGAGCCGATCTGGAACAGCCGGGTGTTCATCCTGGACGACTTCCTGCGTCCCGTTCCGCCGGGCGTGGTGGGCGAGCTGTACGTGGCCGGTGCTGGACTGGCGCGGGGCTACGCGGGCCGGGCCGGGCTCACCGCCGAACGGTTCGTGGCCTGCCCGTTCCCCGGCCCGGGCGGCGGCGGTTCCGGCGGCTACCAGGGCGAGCGGATGTACCGCACGGGCGACCTGGCGCGCTGGACCAACGGCGGTGAGCTGGTGTTCGCCGGGCGGGCCGACCACCAGGTGAAGATCCGCGGGTTCCGGGTGGAGCCGGGCGAGATCGAGACGGTGCTGACCGGGCACGCAGGGGTGGCGCAGGCCGCGGTGATCGTCCGGGAGGACCGGCCGGGGGTGAAGCGCCTGGTCGCCTACGCCGTCCCCGCCGCTCCCGAAACCGCTCCCGAGAGCGGCGCGGACGGCGGCGTGGACGGCGGCGAGCTGCGGGAGTTCCTGGCCGCGCGCCTGCCCGAGCACATGGTCCCGGCGGCGGTGGTGGTGCTCGACGCGATCCCGGTGACGGTCAACGGGAAGCTGGACCGCGCGGCGTTACCCGCGCCCGACTTCGCCGGGACGATGGCGGGCCGGGGCCCCGCGACGGTCACCGAAGAGATGCTGTGCGGTCTGTTCGCCGAGGTCCTGGGCCTGGAGACGATCGGCGCCGAGGTCTCGTTCTTCGAGCTGGGCGGGGATTCGCTGCTGGCGATGCGGCTCATCGCGCGGGTACGCGCCGTTCTCGGCGCCGAGGTGAGCATCCGCGACCTGTTCGGCGCCAGGACGGTCGCGGGCATCGCCCGGCTGATCGACGACGGCCGGGGCGGCCGGACGCGGTCCCGCCCGGCGGCCCGGGAACGGCCCGAGGTGGTGCCACTGTCGTACGCGCAGCAGCGCATGTGGTTCCTCAACCGCCTGGAGGAATCGGGTGCGGGCGCCGCCTACAACGTGCCCTTGGCGCTGCGCCTGTCGGGTGAGCTGGACGTGGCCGCGCTGGAAGAGGCGCTGGGGGATGTGGCCGACCGGCACGAGACGTTGCGCACGATCTTCCCCGACACCGGAGGGACGCCCTGCCAGCACGTCCTGCACGGGGCGGAGGGCAGGCCGCGGCTGGAGGTCGGCGAGATCGGCGAACGGGACCTGGACGCGGTCGCGGCCGAGGAGATGGCACGGGGGTTCGACCTGAGCCGGGAGCTGCCCTGGCGGCTCCGCCTGCTGGTGCTCGCGCCCTCGGAGTTCGTGCTGGTGATGGTGGCGCATCACATCGCGGTGGACGGCTGGTCGATGGGCGTGCTGGCCCGCGATCTGCGCGTGGCGTACGCGGCCCGCCGGGAGGGGGAGGCGCCGCGGTGGGAGCCGCTGCCGGTGCAGTACGCCGACTACGCGCTGTGGGAGCGCGAGGTGCTGGGCGAGCCGGACGACCCAGGCAGCCTGCTCTCCGCCCAGCTGGGGTACTGGCGCGAGGCCCTCGCGGGAGCGCCGGAAGAGCTCGCGCTGCCCGTGGACCGTCCGCGTCCTGCCGTGGCCTCGTTCCGGGGCGGCTCGGTCCCGGTGGAGGTGGACGCGCGGGTGCACGCGGGGCTGCTGGACGCGGCCCGGCAAGGCGGCGCGACGATGTTCATGGTCGCGCAGGCGGCGCTGGCGATGCTGCTCGCACGGATGGGCGCGGGCACCGACATTCCGGTGGGGACCGTCATGGCCGGGCGCGGGGACGCCGCGCTGGAGGACATGGCCGGGTTCTTCCTCAACACGCTCGTGCTGCGGACCGACGTGAGCGGCGACCCGTCGTTCGCCGAACTTCTCGCCCGCGTCCGGGAGAGCGACCTGGCCGCGTACGCCCACCAGGATCTTCCGTTCGAGCGGCTGGTGGAGGAACTCAACCCGGCCCGGTCCCTGGCGCGCCACCCCCTCTTCCAGGTGATGCTGACGCTGGAGAACGTCCCGCCGGCGCGCTGGGAACTCCCGGGCCTGCGGGTACGGGCCCTGCCGCCGGGGACGCTGCCCGCCAAGTTCGACCTGTCCGCCACGCTGGCCGAGCGGCGCGACGACGGCGGCGCCCCGGCCGGTATCGCCGGCACCGTCGAGTACGCCGCCGACCTGTTCGACGAGCCGACCGTCACGGCCCTGGCCGGACGCTGGGCGCGGGTGCTGGAGCAGGTGGCCGCCGACCCGCGGGTACGGGTGAGCGATCTCGACGTCCTCTCCGCCGGCGAACGTCAGCGGGTCCTCCGGGAGTGGAACGACACCTGGGCCGACCTCGGGAACGAGAACGCACGCCCGGCCACGGGCGGGACTCTCGCGTCCCTGTTCGAGGCGCAGGCCGCGCGGACCCCCGACGCGGTGGCGGTGGTCTTCGATGGTGTGGAGCTGACGTACGCGGAACTGAACGCGCGGGCCGGGCGGCTGGCGCATCGGCTGACCGGCCGGGGGGTGGGGCCGGAGAGCCTGGTCGGGGTGCTGATGGAGCGGTCGGCCGACCTGGTGGTGGCGCTGCTCGGCGTGGTGAAGGCGGGCGCCGCCTACGTCCCCCTGGACGGGGCCCATCCGGTCGAGCGGCTGCGCGCGGTCGCGGCCGAGGCCGGGGTGTCGGTGGTCCTGGTCCACGCGAACACCGCCGCTCACCCCTTCGCCGCCGAGCACGGCGCGGCGAGCGTCCTCCCGGTCGACGACACCGCAGCACATAATGACACCGCGGCACACGACGACGCTGCGGTACACAACGACACCGCGGCATACGACGACGCTGCGGCACCCGACGAGCCCGCGGCACACGGCGACATCGGGGGCGGTGGGCACGAGCGGCCGGGCGGACCTGAGGTCAGGGTGTCGGCGGAGAACCTCGCGTACGTGATGTACACGTCCGGTTCGACGGGACTTCCCAAGGGCGTGGCGGTCACCCAGGGCGACGTGGTGAGTTTCTGCCTCGACCGGCACTGGCGCGACGAGGTCGTGGAACGGGTTCTGGTGCAGGCCAACCACGCGTTCGACGCCTCCACGTACGAGATCTGGGTGCCGCTGCTGCGCGGCGGCCGGCTCGTGATCGTTCCTCCGGGCGAGGTGGACGCGGCCGAGCGCGGGCGGCTGATCGCCGAGCATGCCGTCACTCACGTGGTCGCCCCGGCCGGGCTGTTCGGCGCGTTGGCCGAGCAGTCCCCGGAAATCTTCGCCGGGGTGCGGGAGGTGCTGACCGGCGGCGACGTGGTCTCGGCCACCGCGGTCCGCACGTTGCTGGACGCGCATCCGGGGATGGTGGTGCGGACCACCTACGGCCCGACCGAGACGACCGCGTTCGCGACGCACCTTCCGTTCACCGCGCCCGGCGATGTGCCGGTGCCGGTGCCGATCGGGGTGCCGCTGGACGGCACCCGCGTGTTCGTCCTGGACGGTTTCCTGCACCCCGTCCCGCCCGGTGTCGTCGGTGAGCTGTACGTGGCCGGCGCGGGACTGGCCCGCGGGTACGCCGGACGCGCGGGGCTGACGGCGGAGCGGTTCGTGGCGTGCCCGTTCACCGGCCCGGGGGAGCCCGGCGACCGGATGTACCGGACCGGCGACCTCGCGCGGTGGACCCCGGGTGGGCTGCTGGAGTTCGCGGGTCGGGCCGACGGGCAGGTGAAGATCAGGGGGTTCCGGATCGAGCCGGCCGAGGTCGAGGCCGTCCTGGCCGTTCACCCGGCCGTGGCGCGGGTGGCGGTGATCGCCCGCGAGGACCGGCCGGGGGTGAAGCGGCTGGTGGCCTACGTCGTCCCCGCGGATCCCGGCGCGGGCGTCGACGCGGCGACGCTCCGGGCCCACGTCGCGGCGAAGCTGCCGGAGTACATGGTCCCGGCGGCGGTGGTGGCGCTGGACGCGATCCCGGTGACGGGGAACGGGAAGCTGGACCGGGCCGCGCTGCCCGCGCCCGGCCTCACCGGGCCGGTGAAGGGCCGGGCCCCGTCCACGCCCGCCGAGGAACTGCTGTGCGGGCTGTTCGCCGAGGTCCTCGCCCTCGAATCGGTCGGCGCGGACGACTCGTTCTTCGCGCTCGGCGGCGACTCGATCCTCTCGCTGCTGGTCGTCGCGCGGGCCCGGCGGGCCGGTCTGGCGATCACGGCCCGGCAGGTGTTCGAGCACCGGACCCCGGCCGGGCTGGCCGTCGCGGCCGGGCCGCTCGATCCGCTCGCCGGGGCCGCGGACGGGACCGTGGACGGGACCGCGGGGGCGGACGCGGGCACCGGCCCGGTGCCGCTCACCCCGGTGATGCGGCACCTGGCCGAGTGGGCGGGCCCGGAGGCCCTGCACGGGGGCTTCTCCCAGTCGATGCTGGTGGCGGTACCGGCCGGGCTGGATCCGGTGGCGCTCGAGTCCGCGTTGCGGCGCCTGCTGGAGCACCATGACATGCTGCGCGCCCGCCTCGAACCGTCCCCCGACGGGACGTCTCCGGACGGGACGTCTCCGGACCGGACGTCTCCGGGCAAGGCGCCGGAGGGCGGCGCGTGGCGGCTGGTGGTGCCGCCGGCCGAGGAGGGTGGTCCGGCGGCGGCCGACGCGGTCCTCCGGCGGGTGGACGCGACCGGGCTGGACGCCGCGGCCCTGGCCGATCTGGTGGGGGCCGAGGCTGCGGAGGCGTCCGGGCGGCTGGATCCGCGCGCCGGGGTGATGGTGCGCGCGGTCTGGTTCGACGCCGGACCCGGCGCCCCGGGCCTTCTGCTGCTGGTCGTTCACCATCTGGTGGTGGACGGCGTGTCCTGGCGGGTGCTGCTGCCCGACCTGGCCGGGGCGTACGCGGCGGCGGAGGCCGGGCGCGACACCCGGCCGGAGCCGGTGGGCACATCGTTCCGCCGGTGGGCCGCCGCGCTCGCGGCCCAGGCGACCGCCGGGGAACGGCTCGCCGAGCTGCCGGAGTGGACCCGGATGCTGGACGGCGGCCCCGGCCCGCTGCTGGGCGACCGGCCGCTGGACCGGGAACGCGACACCGCGGCGGCCGGGACCAGGTCGGCGACGGTGACCGTGCTGGCGCCGGTCACGACGGAACTGCTGACGCGCGTCCCCGCCGCGTTCCATGCCGGGATCGACGACGTACTTCTGGCGGGGCTGGCCGCCGCGGTGGCCGAGTGGCAGCGCGGGCGGGGCCGTGACGTGACAGGCGGCCTGCTGGTGGAGGTGGAGGGTCACGGCCGGGTGCCGCTGTCCCCGGACATGGATTTGAGTCGTACGGTCGGCTGGTTCACCGCCGCGCATCCGGTCCGGCTCGATCCGGGGGCTGTGGACTTCGCCGACGTACGGGCGGGTGGTCCGGCGGCGGGTCGGCTGCTGAAGCGGGTCAAGGAGCAGTTGCGCGCTATCCCCGCTGACGGCCTCGGTTACGGGCTGCTGCGCCACCTCAATCCTGAGACCGCGGCGGAGCTGTCCGCGCTGCCCGTCCCGCAGGTCGCGTTCAACTACATGGGCCGCTTCCCCGCCGTCCAGGGGGACTGGCAGCCCGTCGCGGACGCGCTGGGAGGAACGCCCGGCGACCCCGGCATGCCCGCCCTGCACGTGCTCGACGCCGCCGGGCTCGTGGAGGACCGGCCCGGCGGACCCGAGCTGACCCTGTCGCTGACCTGCCCCGCCGGCCTGCTCACAGGGAAGGCGCTCGACGAGCTGGCCACCGGCTGGGAGACCGTCCTCAACGGCCTGGCCGCCCACGCCGCGGCACCGGGCGGCGGCGGCCACACGCCGTCCGACTTCACGCTGGTGACGCTGACTCAGGAGCAGGTCGACGAGCTCCAGGCCGACGTCCCGGAGCTGACCGACGTCTGGCCGCTGTCGCCGCTGCAGGAAGGGCTGCTGTTCCACGCCCACTACGACGAGCAGGTCCGCGACGTCTACGTGGAGCAGCGGACCCTGGACCTGGCCGGGCCGCTGGACGCGGAGACGCTCCGGGCCTCGTGGCAGGCGCTCCTCGACCGGCACGCGAACCTCCGCGCCGGATTCCGGCGGCCCGCCGGGCTCGGGTACCCGGTCCAGGTGATCGCACGCGGGGTCGCGGTGCCGTGGCAGGAGCTGGACGTGTCGGGGCTGGGCGAGTCCGAGCGCGAGGAGGCGGCGGCGCGGGCGGCCGAGCGGGAGCGTGCCCGGCGGTTCGACATGGCCGAGCCGCCGCTGCTGCGGTTGCTGCTGGTCAGGCTGGGCGGCGAGCGGTACCGGCTGGTGATCACGCTGCATCACATCGTGCTGGACGGCTGGTCGCTGCCGGTGCTGTTCGACGAGCTGTCACGGGTGTACGCGGCCGGAGGCGACGCGGGCGGGCTGCCGCCGGTCACGCCGTACCGCGAGTACCTGGCGTGGCTGGCCCGCCAGGACGCGGACGTCGCGCGCGAGGCGTGGGCAGGGGCGCTGGCGGGAACGGGCGAGCCGACGCTGGCCGCCCCCGGCGAGCCCGGCGCGGACCCGGTGCCGCCCGGCTACGTGATCACGCGGACGAGCGAGGACCTGGCGGCCGGGCTGCGGGAGGTGGCCCGCGGCCACGGGCTGACGCTGAACACCGTCGTCCAGGGTGCCTGGGCCGTGCTGGTCGGCAAGCTCGCCCGGCGCCGCGACGTGGTCTTCGGCGCCACCGTGGCAGGGCGCCCGGCGGACCTGCCCGGTGTCGAGCGGATGCTCGGCCTGTTCATCAACACCGTCCCGGTGCGGGTCCGGCTCGACCCGGCCCGGCCGGTCGCGGAGATGCTGGCCGAGCTGCAGGCCCGGCAGACGGACCTGCTCGACCACCAGCACCTGGGGCTGGCGGAGATCCAGCGCGTCGCCGGTGCGGGCGCGGGCTTCGACACCGTCATGGTGTACGAGAACTTCCCGCAGGACGTGGCCGGGACGGCGGTGCCGGGCGGGCTGCGGATCACCGGGATCCGGGGCGAGGACGCGGCCCACTACCCGCTCCTCCTGGGCGTCGTGCCCGAGGACCAGGTGGAACTGCGGCTCGACTACCGTCCCGACGTCGTCGATGAGGACGGCGCCCGGACGGTGCTGGAACGCCTGGTGCGGCTGCTGACCCAGATCGCCGCCGACCCCGGGGGGCGGGTCGGCGACCTGGACGTGGTGTCTGCCGGGGAACGGCGGAAGGTGGTGCGGGACTGGAACGACACCCGCCGCCCGCTACCGTCCGGCTCGCTGGTGGAGCTGTTCGAGGCGCAGGCCGCGCGGACCCCGGACGCGGTCGCGGTGGTCGACGGCGGCGTTCGGCTGACGTACGGGGAGCTGAACGCGCGGGCCAACCGGCTGGCCCATCGGCTGATCGGCCGGGGGATCGGGCCGGAGAGCCTCGTCGGGGTGGTGATGGCGCGGTCGGCCGAACTGGTCACGGCGCTGCTGGGCACCCTGAAGGCGGGCGCGGCCTACGTCCCGCTGGACGGCTCGCACCCGGTGGCGCGGCTGCGCGCGGTGGCCGCCGAGGCCGGGGTGTCGCTGGTGCTGGTCGACGCGATCACCGCCGACCGGCCTCTGATGGGCCACGGAGTGTTCGGGCCGCTGGACACCCTGGAGGTGGATGCCGCGACCCTGGCCGGCGGTACGGGCGAGCGTGACCCTGGAGTGAAGGTGTCCCCGGCCGCCCTCGCCTACGTGATGTACACGTCCGGTTCGACGGGGCTTCCCAAGGGCGTGGCGGCCACCCATGGCAACGTGGTGGCCTTCTGCCTGGACCGCTGCTGGCGCGACGAGGTCGTGGAACGGGTGCTGGTGCAGGCCAACCACGCGTTCGACGCCTCCACGTACGAGATCTGGGTGCCGCTGCTGCGCGGCGGCCGGCTCGTGATCGTTCCTCCGGGCGAGGTGGACGCGGCCGAGCGCGGGCGGCTGATCGCCGAGCACGGGGTGACGAACGTGCACGCGACCGCCGGGCTGTTCGGCGCGCTGGCCGAGCAGTCCCCGCAGATCTTCGCGGGCGTGCGCGAGGTGTCCACGGGCGGGGACGTGGTGCCCGCCGCGGCCGTCCGGACGCTGCTGGAGGCCCACCCGGGGCTGGTGGTGCGGTCGACGTACGGGCCGACCGAGACGACCGCGTTCACCACGCAGGTGCCGTTCACCGTGGCCGGGTCGGTGCCGGACACGGTGCCGATCGGCATGCCGATGGACAACTCCCGGGCGTTCGTCCTGGACGGCTTCCTGCGGCCGGTGCCGCCCGGAACGACCGGCGAGCTGTACATCGCGGGCGCGGGCTTGGCGCGCGGTTACGTGGGGCGGGCCGCGCTGACGGCCGAACGCTTCGTGGCGTGCCCGTTCGCCGGGGCCGGGGAGCGGATGTACCGCACCGGCGACCTGGCCCGCTGGACCGCCGGCGGCGAGCTGGAGTTCGCCGGGCGGGCGGACGGCCAGGTGAAGATCCGCGGGTTCCGGATCGAACCCGCGGAGATCGAGGCGGTCCTGGCGGCGTACGGGCCGGTGGGGCAGGCGGCGGTGATCGCCCGCGAGGACCGGCCCGGCGACCGGCGGCTGGTCGCGTACGTGGTCCCCGCCGACGCCGGTGCCGGTGTGGAGGAGCGGGCGGTCCGGGAGTTCGTGGCGGGCCGCCTGCCGGGGTACATGGTCCCGGCCGCGGTGGTGGTGCTGGACGAACTGCCGGTCACGGTGAACGGGAAGCTGGACCGGGCCGCGCTGCCCGCGCCCGTCTTCGCCGGCCGCGCGGGCGGCCGGGCTCCGGCCACGCCCGCCGAGGAACTGCTGTGCGGGCTGTTCGCCGAGGTCCTCGGAGTGGACACGGCCGGCCCGGACGACTCGTTCTTCGCGCTCGGCGGCGACTCGATCATGTCGATGCTGGTGGTGGCGCGGGCCCGCCGGGCCGGGTTGGCCCTCACTGCGCGGCAGGTGTTCGAGCTGCGCACCCCGGCGGCGCTGGCCACCGCCGCCGAGGCGGAGACCGCCGAGCCAGTGGGCACGGACACGGACAGGGGCACGGGCGGCGGCGCGGACGAGGCGACCGGGACGGTCCCGTTGACACCGGTGATGCGCGAGCTCGCCGGACGGGCGGGGCACGCGGCGCTGGCGGGCGCGTTCAGCCAGTCGATGCTGGTCACGGCGCCACCGGACCTGACGGTGGACCGGCTGGCCGCTGCCCTGGGCGCGCTGCTCGACGCCCACGACGCGCTGCGCGCCCGCCTGGAACCGCCCAGCGAAGCCGGCCCGGCCCGGCTCGTGGTGCCCCCGCCCAGCTCCGTGGCCCCGGACTCCGTGGCGCCCGACTCTGCGGTGCCGGGTTCTGCCGCGTCGGGTTCTGTGGCGGTGGGCTCTGCGGTGCCGGGCTTCGTGGCGCCGGGCTTCGTGGCGCCGGACTTTGCGGTGCCGGGCTCTAACGCGCCGGACTCTGCCGCGCTGGACTCCGTGGCGCTGGGCTCCGTGGCTGCGGGTTCTGTGGCGCCGGGCTCTGCCGCGCCGGTGTCGGCCGCCGATCTCGTCCGCCGGGTCGACGCGTCCGGGCTGGACGCCGGCGCGCTGGCGGAACTCGCCGCGCTGGAGGCCGGGCGCGAAGCCGGACGGCTGGACGCGGAAGCCGGGCTGATGGTGCGGGCGGTCTGGTTCGATGCCGGTCCGGGGGTTCCGGGGCGGGTGCTGCTGGTGATCCACCACCTGGTGGTGGACGGGGTGTCGTGGCGGGTGCTGCTTCCGGATCTGGCCGCGGCGTACGCCGCCGTGGAGGCCGGGTGTGATCCGGTGCTGGAGCCTGCGGGGACGTCGTTCCGGCGCTGGGCGACCGAGCTGGAGGGGCAGGCGGCGGGCGAGGACCGTGCCGGGGAGCTGCAAGCCTGGACGCGCCTGCTGTCGGGGCCCGATCCGCTGCTGGGCGACCGGCCGCTGGACCCGGCCCGCGACACCGAGGCGGGTGGGGAGCGCCGGGTGGTCATGGAGCTCCCGGAGGAAGTGACTTCGGCGCTGCTGACGGCCGTTCCGGCGGCGTTCCATGCCGGGGTGGACGATGTGCTGCTGGCGGGGCTGGCCGCCGCGGTGGCCGAGTGGCAGCGCGGGCGGGGCCGTGATGTCACTGGCGGCCTATTGGTGGAGGTGGAGGGCCACGGCCGGGTGCCGCTGTCCCCGGACATGGATTTGAGTCGTACGGTCGGTTGGTTCACCGCCGCGCATCCGGTCCGGCTTGATCCGGGGGCTGTGGATTTGGCTGAGGTGCGGGCGGGTGGTCCGGCGGCGGGTCGGCTGCTCAAGCGGGTCAAGGAGCAGTTGCGGGCCGTTCCTGGTGACGGCCTCGGTTACGGGTTGCTGCGTTACCTCAACCCTGAGACCGCGGCGGAGCTGTCCGCGCTGCCCGTCCCGCAGATCGGCTTCAACTACCTCGGCCGCTTCACCGCCGCCGGTCCTATGGCCGATGCCGCCGCCGATGCCGTTGCCGGTCAACTGGACGCCGCGTGGGCCCCTTGGCAGCCAGCGGGAGAATCGGCCCTGGGCGGATCGTCCGAGGCCGCGACGCCTGCCGGGCACGCGCTGGAGGCGGGCGGGCTGGTGCTCGACCGGCCCGGTGGGCCCGAGCTGACCCTGTCGCTGACCTGCCCCGCGGGCCTGCTGGGCGACGCCGACCTCGACGCGCTGGCGGCCGGCTGGGCGGCGATGCTCGGCGGCCTGGCCGCCCGCGCCGCCCGGCCGGGCGACGGTGGCGGGCACACGCCGTCCGACTTCGGCCTGGTGCGGCTGACCCAGGAGCAGGTGGAGGAACTGGAGGAGGCCGTCCCCGGGCTGACCGACGTCTGGCCGCTGTCGCCGTTGCAGGAAGGGCTGCTGTTCCACGCCCGCTACGACGGGCAGGCGCGCGACGTGTACGTGTGGCAGCGCGCCCTGGACTTCACCGGGTCGGTGGACACCGCCGCGCTGCGGGCGTCCTGGCAGGCGATCCTGGACCGGCACGCCGGGCTGCGGGCGGGATTCGTCCAGCCGGACGGGCTGGAACGGCCCGTCCAGGTGGTGGCGGGCCGGGTGGCGGTGCCCTGGCGGGAGGTGGACCTGCCGGTCCCGGCGGACACCGACCCCGGTGCCGCGACCGAACGTCTGGCCCGGGAGGAACGGGAACGCGGGTTCGACCTCGCGGTGCCGCCGCTGCTGCGGTTGCTGCTGGTCAGGCTGGGCGGCGAGCGGTACAGGCTGGTGATCACGTTGCATCACCTCGTGCTGGACGGCTGGTCGCTGCCGGTGCTGTTCGAGGAGCTGTCGCGGGTGTACGCGGCGGGCGGCGACGCGGGCGGGCTGCCGCCGGTCACGCCGTACCGCGAGTACCTGGCGTGGCTGGCCCGCCAGGACGCGGACGCCGCACGTGCGGCCTGGCGGAACGCGCTGGACGGGACGCGGGAGCCGACGCTGGTCGGCCCGGCCGAGCAGGACCCGGCGGCGGCGACGCCGCGGCATGTCGTCGTGCGGGCGGGCCGGGAGCCCGCCGCCGCGCTGGCCGGGCTGGCCCGCGCGCACGGGCTGACGATGAACACGATCGTCCAGGGTGCCTGGGGGATGCTGCTCGGCGTCCTGACGGGCCGCCGCGACGTGGTGTTCGGGTCCACGGTCGCGGGCCGCCCGGCGGACCTGCCCGGCGTGGAACGGATGCTCGGCCTGTTCATCAACACCGTCCCCGTACGGGTCCGGCTCGACCCCGCGCGGACGGTCGCGGAGATGCTGGCCGACCTGCAGGCCCGGCAGACGGACCTGCTCGACCACCAGCACCTGGGGCTGGTGGACGTCCAGCGCGCCGCCGGTCCCGGCGCGACGTTCGACACGCTGACCGTCTACCAGAACTATCCCGTCCCGCCGCCCGGACCCGGCGGCCTGCGGATCGCCTCGGCGGGCGGCGAGGACACGGCCCACTACCCGCTCACGCTGGTGGTGACCCCGGGCGACGGGCTGGAGATCCGGCTGGAGCACCGGCCGGACGTCTTCACCGAGGACACCGCCCGCGACCTGGCCGGGCGGTTCCTGCGGCTCCTGGAACGGGTCGCCGCCGACCCGCACGTCCCGGTCGGGCGGCTGGACACGCTCGGCACGGCCGAGCGGCGGCGGATCCTCCGCGCGTGGAACGGCACCGCCCGCCCGGTCCCGGACGGCACGCTGGTCGATCTCTTCGAGGCGAGCGTCGCGCGGGACCCGGACGCGACGGCGGTGGTCAGCGGCGGTACCGAGCTGACGTACGGGCGGCTGGACGCGCTGGCCAACCGGCTGGCGCACGAGCTGATCGCCCGGGGCGCGGGGCCGGAGAGCCGGGTCGCCGTGGTGATGGAGCGTTCGGCCGAGCTGTACGCGGTGCTGCTCGGCGTGATGAAGGCGGGCGCGGCCTACGTTCCCGTCGACCCGGACTACCCCGCCGACCGGATCGCGTTCACCCTCGCCGACGCGCGCCCGCACGTGGTGGTGTGCACGAGCACGGCCGCCGGGGCCGTTGTGGACACGGGGATCGACCGGCTGGTCTGGGACGACCCGGCCACGGCCGCCGCGCTGGCGGCGCGCCAACCGACGGCGCCCGCCGACACCGACCGGGTGCTGCCGCTGCGGCCCGCGCATCCCGCCTACGTCATCTACACCTCGGGGTCCACCGGCACGCCGAAGGGCGTGGCGGTCCCGCATCGGGGCGCGGTGAACTACGTGACGTGGCGGGCCGCCGAGTACGGCTGGACGTCCCGCGACCGCGTGCTGCAGTTCGCGTCGGTGTCGTTCGACACCTCGGTGTCGGAGATCTACCCGGCGCTGGCGGCCGGGGCCGCGCTGTGCGTCGCGCGGCGGGACACCGACGTCCTGGCGGAGCTGGAGGAGCTGGAGGTCACCGCCGCCACGTTCACGCCCTCGGTGCTGGAGTCGATCGCCGCCCGCGTGGGGGACGTGAACTCGGTGCCGGCGCTGCGCGGCATCCGGTGCCTGATCACCGCGGGGGAGGAGTGCGGGCCGGACCTGGTCCGCGCCTGGGCCCCGGGCCGGGACTTCTACAACGAGTACGGCCCGACCGAGGTCACCGTGGACGTCACCTGCTGGTCCTGCCCGCCCGATCCGCCGGACGAGGTGTCGCTCGGCGCGCCGATCGCGAACGTCCGCGCCTATGTCCTGGACGAGTTCCTGCGGCCCGTCCCGCCCGGAGTCGTCGGCGAGCTGTACGTCGCGGGCACGGGCGTGACGCGGGGGTACGTGAACCGGCCCGGGCTGACCGCCGGGCGGTTCGTGGCCTGCCCGTTCCCCGGATCCGGCCCTGGATCCGGCCCCGGATCCGACCCCGGATCCGACCCCGGATCCGGCGATGACGGCCGCGGCGGCGCCGGCGCCGGTGGGGCACGGGGCGAGCGGATGTACCGGACGGGCGACCTGGCGCGCTGGACCGCCGGCGGCGAGCTGATGTTCGCGGGGCGCGCCGACGACCAGGTGAAGATCCGCGGGTTCCGGGTCGAGCCGGGCGAGATCGAGGCGGTCCTCGCCGGGCACGAGCGGATCGCCCAGGCGGCGGTGATCGCCCGCGAGGACCGGCCGGGCGTGAAGCGCCTGGTGGCCTACGTCGTACCCGCAGGCGCCGCGCGGCCCGAGCCGGCCGGGCTGCGCGAGTACGCCGCGGCACGCCTCCCCGACCACATGGTGCCGAGCGCGGTCGTGGTCTTGGACGCGCTCCCGGTGACGGTGCACGGCAAGCTCGACCGGGACGCGCTGCCCGTCCCCGACTTCGCCGGCCAGGCCGGGGGACGGGCGCCCGCGAGCCCCGTGGAGGCGGTGCTGTGCGGGCTGTTCGCCGAGGTGCTCGGCCTGGAGCGGGTTGGCGCGGACGCCTCGTTCTTCGCGCTCGGCGGCGACTCGATCATGTCGATGCTGGTGGTGGCGAAGGCCCGCCGGGCCGGGGTGGGGATCACCGCCCGGCAGATCTTCGAGCACCGCACGGCGGCGGGCCTGGCGGCGGTGGCCGCCGGCACCGCTCCGGTGAACGTCGGCGGGGCCCCGGGCCGGGACGCCCCGAGGGTCGAGGACGTGCCGTCCGGGCCGGTGCCGCTGACCCCGGTGATGCGCGACCTGGCGGAGCGTTCGGGGACGGTGGCGCTCACCGGGACGTTCTGCCAGTCGACGCTGGTGACCGTACCGGCGGGGATGCGGCTGGAACCGCTGGTGACCGCGGTGCGGGCGGTGACCGCCCGGCACGACGTGCTGCGGGCGCGGCTGGAACCGTCCGGGAACGGGACGTCGCCGGGCGGCGGGTGGCGGCTGGTGGTGCCGCCCGCCGGGGACACGGCGGACGCCCCGGTGCGCCGCGTCGACGTCGGCGGGCTGGACGCGGAGGCGCTGGCCCGCGTGGTGGACGAACGGTCGCGGGAGGCCGTGGCGCGGCTGGACCCGCAGGTCGGCGCGATGGTGCGGGTGGTGTGGTTCGACGCGGGACCGGACGCGCCCGGCCGCCTCCTGATGGTCGTCCATCACCTCGCGGTGGACGGGGTGTCGTGGCGGGTCCTGATGCCCGACCTGGCCGCCGCGTACGAGGCGGCGAGCGCGGGCCGGGCACCGGCGCTGGAGCCGGTCGCGACCTCGTTCCGGCGGTGGGCCCGCGAGCTGGAGGCCCAGGCGCGCGGCCGGGAGCGGAGGGCGGAGCTGCCGGCGTGGACGCGGATCCTGGCCGGGCCCGACCCGCTGGCCGGGCCGCGCCCCCTGGACCCGTCCCGGGACACCGTCGCGGCAGGGATGGCGTACGTGGCCGAGCCCGTTCCGGCGCTGGTGACCTCGGAACTGCTGACGCGCGTCCCCGCCGCGTTCCATGCCGGGATCGACGACGTACTTCTGGCGGGGCTGGCCGCCGCGGTGGCCGAGTGGCAGCGCGTGCGGGGCCGTGACGTGACAGGCGGCCTGCTGGTGGAGGTGGAGGGTCACGGCCGGGTGCCGCTGTCCCCGGACATGGATTTGAGTCGTACGGTCGGGTGGTTCACCGCTGCGCATCCGGTTCGGCTCGATCCGGGGGCTGTGGACTTCGCCGACGTGCGGGCGGGTGGTCCGGCGGCGGGTCGGCTGCTCAAGCGGGTCAAGGAGCGGTTGCGCGCCGTTCCCGGTGACGGCCTCGGTTACGGGCTGCTGCGCCACCTCAATCCTGAGACCGCGGCGGAGCTGTCCGCGCTGCCCGTCCCGCAGATCGGCTTCAACTACATGGGCCGCTTCTCCGCCGCGCACGACGGTGCCCCGGCGGCGGACGGGGAGGTCTACTGGCGCCCGGCCGGGGACACGGCCGTGGGAGGGGCGGCCGACCCGGGCATGGCGGCCACGCACGCGCTGGAGGCCGGCGGGCTCGTCCGGGACCTTCCGGCGGGACCGGAGCTGACCCTGACGCTGATGTCCCCGGCCGGGCTGCTGAGCGCCGCCGACCTGGCGGAGCTGGCGGCCGGGTGGGCGGCCACGCTGGGCGGGCTGGCCCTCCACGCCGCCGATCCCGGCAGCGGCGGGCACACCCCCTCGGACTTCTCCCTGGTGACCCTCGATCAGGACGAGATCGACGAATTCGAGATCAGGCTCGCGGACGAGAGGAGCGCCCGGTGAACCAGGTGCGCATGGAGGATGTGTGGCCCCTGTCGCCATTGCAGGAAGGGCTGCTGTTCCACGCCGGCTACGACGGCCGGTCGCCCGACGTGTACGTCGTCCAGGGCGTGGTCGAGCTGGTGGGGGCGCTGGACTCCGGGGTGCTGCGGGCGTCGTGGGAGACGTTGCTCGAACGGCACGCGAACCTGCGCGCGAGCTTCCAGCGCCGCGGCTCGGGCGTCCCCGTCCAGGTGATCGCGCGCGGGGTGCGGCTGCCGTGGCGCGAGGTGGACCTTTCCGGCGGCACGCGGAACGGAGGAGAAGCCGGACGTGGGGCCGCCCCCGAGTCCGCCACCGCCACCGAGGCCGCCCCAGAGACCGAGGTCGACGCGCAGGCCGAGGTCGATGCCGAGGCCGAGGCCGAGGCGGAGCGGCTGGCCCGGGAGGAACGGGAACGGCGGTTCGACGTGGCGGTCCCGCCGCTGCTGCGGCTCATGCTGATCAGGCTGGGCGAGGAGCGGCACCGGCTGGTGATCACGATGCACCACCTCGTGATGGACGGCTGGTCCATGCCGGTGCTGTTCGAGGAACTGTCGGCGGTGTACGCGGCGGGCGGCGACGGCGGCGTGCTGCCGCCCGCCGTCCCGTACCGCGAGTACCTGGCCTGGCTGGCCCGCCAGGACAAGGACGTCGCCGCCGAGGCGTGGCGGCGGGCCCTGGCGGGAGTGGACGAGCCGACGCAGGTCGCGCCGGCCGTCCCCGCCGAGACGCCGGAGAAGCCCCGCCACGTGTCCGCGCGGGCGGGAGCGGACCTGACGCGGGCGCTGCGGGACACCGCCCGTGCCCGCGGGCTGACCTTGAACACGTTGCTCCAGGGGGCGTGGGCCGTCCTCGTCGGTGAGCTGGCCGGGCGGCGCGAGGTGGTGTTCGGCGCCACGGTGGCCGGGCGGCCGCCGGAGCTTCCCGGCGTGGAACGGATGCTCGGGCTGTTCGTCAACACCGTCCCGGTGCGGGTCCGGCTGGATCCGCACCGGCCGTTCGCGGAGGCGCTGGCCGACCTCCAGGAGCGGCAGACCGGCCTGCTCGACCACCAGCACCTGGGCCTGGCGGAGATCCAGCGCGCCGCGGGCCCGGGCGCCGCGTTCGACACGCTCCTCGTCTACCAGAACTACCCGCGCGACCCGTCCGGCCCGCTGCGGCTGGGCGGCCTGGAGGTCAGCGGCACCGGGAACGACGACGCCTCCCACTACCCGCTCACCCTGGTGGTGACGCCGGGCGACGAGATGGAACTGCGCCTGGACCACCGGGCCGACGTGTTCGGCGAGGACGAGGCGCGAGCCCTGGTGGGACGGCTGGTAGGGGTGCTGGAGCGGATGGCGGCCGATCCGGACGCCCGCCCGGGCGATCTCGACCCGCTGGACGAGGCCGTGCGGCGCCGCGTCCTGGAGGAGTGGAACGACACCGCCCGGCCGGTGCCGGAGGGTTCGCTGGCGGATCTGTTCGAGGCGCAGGCGGCGCGGACCCCGGACGCCCTCGCGCTGATCTCCGCCGGCCAGGAGTGGACCTACGCGGAGCTGGACGAGCGGGCCAACCGGGTGGCGCACTGGCTGATCCGGCGGGGCGCGGGGCCGGAGAACACGGTCGGCGTGGTCATGGAACGCTCGGCGGACCAGATCGCGGTCCTGCTGGGCGTGGTCAAGGCCGGGGCGGCGTACGTACCGGTCGATCCCGCCTACCCGGCGGAGCGGATCGCGTTCATGCTGGCCGACGCGCGTCCCGTGGCGGTGGTGTGCACGAACGCGACCGCGGGCGCGTTACCCGACAAGCCCGACGCGTTACCCGGCGAGCCCGGCGAGTTGAGCGAGCCGGGCGGGTTACCCGAGGAGGCCGGTGCGCGTCCGGGCGGTTGGGAGCGCCTGGTGTGGGACGCTCCGGAGACGCGGGCCGCGCTGGCCGGCTGCCCGGGGCGCGCGCCGGTGGACGGCGACCGGGTGGCGCCGCTGCGGCCCGCCCATCCGGCGTACGTCATCTACACCTCCGGTTCGACCGGGCTGCCCAAGGGCGTGGTGGTCTCCCACCGGGGGATCGCGAGCATGGCCGAGGCCATGCGCGACGGGTTCGGGGTCGGGCCGGACTCGCGGGTCCTGCAGTTCGCGGCGCTGGGGTTCGACGCGGCGGTGGCGGAGCTGTGCACGGCGCTGCTGTCGGGCGCCGCGCTCGTCGTGGCGGAGCCGGACCGGCTGCCGCCGAACGGGCGGCTGGACGACCTCGTGACTGCGCACGGGGTGACGCACGTGACGCTGCCGCCCTCGTTGCTGGCGACGCTGGAGGACCTGCCGGAGGGGCTGGACACGCTGGTGGTCGCGGGCGAGGCCTGCCCGCCCGGCCTGGTGGGCCGGTACGCGGCCGGCCGCCGGATGGTCGACGCCTACGGCCCGACCGAGACGACGGTGTGCGCGACGATGACGGCGCCGCTGGGCACGGACGCGGCCACCCGGCCCGCGGTCCCGATCGGCTGGCCGATCCGCAACACCCGGACCTACGTCCTGGACGGCCTCCTGCGACCCGTACCGCCGGGAACGGTCGGCGAGCTGTACGTCGCGGGCGCCGGGCTGGCACGCGGGTACGCGGGCCGTCCGGGGCTGACCGCCGAGCGGTTCGTGGCCTGCCCGTTCCCCGGGGCGGGCGGCGACGGCGCCGGTGCGTCCGGGGGCGAGCGGATGTACCGGACGGGTGACCTGGCCCGGTGGACCGAGGGCGGCGAACTGGAGTTCGCCGGCCGCGCGGACGAGCAGGTGAAGATCCGCGGGTTCCGGGTGGAGCCGGGCGAGATCGAGGCGGTGCTGGCAAGCCACGAGCGGGTGGAACGGGCCGTGGTCGTCGTCCGCGAGGACGGGCCGGGCCCCAGGCGCCTGGTCGCCTATGCCGTCCCCGTCGCGTCCGCCGAGCCCGTCGCGTCCGCCGAGCCCGTCGCGTCTGCCTCGCCGGAGGCGGATCGGCCCGGCGGCGATGAGCTGCGCGCGTACGTCGCCGCCCGGCTGCCCGACCACATGGTGCCCGCGGCGGTGGTGCTGCTCGACACCCTCCCGGTCACCGCCCACGGGAAGCTCGACCGGGCCGCGCTGCCCGCCCCCGGCTTAGCCGCGCCGGCGGCGGGCCGGGGCCCGGCGACGGCGGTGGAGGAACTGCTGTGCGGCCTGTTCGCCGAGGTGCTGGGCCTGGAGACGGTCGGCGCCGAGGACTCCTTCTTCGCGCTCGGCGGTGACTCGATCATGTCGATGCTGGTGGTGGCGCGGGCCCGCCGCGCGGGCGTGGAGATCACCGCCCGGCAGATCTTCGAGCTGCGGACGCCGGAGGCGCTGGCCGCGGTCGCCGAGGTGGTCACCGACGGCGCACCCTCGGGCGGGGCCAGGTCCGGCGATGGTGGCGGGGATGGGGATGGGGAAGGGGACGGCGGCGAGGGCGTGGTGCCCCTGACGCCGGTGATGAGCGAACTGGCCGCGCGGTCCGGCCTGGAGGTCCTGGCGGGCGGCCTCTCCCAGTCGATGGTGGTGACCGTCCCGCCCGGGATGACGAGGGAACGCCTGGTCGCGGCCGTGCAGGCGGTGCTGGACCGGCATGACATGCTGCGGGCCCGGCTGGAACTGCCCGCGGACGAGCCGCCCCGGCTGGTCGTCCCGGCGGGCTCCCCCGGACGCGTCCGGGCGGACGGCTGCGTGGAACGGGTGGACGCGGCGGGGCTCGCCCCCGACGCGCTGGCGGAGGCGATGACCGCCCGCGCCCGCGAGGCGACCGCCGAACTGGACCCGCGCCGCGGCGCGATGCTCCGTGTCGTCTGGTTCGACACCCGCCTCGACACCGACACCGGCGGCGATACCCGCGCCGACACCGGTACCGGCGCCAACACCGACACCCGCGGCGATACCGCTGCCGGTGCGGGCCCCGGCGGGGGACGGGTGCTGCTGGTGATCCACCACCTGGTCGTCGACGGGGTGTCGTGGCGGGTGCTCCTGCCCGATCTGGCCGCGGCGTACGCGGCGGTGGAGGCCGGGCGGGAGCCTGCGCCGGCGCCGGTGCCGACCTCGTTCCGCGGCTGGGCCCGCGAGCTGGCGGCGCAGGCGGTGGGCCGGGAACGGGTCGCCGAGCTGCCGGTCTGGTCCGCGATGCTGGCCGGCCCCAGCCCCGTGCTGGGCCGCCGCGTCCTGGACCCGGCCGTGGACACCGTCGCGGCCGGGATCCGTGGCGCGGCGCTGACCCTGCCCACCGGGGCGAGCGCGGACCTGCTGACCCGCGTCCCGGCGGCCTTCCACGCGGGCATCGAGGACGTGCTGCTGGCGGGCCTGGTCGCGGCGGTCGACGAGTGGCGCCGCAAGCAGGGCCGGCACGCGCCCGGCGGGCTGCTGGTGGACGTGGAGGGCCACGGCCGGGAACCGCTCGCCGCCGGGATGGACCTGAGCCGCACGGTGGGCTGGTTCACCGCCGTCCACCCGGTACGGCTGGATCCCGGCGGGATCGACCACGCCGGGGTGAGGGCCGGCGGCGCCGACGCGGGCACGCTGGTCAAGCGGGTCAAGGAACAGCTGCGGAACGTCCCCGGCGACGGCCTAGGTTTCGGGTTGCTGCGCCACCTCAACCCGGCCACCGCGCCCGTCCTGGAGGGCCTGCCCGTACCGCAGATCGCCTTCAACTACCTGGGCCGCTTCTCCGCCGGTGACGCGCCCGGCGCGGAGGAGGCGCGGGCCGGCTGGCTGCCCACCGGCGACGGCGTGCTGGGCGGTACGGCCGATCCGCGGATGGCCGCCGCCCACGCGCTCCAGGCCGGCGGGATGGTGCGGGACCTGCCCGGCGGGCCCGAGCTGACCGTCACACTCCAAGGCCCGGCCGGGCTGTGGGACGACACGGAACTGCGGGAGCTGGTGGCCGGGTGGGAGGCGATGCTCGGCGGCCTGGTCGCCCACACCGCCGGTTCCGGCGGCGGCCACACACCCTCCGACTTTCCCCTGGCCCGGATCAGCCAGGACGAGCTGGAGGAGTTCGAGGCACTCGCGGAAGGCATCGGGGAGAGGGGAACCGCGTCGTGAAGAGGTCCGCGCTGGCCGAGGTCTGGCCGCTGTCGCCGCTACAGGAAGGGCTGCTGTTCCATGCCCGCTACGACGAGGGGGCCCGCGACCTGTACGTGGGGCAGCGCGCCCTGGACCTGACCGGGCCCCTGGACACGGGCCTGCTGCGGTCGTCCTGGCAGGCGTTGCTGGACCGGCATGCCAGCCTGCGGGCGGGCTTCCACCGCCGCGTCTCCGGCGCTCCCGTCCAGGTCATCGTGCGCGGCGTGGAGGTGCCGTGGCGGGAGGCGGACCTGTCCGCGTACGACCCGGCCGAGGCCGCCGCCGAGGCGTCCCGGCTGGCCGAGGAGGAACGCGCCCGGCGGTTCGACCTGGCGGTGCCGCCGCTGCTGCGGATCCTGCTGATCAGGCTGGGCGGGGCACGGCACCGGATGGTGGTCACCACCCATCACCTCGTGATGGACGGCTGGTCGATGCCGGTGCTGCTCGGTGAGCTGTCCCGGCTGTACGCGGCCGGCGGCGACCCCGGGGTGCTGCCGCCGGTGGCCCCGTACCGGGACTACCTGGCCTGGCTGGAACGGCGAGACCGGGACGCGGCGCGCGAGGCGTGGCGGCGGGCCCTGGAAGACGTGGACGGCCCCACGCTGGTAGGGCCAGGCGACCGGGACTGGCGACCGGTGGTGCCGCACCACGTCGAGGTGCGCCTCGGCGCGGGACCGGCGGAGGCGCTGCGGACGGTGGCGCGGGAGCACGGCCTGACGGTGAACACGATGGTCCAGGGCGCCTGGGGGATCCTGCTCGGGGTCCTGACCGGGCGGCGCGACGTGGTGTTCGGCGCCACCGTCGCCGGGCGCCCGGCGGACCTGCCCGGCGTGGAACGGATGCTCGGCCTGTTCATCAACACCGTCCCCGTACGGGTGCGGCTCGACCCCGCGCGGACGGTCGCGGAGACGCTCACCGAACTGCAGGGCTTGCAGGCGGACCTGATCGACCATCAGCACCTGGGGCTGGTGGACGTCCAGCGCGCCGCCGGACCGGGCGCCGGGTTCGACACCCTGGTCGTGTACGAGAGCTATCCGCGCAGCCCGGACGGGCCGCCGTCCTTCGGCGGTCTCGAACTCGCCGGCGCGGGCAGCGAGGACGCCTCCCATTACCCGCTCACGCTGGTGGTGTCACCGGCCGGCGAGGTGGAGGTGCGGCTGGACTACCGTCCCGACCTGTTCGACGAGGGCGCTGCCCGCGCGCTGGTGGAGCGGCTGGTGCGGCTGCTGGCGCTGATGGCCGCCGACCCCGGCGCGCGGCTCGCGGATCTGGATCCTCTGGACGGCGCCGAGCGGCACCGCGTCACGCGCGAGTGGAACGACACCGCGTGGCCGGTCCCGGACGGCTCCCTGGCGGAGCTGTTCGAAGCCCAGGCCGCCCGTACCCCGGACGCCGTGGCCGTGGTGTCCGGCTCCGCCGAGCCGACCAACGCCGAGCCGACCGCCGCCGAGCCGACCGCCGCCGAGCCGACTGCCGCCGGGCCGACCGGCGCCGGGCCGACCGCCGCCGAGCCGACTGCCGCCGGGCCGACCGGCGCCGGGCCGACCGGCGCCGAGCTGACCTACGCGGAGCTGAACGCGCGGGCCGACCGGCTGGCGCGGGAGCTGGCCGGCCGCGGCGTGGGACCGGAATGCCTGGTCGGCGTGGTGATGCGGAGGTCGGCCGAGCTGGTCGTCGCGCTCCTGGGCGTGCTGAAGGCGGGAGCGGCCTACGTCCCGCTGGACGCCGCTCATCCGGCCGAGCGGTTACGCGCGGTCGTGGCCGAGGCGAAGATCTCGCTGGTCCTGGTCGACGAGGCCGGCGCGGGCCATGCCCTCTTCCGCGAGGGCTCCTGCGATCCGCCCATCGAGGTGATGGAGGTCGGCACGGCCACGGACTCTGCCCCCGCTCCGGCTCCTGCCCCTGCTCCGGCTCCGGGTTCCGCTCCGGCTCCGGGTTCCGCTCCGGCGTCGGACCGGGACCCGGACAGGCCCCTGCCGCGGGTCTCACCGGAGAACCTCGCGTACGTCATGTACACCTCGGGGTCGACCGGTGTGCCCAAGGGCGTTGCGGTCACGCACGGCAACGTCGTGGGCTTCTGCCTCGACCGCTGCTGGGACGACGAGGTGGTCCGGCGGGTGCTGGTGCAGGCCAATCACGCCTTCGACGCATCCACCTACGAGCTGTGGACGCCGCTGCTGCGGGGCGGCCGCCTGGTGATCGTCCCGCCCGGCGAGGCGGACGCGGCGCAGCGCGCCCGGCTGATCGCCGAGTACGGGGTCACCAACGTGCATCTGACCGCCGGCCTGTTCGCCATGCTGGCCGAGCAGGCACCGGAGATGTTCGCCGGCGTTCGCGAGGTCTCGACCGGCGGGGACGTCGTGCCCGCGGCCGGGATCACCGCCCTGCTGGAGGCCCATCCGGACCTGGTCGTCCGCTCGACCTACGGCCCGACCGAGACGACCGCGTTCACCACGCAGATCCCGTTCGCCTCCGGTGACACCGTCCCCTCCCCGGTGCCGATCGGCGCCCCGATGGACAACGCCCGGGCCTTCGTCCTGGACGGCTTCCTGCGTCCCGTCCCGCCCGGCGTGACCGGTGAGCTGTACGTGGCGGGCGCGGGCCTGGCGCGCGGGTACGTGAACCGTCCCGGGCTGACCGCCGAACGGTTCGTGGCCTGCCCGTTCGGCGGGCGGATGTACCGGACCGGCGACCTGGCCCGGTGGACCGGCGACGGCGGGCTGGAGTTCGCCGGGCGCGCCGACCAGCAGGTGAAGATCCGCGGGTTCCGGATCGAGCCCGGCGAGGTCGAGGCGGTGCTGGCCGGGCACGAGCGGGTCGGCCGGGTCGCGGTGGTCGCCCGCACGGACCAGCCGGGCGTGGTGCGCCTGGTGGCCTACGTCGTCGCCGCCGACCCGGGAACGGGCGTGGACGGGGGCGCGGTCCGGGAGTTCGCCGCGGCTCGGCTGCCCGACTACATGGTCCCGGCCGCGGTGGTGGTGCTGGACGAGCTGCCGGTGACGGTGAACGGCAAGGTGGACCGGGCCGCGCTGCCCGCCCCCGATTTCACCGGCGCGGTGCGCGGCCGCGGTCCCGCCACGCCCGCCGAGGAGGTCCTGTGCGGGCTGTTCGCCGAGGTCCTCGGGCTGGAGACGGTGGGCGCCGAGGATTCGTTCTTCGAGCTCGGCGGGGATTCGCTCCTGGCGATGCGCCTGGTGGCGCGGGTCCGCGCGGTGCTGGACGCCGAGGTCGGCGTCCGGGAGCTGTTCGCCGACCCGACGGTGGCGGGCGTGGCGCGCCTCGTGGAGGCCGGGCGGCGGGAGGCGAGGACGCCGCTCGCGGTACGGGAACGGCCCGAAGTGGTGCCGCTGTCGTACGCGCAGCAGCGCATGTGGTTCCTGAACCGGTTGCGGGAGGCGGGAGCCGGGGCCGCGTACAACATTCCTCTGGCGCTGCGGCTGTCGGGTGAGCTGGACGTGGCCGCGCTGGAGGCCGCGCTGGGTGATCTGGCGGACCGGCACGAGAGCCTGCGCACGCTCTACCCGGAGGCGTCCGGCGTGCCGCACCAGCGGGTGCTGCACGGCGCGGAGGGCCGCCCTCGCCTGCCCGTCGAGGAGATCGGCGAGCCCGCCCTGGGCGGGGTGATGCTCGACGAGATGCGACGGGGCTTCGAGCTGGACCGCGAACCGCCCTGGCGGGTCCGCCTGCTGGCCCTGACCGACCAGGCCCTGACCGACCCGGCCGTGGCTGATCCGGCCGTGACCGACTCGGCCCTTACGGGCCCGGCCCTGACGGAGCCGAAGCCTGAACCGGAGTACGTGCTGCTGCTCGTGGCGCACCACATCGCCGTGGACGGCTGGTCGATGGGCGTCCTGGCCCGCGACCTGGGCGTGGCGTACGCGGCGCGGTCCTCGGGCCGGGCTCCCGATTGGGAGCCGCTGCCGGTGCAGTACGCCGACTACGCGTTGTGGCAGCGCGAGATTCTGGGCGACCTGGACGATCCGGGCAGCCTGATCTCGGCCCAGCTGGGCTACTGGCGGGAGGCCCTGGCCGGTCTGCCGGAGGAGCTGGCGTTGCCGGTCGACCGGCCCCGCCCGGCGGAGGCGTCGTTCCGGGGCGGTTCGGTGCCGGTGTGGGTCGGCGCGCAGGCGCACGCCCGCCTGGTGGAGGTGGCGCAGCGGACCAGGTCCACGATGTTCATCGTGGCGCAGGCGGCGCTGGCGGCCCTCCTGGCCCGGATGGGGGCGGGCACCGACGTCCCGATCGGCACGGCGGTGGCCGGGCGCGGCGACGCGGCGCTGGAGAACCTCGCCGGGTTCTTCATCAACACGCTGGTGCTGCGCACGGACGTCAGCGGCGACCCGACGTTCACCGAGCTGCTGGAACGCGTCCGGGAGACCGACCTGGCCGCGTACGCGCACGAGGACCTGCCGTTCGAGCGGCTGGTGGAGGACCTGAACCCGGCCCGTTCGCTGGCCCGCCACCCGCTGTTCCAGGTGATGCTGACGTTCCACAACATTCCCCGCGCGGAGACGCCGTGGGAGCTGCCGGGCCTGCGCGTGCACCCGCTGCCGCCGCTGGAGGAGACGGTCACGGCGAAGTTCGACCTGTCGCTGGCCCTGGCCGAGCACCGGGACGAGGAGGGCGCCCCGGCCGGGATCGGCGGGGACGTCCAGTACGCCGCCGACCTGTTCGACGAGGCGACCGCCCGTTCCCTGGTGGACCGGCTGGTGCGGGTGCTGGAGCAGGTCGCCGCCGACCCGCGGGTGCGGGTCAGCCGGCTGGAGATCCTGGACGAGGCCGAACGGGAGCTGCTGGCGCGGGGCCGGGCCGCCCTCGACCGGCCTGCCCCGGAGGGGTCCCTGGCCGCGCTGTTCGAGGAGCGGGCGGTGCGAACGCCGGACGCGGTGGCCGTGGTTTCCGGTGACACGCGGTGGACCTACCGCGAGCTGGACGAGCGCGCGAACCGCCTCGCGCACGAGCTGATCGCCCGCGGTGCCGGGCCCGAGGCATTGGTCGGCGTGGTCATGGAACGGTCGGCGGACCTGGTCGCGGTGCTGCTGGGCGTGGTGAAGGCGGGCGCGGCGTACGTACCGGTGGACCCGGGGTACCCGGCGGACCGGATCGGGTTCATGCTGGCCGACGCGCGCCCCTCGATGGTCGTGTGCACGACCACGACCAGGGACGTCGTCGCCGCGGCCGCAGCCGCAGCGGAGCCGAGGGCGGAAACGGGAGCGGAGCCCAGAGCGGAAACGGGTGCGGAGCTGGGCTTCGGGACCCTCGTGTGGGACGACCCGGGCACCGCCGAGGCGCTGGCCCGCCGCCCCGCGACGGCCCCCGCCGACACCGACCGCACGGTCCCGCTGCGGCCCGGTCACCCCGCGTACGTCATCTACACCTCCGGGTCGACCGGGCGCCCCAAGGGCGTGATGGTCCCCCACGCCAACGTCATCCGCCTGCTGCGGGAGACCGACCACTGGTTCGGGTTCGGCCCCGGCGACGTGTGGACGCTGTTCCACTCCTACGCGTTCGACTTCTCGGTCTGGGAGATGTGGGGCGCGCTGCTGTACGGGGGGCGCCTGGTCGTCGTCCCGTACCTGGTCTCGCGGTCGCCCCGCGACTTCCTGGCGCTGCTGTCCGCCGAGCGGGTCACCGTCCTCAACCAGACCCCGTCGGCGTTCTACCAGCTCATGGCGGCCGACGCGGAGAGCCCGGCGGACGGCCTGGCGCTCCGGTACGTGGTGTTCGGCGGCGAGGCCCTCGAACCGGGCAGGCTGACCGGTTGGTACGCCCGGCATCCGGAGCCGGTGCTGGTGAACATGTACGGCATCACCGAGACGACGGTGCACGTCACGTACGCGCCGCTGGACGCGGAAACGTGCGCGGCCGACCCGGGCGGCCTCATCGGCCGGCCCATCCCGGACCTGCGGGTCCATCTGCTGGACGACTGGCTGCGGCCGGTGCCGCCCGGCCCGGCGGCCGAGGTGTACGTCGCGGGCGCGGGCCTGGCCCGTGGGTACCTCGGCCGGCCGGGGCTGAGCGCCGGGCGCTTCGTCGCCGACCCGTACGGCCCTCCGGGCTCGCGCATGTACCGGTCGGGCGACCTGGCCAGATGGCGTCCGGACGGCACCCTCGAACACCTCGGCCGCGCCGATCGGCAGGTGCAGCTGCGCGGCTTCCGCGTCGAGCCGGGCGAGGTGGAGGCGGTGCTCGCCGGTCACGAGGCGGCCGGCCAGGCGGCGGTCGTCGTCCGCGAGGACCGGCCGGGCGACCGGCGGCTGGTGGGGTACGTCGTCCCCGCCCGCCCCGGCGACGGCGTGGACGGGAACGCGCTGCGCGAGTACGCCGCCGCCCGCCTGCCCGGCCACATGGTCCCGGCGGCCGTGGTGGTGCTGGACGCGCTGCCGGTGACGGTGAACGGCAAGCTCGACCGGGACGCGCTGCCCGCGCCCGGCTTCGCCGCCCTCGCGGCGGGCCGGGCCCCGGCGACGGTGACCGAGGAACTGCTGTGCGGCCTGTTCGCCGATGTCCTCGGCGTGGAGTCGGCCGGCCCCGACGGTTCCTTCTTCGAGCTGGGCGGCGACTCCCTGCTCGCGATGCGCCTCATCGCGCGGATCCGCGCCGTCCTGGACGCGGACGTGAGCATCCGCGACTTCTTCAACGCGCCGTCGCCCGCCGCCGTGGCCCGGCTCGTCGAGGACGCCCGTTCGGGCGGCGGGGGCGGCGGCCCGTCCGCAGGCACCCGGCCGGCGGCGCCGGTGGCCGGGGAACGGCCCGAGGTGATGCCGCTGTCGTACGCGCAGCAGCGCATGTGGATCCTGAACCGGCTGGAGGAGGGCGGCGAGGGGGCGGCCCGCGCGGCCTACAACGTGCCGATGGCGCTGCGGCTGTCGGGCGACCTCGACGTCGCGGCCCTGGAGGCCGCGCTGGCCGATGTGGCGGACCGGCACGAGAGCCTGCGCACGGTGTTCCCCGAGACCGACGGGACGCCCCGCCAGCAGGTCCTGCACGGCGCGGCGGGCCGTCCCGCCCTCGTGGTCGAGGAGGTCGGCGAGCGGGACCTGGCCGGGGTGGCGGCGGCCGAGATGAGCCGGGGCTTCGAGCTGGACCGCGAGCCGCCCTGGCGGACCCGGCTGCTGGTGCTCGCGCCGTCGGAGTTCGTGCTGGTGGTGGTCGCCCACCACATCGCCGTGGACGGCTGGTCGATCGGCGTGCTGGCCCGCGACCTGGGCGTGGCGTACGCGGCGCGGCGCTCGGGCCGGGCTCCCGATTGGGAGCCGCTGCCGCTGCAGTACGCCGACTACGCGCTGTGGCAGCGCGAGTCGCTCGGCGATCCCGGCGATCCGGACAGCCTGATCTCCGCCCAGCTGGGGTACTGGCGGGAGGCCCTGGGAGGCCTGCCCGAGGAGCTCGACCTCCCGGTGAGCCGCCCCCGCCCGGCGGTGGCCTCGTACCGGGGCGAGACGGTGCCGCTCCGGGTCGGCGCGGACGTCCACGCAAGGCTGGCGGGCGCGGCCCGGCGCGGTGGCGCCACGATGTTCATGGTCGCCCAGGCCGCGCTGGCGATGCTGCTGACCAGGATGGGCGCGGGCACCGACATCCCGGTCGGCACCGCGATCGCCGGCCGTGGCGACGCGGCGCTGGAGGACCTGGCCGGGTTCTTCGTCAACACGCTGGTGCTGCGGACGGACGTGAGCGGCGACCCGACGTTCACCGACCTGCTCGACCGCGTCCGGGAGACCGACCTGGCCGCCTACGCCCACCAGGAACTGCCCTTCGAGCGGCTGGTGGAGGACCTCAACCCGGCGCGTTCGCTGGCCCGCCACCCGCTGTTCCAGATCATGCTGGCGGTGGAGAGCATCCCGCCCACGCACTGGGACCTGCCCGGCCTCCGGGTCGAGCCGATGCAGGGCGGGTCGCTGGCGGCCAAGTTCGACCTGTCCGTCACCCTGGAAGAGCGCCGCGGTGACGACGGCGCCGCGGCCGGGATGGAGGGCGTGATCGAATACGCCGCCGACCTGTTCGACGAGGCGGCGGCCCGTGCCCTGGGAGACCGGCTGGTGCGGGTCCTGGAACAGGTGGCGGCCGACCCGGGGATCCGCGTGAGCGAGGTCGAGCTCCTGTCCGCCGAGGAACGGCGGAAGGCCGTACGGGACTGGAACGACACCGGCCGGGCGGTGCCGGACGGCTCATGGGTGGCGCTGTTCGAGGACCAGGTGTCGCGTTCGCCGGACGCGGTCGCGGTGGTGTCCGGTGAGGTGTCGCTGTCCTACGCGGCCCTGGACGAGCGCGCGAACCGCCTGGCGCACGAGCTGATCGCGCGCGGGGTCGGCCCCGAGGACCGGGTCGCCGTCGTCATGGAACGGTCGGCCGACCTGCTGGCGGTCCTGCTGGGAGTGCTGAAGGCGGGCGCGGCCTACGTCCCGGTGGACCCGGAGTACCCGGCGGAACGGGCCGCGTTCATGCTGGCGGACGCGCGCCCCGCCGTGGCGGTCTGCACGGTCGCGACCGAGACCCTGGTGGCGGGCACCGGGATCGAAACGCTGCCGTGGGACGGCCCGGAGACGGAGGCCGCGCTGTCCGGCCGTCCCGGCACGGCCCCCCGCGACGCCGACCGGACCGCCCCCTTGCGCGCCGGGCATCCGGCGTACGTCATCCACACCTCCGGTTCGACGGGGCGGCCCAAGGGCGTGGTCGTCTCGCACGCCGCCATGGTCAACCAGCTGGCCTGGATGCAGGGGGAGTTCGGGCTGGAGGCCGGCGAACGGGCGCTGCAGAAGTCGCCGCTGGGCTTCGACGTGTCGGTCTGGGAGCTGTTCTGGCCGCTGATGGCCGGGGCCGCCGTGGTCATGGCCCGTCCGGGCGGCCACCGGGATCCGGCCTACCTGGCGGAGCTGATGGAGCGGGAGGGCGTGACGACGGTCGAGTTCGTCCCGTCCATGCTGGCGGTCTTCCTGCGCGAGGAGGCGGCGACCGGGGCCGCGCGGAGCCTGCGCCGCGTCTTCTCCGGAGGTGAGGCGCTCCCGCCCGGCCTGGTGGAGGAGTGCCATGACCGGCTCGGCACGCCCCCGTACAACCTCTACGGCCCGACCGAGACCACGATCGGCGTGACGGCCCGGCCGTGCCCGCGCGGCGAGGGCGGGAACGCGGTGCCGATCGGCCGTCCGGTCTGGAACACCGAGGTGTTCGTCCTGGACGGGTTCCTGCGCCCGGTGCCGCCGGGCGTCACCGGCGAGCTGTACGTGGCCGGCACGCAGCTGGCGCGCGGGTACATGGGACGCGCGGGGCTGACGGCCGAGCGTTTCGTGGCCTGCCCGTTCCCCGACCGGGACGGCGGGGAGTCCGGCGGGTCCGGTGGGGCGTCCGATGGCGGGTTGGGCGAGGCGTCCGGCGAGGCGTCCGGGCGGCGCATGTACCGGACCGGTGACCTGGCGCGCTGGACCCCCGGCGGTGAGCTGGAGTTCGCGGGCCGGGCCGACGAGCAGGTGAAGGTCCGGGGCGTCCGGATCGAGCCGGGGGAGATCGAGGCGGTGCTGGCCGCGCACGCGTCCGTCGCGCGGGCCGCGGTGGTCGTCCGCGAGGACCGGCCGGGAACGCGACGCCTGGTCGCCTACGTCGTCCGAGCCGCGAACGCCGCCAGGCAGGCGAACGGCGCGGGCCAGGTGGACGGCGCCGGCCAGATGGACGGGGACGTGGACGTGGACGGGGCGCGGCTGCGGGAGTTCGCGGCCGCCCGGCTGCCCGAGGCCATGGTCCCGGCCGCGGTGGTGGTGCTGGACGAGCTGCCGGTGACGGTGAACGGGAAGCTGGACCGGGACGCGCTGCCCGCCCCCGATCCGGGCGCGGCCGGGACGGGCCGGGCCCCGGCCACGCCCGCCGAGAAGGCGCTGTGCGAGCTGTTCGCCGAGGTGCTGGGCCTGGACGCGGTCGGTGCCGAGGACTCCTTCTTCGACCTGGGCGGCGACTCGATCATGTCGATGCTGGTGGTGTCGCGGGCCCGGAAGGCCGGTCTGGTGATCACCGCGCGGCAGGTGTTCGAGCTGCGCACCCCGGCCGGGCTGGCCCGGGTGGCCGCGCCCGTGACCGGCGTGGGTCCGGCGGAGCCGGAGCGGGTCCGGGACGTGGCCACGGGCGTAGTGCCGCTGACCCCGGTGATGCTCGAGACGGCCGACCGGGCGGGAGCGGCGGCGCTGACGGGCCGGTTCTGCCAGTCCATGCTGGTGACCGCGCCCGCCGGGGTGACGGCCGGGCGGCTGGCCGCGGCCGTGGGGGCGCTCCTGGACCACCACGACATGCTGAGGGCGCGGCTGGAACCGGGCGGCGGGGCCCGGCTGCTGGTGCCCCCGGCCGGTTCCGCCGACGCGGTGAACGCGGCGGACTGCGTACGGCGCGTCGACGCCGCCGGGCTGGACGCGGAGGCGCTCGCGGCCCTGGTGGACGAGCGGGCCTGGGAGGCGATGGACCGGCTCGACCCGTCCGCGGGCGTGATGGTGCAGGTGGTGTGGTTCGATGCCGGTCCGGGGGTTCCGGGGCGGGTGCTGCTGGTGATCCACCACCTGGTGGTGGACGGGGTGTCGTGGCGGGTGCTGCTTCCGGATCTGGCCGCGGCGTACGCGGCTGTGGAGGCCGGGTGTGATCCGGTGCTGGAGGCTGTGGGGACGTCGTTCCGGCGCTGGGCGACCGAGCTGGAGGGGCAGGCGGCGGGCAAGGTCCGTGCCGGAGAGCTGCAAGCCTGGACGCGCCTGCTGTCGGGGCCCGATCCGCTGCTGGGCGACCGGCCGCTCGACCCGGCCCGCGACACCGTGGTCGGCGGCGTCCACCGGGTGGCGCGATCGCTTCCGCCGCGGGTGACCTCCGCCCTGCTGACCGCCGTTCCGGCGGCGTTCCACGCCGGGGTGGACGACGTGCTGCTGGCGGGGCTGGCCGCCGCGGTGACGGAGTGGCGCCGCAGGCGGGGACGCGGAAGCGCCGGTGGCGTGCTGGTGGACGTGGAAGGGCACGGCCGCGAGCCGCTGTCGGCGGACATGGACCTGACCCGTACGGTCGGGTGGTTCACCAAGGTCCACCCGGTACGCCTGGATCCTGGCGCGGTCGACCTCACCGAGGTCCGGGCCGGTGGACCGGCCGCGGGCCGGCTGGTCAAGCGGATCAAGGAGCAGTTGCGCGCCGTTCCCGGTGACGGCCTCGGCTACGGGATGCTGCGCCACCTCAATCCGGCGACCGCGCCGGTGCTGGCGGAACTGCCCGTCCCGCAGATCTCCTTCAACTACCTCGGCCGCTACGCCACCGTCCAGGACGGCGACGCCCCGGCCGGGGACGAGCAGAGCTGGCGGCCCGCCGGGGAGGCGGCCCTGGGCGGGGGAGCGGACGCGGGCATGGCGGTGCCGCACGCGCTGGAGGCCGGCGGGCTCGTCCGGGACCTCCCCGGGGGACCCGAACTGACCCTGACGCTGCTCTGCCCGGCGGGCCTGATCGAGGAGACCGCGCTCGCGGACCTCGCCGGCGGGTGGGCCGCCATGCTGGAGGGCCTGGCCGCCCGCGGCGCCGATCCGGGCGGCGGCCACACCCCGTCCGACTTCGCCCTGGTCGACCTCGGCCAGGATCAGATCGACGAACTGCAGGAGCGCCTCGCCGAGGAAATCGGATGAGCCGCTGACCGATCTACCGGACGCCGATTCCGCCACCCTTCGATAACTTTCACGACCCTGGTGATCCGGCCTTTTTCAATGTGTGCACTTGGACGTTCACTTGGACGGAAAAAGGCCGGAAATCACAGGCTGACCTGCCCGTTCTCCGTCTCTCTGGACAGCTCTATTTCGAAGCCGTCCTTGATAAAGTCCCATGCGTATGCGCTGTGCACGACATGCTGTTTCGCGGTGCCGAGAGGGAACTCGATGACTCAGATCCGCATTGAGGACGTGTGGCCGCTGTCCCCCCTTCAGGAAGGGCTGCTGTTCCACGCCCGGTACGACGAGCGGGCCCGCGACGTGTATGTGGGCCAGCACGTCCTGGAATTGGCGGAGCCGCTGGACGTCGGGGTGCTGCGGTCGTCCTGGCGGGCGTTGCTGGACCGGCACGCGAGCCTGCGCGCCGGGTTCCGGCAGCCCGCCGGGGCGCAGCGGCTGGTCCAGGTCGTCGCGGCCGGTGTGGCACCGCCGTGGCGGGAGCTGGACCTCACGGCACTGGTCGCCGCCGAGGCGGACGCCGAGGCGGCACGAGCGGCGGAGGAGGAGCGGGAACGCGGGTTCGACCTGGCGGTGCCGCCGCTGCTGCGATTACTGCTGGTGCGGCTGGGCGGGGGACGTTACCGCCTCGTCGTCACCATGCACCACATCGTGATCGACGGCTGGTCCACGCCGGTGCTCTTCCAGGAGCTGGAGGAGATCTACGCGGCCGGTGGCGACGCCGGCGGGCTGCCGCCGGTGACCCCCTACCGGGAGTACCTCGCCTGGCTCGCCCGCCAGGACAAGGACGCGGCCCGCGACGCCTGGCGGCGCGAGCTGGCGGGGACGGCCGAGCCGACGCTGGTCGGGCTGGCCGAGTCCGCCGTGGTGCCGGTCCTGCCCCGGCACGTCACCGCGCGGGCGGGCCAAGGATTGACCCATGACCTGGAGGCGCTGGCCCGCGGCCACCGCCTGACGCTCAACACGGTGATCCAGGGCGCCTGGGGCCTCGTCCTCGCCACCCAGGTGGGCCGGGACGACGTGGTGTTCGGCGCCACGGTCGCGGGCCGCCCGGCGGACCTGCCCGGCGTGGAACGGATGCTCGGCCTGTTCGCCAACACCGTTCCGGTACGGGTCCGGCTCGACCCTGCCCGGCCGTTCGGCGAGATGCTGGCGGAGCTGCAGGCCCGCCGGCTGGACCTGATGGCCCACCAGCATCTGGGCCTGGCGGAGATCCAGCGGGCGGCCGGGCCGGGCGCCGGCTTCGACACCCTCATGGCGTACCAGAACTACCCGCGCGGCACCGCCGCCCCGCCCGGCCCCCACGACCTGCGGGTGACCGGCGCGGAGGGCGAGGACGCCTCCCACTACCCCCTCACGCTCCTGGCCGCCTCCGCCGACACCCTGGACCTGCGGCTGGAGTACCGCCCCGACGTGTTCGACGAGGCCGCGGCCACCGCGCTGCTCCGGCGGCTGGTGCGGGTGCTGGAGCAGGTGGCGGCCGACCCGTCCGTCCCGATCGCCAAGGTGGAGGTCCTCGATCCGGCCGAGCGCCGGCTGGTCTTCCCGCCGTGGAACGAATCCACCGGGAAGACGCCTGACGGGATGCCAGGTGCGGTGCCGGACGCGATGACGGACGAGGCGCCGCAGCGGACCCTTGCCGACCTGTTCGACGAGCAGGCGGCGCGGGCGCCCGGCTCGGTGGCCGTGGTCTTCGAAGGGGAGGCGCTGTCCTACGGCGAGCTGGACGCGCGGGCCAACCGCCTGGCGCATGAGCTGATCGCCCGGGGGGTGGGCCCGGAGGACCTGGTCGGCGTGGTGATGGAACGGTCGGCCGACCTGGTCGCGGTGCTGCTGGGCGTGGTGAAGGCGGGGGCGGCCTACGTTCCGGTCGACCCCGGCTATCCGGCGGACCGGGTCGCGTCCATGCTGGCCGACGCCTGCCCGGCCGTGGTCGTGTGCACGAGCACCACCGCGCATCTACTGCCCGGCACCACCGACGCGGCCACCGACGCGACCGGCGCCGCGCCCCCGGACGGGACCGGTGACCCCGCCGGTGACGCGGCGGACAGTGTGCGGATCGAGCGGCTGATCTGGGACGACGAGGCCACGGCGGCGGCGCTGGCGGCGCGCCCGGCCACCGCCCCCGCCGACACCGATCGGACGGCCCCGTTACGGTCGGAGCACCCCGCCTACGTGATCTACACGTCCGGATCGACCGGACGCCCCAAGGGCGTGGTCGTCCCGCACGCGAACGTGGTGCGGCTGCTGCGGGAGACCGACCACTGGTTCGGGTTCGGAACCGACGACGTGTGGACGCTCTTCCACTCCTACGCGTTCGACTTCTCGGTATGGGAGCTGTGGGGGGCGCTGGCGTACGGCGGGCGCCTGGTCGTCGTTCCCCATCTTGTCTCCCGGTCGCCCCGCGAGTTCCTCGCCCTGCTGGCGGCCGAACGGGTCACGGTGCTGAACCAGACGCCGTCGGCGTTCTACCAGCTGGCCGCGGCCGACGCCGCGGCGCCCGCGCCCGAGCTGGCGCTGCGGTACGTCGTGTTCGGCGGTGAGTCCCTGGAGCCGGGGCGGCTGGTGGACTGGTACGCCCGGCACCCCGGCCCGTCGCTGGTCAACATGTACGGCATCACCGAGACCACGGTGCACGTCACGCACGTCGCGCTGGACGCGGAGACGTGCGCGGCCGAGCCCGGAAGCGTCATCGGCGGGCCGATCCCCGACCTGCGGGTCCACGTTCTGGACGGGCGGCTGAAGCCGGTGCCGCCGGGCGTGCCGGGCGAGGTCCACGTGGCCGGCCCAGGGCTGGCCAGGGGATACCTGCACCGCCCCGGGCTGAGCGCGCAGCGTTTCGTCGCCGACGTGAACGGGCCGCCGGGATCCCGCATGTACCGTTCGGGCGACCTGGCCAGATGGCGTCCGGACGGCACCCTCGAACACCTCGGCCGCGCCGACCGGCAGGTGCAGCTGCGCGGCTTCCGGATCGAGCCGGGCGAGATCGAGGTCGTGCTGGCCGCTCACGAACGGGTCGGCCAGGCGGCGGTCGTCGTCCGCGAGGACCGGCCCGGCGTCCGGCGGCTCGTGGCGTACGTCGTGCCCGCGGCCGGGAACGACCGCGGGGACGACCGCGGGGACGGGCGGCGGGCCGGGGTGGACGAGCGGGCGTTGAGGGAGTTCGCGGCCGCCCGGCTGCCCGGCCACATGGTCCCGGCCGCGGTGGTCGTCCTGGACGAGCTGCCGGTGACGGTGAACGGCAAGCTCGACCGGGACGCGCTGCCCGCCCCCGAGTTCGGCGGCCCGGCGGCGACCGGCCGGGCCCCGGCCACCCCCGCCGAGGAGGTCGTGTGCGGCCTGTTCGCCGAGGTCCTGGGCCTGGAGTCGGTGAGCGCCGACGACTCCTTCTTCGAGGTCGGCGGCGACTCGCTGCTGGCGATGCGGCTGATCGCGCGGGTACGCGCGGTGCTCGGCGCCGAGGTGACCATCCGGGAGCTGTTCGGCTCCCCGACGGTCGCCGGCGTGGCGCGGCTGGCGGACGCGGGACGCGGTGAGGCGCGGGCGGCGCTGGCGGCACGGGAACGGCCCGGCGAGGTGCCGCTGTCGTTCGCCCAGCAGCGCATGTGGTTCCTCAACCGCCTGGAGGAGGGCGGCGCGGGGGCGGCCTACAACGTCCCCCTGGCCCTGCGGTTGACCGGCGAGCTCGACGTTCCCGCGCTGGAGGCGGCGCTGGGGGACGTGGCGGACCGGCACGAGAGCCTGCGCACGATCTTCCCCGAGTCCGGCGGGGTGCCCCACCAGAAGATCATCGAGGGGGTGGCGGGCCGTCCCGCGCTGGCCGTCACGTCCCTGGGGGACGGCGATCTGGCCGAGGCACTGGCCGGGGCACTGTCCGGGGAGGTGGCACGGGGATTCGACCTGGGCCGGGAACTGCCCTGGCGCGCCCGGCTCCTGGCCTTGCCGCAGCCGCAGCCGCAGCCGCAGCCGCAGCCGGAGCCGCAGCCGAGGTCGAGGCCGGGGCCGGGGCCGGGGCGGGAGCCGGAGCACGTCCTGGTGCTGGTGGCCCACCACATCGCCGTGGACGCCTGGTCGATGGGCGTCCTGGCGCGCGACCTGGGAGTGGCGTACGCGGCGCGGCGTTCGGGCGCCGCTCCCGGCTGGGAACCGCTGCCGGTGCAGTACGCCGACTACGCCCTGTGGCAGCGCGAGGTGCTGGGCGACCCGGACGATCCCGGCAGCCTGATCGCGGCCCAGACGGCGTACTGGCGGCGGGCGCTCGCCGGCCTTCCCGAGGAGATCGACCTGCCGGTGGACCGCCCCCGGCGGGCGGAGGCGTCCTTCCGCGCGGGGACGGTGCCGGTGCGCGTGGACGCCGACGTCCACGCGCGCCTGGTACAGGTGGCCCAGCGGCACGGCGTCACCATGTTCATGGTCGCGCAGGCGGCCGTGGCGGCGCTGCTGGCCCGGATGGGCGCCGGCACCGACATCCCGCTCGGCAGCGCGATCGCAGGGCGCGGCGAGGCCGCCCTGGGGGATCTCGCCGGGTTCTTCCTCAACACGCTCGTGCTGCGGACCGACGTGAGCGGCGACCCGTCGTTCGCCGAACTTCTCGCCCGCGTCCGGGAGACCGACCTGGCCGCGTACGCCCATCAGGATCTTCCGTTCGAGCGGCTGGTGGAGGAGCTCAACCCGGCCCGTTCGCTGGCCCGGCACCCGCTCTTCCAGGTGGCGCTCTCGCTGCACCACCGCGACCGGGCGGGGTCGCCCTGGGAGCTGCCCGGCCTGCGGGTGCGTCCGGAGAACGCCGGCGAGACGGTGGCCGCCCGGGTCGACCTGGAGATCAGCATCGCCGAGCAGCGCGACGAGGGCGGCGCCCCGGCCGGGATCGGCGGCGTCATCGACTACGCCACCGACCTGTTCGACGAGGCGACCGCCCGGGCCCTGGCGGAGCGCCTGGCGCGGGTGCTGGAGCAGGTGGCCGCCGACCCGCGGCGGCGGGTGAGCGATCTGGACGTCCTCGACGAGGCCGAGCGGTTCCGCGTGGTCCGCGAGTGGAACGACACCGCCCGGACGGTCGGCGGCGGATCCTTCCCGGAGCTGTTCGAGGCGCAGGTGACGCGTACCCCGGACGCCGTCGCGCTGGTGTCCGGCGACCGTACCCTCTCCTACGCGGAGCTGGACGCGCGGGCCGACCAGGTGGCGCACGAGCTGATCGCCCGCGGCGCCGGCCCGGAACGCCTGGTCGGCGTCCTGATGGAACGGTCGGCCGACCTGGTCGCGGTGGTACTGGGCGTGGCCAAGGCGGGCGCCGCGTACCTGCCGATCGACCCGGCGTACCCCGCGGAGCGGATCGCGTTCATGCTGGCCGACGCCGCCCCCGCGCTCGTGGTCTGCACCCGCGCGACCGAGGCCGCGGCGGGGGACGCGCAGGTCGAGCGGCTGGTGTGGGACGACCCGGTCGTGGCCGGCGCCCTGAACGCCCGCCCCGCCACGAGGCCCGCGGGCATGGACCGGACCGTCCCCTTACGGCCCGGCCACCCGGCGTACGTCATCTACACCTCCGGCTCGACCGGCCGCCCCAAGGGCGTGCTGGTCACGCACGGTGGGGTGGCGAGCCTGGCGGAATGGCAGGCCGACCGGTTCGGGGTGGGGCCGGCCGCGCGGGTGCTGCAGTTCGCGGCGCTGGGTTTCGACGCGTCGTTCTGGGAGCTGTGCATGGCGCTGCTGTCGGGCGCCGCGCTCGTCCTGGGCGAGCCCGACCGGATGCCGCCGCGCGGGCGGCTGGAAGACCTGGTGACCGAGTACGGGGTGACGCATGTGACGTTGCCGCCGTCCATGCTGGCGACCGTCGAAGAGCTGCCGGACGGGCTGGGCACGGTGGTGGTGGCGGGTGAGGCGTGCCCGCCGGGCCTGGCGGCGCGCTGGTCGGCGGGACGGCGGATGTTCAACGCCTACGGGCCGACCGAGTCGACGGTCTGCGCCACCATGAGCGC